>NZ_JAVJSE010000010.1:0-517193 GCF_040219615.1 Thalassobaculum sp.
ACGCTGCTGCGGGCGGTCGACAAGGACAAGCTGGTGATCGCGCTGAAGGGCGCGTCGGAGGAACTGCGCGACCTGTTCTTCTCGAACATGTCGGAACGCGCCGCCAAGCTGATGCGCGAGGACATGCAGGCGCTCGGGCCGGTCCGGCTCAAGGACGTCGAGGACTCCCAGCAGATGATGGTGCAGTCCGCCAAGGACCTGGCCGACCGCGGCGAGATCGTTCTCGGCAGCACCAGCGGCGACGATCAGATCATCTACTAGCCGGTCGGCCCCTGCAGCACCGCGATCCGGCCAGCACCGCTATCCGGCACGCAGTCGCTCGTACTCGGCCTTGCTGATCTCGCCCCGCAGGAACCGGTCCATCAGGTCCTGCAGCCGGTCCCTGCCGACGCCGGTCGATCCGGCCGATGCCTGGACGACCGTCGGCGACGCCACGCCCGAAGTCTGGTGCAGGCGCTGGTCGGTCGGCGTACGCACGCCGGGCGCGTCGACCGGCGTGCCGGCCTCGCGGACCGCCACCTCGGCCGCGACCCGCTCGGCGTCGGCATCGGCGACGGTCAACGGCCGGGCGGTCCGGCACCGCCCCTTGGCCGCCAGCTGCGCCAGCACCGCGTTGCGCTGCTCCAGCGAGTTCGCCTCGGTGCCGGCGGCGTCCTTGAGATCCATCGCCAGGGCCGCCGGCAGGAACAGGATCAGCGCGGCCGCCCCGACCACGATGTTGCGCTGCTCGGTGTCGGCGACCTCGCGCACCTTGGCGCGCAGCAGGTCGTTGTTGCGCTGGATCTCGGTGTCGACCTCGCGACAGGACATCTCCTTGTCGTTCGGCAGGTAAGCCGATACCGGGACGGCATCGCGTCCGGCACAGCCGGCCATCATCAGGCCGGCGCACGTCAAGGCGCACAGTCGGTTCAAGGGCCCCACTCCCCCCGCATTCATCGCGAATGCAGGGTACCGGCGGGCCGGCAGGCGTACAACCCTGGATCGCGGCGCCGGGCTACAGCACCACGCCGGACTGACCGTCGATCAGATGCATGTGGTTGAGGTCGGCCAGCAGCTGCATCGGCTGGCCGGCCTCGGCCCCGGCCGCCGGGTTGACCCGGCCGCACACCTCGACCCCGTCGATCTGGAAGTAGATCAGGGTCTCCATGCCCATCGGCTCCGTGACCTCGAGCGACACTTCGAAGGTCTCCTGCCCCGGTTCGACGTTGCGGTGGGTCTCGGTGATGTGCTCGGGGCGCAGGCCGAGCTGCAGGTCGCCGCGTCCGGCATTATCGCGGTAGCGTGCGGTACGCTCGGCCGGAACCGGAAAGGCGTGGCCACCCGGCAGCACGATGCGCAGCCCGCCGGACGCCTCCTCCAACCGGCACGGCACGAAGTTCATGGCCGGCGAGCCGATGAAGCCGGCCACGAACTTGGTCCGCGGATGGTGGTACAGCTCGTTCGGCGTGCCGACCTGCTCGATCAGACCGGCGTTCATGACGACCACCCGGTCGGCCAGGGTCATCGCCTCGACCTGATCGTGGGTGACGTAGACGGTGGTGGTCCGGACCTTCTGGTGCACCTTCTTGATCTCGGTGCGCATCTGCACGCGCAGCTTGGCGTCGAGGTTGGACAGCGGCTCGTCGAACACGAACACCTTCGGGTCGCGCACGATCGCCCGGCCCATGGCGACGCGCTGGCGCTGGCCGCCGGACAGCTGTTTCGGCTTGCGGTTCAGCAGCTCGGTGATGTCGAGAATCCGGGCGGCATTCTCGACCCGCTGGCGGATCTCGTCCTTGGGCACCCGCTTCAGCCGCAGCCCGAACGACATGTTCTCGAACACGGTCATGTGCGGGTACAGCGCGTAGTTCTGGAACACCATCGCGATGTCGCGGTCCTTGGGCGGCACGTCGTTCACCACGTGGCCGCCGATCACGATGTCGCCGCCGGTGATGTCCTCGAGCCCGGCGATCATGCGCAGGGTCGTGCTCTTGCCGCAGCCGGACGGGCCGACCAGGACCACGAACTCCTTGTCGGCGATGTCGAGGTCGATGCCCCGCACGGCGGGCGTCTCGTCGTAGTTCTTGACGATCTTGTTCAGCGTCACCTGGGCCATGCGTGTTCTCCGAGGGATGGATCGGGATCGGACGGCGGACGGCGGGCCGCGGACACGGTCAGCCCTTGGTGGCGCCGGCGGTCAGGCCGGCGATGTAGTAGTCCATCAGGAAGGCGTAGATGACGAGCGGCGGCGCCGCCGCGATCAGCGCGCCGGTCATGATCTGCCCCCAGTTGTAGACGTCGCCCTTGATCAGAGTGGTTACGATCCCGACCGGCAGCACCAGCTGGTCGGTCGAGGTCGTGAAGGCGAGCGGATACAGGAACTGCGCCCAGGACACCGTGAAGGCGAAGATCGTCGCCGCGATGATCCCCGGCAGGGCCACCGGGATGAAGATCTTGGTCAGGGTCTGCATGTAGGTGGCGCCGTCGATCAGCGCCGCCTCGTCCAGCTCCTTCGGGATGCTGGCGAAGTAGCCGATCATGATCCAGGTGCAGAACGGCACGGTCAGGGTCGGGTAGACCAGCAGCAGCACGTACCACTTGTTCAGCAGCTGGATGCCGGTGAACTGGTGGACCACCGCGAACATCTTGAACAGCGGGATGAACAGCAGGGTCTCGGGGATCAGGTAGCAGAGGAAGATCCCGGTCGCGAGCGTCGCAGACCCCCAGAACCGCATGCGCGACAGCGCGAACGCCGCCATCACGCTGACGATCATGGTCACCGAGACCACGATCACCGAGACCATCGCCGAGTTCAGGATGAAGGTCAGGAACTCGGTCGAGGTCAGCAGCGTCTGGTAGTTCATCAGGGTCGGGTCGAACACCCACCAGGGGTTCCGCGCGCCGGCGATCTCGGTGCTCGACTTGAGCGACGTGATGAACATGTAGACCGGCGGGGTCAGGAAGAAGATCACGAACAGCATCAGGAAGAAGTACGACCAGAACAGCGCCCGCCGGCGGTCCCGGCTCATGCTGCCCTGGTGGACGGGCCGGGTCGGCCCGCCCCGGTCGGATCCGTTCTTGTCGAAGGTTGCGGTCGCCGTCACGCCTCGTTCCCCCGCTTGGTGATGTCACGCAGGATGAAGACCGCCGAGATCCCCAGGATCGGCACCATGAACAGCGATACCGCCGCGCCCAGCGGGATGTCGCCGCCCTGGATGCCGAGCAGGAAGGAGTAGGTGGCGAAGACGTGGGTCGAGTCGATCGGTCCGCCGGCGGTCAGCACGCGGACGATGTCGAAGTTCGCGAAGGTGACGATCAGCGAGAACATCACGGTGATCGAGATGATGTTCCGCATCATCGGCAGGGTGATGTACCAGAGCCGCTGCCACCAGTTGGCGCCGTCGATCGCGGCCGCCTCGTAGAGCTGGTCGGGCACCGACTTCAGGGCCGCCAGGTACATGATCATGAAGAACGGCGCGCCGAACCAGACGTTGACCAGGATCACGCTGAACCGCGCCCAGTAAGGGTTGCCGAGGAACGGCACCGGGTCGATCCCCATATGCACCAGCAGCCAGTTGATGGCGCTGTAGGACGGGTCGAACAGCCAGAACCAGGCGAGCGTCGACATCGCCGGCGGGATCACCCAGGGCACCAGCAGCATGCCGCGCCACTTGCGTTGCCCCTTGGTCGGAATGGCGTGGATGAAATGCGCCACGAAGAAGCCGATCAGCGCCTTGAACACCACCGCGCTGATCGCGAAGACGCAGGACTGCTGCACCACCATCCAGAAGGTTTCGCGCTTGAACAGGAAGAGGAAGTTCCCGAAGCCGACGAACTTGGTCATCGACTTGCTGAGGGTGGCCAGGTGGACGGCGTAGAACGCCGGGTACACGACCAGCGACGCGATGATCAGGATCAGCGGCAGCGTCAGCAGGAACGCGATCGTGGACTTGCGCTGCATCAGCCGCTTCAGGCTGGATCGCGGGCGCGCCGCAGCATCGGCATAGCCGCCGGTCTTCGTCGCGGTATCGACCATGGTGTCGCTCCTCGTGCGGGGTCGCGGGGCCGGGGATGCGGCGCCGCGTCCGGCGCGGCGCCGCCCCCACCCCCCGATCAGCCGGACCGGATCAGGTCCGGCTGTAGCCCTCGAGCTCGGACTCGGCCCAGGACAGCACGCTCTCCAGCTTCTCGCCCTGCAGGTAGCGGACCACCATCTTGGTCTGCAGAGCCTGGTTGTAGATCTGGAAGGCGATGTTCGCCGGCGCCGGGGCGCCCGCAATCGACTTGATCTGCTGCAGGTACGGGTCCGGGTAGTGGAACAGCGTGCCCTTCGGCGGCGCTTCCTCGGCCCAGGTGTCGAACTTGGTGAGCTTGGCGAAGGACGGCAGGTCGTAGCCGCCGCTGGCCGCCACCAGCTTGCCGACGTTGTCCGGCGCCGACAGATGGACCAGCAGGTCCTTGGCCGCCGTCTTGTTGCTGCCGAACTCCCAGATGCCCCAGAAATACGGCAGGTACGGGCCGTAGCGCCCGGCCGGGCCCTTCGGCATGCCGTGGGTCCAGCACTGCTCGGCGATCGCCGGCACGTCGCGCTTGGCGACCGCCCAGGCGCTCGGCGGGTTCAGGATCATCGCGCCCTGGCCGGACACCAGGAACTTGTTGTTGGAGGCGTCGTCCCAGGCCGCGGCATCCTTCGGCAGCACCGAGCCGAGCCGCTTCATGTACTCCATGACCTGCCGGACGTTGTCCGACTTCGCATGGAGGTCGCCCTTCTCGTCGACCAGGTTCGCGCCGAACGAGCTGAAGAACGCCCCCACGCCGTCCACCGAGTCGGAGGTCACGCCGAGGCCGATGCCGAACGGGTTGCCGGCGGCGGCGCATTTCTCGGCCGCGGTCACGAAGGTCTCCATGTCCCAGCCGTCGGCCTTCGGCTCGGCACCCGCCGGATACATGGCCTGGACGTCGATCCCGGCATGCTTCTTCAGCAGATCGATGCGCGAGCACGGCCCCTTGAACTGGCTGCCGGTGGTGGCCGGAACCGCGATCCAGTGGCCTTCCTTGCGGCCGAGATACTTCACGGTGTCGTTGACGTCGCCGTTCTGCTTGATCAGCTCGCCCATGATGTCGTCGACGGGCTCGAGCGCGGCAGCCTTGTCGTTCGGCTGCCAGGTCGGCAGCGCCAGGATGTCGTGACCGGAGCGGGCCTGCATCTCGGCGGCGGCCGTCAGAAGGTTCTTCTGACCCTGCGACGTGATGTAGTCGATCTGGACCTCGATCTTGTTCTTGTCCGCCCACTGCTGGCAGATCTTGGTCATGGTGTCGTTCGCGCCGGGCACCCAGTGATCCCAGAAGCCGACGGTAACCTTGCCGGCGGCGTGGGCCCCCCGGACATAGGGCATGGCCAATGCGGCAGCCGTCGCGGCCGTGGTGGCGAGCACCTGGCGACGGCTCAACTTCGCTTTCGTCATGGGATGTTTCCTCCTCTGAGCGGCGTCGCCTTGCGCGGCGCCCGACCGTTCCCTTGGCCGAAACCGACCCTATGAGGCTGATTCCGGTGGGGTTTCTAACGTCATGGTCGCTGATATGTTAGATAACGGATGGCAGAGGGTCCACGGGGAAATTAACCTAGGCCACGACTCGTCGAGATCCGGTGCCGGCGAATGAAATCCGCAGCGTTGACGCGTCGCGGAAATCTACCTAACGTTCGTTAGATGATCGGCATGGCGACAAAGGCGCAGGACACCCGGCAGCGCGTGCTGGACGTGGCGGCGCGGCGGTTCCGCGAGCACGGCTACGCCGGGGTCTCGCTGCGCGACATCGCCGACGAGGCCGGCATGAAGGCGGGCAGCCTGTACTATCACTTCCGTTCCAAGGACGAGATCGTCGCCACCGTGCTCGACATCGGCATCGAGCTGGTCCACGACGCGGTCGAGCGGGCGGTCGCCGGGCTGCCGGCCGAAGCGCCCGCCCGGGCCGTGATCGCAGCCGCGGTCCGCAGCCACCTGCAGACCTTCCTCGCCTATTCCGACTACACCTCGGCCAACGTCCGCATCTTCGGCCAGCTGCCGCCGGAGGTCCGGCGCGCCAACCTGGCCGCCCGGCGGCGCTACGAGGCGCTCTGGGATTCGGTGATCGAGCGCTGCCGCGCCCGCGGCGGCGTCCGGCCCGCCGTCGACACCGCCACCTTCCGGCTGTTCCTGCTCGGCGCCATGAACGCCACCCTGGAATGGTTCGACCCGGCGAAGGGCGACATCGACCGGCTGGCGGACCGCTACGCCGACCTCGCCCTGGACGGGCTTCTCGAGCGCTCGGAGTCCTGACCCTTGGCCACCCTGACCAGCCGCATCGACACCCGCGCCGACAGCTTCCAGGCGAACGCCGCCCGCTACGACGAACTGCTGGCGCGGTTGCGCGACCGCATGGCGACCGCGATCCGCGGCGGCCCGGACCACCTGCGCGCCCGCCATCGCGACCGCGGCAAGCTGCTGGTGCGCGACCGCATCGACCGGCTGCTCGACCCGGACACCCCGTTCCTGGAGCTGTCGCCGCTGGCCGCCTGGGGGCTGTACGGCGGCGACGTGAACAGCGCCGGCATCGTCACCGGGATCGGCACGGTGGCCGGCCAGCCGATCATGATCATCGCCAACGACGCCACCGTGAAGGGCGGCTCGTTCTTCCACGAGACCGTCAAGAAGCACATCCGCGCCCAGGAGATCGCCGAGCAGAACCGCCTGCCCTGCCTGTATCTGGTGGACTGCGGCGGCGCCTACCTGCCGGAGCAGGACCGGGTGTTCCCGGACCGCGACCATTTCGGCAACGCCTTCCACCGGCAGTGCCGGATGTCGGCCATGGGCCTGCCGCAGATCTCGGTGGTATTCGGCGGCTGCACCGCCGGCGGTGCCTACATCCCGGCGCTGTCCGACCAGGTGATCATGGTCGACGGCAATGCCCGCATCCACCTGGGCGGCCCGTCGATCGTCAAGGTCGCGATCAACGAGGACATCGACGGCGAGGCCCTGGGCGGCGCAGCGATGCACACCCGGGTGTCGGGGGTGTCCGACCACCTGGCGGCCGACGAGCCGGCGGCGCTGGCGCTGGCCCGCGACATCGTCGGCGAGATCAACCTGCACCGCACGACCCCGCCGACGCGCCGTCCGAGCCGGCCGCCGCTGCACGACCCGGCCGAGCTGACCGGCATCGTCGGCCTGGACCGCCGGCAGCCCTACGACGTGCGCGAGGTGGTCGCCCGGGTCGTGGACGCCGGCGAGCTGCAGGAGTTCAAGCCGGGATGGGGCGAGACCCTGGTGTGCGGCACCGCCCGCATCCACGGCTATCCGGTCGGCATCCTCGGCAACAACGGGCCGCTGTTCTCGACCGCCTCGCTGAAGGGCGCGCATTTCATCGCGCTGTGCGAGCAGCGCGGCATCCCGCTGCTGTTCCTGCACAACATCACCGGCTTCATGGTCGGCTCGGAGGCCGAGCGCGGCGGCATCGCCAAGAACAGCGCCAAGATGGTGTACGCCATGTCGACCGCCACCGTGCCGAAGCTGTCGGTGATCCTCGGCGGGTCATACGGCGCCGGCAACTACGGCATGTGCGGCCGCGGGTTCCGCCCGCATTTCCTGTTCGCCTGGCCGACCGCCGAGGTCGCCACCATGTCGGCCGACATCGCCTCCAACGTGATGCTGGAGCTGCGCCGCGGGCGCCACGGCGCCGCCGCCGCGGACCCCGCCGAGCTCGCCGGGATCGAGCGCAAGGTCCGCGCCCAGTATGCCGAGCAGAGCGACCCCTACTACGCGACCGCCCGGCTGTGGGACGACGGCATCATCGAGCCGGCGCAGACCCGCGACGTGCTGGGGCTGTGCCTGGAGATCGTCTGCGGGGTGCCGGCCGACCCGCCGCGCCGGACCCCCGTCTACCGCATGTGACCCTTCGCCCGGAGATCCCATGACTTCCTACGAGACCCTCACCGTCGAGACCGACGACCGCGGTGTCGCCCGCGTCACCCTGAACCGGCCGCAGCGCCACAACGCCCTGAACGACACCATGATCGCCGAGCTGCGCCGGGCGGCCGACGCGCTCGGCAACGACGACCGGGTGCGCGTGGTCGTGCTGACCGGCAGCGGCAGCGGCAAGAGCTTCTGCGCCGGCGGCGACATCACCTGGTTCGCCAGGAACCTGGAGCGCTCGCGGGCCGAGCAGATCCACGAGAGCGGCGAGCTGGCGCGCATGCTGCTCGACCTGTACAGCCTGCCGAAGGCGCTGATCGGCCGGATCAACGGCTCGGCCTATGGCGGCGGGGTCGGCATGATCTCGGTCTGCGACGTGGCGGTCGGGGCCCGCGGCGCCCGCTTCGGCCTGACCGAGGTCCGGCTCGGCCTGGTCCCGGCCAACATCTCGCCCTACGTGGTCAAGCGCATCGGTGTCGCCAACAGCCGGGCCACCATGCTGTCCGGCGCGCTGTTCGACGCCGACCGCGCCGCCGCCATCGGCCTGCTGCACGAGGTGGTCGAGCCCAGCGACCTGGACGCCAGGGTCGAGGCGGTGGTGTCCGAGCACCTGCAGGCCGAGCCCGGGGCGGTCGCCGATACCAAGAAGCTGATCGACTTCGTGTCGCGCAACGCCATCGCCGACAGCATGGTCTACACCGCCGACCGGCTGGCCGACGGCTGGGAGAGCGAGGCCGGCCGCACCGGCGTGCGCTGCTTCCTGGACAAGAAGCTGCCGCCCTGGAGATCGCGGACGTGACCGTCGGCTCGGTGCTGATCGCCAACCGCGGCGAGATCGCGGTGCGGATCGTCCGGGCCTGCCGGTCGCTCGGGCTGCGGTCGGTCGCGGTGTACTCCGACGCCGACCGGGGCGCCCGGCACGTGGCGCTGGCCGACGAGGCCGTGCGGATCGGCGGGGCCGCGGCCGGCGAGAGCTATCTCGACATCGAGGCGGTGGTCGCCGCGGCCCGTGCCGCCGGCGCCGACGCGGTTCACCCCGGCTACGGCTTCCTGGCCGAGAACGCGCGGTTCGCGGCGGCCTGCGGCGAGGCCGGCCTGACCTTCGTCGGCCCGACGCCCGAGGTGATCGCGCGCATGGGCTCGAAGATCGCCGCCAAGGCCGCCGCCGAGCAGGCCGGCGTCGCGGTGGTGCCGGGCTATCACGGCGCGGCCCAGGACGACGCGACGCTGGCGGCGGAGGCCGGCCGCATTGGCTTCCCGCTGATGATCAAGGCGAGCGCCGGCGGCGGCGGCCGCGGCATGCGCCGGGTCGACCGCGCCGAGGACTTCCCCGACGCCCTGGCGATGGCCCGCGGCGAGGCCCGCGCCGCCTTCGGCGACGACGCCATGCTGCTGGAACGCTTCGTCGACCGCGGCCGCCATGTCGAGGTTCAGGTGCTGGCCGACCGTCACGGCAACGTCGTGCACCTGTTCGACCGCGACTGCTCGATCCAGCGCAGCAACCAGAAGCTGGTCGAGGAGGCGCCGGCCCCGAACCTGCCGGCGGCCACCCGCCGGGCCATGCTCGACCAGTCGGTAACGCTGGCGCGCCACATCGGCTACCGCGGCGCCGGCACCGTCGAGTTCATCTACGACGCCTCCGCCGACCGGGCCTGGTTCCTGGAGATGAACACCCGCCTGCAGGTCGAGCACCCGGTCACCGAGATGGTCACCGGCATCGACCTGGTCGCCTGGCAGCTGCGGATCGCGGCCGGCGAGAAACTGGGCTTCGGCCAGGACGACCTGCGCTGCACCGGCCACGCCGTCGAGGCCCGGATCGCCGCCGAGGACCCGGCCGCCGGCTACCGGCCGCAGACCGGCACCGTGGTCGGCTACGACGAGCCGTCCGGCGACGGCATCCGGGTCGACAGCGGCATCGCCGCCGGGTCCGTCGTGACGCCCTACTACGACTCGATGCTGGCCAAGGTGATCGCCCACGGCCCCGACCGGGAGGCGGCGCGGCGGCGGCTGCGGACGGCCCTGTCCGACCTTCGGGTCGACGGGGTGCGGACCAACCGGGCGTTCCTGGCCGAGGTGCTGGACCTGGCGGCGTTCCGGGACGGGAGGCACGACACCGGCCTGCTCGCCGAGGCGTTCCCCGGCGGCTGGACGGCGCCGGCGGTCACCGGCCGCGCCCTGGGAGAGGCGGCGCTGGCGTACTGCCTGGCCGGCGCGGCGACGAACGGGCCGGGCGCGCCGCCCTCGCGGGCCCTCGGCGCCTGGCGGGTGACCGAGCCGGCCGGGCGGCCGGGGTCGAGCCACCTGCAGGTCGCGGTGGACGGCGCCGCGCCACAGACCGTCACCGTCTCCGGCCGCGGACCGGCACGCCGCGTCGAACGCGCCGGCGAGGTCCTGCTCGACGCCGCGGCCCCGGCGCTGGGCGGCGGCGTGCTGGCCTACGAGGAAGCCGGCCGGCGGTACCGGACCCGGCTGACCCTGGCCGCCGATCGGGCCTGGCTGCCGACCGGCGCCGTGGTCGCGTTCCTGGTTCCCGGGACCGGACGGCAGGGCGACCGCGGCGGTGCCGGAAACGACGGCCGGATCCGCGCGCCGATGCCGGGCCGGCTGGTCGAGGTCCGGGTCGCGGTCGGCGACCCAGTGGCGGCCGGCCAGACCGTCGCCGTGGTCGAGGCCATGAAGCTGTTCCAGGAACTGAAGGCGCCGGCCGCCGGCACCGTCGCGGCGGTGCGCGGCCGGGCCGGCGAACCGGTCGACGCCGACACCGTCCTGATCGAGATCGACCTCCCCAGCCAGGAAGCCCCATGACCGACAGCCCGTATTTCGGCGACGAGCACAACGAGCTGCGCCGGCAGATCCGCCGCTTCGTCGAGACCGAGGTCGTCCCGCAGGGCGAGGCGTGGGAGCGCGAGGGCGCGACCCCACGCGAGGTGCTGCGCAGGATGGGCGGGCTCGGCTTCCTCGGCATCCGCTACCCGGAGGCCTACGGCGGCTCGGCCATGGACACCCTGGCGACCATGGTTCTGGCCGAGGAGCTCGGCCGCTCGACCTTCGGCGGCTTCGCGATCACCGTGCTGGTGCACACCGACATGGCGTCGCCGCACCTGGCCAACGCCGGGTCGCCGGAGCAGCAGGAGCGCTGGATGCCGGGGGTCGTCTCCGGCGAGACCATCACCGCGGTGGCGGTGACCGAGCCCGACGCCGGCTCCGACGTCGCCGGCATCCGGACCCACGCCGTGCAGACCCGCGGCGGCTGGCTGCTGAACGGTGCGAAGATGTTCATCACCAACGGCGTCCACGCCGACCTGACCTTCGTCGCCGCCAAGACCGAGGCAGATGAGCCTCGCTCACGGTCGGTCACGATCTTCGCGGTCGAGAAGGGCGCCGAGGGCTTCCGGGTCGGCCGGGCGCTCGACAAGATGGGCTGGCGCAGCTCGGACACCGCCGAGCTCGTGTTCGAGGACTGCTTCGTGCCGGACGCCAACGTGCTGGGCGACGTCCACCGCGGCTTCTACGCGATCATGCGCAATTTCCAGAACGAGCGGCTGGTGCTGGGCGCCCAATGCATCGGCGAGGCCTCGAAGGCGCTGGAGATGACCGTCGACTACGTGCGCCAGCGCAAGGCCTTCGGCGGCACCCTGTGGGACAAGCAGGCGATCCGCCAGCGCCTGTCGCAGCGCCTGGCCGAGGTCGAGGCCGGCCGCCAGCTGCTGTACCACTCGGCCTGGCTCGACGCGCAGGGCCGCGACTGCGTCAAGGAGGTGTCGATGGTGAAGGCCTACTGCGGCGAGCTGGTGAACCGGGTGATGTACGACTGCCAGCAGTTCCACGGCGGCTTCGGCTACATGCGCGAGGCCGCCATCGAGCGCATGACCCGCGACGCCCGCGTCCAGGCGATCGGCGGCGGGGCAACCGAGGTCATGCTGGAGGAGGTGGCGAAGCGGGTGTAGCCGGCTAGAGAATCCGCCAGCTCGCCAGCACGGCCTCGACCGCCCGCCGGCCGGCCTCGTAGGCGTCCGTCGGCGCGGTGTAGTACCAGACCAGGAAGCCACTGTCCGCGGGGCGCACCGCAACCACCATCCATTGCCGGAAACGCCGACCCGCGAGGCTGTAGTCGACCACGAGTTCGTGCGCCGTCGACGGCCCCTGTGTGCCGGGGATCTCCCGGCCCCGATCGACCGGCACCCCGGTGACGTCGGCCGTCGAGTAGAGCTGCGACCACAGGCCGTCGACGGCGTCGGCCAGCGTCCTGTAGGGCCCGCCGTCCCCCGCATGGGACAGGCCCTCGACGCCGACGGTCGGCGTCTCGCCCGGAGGCCCTTCGGCGAGCAGGAACTGAACGATCCCGGGCCGCGGCGTCCGGAAACTCCAGCCGGCGCCGTAGCGGATGGTGTATCCGTCGCGGTCGCCGCCGTAGAGGTTCGGCAACCCGTCACCCGCAGCGGCGGACGAGGTCGCCGCTTGGGGAACGTCGGAACCGCCCGATGCGGGGAGGTCGAGGTAGCGGCCGGAAACGAAGGCCGTCAGGCCGTTCCCGGTGACGACCTGGCGCCAGTCCGCGTCGGCGCGGGCGACCACCGTCACCTCGTCGCCCTTCCGCAGGCGGCCGACGACGGCATGGCCGGTGCCGGGGCCGCTGCGCAGGTTCACCGTGGTCGTGGCCACCATCCGCACCGGCACCGGCAGCTTCTGCACCACGGGTGCCGGCGGCGGCGGCACGACCGCGGGGGCGGGCACGGGCTTCGAGGTCGCGGTCCCGCCGGCGGGCGGACGGGCGTCCGGGGTGGAGAGCCGCTGGCCGGAGACCCGCGAACCGTGCTGGTTCTTGCCCTCGAGGCGCTGGCCGTCGGCCGACAGCACCAGGGTGTCGACGAAGCGGCTGCCCCAGCGCAGCACGAAGGTGCGCGTCTCGGCGTCCTCGCAGGTCCAGACGTTGCCCGGATTGCCGCCTATCGTGCCACCCGGGTCGAGGACCACGGTCGAGCCGGTGAACCATTTCCAGGCGCCGACCACCGAATCGCAGGCCGCCGTGTCGGGAGTCGAGCCGGTCTTCGGCGGCAGCGTCGCCAGCAGCGACGGGACCAGGAACGAGCGCATCACCCGTTCGGCCTCGCCGCCGCGGGCGGCCACGAGATGCGACGGGACGATCCACCAGACGATGTAGCCCTTGCTTCCGAACGCCCCGTAGAACGCGTGCAGGGTGGCGTCGATCCGGCCGCCGGTGCCGTCGTACGGACCACGGTAGACCCCGTAGACGCCGGCCAGTCCGTTCAGGACGTAGGGCCGCAGCGAGGATCGCTGTCCACCAGACAGGATGGTGGTGAGAAGGTTCCCCTCGAATGCCGCATGCACTTCGTCCGACGTCAGCGGCCGGGCGGCATCGATGCTGGTGACGGCGACGGCGACGGCCTCGTCGGGGCTGAGGCCGATTGCGATTCGCCCGCCCTGCTGGTCCTGCCGCTGCACGCGCCAAGCGTCCGGATACTCGACCTGGTAGCCATACTCGGCGTCGCGAGTGGTCCCGGCCGCGGCTCCGGCGCTCCATGCCAGCACGGACGCCAGCACGAAGACTGCCGCCATCCGGCGGGCGCCCCGTTCGCTCGTCAGAGACATCGCTGCCGTCCCCCAGTCGTTCAGCGGAAGGCCAACGCTATGGGCCGCGGCGGAGATGCACACTGACGTACATCAAAGCCCGGGAGACCGGCGGCGGGCAGTCTTCCGGCGGAGAGGGGGGAAGCCATGATCGGTCGCACTGGAATGCACGGACCGGCCCGCCGGCGGAACGCTTCGGTGGTTGCACTGGCACTGGCATGGGTGCTGTTCGCGGTCTGGTCGCCACCGGCGAAGGCCGCGTCCTGGCAGGGCGACGGTCAGCCCGCCGAAATCGCGATGGTCAATGCCATGCTCGGCCGGATCACCGCGGCCTCGGGCGGCGTGAGGACCGAGTTCCAACCGGTCAGGCCGGCCTACAATCAGCCGCTCCGCGCCGTCCACACGGTGGAGAGCTTCGAGGCCCGCGCATTCGCCACGATGCCGCATAGCGCGGGGGTCAGTGCCAAGACCCGTCTGAGCGTCCTCACCTACGAGGCATCCCCGGAGCGGCCGACGGTTCGGCGACCGCCGGAAACAATCGGAAGCACCACGGTCTACATCCTGAACACCGTCGAGATGGGCCGCTTCATCCGCGCCCAGATGGAAGCGGTGTGCGGTCTACACAAGGTCGGCTTCTCCACGGAGATCGACTGGAAAGGCGCGTCGGACCCGGTCGTGCAGGGCCTGCGCACCGCCGACCTGCTCGCCGAGACCCTGGCCGGCGGCAAGGCGTTGCTGCTGGCCGCGTGCGCCGCGACGCCGGCCGCGGCACCGATCAGGCCGACGGTCGCCGCAGCCTGGAACGCTGGCGGCGCCTGGCAACCGTTTCCGGTGCGTCTGGCGCCCGGCGGCAGCGTTGCCGTCCGCTTCACGGTGGCGCCGTCCGAGGGCTATGTCTTGGTCGACCCGGTCGCCTGGGGGACGGCCTCGCGCAAGGGCGGCAAGGTCGCGCCGTCGGAGCCGTTCCAATTCACCGTCGACCTGCCGTCCACCGCCGGCATCTACGGCCTGCACTACAGCGTGAACTTCGGCGACGGGCTCGGCTTCGTGACCGGCGACCTCGCCTTCGACCTGAAGCCCCCGGCGCTCGCCCTCATGAGCGACCGGTACCGTCGCGACCCGGTCGGGAACCCGGCCGCACAGCCGGGCGCCCGGTCCCTGCGCTACCTGCTCTGGCAGAAATACGAGCAGGACATCGACGTCGCGCGCTTCGGCGGCCGCGTCAACGCGCTCACCCACGAACTGCTGCACGATCCGTCCTGGCGCGAGGTCGTCGCCGCGGCCGCCGCGCCGGAGATCGAGCGCATAAAGGCGACGCGAAGCCTGCCGGACACCCCCGGCGCGGAGCGGGCGAAACGCTTCACCAAGGCCTTCGCCAGCTACTGGAAATGGGGCGTCGACGTTCCGGTGAAGATGACCGGCGATGAGCTCGGCAGTCTGGCGCTGAGCATGACCAGCGAGCGCAGCTTCAAGAAGATCGGCCAGCATTTCTGGGCCATCGACGAGGCGGTCGAGTACACCCGCAGCGGCGACATCCTGGGCAAATTCGGGCTGGCCGCGGCGACCATGGAGCTGTGGCTCGGCATGCACGACGCCGTGAACACCTGGGACGTGCAGGAAGCCCAGGCCAAGTTCGGCTTCGGCGTCTTCGACAATGCGCTCGGCGGCGTGATGACCGAGCTCCTGGGGCAGGCAGGCGGTCTGCCGGGCTGGTACGTCAATTTCATGCTCTCCGAGGGACGCGAGATCCTGCTGTCCGAGCACGAGCGCTACTGGAACGCTGCGTTCGCGCGCTGGGCCCACGACCAGCACTGGGTCGGCGGCAACCGAGACCTGGCGGCGCTCGATAAGGTCACCCGGGCGATCCGGTCGGGCATCGGCATCGAAGGAGCGATCCTGGGCGATCTCGAGAAGGCCCTGCGCGACCCGAAGCGGTTCGGCGAGATCTACGCGGTTCGCGGCGAGGATCTGATGCAGGCACGCGGACTCGCCCCGAAATTCGTACGATCCCTGATCTACAGCGAGGAACTGCAGATCGATCCCCTCACCTCCGAGCGGGTCTTTCTGACGCCGAAGCGCTTCTACGCCACCGCCGTCCGCAAGGTGCTGGACGAGGCCCTGGCCAGACGGGCACGCGAGATGGCGCTGATCCTGGTGCGCGGAGAAATGGCGGTCTGGCAGTCCCTGGAGGCGCAACGGTACCGCGGGCGCTTCCGGCTGGTGCGGGCCGACGACCCGGCCGTCGGTGTCGGCGGCCTCCCGGCACGGCGGTTCACCCCGGAGGAGATGGCCGACCAGCCGCGTTGGACCGCCGATCCCGAGGGCTGGATCGACGTCGAGGTGTCGGCGCTGGACTTCACCGAGGCCGAGCAGCTGATGCTGGCGGTCGAGGACGGGTCCGGCGAGCCGAAGGTGTTCTTCACGCAGTTGGCGGACTACCGGCGTGTGACACCTTAGGCCCTCCGCCTATACCGCCCCCGCCGCGATAGCCTGAAGCCCTTCCCGGTAGGTCGGGTAGCTCAGCCGCACCCCGAGTTCGTCGCGTAGCCGGGTGGTGTCCAGCCGCTTGCACTCGGCGTAGAAGCTGCGCGCCATGTCGGACAGCTCGGCGGTGTCGAAGTCGAGCGGCGCCGGCGGCTCGACGCCGATCAGCCCGGCCGCGAACCGGATCGGGTCGCCGGGCGGGCAGGCCTCGTCGTCGGCGACGTTGTAGACGCCGCCGTGCCGCGGCCGCGCCATCCCGGCCAGCAGGATGCTGCCGATGTCGTCGACGTGGATGCGGTTGAACACCTGGCCCGGCTTGTCGATGATCCGCGCCTTGCCGGCCCTGAGCTGCTCGATCGGGTTGCGCCCCGCCCCGGGGCCGTAGATCCCGGCGATCCGGAACACCTGCACCGCGACATCCGTGCCGTCGAACGCCGCGATCCAGGCCCGCTCGGCCGCCGCCCGGCGTTCGCCGCGCACCGAGCCCGGGGTCGGCGCCTCGTCCTCGCGCGCCCAGCCGCCCTGGCGGTCGCCATACACCGCCGGGGTCGAGAGATAGCCGGCCCAGCGCAGGGTCGGGGATGCCCGCATGTCGGCCGCGTGATGCAGCAGCGGCGGCGCGCCCGCGGCCGCCGGCGGGACCGAATCGACCACATGGGTCACCCCGTCGAAGCCGCGCTCGGCCATCGGCGCGCTGCCGTCGAAGACCCGCACGGCCATGCCCTCGGCCGTCGCCAGCGCCGCCGCCTTGGCCGGATCGCGCACCGTGCCGGACACCCGCCAGCCCGCGGCCTTCAGCCGCCGCGCCAGCCTGAGCGCGGTGTAGCCGAGGCCGAAGAAGAACGCATGACCGGCAGCGATGGTCGGTTCCGGCAAAGCGGGCATGGTTGCGGTCCTCCAGCCTCGGGGTCTAGAAAGCAGCATACGGCCCGGGACACGCCAGTCGTGACGGGCGCCCCGAGGGAAACCGAGGGGCCGGATATATCGCAAGCGATATCCGCGACAACCTGGACCGGATGATGACACGGGCGCTCCCCGGTTCATCCCCCCGGCGCGTTGTCCGCGGTCGGAGGGATGGGAATGAGCAAGCTCGGCGTGATGATCTGCGGCCATGGCAGCCGCGACCAGGGGGCGGTGGACGAGTTCGCCGCGGTCGCGCAGCGCCTGAAGGAGCGGCTGGCCGGCCGCTACCCGGTCGACTACGGCTATCTGGAGTTCGCCACCCCGATCATCCGCACCGGGCTCGACGCCCTGCGCGCCCAGGGGGTGACCGAGGTGCTGGCGGTGCCGGGCATGCTGTTCGCCGCCGGCCACGCCAAGAACGACATCCCCTCGGTGCTGAACACCTACGCCGCCGGCCATGACGGCCTGACGATCCGCTACGGCCGCGAGCTCGGCATCGACACCCGCATGCTGCACGCCGCCGGCGAGCGTATCGAGCAGGCGCTTCAGGCCGCCGGCGGCGACGTCAAGCGCGAGGAGACGCTTCTCATGGTGGTCGGCCGCGGCGCCAGCGACCCGGACGCCAACTCCAACGTCGCCAAGGTCATGCGGCTGCTGTGGGAGGGCATGGGCTTCGGCTGGGGCGAGACCTGCTATTCCGGGGTCACCTTCCCGCTGGTCGAGCCGGGTCTGGAGCACGCCGCCCAGCTCGGCTTCAAGCGCATCGTGGTGTTCCCCTACTTCCTGTTCACCGGAGTGCTGGTGCAGCGGATCTACGACGCCACCGACGTGGTCGCCGCCCGCCACCCGGACATCGAGTTCGTGAAGGCGCCGTATCTCAGCGACCACGAGATGGTGCTGCGCACCTTCGAGGCCCGCATCCAGGAGATCCTGGAGGGCACCGGCAACATGAACTGTCAGATGTGCAAGTACCGCGAGCAGGTGCTGGGCTTCGAGGCCGAGACCGGCCTGCCGCAGGAGAGCCACCACCACCATGTCGAGGGCATCGGCAGCGGCGGGCATTCGCACGGGCATGGGCATGGGCACGACCATGGGCACGACCATGGGCACGGCCATCACCATCATGACCATGGCCACGCGCACGGTCATGACCACGGACACGGCCACTCGCACGATCACCATCACCACCCCTACCCGCATGCCGACCACCCGCTCGGGCCGAAGACCCTGAAGACCGAGTACAAGCTCGATCGCGGCGAGGAGTAGGAGGCGGTGGACGCCCGTCGCTTCGTGGGTTCCGGATGCGCTCCGCCTTCGGCGGCCCGCTCCGGAATGACGTCAAGGTGGAAACCTGTCGCGCCCTCCCCACTTCCGTTGTCATTCCGGACGAGGCGGGCCGCACCAGCGGGCCGCGTCGAGCCGGACCCCACCGACGCGCACCGGGCCCTAAGCATGGAGGCCCCTCGTGCCCTCCCGTAGCTGGGTCACCGATCCGGCCGAGATCACCCGGCGGTCGTTCGAGATCGTCGAGACCGAGGCCGACCTCGGGCGCTTCGATGCGACGGAGCGCGGCGTCGCCGTCCGTCTCATCCACGCCTGCGGCATGGTCGAGATCGCCCCGGACCTGCGGTTCGCGCCGGATGCCGCCGCCGCCGGACGGGCGGCCCTGGCGGCCGGGGCGCCAATCCTGGTCGACGCGAAGATGGTCGAGGCCGGCATCACCCGGGCCCGGCTGCCGGCCGGCAACCGCATTCTGTGCACCCTCGACGACCCGGCGGCGGCGGCGATGGCCAGGGAAGCCGGCCTGACCCGATCGGCGGCCGCGGTCGACCTGTGGCTGCCGCACCTGGCCGGCGCGGTGGTGGCGGTCGGCAACGCCCCGACCGCGCTGTTCCGGCTGCTCGAGCTGCTGGCCGGGGGCGCGCCGCGACCGGCGGCGATCCTGGGATTCCCGGTCGGCTTCGTCGGGGCGGCGGAGTCGAAGGATGCACTGGCATCGACCGATCTTCCCTACCTGACCCTGCTGGGCCGGCGCGGCGGCAGCGCCATCGCCTCCGCCGCCGTCAACGCCCTGGCGCGGGAGGGCCACTGAGCATGGCCCCGTGGCTCAGCATCGTCGGGGTCGGCGAGGACGGGCTGGACGCCCTGTCGCCGGCGGCCCGCGCCCTGGTCGACGCGGCCGAGGTGCTGGTCGGCGGCGACCGCCACCTGGCCATGCTGCCGGCCGGGGACCGGCGCGAGCGCATCCCTTGGCCGTCGCCGCTGAGCGCCCTGGTCGGGACCATCGCGACACTGAAGCCGCGCCGGGTCTGCGTGCTGGCGACCGGCGACCCGTTCTGCTTCGGCATCGGCACCACGCTGGCCCGGCGGATCCCGCTCGACGAGATGATCGTGCTTCCCGGGGTTTCCGCCCGCAGTCTGGTGTGCAGCCGGCTCGGCTGGCCCGAGCACATGACCACGCTGCTGACCCTGCACGGCCGGCCGATGGCGCTGCTGGAACCGCATCTGCAGCCGGGCGCCCGGCTGATCCTGCTGTCCGAGGACGCCGCCACCCCGGCCGCGGTCGCCGCCCGCCTCGCCGAGCGCGGCTTCGGGCCGAGTGCCGTCACCGTGCTGGAGCGCATGGGCGGGCCGGCCGAGCGTCGCCTCGACGGTCGCGCCGACACCTGGGACCACCCGCCGGGCGACGACCTGAACACCATCGCCGTGACCGTCGCCGCCGGGCCGGATGCCCGGCCGCTGGCCAGCCTGCCGGGCTTGCCGGACGACGCCTTCGCCCATGACGGCCAGATCACCAAGCGCGAGGTCCGGGCCATGACCCTGGCCGCCCTCGCCCCGCATCCGGGCCAGCTGCTGTGGGACGTCGGCGCAGGCTGCGGCTCGGTCGCGGTGGAGTGGATGCGAACGCATATCTTGAACCGGGCGATCGCGGTCGAGCCGAAGCCGGCGCGGCGGGCGATGATCGCCGCCAACGCGGAGCGGCTGGGCACTCCAGCCCTTACGGTCGTCGACGGCACCGCTCCGGCGGCGCTGGCCGGGCTGGAGGCACCGGACGCGGTGTTCGTCGGCGGCGGCGCCTCGGTGCCCGGCGTGATCGAGTTCTGCTGGGCGGCGCTGCGGCCCGGCGGCAGGCTGGTCGCCAACACCGTCACCCTGGAGAGCGAGGCGGTCCTGCTGGCGAAGCGGGCCGAACTCGGCGGCGAGTTGGTGCGGATCTCGGTCGAGCGGGCCGAGCCGGTCGGGCCGTTCCACGGCTGGCGGCCGCTGATGCCGGTGACCCAGTGGCGGATCGCGAAGCCGTTCGGAGCAGGCGGATGACCGGCACCCTGTACGGCCTCGGCGTCGGGCCGGGCGATCCCGAGCTGCTGACCCTGAAGGCGCTGCGCCTGCTGCGCTCGATCGACCTGGTCGCCTACCCCGCGCTGGAGGACGGCGACAGCCTGGCCCGCGCCATCGTGGCCGAGCATCTGCCGGACGGAGTCGAGGAATACGCCATCCGCATCCCGATGACGGTCGCGCGCGCCCCGGCCCAGGCGGTCTATGACGAGGCCGCCGGGCATCTCGGCGTCGCGCTGGACGCCGGCCGTTCGGTCGCGGTGCTGTGCGAGGGCGACCCGTTCTTCTACGGCTCCTTCATGTACCTGTTCGGGCGGCTGGCAGAGCGCCACCGGGTCGAGGTGGTGCCCGGGGTGTCGTCGCTGACCGCCTGCGCGGCCCGGCTCGGCAGCCCGCTGGCGGCCCGCAACGACACCCTGGCGGTGCTGCCCGCCCCGCTCGACGACGCGGTGCTGGCGGCCCGGCTGGACGGCGTCGACGCCGCCGCCATCATCAAGGTCGGCCGGCACTTTCCGCGGATCCGCGCCCTGCTCGACCGGCTCGGCCTCGCCCACCGGGCGCGCTATGTCGAGCGCGCCACCATGGGGACCGAACGCATCCTGCCGCTCGACGCGGTCGAGGCCGGCGGCGCGCCCTACTTCTCCACCATCCTGATCCACCGTCGCGGCGAGGCCTGGTCGTGAGTCCCGACGTCATCCCCGTTACCGCCTCCGGCCGGGCGACCGCCGGTCGGATCGCCGAGGCCACCGGCGGCCGGGTGGTCGATCCCGCCGCCGGTGTCGCCGAGACCCTGCGGGCCGCCTTCCGCCGCGGGCGTCCGTGCGTGCTGGTCGGGGCCGCCGGGATCGCGGTGCGTGCGCTCAGCCCCCTGATCGCCGACAAGTCCGACGAGCCTCCCGTGCTGGCGGTCGCCGAGGACGGCTCGGCCGTTGTGCCGTTGCTCGGCGGCCACCGCGGCGCCAACGACCTGGCCCGGACCATCGCCGCGGCCCTGGGCGTAGCGCCGGCGATCACCACCGCCAGCGACCTGCGCTTCGGGGTCGCGCTGGACGCCCCGCCGCCGGGCTGGACGCTGGCCAACCCCGGGCGCCACAAGGAAGCCGCCGCCGCCCTGCTGAAGGGCGCGTCCGCCCGGGTCGAGGGACACCTGCCCTGGCTCGACGGATCGTCGATCCCGCGGGCCGAGGACGGCGCCGTCGCCCTGGTCGCGACCACCCGCAGGCTCGAGGACCGGTTGGACCGGCTGGTCTACCACCCGGCCGCCCTGGCGCTCGGGGTCGGGTGCGAGCGCGGCTGCGACCCGGACGAGCTGTGGAACCTGGTACGCGCCACCCTGGCGGAAGCGGGCCTGGCGCCCGAGGCGGTGGCCTGCGTGGTGTCGCTCGACCTGAAGGCCGATGAACCGGCGGTTCATGCAGTCGCATCCAGACTCGGCGTGCCGACCCGGTTCTTCGACGCTACCCGGCTGGAGGCCGAGACCCCGCGGCTGGCCAACCCGTCGGAAGTGGTGTTCCGCGAGGTCGGCTGCCACGGCGTCGCCGAGGGTGCGGCGCTGGCGGCCGCCGGCCCGGAGGCTATGCTGGCGGTGCCGAAGAACCGCTCGACCCGCGCCACCTGTGCGGTCGCCGAGGCGCCGGCACCGATCGACGCGGCCACCATCGGCCGGGCCCGCGGGCTGGTGGCGGTGGTCGGCACCGGCCCCGGCACGCCGGACTGGCGCACCCCCGAGGTCGACGCCCTGGTCGCCGCCGCCGACGACCTGGTCGGCTACGACCTGTATCTCGACCTGCTGGGTCCCGCGGCGGGCCGCGCGGCACGGCACGCCTTCCCGCTCGGCGCCGAGGAGGAGCGGGCACGCTTCGCCCTCGACCTCGCCGCGACCGGACGGAACGTGGCCCTGGTCTCATCGGGGGATCCCGGCATCTACGCCATGGCGACCCTGGTATTCGAGCTGCTGGACCGGGCCGGCCGGCCGGACTGGCGGCGGGTCGAGGTACGGGTCGCCCCCGGCATCTCCGCCCTGCAGGCGGCGGCGGCCCGGGTCGGCGCCCCGCTCGGCCACGACTTCTGCACGGTCTCGCTGTCCGACCTGCTGACCCCCTGGGAGGCGATCGAGGGCCGGCTGCGGGCCGCCGCCGAGGGCGACTTCGTGGTGGCGTTCTACAACCCGGTGTCCCGCCGCCGCCGCACCCAGCTGCACGCCGCCAGGGCGATCCTGATGGGGCATCGCCCGGCCGACACCCCGGTGGTGCTGGCCCGCTCGCTCGGCCGGCCCGAGGAGACCGTGAGCGTCACCACGCTGGCCGAGCTCGACCCGGAGACCGTCGACATGCTGACCGTGGTGCTGGTCGGCTCGTCGGCGACCCGCGCGGTGCCGCGCGGCGACGGCGGCACCTGGGTCTACACCCCGCGCGGCTATGCCGGGAAGCCGGGCTCCGTGCTGACCTTCAAGGATCCGACATGACCGTGCATTTCATCGGCGCCGGGCCGGGCGACCCGGACCTGCTGACCATCCGCGGCCGCGACCTGATCGCGCGCTGCCCGGTCTGCCTGTATGCCGGCTCGCTGGTGCCGGCCGCGGTGGTGGCGCATGCCCCGGCCGACGCGCTGGTGGTCGACACCGCCCCGCTGACCCTGGACGAGATCCTGGCGCTGATCGAGCGGGCCCACGGCGAGGGCAAGGACGTGGCGCGGGTGCATTCCGGCGACCCGTCGCTATACGGCGCCATCGCCGAGCAGATCCGCCGGCTGCGCGCCCTCGGCATCCCGTTCGCCATCACTCCGGGCGTCCCGGCCTTCGCCGCCGCCGCGGCGGCGCTGGGCACCGAGCTGACGGTGCCGGAGGTGGCGCAGACCGTGATCCTGACCCGCACGGCGATGAAGTCGTCGCCGATGCCGGCCGGCGAGGAGCTGGAGAGCCTGGCGCGCACCAAGGCCACGCTCGCCATCCACCTGTCGATCCGCAACCTGCGCGAGGTGCGCCGGGCGCTGGAGCCGCATTACGGCGCCGACTGCCCGGTCGCCGTGGTCTACCGGGTCGGCTGGCCGGACCAGCAGATCCTGCGCGGCACCCTGGCCGACATCGCCGGCAAGGTGCGGGCCGAGAAGATCACCCGCACCGCGCTGATCCTGGTCGGCCCGGCGCTCGACGCGCACGGATTCCGCGATTCGGCGCTTTACGACGGCGCCCACGCCCATATCCTGAGGCCGGTCCGGCGTACCGCCGGCGAGTGACCCGTTGCCCTGGGACGACCATGCCGACGCCGAGACGGGGCCTGCTGCGGCCGGCCGCCGAGACCGACTTCCCGCGGCTTTATGAGATCTGGAGCTCGGTCGACGAGCACCGCTTCCTGCAGGACTGGGGGCGGTTCGTCGAGACCGCCACGGCGATGCTGCGCGGCAGCCGGGTCTGGGTCTGGTCGGACGGCGTCCAGGTGCACGGCTTCGCCGCTGCCGACCCGGTGAGCGCCGAGATCGCGGCGGTGTACGTGCACCCCCGGGCCCAGGGCCGCGGCATCGGCCGGGCGCTGCTGCGCAAGTGCTGCGACGGGCTGGTCAAACGCGGCCACCGCCATGCCTGGCTGGTCACCTCGCCCGGCACCCGGGCCGAGCGGATCTACCGCGATGCCGGCTGGCAGGAGGCCGGCATCGAGGCCAGCGGCGCGGTCCGCCTGCGCAAGCGGCTGGTCGCTTAGCCCTTCGTGGCCCCCGCTTGCGCGGTGGTACCTCAGGATGACGGTCCTTCACTTCCTATCGCCCTGAGGTGCGCGCCGAAGGCGGGCCACGAAGGGCCGGCATCAACGCCTCAACCGTTCGGACAACCACACCGTCGCCTCCGCCACGCTCGCCACGACCGGCGGCTCCGGCGGCGGCGGGCGGCGGATCATCACCACCGGCAGCCCGAGTGCCCGGGCGGCGTCGAGCTTGGCCCGGCCGGAGCCGCCGCCGCTGTTGCGGCAGGCCATGGCGGCGACGGACTCGGTCTCGAGCAGCGTCCGCTCGGCGGCCTCGTCGAACGGCCCGCGCCCGACGACCGTGCGGCAACCCGGCCAGGGCGGCTCGATCGGGTCGACGGTCCGCAGCACGAAGCGCAGGCCCGGGACTTCCGCGAACGCCGCCACCCGCTGGCGGCCGAGCGCCAGGAACACCGCGGACTCCCCGGGCAGCCCGAGATCCCCGAGCGCCGCCGCCGCTCCCGCCTCGTCGGCCGCCTCGATCCAGCGGTCGCGCGCGCCCGGTTCCCAGGCCGGCCGCACCAGCGCCAGTCGCGGCACCGCGGCGGTCCGTGCCGCCTCGGCGGCGTGCGCCGAGATCTGCCGGGCGAACGGGTGGGTAGCGTCGACCAGGGCGGCGTAACCGCCGTCGCGCAGATGCTCGGCCAGCCCCGCCGGGCCGCCGAAGCCGCCGATCCGGACCGCACCCGCCACCGCTGCCGGCTCGGCGGTGCGCCCGGCCAGCGCCGTCACCGGCGCGGCGATGCCGCCGCCGGCCAGCGCGGCGGCGAGCGCCCGCGCCTCCTCGGTGCCGCCCAGGATCAGGACCCGGTCAGCCACCGGCCTCTCCGACCACCGCGCCCTGGCGGTCGACCACCAGCAGCTCGACCGCCACCGGCGCATCGCGCAGGGCCGCGCGCGCCGTGGCGAGCGCCAGTTCCGCGATCCGGTCGGCGACCGGCAGCCCGGCCGCGGTCGCCAGCCCCAGCACCTCGGCGGCGGTGTTGGCGCCCCGCGCCGCCGCGGCCAGGTCCTCGTCGCCGCCGAGATCGGCGAGCTGCCCGGCCAGCCAGTCCATGCCGACCTGGCTGCGGCCCGAGTGCAGGTCGAGATGGCCCTCGGCCAGCTTGGCGAACTTGGCGAATCCGCCGGCCAGAGTGAGATGCGGCACCGGATGGGCGCGCAGGTATTTCAGCAGCCCGCCGGCGAAGTCGCCCATGTCGAGAAACGCGGTCTCCGGCAGGGCGTGGCGCCGCCGCACCGCCTCCTCCGAGGTCGAGCCGGTGCAGCCGACCACGCGGTCGAGCCCGGTCGCCCGGGCGACGTCGATGCCGCGGTGGATCGAATGGATCCAGGCGGCGCAGGAAAACGGCACCACCACGCCGGTGGTGCCCAGGATCGACAGCCCGCCGACGATGCCGAGCCGCGGGTTCCAGGTCTTCCCGGCCAGCGCCTCGCCGCCGGGGATCGAAAGCTCGATCACGACATCGCCGGGGTCGCCATGGGCGGCCGCCAGCTCGGCCACGACCTCGGCCATCATCCGTCGCGGCACCGGGTTGACCGCCGGCTCGCCGGGCGGCACCGGCAGGCCCGGCAGCGTCACGGTACCGACCCCCTCGCCCGCCCGGAAGCACACGCCGGAGCCGGCGGCGCCGCGCCGCACCGTGGCGATCACCGTGGCGCCGTGGGTGACGTCCGGGTCGTCGCCGGCGTCCTTGACGATGCCGGCCGACGCCCAGCCGTCGCCCAGCACCTCGACCGCCAGCGCGAAGGCCGGCTGCTCGCCCTTCGGCAGCCGGATCGTCACCGGGTCCGGAAAGACGCCGGTCAGCAGCGCACCATACGCCGCCTTGGTGGCGGCGGCGGCACAGGCGCCGGTCGTCCAGCCGCGTCTGAGGGGTCCATCGGGCTTGCGGGCCATGGCGCGGTTGTAGCGCGGCCGGCCGGTCAGCGGCCAGTGCCCGGCTCACACCGCCGCATACGGAACGAACGGCAGGCGCTCACGAAACGCGACCCGCTGCACCAGATCCGGGATCGCGGCCTTGAAGTGCGCGGTCTCCTGGTGGGCGGCCCAGGCCGCCTCCTCGGTGTAGAGCTCGAAGATGAAGAACCGCGCGGGATCGATCGGCGAGCGGTAGGGCAGGAACAGTTTCACGCCGGGCTCCGCCATGGTCGGGGCAACCAGCCCGGCGAGCAATTCGGCCACCGACTCCTCCTCGCCGGGCCGGGCGACGATGTCGATGGCGACGACGAAGCCGTCGTTAAGCTGGGCCGGGGTGAAGTTGACGTCGGTCACGACCGTTCTCCTCGAATCTCTGAGTGCGGCCTCAAGGTGCCACGGGGAGGGTCGCGGTGTTTCGGCGAGCGCCGAACCGTCGTGAAGCGTCTACGCAGCGTTCCGATCGGTGAGCTCTATGGTGATCCGCTGGCCGAGCGCCGCCGCCATCTTCACCAGAGCGTCGAGCGAAAACTTGTGGAAATGCCCGCGCAACAGGGCGTTGACCCGCGGCTGGCTGACCCCGCAGCGCCGCGCGGCCTCCTGCTGGGTCCAGCCATTGCGTTCGATGATCTCTTGTACCTGTATCATGAGGTCGGCACGTGCCCGCATATGCGCCGCCTCCTCAGGCGTATCGGCAATCAGGTCGAAGGCGGTCTCGTAGGTTTCGATCTTCACGGCCGGTCTCCTCCCAACAGCTTCTTCAGCCGCAGCTTGGCATGCGCGTAGAACGCGTTGATTTTCCTCCGGGCGTCCCCGAGAAACCTCAGCGGCTTCAGCACAGGCATTATATCCGTTCCGATATAACCAGCAAACTCAGCACAGCTATGGACGGCGCGCGGTGGGCATTCCGATGGCGGCTTTCCACCCCGCCCCGTCGCCTCGGGACTAGGCCCGGCCCCCCGGCCTCGGGTAGGTTTCCGCCATGGAGCGCGTCCCATACACCCCGCCGGTCTTCGAGGCCGGCCATGTCTGGCTGTGCGGCGCCGGGCCGGGCGATCCCGGTCTGCTGACCCTGCATGCCCTGCACGCCCTGCAGAGCGCCGACGTGGTGGTCTACGACGCCCTGGTCAGCGACGGCGTGCTGGGGTTGGCACGGGCCGACGCGACCCTCGAATTCGCCGGCAAGCGCGGCGGCAAGCCGTCGCCGAAACAGGCCGACATCTCGCTGCGGCTGGTGCAGCTGGCGCGCGACGGCCGGCGGGTGCTGCGGCTGAAGGGCGGCGACCCGTTCGTGTTCGGCCGCGGCGGCGAGGAGGCGCTGGCGCTGGTCGCCGCCGGCGTGCCGTTCCGGATCGTGCCCGGGGTGACCGCCGGGATCGGCGGCCTCGCCTATGCCGGCATCCCGGTCACCCACCGCGACACCAACCACGCGGTCACCTTCGTCACCGGGCACGACGCCACCGGCGAGGTCACCGGGGTCGACTGGGCCGCGCTGGCCAAGGGGCCGTCGGTGCTGGTGATCTACATGGCGATGAAGCACCTGGAGACGATCGCCGGGCGGCTGGTCGCCGGCGGCCGGGCCGGCGACACCCCGGTGGCGATCGTCTCGAACGCCGCCCTGCCCGACCAGAAGGTGTTGGAGACCACCCTGGCGAGCGCCGCCGCCGACGCCGCGGCCGCCGGCATGGCGCCACCCTGCGTGGTGGTGGTCGGCCCGGTCGCCCGGCTGCGCGCCGGCCTGGACTGGCTGGGCGCCCTGACCGAGGGACGGGTGCTGGATCCGGACCCGCTGCGGCTCGGCCGGGCGCGCCACGCCGGGTGACCGCCCCGCTGCCAGCGCCGGGCCTGATCGTCGCGGCCCCGTCCTCGGGCGCCGGCAAGACCACGGTCGCGACCGCGCTGATGGCCGGCTTCGCGCGCCGCGGCCTGCGGGTGGCGCCGGCCAAGGTCGGCCCCGACTACATCGACCCGCGCTTCCACGAGGCCGCCGCCGGCCGAACCTCGGTCAACCTCGACGGCTGGGCGATGCGTCCCGACCTGCTCGACGGCCTGGTCGCGGCCCGCGGGAGCCAGGCCGACCTGGTCGTGGTCGAGGGCGTGATGGGGCTGTTCGACGGGGCACCCGCGGCGGGCGCGGTCGACGACGGCTCGACCGCGGCGCTGGCGCGGCGCACCGGCTGGCCGGTGCTGCTGGTGGTCGACGCCGCCCGCCAGGCCGGCTCGGTCGCCGCCCTGGTGCACGGCTTCCGCTGCTTCGATCCGGCGGTGCCGGTCGCCGGCGTGCTGCTCAACCGGATCGGCGGCGACCGGCACGCCGGCCTCCTGCGCCGCGCGCTCGACCCGCTCGGGCTGCCGGTGGTCGGGGCGATCCCGCGCGACGCCGCGGTCGACCGGCCGTCGCGCCATCTCGGACTGGTGCAGGCCGGCGAGGATCCGGCCCTGGGCGACTGGCTCGACCGGCTGGCCGCCCTGGCGGACGCCCATGTCGATCTCGACGCGGTCCGGGCGCTGGCCCGCCCCGCCGGACCGGCGACCGGCGGTACCGGGTCGCTGCCCCCGCTCGGCGCGCGCATCGCGGTGGCCCGCGACGACGCCTTCGGCTTCCTGTACCCGCACCTGCTGGACGGCTGGCGCGCCGCCGGTTCCGACCTGTCGTTCTTCTCGCCGCTCGCCGACCAGGCACCCGACCCGGCGGCCGACGCGGTGTTCCTGCCGGGCGGCTATCCCGAACTGCATGCCGGAAGACTGGCGGCCGCCGAACGGTTCCGGCACGGGCTGCAGGCCGCCGCCGGACGGGACGCCTGGATCTACGGCGAGTGCGGCGGGTTCATGGCGCTCGGCGAGGCGCTGGTGGACGCCGACGGCGGGTCGCACCGGATGGCCGGGCTGCTGCCGCTGACCACCCGGTTCGACGCCCGTCGCCTGCATCTCGGCTACCGGCTGGTCACGACCAGGGCCGACACCCCGTTCGGACCGGCCGGCACGCGGCTGCGCGGACACGAGTTCCACTACTCGTCGATCGGCCGGGAGGGCGCCGCCGACCGGCCGTTCACGGCCGAGGACGCGCTCGGCAACGGGGTCGGCGAGACCGGGCTGCGCCGGGGCCGGATCCTCGGATCCTACATGCACTTGATCGACCGCGACCGCACCCGAATGCCCGAAAACGGAACGGAACGCGAAAATTAACCAAAATTAACCACGACCGACCGTAAGGTGAACATTGCCGTCCGGCGGGACGCTAACGCGGCTCCCGGCCGGCATGTTCCTCGGCGAGCGTGGCGAAGTCCGCGTCCACCACCGCATAGGCCATGGTGGACAGCTCGACCGACGCCAGCGTCTTGTAGAACGCCCGGGCCTCGGTGTTGCCGGCCTGCGCGACCCACCAGACATAGCGGCGACCGCGGGCGCGGCCGTGATCCGCGACCGCCGCGATCAGCCGCCGGCCGAGGCCGCACCGGCGCGCCGACGGACGGACGTAGAGGTCGGCCAAGTAGACGCCGCAGGCCGCGTATGCCGGCTCGTAGGCGTCGTAGAACAGGGCGTAGCCGACCAGGCCGTCGGCGTCCTCCGCCACCAGCACCCGGAACTCGGGCTCGTCCCCGAAGCCGTCGCGGCGGATCGCCTCGGGCGTGAGGTGGCCGGTCGGATCGCCATGGGCCGCGTGGAACTCCGCGGCCAGCGCCGCCAGGGCCACGGCGTCGGCCGCCGCCGCGAGGCGGATGGCGGCCGTCATGATCCCCCCGCCGTCCGCCGCCATTCCGCAACCGCGATCTCGTAGCCGCGGACCCGGAACCCGTTGTAGTCGGTGTCGCCGGTGGCGCGCAGGCCGACCGCCTCGAGCACCCGCGACGAGGCGGCGTTCTCCGGCACCACGAAGGCGACGATCCGCTCCAGCCCGACCTGCTCGAACCCGAAGCGCAGGGCCGCCGCCGCCGCCTCGCGGGCATAGCCGCGGCCCCAGAACGGCCGGGCCAGCGCATACAGCACCTCGACCTCGCCGGAGCGCTCCATCGACGCCAGGCCGGCCTGGCCGACGAAGGCGCCGGTCGCCGTCTCCTCGACCGCCCACACCCCATAGCCGCGCGACCAGGCATCGCGGAAGGCGGCGATGCGGGATTCCGCGATCTCGTTCGCGAACGGCACCAGGGCCTCGCCGCCCGGCAGGAAACGCACCACGTCGGGATCGGCACGAAGCGCCGCATAGTCCGGCCGGTCGGCAGCAACGAACGGCCGCAGGGTCAGCCTGCCGGTCGCGACGGTGGGGATGCGAAACTCGGGCATCGGTTCTGTCCGGGTCCCGGGTTGCGATGGAGCGTTGCCCGCTCGATACTCCGCTGCTCGTCCGTCCGCAACCCGGAGCCCGCCATGCCGATCGTCAACCGCATCGCCGAGTTCGCCCCCGAGATGGCGGAGTGGCGCCGGGACCTCCACGCTCATCCGGAGCTCGGCTTCAAGGAAGCCCGGACCAGCGACGTGGTGGCGGCCAAGCTCGCCGAGTGGGGAATCGAGGTGCATCGCGGGCTGGCCGGGACCGGCGTGGTCGGGGTGCTGAAATGCGGCAGCGCCGACCGCGCCATCGGTCTGCGCGCCGACATGGACGCGCTGCCGATCCGGGAACGGACCGGCAGGCCCTACGCCTCGACCAACGACGGGGTCATGCATGCCTGCGGCCATGACGGCCACACAACCATGCTGCTGGGCGCCGCCCGCTACCTGGCCGAGACGCGGAATTTCGACGGCACCGTGCGCTTCATCTTCCAGCCCGCCGAGGAGGGGATCGGCGGCGCCAAGAAGATGGTCGAGGACGGCCTGTTCCAGCAGTTCCCCTGCGAGCGTGTCTACGGCATGCACAACATGCCGGGCATCCCGCTCGGCGAGTTCGCGGTCGTCGAGGGACCGGTGATGGCCGCCGGCGACACCTTCGAGATCCGCATCCAGGGCCGCGGCAGCCACGCCGCCATGCCGCACCAGGGCATCGACCCGGTGGTGGTCGCGTCCAGCCTGGTGATCGCCCTGCAGACCATCACCAGCCGCAACATCAAGGCGCAGGACGCCCTGGTGGTGTCGGTCACCGAGTTCCATGCCGGCGAGACCTTCAACGTGATCCCGGACGGCGTGGTGCTGCGCGGCACCTGCCGGACCCTCGACCCGGACATCCACGCCTCGCTGCCGGACCGGTTCCAGCGCATCGTCGACGGGGTCTGCGCCACCTATGGGGCCAGCGCCGAGATCGACTACCGGCAGGTGTTCCCGGTCACCATGAACGCGGCCGAGCCGACCCGGGTCGCCCAGGACGCCGCGACCGCGGTCGCCGGCGCCAGCCGGGTCATGACGGACCGCCGGCCACTGATGGGCTCGGAGGATTTCGCCTACATGCTGAACGCGGTGCCGGGCTGCTACGTGTTCGCCGGCAACGGCGACAGCGCGGCGGTCCACCATCCCGAATACGACTTCAACGACGACCTGCTGGCGCACGGCGCCAGCTACTGGACGACCCTGGTCGAGCGCGAGCTGAAGCGCGCGTAAGGAGACTCACAATGCCGATCGTCAACCGCATCGCCGAGTTCGCCGACGAGATGACCGAGTGGCGTCGCGACCTGCACGCCCATCCGGAGCTCGGCTTCGAGGAGCACCGCACCAGCGACGTGGTCGCCGCCAAGCTGGCGGAGTGGGGGATCGAGGTGCATCGCGGCATCGCCGGCACCGGCATCGTCGGGGTGCTGAAGGCCGGCAGCGGCACCGGCACCATCGGCCTGCGCGCCGACATGGACGCGCTGCCGATCCTGGAGCGCGGCGAGGGCCCGCGCGACCACCGCTCGACCAATGACGGCGTGATGCACGCCTGCGGCCATGACGGCCACACCACCATGCTGCTGGGCGCCGCCAGGTACCTGGCGGAGACCAGGAATTTCGACGGCACCGTGAACTTCATCTTCCAGCCCGCCGAGGAGGGCAAGGGCGGCGGCGACCGGATGGTGAAGGAGGGGATGTTCGAGCGCTTCCCCTGCGACACGGTCTGGGGCATGCACAACATCCCCGGCATCCCGGTCGGCCACTTCGCGGTGTCGCCGGGCCCGATGATGGCGGCCCGCGACAACTTCATCATCAAGGTCCAGGGCCGCGGCAGCCACGGCGCCATGCCGCACCAGGGCATCGACCCGGTGGTGGTCGGGGCGCACCTGGTGATGGCCCTGCAGACCATCACCTCGCGCAACATCGAGGCGCAGGACGCGCTGGTGATCTCGGTCACCCAGTTCGAGGGCGGCAATGCCTTCAACGTGGTGCCGGACTCGGTCGAGCTGCGCGGCACCTGCCGGGTGTTCGACCCGCAGGTCCAGGCCAGCCTGCCGGAACGCATCGAGCGCATCGTGAACGGGGTGTGCGCCACCTTCGGGGCGACCGGGACGCTGGAGTACCTGAAGGGCTACCCGGCCACCATCAACGACCCGGCGCAGGCCGCGGTCGCCGCCGAGGTCGCCGAGGCCCTGGCCGGCAAGGAGCGGGTCGACCGCAACCCGAAGCCGATGATGGGGGCGGAGGACTTCTCCTACATGCTGAACGTGCGCCCGGGGGCGTATCTCTGGGCCGGCAACGGCGACACCGCCGGCGTCCACCATCCGGACTACGACTTCAACGACGAGCTGCTGCCTCACGGCGCCAGCTTCTGGGCCCGGCTGGTCGAGGACCGGCTGTCCCGGCCCTGACCGGGGAGGCGTCGTAGCGGGTCAGTTCCGCTCGAGCGGCACGCTCTGGAAGCTGAGCAGGATGAAGTCGCAGGTTCCGGCGCCCCGCTGGCTGTCGGTGAACGGCAGCAGCAGCCGGTGATAATTGCCGACCGAGCGCCGCTCCAGCTCGTAGGGGACGATGCTGAACACCGGCCGCCCGCTCTCCAGCACCTCGACGTAGCTCTGCAGGTAGATCCGGTTCAGGTCCGGCGGGAACACGTCGGGATCGCCGATATACTGACCGGTGAGGTCCTTGCCGCGAATGTCGGCGACCCGGGTTCCGTAGAGCCGGAACCGGAAGCGCGGCCCCGGGCGCTCGACCTCGACGACGGCGAGGTCGCGCAGCAGGTTCGGGATGTCCAGAGGATCGAACCGGCGATAGTCGACAGCGCCGTTCTCGCGCAGCGACAGCCAGTACCGCATGAGCTGGACCTTTTGCGGCGTGGTTTCGTGTTCCAGCCGCGCCAGCAATTCCTGCAGAACCTGCTCGACCGAACCGACTTCCTCGACCGTCCCGCCCTCCGGACGGACCCCCGGGGTCGAAATCATGCAAACTCCCCCTGCCGCTCGCGCTGGATCGCGCCAGTGCCACGCCCCCCGGAAGACATTAGGTCGTTATAATTAACGAATGGTTACCATCGTATGGGGGCCGGTCGCGCCCGCGAGGCCTCACATCGGTGTCAGGTCCGGCCTGTCGCCGACCCGGTGCGGCGCGTTGCGATGCTCGATCTCGAGCAGCAGGGCGGTGTGGTCGTAGCCGGTCACGCCGCGGTCGTACAGCGACTGGTACAGCGAGCGCGCCAGGCTCACGAACGGCAGGTCGAGGCCGCAGTCGTCGGCCGCCTCGATCACCGCGTTCAGGTCCTTGAGCATGTTGCGGACCTGGCCGCCCGGCAGCCAGTTGCGGTCCACGATGCGCTGGCCATGCTCCTGCAGGATCCGGCTCTCGGAGAAGCCGCCGCGCAGGGCCTCGCGCACCGACGCCGGGTCGGCACCGCCGGCGGCCGCCAGCAGCATCGCCTCGGACAGCGCGCCGACGCCGATCGCCACGATCACCTGGTTGCACAGCTTGGCGAGTTGCCCGGCGCCGTCCGGCCCGACCCGGGTCGGACGACCCATCGCGGCCAGCACCGGCGTGGCGTCGACGAAGGTGTCCTTCTCGCCGCCGACCATGATCGCCAGGCTGGCCTCGCTGGCGCCGCGGGTGCCACCGGACACCGGCGCGTCCAGGTGCCGCAGCCCGGTCGCCGCCAGACGCTCGGCGTGCTGCTTCTCGACCTTCGGCGGGATCGAGCTCATGTCGACGAAGATCGCCCCCGGCCGCATGGCGGCGGCGACGCCATGGCCGAACAGGACGTCCTCGACCGCATCGGCATTGGTCACGATGGCGCAGACCACGTCGGCGTCGGCGACCGCCTCGGCCGCGCTGTCGGCGACCCGCACCCCGTACTGCGCCAGATCCGCCGACTTCTCCGGGGATCTGTTCCAGGCGGTGACCGGCAGGTCGGCGCGGGCGATGTTCGTGGCCATGGGCGCGCCCATCAGGCCAGTGCCCAGGAAGGCAACGCGCGGCGACGGCATTCTCGGACCTCCGAGGGACCAGACGATCAGGCCGTCATGCTTCCGCGCAGGGCGTCGAACGCCTGCCGGAAGGCCACTGCCTTCCGGTGCACCGTAGCAGGAGCGTCGCCGGGTTTGTAGAGAGCCGATCCGAGACCGAAGCCGCGGGCGCCGGCAAGCCAGTACCCGGCCATGGTCTCCGGCCGGATGCCGCCGACCGGCAGCACCGCCACGCCGGCCGGCAGCACCGCCAGCATGGCCTTGAGCACGGCCGGCGGGGCCGCCTCGGCCGGGAACAGCTTCAGCGCGTCGGCACCGGCGGCGAGCGCCGCGAACCCCTCGGTCGGGGTCGCGAAGCCCGGAACCGCGAGCAGCCCCGCCCCCTTGGCCGCCCGGATCACCGTGGTATCGGCATGCGGCATCACGACCAGCCGGCCGCCGGCGGCCGCCACCCCGTCCACCGCCTCGGGCGTCAGCACGGTACCGGCCCCGACCAGGGCGCGGTCGCCGAGCGCCGCCGACAGCCGGGCGATGCTGTCCAGCGGCGACGGCGAGTTCAGCGGCACCTCGACGATCGCGAAGCCGGCGTCGACCAGGGTCTCGCCCACCGCCACCGCCTCCTCGGGGCGGATGCCGCGCAGGATCGCCACTAGCGGCAGGCGCTCCAACCAGGAATCAAGGGCGGTCATGATCCGCGCGCCTCCGTCGCATGCGTCGCCAGCCGGTGCAGGCCGCGCGCCGCGGCGTCGGACGGACCCTCGCGCGACGGTATGCCGAGCCGGGCGAGCGCCTCGGCGTAGAGCCGCACCAGCCCGGCCTCGCCGATCAGCACCACCGGGTCGCCACCGGCGGACGCACCCTCCGGGACCGCTGCCCGCAGCTCGTGGCCGATCACCAGCCCGGACAGGAACGCCCCCGACCGGGCCGGGTCGAGTTCCCCGAACAGGCCGGACGCCCGCACACCGAACAGGTGATGCAGCAGGCCGCCGGCCGCCCCGGACCGCTCGACCCCGGCCGCGAAGGCCGCGTCGTCCCACGCCGCGTGGTCGATGGTGCTGCCGAGGATGGTATGACGGCGCAGGGCATCGAACGCCTCGCCGGTCATGTAGGTGGCGAAGCCGGTGACCCGCCCGCCCTCGACCCGGGCCCATTTGGAGTGGCTGCCGGGCAGGCAGAGGGTCGCCCGGTCGACGCCGATCCGGTCGACCGCCCCCAGGATCTGGACCTCCTCGCCGCGCATCACGTCCGGGATACCGTCGGCGCTGCGGGTCGACAGCCCGGGCGCGACGAACACCCGGCGGCCGCGCGCCAGATCCAGCGGCACCAAGGCGCCGGCGAGGTCCGCGACCGCCGCCGGGCAGGCCAGGTAGGGCGCCTCCAGCCAGCCCTGGCGGCTGCCGATCATCCCCGACATCACCACCGGCACGTCCGGCGACGCGTCCAGCCAGTCGCCCACGAGCTGCTCGAGGGCGCCGTCGAAGTCGCCGTCGTCCACCGCGCGGATCCCGGCATCGGCCCGCCGCGCCGCCAGCACGCCGCCGCCGGCATCCAGCCGATAGGCCCGGAAGGACGTGGTACCCCAGTCGATTCCCAGCGATGCGACTTCCGCGACCTCGGCGACGGTCACGGGGCGGGATCCGCCTCGGCCGGGTCGGCCGCCGGCGGGATCGTCGGCTCGAGGCAGATCGTCCGCCACTCGGCATCGTGACGCTCGAACCAGGTGCGCACCGGGTTCACCAGCTCCGGTACCGAGCGCGGCGACGCGAAGGCGATCCACGCCAGGTAGCTGTAGACCACGATGTCGAGCCAGCCGATCTCGTCGCCGCCCAGATAGCGGTGCTCCTCGAGTTGCGGCTCGAGCCGGCCGAGCGAGAAGGCGAGATCGAGTTCCAGGCCCGGGCGCAGGGTCTCCAGTTCCTCGAAGCTCTTGCCGAACCGGGCCTCGCGGCTCTGCTTGTAGTAGTCCCGGTCCTCGGGCAGCAGGCGGCGCACGAAGTCGGCGCCGACCAGCGGGCCGATCCGGTGGCTGAACTCCCGCTCCAGATCGGCCCCGACGGCCGCCGCGTCGCCGCGCATCAGCGGCATGCCGTCGGGCACCATCGCGTCCAGGCGGGCGGCGATGGCGTCGGAACCGACCACCATCGCCCCGTCGATGGCCAGCACCGGGACCGTGCGGCTGCCGGTGATCTCAGCCAGCCGGTCGACATCGGCGAATCGCATCGCCCGGCGCTCGGCGTCGACACCCTTCAGCGCCAGCGCGATGCGGGTCCGCCAGCACACCGGGCTCGGGCACAGGCCCTCGAGACCCGCACGCTCGTACAGGATCGGCCGGCCGCTCATGGATCCACTCCCACCCGCACCAGCGCCTTGCCGGCGTTATTGCCCGACAGCAGGCGGACCAGCGCCGCGCCGGCGCCCTCCAGCCCGTCCGTCACGTCCTCGCGCCAGCGGAACGGCTCGGCGCGATGCCAGTCCGAGAGCCGGTCGATGATCGCCGCGTAGCGGTCGAAGTGGTCGAGAATCAGAAAGCCCTGCATCCTGGCGCGCTTGATCAGCAACTGGCGGTTCGGCCGCGGCCCCACCGGCAGCGGGAACGACGGCATGCCGATGGTACCGCAGATCGCGATCCTCGCGCCAACGTTGATACGCTCCAGCACCCGATCGAACTGCTCGGCACCGACATTGTCGAAGAAGCAGTCGACGCCGTCCGGGCAGGCCGCGTCGAGTGCCGCGCCGAGGTCCGGCGTCCCCTTGTAGTCGATCGCGGCATCGAAGCCGAACTCCTCCAGGCAGGCACGGACCTTGTCGGGGCCGCCCGCGACCCCGACCGTGCGGCAGCCGAGCCGTTTGGCGATCTGCCCGACCATCGATCCGACGGCACCGGCCGCGGTGGTCACCACCACGGTCTCGCCCGGCTTCGGGTCGCAGACCTCGACCAGCCCGACATGGGCGGTCGCCCCGTTGATGCCGAGCACCGAGACCGCCGTCGCGATCGGCGCCAGCGCCGGGTCGACCTTGCGGTCGATGTCGGACCCGTCGGACACCGCGTAGCGCCGCCAGCCCTGGCGGCCCTGCACGATGGTGCCGACCGGATAGGCGGGATGCCGCGACTCGACGACCTCGCCGACGGTGAACCCGGTCATCGGCGAGCCGAGCGGCACCGGCGTGGCGTAGTTGGCGGCCTCGGCGATCCAGCCGCGCATCGCCGGCTCCAGCGAAAGCCAGATCACGCGGATCAGGAACTGTCCGTCTCCCACGGACGGCATGCCCGCCGCTACCGGCTCGAACAGCCCGGCCGTCACCGACGGGTTCGGTCGCGCGCGCAGCACGACGTGCAGGTTTTCGTCAGCCATCGCCACCCCGGTCGAAGATCGTCCGGGCGGATCATAGCGCCGGGACGGCGGCAGGCCAGCGCCGCTTTCGCGCGCCGGTACGGGTCGGCTGCAGATCAATTGTCACAAAATCTCATCGTAAAAAAAATGCTCGACGAGCGTGTATTTCCTCCGCCAACCCGATGATATTCAATTGACAAAGCGATATGCTTTTCATGGTTTCCAAAATAATACATTCGGATAATCAGAAAAATACAGCGAAATACAATCGACATGAAGATCAATATCTGGCAAATTGGCCGCTGATCATAAGAATATCCACAATTCAATTTGACGGGAGAATTGGCATGAGCAGCAAGTGGAATGAGTTCCAGCCTTCGAAGTCGCTCTGGTTCTGGTCGTGCGCCGGCAGTGCGGTCGCCACCGTGATCGTGGGCTTCACGCTCGGCGGCTGGGTCGGCGGCGGAACCGCCGCCAAGATGGCGAGCGACGCCCGCAGCGAAGGGCGCATCCAGCTCGCGGCCGACGTCTGCGTTGCGCGTTTCAAGGGCAGCGACGGCTTCGCGATGCAGCTCGCCGACCTCAAGAAGGAGGACTCCTGGAAGCAGGACGACTTCGTCGCGGCCGGCGGCTGGGTGACCCTGGCCGGCCTGGACGACCCGGTTGCAGGTTCGGCCAAGCTCTGCGCCGAAATGCTCACGAAGATCGACGCGCCGACGGCGTTCGACGCGACGGCGAAGCCGGCCGCCAAGATCAGCGGCTGACGCCGGCACGCATACCGGTTTCGAGGGAGAGGTCCGGCCGGGCACGCCTTTTCGAGGCGGTCCGGCCGGTGCTCTGCCCGGCGCTGCGTCCGCGGAGCTTCCAGGCATATGATGACCTGAGAGCTTGAGAATGTATTCCGGTATGGCCTGCGCCGGCTTTCCGCGTCCGTCCGCCAGGAGGCCGGCGCAGCGCGATGCGGTGCATCGGGCAAGCCGGCCGACGCCGCGGACGGGCGCGGAAAGCCGGCCCTTCGGGTCGCGTCAGGAAGCCCGCCGACGGCGTCGCGACGTCTCGCCGATGCGCCGCATCGCCTTCGCCGCCGCTCCTGGCCGGCGGACTTCCTGACGCGACGCAAGCCATGCCGGAATACACTCTCAAGCTCTGAGGACCGGGAGTTTCGGTTCGCACGCCCCAGCTTGACGAAAATCCCCCCGCTTGCGAGGCTCGGCGCGACCTGTCGGTCCGCGCCCGCGGCTGCCGACGATCCGTTGCCAAGACACCTGCAATCAGGGGGAAACACCATGAAGCTGCTGCGCTATGGCCCGCGCGGCCAGGAGAAGCCGGGCGTCCTCGACGCCTCGGGCGCGATCCGCGACCTGTCGGGCGTGATTTCCGACCTCGATTCCGCGACCCTGGCCGGCGGCGGCCTCGCCAAGCTGAAGGGGGTCGACCCGGCCAGCCTCCCCAAGGTCGACGGCAGCCCGCGCATCGGCGCCTGCGTCGGCGGCATCGGCAAGGTGATCTGCATCGGCCTGAACTATTCCGACCACGCCGCCGAGACCGGGGCGGCGATCCCGAAGGAACCGATCGTCTTCCTGAAGGCGACCAGCGCCGTCCAGGGCCCGAACGACGACGTCCACATCCCGCGCACCTCGAAGAAGACCGACTGGGAGGTCGAGCTCGGGGTCATCATCGGCAAGACCGCGAAATACGTCTCCGAGGCCGACGCGCTGAGCCACGTCGCCGGCTACTGCGTGGCCAACGACGTCTCCGAGCGCGAGTTCCAGGCCGAGCGCGGCGGCCAGTGGACCAAGGGCAAGTCCTGCGACACCTTCGGCCCGATCGGCCCGTGGTTCGTCACCGCCGACGAGGTCGCCGACCCGCAGGACCTGGACATGTTCTGCGACGTCAACGGCAAGCGCATGCAGACCGGCAACACCAAGACCATGATCTTCCCGGTCAAGCACATCATCCACTACCTCAGCCAGATGATGTCGCTGCACCCGGGCGACGTGATCATGACCGGCACCCCGCCGGGCGTCGGCCTCGGCATCAAGCCGACGCCGGTGTTCCTGAAGCCGGGCGACGAGATGCATCTGGGCATCGCCGGCCTCGGCGAGCAGACCCAGAAGCTGGTCGCCGACTGACCGCCATGGCCGACCTGAACCTCAGCGTGGAGGCCTGCCTGCCGAAGGACCGGCAGGCGGCCACCCTGGTCGGCCGGGTCTGGCGGCCCGACGCCGACGGGCCATCGGTGGTGGCGATCCGCGGCGACGCGGTGGTCGACATCACCGCGACCGTCCCGACCGTCGCCGAGTTGGCCGGCCGGTCCGACGCCACTGCCGTGGTCCGGGAGGCCCGCGGCGAGACCATCGGCGACCTGGCCGCGATTCTGGGCAACTCGGCGCACGACCGCCTCGACCGGGGCGTGCCGTGGTTCCTGTGCCCGTCCGACCTGCAGGCCATCAAGGCCTGCGGGGTGACCTTCGCCGAGAGCATGCTGGAGCGGGTGATCGAGGAGAAGGCCAAGGGCGACGCCTCGGCCGCCGACACGATCCGCGGCGAGATCGTCGGCCAGATCGGCCTCGACCTGTCGAAGATCGTGCCCGGTTCCGACGAGGCCTTGCGCCTCAAGGCCGCGCTGGTCGAGCGGGGCATGTGGTCGCAATACCTCGAGGTCGGCATCGGCCCGGACGCCGAGGTGTTCACCAAGGCGCCGCCGATGGCGGGGGTCGGCATCGGCGCCCAGGTCGGCCTGCACCCGATCTCGTCCTGGAACAACCCGGAGCCCGAGGCGGTGCTGGTGATCGCCGCCGACGGCCGGATCGTCGGCGCCACCCTCGGCAACGACGTCAACCTGCGCGACGTCGAGGGCCGCAGCGCGCTGCTGCTCGGCAAGGCCAAGGACAACAACGGCTCGGCCGCCCTCGGCCCGTTCATCAGGCTGTTCGACGACGGCTTCGGCCTCGACGACGTGCGCGCCGCCGAGCTCGACCTCAGGGTCGAGGGCGAGGACGGCTTCGTGCTCGACGGTCACTCGTCGATGAAGCGGATCAGCCGCGACGTCGCCGACCTGGCCGCCCACGCCATCGGACCGCACCACCAGTATCCCGATGGCCTGGTGCTGATGACCGGCACCCTGTTCGCGCCGACCAAGGACCGCGGCAAGCCGGGCCAGGGCTTCACCCACGAGCTGGGCGACGTGGTGACCATCCGGTCGCCGCGCCTGGGCGCCCTGGTCAACCGGGTCGGCCGGGCCGACCGGATCCCGCCCTGGACCTTCGGCGCCGGTGCGCTGATGCGGAACCTGGCCGCCCGCGGCCTGCTCTGAGAGGAAGACTCCGAATGGTCGCCTACGACTTCACCGGCCGCAGCGCCATCATCACCGGCGGCGCGCGCGGCATCGGCCTCGCGATCGCCCAGCGCCTGACCGCCGCCGGCGCCTCGGTCAGCCTGTGGGACGCCGACGCCGCCAAGCTCGCGGAGACCAAGGCGGCGTTCGGCCTGCCGGACGAGCGGGTGCATACCGCGGTGGTCGATGTCACCGACGACAAGGCGGTCGACCGCGCCGCCGCCGAGGTCGAGCGCGAGTTCGGACGGATCGACGTGCTGGTCGCCTCGGCCGGGATCACCGGCCCGAACACCACGACCTGGGAATACCCGGTCGATGCCTGGCGGCGGGTGATCGACATCGACCTGACCGGGGTGTTCCTGTGCTGCCGGGCGGTGGTGCCCTACATGCGGTCGCGCAACTACGGGCGGATCGTCAACATCGCCTCGATCGCCGGCAAGGAGGGCAACCCCAAGGCCCCCGCCTACTCGGCCGCCAAGGCCGGCGTGATCGGCCTCACCAAGTCGCTCGGCAAGGAACTGGCCGACACCCCGATCACCGTGAACTGCGTCACGCCGGCGGCGGTCAAGACCGAGATCTTCGACCAGATGACCCCGGAGTTCACCCAGTTCATGCTGAGCAAGATCCCGATGGGCCGGTTCGGCCAGGTCGAGGAGATCGCCGCCATGGTGACCTGGCTGGCGTCCGAGGAGGCGAGCTTCTCGACCGGCGCGGTGTTCGACTGCTCGGGCGGCCGCGGGACCTACTGACCGGCGCTAGACCAGCCAGTCCTCGCTGAAGTCACTGCGGCCGATATACACTGTCACGCTGGTGTGCCGCGCCAGATTCGAGAAGTTCACGGTGCCCTCGTCTTCGTTGAAGATCACCGTGGCCGCCTGGCCGATGTAGACCGTGCTGATCCGATCGCCCTCGTCGGGATCGAAGTCCTCCCAGTGCACGGCGGTCCCGCCGAGCACCGGCTGCAGGATGTCGACGCCGTCACCGCCGTAGACCGTGCTGCCTGCCCCGCCGAAGACGGTTTCGTTGCCGCCGACAATGGTGTCGTTGCCGTCGCCGCCATAGACGGAGTCCGCGCCTGCGTCGGTGGCCCGCATGTCGATCAGGTCGTCACCGTTGCCGCCGTACAGCAGGTCGCTGCCGCGGTTTCCGAACAGCGTGTCGTCGCCGGCGCCGCCCGACAGGGTGTCCGCATCCTGCCCGCCGTAGAGGGTGTCGGCGCCGTCTCCGCCGGAGAGCAGGTCGGCCCCGTGATTGCCGTAGACAAGGTCGTTGCCGGCACCGCCGGACAGCGTGTCGACGCCCTCGCGCCACACCCCGTCGCTCCCGGCGGGGCCGTCGTTCTGGCCGCCGAACAGGGTGTCGTCGCCAGCCCCGCCGATGAGGAGATCCGCGTTGCGGTTGCCGTACAGCAGATCGCCGACGGTTCCCCCGGTCAGGGAATCCGCCCCGTCCTCGCCCTTGAGGGTCGCGCCGTCGGGATAGCCCGCCGCCGTCAGCGCATCGGCGGTATCGGCGCCGTTCTTGTACACCGGGCCCGAGCCGTCCCGGCCTTCGGCATCGCCGAATGTGACGAAGTGCGCCCATCCGCTGGCGAAGTGGCCGTCGGCAACGGCCTCGGCGACATCGGCGTAGCGCCCGAGGTAGGAGGCCTCGTTGTAGGACGCGGTGGTCCGCCCTTCGGACAGGCCGAACTGCAGAAAATGCTCGTAGGGATCGACGCCGGCAGCCGCCACGTCGAGGTTGCTGTCGAGGTACCAGGTCTCGTCGAACTGCGACGGTGCCGCCATGCCACAATGCCTTTCCACCACAACCGCCCGCACGGTTAACTTGGCGGCGGGACACTCGGTTGCGATCATCTGTAGCCGTCCAGGGTAAGGGCGGGACTGCCGGAGGAACATCGATGAACCACGTCGAGACACTCTGGCCCCTGGCCGCCGTGCTCGGCGAAGGGGCGCTGTGGAATCCGGCCGACGGCTGCGTCTGGTTCGTCGACATCAAGAATCCGACGGTGCACCGCTGGCGCTGGTCGGACGGCGCCCGGGCGAGTTGGCCGATGCCCGAGCGGGTCGGCTTCGTGGTGCCGCGGACCGGCGGCGGCTTCGTGCTCGGACTGAAGTCGGGGCTGGCGCGTTGGACGCCCGGGTCCGAGCCGGTGCCGTGGCTGGCGGTCGACGCCGACCGGCCCGGCAACCGGCTGAACGACGCCACCACCGACCCCGACGGCCGACTCTGGTTCGGCAGCATGGACGACGCCGAGACCGACCCGACCGGCCGGCTGTGGCTGCTGGACCCCGCCGGGCCGTCCGCCATCCCGCAGGACGGCCCCTATGTGGTGACCAACGGCCCGGCGGTCGCGCCCGACGGCCGAACCCTGTACCACACGGATACCCTCGGACGGACGGTCTGGGCGTTCGACCTCGCCGTCGGCGGCGCTTTGTCGAACCGCCGCGTGTTCGCCCGGTTCGGCGACGGTGACGGCTACCCCGACGGCATGGCGACCGACGCCGAGGGCGGGCTCTGGGTGTGCCACTGGGGCGGCGGGCGGGTCACCCGGTTCCGGCCCGACGGCAGCCGGGACCGCGCGATCGCCATCCCGGCGCCGCAGGTCACGAAATGCGCGTTCGCCGGCCCGGACCTCGACCGGCTGGTGGTAACGACGGCGGCGATCGGGCTCGACCGCGCGGCCCATCCGCAGGCCGGCGACCTGTTCCGGGTCGACCCCGGAATGCGCGGCTGGGTACCGCCGCCGGCACTGGCCCGGGCCGATCCTGCCACCGCCTGACGCCCCGCAACGAACGTGCTAGCGTCGGCGGTGCCGGGCAGACCGGCGGCGGCGCCCATGGAGAGGGACCGGATGAGCCAGGAAGCGGCTGTTCTGTTCGCCAACGAGGCGTTCTACCTCGCCTTCGCCCTCAAGGACATCAAGGGCATGGACGAGCTCTGGTCGCGGCACCTGCCGGTCACCTGCATCCATCCCGGCTGGCAGCCGCTGTTCGGCCGCGACGCGGTGATGGACAGCTGGATCGGCATCTTCGGCAACCCGGCCTCGCCGGCCATCGAGTGCCGGCAGCCCCGGGTCGTGCTCTACGGCGATTTCGCGCAGGTGTACTGCTACGAGGTCATCGAGGAAGGCACGCTGATCGCCTCCAACCTGTTCGCGCTCGACGCCCGCGGCTGGAAGCTGCTCCACCACCAGGCGTCGCCGGTGGCCGAGAAGCCGCAGTTCGACGAGCCGGCCCCGCAGCGCACCCGGTTGCAGTAGCGCTTTCGTGGCCCGCCGCAGCGCGACGGGTCCACAAGCCCCCGAAACGAAGACGGGGCGGATGGTTTCCCATCCGCCCCGCCGATCCGTGGACCGGTGTCAGGTCGAGATTACTTGCGGATCTCGATCTTCACCCGGCGGTTCTTGGCTTCCTTCACACCGTCCGGGGTGACCACCTTGTTCTGGGTCTCGCCGAAGGCCTGCAGGGTCATCGCCGGCGCGTTGGCACCGATCAGCGTGGTCAGTTCCTTGGCCACCGCCTCGGCACGGCGCTGCGACAGAGCCATGTTGTAGGCGGGCGAGCCGGAGCGGTCGGTGTAGCCGGACACAGTGACGGACTTCGCCGCCATGTCGTCGGCCGCGTTCGCCGCGTCGATCAGGGTCGACTGGGTCTCGGCGGTCAGGGCCGACTTGTCGAAGTCGAAGTACACCGTGAAGTTGGCGAAGGTGATCGACGGCTTCGGAGCCTCGGCCTTCGGCGTGGCGAACTGGGCCATCGCGGCGTCGAAGCGGTCCTTGCACCACTTGATGTCGGCCGGCTGGAAGTTCTCCTCCTGCTCCTGCATCCAGCAGTCGAAGCTGGCCTGGGCGCGGGCGGCGGCATCCGGCTTGGACTTGCCGAACCCGGCGGCCAGGGCCTCGGTCAGCTTGCGGCGGGCCTCGGCCAGTTCACCCTTGCTCGCGCCGGGGAGGTTCCTCGCGTCGAGCTCTTCCGGGCCCGGCGGGTTGCCGTTGGCCGACGCGATCGCCCGGTTGGCGAAGGTGTCGGAATCCATGTAGTCGCCCTCGGCGAACTCCATCTCCGCGAGGACGAGATATTCCTTGTAAAGCGCCGCGCTGAAGGCGTCGCCGGACGGCGACAGACCCTTGGCGTTCTGGACTTGGAAGCCCGCACACGCGCTCAACCCGAGCATCGCGGCGGCTGCCACCGCCAGCTTGGTGGCACCGATCATCCTGGTGAACATGCGCGTCTCCTTCTCGTGATCTGTCACGCCTCGTTTCTGAGACGGCAGGCCCCCGACATCCGATCGGGAACGCGAACCCCGCCTCCCGCCATGCCGCCCGGTCACGGGTCGGCGGCAAGACCGGCACTATGGCCTAATCGCAGGAAAAGTCCAATCCAGACAGCAACAAACACCGTGAATCGGCTGCCAAGTGTTTCGCGGATGTCACATCCGACATCGCAATCGAATGCCCTGACGCGAAACGACGGCGGCGTTCGACAATCGACCGTCGTGGAAGCGGGCTCCCGGAACGCGACCGGGATCGGATTCGTCCGGAACGGCAGCCGAACCGGCCGACTGGTCGGATTCCGACACGAAAATTGATCCAGCGCACGGCGCGACGGTCTGGTTTGATGGATTCCAGACTCGGCGCAGACCGGTCCTGGGAGGGAATCATGGCCAAGGCGAAAGCCGTTCGCGTGCGCGGCGGTGCCGTTCCGCCGGAAATCCGGGTGGTCCAGCCGGACGCCCCGTGGGCCTGGCTCGGCGCCGGGTGGCGCGACCTGTGGGCGGTTCCGCAGGTGAGCCTGGCCTACGGGCTGCTGTTCGCGGCGGTCAGCGGCATTCTGACCTGGAGCCTGTTCCGGCTCGACCTGCAATACCTGCTGATGCCGCTCGCCGCCGGATTCATGCTGGTCGGCCCGATGCTGGCGGTCGGCCTGTACGAGACCAGCCGCCGGCTCGCCGCCGGCGAGACGGTAGGCCTCGGCCACGCGCTGCTGGTCAAGACCCGGGCACCGGCCCAGCTGGCCTTCCTCGGCGCCCTGCTGATGATGATGCTGCTGGCCTGGATCCGGATCGCCCAGCTGGTCTATGCGCTGTTCTTCGGGCTTTCGGACTTCCCCGGCTTCGGAGATTCGGTCCAGCTGGTGTTCTTCACCCCCGAGGGCCTGGGAATGCTGGCGGCCGGCTCCGCGGTCGGCGGCGTGATCGCCGCCGGGGTGTTCGCGGTGTCGGCGTTCGCGGTGCCGCTGCTGATGGTGCGCGACATGGATGCGGTCAGCGCGATGATCGCCAGCGTGGCTGCGATGCGCGCCAATCCCTGGCCGATGCTGGTGTGGGCGTGGCTGATCGTGGTGCTTACCGGGGTCGGCATCGTCACCCTCTATGTCGGCCTGATCATCACATTCCCGCTGCTCGGCCACGCCTCCTGGCATGCCTATCGCCATGTGATCGAGGGGGTAGAGCCGGGCGACGCATAGCCCGGACCGGCCCCACGGCTCTGCCGGTTTGACCTTTGGACGCCGCGGACGCGATCATGGGCCCGTGACCGACCGGAATGGAGACACAGCGCCCATGGGCGTCCGATCGACAGCCGGGAACAGGCCGTGGGCCGCGATACTCGTGCTGGCCGCATTCCTGCCGTCCGCCGCGGGCGCCCAGGAGCCGGATCCGGCGGCCGTGGTCGAGGCCTTCCACACGGCCCGGGCGAACGCACGGGTCTGGGTCGAGGACGGCCCGGAGCCCGCCCTCAGCGCCGCCGGCCGGGCGGTACGGCAGGCCCTGCAGGACGCCGACCGGGAAGGCCTCTCGCCGGCGGACTACGACTTTCCGGCCGCCGCCACGCCGCAGGCCCTCGACCGTGCGGTCACGGCCGCGCTGCTCGCCTATCTCACCGACCTGCAGGCCGGCCGGATCGCGCCGCGGAAGGCCGACCCCGACCTGTTCGTGTACCGGCGCGAGGTCGACGGCGAGCGCCTGCTGCAGACCGTCGCCGATGCGTCCGACCCGGCGCGCACCCTGGCCGACCTGGCACCGGCGAATCCGGTTTACCGGCGGCTGCGCCGGCTGCTGCTGGAGTATCGCGGGCTCGTCGAGACCAGCGGCTGGGGCACGCTGCCCGGCGGTGAGCCCCTGAAGCCCGGCATGACCGACGCGCGCGTCGGCATGGTCCGGCGGCGGCTGGCGGCGACCGGCGACCTCACGATGCCGGCCGACCCGACCGACCGCTACGACGAAACCCTCGAGGTCGCGGTCCGCGCCTTCCAGCGCCGCCACGGCCTGGATGCCGACGGGGCGATCGGCAAGCGGACGGTGGCGGCCCTCAACGTCCCGGTCGAGCAGCGGGTCCGGCAGATCGAGCTGAACATGGAGCGTTTCCGGTGGATGCCGGACGAGTTCGGCGACGACCACGTGTTCGTGAATCTCGCCGGATTCGAGCTCGACTACGTCAGGCAGGGCGTCACCCGGCTGTCGATGCGCGTGGTGGTCGGCCGGCAGTACCGCGAGACCCCGGTGTTCAGCGACCGGATCCGCTACATGGAATTCAATCCCACCTGGACGGTGCCGCCGAAGATCGCGATCCAGGACCTGCTGCCGAAGATCCGCAAGGACCCCGGCTTCCTGTCGGCCGGCGGCTACGAGGTCTATGCCGGCTGGTCCGACGATGCGCCGCAGATGGCCGCCGGGTCGATCGACTGGACGGCCTTCGGCAAGGACCGCTTCCCCTTTCGGCTGCGCCAGACCCCGGGCAAGAAGAACGCCCTCGGCCGGGTGAAGTTCATGTTTCCCAACCGGTTCGACATCTACCTGCACGACACGCCCGCGCGCGAGCACTTCCGCCGCTCGGTTCGGACCTACAGCTCCGGCTGCATACGCCTGGAAAAGCCGCTGGCGCTGGCCGAGGCCCTGCTGCGGGGCGACAGGCAGGATCCGGCGCAGGTTGACGACATCATCGGCGCCGGGCAAACCACGCGGGTGAGCCTGGCGACGCCGATACCCGTCCACCTGACCTATCTGACCGCTTGGATCGGCGAGGGCGGAACGGTAGAGTTCCGCGAAGACGTCTATGGGCGGGACGCCCTGCTCGCCGAGGCACTTGGGTCCTGAACCTCAACGTTCCGGTTAAGAGGAGTTCGTAGATGACCGTCGATCATCCACCTGCCGGAGCGCCCGCATGATCTCCCGTCGCTCGGCCATCTTCGGACTCGGCGCCGCCGCCCTGGCCACGTGGGCCGGCGGCAGCGCCCAGGCGCAGCCACGGATGCCGGCCACCCTCGTGGAGCGCCGGCTGAACCTGCGGCACCTGCACACCGGCGAGACGCTCGACGTCGTCTACCAGCGCAACGGGCGCTATCTGCCGGCGGCGCGGAAGGCCCTGAACAGGTTCCTGCGCGACCACCGCGACAACTCGGTACACGCGATCGACGCCGGCCTGTTCGACTTCCTGCACGAGTTGAAGACGGAACTCGGGATTCCCGGCCGGATCGACATCGTCTGCGGCTACCGGTCGCCGCGCTCCAACGAGATCCTGCGCGCCAAGAGCTCCGGCGTCGCCAAGCGCAGCCTCCACCTGCAGGGCATGGCGGTCGACATCCGGGTGCCGGGTATGCGGGTCGCGACCATCGCCGAGGCGGCGCTGGACCTGCGGCGGGGCGGGGTCGGCAAGTACACCCGGTCGAACTTCGTGCATATCGATACCGGGCAGTTCCGGACCTGGGGCGCCTGACGCGCCCGCCGGCGAGACAGACGGCCGCCCCACCTGCTATGACGCCTCAGGGCTTCACTCTCGCGGACCGCGTCATGCCGAAGATCACGCCGGCCACAATCGTCAAGCTGCTGATCGTCTCGTTCTTCGTCGGCTGGGGCCTGTCGGTCCTCGATCTCACGCCGATGGAGCTGTTGCGCGGCATGTTCGACCGCTTCGACGCCGTGCTGAACTGGGTCAGCCGGTCGATGGGCGATATCGTGTCCTACGTGCTGATCGGCGCCATGATCGTGGTGCCGATCTGGGCCATCCTGTATCTGATCGAATGGTCGCGGCAGCGCGGCCGTTGAGGATCAGCGGCGTTCTTCGTCGTTGAGGCGGTCGTCATGGGCGTCGTGCAGGGCCCGCCAGGCGGCGCCGTCGAGATCCTCGAACTGCCCGGTGCGCAGCGCCCACAGGAAGCAGGCCAGGCCGAACCCGCCGAGCAGCAGGGCGGCGGGGATCAGGTAGACGAGCGCGACCATCTCGGCCTCCGTTCGGTTCAGCGTCCGCGCTGGACGCGCAGCGCGTTGCCGGTGACCGCCAGCGACGACGCCGACATCACCACCGCGGCGATCAGCGGCGTGACCAGCCCGGCCACCGCCAGGGGCACCGCCACCAGGTTGTAGGCCAACGCCAATCCGACATTCTGCCGGACCAGCATGTCGGCCCGGCGGGCGACGTCGAGCGCCTCCAGCACCGGCGCCAGGGAGTCGCCGCGGAACACCAGGTCGGCGGCGGTCTGGCTGACGTCGGCGGCGGTCGCCGGCGACAGCGACACGAAGGCGGCGGCCAAGGCCGGCGCGTCGTTCAGGCCGTCGCCGACCATCGCGACCCTGCGGCCCTCGGCGGCCAGCCGCTCCAGCACCGCGATCTTGTCGCCCGGCAGGCACTCGGCCCGGCGCTCGTCGATGCCGATCCGGTCGGCCAGGTCGTCGACCACCGCCCGGCCGTCGCCGGACAGCAGCACCACCCGCAGGCCGCGGGCCTGCAGCCCCGCCACCACCTCGGCGGCGTCCGGCCTCGGCGCATCGACGAAGCGCAGCCGCACGGCCGGGGCATCGCCGCGCCGCAGCCAGATCTCCGGCCCGGCGTGCGGGGTTGCGGCCGTCGCCCCGCCGACCCAGTCGCGACGACCGAGCCGCACCCGGACGCCCGACAGTACCGCCTCCAGGCCGCATCCCGGCTCCTCGCGGACGTCATCGGCCGCCGGTCCGTCACCGGCGGCGGCGGCCAGCGCCCGGGCCAGAGGATGGGTGCTGCGGCGCGCGAGCGCGGCGGCGACCGCGAGCACCTCCCCGGAATCGCCAACGCAATCCGCGTCGTCGATGCCCTCGAGCCGCGGCCGCCCGAGGGTCAGGGTCCCGGTCTTGTCGAACACCACGGTATCGGCCCGCGCCAGCCGCTCCAGGGCATCGCCGCTCTTCACGTAGGCGCCGCGCTTCAGCAGCCGGCCGACCGCGCCGACCTGCACCGCCGGCACCGCCAGCCCGAGCGCGCACGGGCAGGTCACGATCAGCACCGCCACCGATATCATCAGGGCGTGCCGCCAGTCGGCACCGCCGAGCGCCATCCAGCCGGCGAAGGCGGCGAGCGCCAGGGCATGGATCACCGGCGCATAGATCCGCGAGATCCGGTCGGCCAGCCGCACGTAGCGGGCCTTGGCCTGGCCGGCCCGGTCCATCATCGCGGCGATCTCGGCCAGCAGGGTTCCGCTGCCGGCGGCCGCGGTCTCGACCTCGATCGGCGCCGTCAGGTTCACGGTCCCGGCGTGCACGACCGTCCCGGGCGCCACCGGCTGCGGCAGGCTCTCCCCGGTCACCAGGGCGGCGTCCACGTCGGACCGGCCGGCCGCGACCCGACCGTCGACCGGCACCGTCTCGCCGACCGCCACCGCCACCAGGTCGCCCGGGCGCACCGCGTCGATCGCCCGCACCTCGGTCCGGCGGTCCCTGCCGATCACCACGGCGCTGACCGCCCGCAGGGCCAGCAGGTTCTGGGCGGCGGCAAACGCCCGGCCGCGCAGCGAGCGGTCCAGGAATCGTCCGATCAGCAGGAAGAACAGCAGCCCGAGGGCGGCGTCGAAAAACACATGCGGTCCGTTGCGCGTGGTCTCCAGCAGGCTCATTCCGGTCGCCAGCGACACCCCGATGGCGATCGGCACGTCCATGTTGGTGGTGCCGGACCGCAGCGCCGCCAGCGCCGAGCCGAAGAACGGCCGGCCGGCGTAGACGATCGCCGGCAAGGCGATCAACGCCGACACCCAGTGCAGGAAGGCGCGGGTTCCGGGCCCCATGTCCTGGGCCAGCCCGGCCCAGACCGCGACCGAGACCAGCATGACGTTGGCGAAGGCGAAGCCGGCGACGGCCAGCGCCCGCAGCAGGCCACGCCCGACCTCGTCGACCTCGCGGCCGCCGAGCCGGGCGGCGTCGTAGGCGGCGATGCGATGGCCCAGGCCGTCGAGCGCGCCAAGTATCCGGTCGAGGTCGAGCCGGGCCGGATCCCATTCCAGGTGGATGCGGCGCTGGCCGGCATTGACGCGGGCCGCCAGCATGCCGTCCAGGCGGCCGAGGACGCCCTCGATCGACGGCACGCAGGACGGGCAGTCCAGGGTCTCGACCACGGCGTCCAGGCGCGCCGTCCCATCGTCGCCGACGACGACGTAGGCGCGCGGGTCGGCACCGGTCCCTGCCCGGCTCGCCGGCGCCGCCAGGCCGCCGATCGAGCAGCAGCCGGCGTCGATCGCGGTCGGGTCGAGGGAGGCCTGCAGCGCCATCGCGGATCCCCGTCAGCGGACCGTGGTCACGGTGTCGATGCGATAGACCGTGCCGTCCGGGCGCGCGGCGACCAGCTTCAGCCCCCAGTCGCCGGCGCCCGGCAGGACGACGGTACCGACGTAGCGGCCGCCGCCGGCCTCGGCGAAGGCGAGGCTGCGGTCGGCGGCTTCCAGGACCGGATGGAGGGCATCGCCCGACAGAGTCAGGCCGGTCAGCGGCCGACCGTCGCGGTCGCGCAGGGTCAGGGTCAGCTCCAGCCGGCGGTCCTCGCCGGCGCCGGACCGCTCGGCCCGGGCATCGATGCCGACTGACCAGCCGAGCGCCTTCTGGGCGGCATCCCGCTCCAGCGTGCGGTTCCAGGACAGGCCGGTCCGGTAGCTGTCGTGGTCGGTCAGGCCGGTCCAGCTGTCGAGCGCCAGATGCACGAAGGTGATGTTGACGGCGATCACGACGCCGAAGAACCCCAGCATCGCGAACAGGACGTGCCGGCCGGTGATGCGAAAGCCGCCGGAGCCGGGTTCGGTGAGCATGGTCATTTCTCCGGTCCCCTGAATATCGATGAACTGCGGGCGACCCGGCGGCCCCCCTCCTCGGTCACCACAACGGTGATGTCCGTGACGTCGGACGCCAGCGCGTCGGCGGGAACCGCGACGAACACCCGGAAGGCGGCGAGCCGGTCGGACCCGACCTCGACCCCGTCGGCCGCACCGGGTTCCTGCCCGACGATCGACACCGTGTGCGGCGGCAGCCCCTTGAAGGAGATGTCGAAGCGGGCGTCGATATGCTCCTTGTTCAGGATCTTGACGGTGTAGCCGTTGCGGATCGAGCCGTCGGCCAGCTGGACGAACAGCGGATTGCGGTCGTGCTGGACGTTGACGTCCAGGGTCGCGCGGGTGGTCAGGGCGACCAGCATCACCAGCCCGACCAGGACGATCAGCGCGGCGTACAGCACGGTCCGCGGCCGCAGCCACCGGACACGGGTCGGTTCGCCGCGCTTGCGGCGGTCGTGGTTGATGAGGGTGTCGTAGGCGATCAGGCCCTTGGGCCGGCCGATCTTGACCATGACGTCGTCGCAGGCATCGATGCACAGCGCGCAGGCGATGCACTCGAGCTGCTGGCCGTCGCGAATGTCGATGCCCATCGGGCAGACCGCCACGCATTGCCGGCAGTCGATGCAGTCGGCGCGGGTCGACCAGTCCTGGCCCTTGCGGAACGGCATCCGCGGCTCGCCGCGGTCGTCCTTGTAGGAGACGATCAGCGAGTCCTCGTCCTGCATGGCCGCCTGGATGCGCGGCCACGGGCACATGTAGGTGCAGACCTGCTCGCGCATCAGCCCGCCGAGCGCGTAGGTGGTGAAGGTCAGCACGCCGATGGTGATGTAGGCCACCGGCAGGGCCTGCAGGGTGACCAGGTCCCGCAGCAGGGTCGGGGCATCGGCGAAGTAGAACACCCAGGCGCCGCCGGTCGCCATCGCGATCAGCAGCCAGATACCATGCTTGGCCGTGCGCTTGGCGAGCTTGCCGGCCGACATCGGCGCCTTGTCGAGGCGGATGCGCTCGGCCCGGTCGCCCTCGACCAGCCGCTCGACCATGATGAACAGGTCGGTCCAGACGGTCTGCGGGCAGGCATAGCCGCACCACACCCGGCCGGCCAGCGCGGTGATCAGGAACAGGCCGAACGACGCCAGGATCAGCAGGCCGGTGAGGTAGTAGACCTCCTGCGGCCAGATCTCGATGAAGAAGAAGTAGCACCGGCGGGCCGGGAAGTCGATCAGCACCGCCTGGTCCGGCAGGTTGGCCCCGCGGTCCCAGCGGATCCAGGGGGTGAGGTAGTAGACGGCGAGGGCAATGGCCATCACCGCCCACTTCAGGCGACGGAACGTGCCATGGGCGAGCTTCGGGTAGATCGGCTCCCGGCCCTTGTAGAGCGGGCGGTTCTCCTTCCGGTTAACCGCGGCGACGTCGGACCGCTCGACGGAATCACCGCCGACCTCCGCCGCCTTCGCCAGCTCCACCAGGTTCATGGCACGTTCCTCACAGGCCTGACGCTACCGCCCGCCGCTCACTGCCCGCCGCCGAGGGCGTGGACGTAGACGGCGAGCTGCTTGAGCGTCGCCTCGTCGAGCTTCAGGCCCCAGGCCGGCATGATGCCGAAACGGGCATTCACGACGGTCTCGGTCAACGCCGCCCGATCGCCGCCGTAGAGCCAGATCGAGTCGGTCAGGTTCGGGGCCCCGAGCTCGGGATTTCCCCTGGCGTTCTCGCCGTGGCAGGCCGCGCATTGCTCGACGAACACCGTCTTGCCGGCCTCGACCCGTGCGGCGTCGTGGTCCTGGCCGGAGATCGACAGGACGTATTCCACCACATCGGCGATCTGGCCGCGCTCGAGCAGGCCGTCCTTGCCGAACTTCGGCATCTCGGACCAGCGGGCATCCGGATCGTCGTCGTTGCGGATGCCGTGGGCGATCGTGAACAGGATCTCCTCCGGCTTGCCGCCCCACAGCCACGCGTCGTCGTTCAGGTTCGGGTAGCCCTTGGAGCCGGCGGCCCCCAGGCCGTGGCACTGCGAGCAGTTGACCGCGAAGGCGGAGCGGCCGCCGGCCATGGCGAAATCGCGGAGCTGCGGATCGGCCTGGATCTCGGTCACCGACGCTCCCTTGATCCGGTCGAGCCACTGCGCCTGGTCGGCCTTCGCCGCGGCCAGTTCCTCGATCAGGATCTCGCGCTGCGAGTGCCCGAGCAGGCCCTTGGTATAGCTGGACACCAGCGGCCAGGCCGGCATCACGATCCAGTAGCCGACCGACCACAGGCAGCAGGCGTAGAACACCCACAGCCACCAGCGCGGCAACGGGTTGTCCAGTTCCTTGATGCCGTCCCACTCGTGGCCGGTGGTGTCGACCCCGCTGACGGGGTCTTTGTCAGCGACGTGCGCCATCGATCAATCCTCCTCGAGGGGCAGGCGCGCGGCCTTCTCGAACCGGGCGCGGTTGCCCGGCCAGAGCGCGTAGGCACAGGCCGCCGTGAACAGCGTGACCAGGAACACGAGGCCCCAGGACTGCGCGAAAACCGAGACGTCGTGATAGCTCATGGCCGCCTCCTCACCGCGAGTTGTCGCCGGCGGTCGGCTGGTAGACCGAGAAGTCCACCAGCGTGCCGAGCATCTGCAGATAGGCGATCAGGGCATCGAGCTCGGTGAGCCGGTCCGGATCGCCGTCGAAGTCGCGGGCCTGGGCCTTCGGGTAGCGGGCCTTGAAGTCCTCGACGCCGTCGGCGTCGACGCTGGCCTGCACCATCAGGTCGGACCTGGCGGCCTCGATCATCGCCGCGTCGTAGGGCACGCCGAGGGTGGCGTTGACCTTCAGATGCTGCGCGATGTCCTCGAACTTCAGCTCGCGCTTCGCCAGGAACGGGTAGCCGGGCATGATCGATTCCGGCACCACCGAGCGCGGATCGACCATGTGCGCCCGGTGCCACTCGTCCGAGTACCGGCCGCCGAGCCGCGCCAGATCCGGCCCGGTCCGCTTGGAGCCCCACTGGAACGGCCGGTCGTACATGCTCTCGGCCGCCAGCGAGTAGTGGCCGTAGCGCTCGTTCTCGTCGCGGAACGGCCGCACCATCTGGCTGTGGCAGTTGTAGCAGCCCTCGCGGATGTAGATGTTCCGGCCCGCGAGCTCGAGCGGGGTGTAGGGACGCACGCCCTTCACCTTCTCGATGGTGCTCTCCAGGTAGAACAGCGGCGCCAGCTCGACGATGCCGCCGATCGAGACCACGATCAGCACCAGCACCAGGAGCAGGATCGAGTTGCGCTCGATCTTGCCGTGATGGTCCATCACCGACATTGGATCAGCCTCCCACCGCGCCGGCGGCAGCCGGAGCCGCGACGGGCTCGCCCGCCTCGCTCTCCACGTCGCCGCGGACGGTCCGCCACAGGTTGTAGGTCATGATCAGCGCGCCGGCGAGGAACAGCAGCCCGCCGCAGGCCCGGATCACATAGAACGGATGCATGGCCTCGACGGTCTCGACGAACGAGTACTCGAGGAAGCCGAGGGTGTCGTAGGCCCGCCACATCAGTCCCTGCAGGATGCCCGACACCCACATCGCCGTGATGTAGAGAACGATGCCGATGGAGGCGATCCAGAAGTGCCACTCGACCAGCGCCAGGGAGTACAGGCGCTTGCGGTTCCACAGGATCGGCACCAGGCAGTAGAGCGCGCCGAAGCTGACGAAGCCGACCCAGCCGAGCGCACCGGAGTGCACGTGGCCGATGGTCCAGTCGGTGTAGTGGCTGAGCGAGTTGACGGCCTTGATCGACATGACCGGGCCCTCGAAGGTGCTCATGCCGTAGAACGCCACCGACACCACCATCATCCGCAGGACCGGATCGGTGCGCAGCTTGTCCCAGGCGCCCGACAGGGTCATCAGGCCGTTGATCATGCCGCCCCAGCTCGGCATCCACAGCATCACCGAGAAGGTCATGCCGAGGGTCTGCGACCACTCCGGCAGCGCCGTGTAGTGCAGGTGGTGCGGGCCGGCCCAGATGTAGAGGAAGATCAGCGCCCAGAAGTGCACGATCGACAGCCGGTACGAGTAGATCGGCCGCTCGGCGCGCTTCGGGATGTAGTAGTACATGATCGCCAGGAAGCCGGCGGTCAGGAAGAAGCCGACCGCGTTGTGGCTGTACCACCACTGGGTCAGCGCGTCCTGGACGCCCGCGAACACCTGGTAGCTCTTCGGGCCGCTCAGCGACACCGGCAGCGCCAGGTTGTTCACCACGTGCAGCATGGCGATCGTGACGATGAACGCCAGGTAGAACCAGTTGGCCACGAAGATGTGCGGCTCGCGCCGGCGCCACAGGGTGGCCAGGAACACCAGCAGGTAGACCACCCACACGATGGTCAGCCACAGGTCCACGTACCACTCGGGCTCGGCGTATTCCTTGCTCTGGGTGATCCCCAGCAGGTAGCCGGTGCCGGCCAGCGCGATGAACAGCTGGTAGCCCCAGACCACGAACCACGGCGCCAGTTCGCCGGCCAGCCGCGCCTTGCAGGTGCGCTGGACGACGTGGAACGAGGTCGCGATCAGGACGTTGCCGCCGAACGCGAAGATCACCGCCGAGGTGTGCAGCGGCCGCAGCCGCCCGAAATTCGTCCACGGCAGGTCGAGGTTCAGGGCCGGGAACGCCAGCTGGAAGGCGATCACGACGCCGACCAGGAAGCCGGCGAGGCCCCAGAATACCGCGGCGATGACCGCCAGCCGGATCGGACCGTCGTTATAGGCGACGCCGTCCACGGCCTTCGGGGTGGCGATCATGCCCTCCCGGAAGTCGAAATGCCGCTTCACCAACAGGAAGCAGCCTCCCGCGAAGAACGCGAAGAACAGGGCTCCGTGGAAGCCGAACTCCCAGCTCGGTGAGCCCGCCATCAGGAACAGACTGACGACGGCACCGGCACCGAGCAGAAGTCCGACCGCCCAGTCGAGGCCCAGCACGTCAATGGTGCTGTCACTCGCTCGCATGGCCAAACACCCCCAGAATAAGCCGAATCGCCCGCCTTTGCGGGCACGGCCGAACCTAGGCCGGGGGGGTACGGGATGCGTTGACCTGGATCAACTTGTCGTTCGCAGCTGCAAAAACAACGGAAGCCCGCCCGGCGCCTGGGCCGGACGGGCTTCCTGATTCGTCGTCGGGCGGTCCCGGCGCCGGGCCGCGGCTCAGCGGAATCCGGTCGCCAGCACGAACATCAGCACGACGATCAGGGCTCCGAATCCGAGCCCGACCATCGACGGCCAGACCCCGAACATGCCGCTGTCGTCGCGGGCTTCGTCGTCTTCATGATGTGCCATCTGCTTGCCTCCCTCAGTTCGTCAGGATCTCGGGCAGCCACAGCGCGATCTCGGGGAACGCCATGACCAGGCCGAGGCCGACGATCTGCAGGGCGATGAACGGCAGCACCGCGATGAAGATTTCCTGCAGGGTGATGTATGACGGCGCCACCGATTTCAGCCAGAAGCAGGCCGGGCCGAAGGGCGGCGACAGGAAGTAGATCTGGATGTTCATCACGAACAGCACGCCGAACCACAGCTTGGCGGCGTCCGGGGTGAGCCCGAGCTCCGGTGCCATCGACTCGACCACCGGCGCGAAGATCGGCACGGTGATGAACAGGATGGCGATCCATTCCATGAAGGTGCCGAGGATCACCAGGATCCCCATCATCACCAGGATCACCCCGATCGGCGACAGGTCGAGCCCGGTGAACAGGCTGCGCATGAAGTCGCCGCCGCCGACCAGATTGTAGATCCCGACGAAGCTGACGGCACCGAGGATCAGCCAGATGATGGTGCCGACCGTCGACATGGTCTGGGTCACGGCGACCTGCAGCATCGACCAGGTGAGCCGGCCGCGCACGATCGCCACGACCACCGCCCCCGCCACGCCGACACCGGCCGCCTCGGTCACCGAGGCGATGCCGCCGTAGATCGAGCCCATGACGCAGACGATCAGCAGGATCGACAGAATCACCGCCGCGGTCCGATTCGGCGACAGCTCGCTCGAGGTCCCGCGCTGCGCCGCCACTTCCTGAGCGGTCGGCGCCAGCGACGGGTTCAGCGCACAGCGCACCAGGACGAAGGCGATGTAGAAGCCGGCCAGCAACAGGCCCGGGAACACGCCGGCCATGAACAGGTCGCCGATCGGCACCTGGGCGGACAGCGCGTAGACGATCATCACCACGCTCGGTGGAATCAGCGTCGCCAGCGACCCGGCCGCGCAGATCACGCCGATCGACAGCTTGCGGTCGTAGCCGAGCCGCAGCATCTGCGGCAGCGCCACCAGGCCGAGCATCACGATCTCGCCGCCCATGATGCCCGACATCGCCGCCATGATGACCGCCACCACGACGGTCTGGACCGCGACGCCGCCGCGCAGGTTGCCGGCGAAGATCGCCATGGCGTCGAACAGGTCCTCGGCGATGCCGGCCTTCTCCAGCAGCGACGCCATCAGCACGAACAGCGGCACCGCCACCAGCGGGTAGTTCTCGAGCAGGCCGTAGGCGTTGGTCGATACCAGGTACAGCCCCCGCGGCCCGAAGAACAGCAGGGCGCAGACGATCGAGACGATCAGCGTGACCACGCCGAGCGGCATCCCGGTCATCATCAGCAGGATCAGCGCGAACACGATGCCGATGCTGACCGACCCGATGTCGTAGTCGCGCAGGTTCAGCACCTGGCGCGGGTTCAGGGCCTCGCCGAGCGACGCCACACCCTCGTTGAGCCAGCCGATGATGCCGGCATCATCGGAATAATGGCCGATCACGATCAGCGCCAGCCGAACCACCAGCAGCGTGCCGACGACCGAAATGATCAACCGGGGGATCGCCGATTCGACATGCCGGTGCAGGTTGACCAGCAGCTGGAGCAGGTACATGACCGCGCCGATCATCAGCGCGGTCTTCAGCATCATCGGTTCGGGCGAGTTGAAGGCGCTGCCGGCCCGCTCCACCAGGTCGATGGAGTCGAGCGAACGGACCAGCGCATCGCCGGCCAGCAGGAACAGGGCGAGCACGCCCACGGTCATCGCGAACAGGTCCAGGCGCCACTGGGTGTGGGGCTTGGCCATCAGGTAGAAGACCGTGATACCGATGTGCCGGTTGCGCTGGGTGATGTAGCCGACCGACAGCATCCAGCCGGTCGCGCACAGCACCATCACCATCTCGAACGCCCACTGCGTCGGCGCATGGAAGAAGTAGCGCGCGATCACCTCGTACATCGTGATCGCCGCGCACAACAGGTAGAGCTGTCCGACCGCCAGCCCCGAAAACCGGCTGAACACGTCGATGGACGAGGAGACGGAACGGACCATTGCGGTCTCCGATATCGGTCGGGATTTCAGGATGAAGGGCGGGGAACCGGATGCCGGTCCCCCGCCCTTTCGCCGAACGATGATCTCAGTCGAGGAGACCGGTCTTCTTCATGAAGCTCAGATGCGCGTCGAGCGCTTCCTGCGCCAGCGGGGACTTCGAGGCGTAGTCCTGCCAGGCCTGCACCGCGATCTTGCGGAACTTGGCGCGCTCTTCCTTCGACCAGTCGATGATGGTCAGCTTGCCGGCCGCCCGGTCCCGGGCCGCCAGTTCGCGGTCCTGCAGGTCGGCCTGGCGGCGCATGGTCACATAGGCCGCCACGTACCAGGTCTCGAGGATCGTCCGCTCGGCGTCGGTCAGCTTGGTCCAGACGTCCTTGTTCACGACGAACTGCAGGATCGCCATGGAGTGGATGCCGGGATACAGCGGGTATAGCGCCACCTTGTGCATGCCGGAGGCGTCGTTGTTGACGTAGGCCGAGGCGTCGGCGGCGTCGACGATGCCCTTCTCGAGCGAGGTGTAGACCTCGGAGAACGGCAGCGACACCGGCGAGGCGCCGGCGCGCTTGAAGACTTCGGCGGCGAGGCCCTCGGGCGAACGGATCTTCACGCCCTTGAAGTCCTCGACCGTCTTGATCGGAACCTTCGAGACCAACGCCTCCTTGGCATAGGGGCCGCAGCCGACCACGTGGATGTTGCCGCCGCCGTACTTGTCGTACAGCTTCTGCAGGACCTCCTTGCCGCCGCCTTCCATGCAGAAGGCCTGGACCTCCTCGGGCGTGTCGTAGCCGGCGATCAGGTCGCCCATCAGGGCGAACGCAGGGTCGCGGCCCGAGAAGTACGCGACCGCGTTGAGATCGCCGTCGAGAATGCCGTTGGCGACGGCGTCGATGGTCTCCTTGTGCGGCACCACGGCCTTGGTCGGCAGCACCTCGACCATGAGCGAGCCGCCGCTCATGATTCCGACCTTCTGCTGCCAGCCTTCGGTCATGAACCGGTGCGCCCAGTCACCGGGCGCCGAGCTGGCCTGCAGCTTCAGGGTCTTTGCGTCGGCCGCTCCGGCCAGCCCGAGGGCCAGCGCGGCAACAGCGACCGCAATGGTCTTACGCATCGTCTTCCTCCCGATGTAAACGTTTTCTTGCTTGTGGCGCGATCATCTTTGCCCGGACCACGGGTTGTCAATCGCGCGATACCACAATGAGCGGGCGAACACCGCCCGGTCATCAGGTCATATGATTACTTTTTCTCCGCCGGCGCGCCATCGTTCTTCTCGGCCGGCTTGCCTTTGACCTCGCGAACCGTGAACCCGCCGGTCGCGCTGCTCACCAGGGCATGCAGCGTCTTGCCGGGGAACAGTTGGTCGGCCAGCTCGGTCAGGGCCGCATCGGTACCGCCGAACGGCGCCACCATGTCGATCAGCCAGGCCCGGTCGCCGGACCGCCACTCGTTCGGCTTCAGCCGCATCTGACCCTGGCGCAGCCGCGCCTCGACAGCTTCGTCGACCAGCGCCCAGGACGCGTAGATCACCGGCAGCGCGCCGGCTTCGGTCTGGCGTCGCCAGATCCGTGCCTGTCTCGCCAGCAGCGCCGGCAACACCATCCATTCGAGATCGGACACGAACACGTGCCGATGGCCGGGCGACTGCCCGAGCAGGGTCACGATCTGGCCGAGCAGCCGGGTCATGTCGTCCCGCGGCGATTCGGTCGCCGAGGCCGGCGCCGGTTCAGCCGCCGGCTTCGCGGCGGCAGGCCTGGCGGCGGCAGGCTTCGCCGCCGACGCCTTGGCCGAGGCCGGCGCCGCCCGGCCGCGTGCCGCCGGGCGCTTGGGCTCCTGGTCAGGCCCATCCGAGCCGTCGGTGCCAAAAACGATGTCGCTCATCCCTCTTCCCTCTCCCCTCTCCGCGGTCTAGTGCGCGAACACGACCGGCATTGTGGCGTCGGCAATGATGTCGCTGGTGGCGCCGCCGAAGATCATCTGGCGCAGCCGGCTCTGGGTATAGGCGCCTTTGAGCAACAGATCGACACCGTGAGCTTCGGCCTGGTCCAGCACGTCGAGGCCGGGCCCGCGCATCGTCCGCGGCGCGGTCACCGCCTCCGCCGGGACGCCGTGCCCCTTGAGATACTCGGCCAGCGCAGCACCGTCCGGCCCCGGGATCGACCAGCCCTCGATCTCGATCACCAGGGCCTTCTTGGCGGCCCGGAGCAGCGGCAGCGACTGGCCGATCAGCCGGGCCGTCTCGGTGCTTCGGTTCCAGGCGACCCCGACGGTATCGCCGCACGGCCGGGTCCAGCCGACCGGCACCAGCATCACCGGCCGGCCGCCCTCGAACAGCGCCGTCTCGAACACCGCCCGCCAGTCGGTCTCGTCGGCCTTGCCGACCACCGTGAGGTCGAACAGACGCGCCTGCTCGCCGATTCCGAACCGGGCCTTCAACGGTTGTTCGTTCAACGTCACGCGGTCGGCGCCGCTGCTCAGGCCCTGGATCCGGGCACGCATCGCCGCCAGGGCCGTGTCGGCCTCACGCGCCAGATCCGGTCCCTGGTCGGCATAGTCGATGATGCCCACGCCCATCGGGTCGACCAGCGGACTCTCGACCGGCCGCGGATAGAACATGGCCACCGCGCGACCGTCGAATCGCTCGGCCAGATGGGCCGCGACCTCCAATGGCGCGCGTTCCACGCCGTCGAGGCCAAAAGGCAGGAAGACGTGCTTCATCGCCACTCTCCTTCACTCGCAGGCGTTGCTCCGAGCATGATAAACGAATTCGAGGATGTCGACAGGGCAAGGCCGGACAGCGGAATCTCCCGTCGATCCGACCGCCCGTCGAGCCCCCGCCCCCACCCCGCCACGACTCCGTTGGTCGAATCCCCGGTTCGGCGGTATACTTACATCTTACGGTGTTGGACGGGTGGGGATGCCGTGTCCGGCAGTTCATCGAGCAAGCAGCGGCGGCTCTCCCATATCGAGCTGGCCGAGGTCGTAAAGACGCATCAGGATTTTCTCCTGGGGCGTCCGGGCGGCCTGCGTGCGCAGCTCGTGCAGCATGACCTGTCGGGCATGCTGCTGACCGGCAGCAACCTCAAGGACGCCGACCTGACCGGGGCGAACCTGGCCGATGCCGATCTGTCGGATTGCGTGCTGGACGGGGCGCTTATGTTCGGCGCCAATCTCTCGGACGCCAACCTCGAGGGTGCGCGCATGGTCGGCGCCGACCTGCGCGGGGCCACCCTGCGCGGCGCCAGGCTCCGCAACGCCAACCTTCACAAGGCCGATTTCCGCGACGGGTCGGCCCCCCGCCGCAACAAGGGCGGCACGCTGACGGCCATCACCATGAAGCTCGGTCCGACCTACATGGAACAGGCCGACATGTCGGGGGCAGACCTGCGGGAAGCCAACATGGCCGCCGTGGTCGCCACCCGAACCGATTTCACCGACGCCGACCTGCAGGGCGCCATCCTGACCCATGCCAACCTGCGCGGCGCCACCCTGGCGGGCGCCCGTCTCGACGGCGCCAGGCTGGACCATGCCGACTTCAGCGGCGCCAACCTCTCCTTCGCGATGTTCGGCAACGCCTCGATCGCGACCGTCATACTCGACGGCTGCGACCTCTCCACCGTACTGACCGACAAGCCGTCCGGCCGCAGTTTCCTGGAGCTGTCCCCGCCGCTGGCGGACGGCATCATCGCCCACGACCGGTGGGTGTCGTCCGGGGGCACCGAGGGCGCCCCGCTGACCCTTGACGGCATCGACCTGCGCGGCGCCGCGAGCCTGCGCGAGGTCGAGCTGTCCGGATTGTCGGCCGAGGGCGCGATCTTCATCGGGATCGACCTGACGCGGGCGAACCTGGTCGGCGCGCGGCTCAAGGGCGCCGATCTGCGGACCTGCTCGCTGAAGAGCGCCGACCTGCGCGGCGCCAACCTGGAAGGTGCGCGCCTGAACGGGGCCGACCTGCGGGACGCCAAGCTGGGACCGCTGCTGTCCGGGGACCGCACCTACGCCACCAACCTGCGGGACGCGCTGCTGAGGCGGACCGACCTGCGCGGTGCCGACCTGCAGAGCGCCCGGCTGAACGCAGCCGACCTGACCGACGCGGTGCTCTACAAGACCAACCTCGAAGACTGCGACCTGACCGGCGCCAAGATCTCGCCTTCGAAGCACTGAGCCCGGCGATACGATCCCGCTTGCCGCGGCGGCACCGGGAATTTAGAGAAAATTAGGTAGTTTCCTGCATGGTGCAGGCTCATGGCGACGGGCGCGATGCCTGACAAGCGGTGTGGTGGGACGGCATGTTCGGAAAGATCAAGACGAAGGCCAAGCCCGCGGGAGATGCGGCAGCCAGGAAGGATGTCAAGTTCGGCGCCGCCATCTTCGGCGAGGAGTCGCTGGACATCCGCGAGCTGCACCTGAAAGGCATCCGGATCCCGAACCCCGGCGGCGGCAACATCATCAACGGCCAGAAGTTCTTCTTCACGATGAAGCTCGGCGAAGGCGACAGCGCGGTGTCGTTCAAGGTCAGCGCGTTCGCGATCGCCGCCTCGGAGACCGAGGTGATCGGCAAGTTCTCCGACATGGACGACGACCAGCGCCGCCTGATCGCCCTGCATCTCAAGGCGATGCGCGCCGCCGGCCTGATCGCCTGACCCTTCGCGGCCCCTGCTGTCGCTGGGGCACCTCAGGGCCGCGACGGGCTACCCCCGCATGCGTGACCCGCTCGGGTCGACCGGCGGCTCCGCCAGCACCCGCGCCGGCCGGCGGTCGCCGAGGATCTCCACGGTCAGGTCGGCATCGAGGAAGCCGGTGTCGAGATAGGCCAGCGCCAGGCTCCTGCCGACGCTGTGGCCGAATCCGCCCGAGGTGACGAAGCCGACCGTGCGGTCGCCGGCGTCGACCGGCTCGTCGCGCCAGGCGTCGGCGTCCGCGGCGTCGACCTCCAGCAGCACCAGCCGGCGCGACGGCGGGGTGTCGCGGCTCGCCAGGAACGCGTCGCGGCCGATGAAGCCGGGCTTGTCGGCGACGAACCGGTCCATTCCGGATTCGACGGGGCCGTAGCTCGGCGCGAACTCGCGCAGCCAGGCACCGAAGCCCTTCTCCAGCCGCAGCGCGTTGAGCGCCCGGCTGCCGAACGGCCGGACCCCCAGGTCATCGCCGGCCGCCAGCAGGGCCTGCAGCAGGGCGCGCTGGTGGTCGACCGGCGCGTAGATCTCGTAGCCGAGCTCGCCGGTGTAGGAGATCCTCGCCACCCAGGCGTTGGTCAGGCCGACGTCGAACCTGCGGATCGAGCGGAACGGAAAGGCATTGCCGGTCACGTCCTCGTCGGTCAGCCGGGCCAGCAGCTCGCGCGACTTCGGCCCGGCGATCGCGAAGCCGGCCAGCTCGCGGGTGCGGTTGCGCAGGGTGACGCCGGTCGCCGGCGCGTGGTCGGCGAACCAGCGCTGGTGCGCCTCCTGGGCGGCCGCCGAGCCGACGATCAGGAACCGGTCGGCGGCGAGGCGCGCCACCGTCAGGTCGCCCAGCAGCCGGCCCTTCGGGCTCAGCATCGGCGACAGGGTCATCCGCCCGGTGTTCGGCAGCCGCCCGGCCAGCACCTTGTCCAGCAGCGCCTCGGCGCCGGGGCCCGCGACCTCGTGCTTGGCGTAGGTGGCGATCTCCATGATCCCGACGCCGTCGCGCACCGCCTTGGCCTCGGCATCGGTCGGCCCGAAGGCGTTGGAGCGCCGGAAGGTCGGGGTCTCGACCGCCGTCTCGCCCTCGGGAGCGAACCACAACGGATACTCCAGGCCGACGGCGGCACCGAACACCGCGCCCTTCGCCTTCAGCAGGTCGTAGGCCGGGGTGGTGCGCAGCGGCCGGGCGGCCGGCAGCTCCTCGTTCGGGTAGGTGATGCTGAACCGGCGGCTGTAGTTCTCCTGCACCTTGGCGCGGGCGTAGCCGCGGCTGGCGAAGTCGCCGAAGCGGGCGACGTCCATCGCGAAGATGTCGACCTCGGGCTCGCCCTCGACCAGCCACTGCGACAGCATCAGGCCGACGCCGCCGCCCTGGCTGAACCCGGCCATCACGCCGCAGGCGCACCAGAAGTTCCGCAGCCCCGGCACCGGGCCGACCAGCGGGTTGCCGTCCGGCGCGAAGGTGAACGGACCGTTGATCGCCTGCTTGATGCCGGCCCTGGCGAGCGGCGGGAAGTGCTGGAAGGCGAGGTCGAGGGACGGGCCGATGCGGTCGAAGTCGGGCTGCAGCAGCTCGTGCCCGAAATCCCAGGGCGTGTCCTTCGGCGACCACGGCACGCAGGCCTTCTCGTAGGTGCCGATCACCATGCCGCGGCCTTCCTGGCGCGAGTACAGCTCGGCCGAGAAGTCGATGGCATGCGGCATCTCCCGGCCGCGCTCCTGGTTGTAGGCGACGATCTCCGGGATCTCCTCGGTGATCAGGTAGTGGTGCTCCATGGCCAGCACCGGCAGCTCGATGCCGACCATGCGGCCGACCTCGCGGGCCCACAGGCCGCCGGCGTTGATCACCACCTCGGCCTGCACGGTGCCCTGCTCGGTCACCACCTGCCAGTGGCCGTCGGCGGTCGCGACCAGCTCCTTCACCGGGTTGCGCAGCACGATCTCCGCACCCTTGATGCGGGCCGCCTTGGCGTAGGCGTGGGTGACCCCGGACGGGTCGACATGGCCCTCGTTCGGGTCCCACAGCGCGCCGACGAAATGGCTGGTGTCGATCAGCGGGTGGTCGCGGCCGACCACGTCCATGCCGACCAGCTCGGTGTCCATGCCCAGCACCCGGGCCTTGGCGCGCGCGGTCTTCAGGTAGTCCAGCCGGTCCTTGTCGGCGGCCAGCATGAAGCCGCCGGTCATGTGCACGCCGCAGGACTGGCCGGAGATCTCCTCGATCTCCTTGTACAGCCGGATCGTGTAGTCCTGCAGCTTGGCGACGTTGGGGTCGGCGTTCAGGGTGTGCATGCCGCCGGCGGCGTGCCAGGTCGAGCCGGAGGTCAGCTCCGAGCGCTCGATCAGCATGACGTCGGTCCAGCCCAGCTTGGTCAGGTGGTAGAGCACCGAGCACCCGACCACGCCGCCGCCGATCACCACCACGCGCGCATGCGATTTCATTGGCACAACTCCCCGAGGCTACGCGGCGAGCGTCGCACCGGCGGCGAGCGTAACATGCTCAGGGGGCGTCGCTTGGTGGCCGGATTGCGACCATGCTGCTCACGCATTCTACCGCGCCTCGGCACTCGCTTTCGTCGCACTTGGACCATATATTGGTCCAAGAAGTTCGATGGAGGCTCAAGATGGAAGTGAAGGTCTCCGATGCCAAGGGACGACTCACGGACCTCGTTCGTCGAGCGGAAGCGGGAGAGGAAGTCGTTCTGACCCGCCGCGGTCGGCCGACGGTCCGGCTGGTGCCGGTATCTCGGGTGCTGACGAGCGAGGAGAAGGCAGCCCGTATCGCCGCGATAGTGGCCGATGCGCAGCGCAATATCCGTCCCGGCCCCGACGCCGAGCACTGTTCCGATTTCCTCTATGACGACCAAGGGCTGCCTGCGTGACCGCTTCTGAAACAGTCGTGGTCGACACCTCGGCGTTGATGGCAATCCTGCAGAAAGAGCCGCAGGCCCGAGAGTGCGAGGCCGCACTGGAGAATGCTGGAACGATCCTGATATCGGCCGGGACGCTGGTAGAGGCCCTGATCGTTGGCGGCAACCGCGGGCTTGCCAACGAGATGCTTCGCCTGATCGACGAACTCGCCATGGAGGTCGTGGCGCTCGACCGGGCCGGAGCGATCCGAGCCGCCGACAGCTATGCCAAGTGGGGGAAAGGCCGGCATGGCGCTGGTCTCAATCTCGGGGACTGCTTCGCTCACGCCTTGGCGATCGAGCGTGGTTGCGCCCTCGTGTTCATCGGCAGGGATTTCGCCCGGACCGACATAGCCCGCATCGAATAGCCCACTCAGAAATCCGTCGGCGCCCCGCCCTCCTCGATGCGCTTCGCCACGAACGCGTCGAGCTCCTCGCGGATCGCCCGGTCCATCGGCGGCTCCTGCCATTCGGCGATCAGGCGGTTCGACAGCTCGGCGCAGCGCGTCAGGGCGTCCGGCGAGCCCGCCTCCTGCCAGCTCTCGTAGTTGCGCCAGTCCGAGACCATCGGCGCGAAGAACGCGGTCTTGAAGCGCGCCTGGGTGTGGGCTGTGCCGAAGAAGTGGCCGCCCGGGCCGACGTCGCGCATGGCGTCCAGCGCCAGGGTGTCGTCGTCGACCACCAGCGGGTTCAGGAACTCGCTCAGCATCTGGATCATGTCGGCGTCCATGACCATCTTCTCGAAGGACGCGCACAGCCCGCCCTCCATCCAGCCGCAGGCGTGCTTGAGGATGTTGACCCCGCCCATCACCGCGCCCCACAGCGAGAACACGCTCTCCCACGCCGCCTGGGCGTCCGGCACGTTGGCGGCGTTGGCGTTGGACGAGCGATAGGGAATGCCGTAGCGCCGCGCCAGCTGGCCGCCGACGATCGCCGCCTTCATGTACTCCGGCGTCCCGAACGCCGGCGCGCCCGACTTCATGTCGACGTTCGAGGTGAAGCCGCCATAGGCGACCGGGGCGCCCGCCCGCACCACCTGACTGAACGCCAGCCCGGCCAGCGCCTCGGCGTTCTGCTCGACCAGGGCGCCGGCGATGGTGACCGGGGCCATGGCGCCGGCGAGCGTGAACGGCGTGATCACCGTCGGCTGGCCGGCCAGGGCCATGGTGATGACGCCCTGCAGCATCGGGTAGTCGAGGCGCAGCGGCGACGACGAGTTGATGATCGAGAACAGGCTGGGCTCGCGCTCCAGTTGCTCGCGGCTCACGCCACGGGCGATCCGCACCATCTCGATGCCGTCCTCGATGCGCTCGCGGCCCAGCGAGTAGGCGTGGATCGCCTTGTCGGACATGGTGAGGATGTCGCGCAGCGCCTCCAGGTGGCGGATCGAGGCGTGGATGTCGACCGGCTCCACCGGGTAGCCGCCGAACACGTGGATGGCGTTCAGCACCTGGCCGAGCTTGACGAGGTTGCGGAAGTCCTTGCGGTTGCCGATCCGCCGGCCGCCGGCCAGGTCCGAGACGTTCGGCGCGCTGGCGATCTGGCAGACCACGATCTCGTTGCCGCCGACCCCGACGGTCCGCGCCGGGTTGCGGGCGTGCAGGGTGAAGGACGACGGGATCGTCCGGATCCGCTCCTCGATGAAGTGCCGGTCGAAGCGCACCCGCTCGCCCTCGACCCGCTGGCCCTCGGCCTTCAGGCGGTCGCGCGCCTCCGGCAGCAGGAAGTCGATGCCGATCTCCTCCAGCACGGTCAGCGAGGCGTCGTGGATCGCCTCCAGCTCGTCGTCGCTGACCGCGCGCATCGGCGGGAACGGGTTGAACAGCCGGCGGAACGGCGGCTGGTCGATGCTGGTCGGCCCCTCGCGCCGGCCGCGCCGGGCGCCGCGCCGGCCGGCGGGCGCCTCGCCGCCGCTGGCCTCGGTGTCGATGTCCGGCGTCGCCTCTGTCGACATGCTGCGCTCCCGCATTCGTGGCAGGCCGGACTGCGGCTGGTCCGGGCCGGTACCACTCTGCGCTGGCGTCCGGAGCGGCGTCGAGCCGGAATTCGACGGTCCCTGGGCTTGACTCGACATCCGGGCCGGGTCGAATTCCCAGACCCGACACGGAGACCGCCGATGACCGCCGCCGCCGCCCTGCTGAACGACGATGCCGCCGTCGCCCGCCTGATGGCCTCGGCCGGCATCGCCGGATCCCCGGACGACCTGCGCACGACCCTGGCCAGGGTCGCGGCGTCGCCGGAGCCGTATCCGGCCGACGCCTGGCTCGGCCTGGTCGCCCCCGGCGCCGACGCCGAGACCGCGGCGACGCTGACCGCCCTGCGCGACGCCCTGCGGCCGGTCGAGCCGATGGCCGACCCGTCCCGGCTCGACCGGCTGCGCGAGGCGTTGGCCGAAGCCGGGGTCGACGGCTTCGTGCTGCCGCGGGCCGACGAGCACCAGGGCGAGTACATCCCGCCGGGCGGCGAGCGGCTGGCCTGGCTGACCGGATTCACCGGCTCGGCCGGCACGGTGGTGGTGCTGCCGGAGCGGGCGGCGCTGTTCGTCGACGGGCGCTACACCCTGCAGGCCGGCCAGCAGGTCGACGCCGGCCGCTGGGAGATCCATCACCTGATCCGGACCCCGCCGGGCGCCTTCATCGGCAAGCAGCTGTCCGGCCGCCGGCTCGGCTACGATCCCAGGCTGCATTCGGTGAATGCCGCCGTCCGGCTGCGCGACGCCGTGCGGGAGGCCGGCGGCACGCTGGTGGCGCTCGACCCGAACCCGGTCGACGGCATCTGGCGGGATCGGCCGCCGCCGCCGCTCGGCCGGGTGGAGATCCTTCCGGCCGCCGTGACCGGCCTCGACGCCGCCGCCAAGCGCGCCCTGGTCGCCGAGACGCTGGCCGCGCGCGACGCCGGGGTGGCAGTGCTGAACCAGCCGGAGTCGGTGGCCTGGCTGCTCAACATCCGCGGCCGCGACGTTCCCTACACCCCGCTGCCGCTGTGCTACGCCACGGTGGCGCGCGACGGCTCGGTCGCGCTGTTCCTGGATCCGGCGAAGTGCGATCCCGAGACCCGGGCCGCGCTCGGAAACCAGGTCAGCCTGCGGCCGTTCGAGGCGATCGGCGAGGCGCTGGACGCCCTCGGCCGGGACGGTGCCAGCGTGGCCCTCGATCCGGACAGCGCCAGCGAGTGGCTGCATCAGCGGCTGTCGGAGGCAGGCGCCACCGTCGTCGCCGGCGAGGATCCGTGCATCCGGCCACGGGCCCGCAAGAACGCGGTCGAGATCGCCGGCACCCGGGCGGCGCATGTCCGCGATGCCGCCGCCGTGGTGCGGTTCCTGAAGTGGATCGACGACAGCGCGCCCGGCGGCGGGGTCACCGAGGCCGAGGCCGCCGGCGAACTCGAGCGCTTCCGCTCGGCCGGCGACCGCTGGCGCGGCCCGAGCTTCGCGACGATCTCGGGCGCCGGCCCGAACGGTGCGATCGTGCACTACCGGGTGACGCCGGAGACCGACCGGCCGCTGGAGGACGGCACCCTCTACCTCGTCGATTCCGGCGCGCAGTACCTGGACGGCACCACCGACATCACCCGCACGGTGGCGGTCGGCACCCCGACCCAGGAGATGCGCGAGCGCTTCACCCTGGTGCTGAAGGGCCACATCGCGATCGCCACCGCCCGCTTCCCGGCCGGCACCACCGGCGGCCAGCTCGACGCGCTCGCCCGGCAGTATCTATGGAAGGAGGGGCTCGACTTCGACCACGGCACCGGCCACGGGGTCGGCTGCTTCCTGGGCGTGCACGAGGGCCCTCAGCGCATCTCCGCAACCGGCCGCGCGGTCATCGAGGCCGGGATGATCATTTCCAACGAGCCCGGCTACTACAAGCCGGAGGCCTACGGCATCCGGATCGAGAACCTGCTGCTGGCGGTCGAGTCGGAGCCGGCCCGCGACACCGGCCGGGCGATGCTGGCGTTCGAGACCCTGACCTACGCGCCGATCGACCGCCGACTGGTCGAGCCGTCGCTGCTGAGCTTCGAGGAGCAGGCATGGCTGGACGCCTACCACGCCGCCGTGCGCCGCCGGGTGGCGCCGGGGCTGGACGCCGCGGAGCGCGAGTGGCTGGAGGCCGCGGCGGCGCCGATCGGGATGTGAGGCGGGCTAATCGTCCTTCTTGCGGCGGTCGGGCCGGGTGCCCAGCGGAACGGCCCGGTGACGCCGGTCGGGCCCGACATAGTCCTCTGACCGTATGAACTGCCGCGGGTCGTTCATCACCAGGGTGATCTTGCGCTTCAGCTCGTCGATCGACACCGGCTTGGCGACGAACGCGTTCACCCCGGCATCCCGGGCCTCCAGCACCGTCGTCCGGTCGGTGTGGGCGGTGAGCAGGATCACCGGCGTGTGCGGGCTCGGCGAATCGCGGTGAGTGCGCAGGCGGCGGGTGAAGGTGATCCCGTCCATCGGCTCCATCATGACGTCGCACACGACGATGTCCGGCCGGAAGTCCTGGGCCACGTTGAGCGCCTCCTGCCCGTTTCGGGCGCGTCCGATATGTCCGATCCCGACGCCCTCGAGCATGGCGACGATCAGGTCCCGCATGGCCTGATCGTCCTCGACGATCAGCGCGCGCATCCGACCGAAGTCGATTTCCTTCATGTTACGCTCCGTTCCGGATCAGTCGCCGCCGACGATACCCGAGCCTGGAAGCTAGCACTCAGTTCGCTCGCTGCAACGGCTGTGCGTTCCACCGCATCCTCGATCAACGGGGTGGCGGCCCGGGCGGCATCGACGCTGCCGCAGGCCGCCTCGGCGGCGCGGGCGATCGCCTCGAGCCGGGCGGCGCCGAAATTGGCGGCCAGCCCCTTCATGGTATGCGCGGCCCGCCGGGCGGTCGACAGGTCGCCGGCCTCGAGGGCCGCCCGATATTCGTCGAGCCGCCGCCGGACCTCGGCCGGCAGCATCCCGAGCATGCCGGCGACCCGGTGCGGGGGCAGCACGCCCAGCCCCCCCTCGACCCTCTCGCGGTCGAACAGCGGCAGCCCGTCCAGCGTCGTCCCGAGGGGCGGCGGCACCGGTACCGGGGCCACCGTCGCAAGGCCGGCAGCGGCCGGCTCGCCCCGCACGACCCGCGCGAGCGTCCGGTGCAGGAGGCGCCAGTCGACCGGCTTGGTCAGCAGCGCATTCACACCGGCGTCCAGGTAAATCTGCCGGTGTTCCGGCATCGCGTCGGCGGTCAGGGCGATGATCGGCACCTCGCCCGGCTCTCCCGGCAGGGTCCGGATCGCCCGGGTGGCCTCCATGCCGTCCATGACGGGCATCTGCATGTCCATGAGGATCACGTCGTAGTCGACCCGCACCGCCGCGCGCAAGGCCTCGCTGCCGTCGACCGCCTCGTCCACCCGGTGCCCCGACTGGGCCAGCACCTTCGAGACCAGCATGCGGTTCACATCGTTGTCCTCGGCCAGCAGGATTCGCAGCGGCGGGACCGGCCCGTCGTCGACCTCCGGGACATCCGGCTCGCCGCGCGGCGGGACCGCTGCGACCCGGACGAGGACGCTGAACCGGAAGGTGGCGCCCCGGCCGGGCACGCTCTCGACGGCGATCTCGCCCCCCATGCCCTCGACCAGCCGGCGCGAGATGGCCAGCCCCAGCCCGGTACCGCCGAACCGCCGGGTCGTGCTGGTGTCGCCCTGCTCGAAGGCCTGGAACAGGTTCTGCTGGACCTCGGGATCAATGCCCTGCCCGGTATCCGAGACCCGTCCCTGCAGCCGGACCGTCCCCTCAGGTCCTTCGGTCGCCGACAGTTCGACGGCGATACCGCCGGCGGCGGTGAACTTGATGGCGTTGGAGACCAGGTTCGAGAGGATCTGCTTGATCCGCAACGGATCGCCGCGGACCCAGGACGGCACCGACGGCCGGACATCGGCCGCCAGAAGGAGCCCCTTGGCGGATGCCTGCGGCTGGAACAGGCCGGCCACGTCCCGCACCACCCGCACCGGGTCGAACACGATCTCCTCGATCTGGACCTTGCCGGCTTCCAGCTTCGAATAGTCGAGAATATCGTTCAGCAGCGCCAGCAGGGTTTCGGCCGAGTCCCGCATGGTGTGCACGAAGGCCTGCTGCTCGCTCTCCAGCGGCGTCCGCGAGATCAGCTCGATCATGCCGAGCAGCCCGGTCATCGGGGTCCGCAACTCGTGGCTCATCATCGCCAGGAACCGCGACTTCGCCGCACCGGCCTCCTCGGCCCGGCGGCGCGCCGCGTCGATCTGGCCCGCCAGGTCACGCAGCGACCGGGCCTGGTCCTCGAGGGCGTCGTGCGCGGTCCGCAGGTCGTGCTCGGTCCGGACCCGCTCTGTGATGTCGGCGCGGATGCCGACATAGCCGCCCTCGCGCGTCCGGTACTCCGCCACCATCAGCACGCGGCCGTCCGAGAGCGTCTGGAGGACCGACTGCTCCGGCGGGTCGCGATGGATCCGCAGTCGCTCGGCGACCCACTCCTCCTCCCGCCCGATCGCCGCCGGGAACTGCCCGGCCAGGGCGGAGTCCCGAACGATGTCCTCGAATCGCCGACCGATCCGAATGAAGCCCGAGCTGTCGCCGTACATCGTTCGGTAGGTCTCGTTGCACAGCACCAGAACGTCGTCGGCGTCGTACAGCGCGAAGCCCTCGGACATCGACTCCAGCGCATCGCTGAGCCGCTGCTCGAACTCGGCGGCACGGGCCTGCGCCGAGCGCTCGGCGGTAACGTCCCGGAACAGGGTCAGATAGCCGCCGTCCGCCATCGAACGGCCGACGACCGCGTAGACCGACCCGTCGTCGTTGCGCCATTCGAAGTCCGCGGAATCCCGCCGGGCGATGTGCGCGAACATCTCCTGCATGCCGGTCTTCGTCGACGGCACGCCCCGCAGCGCGTCCTTGGCGACGCCCAGCAGCGTCCGGCCCCGCTCCATCCGGCCCGGATCGATGCCGACCAGTTCCGTATAGGCCCGGTTCCAGGCGACCAGTCGATTCTCGCGATCGAACGCGACCAGCGGATTGGGCATGGTATCGAGGGTGACCTGAAGAACCGCCGACGTCTCCGCCAGCTCCGATTCCATGTCCTTGCGGTCGGTGATGTCGACCCGCGTGCTGATCGTGTAGCCGCTCGGCGTCCGGTTCTCGCGGATCAGGTACCAGTGGCCGTTCCACAGCCGGCGCTCGGGCATCTGGCGGCCGGTCTTGCGGTCGTCCATCCGCTCGCGGACATAGCCCTCGGGGTCCTCGCTGGCCCGGCCGCTCACATAGACATTGTTCCGCAGGCTGATCCGCAGCACCTCCTCGAAGGTCATGCCGCGCAGGTTGGATTCGTTCCCGAGATAGGGATACAGCTCGAAGAACTTGCGGTTGGCGACCACGAACCGGTCGCTCTCGTCGTAGACCGAGATCGAATCCTGCACGACGTCGATGGCTTCCCGCAGGATGCGCAGCGACCGGTCCCGCTCGGCCAGGGCCTGCTCGCGGGCCCGCTGCTCGGTGACGTCCTGCAGCACCCCCACAACCGCGGTCGCCCGGCCGTCCGGGCCGCGTTCCGCAGTGCCGCGCCCGACCACCCAGCGGGTCTCGCCGGACGGCCGCAAGATGCGCGCCTCGAAGGCGAGATCGCCGCCGTCATGGATCGCCCCGAACACCGCAGCCTTGACCCTGGCGCGGTCGTCCGGGTGATACAGCGCCAGGGCCAATCCGGAGTCGAGCGTCAGCACGCCCGGGTCGACGCCGTGGATCCGATAGACTTCGTCCGACCAGGTGTGGCGGTCTCCCGGCACCTCGATCCGCCAGTGCCCGACCCGGGCCATATCCTCCGCGAGCTCGATCAGCGGCCGCCGGGTGCGCTCGGGCGCCGGGCGCAGGATCTGGACGATCCCGGTCACCCTGCCGGTGGCGTCGACGACCGGCGACGCCGTGACGTCGACCGACAGCACACGGCCCAGCCTGTCGACCCGCTCCGCCCGGAACCGTGCCGGGCGCCCGTTCAGGACGCCGGCCGGCCACCCGTCCGGATCGTCGGCCGGCTCGACCAGCGAACGCGGGGCGCCGAGGGCATCCGCGGCGGAATGGCCGAACAGCCTTGCGGCGGCCGGGTTCCACGCAACGATCCGGTGGTCGGTATCGACCGCCACCACCGCATCGTCGAGGCAATCGACCAGCATCGACATGTCGGCGTCCGTCGGCGCGACATCGTCGGTACGGGTCGACGCGCCCATGACGTTCCTCCACGCTCAGCGGGCGATCAGTGTATCGCCGGGAGCGGTGCCCGTCGAACCCGTCCCGCCGATCAGTTGCCGGGAACGCCGTAGTGCCCGTCGATGAAGCTGAGGTCGATGAACGACATCGGTTCCAGGTCGGCCTCGACCAGGCCTTCCTTCTTCATCCAGGCGACCTGCCCGAGCAGCTGGTCGACCTTGAGCCGGCCGTCCGGATCGATGAACGGCGAGCCCTTGTAGATCGCGTCCGGCGACGCCTTGGTGTAGGTCTCGAGGATCGGAAGCAGCGCCTCCGCCGCCGGCCCGAAGCTTCGCTTGCCCGACCCGTCGAGGGCGTTGAAGGCGTCGTGATAATCCTTCGCCGCCTTGCGATATGCCCGCACGAACGCCTCGACCATCGGGCGACGCTCCGTGACGTTCCTGGTCGAGGTGAACAAGCCGCCGAGCTGCCAGGGCGTGTGCTCGTGCACCCAGCCGATCAGCTTGGCGTTGCCGTCGCCGACCAGCTTGGCGACGATGTGGGCCGGCAGGGCAACCGCGTCGACCTGGCCGCCCTTGATGGCGGCGATCATGTTCGGAACCGACTGCAGCGGCTTCAGGGCCACAGCATCATCCGCCCAGCCGTATTTGTCCCGCAGCAGGCCGGCCATGTAGTGCATGGTCGAGCCGACCTGGGTCATGCCCATGCTGTGGCCCGGCAGATCCTTTATCGACTTGAGCCCGGCCTCGTAGGCCTGGTTCGAGGCGATGAAGCCGACGAAGTCGAAGCCCGGCTCCTCGCGGCTCTGCGCACCGATCACCTTGAGGGCGCCCTTGGCGGCGAGGTTGAAGAAGCCGGCGGTGAACCCGGTCACCCCGAAGTCGCAGTCGCCGGACGCGATGCCCACGGCGACCGGCTGGGCGGCGCGGAAGAACTTCAGCTCGGCATCCAGCCCCTCGGCCGCGTAGTACCCCTTGTCGGCCGCGATGAACAGCGGTGCCGACGACACGAATGTCAGCGCGCAGATGACGACCTTCTCGGCCGCCACGGCCGGGGCGCCGGCCATGACCGCGAGCGCCGCACCCAGGGCGGCCCCTTTCAGCTTCCGAAGCATTGCTCTCCCTCGTCCCATGCGGGCGGTGGTCCGCCCCTTGCGGCCAGTCTAGCCGGGCCGGGCGCTCGCCGTCACTGTTCCACAGACGAACCCGGAAGCCGGTTCAACGGCCCTCGAAGAACGCCTTGATCAGCGGCAGCGCTTCCGGCGGCTCGACGTCCACATCGTGGCCGATTCTCTCCAGGATCGCGTCGAAGGCGGCAATCCGGGCACTGGACTTGTCGTTGGCGTCGATCGTCACCCACGGCGCCGCCGGCGGCGAGCAGTACTTCCGCATATCGTCGTAGGCCTTGCTGTAGTCGTCCCATCTGGCGCGGTTGCGGAGGTCCTCCTCCGTCAGCTTCCAGCGCTTGGTGGGATCCTCGAAGCGGTCCCGGAACCGCTCGAACTGGGTCTTCATGGAGATGTCCAGGAACAGCTTGACCAGCCGGGTCCCCTCCTCCGTGAGCATGCGCTCGAACTGGTTGATCTCGTCGTAGCCGCGCCGCCACGCCGCCTCGTCCGTCAGCCGTTCGACGCGCTCCACGAGTACCCGGCCGTACCAGGACCGGTCGAACACCGCGATCTCGCCGGCCCGCGGCACCCGTCGCCAGAACCGCTGCATCCAGTGCTCGCGGCGCTCGCCGTCGGCCGGCGCGCCGATCGACCACACGCGCAGGGCCCGCGGGTCGGTCGCCCAGGCGATCCGCCGGATGATCCCGCCCTTGCCCGCGGCATCCCAGCCTTCCAGGACCACCACCGCCGAGCGCCGCTGGCGGGTATAGGCGCGCTGCAGCATGACCAGATGGTGCTGCCGCTCGGTCAGGGCGTCTTCGTACGCCTTGCGCTTCAAGGGCGCCTCCGCGCGACCCACCGGCGGGCAGGCTCAGAACGTCTCAAAGTTCGACGTGTTCAGACTGGCCGTGGTGACCCCGACCAGCGTGATGGTGTTCGAACTCCCGAGGTCGATCACGGCGTTCCCGTTTACATCGCTGGTCGCGAGCAGGGCGGACTGGGCACTGTTGATCGAGCTGCCGTTCAACCCGTTCTGGATGCGCACGATGTCCTCGGCGGTGCTGAAGCCGCTGATGGTGTCGCTGCTGCCGGCGCTGGTGAACTGGAAGCGGTCGATGCCGCCGCCGCCGATCAGCGTGTCGGCCCCCGCCCCGCCGTCGAGGGTGTCCGCCCCGAGATTCCCGAACAGCCGGTCGGCCCCGTCGCCGCCGCTCAGGGTGTCGTCGCCCTGGCCGCCGTACAGGGTGTCGTTGCCGATCCCACCAAAGACGGTGTCGGCGCCCTGGTTGCCGTATACGACATCGTTGCCGGTGCTGGCCGTTATCAGGTCGTCACCGATATTGCCGAACAACAGATCGGTGCCGTCACCGCCGGTCAGCGTGTCATTGCCCTGGCCGCCGTACAGCACGTCGATTCCGGTCCCGCCACGGATCAGGTCGCCGTCCATGTTTCCGTAGATCAGATCGTTGTCGCCGCCGCCGTACAGGATGTCGGCGCCGTTGCCGCCGAACAGCGTGTTATCGCCACCGCTGCCGGTGATGACGTCGTCGCCCCCGAACCCATAGATGAGGTCGGCGAGTTCGGTACCGTTGAGCAACTCGCTGAGGTCGGAACCGCCGATGTTGGCCATGGCCTACTCCCCCGGATCGGATCATTCCGATATCGAGCATAGCCAGTCCCAGCGGATCGCGCCAACCGGATGTCCCGGTCTACAAGCTCCAGTAGTGCCGATCGGGCGATATCTCGGCAGGGTCCAGCGCCGATGTCACGTCGACCAGCAGGCCGCCGGGACGCACCCGCTGCCCCAGCGCGACCGGACCGTCGGCCAGGAACGCCCGGTGCGGGTTCGCCAGGATCAGGGCGTCGAGATCGACAAGCATTGCGGGCTCGACGATCTCCAGGCCGAGTTCGCGCCGCGCGGTCGCCGGGTCGACCAGGGGATCGGCGGCCAGCAGGACGGCGCCGAGATCGCGCAGCGCGCGTCCTATCACCGGCGCCTGGCTGTTGCGGGCATCCGACACGTTCTCCTTGAACGCCAAGCCCATCAGTCCGATCCGGGCGCCGGCGACCGCGATGCCCGCGGTCGACAGCCGGACCACGATCTTCTGGGCAACCCGGTCGGCCATGCCGTCGTTGAGCCGGCGGGCCGCCCGGATCAGTTCCGGGTAGTAGCCGTGCGCCTCGGCCTTGGCGATCAGATAGTAGGGATCGACGCCGATGCAGTGGCCGCCGACCAGGCCGGGCCGGTACGGCGCGAAGTTCCACTTGGTGCGGGCCGCCGCCAGCACGTCCTCGGTGCGCAGGCCCAGGCGGTCGTAGATCAGGGCCAACTCGTTCATCAGCGCGATGTTGACGTCGCGCTGGACGTTCTCGGTGATCTTCGATGCCTCGGCGACCCGGATCGACGGGGCCAGATGCAGGCCGGCCGGCACCACCGGGGCGTACAGCGCCGCCACCCGGTCGAGGGTGTCGGCGTCCTCGCCGGACACCACCTTGACCACGTCGGCGATGCCGTGGCCCGGGTCGCCCGGATTGATCCGCTCAGGCGAGTAGCCGAGCACGAAGCCGCTGCCCTGCGCGAGGCCGGACGCCGCCGCCAGCCGGGGACCGAACACCTCTTCGGTGGCGCCCGGATGGACCGTCGATTCGACCACCACCAGCGCGCCGGGCCGCAGCACCGGCCCGATCAGGTCGGCGGCCGCCAGCAACGGTGCCAGGTCGGGCCGGCGGTCGCCGTCGATCGGGGTCGGGACCGCCACCACGAACGCCTCGCACCCGGCCAGGCCGGCAGGGTCGGCGGTGAAGCCGAGCCCGGCCGGCAGGCCGATCGCGGGATGCTCCGGGTCGTTGCGGTCGATGCCGCGGGCGAGGTCGGCGACCCGGTCGGCGTCGACGTCGAAGCCGACCACCTTGCGGCCCGCCTCGGCGAAGGCGAGTGCCAGCGGAAGCCCGACATAGCCGAGGCCGACGACGGCGACGGTCCGGTCGCGGGGGGCGCCGGGCATCAGTCGGGGCTCCGGGCGAAGCGGTCGAGCGCCGCGATGGTCTCGGACGGCCGGAAGCCCAGGCCCTCCGCCACCACCGTGTCGATCGTGAAGGAGCCGCGCGGCGCCACGACCTCCTCCAGATGGGCATCGAGACCGAGCCCGGCGGCGATCGTCGCCACCGCCGCACGGACCGGGATCGGCGCCCGGCAGGCCACCGGCACGGCCGTGAAACGCGGCAGCGGCTCGGGGGCGAGCAGCAGCGCCGTGACCCAGCTGGCCAGGTCGTCGACATGGACCACGTTGTTGAACGGACCGTCGGCGTTATAGACCCGCACGGTCTCGCCGCGCCGGATCCGCCCGACCACCTGGACCGGCCAGTTGCGGTCCGCGCCCGGGCCGATCACCGCCGGCAGCCGGATCGCGAGCCCGGGGATGCCCGACGCCGCCAGCACGCTCTCGCCCATCAGCTTGGAGACCCCGTAGGGGTCGGGATCGCGGATCGGCGTCCCGGGGTCCAGGCTGCGCTCGCGGACGCTGCCGTGGACCGACAGGCTGGACAGGTAGACGAAGCGCCCGACTCCGGCCTGTTTGGCGGCGGCGACCAGGCGGGCGCTGGCCAGGGCGTTGTCGCGGATCAGGACGTCGGCCGGCACCGCGTCGGCGCGGCCGGTCGGGGTCGAGGTGGCGGCGGCGTGCACCACCGCGTCGAGCCCGGCCGGCAGCGACTCGAGTTCGGCCAGATCGCCGGGCCAGTCGGTGACCGCCGTCGCGGCCGCCAGGTCGTCGGGCAGCGGCGTGGACCGGCGGTGGGCGATCACCTCGCAGCCGGCGGCGACCAGATGCCGGGCGACGGTCCGCCCGGAGAAGCCCGCCGCACCGGTGACCAGGACCCGCGGCATGCCGGTCAGCCGCGCACGGCCGCCAGGATGCGATCCGGCGATAGGCCGTGGGCTGCCAGGATGTCCTCGTGGCTGCCGTAGCAGTGCACGAACTCGTCCTTCAGGGTGAAGGTGTCGAGCCGGCACTCGGCCCGGATGTCCCAGGCGATCTGCTTGGTCTGCGGCGCCAGCCCGCCCTGCGGGACATGCTCCTCGATGACGATGACCTGGCTGTGACGGCGCAGCAGCTCGGCGATGCCGTCGCGATCCAGCGGCTTCAGGGTGTGGCAGACCGCCAGCGACACCGACTTGCCGTCGGCGGCCAGTGCGTCGGCCACCTGGCCCGCCATCCTGGTGATCACGCCGTAGGACAGCACAGCCACGTCGCTGCCCTTGCGCAGGTAGCGCAGCTTGCCGAACTCCCACGGGTCGCTGTCCGGGCCGGTCAGGGTCGGCTCGCCGGCCTTGCCGAAGCGGAAATACACCGGGCCGCCGGTCTTGCGGTTGACCAGCCACTTGGTGGCCTCGGTCGCCTCGACCGGGTCGCAGGGGGCGATGATCGACATGTTCGGGATCGACCCGGCGATCGCGATGTCCTCCTGGGCGTAGTGGGTGCCGCCCAGGGTCGAATAGATGACACCGCCGCCGATGCCGACCACGGTGACCGGCAGGTTCTGGTAGCCGAGATCGTCGCGGACCATCTCGTAGGGCCGGTACAGCGAGAACGTGGCGATGGTGTAGGCGAAGGGCAGCATGCCCTTGAGCGCCAGGCCGGCGCAGATGCCGATCATCGACTGCTCGGCCACCCCGACGTTGATGAACCGCTCGGGAAACTCCTCGCGGAACTTGGCCATCGAGCCGACCGGCGAGATGTCCGAGACCACGATGTGGACGCGCGGGTCGTCCTTGGCGAGCCCGTAGAGGACCTCTCCGAAGGTGTTCCTCACGACGCGATCTCCTTCAGCTCGTCGAGCGCCTGCCGGTACTCGTCCGGGTTCGGCGCCCGGTAGTGCCAGATCGGCACGCTCTCCATGTAGCTCACGCCGCGGCCCTTCACGGTCTTGGCGACCAGGAAGAACGGCCGGTCGCCCTTGCGCGCCGCGACCGCCTCGTAGACCGCGCCGGCGTCGTGGCCGTTGACCTCGACCGACTCCCAGCCGAACGCCTCCAGCTTCTCGACCAGCGGGTAGAAGCTGGGATGCGTCTCGGAGGTGCGGCCGAGCGACTGGAAGTCGTTGTTGTCGACCACCGCGACCAGGTTGGTCAGGCCCAGGGTCGAGCCCATCAGGATCGCCTCCCAGGTCGAGCCTTCCTGCAGCTCGCCGTCGGAGAGCACGCAGTACACCATGCCCGGCGCCCTGCCCTTGCCGGCGATGTTGCGCTCGGCGACCGCCATGCCGACCGCCATCGACAGGCCGTGGCCGAGCGAGCCGGTCGAGGCCTCGATGCCCGGATTGCCGTAGTCCGGGTGGGCGCCGAGGATGCCGTCGGGCGTGCAGTAGGCATCCAGGTCCGAGGTCGGCAGCACGCCGATGTCCTCGAGGATCACGTACTGCGCCATGCAGCCGTGGCCCTTCGACATCAGGAAGGTGTCCGGCGACTTGTCCGCCCCCGCCGCCGCCGGGCGCATCAGGCCGTGGTAGCAGGCGTCGGAGATCTCCAGGCAGGAGAACGCCGGGGCGATGTGCAGGGCGCCGACCTTCTGCGAGATGTCGAGGATGCGGCGACGGTACCGCATGCAGCGCCGGCGCGATTCCCCGACGTCGAAGCGGTTGTGGCCCGGTTGCGCCATGGAGTGCACGGTCATCGGGGCTCTCCCGTCAGGAAATCAGGGTCCAGAAGTAGTCGCCGGTGTAGCCGGCCTCGTCGAACAGCTTCAGCCAGCCGTCCGGGTAGTCGTGGGTATGGGCGGTCAGCACCCAGTCGAGGAAGATCGCGCGTTCCTCCTCGTTGCGGTAGCTGTCGACCTGCACGAAGGCCTTGCCGCCCTTCGTCACCCGCATGATCTCCTGCAGCGCGGTGATCAGCTGCGGGCGCTCCAGGTTGTGCAGGGTGTTGAGCGAGATCACCGCGTCGAAGCTGTGGTCCGGGAACGGCAGCGATACCGCGTTGCCGAGGTGCAGGCGGCCGACCACCTCCGGCTCGCAGTGCTTCAGCGCGTATTCCGAGATCTCCAGGCCGAACGCCTCCAGCCCCGGGCAGGCGATCATGAAGTCCTTGACCAGGAAGCCCTTGGCGGCGCCGACGTCGAGCACCCGCATGCCCGGCTTCAGGCCGAAATGCGCGATCATGTCCTCGGCGATCGGCACCCAGCGGCCATCGTAGCGGTAGCCGCCATAGCCGTATTCGCGCGGGCCGTCGAAATACATCTCGCCGTATTCGCGGCTGACCCGGATGTGCTCGTCGGTCTTGGCGTGCTCGCGCGCCTTGACGTTGCGCTTGCTCTTCGGCAGGCGGGCCAGCAGGTTGACCTCGGCCATGGGCTCCTCCGGTCGGTCAGGCGGTCGCGGCCGCGCGCTTGTGGGTCAAGGCCAGTCCGTCCGCGAGGCGGGTATAGCTGAAATCGGGGAAGGCGCGAAAGGTCGCCGCCGGGTCGAACGGCCGGTAGCCGTTGTGCGGCATCGGACCGGACCGCGGGCTGCCCTTGATGGCCGGCGGGCTGGCGACATGGTCGGCCACCATCCCGGCGATCGCCCGGAAGCTGTGGACCTCGCCGGTCGCGGCGTTCAGCACGCCGGTCGAGCGGTGCACCACCATGCGCCGGACCAGATCGCCCAGATCGTCGACCAGCACGTGGTCGCGCCGCTCCTCGCCCTCGCCGAACAGCACGATCTCCTTGCCTGCCAGCGCCAGCCGACGGAAGCGGTTGGGGCCGTAGCCGTTGTGCGGGTCGTCGGCACCGTACACCAGGGTCGGCCGCAGGATCCCGACCGGCACCCCGCCCTCGTCCAGCAGCATCCGCTCGCGCGCCAGATGCATGACGCCATGCAGCGACCCGGGCTCGGCGCAGCTCGCCTCGGTCAGCGGCTCGGCCGAGTCGGCATAGACGGCGTCCGACGAGACGTAGATCACGTGCTCGACCGGCCGCGCCTTCAGGGCCGCCACCACCGCGTTCATCATGCGGATGTTGCGCTCCAGCATCGCGCCGTTCTTGCAGGGCGCCTCGGCCGCCACGACCACCAGCACGTCGTCGGCCCGCAGCCGCTTCGCCAGGGCGTCGCCGGCGCCGTCGGCCAGCAGGTCGACCGCCTTCCGGCCCAGGCGCTCCACCGCGATGCCCTCCCCGGCGATCGCGTCGGCGGCGGCCCCGCCGATGAATCCGGCGCCCAGCACCACCACGCGCGCGGCATCCAACGGGCTCTCCCGGCCGTGAGTCAGCATCACTGCATCTCCTGCGATTGGCTGGCCACCCCGAGGGTGACCCAGTCGAGACCCGCGGCGCGGGCGCGCGCCGGATCCAGGACCCGGTACGGATCGATCACGATGCGGCCGCGCATGGCCGCGGCGATCGCCGCCGGGTCGAGCGCCTTGTAGTCGGCCCACGGCGTCATGATGCAGAGCGCGTCGGCGTTCCGGACCGTGGCGATCGGATCGGCGCCGGCGGCCGCCGGCACCGGCGAGGCGCTGGCCGGCACCACCGGGTCGTGCACCGTCAGGTCGACGCCGTCGAGCGCGGCCAGCAGGGCGAGGGACGGCGAGTTCTTGGTCGAATGGGTGTCCTGCTTGTAGGCGAGTCCGAGCACCGCAACCCGGGCGGCCGGATCGGCGTCCAGCACCAGCGCCTTCAAGGTGCGCGCCGCCCAGCCCTTGCGCCATTGCGAGTTGGCGACCCAGGCCTTGACGATCCCGGTATCGGTGCCGTGCGCCGCCCCCAGCCGCATGACGGTGGCCAGGTCGCGCTCCAGGTTGCCGCCGGCGAGGCCGAGGCCGGGTGCCAGGTAGCTGTAGGCGCCGATCCGCCGGTCGAGCTTCAGCGACGGCGCGATCTCCGCCCAGTCGGCCCCGACATGCTCGCAGATCTCCGCCATGGTGTTGGCGACCCCGACCGAGGCCACCAGGCACATGTTGATCGAGATCTTGGCGAGCTCGGCGCTCTCGTAGCGCATCGGCAGGATCGGGCAGCCGAACGCCTCGAGCCAGACGCGGTACGGCTCCGGTAGCGGCGCCGCCGGATCGGCGCAGCCGACGATATGGCGCTCGGGCTCCAGCGCGCGCTGCAGGGCGATGCCGAACACCAGGGTCTCGACCTGGTACAGCAGCGGGCCCGGCACGCCCTCGATGCCGCGGGTGAAGCCCGGCGGCACCTGACTGAGGATCACCAGCGTGGCGTCGTCGCGCAGGGCCGGCCGCACCACGGCGAGCAGCCGCTCGACCGCCGACAGGTCGCTGGCGCCGGTGTCGTCGGTCGGCACGTCGGGGGCGAGGTAGACCACGTCGGCCCGCGCCAGGGCGCCGGCGTCGGCGGTCACCGTCAGGCGCGGCCGGCAGGCCGCGAAGGTGGCGTCCAGGTCCGGCTCCGACACCGGCAGGTCGCCCCGCTCCAGCCGCGCGACCAGCGCCGGGTCCGGGTCGAACAGCACGGTCTCGAAGCCCTTGGCGGCGGCGGCGGTGCCGGACACCAGCCCGAGATGGGTCATGCCGCAGTAGGCGATCACCGGGGACGCGGTCATGCGGTCTCACCGAAGCGGTCGAACGCCTCGCGGGCCAGGCTGCGCAGGGTGCGGTTCAGCCAGATATCGTTGGCGATGCCGGTGCCGCGGCCGGCGGCGCAGAGCTGCTTGAAATGCGCATACTCGGCCTCCCAGGTCGGGTCGGCCTGGACCAGGGTCACCGCCTCCTCCGGCGGCCGCCCGCTGGGCAGCACGCGGGTGCGGCGGGTGAAGGTGCTCGGCCCCCATTTGCACAGCGATTCGATGTGGGCGCTGCCATGCTCGGCGAACACGTCGCAGGTGAAGTGGTTCCGCCACGACAGCATGGTCATCTCGAGCTGGACGGTCGGCCCGTCGGCCGGATCGGCCGCCACCACGACCTGGTCGAACGACCGGTTCTCGTGCCGGCGCGCGGTCCGGACGCCGTAGTCCCAGGCATCGGCCCCGGGGACCCCGTCGCCGCCCGGGAACCAGGTCCTGAGGGTGTCCAGCAGGTGCGAGCCGAGATCCGGCAGCACCCCGGCCCCCTGGTCGCGCCAGTCGCTCTCGCGGACCAGCCGGGCGGTGCCGTTGCCGTAGAACATCCGCACGCTGTAGATCCGGCCGAGCGCGCCGGAACGGATCAGGTCGCGCATCCGGACATAGTGCGGCTCGAAGCGGTGGTTGTAGGCGGTGACGCAGACCGCGCCGGTCGAGGCGGCGATCTCCGCCAGTTCCTCCAGCACCGCATCGTCCTCGGCGACCAGCGGCTTCTCGACCAGCACATGCTTGCCGGCGCCCAGCAGCGCCTTCAGCAGCGCCGGCTTCGGCTCGTCCGGGGTGCACACCACGGCGACGTCGAAATCGTGGAACGCCAGGTCCTGCAGGCGCTTGGCGGTCGCCTCCGGGGCCACCGGGTCGATCACCGCGACCACCTCGTCGCCGGCCACGGCCCTGCGCTTGCGCCCCTGCACGCCGTACCCGACGATCACGACCCGCATGCCCGCCTCGTTTCCCGGTTCAGTCCCGCCGCGCCGTCTCAGCCGCCGAAGTTGGCGCGACGCTCGTAGGTCTCGATCTTCTTCAGCACCATCGCGGGCTCGACCGGGATGTTGCCGTCGAGCTCGCACTCGGCGGCGGCCGCCATCGCCCCGATGATCGACGCCAGCACCGGGTCGCCGGTGGTCTTCAGCACCAGGCTGGCATAGGCCAGCAGGGCGTCGCCCGAGCCGACCGCGTCGACCACGTGGTCGGCGAAGCTGTCGATCCCGAAGAAACTGCGCAGGTCGCCGCCGGCCTCGCGGAAGGTCATCATGCCGCGAGCCCCCATCTTCAGCATCAGCACCTTGCAGCGGGCCTCCTCGAACAGCCGGGTGCCGAGCGGCCGGATCACCGTGTCCTGGTCGCCGAGCGAGAACCGCGCCTCCTTCTCGTTCGGGGTGATCAGGTCGAAGCCGCGGAACTCCAGGATGTTGCCCCAGCGGCTGGCGACCTGGCTGTCGGCGACCTTGAAGCGGCCCTCGGGGATCGCCGCGGTCAGCAGCGGGATCGATTCGCGGTTGAAAATGCCGTGACGGAAGTCGCTGAACAGCAGGACGTCGGCCGGGACGTCGCGGATCGCCTCGCAGAGCTTCCGGCAGACCTGCTCGGAGATCGCCCGGTTGTCGAGCGTGTCGATCTTCAGCATCCGGTAGCCGTCGGCGACGATCGCGTTCTTGTTGATCGTCGGACGGGTGCGGTCGATCACGTCGTTCAGGGTGACCTTGGCCTCGGCCAGGTCCTCGCGCACGAAATCGGCGAGCAGGTCGTCGCCGAGCACGGTCGAGAAGGTGACCTCGGCCCCGGCCGCCTTCAGATGCTTGGCGACGATGCCGGCCCCGCCGACATAGTCCCGCTTGCCCTCGTAGCGCACGCTGATCGTCGGGGTCTTGCCGCTGGCGCCGATCACCGAGGTGACGGTCAGCGAATCGACGATGGTGTCGCCGATCACATGCGCCTTGGCCCCGGCCACCCCGGCCAGCGCGCGCTTCAGGTCGTCGAAGTTGCGGTTCTCGCCGTCCAGCAGGTTGATCAGCTTCTCGACCGCCAGATCCGGCGGGCCGGACTCGATGATCGCCGAGGACGAGTAGACGATGTCGCCGGGGGTGAAGATGACCTCGCCGCCGTAGCTCTCGACCGCCTCCTTCTCCTCCGCGGTGCGCGGATGCAGGCCGCCCTTCTGGTACTCGTAGCCCTTCACGAAGTAGTCGGGCTTGATCGTCAGGATGTTCTCGATCGGCGTCGCGTTCGGGTCGATGACCACGTAGTCGACGGTCTCCAGCGCGGCCAGGTTCAGCGCGCGCAGGCCCTCCGGCACGAACGGCCGGTGATCGGCCTTCTTGACGTGGGTGTCGGCGGTCACGCCGACCACCAGCTTCGCGCCCTTGGAGCGGGCGTAGACCAGGTGGCGGATATGCCCCGGGTGCACCAGGTCGAAGGTGCCGTGGCACATCACGATCTTGCGGCGACGCGGCGGCTTGCCGATGATCTCGGCGATCTCGGCGGCCGTCTTGACCTTGTGCTTGTAGGCGTCGTCGATCACCGCGGCTCGCCCCCTTCCTTACCCAAATAGTCGAACCAGGTCTTGGTGGCGCGGGCGATGCTGTCCGGGGTCCAGAGCGGCGCCTCGCGCCAGTAGTCGAGCTGCGCCAGCATTCGTCCGACGCCTTCCTCGAAGGTGACCTCCTGCCGCCAGCCGAGGTCCCGCATTATCTTCGCGGTGTCCGCCCATGTACAGTCGGGCTCGCCCGGGCGCTTCGGGATGTACACCGTCTCGCCGCCCAGCAGTTCGACCAGCCGGTTGACCGACTGCGGGTTGCCGGCACCGAGGTTCCAGACTTCGCCGACCATCCCGGTCTCGGCGGCCGCCAGGAACGCCTTCGCCACGTCGGTCACGAACAGGAAGTCGCGGGTCTGGGTACCGTCGCCGACCACGGTGAACGGCTCGCCGGCGATCTTCTGGCGCAGGAACACGCCGAACACCGCGCCGTAGGCGCCGGAGGTCCGCGACCGGGTGCCGTAGGCGTTGAAGATCCGCACCGCGTTCACCGGCAGGCCGTACACCTGGTGCCAGTGGAACGCCGCCTGCTCGCCCTGGTACTTGGACAGGGCGTAGGGATATTGCGGACGGATCGGGTGGTCCTCGCGGGTCGGCGTATCCGCCAGCCCGTAGCAGGACGACGACGCGGCATAGACCAGCTTCGCCACGCCGGCGTTGCGCGACGCCTCCAGCACCCGGGCGGTGCCCTGGACGTTGACGTCCATGTACTCCAGCGGCCGCTCGATCGACGGCACGATGTCGCCGATCCCGGCGAAGTGGAACACGTAGCGCGCCCCCGCGAAGGCGTCGTCGTCGGGCGCCAGCGCCCGGATGTCGCGAAAGTCGCGGACCAGGTCCGGGCCGTCGCCGTGATGGGCCAGGTTGAGCTCGCGGCCGCCGCTCAGGTTGTCGATCGCCCGCACGCGGTAGCCGCGCTCGAGCAGCAGGTCGACCATGTGGCTGCCGATGAATCCGGCGCCGCCGGTCACGACCGCATAGGGCTTTTCCGCCATGGGGGATGGTCCGTGTGGCTGTCAGGTGGCGATGGTGTAGCCGGCCGCCTTGGCGTCGCCCTCGAACATCCGGACCGTCTCCAGGCTGAACTGGTCGAGATCCTTGCCGAGGCCGCCGAGCTTGGCCAGCAGGTCGTTGGTCACGGTGATGATGTGGCAGCCCATGGCGTCGGCCTGGACGATGTTCAGCAGCTCGCGCGGGCTCGCCCACAGCAGTTCCGCCTTCGGGCGCGACTTCAGGATCTCCCGGCACTCGGTCATCAGCGGGATCGGGTCGCGGCCGGTATCGGCGATGCGGCCGGCGAACACCGACACGATCGCCGGGGTCGCCGGGTCGAGCGCGTCGGCCACCGCCTGGACCTGGGCCGGGGTCATGATCGCGGTCACGTTCACCACCACGCCGGCCTTCGACAGCGCCGCGATCGGCGCGCCCATGAAGGTGCCGGCGGTGTTGGTCACCGGGATCTTGACGTTGACGTTCGGCGCCCAGGCCCCGATCACCCGGCCCTGCGCGGTCATCGCGTCGGCGTCGTCGGCGAACACCTCGAACGAGATCGGCTTGTCGGTGATGGCGTCCAGCACCCGGCGGGCGAACGCCGCGTAGTCGGTCACCCCGGCCTTGCGCATCAGCGTCGGGTTGGTGGTCAGCCCCTGGATCCAGGGCTTCGCGGCCATCGCCTTCATGCCCTCGAGATCGGCACCGTCGGCGAAGATCTTGATCCTGAGGTCGTCGACCGAAGTCAGCGTCATGCTCGTTCTCCAGATGCACGGGCCGCCGCGTCGCGGTCCAGGATGCGCGCTGCCGCCTCGGCGACGTCGCCGACCGTCAGGTCGGGCTCCAGCCGCTCCGGCTCGTCATAGCCGCACTCGATCAGCACGGTCGTGCAGCCCGCCGCACGGCCGGCCCCGACGTCGCGCCATCGGTCGCCGACCATGTAGCTCGACGCGAGATCCAGGCCGAGCTCGTCGGCAGCCCGCAGCAGCATGCCGGGCGCCGGCTTGCGGCACCCGCAGCCGTCGCCGGAGTCGTGCGGGCAAACGTAGACCGCGTCGATCGGCATGGCCTGCGAGAGCCGGGCATGCATCGCGTCCATTGTAGCCGAGTCGACGTTGCCGCGCGCCATTTCCGGCTGGTTGGTCACGACCACGGTGACGAAGCCGGCGGACTTCAGGGCGGCCACCGCCGCCGGCGCTTCCGGCAGGATCGCGAAGTCCGCGAGCGTCAGCGCGGCGATCGGCTTGCCGCCATGCACCTCGGTCGCGACCAGGACCCCGTCGCGGTCGAGAAAGACCGCTCGCCGCCCGCCGCTCACGATCGGGTCAGGCCCTCCCACCGGTTGGCGCGCGCCATCAGGTCGGGGTGGCAGACCAAGCCGTGCCAGACCACCGCCTGGAACGCCTCGGAATGCGGCGTGATGTGGTTCGGGTCGACGGTCGGGATGACCAGGACGTGGTCGCCGACCTGCTTGGTGTAGCCGCCGTCGCGGCCGACCACGCCGAGGATCGTCAGGCCGTGCTGCTTGGCGTATTCCAGGGCCAGCACCAGGTTCGGGCTGACGTTGCGCTCGCGCGAGCCGCCGCCGACCGAGAACACCAGGACCGCGTCCTTGTCGTTGGCCCGGCTGACCTCGAGCCAGCCGGCGAACACGCTCTCCCAGCCTTCGTCGTTGGTCCGGGCGGTCAGCTCGGCGACGTTGTCGGTCGGGGCATAGGCCTCGATCCCGCACAGCTTGCGGAAATCGTTGACCGCATGCCCGCAGTTGGCGGCCGAGCCGCCGACCCCGAGGATGAACAGCCGGCCGCCGCGGGCCCGCAGCGCCACCAGGGCGGCGACCATCGCCTCGACCTCGGCCGGGTCGATGGTGCGACAGATTTCGGCCGCCTGGGCCAGATAGGTTTCAGCGTGCGACGGCATGCGCCCTCCGGCCAGCGCCGACCCGGGATCAGGCCGCGGTCAGCTTCTGCATGGTCTTGACGTTGAAGTACTTGTCGTCGGTCAGCGAGTTCGGCAGCTTGCCCTCGCGGAACGCCTTGCACAGCCCGCGCACCGCGTCCTCGACCGTCCGCTTCGGCTGGAAGCCGATCTTGTTGCGTATCTTGTCGGAATTCACGTGATAGGAGCGGATGTCGTCGGTCGGCGTGGTGACGATGTCGATCGGCGGCCGCCCCGGGAACTCCTGCTCGACCACCGCCTTCACGGCCAGCGCGATGTCGGAGATCGACATGTTCTGGTAGCCGGCGTTGAAGGTCTCGCCCTGGATCTTCCCGGCCGGCAGGCCGAGCAGCATGACGTACAGGTCGGAGACGTCCTCGACATGGATGTTCGGGCGCAGCTGGCTGCCGCCGAACACCGTGATCTTGCCGTTGTTGACCGCGTGGTTGGTCAGGATGTTGACCGACAGGTCCAGGCGCATGCGCGGGCCGTAGCCGCACACCGTCGCCGGCCGGATGGTCACGCCCACGAAGTCGTCGGAGATGTGCTTCCACAGCAGCGGCTCGCACATCCCCTTGAACTTGTTGTAGTCGGTCAGCGGGACCAGCGGGTGGTCCTCGGTCACGTCCGGCGCCTCGGAGACGCCGTAGACCGAGCTGGTCGAGGCGTAGACGAAGCGCTTCACGCCGGCCTGCTTGGCCGCAACCACCATCGGCTCGAAGCAGTCGTAGTTGATCGACTTCGACAGGCTCGGGTCGAGGATGAAGCTCGGGTCGTTGGAGATGCAGGCCAGGTGGATGACCGCGTCGCAGCCGGCGACCGCCTCGGCGAACGCGGCGGTGTCGCGCAGGTCGCCCTTGACGGAGGTCAGCTTCGGGTTCTGCTTCGGCAGGGTGTCGTCGCCGAAGTACTGGATGTCGAACACCACCACCTCGTAGCCGGCGTCGAGCAGCTTCGGCGTCAGCACCGAGCCGACATAGCCTGCACCGCCGGTGACGAGGACGCGGTTGATGGTGTGATCGGTCATGGCATGGTCCCGGAAATCAGCGAACGCAACCGGCCGCGGAATGGCCGATTCGGTGCCGGTCGTATAGCGGTTTTGCCCCGGCGCAGCAAGGATTCCGACCACGCTGCGCGGCGGCCGCCGCGTGCCTCAGGTGAAGCTGTCGACGCCGTCGATCGGCGGCAGCAGGGCCGGGTCGATGGTGGTCGGCGCCACGTCCAGGGCGGCGTTCATCCGCAGCAGCTCCTCGGCCTGCCGGACACCGTCCTCGTCCTCGACGACGAGGCCCTCGAAGACGAAGTGCAGGGCAGCCCCGCTCTCCAGGAACCGGTCGTAGATCCAGCGCCGTTTGGCCGGGTCGGCCGGCAGCATGAACAGGCTGCACATCACGATGCCCTCGATCTCGTCGAGCTTTCGCAGCATCGAGTAGAACTGGACGAAGCAGTTCTCGAACAGATACTCGCCGACCGACAGGCGGAGCTGGGCGCCGCGGCGGGTGATATAGTCGCGCATCACCAGGTTCTGGACGGTCGCCGGCATGCGCATGCCCTTGAACGACTGGTGGGTGACGTAACCCTGCAGGCCGGCGCGCGTCCGGTTGGCGCCGGCCGGACCGGCGCCCGGCTTCGCGGCCTCCTCAGCCATCGATCGCCTCCGGCGCGCGGAAGTTCATGCCCACCCGGCTCGCCACCTTGGTGGTCACCGGGGTGTAGAACCGCCCGAGGCATTTCTCGTCGCTGGAATACGGCGTGAACAGGCCGGTCAGCCGGCAGTTCAGCGACCACCGCGACTCCGCGGTGTCGTTGCGCACGTTGCCGTGCAGCAGGATCGGCGAGAACACCAGGGTCTGGCCGTATTTCACCGGCACCCAGTGAAACTCGTCCCTGTAGGCCTCGAACAGGTCGAACTGACGGCCGCCGTCCTGCAGGCTGCTCATCTTCCCGCGAACCGTGCGGTTGACCTCCGGGCGCAGGATGTACATCGCCTTGGTGTCGTACACGTCGACCAGCGGCGTCCACTCCACCACCTCGAACGGGGTCTCGGCCGACCAGACGTCGGCATGCACCGCCAGGGTCGAGGTCTCGTCCCGCGGCATCTGGATCGACAGGTTGACCTTGTTCTGCATCGCCAGCTCGTTGCCGACCACGGCGTCGATCACCGAGCGCGCCAGCGCCAGATAGGTCGGCCGGCACCAGGCGTGGGCATTCAGCCCGTTGAACACGTGCAGCCGCAGCGCGTTGATCTCGGCCACGCCGACGCGCTCGTGGATGCGGTTCAGGAAATCCCCGTCATCGGCCGGCAGGTCGCACTTCAGGTGGTCGCAGGCCAGCCGGACGATCTCGTGCCGGAGCGCGTCCAGCGCCGACCGGTCGTCGACGTCGCGGATGATGTAGCCGTTCGCCAGGAACTCGCGGGCGAGTTCGTCTTCCAGCGCATTCGTGAAGCGGTCGGTGAGGGCCATGGGTCGACACGTCCGTCTGCAGTTTCGCCGTCTGCGGTCTCACCGGCGGCGGTGGCACCGGTCGGCTGTCCGTCTCTACCGCGGACCGAAGCCCCGGCCAAGAGGAGTGCTTGCCACCCCTTTGTACCGGGCGGCGCGTCAGCCGACGGCCACCCGACGCGCGGTCTCGGTGATCACCGCGGTCCAGGCGGTACCACGCTGGCGCAGCACCGTCAGGCTTGGGTACCACGGTACGGTCTCGCCGTCCTCGAACCAGAACCACAACGGGTCGCGCTGCATCATCACCACCCCCGGCACGCCGAGGGCGCCGGCCAGATGGGCGTTGATGCCGGAGATCGTCACCACCGCGTCCAGCGCCGCGATCTGCGCCGCCAGTTCGTCCAGATCGTCGCGGATGTCCGGGGCCGGGTTGTCGTGCGGCACCGGCCGGCGCGCAGCGGCGACCTCCGCCGTCTCCTCCGGGTCCGGATCGTACTGCAGGCTGATCCAGGTGCCGGCCGAGGCCCTCATGACCGGCGCCAGGTCGCCGAGCGGGATCGACTTGCGGCCGGCGGTGCGACGATTGCCGCTGCGCCAGGCAAGGCCGATCCAGGGTCCGGGGCCGAGGCCGGCGAACCGTTCGCGCCAGTGCTCGACCCTGGCCGGGTCGGCGGTCAGCAGCGGCGCCGGGCGCGCGCCAAGCACCGCGTCACGCGGCAGCACCGCCGGCAGCCGGGCGGTCGACGACTGGGCCGCCGGCCGGGCGGCCGCGATTCGCGGGTCCGGCGGATCGGCGCGCGGAACGACGGTGACGCCGTCGAGCGAGCGGTCGAGCAGGGCGGCCAGCCTGGGATCGACCTCCAGGATCACCGGTCCGCCGGCCCGGCGCCGGGCCTCTTCCACCAGGGTCGCGAACAGGATCTCGTCGCCGATCCCGAACTGGCCGTAGAGCAGCAACGGTCCGCCCTCGACCCGGCCGCCGGACCACAGCGGGGCGTCGAACAGCCGCTGCCGGGAATCCGGCTCCGGATCGAGCCAGCGCGCCGCATAGTCGGCGACCCCGTTCCAGTCCCGGCGGCCGAGCCTGATCCAGCCGCGCGCCCAGCGCGCCCGCGCATCCTGCGGATCGATCCGCAGGGCATGCTCGACGTCGTCGATCGCCGCCGACTTGCGGCCGACCTCGATCAGCGCCATCGCGCGATTGACCAGGCTCTCGCGGTCCTCCGGCTCCGCCGCCAGGACCCGATCCAGCAGCTCGATCGCGCCGGCGGCGTCGCCGGCCTCCTGGCGGAGCGCGCCGGCAACCTTCAGCGTACCGATCTCGGCGCCCGGCAGCACGGCGGCCTGCAGATGCCCCCGATCGAGCCCGGTCAGGGCCGCCAGCAGCCGGGAACCGGCCGCATGGTCGGGCGCCAGGACGAGGCAGCGCCGCAGGGCCGGGGCCGCGCCGGCCGCCGATCCGCCGCGCCAGCGCGCCAGGGCCAGGCTGTACCAGGGACCCGGCTTGTCCGGCAGCTGCGCGGCGATCGACCCGAACGCCGACGCGGCAGCCGTCCAGTCGGCATCGGCGACGGCCCGCCGGGCGGTCTGGTCGAGCCCTGCGAGTTCCTCGTTCACGCCGTTCCCGAGGCCGGTACCGGCAGTTCTTCCGGCGGCGCGCCCGGGAAGCCGTCGGCGGTGGCGGTCGACGTGATCCGAGGCAGCCGGCCGGTGGCCACACGCTCGATCAGCGCGATCTGCGCCGGCAGGCAGACGGTTTCGAGGTCGTAGTTCCGCACGACGTAGTCACGCGCCGCGGCGCCATAGCGGGCCCGCGTTTCCGGATCGTCGAGCAGGGCACAGATGCGGTTCGTCAGGGCTTTGCCGTCGAAATAGTCGACCAGGGCGCCGGTCTCACCGTCCTTGAGGACCTCCAGCACCGGCGGCGTCGCCGAGGCGACGAGGCAGCATCCGATCGCCATCGACTCCAGCATCGACCAGGACAGCACGAAGGGATAGGTCAGGTAGGTATGGACCCGGGACACCTGCAGGATCCGCAGGTAGTAGTCGTATGGCACGCGGCCGACGAAATGCACCCGCGCCGGATCTATCCGGACCTCGGCCAGCAGCTTCTCGCGCCAGTTCCGCGCATCGGCCGGCAGGCCGCCGTAGCTCGTCTCGTCGCCACCGACCAGCACCACCTGAGCCTGCGGCCGTCGGCGCAGCAGTTCCGGCAGCGAACGCATGAAGCGGTCGAACCCGCGGTATGGCTCGAGGTTTCGGGACACATAGGTCACAACCTCGTCGTCGCGCGACAGCACCGTCCCGTTCGGCAGCGTCAGGCGAGCATCCGGGTTCGGCGCACAGATCTGCGTCCGGATGCCGTCGTGGATCACCGACATCCGCGACTGGTAGGCGACCGGCTGCTGCTGCCACTGCCATCTGGTCGGCGTCACGCTCCAGTCCGCCGCCTCCAGGCTGAGCAGAAGATGCGTGTTTCGGGCGCGCGAACGGCAGACGATGTCGAGCTCGGGCTCGCGGTCGGTGTCGAACCCGATGTCGGAGCCGCGGCCGCGATAGTAGTATTCGGCGTAGACCAGCAGCGGAACGTCCGGGAATACGTCCTTCAGGAACAGCGCCTCGCCCCAGCCCGAATGGGCGCAGATGATGTCCGGCGTGAAGCCCGCGCTCTTGAGTTTCACCGCTTCGCGAACGATCGCCTGGCCGAACAGCAGCTGCTCGTCCAGGAACTTGACGTAGTGATGCGCGTCGGTTCGGGGCTCTCGGCCCAGATCGTACCGGACCGTGCGGACCCCCGGCATCTCCAGACCCTTGCGGCGGGTCATGAATATCACCTGGTTTGCCGGGTCGGCTGCGTAGTGGACGGCCAGATGCGCGTACTGCGCCGGCATGTTCTGATGTACGAACAGGATGCGCACGGGATCATATCCGATCGGGCGATTTCGCGGCGGCGATCTGTTTATCCGCTTGGGCCCGACGATGCAATTCCACGACCGGATCGTCGGCCGCCCCGTAGTCTGCGCCCGGCCCACCCCCGGACCCGGCAGCGATCCCCGGATCCGGGAACCGTCCGGGCGCCGCCTTGCACAGCCCCTCACCCGATGCTAGGTACCCGGCAGACTGTCTCGGCTATGCCGCGTCGTCGCCCTGTACCCCCGACAACTCCGCCGATGAATCGAGCCGATCCCAACCCGAAATTCGAGCTCTTGAGGGATCCGGGCAACGCCGGTGAGCTCGCTTCCCTGATTCGCGCCGCCACCGATCCCACCGAGGTGTTCGAGCAGTTCCGGCGCCTGCTCCTGCTGCCGGGCGCCTATGTTCAGCGCGACGTCCTCGTCGTCGAAGGCGACGTGATCCGCAAAGCCCTTCGCGCGAGCTCCGCGATTCCCAGCCGCACCCTCGCGAAGGTCGCCAACGCCTCGCCCAGATACCACCGCACCATCACGTCCTTCATCGCCGCATGCCTCCTGGTATCGGGACGGCTCGACGATGCCACCCGCAACGCGGTTTCGATCGAGTACGGCAAGTGCCCGACCAATTTCGACCGGGCGATCGCGATCATCGGCAGGCACACTTCAGTCCAGAGCATGCTGCAAGCGCAGATGCTCGTGTCGGAGAAGAACTACCTGACGATCGTTCTGCGTGCGGCAGGGTATTCCGACCTGGCGCTGGAAATCGGCCGTCACGTCGCCAAGATTTCGAGCAAGATTCACCAGCGCGTTCACCAGGACAAGCTCCGGGTCTTCACCGACCGCTGGACATTCGCAATCGGACACATCGTGATACTGGCCTACCTCGTGAAAGCGCAGGGATCAGGCCTGACGCCATACGGCGGAATTCGGATCTGGAATGGTGGAATAGCCAACCGGTATCTTATGGACCGGGTTTCGACGCTTTCCGACAATTTCGACTACATCAGATCGTATCGCTTCTTCGGGGAACTGCACTCGGTCAACCACGCCGAGATATTCGACGATCAGTACCTGAACTACTTCGACACGTGCGGGGTGATCGCCGACAAGGCCGGCGACGAAACCGGGGCCATCCTGGAACGGCCGGCGCTCTCGGACCCGGCCTTCGAGACGTTCAGGACCGCCCTCGGACTGCAGCCGTCCGCCAGGATCGTGACGCTGCACTGCCGCGAGGCCGGCTACCGGGTGGACTCCCGCCACGGGCTCCGCAATGTCGACATCGCGACCTATCTTCCCGCGATCCGCCGGCTGGTCGAGCGCGGCTACACCGTCATACGCCTCGGCGACAGGTCCATGACGCCGCTGCCGAAGATCCCCGGCGTCTTCGACTACGCCAGGTCGACGCTCAAGTCGCCGGAACTGGATGTGCTGCTGACCGGGGTCGCCACGTTCCACATCGGATCGAGCTCGGGCCTTTCCCTGGTTCCGCAGCTGTTCGGCACACCGTGCCTGTACCTGAACTGGTACCCGCTCGACATGATGCCGTGGGGCCGCCGGAACTGGTCGGTCCTGCGGCCGATGCGTCACCTGGACGGGTCCGGGCGGGTCACCGACCCAAGCGTCTATTTCCGGTACGGCCGGATGCCCGACCGGGCGCTGCTGAACGCCTGCGGCGTGGAGCCCGAGAACCTGACGGCCGAGCAGGTCGAGCATGCCGTGGAAGCGTTCGTTGACGGCCTGTCGGCGGACCGGGGCCCGCCGGACCGGACCGGGCGCAATATCGGGCCGGTTCTGATCGCCGGCGCCGACGGGGCCGACGAGCCGTTCATCAGGGTCCCGACCGAGACGATACGGTAGCTGCGGCACCCCGCATCCGGCGCTCCGCGCCGCCGTCGACAGCGCCGCGGCGCCCGGTCCTCAGTGGCCGCCGAGCCTTGCGGAGACCTGCTGAAGGATCTCGTTTGCCGTCATTTCCCGACCGGGCTCCCGGTCGCTCCCCCCGGCTGGCCTCGCTTACGCCAGATGCCGTCGGCCTGGCTAGCCACAAAGAACGCGGCACGAGCGGCCACGGCACGCGACGCCCCGCGTCGACGTGACGCTCGGTCAACCGCCGGATCGGCCGAATCCGACATTGCGGAAGCCCCGGCAGTTACCTTACATACACCCGCTTTGTGCCGACCGAGGAGGGCGCCCTGGTGCCGCACATAGATTTCGCCTCGATCACGCAGGGGGTCCCGCAGTGCCCCGTGTGCGGGAACACCGACCGCGAGCCGAGCACGGCGCCGGCCGGGACGATCAGCCCGTATACCCGCACGATCGCGGAGATGGTGGAACTGGAGCCCGAGGAACTGCTGCGGCGGTTCCCGCTTTGGGTCTGCAAGTCCTGCACCGCGGCCTGGCACGATCCCTGGTTCACCACGGATTTCGCCGAGACCTTCTACGGATATGTCTGCGGCCAGCACTTCTACGGCTGGGCCGGTCTCGCCAATTGGCTGAAGCGCAAGCCCGTCACCTTCGTCGCCACCCGCTCGGCGATCTGGCAGCTGCTGCGCGACAACATCCCGGGCTCGTTGACCTACGCCGAGCTCAATTGCCCGAATGCCGGGCTGATGTTCGCCGAGGCCGATTCCCGGGGCGGCGACGAAATCCGGAAGGTCGGACTGGAGCGTCTGCGCGAGCTGACCCGCGTGTACGCGAAGACGTCGATCTTCGACCGGCCGAGCGCTGCGGCTTCCGCAATGCGCGCACGGGAAGTCAACGCCCAGTCGGCGGGATTCCTGGTCGAGCGCACCCTGCTGACCGAGGACTCACCGTATTGCTGGCGGCGGTCCTGCGTACAGGCCGGGGTGGGCTGCCACGCCTACGCCCAGGACTTCCTGTTCGACCGCATGCTGACGCTCAAGCGGGCGGAGGAGACCGGCCGGCGGTTCGACCTCGTCGGATCCTTCGTCACGCTCGACCACATGCCCGACCCGATTTCGCTGTTGAAGAGGCTGCTGACGGTCGGCAAGCGCGTCATACTGGAAGTGCACGGGCCGGGCTGGACCGACCTGCAGCATTTCTACGCGTTCGGGAACGGCTTCGCGGACCAGCTGACGCAGCTCGGCGCGACCTATCGCGACCTGACCGCCGTGTCGCGGGCCCACGGCGTTCCCGGCCCGACCAACGGCAGCCGGTTCTTCATCCTCTCGACGGAAGACGACCTGTCGTGGGTGCCGGGGACCGCGGCGGGATGATCCGGGACCGCGCCCACGGGTCGATCTGCGATCCGGCACGACTCTGCCGATCTGTGACTGACTGGAAGGACGCGCGGCGTGGCCGAATCCTCGTTTGATCCACAGTCCGTCTTGGCTGAATGCGCGGCAGTGTATGCGCAGGCGAAGAAGTTCGAGGCCCGGAGCGACAAGAGCGTTCACTGGAATGTCTTTCCGTCGGACTTCGCGCGCACGTTCGAGCATGCCGATGCCTGGCCCCGGCTGCTGCGCAACGGCATCTCCGCCGGGTTCAACGACGACACCGTGCTGGTTCCGGACCGCTGGGAACGCCGCAAGAAGCACGACTACGGCGACCTCGTGCCGCGGCACGACGACGACGAGAACTACACGCGCCAAACCGCCGGGATGTTCCGCCTCTGCGCGCAACGCCTCAAGCTCAACGTCGTGCAGACCCTGCTCAACACCGAGACGGGATCGCCCCGGCTGGCCACCTTCGAGGTCAAGGTGCAGGGCCCGAACGGCGTCGAGGCAATGAGGTTCTCCGCCAGCGGCCACGACCTCTCCCTGGTCTATGCCTGCGGCCGGCTGATCCAGACGATCCGCTCGAACGAGAAGGTCATGGAGCGGGTCCAGGCCAACCCGACCATCGTCGAGATCGGCGGCGGCTTCGGCGAACTGAGCGCCAAGGTCAAGCGGGCGTCGGGCAAGATGCGTTGCGTGATCTTCGACCTGCCCGAGCCGAGCGCGGTCCAGCTCTACTACCTGCGGAGCCGCTGGCCGGGCAAGACCATCTACACGATCCAGGACTTCCATCGACGCGGCCTGCGGATCTTCGACGACCCCTTCGACTTTCTGCTGCTTCCGCCGGCGTTCATCAAGCTGGTGCCGGCCGGCTGGCCCTCCGTGTACGTCAACATGCGGTCGTTCCAGGAGATGCGCTGGCTGTCGGTCGCCGACTATTTCGTCGAGATCCAGCGAAGCATGCCGAAGGGCGGCCTGTTCTACTGCGTGAACCGGCTCCTGAAGCGGATCGGCGCGCAGGACATCGCCTACGACCGGTTCCCGTTCGACGACCGTTGGCGACCGATCAGCACCGACACCGTCCCGTTCCAGAGCCATATCCGAGAGGGCTTGTTCGAGCGGACCTGACGCCCTGGCGACGGCCCCTCCTGTGCACGGCGGGTGGCGACGCGACCGGGGCACGCCCCAGACCGGCAGCGGACCGCCGCGCAGACAACCAGACAAGGCAGCCATGATCGACTCCAAGACGCGCATCAAGGCCCGGCGGCGGGCGGTGGAGAACCCCAGCGACGTGGCCGCCATGTTCGAGGCCGAGTGGCCGCCGCTGAACCGCGAACAACTGGTCAAGTTCCGCAGGTCGGTCCGTCGCGGCATCGTCATGAAGGACCTGCGGATACCCACCTACCTGGTGCGACGCCTGAATCGCTTCGTGGCCGCGATGCAGCACCGCGGGGCCCGGTATCGGAAGACCGAGACCTGGACGGCGGTCGCGCCGAACGGCCAGTCGGTGGCGTTTCCGCTCAACGACTTCGCCTCGACGCAGTTCAAGTCGCTGGTGGAGAAGTACGACAGCTTCTACGAGCGCACCCTGATCGACTTCGTGACCTCGCGGATCCGGCCCGGCGAGGTGTTCGTCGATGTCGGGGCGAATCTCGGCTACGTCAGCGCGTTCATCGCCAAGGCCGGTGCCGTCGTCTTCGCGATCGAGATCCAGCGGGACCTGATCCCGCTGATCGAGCAGGTCGCGACCGTCAACGATCTCGACCATCTGCGCGCCATTCACGCCGGTGCATCCTCACAGGCCGGCCTGTCGATGATGCCGCGCATCGAGGCGAATACCGGGACCCGGCTGGAGGGTCAGCCGTTCTACGTGAACTACCGCGACCCGCGCTCCCTGATCGACGACTTCGTGCCGGTCATCACCCTCGACGACGCCTTCCTCGAAGCCGCACTCCTGCCGAAGGTCGTGAAGATCGATGTCGAGGGGCACGAGATCGACGTGCTGAAGGGCGCCCGCGGGATCATCGCCGCGGCGCGGACAACGTTCGTCGTGGAGTACCACGCGCATCTTCTGCACGTTTACCGTCGCAGGCCGAGCGATCTGATCGACTGCTTCGACCTTGACCGATGGTCGATGTTCCAGCTGACCGACGACGGGCTGCGGCCGCTGGACGGCATGGATGACATCCGCCCGGACGAGCACGATCCGAACCCGAAGCTCGTCTTCGTGCCACGGACCGCGTGACGCCGGGAACGGTGTGACGCCGGTCAGCCCGCCGATCGGCGCGACTCGACCTGTCGTCGCAGTTCCGTACCGAGGCGCTCGACGACGTCGCGCCACTCGCCCGACCGCGTCTGCCGGAACAGGCGCATGCTGGGGTACCAAAGGCAGGTCTCCCCGTCATACCCCCAGCGCCAGTCCGCGACCCGGGCGAGCAGCGTCCAGACCGGCTTGCCGAGGGCACCGGCCATGTGGGCGACCGAGGTGTCGACGGTGATGACAAGGTCCATCTGGTCGATCATCGCGGTGGTGTCCGCGAAATCCTCGATATGCGGCGACAGGTCGAGCAGACGTGGTTCGCCGGCGCTGGCGCCGCTGCCGGCCGCGACCTGCAGGCCGTAGAACACGGCCCCGGGGGTATCGAGCAGCCGCGCCAGCTCCTTGAACACGATCCGCCGCATCGCGTTCAGCGGCGTCGCGATGTTGCCGGTCCAGCACAGGCCGACGCGCAGCCCCTCGCCGGCCGGAACCCGAAACGCCGGCTCGGGCGGCTCGATATACCGGCCCGCCAGCCCGAGGACCTCTTCCTCCAGGCCGAGCCGGGCCGGCAGGCTGAGCAGCATGTCGACTCCGTCGAACGCGGCCGGACTGCCGGACGGGGTCGGATCGATGACGGCGGCGACTCCCCGCGCCGATCGGAGCAGCCGCTGCAGCTCCGGCGGGCAGGCGATCACGACCTCCATTCCCCGCTCGGCCAGAGGGCGGACGAACCGGACGAACTGGACCGCATCGCCGGCGCCCTGCTCGGTCGCCAGCAGGAGCCGCCCGCCGGGACGTATCCGGCCGTCCCACAACGGCCAGCCGGCCTCGGCATAGGGGGCCAGCCCCTTGCTGCGGTTCTCACGATACTCGTACTCGGCGAAGCCCCTGCGATAGTCGCCGGCCGCCAGCAGTCCCAGGGCATAGGACAGCCGCATGTCGGCCGCATCGGGCCGGCACAGGACGCCGCGAAGACGGCTCAGCAGCGCTTCGTCGAAGGCCGCGACGTGCCGGAGTGCGTTGCCGAGATTGACCCACAGCTCGGCCGCGTCCGGCTGCAGCAGCGTCGCGCGCCGGAAGTGAAGCACGGCATCGTCGGGGCGGCCCTGGCGCTGACGCACCAGTCCCGCCTGATTGTGGGCCCGCGCGTCGTCCGGCCGGTGCCGGCACAGCCGATCCACCCAGCGCACCGCCATCGGCAGGCGGCCGTCCCCCACCAGGGTCTGCACGAGCCGCAACCCGTCCTCGTAGGTGACCTGTTTCGGCGCCGTGGTCACTGCCAGGCCCCTGCGGCTACCGGACACCCACTGTCCAGGCGACACCGTCTCATGGTTCGCGGAGCGATTCCTCGATGCTGCGCAGGATCGGGTCGAGCAGGTAGCGGAGCAGGGTCTTCTCGCCGACCCCGATCATGGCCATGGCGGGCATGCCCGAGGTCAGCTTGTTGTCCTGGAGGATACGCTGCCGCGACTCCGGATCGAGCCGAAGGATGGCGCGGTAGTAGGGAGCCGACCCGTTGGCCTCCTGCACCACGTCATCCGACACGGATTCGAGCTCCGCCTCGACCGGATGCATGAAGCGCTGGCTGAACGCGGTCAGGCGGACCTGCACATGGGTGATCCCCTCGTTGAGGGCGTCGATGTCGCGCGGCTTGATCCTCGCGATGACGACGAGATCCTCGTCCTCGGGGACGATCTGCAGGATCGGCTGGCCGCTCTGGATGACCTGGCCGACCGTGTGGACCGAGAGATCGATCACCCGGCCGGAGCGCGGCGCCCTGAGGTCCACGCGACGGACCGACGCCGAGACCACCGGGAGGTCCTCGCTCATCGACTGGATCTGGTCGACCACCAGGCCGAGACGGTGCGCGACCTCGAGCTGGAAGTCGCGTTGCATCTGGACGATCCGCAACTCGGTCTCGCCGATCTGCTTCCCGAGCTGTGCCAGATTTCCGTCCGCCCGGGCCAGCTGCCCCTTCAGGGCCGCCTGATTCCGTTTCAGCAGGAGAAGCCGGGGCAGACGCTCGAGACCCTTTTCGTAGAGCTCGCGAACCGAGTTCAGCTCCTGTTCGATCAGCCCGAGTTGCTCTTCGATCGCCTCGCGTTCGCGGGTCACGCCCTCGATCTGGGTCTTCGCCTGGTCGATCTGCCCGAGGAACAGAGCGGTCTGGCCTCGCTGCGACTCGCGGCGCGTCTCGAACAGCCGGCGCTCGCCCTCGATGATCTCGGCGATCTCCGGGTCCGACTCCGCCTTACGGACCTCCTGCGGCAGTTGGATCTCCTGCAGGCCGTCGCGCTCGGCCACCAGGCGGGCGCGCTCGGCCAGCGCCGAGAGATATCGCTTGCGCAGGGCGTTCGCCTGAGCGTTGACACGGGTCGAGTCGACCCGGGCCAGCACCTCGCCCTCCTTCACCCGCTGTCCTTCGCGGACAAAGATCTCGGTGATGACCCCGCCGTCGGCGTGCTGGACGACCTTGCGCTCGTTGTCGACCCGCAACTCACCCGGCGCCAGCACGGCACTGTGCAGCGGCGCGAACGCCGCGAAGCCGCCGAACCCGCCGAAGAAGATCAGGATCACCGCATAGCCGGCGATCAGCGCCTTGTTCCAGGACGGCCGGGCCTGTCTGGAGATCTCCTCATACGGATCGAACAGCGTCGGCAGGGAGGAAGGGCGGGAGGTCTCGACGAGTGTCATGACGTCGCTCGATTGGCGATGGGCTTGGATTCCTGGCTGGCGGCGATCTGCGGCTTCGGCTGGGCCGCGACCGGGCCGACCACCTCGTCGCGCGGAGCGTATTTGTGAACGACGCCGTCGCGCAGGATCAGAACCTTGTCGACGTGCTGCAGCACGTTGATCCGATGGGCGATCAGCACCACCGTGCAGCCACGGGCCTTCAGCGCGTGAAGCGCGTTCTTCAGCGCCTCCTCGCCCTCGCTGTCCAGGTTCGAGTTCGGCTCGTCGAGGACCAGCATGAGCGGATCGCGGAACAGGGCCCGGGCCAGGCCGATACGTTGCCGCTGGCCGCCGGACATCAGGGCCCCTGCGTCGCCGACCGGGGTGTCGTACTCCTTCGGAAGCCGCTGGATGATCTCGTGCAGTCCGGCGAGATCGGCGGCCTTGATGATCGATTCCGGCGTGGCGTCGTCCTGCAGACGGCAGATGTTGTCACGGACCGAGCCGTCGAACAGCTCGACGGTCTGCGGCAGGTAGCCGATATACCGGCCGAGATCCTCGGACGGCCATGCGTAGACGTCGGTCCCGTCGAGCCGGACATGGCCGTGAGTCGGCGCCTCGATTCCGACCAGCAGCGATGCGAGCGTGGTCTTGCCGGCACCGGACGGGCCGATGACTCCGATGATCTCGCCGGGCTGAATCTCGAAACTCACATTCGACAGGATCGGCCGGTCGAACCCCGGGACGGTGTAGGTGACGTTCTCGACCGCGATGCCGCCGGTCGGGCGCGGCGGCACGACGCTCAGCCGCGGCCGCTCGACCATCGAGTTCAGGATCTCGTCGATTTCCTTGTAGGCGCCGAACGCCTCCAGCGTGCTGCGGTAGCTGCCGATCATGGTCTCGAGCGGCATGAGCGCCCGACCGACCAGGATGACCGACGCCATCATCACGCCGGGGCTCATGGAACTTTGGGGCTGGATCATCTCTACGGCGGCGGCGCTCATGATGGAGATCTGGATCGCCATCCGCGCCCACTTGGACAACGCGCTGATCAAGGCCGCCCGCCGCGACGCGACCGTCTGATGATGAATGGCCGCAACGGTGTCCGCCTGCCAGGCCCGGACGATGGTCGGGGTCATGCCCATGGCCTCGACCACGTCGGCGTTCCGGGTCGCCGACGTCGCCCGCCTGTAGGCCGGCTGCATCGCCGACTGCGCCCGGGCCAATGCGCCGCGCGACAGCCTGTCGTTCAAGATGGCCAACACGACCAGCAGAATCGCACCGCCGACCGAGATCAGCCCGATGATCGGATTCATGAGGAACAGGATGGCCATGAACAGCGGAATCCACGGCACATCCATGATCGAATAGATCGAGTTGCTGGTCAGAAACGTCTTCAGCTGCGTGAACCGCTGCAGGGCGTTCGCGCCGCGGCGGTTGCCGCGCTTGATCGAATGCGCCAGCGACGCGTGGAGCAGCCGCGAGGTGAGGTTGCGTTCCAGGTAGTTGCCGATCTCGATCAGAACCCCCGACCGGGCGACATCGATCGCGGCCTGAATCCCGAGGGCGAACAGCGCCATCGTGAACAACATGCCGAGCGTTGCCATGCTGTAGCTGCTCAGCACCTTGTCGAAGACCGAGAACATGTACAGCGGCACGGTCAGGATGAACAAGTTGACCGCGAAGCTGAACACCGCCACCGCGGCGAACGCGGCCCGGCATTTCCTGAAGGCGTGCTTGAGGGCGTCCTTGGCGCCGACGTGGCTTTCGGTCTCGCTCATCGGCCCTTCTGCCCGCAACGATCCGCGCGGCCATACCGCACGTCAGAATTCCATAATACGCCGACCGGCGTCGCGACGCACGCTGTCGTCCGGAGTTTGACCGCCGAACGGCGATCCGCTAAAGCGGGCGCGCCCCGGTCCGGCGAACCCTGGGCCGCCGCATTGCAAATAGGCATCATGATGAGTGCTGAACCGATCGGATCGCCGTTTCGTGTGTTCGTCGGCTACGACAGCCGCGAGGACATTGCCTTTCGAGTCTGCGAGGCGTCGATGCGGTGTCGATCCTCGATCGCACTCGACGTTCGGCCGATCGCTCAGGCCGACCTTCGCGCCCGCGGCTTGTACTGGCGCGCAAAGGATCCGCTCGCATCCACCGAATTCACATACACCCGATTTCTTACACCCTACCTTGCGGGCTATCAAGGGTGGGCCTTGTTCTGCGACTGCGACTTTCTGTGGCTTGCGGACGTCGCGGAACTGCTGGCGCTGGCAGACCCGACGAAGGCCGTGATGTGCGTGCACCACGACCACCGGCCGACCGAGGACACCAAGATGGACGGCGCCGTCCAAACCACCTACCCCCGCAAGAACTGGTCGAGCCTGATGCTGTTCAATTGCGGCCATCCGATGGCGAGATCGCTGACCCCGCAGGTCGTCAACACCCAGAGCGGCGCCTACCTGCATCGCATGCAGTGGGCGGCCGACGAGGCGATCGGCGCCCTGCCGTCGACCTGGAACTGGCTGGAAGGCAGCATGCCGAAACCGGTGGACGGCACCCCCGCGGCCGTGCACTTCACGCGTGGCGGCCCATGGTTCGAGAACTGGCAGGATGTAGACTACGGTGACCTCTGGCTGAGCGAGTGCGCGGCCCTCGACGCACCCGGCCGGACCTGAACACGAACGATACGCGGGACGATGGCCGGGGCGGCGGCACCCGGCCGGCAAGGAGAGAGACGCAATGAAGAAGGCACTGATCATCGGCGGCGGCTTCGCAGGCTGCGCCGCCGCCCACCAGATCCAGTTGATCGGCGGCTGGGACGTCACCCTGGTGGAGCGTGCGCCGTTCCTGGGCGGCGGCGTCAAGACGCACTGGCGCGGCGGCCATCCCTTCACCTTCGGGCCGCGGCACATGCTGACGCCGATGCCGGAACTGTTCGAATACCTCAACGCCATCGTGCCGATGCGCAAGCTCGACCACGAGTTCATCACCTATGTCGAGGCGGACCGGAACTACTACTCCTTCCCGATCCACAAGGACGACATCCCGCGCATGCCGGAGCGCGAGTCGATCGAGCGCGAGATCGCCGAAGCCCAGGAGCTCCGTACCTGGACCGCGGCCAAGAACTTCGAGGAATACTGGATCGCCTCGGTCGGCGAGACCCTGTACGGCAAGATGGTCGACAAGTACTCGCGCAAGATGTGGCAGGTCGCCAGCAACGCCATGCTCGACGACTTCGGCTGGTCCCCGAAGGGCGTGGCGCTCAAGGAAGGCCCGCGCGAGGGCTGGGACACCGCGATCTCGGCCTACCCGCTGGCGCCCGACGGCTACGATCGTTACTTCGATGTCGCGACCGCGGAAACCACGGTCAAGCTCGGCACCGAGATCGAGGCCTTCGACATCCCGCAGAAGCGCGTGCAGATCGCCGGCGAGTGGCATGCCTACGACCTGATCGTGAACACCGTCTCGCCGGACATGCTGCTGAACTACGCCTACGGCGAACTGCCCTATGTCGGGCGCGAGTTCATGACCATCATCCTGCCGGTCGAGCACGCCTTTCCGGACAAGACCTACTTCACGTACTACGCCGGCGACGAGCCCTACACCCGGATCGTCGAGTACAAGAAGTTCACCCAGCACCAGTCGCCGTCGACCCTGCTCGGCATCGAGATCCCGAGCCACAAGAACAAGCTCTACCCGATGCCGATCAAGAAGGAGATCGCGCGCGCATACCAGTATTTCGACGCCATGCCGGACGGCGTGGTCTCGATGGGGCGCGCCGGCAGCTACAAGTACATCGACATCGACGACATCATCTGGCAGGCGATGAAGATGGCCGAGGAGCTCAAGCAGGGCGGCCTCTCGCACCCGGTGCCGGTCTATGGTGCCGACCAGGCGGCCCCGAACCTGCTGACCCAGAAGATGGTGGACGCGAAGGTGGTACCGGGCCGTTCGTGAGCCCGTCGACGCGGCCGGCCGGCCGTCACCCCGGCCGGGACCGCAGGCTGTCCGCGATCTCCGCGATCGGCGCCGACCAGTCGCCGGGCGTCTCCTGCCAGACGCACCGGGCGGTCGGCAGCCAGCGTGTCTTCTTCTGGTGACGGGCGAAGCGCCAGTCCTCCTGCACTGTCTTGAGGAGCACATGCATCGGCTTGCCGAGCGCATGCGCCATCGCAATCGTCGAGTTGGCGATCGTCACCACGGCGTCGGTGGCGGCTACCTGCGCCGCGAAGGCGTCGAGGTCGCGCTTGGCGTCGATGCCCGGATCCACGACGATCGGCACGCCGACCTGCTCCGCCAGGCGCCGCACCTCGTCCTGGACCTCGCCGTACTGCAGGGAGACGAACACGGTTCCGGGCAATGACAGGATCGGTTCCCAGGCCTCCAGCGGCGCCTCGAACGACAACGCCAGGTTGGGCTTGACGCTCCGCCACGACAGGCCGAGCAGGCGGACGTCGGAGCGCCCGCCGGAATAGCGTTCCCGCAGCCGTGTCACGCGATCCCCATCGACTGCGAGAAACCCCGTCGGGACCGGCGCCGCCATGCGCCCCGACAGCCGCAGAAGGCTGCCCATCGGAATCTGCAGGTCCGCCGCGGCCATCGACGCCTCGGTCCCCGGGTCGCCGCGCCGCAGCACCTCGATCGTCGGAAAGGTCCGCGCCATCAGGCCCGCCAGATGCGGGGTGATCTCGAGAAGGATCCGTCCTACCCGGGTGGAAGCCCAATCGAGGTAGCCCGCGAACCAGATCTCGTCGCCGATGCCCTGCTCGCCCCAGATCGCCAGGGTCGCGTCGGGCCGGATATCGCCGATCCACATCGGCTGCGGAAGCGTCCGTCCGCTGTTCTCTGACCGATAGGACGGGAAGTTCGGCACCCGCCATCGAGCCTCGTAGAGATTGATCCCGACGGCCGGGTCGCCGTCGGCGAGTTCGTGCAGGGCCTCGGCGAACCGATACTGCGGATTCCCCGTGCCGAACCCGATCGCCCGCCTGAACGCCGCACGGGCTTCCGCGGTCGCCCCCTGATGCCGAAGCGCGAAGCCGAGCTGATAATGTGCCTCGGCAATGCCGTCATCGACGATGGTGGCCCTGCGCGCCAACTGGACGGCCCGATCGACGTCCTGCTCTCCCATCATCGCGGTGCTGAGATTGATATAGGCCTTCGCGCGCCCGGGATGCCGGATCGCGGCCTCCCGTTGCAGCCGCATGCCCAGTTCGCCGCGGTCGAGGAACTTCAGGCTCAGGGCGTAGTTCTCGATCACCCCTTCGCGGCGGCCGGGTTCGACGATCAGGGCATGTTCGAAAACGCGGGCCGCCTGGCTGTGTTCGTTTGCATGGCAGAGTTCTGTCCCGGCGCTGCCGAGGGCGTCGAAGCTGGCCGGATCGAGCAGCACCGCGCGCTTCGCGTCGACCACCGCCCGCGACGATTCACCGGTGCGGCGAAGCAGGACGGCACGCAGGATGCGCGGCGTCGGGTCCGCGGGTTGCCGTTCGGCCAACAGGTCGACCAGTGCCAGCGCGCGATCGTAACGTCCGTTGCGCGTGTAGAGTTCCGAGACCAGTTCGAGGAAGCCGGCCGACCAGTCGCGGGGCGGCAGCGGGATCGCTTCGGTGCGGGCCACGGCCTCGTCCAGCGACCCGGCCTGGATCAGGCCCTTCAGCAGGTCCGACCACGGGCGTTCGTCCGCCGGCAGCAGGATCGTGACGCGCCGGGTCCAGGAAACCCGGTCGCGATCCGAGGAGGCGGCCGCCAGGCTGCGCGCGAAGGTGTCGACGGTCGCGGGGCGGTCCGGCGACAGTACCAGCGCGCGCTGGAAGCATCGCCGCGCCCGCTCGGGCTCCCCCCGCTGCAGGGCCAGAACGCCGAGGTTCTTGAAGACGGCGGGATCGCCGTGCGCCAGGGTGGTGGCTGCCTTCTCGACCCAGGACTTCTCGAGCCCGACCCCGGTGAGGTTCATATAGGGCGCAACCAGCCCCGGCGCAGCCGCGGAGGCACACCGCCAACGGCGGACCGCATCGTCCCTGTATCCGTTCGACCAGGCGGTCCGGCCTGCGTCGAGAAGCGCCTGCGGGTTGGGGCCGAGGTCGGTCGGGGTCGGCCGGCCGATCACGGTCACGACGCCCCGGAGTTCACGATCCCCAGGCGGGTCGACGTCGGATTGTCCTCGAGCGCCACCCAACCGCCGGTCTCCATGCTGGCGTAGAGCGCATGCACCAGCCTGAGCGAACCCATGGCCTGGTCGACCCCGATCGGCGGCGGCGTTCCCTTTTCCAGCGCGTCGAGGACCTCGCCGAGCAGCGGCCCATGTCCCAGGCCGTAGCTAGTCGGGACATCCTGGCTGAAGGTCTCGACGGCCCGCTCGTCGCCCTGGCGCGGCTCGACCGGCCGCCAGAACTCCAGCTTGTTCAGGGCCCGCCCGCCGATCTTGGCCATCGCCTGCTCGCCGACCAGATGCAGGGAAGCCTCGAAATCGTCGTCGCGCGCCGACGTGGTCGCCTCGATGGTGCCCAGGGCACCGGAGCGGAACCGGACCAGCCCGACCGCCGTATCCTCGGCCTCGAGGCGGTTCAGGATGGCGGAGCCGGCGGCACAGACCGCTTCGATCGGACCGCCCAGCCACTGCAGCGCATCCAGATGGTGGATCGCCTGCTGGGCCAGGACGCCGCCGTCCATCGACCAGCGGCCGTGCCAGGGGTCGTCGTAGTAGTCCTGATGGCGACACCAGTGAACCCGGATCCCGGCGGTCACGAGCCGGCCGATCCTCCCCTCGTCGACCATGTTGCGCAGGAACCGCATCGCCGGATTGTACCGGTTCTGCTTGATGACCGCGCACATCACCCCCTTGGCGGCAGCCGCGTCCCGCATCCGCTCGGCGTCCGCCGGCCTGAGCGCAACCGGCTTCTCGACCACGATGTTGAGGCCGGCGTCGATCAGCTGCAGCGCATGGACCGCGTGATTGCCCGATTCAGTCAGGACGCAGACCAGGTCGGGTGCCGCCGCGACCAGCTCCTCGATGCTGGACACCGGCGTCCCGCCGACGACCTCCGCAAAGGCGGTGGCCTTCGCGATGTCCAGGTCGGCGGCCACGACCACCTCGACCCGATCGGCGAGTTCCTGGCCGAGCACCTCGCGGTAGCGCGCCGAGACCCGCCCGCAGCCGAGAACTCCGATCCGCCACTTGCGCCGCAGCGTGTTCATACACTTCTCCCTCATGTCTGGCTCGCCGTCGGAGACCGTCGTCAGGCCCTCCGCCGGCCCCCATGGACAGAAACCCTTGAACCGGCCCGAACGTCAACATCGGCCGAACGTCCTGGCAGCCGCGCCTCGCCGCGCCGCCGCCTAGGCGCGCAGCGGCGACCGCAGGTAATCCGACAGGGCGTGTCTGACGTCGGCGATGGTCGGGCCCCAGGACTCCGCCGAATGACGGAAGAACAGCTTCAGGCAGGGCGCCCAAGGGACGAAGGGAGTGCCCATCTGGTGCCACAGCAGGCGTTCGGCCGAGGTTCGGAACACATAGGTCGGACAGCCGACCGTACCGGCCATCCAGGCAAGCGAGATGAGCGGCGTGACTGCCGCATCGGCCTCCTGCAGGATCGCGAGGATGTCCTCGAGGTCGTCGGTCAGATCGACACCGTCCGGGGTGGCCACCAGGAAGTCCCGACGATGGCCGATTTCCCGGAACTCATCGAGTTCCTCCTCGGTCGACGAATACTGGAGGTTGATCACCACAGATCCGGACGGGATCACCGAAGCGATCTGCTCGACCGTCAGGTACTGCCTGTCGCGATCGCGGTTGCGCAGCCGGCTGCGCCAGGACACCGCGATCCGCGGCCGGTCCGGGAACCGCTCGTCCAACCAGCGGCGCCAGCGGTCCAGCCGGTCCGGCGCGATCGTCAGCCGGGCCGGGAATCGGGTCCCGCCCCGTTCCGCCCAGTCCCAGTTGTCCCGGATCAGCTTCTTCATCTCCGCGACGTAGAACTGCGGCACGTGGAAGGACGGGATCTTGTACTGGAGGCCGCTCTTCTGGGCGATCGAGTAGCTCTCGGTCGAGGCCCGGATGAACTCGACCCCCTCGTAGCTGCGCGAGAACAGATCGACCAGGCGTTCGTTGCAGTCGACCACCAGGCGCCGGACGTCCCTGCGGATCAGCGGGATGTACCAGGACATCATGAACTCGTCGCCGAGGCCCTGCTCCATGTACAGCAGGAGATCGCTCGCCGGGGCCGCGTGCGGGCCGGGCCAGATCGCCTGCCGGAATGCGCGCTTCGGCGACGGAAACTCCTTGGTTGCCCAGCGCGCTTCGATCAGCCTGAAGCCGTCCTCGAGTTCGCCGACGGCGATCTTCGACATGCCGGCGTTGAACCGGCATGATGCAACCGACGCGGGATCCCCGGCGGCAGCCTCCTCGGCGCGCCGGAAGCTCGCCACGGCCCGGCCGTAGTGGCCGGTGGCGCGCAGGTAATTCCCCTTGTTCATATGGGCATTCGCGTGCCGATCATTGATCTTCAGCGCACGCTCGATGTACTGCATCGCGATATCTGTGCGTTCCTGGCGATGCATCACCACGCTCAGGTGATTGGCGGCGATCAGGTAGTCTGGTTTCAGGATCAGCGCCGCCTTGCCGAGAACGGTGGCCTCCGCCAACCGGTTCTGTTCGTCCAGAAACAATGAAAAGTTGTAGTAGAGGGTGTAGTACTGGGGAAAGCGGCGGATGATCTCGGGCCACAGCGCCAGGGCCTCATCGAGGCACCCCACGCTCTTGTACATACCCGCGACCGCGTCCCAGATCCGCGGGTCGGCGGGCTTCCGGTCCAACTGGTCCCGGCCGAATGCCAGCGCCTGTTCGGGGTCCTTCTGCAGGATATGCAGCTGGCAGATCCGGTCCACGAGGCTGAAGGCGCCGGGCCTGACCTTCAGCAGCGCACGATTCGCGGCAATTCCGGCGCGCGGCCACCGTACCTCGTAGGTCCGTTCGGCCGCCCGGGCGAGTCGCGGGAGGTCGTCGGGTCTGACCATGCTGGAGCGCCAGAGCCAGCTGGCCTGACGGACCTTCGTGCCGTCCCTGGCATGACCGAGGGCGACCACGTCCATGGCGACCATCGTCGCAGGCGACAGGAGGAGCGCCTTGCGGGCCATGGCCAATCGCTGCGGGTCCGGCGTCGTCGGTGCCGTCAGGAGGCCGCCGATCGCGTCCGGAATATGGTCACCGGGTTCCCGCATGGCCCTGTTCAGCATGCGGGCGGCTAGTTTTACGAAGCGGTTGTCGGTGCTCAGGCGGCGGGCGATCCGCATCGCGACGGCCGGATTGAGGCCGTTCTCGTCGCCGTCGCGCAGGATACCGTCGGCCTCGGCAGATCGGTCCGCTTCGATGAGCAGAAGGAACAGCAACCTGCGGGCATCGGGATCGGCCGGGGCGAGTCGGGTCGCGAGGCGCGCGGTCGCGATCGCCGGCCCGGTCCGGCCGACCGCCTGTTGCGCGCGCGCCAGATTCAGCAGAACGCGATGGTCCCGGCCGATGCCGGCCTGGGCTGCCCGGGTGAAATAGCGCACGGCCGACGCGGCGGCGTTCTGACGTATGGCGATCTGGCCCGCGACCGTCAGACCGGAGCTCGACGCCGGCTCCATGGCCAGGGCGCATCGCACCGGGTGCCAGGCTTCGGCGAGCGCGCCGGTGTTTATCAGTTCACGGGCGCGGCTGAGCGGATCGGCCGGAATCATAAGAGGATCCGTCGTGCATCGGTAATCGATACTGCGGCAAACGCCGGTCGAAAAGAAAGAGGGGCGCTCGATGAGCGCCCCTCCGAAGGTATTCGAGGTTCCAGTATCAGAGGAACTCGAAGTCGTTCACGTCGACCACAGACACACCAGAGATGTTGATCTGCAGGTACAGGTTGGTACCGCCATGGATGTGGAGGATACCCGTCTCGTACACGATGCTGTTGACACCGCCGAAGGTCGTTCCGCTCTGGATCGACGGAGTTGCCGTCATGAACAGCAGCTCGATCTTGTCGTTGCCCCGAACGAAGTCGCTGACCACGTTGAACGTGACAGCAGACGCAACGGCCGTGCTCACCTGCGCGGAACCGGTGGTGAAGACGAACAAGTCGTTACCGGCACCACCGAACATGGTGTCGCCGCCGGTCCATGCACCAGCGACCAGCGAGTCGTTGCCGTCGCCACCGGACATGACCGCAGCACCGAGCGTCCCGCCGATGATGGTGTCGTTACCGCCACCGCCGAACAGCGTGTCCAGACCGGTACCGGCACTCAGCAGGTCGTTGCCGTCGTCACCGTAGACGACGTCAGCGCCACCGCCAGCCGTGATGGTGTCGTTGCCGTCACCGCCGTAGAGCAGGTCAGCCGCCGTGTTGCCGGCGAGCACGTCAGCACCGGCACCACCGAACACGGTGTCGGCACCGTCGGTGCCACCCGACAGAACGTCGTTGTCGTCACCGCCGTAGATAAGGTCGGTACCAGTACCGCCGGTGATCGAGTCGAGGCCCGCACCGCCGGACAGGGTGTCGCTGCCCAGACCACCCAGCAGGGTATCGTTCGCAGCACCGCCGATCAGGAGGTCGGCGCCGGTGTTACCCAGCAGCGAGTCGGCATCGAGGTTGCCGTACAGCGTGTCGTTGCCCTCGCCGCCCGAAAGGACGTCGTTGCCCTGACCGCCATACATCAGATCGGCGCCGGTGTTACCCAGCAGCGAGTCGATGCCGAGGTTGCCGTAGATAACGTCGTTGCCGGCACCAGCGGAAACGGTGTCGTTGTCCTGACCGCCGTAGATCGAGTCGGCCAGGTCACCACCGGTGATCGCGTCAGTACCCTGGTTACCGTAGATCAGGGCCGTGCCGCTGTTGGAGGTGAACGCCACGGTGTCGTTGCCCGCGCCACCGAAGACCGTGGCCGCGCCCGACGCATTGACGAGCGAGTCGTTGCCCGCGCCGCCGCTCAGAACGTCCGAGCCAGCGCCGCCGATCAGCGTGTCGTTGCCGAGGTTGCCGAAGAGCAGATCGCTGCCGGCGCCGCCGGACAGAAGATCGTTACCCTGGCCACCGTACATGGTGTCGGCGTCCGCGCCGCCCGACAGCGTGTCGGCGCCGAGGTTACCGTAAACAAGATCGAGACCGTCGCCGGCCGAAACGGTGTCAGAATCCTGACCGCCGAAGATCGTGTCAGCGCCACCCGAGGCGATGACCAGATCGGAACCCTGGTTGCCGTAAACCAGATCGGCTGCATCGAGCGCTGAGATCGTATCGGAGCCCGCCAGCGCAGAGATCACGTCGCTGCTGGCGGTACCGGTGAGCGACTCGCTAGAGGTCGTGCCAGTAATGTTAGCCATCGTTGTAACTCCTAGACTCCCTACAGAGCGTGTGTGCGTCAGAACGATGCTGATCGTCAAGGACGATCACCACCCTCCCCTGTCAGACCGCGTTCTCACGCAACAGCGCCAGCAGCTACCAGGGAGGACGACACGGTTTTACAGCAGGTCATCCGGCAGGCGCAAGCGGCGTAAGAGGAAAAGATCGTAGACAGTGGACGTTAGTGGCAACCGGTGAATGCCCTGTGACACTTTTGCCACAGGACGCCAAAGGTGCTCAGGAACGGTCCATCCGGCGGTCATCGCGCGCAGAGTAGATCGAGACAGGCCCGGGTGACAATCGTCAGTGCTTCCGGCGGCCGGGCCGCCAGTTCGTCTGCCCTTTCCCGGGCTCGCGATCGGATCCGTTCGTTGCCCTGGGCCATTTCCAGGGCGCGCCCGACATCCTCCACCCGGAACTGCCCGCCGGACCGGAGCGCGACGGCGACGCCCATGCGGCCGAGGCTGGTCGCATTCGAAGCCTGTTCGAAATGGCGCGGCAGCAGCAGCTGCGGCCGGCCGAAACCGAGGGCCTGCTCCGAAGTTCCAACGCCGCCATGGTGGATGATCACCGCCGACCGCTCGGCCATCGAGCGAAGGTCCTGCGGCGCATCCCAGACCTGCAGCCCCTTCCGTCGCCAGTCGTTGCGCTGGGCCACGGACGAGTCGCGCAGGAACACCGAGCCGGTCCGGCCACTCGCCAGCAGCCCATCCAGCAGCCGACCGGTGAACCGGTACGCCGCGGACAGGTAGGCGAAATAGGAATCGCCCGGAATCGAGTCGACAGGCCGCGGCGGCGGGTCGATCGGCCCGACGGCGGCAACCGTGCGCATCGGCCGCCAGGGGTCCAGTTCCGGCAGGGTGACGACGAACCGGGCGTTGCCCTCGAACAGTTCCGGCAGACGCTGCGGTGCCGGTCGCCCGCGGGCCGCCTGGACCTGCCGGACGACGCCGCGCATCCGGCCGTCTTCGTATGCCGGACGGGCCTGCCGGAACGGCAGGAACTCCTCGGTCTCGTGCGGCGGCAGCGTGAAGCCGTCGCCGATCGGGATCCACGGCACCGTCCCGCCGTAGAGCGCCAGATTGGCGGTCGGCGAATAGTCGGTGATGACCAGATCGGGAGCCGTCGTCTCGATCAGCATGTGCCAGGCACCGACGATCGGCGCCAGGCGCTCGGCCGCGCCGAACCCGATCGCCCCCATGATGTCGCCGACCGTGACCGGTTGGGTGCCGTCCGGGCCCCGTATCGGCTCCACCCGGGCGAGCGGCGCCTGCAGGACATCGAAGCCGGCGGACTGCACCACACGTCCGGCGAGCTCGAGATTGCGAACGGCGAATCGGCACTTCACCCCGGCGTCGCGCAGACGCTCGGCGATCCGCAGCAGCCGCGTCACATGGCCCAGTCCGTCTCCCAGCTCCCAGGCCAGAAGGACAGTGCCGGTCACCGCAGCGTCCCGCCCCGGCGACGGGCCTCGATCTCGGCCTGCAAGGCGGCCCGCACCCGGGCGAAGACCCCGTCCCAGTCGTCGAGCACGGACTGCCGGAACAGCCGGGCGCTCGGATACCACGGGCTGTCGTCGCGCCCGATCAGCCAGCGCCAGTCGGCGTTGCGCGACAGGACGACCCAGAACGGCCGCCCCAATGCCCCGGCGAGATGGGCGACCGAGGTGCAGGTCGTGATCACCAGGTCGAGCTTGCCCATCGCGACCGCCGTGTCGCGGAAGCTGATCAGCCGCTCGTTCAGCCGGACCACCGATTCCGGGGCATTCGCCAGTTCCGGCTCGCGGTCGCCCTTCTGCATGCTGAAGAACTTGACGCCGTCGAGGTCGAACAGCGGCATCCACGACTCCAGGCGGGTCGAGCGGGTGCGATCGTTCGGGAACTTCGGATTGCCCCCGAACACGAAGCCGACGTTCAGGCAGGCCGGATCCAGCTCCGGGATCGGCAGGTCCGGCCCCGCCGGCACCGGCAGGTAGGGCACCGCGTTCGGCAGCTGCTCGATGGTGTCGACGCCCAGGGCCCGGGCGGCCGACAGCAACGGCATATGCAGGTCGGCCGGCGGTGGCGGGGCGAACCGCTCGATCATCTCGTCGATGCCCGGAAACCCCTGCAGCAGCGACATCAGGGGTTCGTGGCACTCCAGCACGATGCGGCCGGTCCGGCCCTTGCGCTCGACGATCATCGGCAGGAACCGCAGGAACTGCAGCACGTCGCCGATGCCCTGCTCGGTATGCAGCAGCAGCGTGCGGCCGTCGAACGGCTCGCCGTTCCACAACGGCTGCGGGAAGTCCCGCCGCTTGGACGGGAAACTGTCGTATTTCCAGCGCCACTCGTACTCGTCGAAACCCTCCTTGAGCCGGCCGTCGGCAAGCAGGGCCAGCGAGAGGTTCCAGTGCAGTTCCGCATTGGTGGGACGGATCACCAGAGCCCGCCGATAGTGCTGGATCGCGATGTCGATCCGGTTTTCGGCACGGTAGAGGTTGGCGTAGTTGTAGTTGACGCCGCTGTCCGACGGCATCAGGCACATCGCCCGCCGGTACTGGCGCCTGGCGTCATCGTAGCGACCCATCTTCCGCAGCAGGGCGCCGACATTCGACAGGACCGGCGCCTTCAGCCCCTGCATTTCCAGGGTTTGCTGGTACCAGTGCAGGGACTCGTCGAAGCGCTCAGCCGACTGCAGCAGGTTGGCGAGGTTCAGGGCGGCGTCGCCGAACCCGGTTTGGGTCTCCAGGGCCTGCCGGTAGACGCGTTCCGCCCGGTCCCTGTCGCCGCTCGCTTCGAGCGCCTGCGCCAGCGCGATCCGGAACGTCCGCCGGAACGGATTGAGGTTGACGGCGGCATCGTAGGCGGCGACCGCTTCGCCCAACTTGCCCTGCCGCTGCAGTGCCCCGCCGAGCACGCCGAACAGCGCGTCGCTGCAGGGCGCCCGGCGGAGGCCCCGCCGGGCCAGTTTCTCGGCCTCCTCGCTGCGCCCGAAGATCAGGGAGCATCGCGCCGCCACCGTCAGCAGCTCGGAATCGGCATTCGAGCCGGCCTTCGCCATCGCCTTCTGCACATCCGCCACGGCACCGCGCTGGTCGCCGGAATCCAGGCGGATCGCCGCCCGGTGCCGCAGCAATGTCGGGTCGTTCGGCCTGCCCGACAGTGCCTGCTCGACCTGTTCGAGCGTCGGGCGGGCGCCCAGATGAACTTGTGCTGCCTGCTGGTTCACGAACCGGCCCCGCGTTCCATCTCGAGTTTCAACACACCGTACTTCAACAGCCAGCCCAGGGTGCGCAACGTGCGCAGGCGCTGATCCGGAGCCGTCCGCTCGAGGCAGGCGCCCAGGGTGTCGGCGTCGCCGCGAACGAACTCCACCAGCGCCAGCATGCCCTGCTCGTCCAGGAGTGCGCCGCTGGCGTAGGTGTTGCACTTCAGGGCCAGCAGGTCGGCCACCGTGGTGCCGGCCGGATCGACACTCAGCCGGGTACCGATCGTCCCCTGCATGGTGGCGTGCCCCGCGAACACGTCGAACGGATCGCTGAGCCTGGAGTTCCGGACCGACGACGGCGGCGCGATCTCGGCGGCGGCGCGGCGGCGTGCCGCCAGTTCCGCCCAGAGCTCCTGGTACATTCCGATCAGCCGCGACCAGTCGTATTGCTCGCGCGCCCGCCGGCGGCCGGCCTCGCCCATCCGGCGCCGGCCCTCGGGATCGGTGGCGAGGACCTCCACGGCGGCGGCGAAGGCCGCGACGTCGACCGCCGTCGATTGACTCGCGTAGCCGATGTAGAGGTCGTAGGTCAGCGACCCGCTGGCATAGCTGTCGGCCAGCTTGCCGCCGGCCCCGGCCGGCGGCAGCCAGGTCGGAACCCGGATGCCGGTCTCGCCGTCGATCACGGTGTCGCGGTAGCCGTCCCAGTCGCTGACCAGGCACGGGAGTCCGGCGGCCATCGCTTCGACCGGCGTGATCCCGAAGCTCTCCTGGATATTGTCGGACAGCGACACGAAGATATCGGCGGCCGCCCAGCTGCCGTCGGCGAGCTCCGGGTCGGAACCGTCGAGGAAATGAACCGCCACGTCCTTGCAGTAGCGCGCCGCACCATCGCGATAGCCGGCTTCGGCGGTCGTGTTGGGGAAATGACCGGTCTGCACGAGATGCAGGCGGACGCCCCGCTCGGCGAGCCGCTCGGCGGCGCGCTGCAGACCGAGATACATCGGGACCGGGTGCGCCTTGGCGTGGAACACGAGCCGCCCGAAGAACAGCAGGACGACGTCGTTGTCGGCCGCGCCGATACGGTTCCGCAGCGCCGCGCGGGCCGCGCCGTCGCGGCCCAGCCTTTCGAACCGGGCGACGTCCACGCCGAGCGGAATGACCGGGGTCTGGATCGGGTTGGCAGGGCGGGCACCGATACGTCGCTCCAGGTAGTCGGCATGGTGCTCGATCTGCCGCAGCCCGGCGTCCCGGACCGACTTCGACGTGAAGATGATGGCGTCCCAGGCCTGAACCGGCGCCGTCAGCACGTCGCACAGCAGACCCATGGCACCCTGGCTGGAGATCGTATGGGTGATGCCGCACAGGCTGTAGGCACGCTGGTCGAGCTGGCGCCGGCTCTCGGCGAACCGTGCGATCTGCGGGTCGGGCAGGAAGACGGCGCCGACGGACGCCAGACCCTCGAGCGCATTGGTCGGCAGCGTGGCGACCGGCCGGGCCGACCGCGCGGGATCGTTCGAGGCGATTTCGGCGACCCGGCGGCGGAATACCCCGGCGGCCTCGGCGCCGTAGGTGACGCCGACATAGCGGTCGACCTCGGCATGCCTCACGAAGCCCTCCAGGAACGTCGCACCCGCGACGTTCCGGCCCATCACCTTCTTGACCTGTGTGTCGTAGGCGGTCGGCTCGAACAGGATCGCCGCATTGCTACCGGGAATCACGTTTCCTCACCGTCCTTGGCCTGCGGCGGCAACGCGGCAACCGCCTTGTCGAACTCCTCGACGATCGTATCCAGCCGGTCCGGGCGCCAGACGAAGCGGCGCAGCGGCGTCGCATGCGGAAAGCTCTGGCCCTCGGCGACGCCCAGCAGTTCCGCCATCCTTCCGATCCGTCCGAGGCCGACGACCGCCGGCAACTTTTCCACCGGCAGGAAGCACAGCATCGTCGACCCGGCCATGAAGTAGCTCAGGAACGCGGGACCGCCGTTATCCGCGATGTTGAGGGTGGCGAGCCGGAACATAGCCAGCCGCAGGTCGAGGTCAACCGCACCGATCGAGAACACCGGCAGGTCCCCGAAGATCGACATTTCATAGCCGCCGGTGACCACGTCGGTGTCCGGCACGACGATCGGGTCGAAGCCACGCTCGCGCATCACCCGCGCCGCCGCCAGCCACTCGTCGAGGCGGGAGTTGCGGTCGGGCTCGGCCCGCGACGTGCGCAGGGTGAGGCTGACCGGCCGCCCGCCCGGCGCGCGTTGGGACAGCCAGCCGCCGACCCGCTCCAGCGCCGACGCCGTCGGCTCGAACACCGCCATCTCCTCGGCCGTCGGGGCGAGCTGGAAGACCTGGCTGAGCATGATCAGCTGGTTCGGCTTCTCGAGCGTGTAGTCCGGCGGGATGATCTGCATCGGGTGGATGGCGCGCAGGAGCTGCGCCAGCTCCTTGCGTTCCTTCATGATGCTGACCCCGAGGCAGTTCCGGGCGATGCCGGCGTGCGGCATCAGCACATGCCACAGCCGCCAGACCTTCTCGTCGTAGGGCAGCGTGAGGTCCTTGGGGGTCAGGTTCCGGAACTCGCGGCCCTCGCCCATCACGAAGATCACGTGGTAGCCGGAGAACCCCGCGCGCTGCGACCAGATGTGCGCGAACGCGAAGAAGTTCATGACGTCGAACGTCACCGGCGCCTTGCTGAGGTCGTAGATCGCGTAGAGGCACGGTCGATGCGGCGCTTCGGTCGTCATCCTCGCTCCCTGTCCCCGATCGTCGTCCCGATCGTCAGGCCGGATTCAGCCAGTCGCTCTCGAAGACCTCGTGCCGGGCCGGCATCTCGGCATCGAAGAAGCGTTGATAGTCTTGGGCCGCACGCTCGTAAAGCTCGCCGGACTGCGCGCGTAGCCGGCCGGCCGCCAGAATGAACAGCTTGCGCAGGTAGCGGCGCACCGCCGGCTCGTCGCCGGCCGGCCGCCAGCCGTCCGCCTGCAGCCGCTCCAGGCAGATGATCGCATAGTCCGGCATGCCGTTGCGCAGCGAGAACGCCGCCAGCTTCAGCAGCGCCGCCGCCGTCTCGTCGCCGCCCCAGGCCCCGATCGAGGCCGGCTTGCGGACGAACACCGCGTCGCAGCCGCACAGCGCCCCGAAATTGCCGTCGACCGTCAGGTAGCTCAGCGGCTGGCCGCGGCCGTCGTAGTCCAGGCGCATCAGCCGGAAATCCAGCCGGTCGATCAGATGCGCGAAGATCGCCGAGGCGGTCTGGGTCTCGAAGCTGTCGTCGAACTGCACCTCGACCCGAAGCGCCAGGGTGCGGTCGAGCGTGCGGGCGCCGCCCTCCAGGACCGCCAACTCGTGGCCCTCGACGTCGATCTTCAGGAAATCGGCCCGCGACCCGGTGGCTGCGAGATAAGCGTCCAGGGTGGTGGCCGGCGCGGTGATCGTGCCCTCGACCGTGCCCTCCTCGCGGCGCACGTCGCCGAACCAGAGGCTGTCCGGGTTCGGTCTGGTGGCGCCGACATAGCCGCGGTGGGCGGTGATGAACAGGTCGATCGTGCTGTCCGGGACCGCCCCGAGCGCTTCCGCGAGCACCGTGACGTCCTTGCGGGCAGCGTATTTCCGGGCGAGCCGGGCGGCCTCGACCGGCTCCGGCTCGAACATCCGGTAGTCGAGCGGCGCCTCGAAGCCGCGCCAGGAGGGGTGCAGCCCGTATCGACCGCCGGCGTCGACCACTGCGGTGGTCCACAGGTCGGGAGCGGCGGGGGTGGTGGTCTCGGTCATCGCGGAACTCCTCGAGTCGGCACGGGGCGACTCGCCCAGGGGTGCGGCGTCAGCGGACGCGCTCGATCGTCGGCCGGCGCGGATCGGTCGACCATACCGCCCCGCGGAACCCGTCCTCGGCCAGCTTGCCGGCGATCGCCGGCTGGTGGTGATAGGCGCCGATGAACACATGGTCGAGCCCGGCCAGCAGTTCGGCGCTGCGCGGATGGATGGTCGCGGTGCCGCCGCGGCCATAGGTCTGGCGGCCGGCATAGTCCGGATTGTCGTCGATGAAGCGGGTCGGCGCCGCCCCGGCCTCGAACAGATTGAAGAACGTCACGCCCTGCGAGGTCGCGCCGTAGACCGCGGTGCGTTCGGGCCGGCCGTCGAACGCCGCCAGGAAGGATTCGTGCGCCCGCCGGCGCTCGCCCACCCGGTCGGTCCGGCTCGGCGCCGGGTTCCGGTCCGGCAGTTCGGTCCGCCCCGGCCGCGCCAGGATGCCGACGTCATGGCCCTGAAGGATGTCGTGGGCGGCGGTCACCACCAGGCCGGCGTCCGCCATCAGGCGGCGGCGGGCCGCGTCGTCGAGATAATGCAGGTGCTGGACATGCACTTCCATGTAGGCGCCGCTCCCGGCGATGAACTCCAGGGTCGGCACCTCGACATAGGCGAAGCCGTCCGGCGCGACCGCCGCTCCCAGGGCCCGCACGAACGGCCGCACCTCGGCGATGTGCTCGACCACCTGCCGGCAGATCACCCCGTCGAAGGTCTCGTCGATGGTGCCGGGGCCGAAGAAGTCGTTCACCACGCGGATCCGGCCGGCCTGGTCGCCCAGCAGGGCCGGCAGGTCGTCGTTCGGCTCGACCACCGTGACCGCCGCGCCGAGGTCGGCCAGCAGCCGGGCCAGGCTGCCGGTGCCGCCGCCGACCTCCAGGATCCGCTTGCCGGTCAGCCGCTCGCGGCCGAGGAAGTCGATCAGCGTGTCGTAGCGCCGGTGCATGTCGGCCGACACCGGTCGGTTGGTGGCGGTCTGCCGCCGGTAGATCTCGGCGATGGTCTCGTCGGACAGTTCGCGGTTGAACACATGACCGCAGGCCACGCACTGCCGCAGCCGCACCGGCGCGAACCGGTCGGTCAGCCCGGGGTCGGCGACTACCCAGAACATCTGGGCGTCGGTCTCGTACACGACCCGAGCCCGCTCGGCTTCGCACAGGGGGCAGACGTCGGACATGGGACGGCGCGCTCCTTCCGCCGGTCCAGCTGGCGGCGCCCGTGCTATAGGGGACGAAGCCGCTTCCGATCAAGGCAATCCCACCGCAGGCGCCGCCGATGAACGAGCCCCGTCCAGCTGCAGAAACCTGCGTCACCGGCGCCGGCGGCTTTCTCGGCGCGCGGATCGCCGCCGCCCTCGCGGCCGCCGGCCGCCGGGTAGCGGCGTTCGGACGGGTGGCGCCGCCGGGGCTGGACCGCCGTGTGCGGACGGCGGCCTGGGACGGCCGGCAGCCGGCCCCCGCCGGCCTGCAGGTCGACGCGGTGGTCGACTGCGCCGCCGCGATTCCGTCCCGGCTGGCGGATCCCGACCTGCTGATCGCCACCAACGTCGCGCTGGCCCGCAATGCCGTCGACCTGGCCGCCCGCTGCGCGGCGCCGCTGCTCTACATGTCGTCGCAGTCGGCGATCGGCCGGCCGGCGGCCGCGACGATCGACGACGCCACGCCGCCGGACCCGGACACGCCGTACGGCCACTCCAAGCTCGCGGCCGAGCGGCTGATCGCCGCGGCGGTGGCGGACGGCTCGCTGCCCTGGGCCGTGGCGCTGCGGCTGCCGGCGGTGATCGGGCCGGGATGCCACGGCAACTTCCCGGCGACCGTGGCGGCCCGGCTGGCGGCCGGCGAGACGATCACCCTGTTCAATCCGGACGGCCCCTACAACGCGGTCGTCCACGCCGACACCGTCGCCGCCTTCGTCGGGCACCTGCTGGCGCATCCGCCCGCCGGCTTCCGGGCGGTGTCGCTGGCCGCGAGGCCGCCGATTCCGGTGCGCGACGCGGTCGCGGCGATCGCCGCCGGGTTCGACGCGGCGCCCCGGCTCGACGTCCGCCCGGCGGCGCACGCCTCGCCGGTCATCGACCCGACGGGCGCGGTGGCCCTCGGCTTCGTGCCCGACGGGACCCGCGACGTGCTGACCCGGTACGGTGCCGAGGCGGCGTTACGCATTGCGACCCCGCCGCCGCCGCGATAAGACTGCGAACGTTCCAGAGGGTTTAAGCGGCACAGAGGGCTCGGCAATGACCGGCAGCAACATGGGCGTCGACAACAAGTTTCCGGGCAAGGACCTGTCCGAGGACGACCTGCAGAACAAGATCCCGCTCGTCGCCAAGAAGCGCCCCGACCACCGCACCACCTTCGAATGCGCCGGCATCGAGTTCGGCGGCAAGCTGGTCCCGGTGATGGCCGGCCCGAACACGGTCGAGAACGAGGAGCTGATCGTGAAGACCGCGATCGGCGTGAAGAAGGCCGGTGCCCACTTCCTGCGCGGCGGCGCCTTCAAGCCGCTGACCTTCCCGTACCGCTCGCCGAAGTTCTTCGAGCCGCGCGAGGACGGACTGAAGTGGCTGCAGGTCGCCAAGCAGGAGACCGGCCTGCCGATCGTCACCGAGGTGATGGAGATCACCAAGATCGAGGTGGTCGCGAAATACGCCGACATGCTGCAGATCGGCACCCGCAACATGCAGAACTACCCACTGCTGACTGAGGTCGGGAAGACCGGCATGCCGGTCATGCTGAAGCGCGGCTTCGGCAACAGCCTGCGGGACTGGCTGATGGCCGCCGAGTACATCGCGCTGGAGCACGACAAGCTGCGGCAGCCGGCCAAGATCGTGCTGTGCGAGCGCGGCGTGGTCGCCCCGCATACCCACCGCGCGACCTCGCGCTTCCTGATCGACCTGCAGGTCATCCCGGCGGCCCAGGAGGCTACCCACCTGCCGATCATGTCCGACCCCAGCCACGCCACCTTCTGGCAGCCCTGGGTGAAGTCGATGATGCTGGCGTCGATCGCCGCCGGCGCCGACGGCCTGATGCTGGAGGTCCATCCGGACCCGGTGAACGCCGCCGTCGACCCGCTGCAGTGCTCCAGTCTCGAGCAGTTCGACGACATCATGAAGGCCTGCCGCCCGGTGGCCGAGGCGATCGGCCGGACGGTCGACGCCTGACCATGGCCGGCCCCGCCTCCTTCGCCGGGCCGATCGGCAACCCGGTCACCATCGCGACAGACCGTTACGCCGCGATCCTCGGCGCGTCGCCCTCCAAAGGCGCGCGCTCGCCGCTGCTGTGGAACGCCGCCTTCCGGGCCGCCGGAATCGACGCGGTCATGCACCCGATGGACGTGACCGCCGGCGACCTGCCGGCGGTGGTCGCCGCCCTCAAGGCCGATCAGCGGTTCGTCGGCGGCGCGGTCGCCGTGCCGCACAAGCAGGCGCTGGTGTCGCTGCTCGACCGGGTCGAACCTGAGGCCGCGCGGATCGGTGCGGTCAACGCGATCTACCGCGACGGTGGCGCCCTGGTCGGCGCCAACACCGACGGCGCCGGGGCCTTGTCGCAGATCGAGGAACTGGTCGGCGGCGCGAACGCCCTGATGACCCGCCGGGCGCTGGTGCTGGGGCTCGGCGGTGCCGGCCTGGCGGTCGCCGCGTTCCTCGCCGGCCGGGTCACCGAGCTGACGGTCGCCAACCGCAGCCGCGCCACCGCCGGGGCGGTGGCGGCGAAGCTGGGGACACTGGTCGCCGACTGGCCGGTCGGCGCCGACGTCACCAGCAAGGTCGACCTGGTGGTGAACGCGACCTCGGTCGGCCACAAGGACGGTCCCGCCGGGTCGCCGCTCGACGAGGCGGCGCTGGCCGCCCTGCCGGCGTCGGCGGCGGTGTACGACGTGATCTACCAGCCGGAGGTCACGGCGCTCCTCGCCGCGGCGGCGGCGCGCGGGCTGGCGACCCGCAACGGCCTCGGCATGAACCTCGACCAGGCGGTCATCGCCTTCGGCAAGGCCGTCCCGGGGGCGCTCGACATGGATGCCGTCCGCGCCGCGATGCGAGCGGCTTGACGGAGACGCTGGCCATGCGCCGCATCCTGCTGACGGCCGACACGCCGGAGCTGACCGTGGAGACCGTCGACGAGGTGACCGCGACCCCCCTCACCGAGGTCGCCGCCCGCTACCATGTCGTCGTCCCGGCCGACCACATGGCCGAGCCGCCGCTGCTGTCCGACGGCCTGCGGGTCGCCTTCCTGTGCACCGACCTGGACGCCTTCGACCGGCTGCGCCGGCTGGCGCTGCCGGGCGACCTTTTGTTCAAGCCGTCGCCGGTGGCCCGCCTCGACCTGCTGCGGCGCGGCCGGCGCACCCTTGTGGCGGCGCGGCCGGTCGCGGCCGGCACGGTCCTGGGCGAGGCCGACCTGGCCGAGGTGGTGGGCGGCACCGGCATCGGCGCCGAGCATCGAATTGCCATGATCGGCCGACGCACCATGTACGCCATGGCCGAGGGAACGGCCGTCGATTTCGGCATGATCTCCGAGGACCCGGTGGATGTCCCGCCCGCCGGCTCGGCGGGAGGCGAATCATGATCAGCGTCGTGCTGCGCGCCAAGAACGAGCGCTACTGGATCGGCCGCTGCCTGACCGCGATCCGGCGGCAGCGCCTGCCCGACATCGACGTGGTCCTGGTCGACAACGACTCGACCGACGGCACGGTCGAGGTCGCCGAGGCCCATGGCTGCACGCTGACCAACATCACCCGCGAGCAGTTCTCCTACGGCCGCGCCCTCAACATCGGCATCGAGGCCGCAAGGCACGACGTGGTGGTGCTGCTGTCGTCGCACTGCGTGCCGGTCGACGAGCTGTGGGCCGACTACGCCAACGCCCATCTCGGGCCCGAGGGCGACCCGCGGGTCTGCGGGGTGTACGGGCGCCAGGAGCCGTTGCCGGACACCAGCGCGATCGACCGCCGCGACCTCTGGACGACGTTCCGAGACGAGCGGGTGCGCCAGCGCCTCGACTACTTCTTCCACAACGCGAACTCCGCCATCCGCAAGTCGATCTGGCGCGACCAGCCGTTCGACGAGAAGATCCGCGGGGTCGAGGACCGCGAGTGGGGCAAGCGCATGATCGCCGCCGGCTACGACATCGTCTACGAGCCCGGGATGCGGGCCTATCACCAGCACGGCATCCACCAGGGCCGCGACGAGGGCCGGGCCAAGCGGGTCGCCGAGGTCATCGAGGTGATCCGCTCGGGGAGCGCGTCGTGAGCGCGCCGCTGGTCATCATCCCGGTGCTGTCGGCAGCGCGCAGCACGCCGCGGCTGCTGATGCCGATCCACGGCCGGTCGAGCCTGGAGCGTACGCTCGACTCGGCGGTCGCCGACCTGCCCGACTCCGACGTCGTGGTCACCACCGACGACGCCCGGATCCGGGACATGGCGGACGCCTTCGGCGGCCACGTGATGTCCCATGGACGCACCGCCGAGAGCTATGTCGCCGCCCTGGCCGAGGTCGCCCGCACCCGCGACGCCGCCATCGTGGTGGTGCTGGAGCCGACCCACCCGTTCCGGCCGGAGGGCCTGATCCGCCGCACTGCCGAGAACCTGGCGGCCCGCGACCACCTGGACAGCGTGGTGTGCGTGCGGCGCTTCACGGCCAACCTGTGGCGCCGCACCGGCGACGGCGAGATCCTGGCGATGTCCGAGGGCGGCGACGCCCGCGACGCCGTGTATTTCCAGGAGATGGTCGGGCTCGCCCTGGCCGCCAGGCCGCATCTGTTCGGGGACGGCCGCCGGCTCGGCGACGCCGTCGGGTTCGAGGTCGTCGACCAGACCTGGGCGCTGGTCGACGTCCGCGACGACACCGGGTTCACGGTCGCCGAGGCGCTGGCCGACCGCCTGCCGCAACTGAAGGAAGCAAGCGCATGAGCATGGAGAGTCGGGGGGCGGCCGATCGGGTGATCGCCATCATTCCGGCCCGCGGCGGCTCGAAGGGGCTGCCCGGCAAGAACGTCCGGCCGATCGGCGGCAAGCCGCTGATCGCCCATTCGGTGCACCACGCGCTCGAGTCCGGGGCGTGCGACCGGGTGCTGGTCACCACCGACGACGAGCAGATCCGGGCCGCCGCCGAGGCCGCCGGCGCCTGGACCCCGTTCATGCGCGACCCCGGGCTGGCCGAGGACCTGACCCCGACCGAGCCGGTGCTGAAGGACGCGCTTGAGCGCGCCGAGGCGATCGACGGCCCGTTCGGGATCGTGGTGTTCCTGCAGCCGACCGACATCTTCCGCAAGCCGGAGTGGATCGCCCAGGCGGTCGGCATCCTGAAGAGCCGGCCCGAGGTCGACAGTGCCTTCGTCGCCAACAAGACCCACAAGAACTTCTGGACCCGGGGCGAGGACGGCACCTGGAAACGGGTGTTCGACTGGATGGCGGTGTACGGCCCGCGCCAGACCCGCACCCCGCTGTTCCGCGAGGATACCGGCATCGCCTCGGCGCTCAGGGCCGGCCTGATCCGGCAGGGCCTCCGCACCGGCGACCGGGCCGAGATCATCGAGATCAGCGACACCGCGTCGGGCATCGACATTCACGACGAGTTCGACTTCTACCTCGCGGAGAAGGCGCTCGAATGGTTCGCGACGAAGGGCAAGGGCTGATGTCCGACAACCAACGCAGGGGCGTGGCCCTGGCGGACGGGCTGCACACGGCGTTCCCGACCCCGCTGCTGGTGCGGCGCTACGAGGAGTCCGACCTCAACCGCCGCCTGCTCGAGCACATCGCCGCCCGCGAGGCGGCCGAGACCTCGGCCGGCATGAGCAATGTCGGCGGCTGGCATTCCGGCAACGACCTGCTGGACGCCGACAACCCGGCGATCGTCGAGCTCCGCCAGCGGGTCTGGAAGGCCGTCAAGTGGATGGTGTCGAACGTCGGCACCGGCGGCCATTTGGCCGGCCGCCAGATGCGGGTCTCGGCCTGGGCCAACGTCGCCCGCAACGGCTCCTACAACGCCATCCACAACCACACGCCGGCGGTGTTCTCCGGGGTCTACTACGTCAGCACCGGCGATCCGGCGCCGGAGGGCAGCCGAGACGGGCTGATCGAGTTCGTCGACCCGCGCCCGGGCGCGCATGGCGGGCCGCTGCCGACCCATGCCTTCCACAAGCAGCTGATCCTGGATCCCGAGCCGGGCATGCTGCTGATGTTCCCCGGCTGGCTGCTGCACTACGTGCATCCGTACCGGGGAACCGCGCCGCGGGTGTCGATCGCGTTCAACCTGTGGCTCGACCCGGTGGCGCCGGCGACCGGCTGACCCACCGTCGATCACGGGACCTCACGCCCGGCGCGGCGCCCCTGTCGCAGCGTCGGCCCCGAATGCGAGACTGCGCCGCCATGGAAATCCCGCCGGTCCGTCTGTCGCCCGCCGGTCCGCCAAGCGCACGGCCGCCGGCCGGCTTGCCGCACGATCTGCTGGTCCACGCCATCGGCTGGTTCGACGGCCGGTTCGGCTACAACGTGCACACCCGTGGCCTGTTCGAGGCGCTGTCCCGCCGGCTGCCGGTGGTGGCGACACCGCTCTATACGCTGTCCGGCCCGCTGGAGGAGGACAAGGCCGCCGTGCCGGCGCTGCTCGGGCACCGCCGGACGGCGACCGTCGCCCTGATCTACGGCAGCCTGACCGGCGTGCTCGACGGCGCCACCGGCACCCGGATCGCCTACACGGTGTGGGAGTCGACCCGGCTGCCGGACGACTGGTACGAGCCGCTCGCCCGGGCCGACCGGATCTGGACGGCGACCGCGTGGGGCAAGCGCGTGTTCGCGGCCAACGGTTTCGACGCCGACCGGATCGACGTCGTGCCCGAGGGCGTCGACCCCGACCTCTTCCATCCGGGGGTCAAGCCGACCGACGCATTCCCGCCGGCGCCGTTCAAGTTCCTGGCGATCGGCCGCTGGGAGCGCCGCAAGGGCATGGCCGAGCTGGTCCAGGCCTTCGACCGGGAGTTCGGCGACCGCGACGACGTCATGCTGGTGCTGGCGGGTCTCTATGCGAACCGCCTGGATCTCGACCTCGGGGCCGAGCTGCGCGCCCTGCAGCTGCGCCGCCCGGACCGCATCAGGATCGTGCCGCCGGTCGATACCCACCGGACCTTCGCCGGCCTCTACACCGCCTGCGACGCCTTCGTCTCGCCGACCCGGGCCGAGGGCTGGGGCCTGCCGGTGATCGAGGCCATGGCCTGCGGCCTGCCGACCATCGTCACCGGCTACAGCGGGCCGACCGAGTTCATCGGCGAGCATGCCTGGCGCATCGAGCACCGGCTGGTCCCGGTCGACGAGCCGTTCTTCGAGCGCGCCGACGGCGACCTCGGCCTGTGGGCCGAGCCCGACTGGCGGCACCTGCGGCACCTGATGCGCCGGATGGTCGAGCAGCGCGACACCGCCCGCGAGCGCGGGCTCGCCGGATCCGCGCATGTCCGGCGGAACTTCTCCTGGGACCGTGCCGCGGCAGTCGCCGAGCGGCACCTGCGGGGCCTGCTCGCGACCGCCTGACCGACTGCCTCAGCCGGCGGCCCGCGCGTAGCCGAGCTCGTCCATCAGCGGGCCGGCGATCGTCTCGAAAGCCTCGACCTCGGCCGGGGTCAGCACCTCCGCCCAGCCACCGACCTCGCCGCGGCGATAGTGCGAGGCCGAGTCCTCCTGGCCCCGCTTGCGGCCGCCGGACAGCCGCTCGAAGCTGGCCGCATCCAGGGCGGTCCGCACCGACTCCGGGCTGCCGTCGGCACCGAGGAACCTGAACAGCTCGCCGGCCGCGTTGTCGGGATCGGTGTGCAGCGCCTCGTAGCGAACCTCGTGGTAGCGCCGCCCGCGGCCCAGCGCGCGGGCATCCCGGATCCGCTTGGTCCAGCCCTCGGCATAGGCGCGGCAGTAGTCCTCCTGGGTCATCTCGGCGGGCAGCTTCGTACGGAAGCGGATATAGGCGGAGACCGCGCCGTCGCGGCCGTCGCGGATCACGTTCACGAAACGGGCCCCCGGCAAGGTGCTCCAGATCCGCCCCAGACTCATGATGTTGTCGGGGGTCTTCTCGCCGATCGCCACCAGCCCGGCGGTGTCGCGGCCGTCGAGGTTCGCCTGGACCAGGGCGACGAAGGCGGCGTGCATCATCGGCGCCAGCATCGCGCTACCCGGTCCCCTGACGGTCGGAGCCCAGGTGTCGTGGCCCTCTGCCCGACGCTGGCCGTACAGCTCCACCGCGCGCGTCAGCGTGGGGACCAGGTCGTTGAAGAAATGCGACTCGCCCAGGCAGACCAGCGCCGGATGCGCGTTCAGGAGCTGCTGCACCCAGGTCGTTCCCGAACGCGGCAGCCCGCCGACGAAGAACATCGGCAGCGAACTCAGTCTGCGCTGCTCCGCAACGAGATCTCGGTTCATTCGCGTCCTCTGGCGTATCCGCTGGCCGTCCGGCCCGGTCCGGCTGTCGGGGCTCACTGTCTAGCGGTGGCCGGGCCTGGCCCGCAAGCGCATTGCGAGCGGCCCCGCCTCACCGGGCCGCGGCGGCGGTCTCCGGACCGAGTTCCCAGGACGCCGAGACCGGCCGGCCGTCCCCGCTCCACAGGAACAGCGGACCGTCGCCGTAGCCCCACCACTGCGGGCAGGCCGCGACCGGCACGGCCACCCGGGTCGCGGCCGGCACGCCGAATTCGATGGCGGGGCCGACGACGTCCCGGGACCATGGCGGGCGATCGCTCAGGTGCAGCCGCCGGCCCGAGTCGCCGCCCTCGGCGACCAGACGGAGCCGCGCGCGTGCCGCCCGGTCGATCGGCAGACGGGCAAGCAGCGCGACACCGTCGTGGACGGCGATCTCGCGGGTCTCGATGGTGCCGACCGCCGGGCCCTCGGCGCCGGGCGCACCCTCGAACGCGATCGCCGGACCGGCCTCGATCGGGCGCCGGCTGCCGTCGGCCATGGCGGCCGCCAGGCGAACCCGCCGGCCGGCCTCCCGCGGCACCTGCAGCGTCATGCGGAACGTCCCGTCGGCGCCACCCGAGGGCACCTCGTCGGCGATCGGGCGGCCGTCCAGCAGCGCCACCAGCAACTCGATGCCGCCACCGGCCGTCGGCGCGGAAAGCCGGCCGCTGAACGTCACGGTCTCGGGCCCGGACACCTGTCGCGCCAGCCATTCCTGCGGTCCCTCCGTCGGTGGCGGCAGCGACAGCGTCGCGGCAACCGCGCCCCAGTCGCAGGCCGCGACCCGCGAATACAGGGCGGGGTCGGCCAGGTCGGTGCCGTGCGGCACGAACAGCACGCCGTCCGGGAACGCCTCGACCGGGACGTAGCGGTTCAGGACGGCGCCGGTCAGCCGGTGCAGACGAACGGTCGCCGGGACACCGTCGGCGTCGCGCGCCGTCGGCAGGACCACCGCTTCCGGCCTGGCCCGCTCGAGCTCGGCCGCCAGCGCCGCCTGGTCGGCGGCCCGGAAGGCCAGCCCGGCATGCAGGAACCGGCCGGTCGGACGATAACCCAGAAGCACATGGAACAGGCCCGGCCGGCCGCTGAGGTCGAGCACCCGGCCGCCCGGCGCCACCCAGCCCTCGAGCAGCAGGCGCCAGCCGTCGAATACCGCAGGGTCGACCGCGTCGGCCCCGGCATAGCCGAGCAGGCCTTGGGGCCGGTCGGCGACCACCGTCGGGCGCAGGCGGCGGACCACGGTCTCGGGGTCGATTGCGACGCCGCCGCGCGGCCAGACCGCGACACCGACGACCGTGACCAGCAGCCCGACCAGGATCGCCGGGCAGCGGATCGCCCGCGGGTGCGGAACCGCCGCCTCCACGACCGTGAGCAGCCGCACCGCCGCGACCGCCACCGGGACGGCGACGGCCTGGGCCAGCCCGACCGGATCGCCGCCGAAGGCGCCCGGCAGCGCCGAGAGGGCGAACAGCCCGGCCGCCAGCGTCACACAGTCGCGCGGACCGAGGGGACGGCGGGCGACCACGCCCCAGCCCGCGACCGCCGCGATCGCCGCCAGCGCCACCCCGGCCGGCAGCGACCCCGCAAGCGCGTCGCCGGCGGCGGCACCGCCGAAGCCGTCCAGCCGGTCGACCAGCCCGGCGGCGTCGATCCCGAGCGCCAGCGGCTGCAGCAGGCGGCCGGCTTCGGTCGCGGTCATGGCGGTCGCGATCGCCGCGGCCAGCGGCACCGCCCAGGCCCCGCACAGCACGGTGCGCCGGAACCGGCGACCACCTGCCGGACCGGCGACCAGGTCGTGCAGCACGACCGTGGCGGCGACCGCCGCGGCCGCCGTCGCCGCCGCCGGCACCAGCACCACCTGCGCCGCCGCGAGCCCGACCAGCAGCGCCGCGCGCGGCACCGTGGCGCGCACCAGCAGCAGCGCCAGCGCCGCCAGGGTCGGCGCCCACAGGAGCAGCATGCCGCCGCGCGCCGGATCGACCAGGCAGGCCACCAGGGTCGCGAGCGCGGCATGCGGCCAACGCCAGCCGAACAGCCAGGCAAACAGCGCGGCATTGCCGGCCAGCATCATCGGGCCGAGCACCATCTGCTGCCCGGCGACCGCTCCCCAGCGTGTCGGATCGAACACCAGCATGCCGACCAGCGCCCGGCCGGCGTCGGCCCAGGGCCCGCGGATCACCGATAGCTCGGTCCACGGCCAGCGCCCGTCGAGCGCGGCGAACGCCGCCGACAGGGTCTCGCCCTCGACGCGCAGATCGAACGGTCCCAAGCCGCCGGGCAGGTCCGCCACCAGCAGCCAGGCCAGCGGCAGGCCGACCCACAGCATCGCCACCGGACGCGCCGCCCGCTCCGCGCCGAGCCGGTGCACGACGGCCCAGCCGGCTACCGCGAGAATCACCGCCAGCCAGACCGGAAACCACGGATAGGCCTGTGTCGCGCCGGACTCCACCACGCTGACCGCGGTCCGCGCCGACGCCACCGACAGCAGAGCCGGACCGAGCGGCGCCAGCCCGGCAACCGCCCGCGCCAGCCCCTCGGCCTCGCGCCCGGTCGCGACCGCCAGGGCCGCCGCCACCGCCAGCGCGGTCCCGAGCATGCCGAGCGCCCCGAGGTCGAACGCCAGCGCAGCGCCGAGTCCCGCTGCAAGCCCCAGCACCGCGGCATCGGTCAGGCCGGCGGTCACGTCGTAGACCGGCCGCTCGACCGGGGGCAGCGTCAACAGCGGCCGCTGCCAGAGCCCGTCGCGCGGCCGCCACAGCCGCCGGGCAGCCAGAGCCAGGCCGAGGGTCAGCCCGGCCCAGCCGAGCGCTGCCGGGAGCAGGAGCATCCGTCCGGAGAACCCGTCACTGCCATGACGGACCGCCAACCACACGCCCGCAGCCGCCGCGAGCGCGGCCGCCGCCAGGATCAGCCCCCCGCGCCGACTCGCCGTCAGGGGCGCCGACCGGGCCTCGCTCATCCGCCACCGTAGAGGCGGGCGAGCGCATCGGCCACGAGTTCCGCCACCAGCCGATGCCCGGCCGCCGACGGAACCGCGTGGACGTAGTACTGCCCGATGAAGGCCGAGGGGTCGGCGCGATAGCGGGCGCGCAGCGCCGACAGGGTATCGAGCGTGGTCAGGCCGTTGCGCTTCGCGCATTCCAGCAACCGGGCCGATCCACCGAGATCCTCGACGGACCGCGGGTCGTCGGGGGTGGTCAGGTCGCGCGGCGGGTAGTTCGCGACCACCAGGACCGACGCCCCGGTATTGTCTTGCAGCGCCTCGAGCCGCTGCATCAGGAGGCAGGCGACCTGCAGCCCCTCGGCATGCGCCCGCACCTCCGAGAACCCGGGCGCATACCACCACGCGGTGGCGCCCGACCGGCGGGCCAGCCAGTCGACGAGATAGCTGTAGCCGAGGACCGCCCGCACCGCGCCGACCTGCTCGACCCGCGGCCGGTTCCGGGCCGGCGGCCGGTTCCGGAGTTCGAGCCGGCCGTCGACCACGTCGAAATAGGGCTTTTCCATGCCGGTGCGCTGGAGCAGCTGGGCCGCCCGGACGTCGTCGTAGGAGAACAGCAGGACCAGCGCCAGCGGCCGATGCGCCGCGGCCAGCTTCTCGGCCCGCAGCACCGCCTGGTCGATCCCGTAGCCGAACACTCCGCCGTTCGCCACCGGCTGATCGAGCAGCCCCTGCAGCTGTGCCGGCCAGGTGTGGGCGTCGGAGACCTCGTCGCCGAAGGTATAGGACCCGCCGACCGCGACCACGGCCGCGGGAACCGGTGTCTGCTCGCCCGGCGCGTTCTGGCGCAGCCCGCCCGGGCCGATGGTGACCCGCGCGTTCCAGGCCGCCGGCATGCCGTCGTAGTCCGGTGTCGGGACGTAGCCGAGTTCCGGATCGTAGACCCCGGGATAGCCGCCGGCGACCAGGGACAGCCTGTCCGCCACGTAGTTCCGGGCGGTGAAGCCGACGCCGTCGAGCAGACGAACGATGGCTTCGAGACCGACCAACGCGATGAGCAGGGCAACGGATACGGTCACGACGCTTGCCGTCGACCGGGTCTTCGGTCGTGCACCGTTCTGCAATGCCATCCGGTGTCTCCTGACCTTTGGCGGACATTAGGCCAGGCGGCGGAGCCACCGCAAGAAAACACCGATCGAGCGGGCCGCCGGGGAACCGTTCCGCCGGCTGCCGAGTTTCCCCTTCCAGACCCGCGCCGAGTCCGGCCGGGTTGCGTCACGACGATCAGGAGAACAGCCATGACACGTCTGCTGCTCCCCGCGGCCCTGGCCGGCGCTCTTGCGCTCGGTGGCTGCTCGGGCATGAACGACACCCAGCAACGTACCCTCTCCGGCGGCGCCCTCGGCGCCGGCACCGGCGCCGCCGCGGGCCTGCTGACCGGTGGTTGCGTCTCCTGCGGCGCCGTGATCGGCGGTGCGGTCGGTGCCGCCGGCGGCTACATCTATGACCAGACCAAGAAGAAGTAATCCCGCCCGCCCGACGTCATCCTCCCCAGCTCCTCCCGGCCCGCCCTCTCGGCGGGCCGGTTCTTTTTTGCGCCGGTTGTCCGTACGGAAGCGCCCCGCATCGGCCGGCCGATCCCCTCTCTTCACACGCGAAAGGGCCCGCCGGTTTCCCGGCGGGCCCTGGTCGTTCGGTCGCAGCGTCGGCGGGACTACTGCTTGGTCACCGAGGCGCTCTGGTCGACCTTGACCGTCTTCTCCTGGGTGGTCTGGCCGGTCGCGATTACCACCACGCGGCGGTTGCGCTCCTCGCGGACGCCGTCGCCGGTCTGCACGGCCGGGTCGTTCTCGCCCCTGGCCTGGATGTCGAGATCCTTGATCTCGCCGATGGTCATGCCCTGGCGCAGCAGCTCGGCGCGGACGCTCTCGGCCCGCCGGCGCGACAGGTCGTCGTTGTAGTCCTGCGGGCCCGAGGTGTCGGCATGGCCCTCGATGTACAGGGTCACCGGCTCGATCTTCCGCATCTCGTCGAGGAAGCGATCGAGCTCGCCCTGCTGGTCGCCACGGATGTTCGCCTTGTCCCAGTCGAAGTACACCGTGTCGCGGGCGACCTCCTCCTGGACCGTCTCATAGGTGACGTTGGTCGGCTTCATGGCGTTCCGCAGGGCCTCCATGGCCGCCAGATACGAGGCCCGGCAGGCGGCGATGTGGTCGAACTGGTGACCCTCCTCCTCCTGCTCGACCCAGCAGTCGTAGCGGGTCTGGGCAACCGCCGCCTCGGTCGGCGCCTTCTCCCGGCCACCGGCGTCCAGCACGCTCACCAGGTCGGTGCGGGCGGTCTGCAGCTCGGAGCGGGTGGAAGCATCCTGGATGTCCCACTTCTCCGGCTCGGTCGGCATCGGCACGTCGCCGCCGCCCGACCGCAGGCTCTTGCCGGCGAAGAACTCGGCGTCCTTCCAGTCGCCCATGTCGTCGGCCTCGAACAGCGACAGGTCCTTGTATTCCTTGGCCAGGGTGCCGCCGAAGCCGGTGCCGTTCGGGCTGCTGGCCCGGACCTGCTCGACGTTGGGGAACAGCGGGAACAGGGTCGCCGCATCGGCACTCCCGGTCGCGAAGCCGCCCGCGGCGGTGCCGATCGCCAGGGTCACCGGCAGGGCATACATCAGGGTCTTGCGCATGGTCAGTCCTTTCGGTCGTTTCAGTAGACGGATCTACAGTGGTCGGGGTCCGGTGACCGGACCCGGTGGCAGGGCCCGGGCGTTCAGCGCACGCGGCGCCCTGCCGTCAGCACAAAGCCCACGCAGAGCGCCGCAGCGCCGCCCGCCAGCAGCCAGATCGTGCGATCCGGGTAGCTGCCGGTGACCGCCTCGGTCAGTTGGGCCATCGGCGCATCCGTGGCGTTGAGGCCGAGGCCGACAAGCACGGCGCCGGCGGCGACGAGAGCCAGTCCGACGAGTCGCTGGGGGTGCATCGAGACCTCCCGATTGGGTCTTGCTGATCGCGGGCCGGGAGATCGCTCCCCCCGTCCGCGGTCATCCCATAAACAACCGAGCGCGCGGACGGTTCCGATCAGGATCGCCAAACGCCCATTGACGAAGCCGGCTCGGATCGAGAACCTTGGCGGCTTCTTTTGCACCGCAACAACGGCTCCCCCGATGACTGTGTCCAGCACCGCCCCGCGTCTCGCCGTCGACGTGGGAGGAACCTTCACCGACGTCGCCCTGGAGATCGGACCAAGGCGCGTCACCGCGAAGGTCCTGACCACCCCGCAGGCGCCCGAAATCGGCGTTCTGTCCGGCGTCGACAAGGCGGTGGCGGAAGCCGGGGTGGCGCCGGAGAGCGTCGGCCTGATCATCCACGGCACCACGCTGGCAACCAACGCGCTGATCGAGCGCAAGGGGGCGAAGACCGCGCTGATCACCAGCGCCGGTCACCGCGACAGCGTCGAGATGGCCCAGGAGAACCGGTTCGAGCAATACGACATCGGCATCGACCGGCCGCCGCCGCTGGTGCCGCGCTACCTGCGCTGGTCGGTCGGCGAGCGGCTGAACTACCGCGGCGAGGTGCTGGTGCCGCTCGACGAGGAGTCGGTGCGCGCCCTGATCCCGCGGATCGCCGAGGAGAAGATCGACGCCGTGGCGATCGGCCTGCTGCACAGCTACGCCAACGGCACCCACGAGCGCCGGGTCGCCGAGATCCTGGCCGCGGCCTACCCGGAGCTGGCGATCACCCTGTCGAGCGAGGTCTGCCCGGAGATCCGCGAATACGAGCGCCAGTCGACCGCCTGCGCCAACGCCTACGTCCAGCCCAAGATGGCGCGCTACCTGACCGAGCTCGACGCCCGCATGCGCGACCGGGGCTATCGCTGCCCGTTCCTGCTGATGACCTCGGGCGGCGGCCTGACCACGCTGGAGACCGCCGTCCGCTTCCCGATCCGGCTGGTCGAGTCGGGGCCGGCCGGGGGTGCCATCCTGGCGACCGAGATCGCCAAGGAATGCGGCCTGCGCGACGTGCTGTCCTACGACATGGGCGGCACCACCGCGAAGATCTGCCTGATCGACGACTTCGCGCCGCTGTCCACCCGGACCTTCGAAGTCGCCCGGGTCTATCGCAACCTGCGGGGCAGCGGCCTGCCGGTCCGGATCCCGGCGATCGAGATGGTCGAGATCGGCGCCGGCGGCGGCTCGATCGCCCATGTCGACGCCATGGGCCGGCTGCTGGTCGGACCGGAGAGCGCGTCGTCCGAGCCGGGCCCGGCCTGCTACGGCCGCGGCGGCACCCGCCCGACCGTGACCGACGGCGACGTGGTGCTCGGCAAGATCGACCCGGCCCGGTTCGCCGGCGGCGAGGTGAAGCTCGACGTCGAAGCGGCGGCCGACGCGGTCGCGAACGCGGTCGGCGGGCCGATGCGGCTGGAGGGCCGGCTCGGCGCCTTCGCGATCGCCGAGATCGTCGACGAGAACATGGCCAATGCCGCCCGCGTGCACGCCATCGAGTGGGGCAAGGACATCACCGCCCGCGCCATGATCGCGTTCGGCGGCGCCGCCCCGCTGCACGCCGCGCGACTCGCCGAGAAGCTCGACATCGACACAGTGGTGGTGCCGACCGGCGCCGGCGTCGGGTCGGCGATCGGCTTCCTGCGGGCGCCGATTTCCTACGAGGTGGTGCGCAGCCGCTATCTCCGGCTGTCCGAGTTCGACGCCGGCGCGGTCAACGCCCTGCTGGCCGGCATGGCCGAGGAGGCGACGGCGATCGTCGCAGCCGGCGCCGGGTCCGAGGGCCTGAGCGAGACCCGGGTCGCCTTCATGCGCTATGTCGGCCAGGGCCACGAGATCAGCGTGCCGCTGCCGGCCGGCGCCCTGACCGCGGCCGACGCCGGCCGCATCCGGGCCGCCTTCGAGGCCGAGTACGTCAACCTGTACGGCCGCACCATTCCGGGACAGGAGCCGGAGATCCTGAGCTGGACCCTCACGGTCTCGGCCCCGATCGTCCCGGCCGCGGCCCCGGCCGCGATCCCGAAGGACGCCCCGGCGCCCAGGCCGGTCGGCTCGCGCAGCGTGTTCGACCCGGACCTGCAGGAAAGCGTCGATTATGCGATCTACGTCCGCGACGACCTGGTGCCCGGGGCCACCGTGCCCGGCCCGGCGTTGATCGTCGAGGACCAGACCACCACCGTCGTCACCTCGCCCTTCGACGTGTCGGTGAATCCGCTCGGCTATCTGGTGCTGACCGCCAGGCCCACGACCGGCCGACGCGGCGCCTGAGGAGAAACGCCATGACCGCAAGCCCCGCCCCCGCCAACCGCACCGCCCTCGACCAGATCCACATGCAGATCCAGTGGAACCGGCTGCTCTCGGTGGTCGAGGAGCAGGCCCAGACCCTGGTGCGCACCGCGTTCTCCACCTCGGCGCGCGAGGCCGGCGACATCTCCGCCGGGGTGTTCGACATCCAGGGCCGGATGCTGGCCCAGGCCGTCACCGGCACCCCCGGCCACGTCAACGCCATGGCCGCCTCGGTCGGGTTCTTCCTGGAGGTCTTCCCGGTCGCGACCATGGCCGAGGGCGACGTGTTCATCACCAACGACCCGTGGAAGGGCACCGGCCACCTGAACGACTTCACGGTGGTCACCCCGACCTTCCTGGACGGCCGGCCGGTCGGGCTGTTCGCCTGCACCACCCATGTGGTCGACGTCGGCGGCCGCGGCTTCGGGCCGGACGGCCGGCAGGTCTACGAGGAAGGCATCAACATCCCGATCATGCGGCTGGCCGCCGGCGGCACCGTCGACGAGGGCCTGATGGGGGTGATCCGGGTGAACGTCCGAAACCCGGTCGAGGTCGAGGGCGACATCTACTCGCTGATGGCCTGCAACGAGGTCGGCGGGCGCCGGCTGGTCGACATGATGCGGGAGTTCGGCCTCGCCGACCTGGACGAGCTCGGCCGCCACATCATCGACAGCAGCCGGGCCGGCATGCTGGAGGAGATCCGCAAGCTGCCGAAGGGCACATGGTCGCAGTCCATGCGGATCGACGGCTACGAGAGGGAGATCGACCTGGTCGGCACCCTGACCGTGGGCGACGACGGCATCGCGGTCGACTTCGCCGGCACCTCCGGCACCTCCAGCTACGGCATCAACGTGCCGCTGACCTACACCCAGGCCTATGCCAGCTTCGGCGTGCGCTGCGTGATCGGCGGCCGGGTGCCGAACAACGCCGGGTCGCTGGGCGCGGTCAGGGTCACCGCCCCCGAGGGCACGATCCTGAACGCCGCCCACCCGTCGGCGGTCGCCGCCCGCCACGTGATCGGCCAGATGCTGCCGGACGTGGTGCTGGGCTGCCTGAACCAGATCATCCCCGACCGGGTACCGGCCGAGGGCACCAGCTGCCTGTGGAACCCGGTGCTGCTGGGCGGCCACGGAATCGCCGACGGCGACTACGGCGACAGCCGGCCGTTCGCCATGAACACCTTCCACGCCGGCGGCACCGGCGCCCGGCCCGGCAAGGACGGCCTGAACGCCACCGCCTTCCCGTCCGGCGTGCGCAACACCCCGGTCGAGGTCAACGAGACCATCGCCCCGCTGATCTTCTGGAAGAAGGAGTACCGGACCGACTCCGGCGGCCCCGGCGCCCAGCGCGGCGGCCTCGGCCAGGTCATGGAGATCGCCCATGCCGACGGCGCGCCGTTCGCCATGAACTGCATGTTCGACCGCGTGATCCACGCCCCGCGCGGCCGCAACGGCGGCCGGGACGGCACCGCCGGCAGGCTGACCCTGGCCTCCGGCCCGTCGTTCCGCGGCAAGGGCCGGCAGACCATCCCGGCCGGCGACAAGGTGATCATCGAGATGCCCGGCGGCGGCGGCCTCGGCGACCCCGAGGCCCGTGACCGGGCGCAACTGGCGATCGACGTCCGCGACGGCTTCGTCAGCCCCGAGCAGGCCAGGGCGGTGTACGGCTGGGATGCCGCCCCGGCCGGCGACGACTGAGGGTCAGCGGCCGGCCAGCAGCAGGGCGACGCCGGCGACGGTGACCGCCACGCCGACGGCGACCCGCGGGCCGATCCGCACGCCGCGCAGGACCAGCGCGCCGAGCGCCAGGGTGGCCAGCGGATAGGTCGCGACCAGCGGGGCGACAAGCGCCACCGGGCCGCGCGCCAGGGCGGCGTACAGGGTGACCACCGCCGCCCCGTTGCACAGTCCGACCGCGGCGAACCACAGGATGCCGGCCCGGTCGGCGCGCGGTGACGGCAGGCCGCCGCGGGCGGCCGCGAAGCCGGTCACCACCGCCGCCGACACCAGGTAGCCGACGGTGGCGGCGGCATAGGGGTCGGGCCAGGTCTCGAAGCCGATCTTGACGGCCGGCTGCACCAGGCCGCGCACCAGGGCGGCGGCCAGCGGCAGCAGCAGCGCCGCCCCGGCCGGCACCGTGGCGCTGCGCGCCGACCCCAGGACCAGGACCGTCGCCCCGGCCACCACCACCATGATGCCGGCGGCCTGTCGCCATCCCGGCACCTCGCCCAGCAGCAGTGCGGCCAGCAGCACCGCGAACAGCGGGGTCAGGTTGCCGAGCGCGCCGGTCACATGCGGTCCCAGCCGCCGGTTGGCGGCGAAGGTCAGCATCGTGACGGTCGCCGGGAACAGCAGGCCGACCCCGGCGAACACCAGCACCGCCGGCCACGCCGCCGCCCGCCAGTCGACCGTCAGCGGGGAGACCAGCAGGAAGGCCGCCGCGGTCGTCGGCACGCTGACCGCCGCCGCCTGCAGCGGTGCCAGGTGCCGCAGGCCGAACGGGGTCAGCACCAGGGCCGATCCGAAGAACACGGCCGACAGCAGGGCCAGCGTGATCGCGTCACCGGGCATGCCCGCCCCCCTCAAGCAAATCAGGCAGCCGGCTTCGAGCGACGGAACTGCGCCTGTGTCGCGTTCAATAGCATGTGGCGGGCTCAGCGTGTGTTGGACCGCTTCTTGCTTGCCTCAGAACGAACAGGAATCGAGCCGCGGAGCCCGTCATGCCCCCGACCACCGCCTTCGCATCGACCGTCGCAGAGACGACGACGCAGGTGACCGTCGACTTCGACGCCACCTATGTCGGCACCGCCGACGACGACAGCCTGAGCGGCAGCACCGCCGACGACCTGATGTTCGGCGGCGACGGCTACGACATCCTGTCGGGCTTCTCCGGCAACGACGTGCTGTACGGCAATGTCGGCCTCGATACCATCGACGGCGGCACCGGCAACGACCTGATCTATGGCGGCCAGGACGACGACCTGCTGTCGGGCGGCGCCGGCAACGACACCCTGGTCGGCGGCATGAACTCCCCCGAGACCTTCGTGTTCCGCGACGGCCGGCTGTGGATCCCGGCCGGCCAGGACAGCCTGTCGGGCGGCGCCGGCGACGACCTGGTCTACGGCAACCAGGGCGACGACCTGCTGGACGGCGGCAGCGGCGACGACACCCTGTACGGCGGCCAGGACGCCGACCGCCTGACCGGCGGCGGCGACGACGACCTGCTGTATGGCGGGCTCGGCGGCGACGCCTTCGTCTACTCCGACGCCAACGACGGCCGCGATACCATCCACGGCTTCGACGTCGCCGAGGACCAGATCCTGCTGGCCGCCGGTACCTCCGTCGCGATCCGGACCGACCTGGGCGACGACGCCATGCTGCGGCTGTCCACCGGCACCCGCATCACCCTGATCGGCGTCGCCGACCCGGACGACATCGCGGTCGCGGGGTTCTAGCCGAAGGCACCGGCCGCGCCGACGCCGTCATTCGCCGCCCACCGGCCGCATTCCCTCCCCGACCTGGCCACGCCACCCGGCGATCGTCGGCCGGGTCAGCCAGGGAGGAGCGAGGATGACGACCAACACCGGAACGGACGGCACGACCGGCAAGGCGACCGGTTCACGGCGGCTGCGGGCGTTCCTGTCCCGCGATCGTACCACCAAGACACTCGGTCTGGCGGCGATGCTGATCGGCTTCCTCGTCGCCCTCGAGCAGGTCGACGGCCTGGTCGCGGAGCGGCAATGGATGCGCAACGTCGCCCGCGACGCGGTCGGCGCCCTGTGGGGGCCGGCGCAGCATCTCGCCGGCCCGTTCCTGATCGTGCCGGTCGACCGGGTGTCCGGCAGCGGCGACACGCTGCGGGCCGAGACCGCGTACCGGGTGATCTCGCCCAGGGAGCTCGACGTCGCGGTCGTGCTGGAAACCGAGACACGGCACCGCGGCCTGTTCGAAGTACCGGTCTATACAGCGACCGCGACGATCGGCGGCCGATTCGCCCGCGAGGACTTCGCCGGACAGGCCGGCGTCGGCCTGCGGCCGCCGGTCCTGGCGCTGCGGATGGCCGACGCTGCCGGCGTCGTCGGCACGCCGGAGGCCGGCTGGAACGGGACCGCCGTGCCGGTCGACCCCGACCTTGCCGCCGCGGCGAAGACGGTGCTCGGCGACCAGGCCATCGCGGCGACCCTGCCGGCGGCCGTCCTTTCGGACGAGGCCAACGGACGCTTCGTCCTGACGGTCGGCCTGCGCGGCACCGGGCAGTTCCACCTGGCGCCGTCGGGCCGGTCGACCACGGTGGCCATGCGGTCGCCCTGGCCGCATCCCAGCTTCACCGGCAGCCGCACCACCGCGAGCCACGAGATCACCACCGACGGGTTCGAGGCGACCTGGGAGATCGGCCCGTTCGGCCGCGGCACCCCGTCCAGCTGGACTACCGGATCCGGCCCGGCCGCAGCCGACGGGCTGGCGACCCTGGAAGCAGCGGCCTTCGGAGTCGCCCTCGTGCAGCCGGTCGACCCGTACCGGATGACCGAGCGGACCCTGAAATACGGCATGCTGTTCGCCCTCTACACCTTCGGGGCGTTCGTGCTGCTGGAGACCGTGTTCCGGCGACCGTTGCACTGGCTGCACTACCTGCTGACCGGCGCCTCGGTCGCCTGCTTCTTCCTGCTGCTGCTGTCGCTGTCCGAACTGCTCGGCTTTGCCGCGGCCTACGCGCTCGGCGCCGCCGGGGTGGTCGCCCAGACCGGGCTCTATGCCCGCGCCGTGCTGGCCGAGTTGCGCCTGTCCCTGGTCTTCGGCGGCCTGCTGGCGGGGCTGTATGCCGGGCTATACGGGCTGCTGCGGCTGGAGGACACCGCCCTGGTCGCCGGCTCGGTGGGGCTGTTCGCGGCGATCGGCCTGGCGATGCTGCTGACCCGCAGGCTGAACCGTCGACCCGCCGAACCCGTCGCTACCTGAGAGAGCGGGGTATCGGTTCGAATTGCCGACCACGCGCGGCCTGCCCGCGTGCTAGGAATCGTCGGCTCCGTCGCCGCCGGGGCCCAGGCTCCGCTCCCGCAACGAGGGTCGCCATGATCAAGCACGTCGTCCGAGCCCTCTTGTGCCTGCTGCTCGCGGCGGCGGGCCCGGCGGCCGCCCAGCAGACGGTATCGCCGGACGCAACCGGGCACCCCCTGCAGCCGGTCGACACATCGAGCCCGCGCGCGACCCTGATGGGGTTCCTCGAGAGCAGCGACGCGGTCGGCCGGTTCTACCGGGACGTCTACTATGTCGACCCGACGCTGGCCCACCTGCAGGCAGCGTTCAACGCCCGTCGGCGGACGGCTTTCCGGGTCCTGGATCTCCATGACATCGCGCCGGCGACCCGCGACCAGGTCGCCGTCGAGGCCAGTGTCTATCTGTACGAGATCCTGTCCCGCATCGAGCTGCCGCCGGCCGAGGCGATCCCGGGGCCGGAGGCGGTCGCCGGCGCGAACCCGCCCGAGCGCTGGCTGGTGCCCGGCACCAACATCACCATGGTCCGCGTCACGGACGGGGAGCGGCGGGGCGACTACCTGTTCAGCGGCGACACGGTCAATCTGGCCGCCGACGACTACGCCCTGGTCAGGCACCTGCCCTACCGGCGTACCGTGCCGACGCGGGATTTCGTCGAGATCCGCCAGCTGATCGGCGGCGTGCTGATTCCCCCGAGGGCGATCGAGAACCTGCCCGGCTGGCTCAAGTCGAGCGTCTTCGGTCTCGTCGTCTGGAAACTGCTGGCGCTGGCGGCCCTGGTGGCGCTGATCGCGGCCCTGATCGCCCTCGCCTACCACCTCTCGGGACGCCTGCGGCGGCGGATCGGCGACCGGTCCGCCGTCGGCGCGTCGCTGGTCCGGCTGGTGGTGCCGGTCGCGATCGTCGTCCTGGTGCCGCTTGGCGCCGTCGTGGCCAACGGCGTCATACATGTCAACGAGGCGCTCGGCTCGCCGATCAGGATCGGCGCCGAAGCCGTGATGCACCTGGTCGGCGCCTGGATCGCCTGGGTCGCCTGCGTGTCGGCCGCCGAGCTCGTGATCGCCTCGCCGCGCGTCGCCGAGGGCACCCTGGACGCCCAGGTGCTGCGACTGTGCTCGCGCATCCTGGGCATGGTCTTCGCCGTGACCCTGATCCTGCTCGGCGGCGAGAAGATCGGCTTGCCGCTGGTCGGCCTGATCGCCGGCGTCGGCGTCGGCGGCCTGGCGATCGCGCTGGCCGCGCAGGACACGCTTCGGAACGTCCTCGGCAGCCTGATGATCTTCTTCGACCAGCCCTATCGGGCCGGCGACCTGATCTCGGTCCTCGGCCACGAGGGCGTGGTCGAGACCATCGGGCTGCGCTCGACCCGGATCCGCCAGCTCAATGGCACCCTGACGACGATCCCGAACGAGAAGATGGCGTCGGTGGAGATCGTGAACGTGTCCCGGCGCCCGAGTATTCGCCGGATCATCCGTCTCGGCCTGACCTACGACACGCCACCGGCGACGGTCGAACATGCGCTGGCCGTCCTGCGCGAGGTGCTCGACGAGCACGCCGGGAGCTGGGCCGACCGCCCGCCGCGGATCTATTTCGAGGACCTGGCGGCGGACAACCTGGCCCTGGTCGCCTACACGTGGTTCCACCCGCCGGAGTTCTGGGAGTTCAAGGCCGCGCACGACCGGATCAACCTGCGGATCCTGCAGCGCTTCGCGGAGGAGGGCATCGACTTCGCCTTCCCGACGAGCACCACCGTGCTCGAGCCGGGCAGTGCGCCGATCGCCATCGCGCTGTCGGGTCCGGCGCCGGCCGCCGACGCGCCGGCCTGAACGCAGCGCGACCGGATCGCGGGTCGGCGGCGCGCTACCCGCGGTCGGCGGAGTCCCACCAGCCGCCCAGTTCGCGGCGGACCAGGGTTTCGTAGAGGCCGATCGCGTCGGCGCCCGAGTTCAGGCAGGGCACCGCCGTGAAATGCGTGCCGCCGGCATGCTCGAAGGTCTCGCGCGCCTGCAGGGCGATCTCCTCCAGGGTCTCGACGCAGTCGGCGACGAAACCCGGCATCACCACGGCCATCCGCTTCACCCCGGCCTTGGCCAGGGTCTCGATGGTCTCGTCGGTGTAGGGCCGCAGCCACTCCTCGCGGCCGAAGCGCGACTGGAAGGTCAGCCGCAGCCGGTCGGCGTCCAGCCCCAGCCGCTCGCGCACCAGCCGGGCGGTCTTGGCGCAGTGGCAGTGGTACGGGTCGCCCATCGTCAGGTAGCGTTTCGGCAGGCCGTGGAACGACGCCAGGATCACCTCCGGCTCCCAGTCCAGGGTGGCCAGGTGCGCCCGGATGCCGGCGGCCACCGCCTCGATATAGGCCGGGTCGTCGTGGAACGCCGGCACCGTCCGCACCGCCGGCTGCCAGCGCGTCGCGCGCAGATGGCGGGACACTTCGTCGACCACGGTGGCGGTCGTCGACGCTGCGTATTGCGGGTACAGCGGCAGCACCAGGATGCGGTCGCAGCCCTCGTCCTGCAGGGCCTGCATGCGCTCGCGGATCGCCGGGTTGCCATAGCGCATCGCCCAGTCGACGCGCACCGTCCCGGCGTCCGGGTCGAGACGGGCCTGCAGCGCCTCGGCGGTCGCCCGGGTGTGGAAGCGCAGCGGCGACTCGTCGGTCTCGGTCATCCAGATCGCCCGGTAGGCCTCGGCGGTCTTCGGCGGCCGGATGCGCAGGATCACCCCGTGCAGGATCAGCTTCCACAGCAGCGGGTTGACCTCGATCACCCGGCGGTCCGAGAGGAATTCCGCCAGATAGCGGCGGATATCCGGGATGCTGGTCGAGTCCGGGGTCCCCAGGTTGACCAGCAGGACGCCGAGCCGGCCGAGCCGGACGGTCGGGTGGTCGGGCACGCCGGGAACGGCGGTGACGGTGCGCAGGGCCATGGTCGGCACTCTCCTCTCGGGCCGACACGACATGTGCGCTTCGGGCGTCGGCGTCAATCGCGAACGCCGATCGCAGCGATAGGACGCGGCCGGCTCCATCGGCCCGCCAGCGCAGAGGCGGCGGCGCCGCCAGGCACCGCCGCTCCGCTTGCGGGTCGGTTCGCGCCGGGATCAGGCGGTCACGAGGACGCCGCCTCGGCCTTCTCGATCCAGGAGTCGAAGGTCTTCCGGTGGCTCTCGATCCACTCCTTGGCGTGGCGCTGGATGTCCTCCGGCTTGTCCTCGCCCTCGAACATCCTGGCGTTCTGCGCGAAGATGTCCTGCAGCGGGATGCGCGCCACCTTGAACAGCGTGGCGGCCGCCGGGTTCTCCTCCAGGAAGTCCTTGTTGACCACCGGGCGAATGTCGTTGGCCGGCCAGCCCATCCTGCAGGGATCGGCGACGCAGCCCTCGACGCCCTCGACCGTGGTCATGTCCTCGTACTTCTTCTGGTCGTCGGGCAGCGCGGGGAACGGCGTGCCGATCCAGACCACGTCCTTGCCGGGCTTCAGCAGGCCGACCGTCCAGTTCGGCGTCCAGGTGTAGAACAGGATCGGCTTGCCGTCCTCGTAGCGCCCGATCGCGTCGGCCATCGAGGCCGAGTAGCCGGCCTTGATCGGGTTGATGCTGTCGCGCAGGTCGTAGGCGTCGAGCTGGTGCTCGATCACGAGTTCACAGCCCCAGCCGGGCGGGCAGGCGACCATGTCGGCCTTGCCGTCGCCGTTGCTGTCGAACGCCTCCCGCACGTCCGGGCGCTTGAAGTCCTCCAGGCTCTCGATGCCGAACTTGTCGGCCGACGCCTTGTCGACGAGGTAGCCCTGCAGGGCGCCGCCCTTGGCGACGTAGCCGACGGTCTCGGCGCCCTTGCCGAAATCGTCCTCGTAGCTGTTGTGCAGGGGGAACCAGCCGTTGACCCAGAAGTCGACGTCGCCGCTGGCGACCGCCTGGTAGAAGACCGGGTTGTCGAGCGACTTCGGCTGGCCGACGTCGTAGCCCAGCGCCTCCAGCGCCTGGCTGTAGATCGCGGTCTGGAACCAGCCGGTATCCCAGGTCGCGCGTGCAGGCGTGACGGTCACGCCGTCGCCGGGGCCGGCCGCGGCCGCATCCTGGGGTGAGACGAACAGGGCCGCCGCGATCGCGGTTGCGGCGATGCCCTTCACCGCTGTTCCGTAACGCATGTGAACCTCCTTTTCCGGTTCTCGGTGCCTCGGTTGTCGAGCGGGAGCCGGCGCTGTGGCACGCACCGGCGGTGGATCGCGGCGGCGCCCCGCTCAGGCGCCGCGCGAATGCGGTTCGCCGGCCGGATCGGCCTCGTCGGCCGCGGCGGGCCGCCGGCCGGCCAGCTTCGCGAACAGCGCCCGGAAGCTGCGCGGTTCGCCGTTGGCGTCGCCGACCGCCTGGGTCAGGCGGTCGAGCACGATGGCGATGAGCACGATCCCGATCCCGCCGAGCGCCGCCAGCCCGACGTCCAGCCGGCCGATGCCCTGGAACACGATCAGGCCCAGGCCCTCGGCGCCGATCAGGGCGGCGATCACCACCATCGACAGCGACAGCATCAGGGTCTGGTTCAGCCCGGCCAGGATGGCGCGCAGCGCCAGCGGGATCTGGATCTCGAACAGGATCTGCCGCGGGGTCGCGCCGAAGGCGTGCCCGGCCTCCACCAGATCACCCGAGACCTGGCGGATGCCCAGGTTGGTCAGCCGGATGATCGGCGGCATCGAGAAGATGATGGTGGCGATCACCCCCGGCACCATGCCGACGCCGAACAGCATCACCACCGGCACCAGGTACACGAAGGCGGGGGTGGTCTGCATGATGTCGAGCACCGGGCGGATGCCGGCGGCGAACCGGTCGCTGCGGCCGGCCCAGATGCCGAGCGGCACCCCGACCAGGGCGCAGAACAGCACGGCGGTCAGCACCATGGAGAGCGTCGTCATGCTCTCCTCCCAGATCCCGACCAGATCCAGGAACACCAGCGCGACGCCCGTGAAGACCGCCACGTTGCGGCCGGCGACGCGCCAGGCGACGGCGCAGCCGGCCACCAGGAACACCAGGAACGGGATCGCCAGCAGGGCGACCTCGAAGCCGCCGAGAATCTGGTTCACCGGCCACTGCAGCGCCTGGAACACCGGGCGCAGCAGCGGCACCATCTGGTCCTTCACCAGCCACTCGATCCAGTCGTCGAGCGGCAGGGTCAGCAGGTCGGACGGGCGGGGTAGCGGATCGGCCATGACGGTCACCCCGCCGCGGCCGGCCGGTCGGCCGCCGCCCCGGCGTCTGGCGGCCCGGCCCCCGGCACCCGGCACAGTTCGGCGAACACGTCCTGCGGATGCAGGGCACCGACGCAGCGCCCGGCCTCGTCGACCACCGGCACCGGCAGGCCCTCGCCGCAGGCGGCATAGGCCTCGGCGATCGGCGCGCCCGCGGCGACCGGTTCGGCCGCCGCGCGGTGCTTCGGCACCGGCTCGCGCATCAGTGTCGCCACGGTCACGACCCGGCCGCGATCGACGTCCTGGGTGAACGCCGCGACATAGGGGTCGCCGGGCGCGCGCACGATGTCCTCGGGCGTCGCCACCTGGACGAACCGGCCCTCCTTCATGATGGCGATCCGGTCGCCGAGATGCAGGGCCTCGTGCAGATCATGGGTGATGAAGACGACGGTCTTCCGGAATCGGCGCTGCAGCTGCAGCATCTCGTCCTGCATGTCGCGGCGGATCAGCGGGTCGAGCGCCGAGAACGGCTCGTCCATCAGCAGGATCTCGGTCCGCGAGGCGAGCGCGCGGGCCAGCCCGACGCGCTGCTTCATGCCGCCTGACAGCGCGCTCGGCCGGTAGTCGGCCCAGCGCGCCAGGCCGACCACGTCCAGCGCCTCGTCGGCGGCGGCGCGGCGCGCCTCGGCGGCGCTGCCGCGGATCTTGAGGCCGAACTCGACGTTCTGGCGCACGGACTTGTGGGGCAGCAGGGCGAAGTGCTGGAACACCATGCCGATCCTGGTGCGCCGCAATTCCCGCAGGGCGCCGGCATCGAGCGCCGTCACGTCCTCCCCGTCGATCAGCACCCGGCCGGCGGTCGGCTCGATCAGGCGGTTCAGACAGCGGATCAGGGTCGACTTCCCGGATCCGGACAGGCCCATCACCACGAAGAACGCCCCCTCCGGCACATCGAAGGAAACGTCGTCGACGGCCACGACCTGACCAGTCGCGGCCTGGACCTCGTCCCGATCGTGTCCGGATTCACGCATTTCCAGCGCCGGTTCCGGCCGATCGCCAAATATCTTTACGAGTCCATCGACCTGAATTCTCGGAGTAATCTGATTCTGGTCTGCTCTACTCGACAAAATTAGGACCGTTCTCCGTTCTCAGTACCCGGCGCCATCACGCGCATTGCCGCAAACGCCTCTTGACCACCTAATCTCCATTTCCCGCACGTCAACCGGTTTCTCGGCGATCCGGCTCGAAGGGTCGGTCAGGTCGGTGCGGCCAGGAAGACCAGCAGCACGTAGCGCAGGCCGGCGGTCACCGGCACCGCCTCGTGCATCAGCGAGCACGAGAACACCAGGCCGCCGCCGGCCGGTGCGCGCCAGCGATCGTCGGAGTATTCCGGGAACACCAGCCCGCCGCCCTCGTAGTCGTCGTTCAGCTCGATGCTGACGGCGATCCGGCGGCGCTCCGTGCTCGGCAGGTTGTTGTCGCGATGGGCCGAGAAGAAGTCGCCGCGCTCGGCCTGGTAGCTGGCGACGTAGAACGCCTCGGTCTGCAGCCGGTCGATCCACCAGGCCTTCCAGAGCTCCGGCATCAGCCGCTGGGCGATCGCCGTGTGGATCTCCGCGTAGAGCGGCCCGCCGCGGTCGAGGGTCAGGTCGCGCCGGCGCTTGCGGTCCGGCATCTCGACGATGGTCGGGTTGCCCTGGGCATCGACGATGGCCACCGTGCCCTCGCGGTTGTCCGCCTTGAACGCCGCGATCAGCCGGTCGCGCAGATCCTGGTCCAGGAGGTTCGGCAGCAGCATGACCGGCGCGGTCGCCCGCCGCTCCCCGGCGGCCGGCCGGCTCAGGCCGTCGAGCGCCGCCCGGATCCGCACCAGGCCCGGTTCGTCGAGCCGCTCGCGCGCCACCAGGCGCTGGTCGGCATCCGCCAGCAGGACTTCCGGCGGGGCGCCGACGACCGACGCCGGGCCGGGGAACAGGGCGGCGCGGATCTTACCCTCCGGATCCAGCAGTCCGCGCAGGCCGGGAGTGACGGTCGCCGTTCCCGGTGCCTTGCCGATCGCCAGCACCGTCGCCCGACCGTCGACCGCCGATACCACCCGGGCGACCTCGGCCGACGGGCCGCGCGACACCATGACCGTCGGCCCCCTGACCACGTCGCGGTGATACTCGAAGCGTCGGCCGGCCATGTCTTCGGCGATGAAGTTCGGCAGCCGTCTGCCCCAGTTCGGCGGTGTCATTGCCATCGTTCTCAACTCCTCCGGGGGAACCCTAGCGCCGGACGGCCGCGAGGCCAAACTCTCGGCCTTCCCGACCGTGCCGGCCGTTGAGCCGCCGACCCTCTCCCTGTATGTTCCGCCGCCGATCCCGGGACGATGCCGGCCGCCACGGAGTCCGCCGCGATGAGCACGCGTTACTTCTTCTTCGGGACCCTCATGGACCTGGACGTGCTGAATCTGGTGCTCGAGCGGCCGGCCGCCCCCGGCGCGCTGGCCCCGGCCCGGCTGCCCGGCTATCGCCGGATGCGGATCCTGCGCGACAGTTTCCCGATCCTGGTCGAGGACCCGTCGGCCGCGGTCGACGGGCTGGTGTTCACCACCGCGTCGGCCGAGGAGGACGCCCGGATCCTGTTCTTCGAGGACTACGACTACGACATGGCGCCCTGCCGGCCGGTGCTGCGGGACGGCCGCGTGCTGGAGGCGACGTTCTGCGGCGCCGAGGCGGGCGTGCAGGCGTCCGACGAGCCCTGGGACCTGGAGCGCTGGGCCGCCCGTCACAAGCCGGGATTCCTGGAGCTGTCGCGGATCTACATGGCGTGCTACGGACGAATGACCACGGACGAGGCGGAGTCGGTCTGGGTCGAGGCGCGCGAGCGCCTGCGCGCCGAGGGCGTGCTGCTGTCGACCCCGGACCTGGCGCCTGCAGCGGAGGGCTGAGACGTGAAGCTGGTTGCCGAACCGATCACCGAGGCGGCGTTCGCGCCGTTCGGCCAGATCCTGACCCTGCCGGGCGAGCCGGGCCGGGTCGACTACTCGGCCTTCGCCGAGAACCGGCGGCCGGGCAAGGCGGAGGTTTGCTTCCGGACCAGCCTGACCGCGCCGACTTCGCTGCCGCTGAAGACCACGGTGATGGAGCGGCACGCCTTCTCAAGCCAGGCGTTCCTGCCGGTCGACGTGGCGCGCTACGTGGTGATGGTCGCCCCGGACGGCGCCGAGGGCGGGCCGGACCTGGCCGGCGCCCGGCTGTTCCTGGTGGACGGCGGCACCGGCATCAACTACCGCGCCGGCGTCTGGCACCACCCGATGACCGTCCTGGACCGCGACGCGATCTTCGCGACCGTCATGTTCAACGACGGCGGCGACCGCGACGAGGACTGGACCGACCTGCCGGTCGAGGTCGAACTGGCGCTGGCCTGACTGTCCGGCAGGCCCGCTGCTGCAGCGCCCGAGCGCCCCTGCATGCCGCGAGCGCTTTCTCCCACCTGCTGCGCCGGGCAGCATTCGCTACCCGACCGGAGCTCTACCGCCTGCATCCCAGATGCCGAAGGCCAGGGCACTTGACGCCGCTGACTTGATACAATGCAATCTTTGATCGTCGGTATTGTCGGCGGAAGATACCGTCATTCTGGCAGGTACGGGACAGGCGTGGCTCGAACGATTTTGGGACGGAAGCTGACGTGACGATCGCAGCAATTGAGTCGCGGTGGATCGACGGGAGCGGCGGCCGAGGCGATCTGGAGAGGCTGGTAGGACGTCTGGGCAACGACATCCGCCAGTTTGCCCTGCATACACTCGGATGGATCCGCGTGCAGGAGGTCCTGGGGTATCTCGAGATCGAGTTCGACCCGCGCGCGACCCATCCGGCATCCATCGCGGCCCTGCTCAGCATGGTTCGCGGTTTCGAGCGCGCGTCGACGCTGTCGTTCGTCAAGGCAAGCGCATACACAGGTAGGTCTTGGGTCGCGTACACGTGCACAGGGCGCGAGATCGATGGCCTGGCGGAATGGATCTGGGCCGTAGCCGAGTTCGGCGGCGCCCCGATCGTGCCGTCGGCAATCACGGTCTCCGACTTGCCCGATCGAGCAATCGCGAACGAATCGGATCCGGATCTGCGCTACGTGCTCGGCACCTGGCGCATGACCGGCGGCAGGCTCGACCTCGGCGAGCCGAGCCCCTGGCCGATGAAGTCCTGGAGTGGTCCCCGCCCCTACGTGAACCTGAAGGTTCTGCGGCGCGATTGCGACGGCCAGATTGTGTTCGGCGCCTATCGGCCTGCGCTCACCTCGCTTTGGGAGACGGAGGTCTCCGACCGCTTCGTCGATGCTCGAGTCACGGAGAGCGTTCCGGATCGCGCCCTGGCGCAGTGCGTGGTTCGTTCCGCTTTGCGCACGCTGGCCGGGGGACAGCCCCTTGCCGAGCGCTTTGCCGGCCCGTGCCTGCGGTCGGACGGAAGCGTCGAGGAACTGGACTGGATGCGTATCAGCTTGCCGACTGCCTCCTCCGCGACCGGTGAGCTCGATTCGCTGATCGTGTTCTGCCGGATTCTGTCGCTCGAAGAGCGGAAGCAGATGATCGGTTGCGCCGCCAATCAGCAGCTTACACGACCGACATAGCGATCGCCCTCAGGCCGGGATGAAGCCGTCCGGGCCGACCGGCGGGCTGTAGATCACGATCAGCTCGGCGGTCTCGTCGCCGAGGATCTCGACATAGTGCGGCATCATCGGCGGGATCCGAACCACCGTGCCCGGGCCGACCTCCCGGGCGATCCCGTCGCCCAGCTCGACCCGGGCCCGGCCCTTCTGGAACAGGATGATCTGCCAGGCCTCGCGGTGCATGTGCCGGCTGGCGGTGCCGCCCGGCTCCAGCCGGCCCTGGATCACCTCGACGCCGGCACCGAGCCCCGCCTCGACCAGCCGCCGGTTGACCGTGCCGTCGTGCAGCGGCGGCGAGTAGGTGGCGATCGAATCGAGGTGCTGAATCAGGTCGGCGGCATCCATGTCTCGTCTCCGGCGGCGGGGTCGGCGGCCGGATCATCGCAGGCTTTCGGCATCTGCTCCAGGATCGGGCGGGGCAGGCCCTCGGCGTCGACCGCGATGTAGGTGTACTCGACCGCGGCCGCCCTCTCCGGCGCGCCGCCGTCCTGCGCGACCGCCCAGGCGGCGACCGTCAGCGTCAGCGAGGTGGATCCGTAGCGCATCTCCTCGACGTGCAGTCGCACCCTGTCACCCGGGGCGACCGCCTGCGTGACGGCGGCGCGCGAGGCCGCGACCGCCAGCACCGGGCCTGCCGCCAGCCGGGTCGCGACGGCCGATGCCGCCTTGTCCATCACCGACCGGATCCAGCCGGGACCGGCATCGTCGGGCACCGTCAGCGGACCGGAAACGGGCTCGCCTCGCGGCTCCGGCGGCACCGCCTCGGCGGCGGTCGAAGAGAAGGTCCTGGGCGACGGGCTCATCGGAGCCTCCACGGGGTTGGATCGAGCCTGTCTCGGGCACTCGTCTCCACCCTGGAAGGCTTGTTGATTGCCCTCTATGTTGCACTGCACCATCAAAAATTCAACACCCTCAGCCGCAGCGCCCCGCGGCCGGCGCGATCCGGATCAGCGCGCCCGCCGGCTCGTCGGTCAGCAGCCAGATCGCCCCGTCCGGCCCGATCCGGACGTCGCGCACCCGGCCGAACGCCCGCCGGAACAGCCGCTCCTCGCCGACCACATGGCCGTCGCGGACCGTCAGGTGCACCAGCATCTCGTCCTTCAGCGCCCCGACCAGCAGGTCGCCGCGCCAGGCCCCGAACAGCGGCCCGGCCACCACCGCCAGCCCCGACGGCGCGATCGACGGGTCCCAGTAATATGCCGGTTGCTCCAGCCCGGGGGCGCGGCTGCCCTCGCCGATCGGCCGGCCGGAGTAGTGCACGCCATAGGAGATCCGCGGCCAGCCGTAGTTGCGGCCGCGCTGCGGCAGGTTGATCTCGTCGCCGCCGCGGGCACCGTGCTCGACGATCCACAGCCGGTCGCCGGCCCGGTCCCAGGCCATGCCCTGCGGGTTGCGGTGGCCGTAGGACCAGATCTCGGGCGCCCCGCCGGAACCGGCGCCGACGAACGGGTTGCCGGGCGCCGGGCTGCCGTCGTCGCGCAGCCGCAGCACCGAACCGGCGTGATCGCCCGGATCCTGGGCGCGCTCGTCCTCGCCGCGGTCGCCGACCGTCACGAACAGGTTGCCGGCCGGGTCGAACGCCAGCCGCGACCCGAAATGCCGGGTGGTGCCGCTCGCCCGGTTGATCCGGAAGACCGTCTCGAGCCCGGCCAGCCGCGGCCGGCCGGGACCGCTCTCCAGCCGCCCCCGTGCCACCGCGGTACCGGCGCCGCCGTCATAGGCCGCCGAGTAGCTCAGGTAGACCAGAGCGTTGCGGGCGAAGTCGGGATGCAGGGCCACGTCCAGCAGGCCGCCCTGGCCGCGCGCCACCACCTCGGGGGTGCCTTCCACCACCGGCCCGATGCCACCGGCCGGATCGACCAGCCGCAATCGGCCCGGCCGCTCGGTCACCAGCGCCCGCCCGTCCGGCAGAAAGGCCAGGCCCCAGGGGTGCTCGAAGCCGCCGACCCGCGTCTCCGCGACCAGATCGCAGGCCGCGGCGGTCGCCCGGATCTCGGCCCGGCCGCCGACCGGTACCAGCGCCAATACCGCCGCCAGGCCTGCGACCATCCACCCGGTCGTCGTCCGCATCCGTCGCCTCCGTGCTCGCCATCTGCGTCACAGAATGACATGGCGCGCCGGCGCGCATGTCCAAGGGCCGGTCCGAGGGCCGGCGGCCCGCCGCTACCGGCGCACGGCCTGCTCCAGCGCCTCGAGGAAGCGCGACCGGTCCTGCTTGGTGTAGCCCGGGCCGCCGCCGCTGACCTCGCCCATCGCCCGCAGGTCGCTCATCAGGTCGCGCATGGCCAGCGCCATGCCGATGCCGTGCTCGGTGAACGGCTTGCCCTTGCTGTCCAGGACCCGGGCCCCGCGCTCCAGGCAGCGCGCCGCCAGCGGGATGTCGCCGGTGACCGCGACGTCGCCGGCGGCGATCCGCTCGGCGATCCAGTCGTCGGCGGCGTCGAGCCGGTCCGAGACCAGGACGTTGCGCACGTTCGGCCGGTCGGTGGTGCGGAAGCCGCGGTTGCTGACCAGGTGCACCACCAGCCCGTGCCGGTCGGCGACCCGCAGGATCTCGTCGCGCACCGGGCAGGCGTCGGCGTCGACGTAGATCTCCGGGCGGCGGGCGGCGTCGGTCGGGCTGCTATCGGTCACGCGGCGAACTCCGGATCTTGCGGGCGTAGTGTTCCTTCAGGGCCCCCGCCTTGTAGCGCTCGACGTTGCGGAACCGGGCGGCGAGACCGAAGCCGTCGATGCGCAGCACGACCACCGCGAGGTTCTCCAGTCTCAGCGAACCGTCGGGATCGTGCCAGTCGCGGATCACCACCGACAGGACCGCCCGCTGTCCCGGCGCCAGCCCGCCGGCATAGGGCGCGATCAGCACCCCGTCCTCCGACCAGTTGCGGATCGCGAAGTCGCGGCCGTCGATGCGGGCGTAGCTGTCGCCGTGCGGCCGCAGCCGGCGCTGGCGGCGGCGATCGGTCACGGGCGTGCGGGGGCGTGACAGGAAGGGAATGCGCATACCGCCAAGGTTAGCAGGAAATGTGCCAGCCTCGGGGCAGGACGGCGACCGGAACAGGGCCGGCTTGCCGCCGGCCCGGCCCGGCGCTACACCCCCGCCATGAAGGACGGAATAGAGACCCGCCTGTACGTCCGGACGCCGCTGTCCGAGGCGGATGCCGTTGAACTGGACAGCGCGCAGGCCCACTACCTGCGCAGCGTGCTGCGGCTCGGCCCCGGCGAAGGGGTGGCGCTGTTCAACGGCCGCGACGGCGAGTGGCTGGCCCGGATCGAGGCGATCGCGAAGAACCGGGCGACCCTGCGGGTCGAGCGCCGGACCCGCGAACAACGGCCCGAGCCCGACCTGTGGCTGGCCTTCGCGCCGATCAAGCGCGCCCGCATCGACTTCACCGCCCAGAAGGCGACCGAACTCGGCGCCTCGCTGCTGTGGCCGGTAATGACCCGGCGCACCATGGTCGACCGGGTGAACACCGACCGGCTGGCGGCCAACGCCGTGGAGGCCGCCGAGCAGTCGGAGCGCCTGACGGTCCCGGAAGTGCGCGAGCCGGTCGCCCTCGACCGGCTGATCGAAGCCTGGCCGAGCGACCGGCCGATGGTGCTGTGCGACGAGTCCGGGGCCGGCGGCAGCGTGCCCGGGATCGCCGAGGCGCTGGCCGCGGCCGGCCCGACGATCCGCGAGCGTGTCGGATTCGTGATCGGACCGGAAGGAGGCTTTGCTCAGGAGGAACTTGACCGCCTCCGGTCGCTGCCGTTTGTTACCGCCGTCGGTCTGGGGCCTCGGCTCCTGCGTGCCGATACCGCCGCCCTGGCGGCCATCGCCGTCTGGCAGGCGGTGGCCGGCGATTGGCGGACATCAACCCATTAAGAGGCACGCATGTCCCGTCCCCCTGAAGACCAAGGCGCGCCGATCACCGGCAAGGCGCAGCTCGTCGAGTGGTTCTCGTCGTCGGTCAAGCCGCGCGACAAGTGGCTGATCGGAACCGAGCACGAGAAATTCGCGTTCCGGCTCTCCGACCTAAAGCGCCTGCCCTATGAAGGCCCCGACGGCATCGGTGTGATCCTCGACAACCTTACCCGCTTCGGCTGGGAGCCGATCAAGGAGCACGGCAACACCATTGCGCTGACCCATGGCGGCTGCGCGATCACCCTGGAGCCGGGCGGGCAGTTCGAGCTGTCGGGCGCCCCGCTCGACAACCTGCACCAGACCTGCAACGAGGTTCACACCCATCTGGCGCAGGTCCGCGAGGTCTGCGACGAGCTCGGCGTCGGCATGCTCGGCATCGGGTTCGATCCGAAGTGGACCCGCGACGACATCGGCTGGATGCCGAAGGGCCGCTACGAGATCATGAAGCGCTACATGCCGCTGAAGGGCAATCTCGGCATCGACATGATGAAGCGGACCTGCACGGTGCAGGTCAATCTCGACTTCGAGTCGGAAGCCGACATGGTCGAGAAGTACCGGATCAGCCTGGCGCTGCAGCCGCTGGCGACCGCGCTGTTCGCCAACTCGCCGTTCTACGAGGGCAAGCCGTCGGGCTTCACAACCTTCCGCAGCCACGTGTGGACGGACACCGACCCGGACCGCTGCGGCATGCTGCCCTTCGTGTTCGAGGACGGCTTCGGGTTCGAGCGCTACGTCGACTACCTGCTCGACGTGCCGATGTACTTCGTCTACCGCGATAACCGGTACATCGATGTCGCCGGCAAGAGCTTCCGCGACTTCATCGCCGGCAAGCTGCCGGAGGCCGAAGGCCATACCGCGTCGATGGGCGACTGGTCGGACCACACCACCACGGTGTTCCAGGAAGTCCGGCTCAAGAAGTACATGGAGATGCGCGGCGCGGACGGCGGTCCCTGGAACCGTCTGTGCGCCCTGCCGGCCCTCTGGGTCGGGCTGCTGTACGACAAGGGCGTACAGGACCAGGCCTGGCAGCTGTGCCGCGACTGGACGGTCGAGGAGCACCAGATGCTGCGCGACGCGGTGCCGCGCGACGGCCTGAAGACCGAGTTCCGCGGCCGCAGCCTGGCGGCGTGGTCGCGCGACGTGCTGGGACTGGCCCGCGAGGGCCTGCGGCGGCGCGGTCGGCTGGACAGCTCCGGCAACGACGAGACCGGCTTCCTCGGCGTGCTCGACGCGATCGCCGAATCGGGGCGGACCCCGGCGGAGGAACTGCTCGCGGCCTACGACACGCGCTGGGGCGGCTCGGTGGACCCGGTGTTCGAGGAACTGCGGTACTGAGCCGGCGGGGCGGCGCTACTCGGCTTCGGGTACCGGTTCCGGGCGACGTAGCGGGCCACCGGCAAGGCCGCCGGCGAGAACGACGGTCGCGCCGATAGCGGCGATGCCGATACAGACCCACGACAGGCCGACCGCCGTCGCCGCCCAGCCGCCGGCGAGCGTCACCATCGTCATGCCGCCGAGCGATCCGGTGGTCATGGCCACGGACAGACTGGGGGCGTGCTCCTGCCGGCAGGCCGCCATGATCTCCCCGGTCAGGCGGACGAAGGCGATCTCGTAGACCAGCATGAACAGGAAATACAGGCCCATCGCCGGGGCCGGCGACGCCGGCAGCCAGGTAGCGAGCATCAGGCCGTATCCGAGGATCGCGATCAGCTCGACCCGGGTCGCCTCGTAGCGCCGTAGCCCGACACAGGCGGCCGCCAGAACCGCGCCGACGAATACCCCGCCGATGGACGCGGTCTGCAGCCAGGCCGGCCCGCTGGTCTCCAGCCCGAGGCGCTCGATCGGAAACACGGTACGGGCGATGGTGTGGTAGCCCTGCATGGTGGCGACGACCAGCAGGTAGAGCGCGAACCGGCGCGCCAGCGGCCGGTCGGCGTCGAGCGCGGTGCGGATGTCGCGCAGCTTCGGGCGGGTCGCCAGCGCCGACGGCTCCGGGGCCGCCGCCGCGCCGCCGTGCAGCATACCGTACAACAGCGCCGCGATCCCGGAGCACGCCGCCGCAACGAGGGCGATCGACCAGATCTCCAGGCGCCCGACCAGGACCGAGGCCAGTAGACCGGCGCTGGCCAGCCCGAGGATGTACGGCGTGGAGTTGAGCGACATCGCGCTCTTTAGTCGGTCGCCCGAGAAGCACGCCTTCAGCGCCACCATGCGGCCGGACTTGACGGTGACGTCGACGATGCCGCGCAGCACCAGCAACGGCAGCAGCAGCGCCAGTCCGTGCGGAACCAGCCATCCGATGCCGATCGCCAGCCCGATCCCGATCGTCTCGCAACCGACCAGCGCCGCCTTCGGCGACAGCACCCCGAAGATCCCGATCACCAGCGGCGCCAGGACGATCGGCGCCAACCACTGGGCGGCATAGATCAGCGAGGCGTCGAGCGCGGACTAGGTATCGAGATAGATCTGGGTGGCGATCGCCAGCAGCAGCGTGGACGATCCGACGCTGCTGAAGAACATCGCCAGCCACATCGCCGCGAAAGTCGGGTCGAGCAGGGTCGTCGCGACCCGGCGGACCGGTCCGCCGTCGAGATCGTTCGTCATTCGTCAGGCCCCCTTGCGACGCCGCGTCTTAGCGGCCGCCGGTCATTCGTACAAGGACAGGCCGCCGTACATGAACGGGCCGCTCGCCGTGCGCCGTCGCCGACCGGAACCGGGCGCGCGGGCCGGGTCAGCCGCTCCCGATCGCGCCGACCCAGCCGGGGACCGACATCTGCTGCCGTTCGATCAGGCTTACGCAGACGTCGACGACCTCGGGGTCGAGCTTGGCACCCCGCATTTCCCGCAGGATCTCCAGCCCCTTGGTCAGCCCCAGCCCGGGTCGGTAGGGCCGGTGCGAGGTCACCGCCTCCAGCACGTCGGCGACCGCGATGATCCGGGACTCCAGCAACAGCTGGTCGCCCGTCAGCCCCAGCGGATAGCCGGATCCGTCGATCGCCTCGTGATGCTCGCGCACCATCCGGGCGATCGGCCAGGGGAAGTCGATGTCCTTCAGGATCTGGTAGCCGACCTCGGCATGCGAGCGAATGATCTCGAACTCCGGCCCGGACAGCTTGCCGGGCTTGCTGAGGATCTGGATCGGCACGTTGATCTTGCCGATGTCGTGCACGATGGCCCCGAGCCGAAGGCCTTCCAGCCGGTCCTCGTCCATGCCCATCACGCGGCCGATCGCCACCGCGAGGTCGGCGACCCGGTCCTGGTGGCCGGTTACGTAGGGATCGCGCTGCTCGACGGTGGTGCACAGTGCCTGGACCGTCTGCACCATCGACGCCTTCAGACGCTTCAGGCTGTCGTTGCGATCGGTGACGTCGTGGCAGGTGACCAGCCAGCGGCAGGCGCCGATCTCGATCGGCTTGACGGTCATCAGGACGTCCCGGACCTCCCCGTCGGCCCGCGTGAAGCTCCGCTCGATGTTCCGGGTCTCGCGGTCGCGCCGCAGGCTGTGGAGTTCACAGGAGTCGCAGCCGAGCAAAGCGCACAGGGTTCCGTGCGCCATCGCTTCCCGCGGCGCCAGGCCGAAGATGCCGGTCACGGCCGGGCCGACGAATACGAAGCGATGCTCGTGGTCCAGCAGGAACACGGCATCGGAGATGCTCTCGACGACCAGCCGGTGGATGGTCTGCGACTCCACGAGCTGCTGCTCGGTCTCGAACTGCGCCGTGCGGTCGATGAAGACCCCGAGGATGCCGACCGCCCGGCCGGTCTCGTCGTCCAGGCGGATCTTGAAGATCTCGCCGCGCAGCGCCGGGGCGCCGAGGCGCCGGACGTTCACGGGGAAGGTCGCGACCCCGCCCTCGGCCAGAATCTTCCGGTCGGTCTCCTCGTGCCATGTCGCGTCGAGCAGACCGACCTGCGCGGCCCGGCTGCCGACGATATCGTCCGCATCGAGCCCCACCAGTTCGCAGTAGGCCGGGTTCGCGTGGGTGAAGACGAGGTCGACGTCCTTGATGTAGGCCGGCATCGGCAGCATCCGGAAGACCGTGCTGCGGTTGAACGGCGTAAGCGCGGCGGCATGGCCCAGCAAGGGCAAACCCACTCCGTCCAGCATGCGATCCTCCGACCTTTCCGACGAGGTGGAAGCGGCTCGTCGACAGCGAAGGCGCATTGTCCGGCACAACTGGTTAAGAGTACGTTATGTCGGTATTTCTACGTATCACCGAGCGCACCGGGTCCAAGTGGAGTGCGCCAGTTGCCACGCGCCGTGGTAGCAAGGGACAGGACAACCGAAGCACCGCGGCGGCGCATGACCACCGAACCTCGCCTCGAGCACGGCCACAGCCGTGAGCAGATCCGCCGGCGCCTGGCGCGCGGGCCGCGGGTCAGCTACCTGCGCGACCTGGTGTTCGGCGGCATCGACGGGGCGGTCACGACCTTCGCCATCGTCGCCGGCGTGGTCGGCGCCGACCTGTCGTCGCGCATCGTGCTGATCCTGGGCGCCGCCAACCTGCTGGCCGACGGCTTCTCGATGGCGGCGGCCAACTACTCCAGCACCCGCACCGAGGCCGAGGAATACGCGCAGCTGCGGGCCATGGAGGCACGGCACATCGACGTGGTGCCGGACGGCGAGCGCGAGGAAGTTCGGCAGATCCTGCATGCCAAGGGCTTCGACGGCGACGGGCTCGACCAGGCGGTCGGCGTGATCACTGCCGACCGGGAGCGCTGGATCGACACCATGATGGCGGACGAGCACGGCCTGCAGCCGGTTGCGCGAGAACCGCTACGCGCCGCGCTCGCCACCTTCGCCGCCTTCGTGGTCTGCGGCACCGTCCCGCTGCTGCCGTACCTGTTCGGGCTCGCGGCGTCGACCGTGACGTCGACCGTGATGACCGGGCTGACCTTCTTCGCCATCGGCTCGATGCGCAGCCGCTGGTCGCCGCTGCCGTGGTGGCGGGCCGGGCTGGAGACCGCCGCCATCGGGCTGGCCGCCGCCGCCGTGGCCTATGTCGTCGGGAACCTGCTGGCGCGGCTCTGAACCCACGGCAGGACGCGGCCTGCGAATCGCCGCCGGGACGCGGCAGCCGGGCTACCCGACCACCGGGATGCCGGCGTCGAACACGCCTTCCTCCTTGAAGCCGTGCGAGGTGGCGATCAGCACGGTGGTCTCGTCCGGCGCGACGGCGCCCCGTTCGCGCAGCCGGCGCAGGCCGGTCAGGGCGGCAGCGCTCGACAACTCCAGATACAGGCCGCACCCGGCCAGCAGCTTCTGGTCGCGGACCGCATCGGCCTCGGCCACCGCCACCGCAGTGCCGCCGCACAGCGCCAGGGCGTCGAGCGCCTGGTAGGCGACCGTGTCGCCGCCGATCGAGAGCAGCGCCGAGGATCCCGGGAAGCTGTCCCTGTGGTCGGCGCCGTCCAGCACCGCCGAGATCCGCGGGAACGGCTCGACCGCATGGACCTTCGGCGCCGAGCGGGCCAGGCCGGCCTCGACCAGGTCGCGGAACCCGCGGGCGATGCCCCACAGCAGGTCGGCCCGCGAGGTCGGCACCAGCACCGAGCCGATGCTCCCGGCCCCGATCTCCTCGTGCAGTTCGAAGGCGATGGTCCGGAAGCCGTCGACCCCGAAGCAGTTGCTGCCGACCGGCGGGGTCAGGTAGTTCGTCACCGGGAACCAGCCTTCGCCCTCGATGCGGTCCCGGACATAGGTCCAGCGGGTCTCGGGCCGTTCGGTGGCGACCAGTCTCGCACCGGTCATCTCGACGGCGCGCCGCCAGTTCGCGCTCATGCCCGGCATCGTCACGATCACGCAGTCGATGCCGGCCGCCGCCGCATAGGCCGCCACCGAATGCCCGGCGTTACCGCTGGACGCGGCGACCACGGCCCGGGCACCGACCTCGCAGGCCCTGGCGACCGCCAGCATGGACATCCGGTCCTTGTGCGACCCGGTCGGGTTCTGGCCCTCGTTCTTGACCAGCACCCGGCCGGCGCCGGGCGGCTCGGCCAGCCCCGGCACCTCGACCAACGGCGTCCCGCCCTCGCCCAGCGACGGCCAGTCGCGGTAGGCCAGCCAGTCGGCATAGCGCGCGCAGCCGCGCCCGCCCGGCGCCGCCAGGCTGCCCGGGAGCCCCCGGTACGCGGCGGCGACGCTCGACGGGCTGCCGGCCTCCAAGCAGACCGGGCAGCCGGCGAAATGGTCGGCGACCGGATGAACGGTGCCGCACTGCAGGCAGCGGAAGCCGGCGAGCCGTTGGTTCAGGCGGTAGGCCATGTCGGGACCCTCCGGCGCGCGCCGGCTACTTCACCACCCGGCGGATCAACGGGCCGATGGTAAGCCCCTGCACGAGGATCGAGAACAGCACCACCACATAGGTCGCGGTCAGGATCGTCGGCTTCCACTCGCTGGCCGGCAGCGACAGGGCGAGCGCCACCGAGATGCCGCCGCGCAGGCCGCCCCAGGTCATCACCGCGACCGCCCCTTCGGTGAACCGCCGCCGCAGACGCATGGCGCCGACCGGCAGCAGCACCGCCAGGAACCGCGCCAGCAGCACCAGCGGGATCGCCGCCAGCGCCGGCAGCAGTGCCTGCTCGCCGAACGGGATCGCGAACACCTCGACGCCGATCAGCAGGAACAGCACGGCGTTCAGGATCTCGTCGATCAGGTGCCAGAAGTCGCGGACATGGCGCGCGCTCCTGGCGCTCATCCCGAAGGCGACGCCGTGGTTGCCGATGAACAGCCCGGCGACCACCATCGCCAGCGGCCCGCTGACGTGCAGGGCGTGGGCGAGCGCGTAGCCGCCCATCACCAGCGCCAGGGTCAGCAGGATCTCCAGCACGTATTCGTCGGTGCGCTTCAGCACCTGGTAGGTCAGCCAGCCGATCAGGCCGCCGAACAGGACGCCGCCGACGGCCTCCTGCAGGAACAGCACCGCCACCCCGCCCGCGGTCATCGGCCCGTCGCCGCCGGACGGGAACGCGACCGCCACCAGCACCAGGAACACCACGACCGCGATGCCGTCGTTGAACAGCGACTCCCCGGCGATCTTGGTCTCCAGGCTCTTGGGGACCTCGACCTGCTTGAGGACGCCCAGCACCGCCACAGGGTCGGTCGGGCTGATCAGGGCCCCGAACACCAGCGCCACCACCACCGGCACGCCGGCCAGCCAGGCGTAGCCGAGCCCGACCAGCACGGTCGAAAGCACCACGCCGAGGCTGGCCATGAGCGCCACGATCCAGCGCTGCGCCTTCAGGTCGTTCAGGTCGACGGTCAGGGCGCCGGCGAACAGCAGGAAGCCGAGCATGCTGTCCATCAGGGTGTTGTCGAAGTCGATCGCCTCGACCTGGGCGCGCACCGCGTCGGCGATGCCGAGCGCCGGCAGGGCGGCGTCGACCGCCATGGTCGCCAGCGAGGCGGCGAGCGCCATCACCAGCAGTCCGACCGTGGTCGGCAGCCGCAGCAGGTGATGGTTCACGGCCGCGAACACCGTGGTCAGCACCACCAGCAGGGCGGCGACGTGGAACGGGGTCAGCACGGGAACGAGGTCAGCACGGGGACGGGCTCCTCACTTGATCGGCGGCTTCGGCAGCCGGGCCTCGCCGGGCTCCAGCACCAGGGTGTGGTCGAGGCTGTACCACGGCGCCGCCGCCGACGGGTCGGTCGGGTGCGGCTCTTCGTGACGCCGGAACCGGCCGACCAGCGCGCGGGTCACGCCGAACTGCACGTCGGTCTCCAGGTTCGGATCGTCGTCGGCATAGACCTGGCTGGTCAGGGTCTTGTAGCCGTCCTTGAACACCAGCGCGTGCAGATGCGCCGGCCGGAACGGGTGCCGGCCCTGGGCCTGCAGCAGCCGGCCGACCACGCCGCCGGTCGGGATCGGGTAGCCGGCCGGCTTGACCGTGCGGAACCAGAACCGGCCCTCGGAATCGGTGGTCAGCTTGCCGCGCAGGTTCATCTCGGCCTGTTCCGGATCCTGGTTCTCGTACAGCCCGACCGGCGAGGAATGCCAGACGTCGACCTCGGCGCCGGCGACCGGCCGGCCGTCGCGGTCGACCACCCTTGCGGTGACGAACAGCGCCGGGCCGGGGGTGTCTGAGCGGACGATCGAGCCGCCGTTCGCGACCGGCGGCGAGTGCATCCGCCAGAACGGGCCGAGCAGGTTCTGCGAGGTCGCGCCGCCGTCGCCGTTGTTCAGCAGGCAGACCAGCGCCGACACCCCGAGCGAGCCGGCCATCAGCACCGCCTCGTTGTGGCGGTCGTCCGAGAGCCGGCCGATTTCGTTCAGGATCGCCGTCGCCTCGCGGAACTCCGCCTCGGTCAGCCGGACCTCGCGCACGAAGCCGTGCAGGTGGCGGACCAGCGCCACCATGATCTCGCGCAGCCGCGGGTCGGCGGTGCGCGCCATGACGGCGAGCGCCGCCGCGGTGACGTCGTCCGGTCGCTCGGCGATCATGGCGGGCCTCCCGGGTGAAAGCTGTCGGCTCGTGGGCTATCCTGCCGTGCATGACAGCTCCCGTCTCGCTTCCGCCGCTCGGCCTGGCGCATTTCACCGCGCTCGACGTGCCGCCCCTCGAACTGGTCGGCCTGGCCGCCGACGCCGGCTATTCCTCGATCGGCCTGCGGCTGATCCCGGCGGCGCCCGGCGCCCTGGCCTACACGATCCCCGCCGGCCGCGCCCAGATGGCCGAGATGCGGCACCGGCTGCACGACCGCGGCGTCCGGGTGCACGACGTCGAGATCGCCACCATCGGCGCGGACTTCGACCCGGCGAGCCTGGCGGTGGTCCTGGACTCGGCGGCCGAGCTGGGCGCCGAGTCCCTCAGCGTGTGTGCCGACGACACCGACCGCGGCCGCTTGGTCGACCGCTTCGGCGCGCTGTGCGACCTGGCGGCCCGCTCGGCGATCGCCGTCGACCTGGAATGGATGGGCTGGCGCGCCGTCCGCACCCTCGACGACGCCCTCGACGTGGTCACCCGGGCCGGACGGCCGAACGGCCGGATTCTGGTCGACGCCCTGCACCTGAAACGCAACGGCGGCACGCCGGCCGACCTCGCCGCGGTGCCGGCCGGCCTGATCCGCAGCGTCCAGCTGTGCGACGCCGGCCCGGTGGCCCCGGTCGGCACCGAGGCGATCATCGCCGAGGCGCGCGGCGGCCGGCTGCCGCCCGGCGAGGGTGTGCTGCCGTTGGCCGAGCTGCTCGCCGTCCTGCCGGTAGAGGCGAACCTGTCGCTGGAGGTGCCGATGGGCACCGCCCTGCCGGCCGAAGAGCGCGTGCGCCGGGTGCACGCCGCGACGGTGGCGCTGATGGAAGGCCGGGCGGCCGGCTGAGGCCGCCAACCGACCCCTTCATCCGATGGCCCGGCGGCCGGAAGGGCGGGTCAGGATGCCGCCGGCAGGCGCATGATGATCACGGCTCCGCCCTGCGGTGCGTTGCGTGCCTCGACGCTGCCGCCGGCCTGCCTTACCGCCCCCTCGACCTGAGCCAGGCCCAGCCCGGTGCCCTCGCCCGGCGCCTTGGTCGTCACGAACGGCTTGAACAGCTGGCCGCGGAGATGATCAGGGATGCCCGGTCCGCTGTCCGCGAACGACAACTCCACCATGTTGGCGTTGCGCGTGGCCGTGATCGTCACGCGACCACCCCCGCCCATGGCGTCGCGGGCGTTGATGGCGAGGTTGACCAGCGCCAGCTCCATCTGGTCCCGGTTCGCGAGCACCCAGCGCGCGTCTTCCGCGATCTCGATGCTGAGCGACGTCCGGTCCCCGACCGACCGACCGAGCAACCCCTCGATGCCCTGCACCAGCGTCGACAGATCGAGCTTCTCGATCTCCACGTCGCCGCGTCGCGCGAAGCTGAGGAGCTGGTTGGTCAGGCGGGTGCCGCGCTGGATCGCGTCCCGGGCCAGGCCGATGATCCGCATCACTTCGGGGTCGGTGGAATGCTTTCCGATCTGATGCAGCGCCGACTGCATGACCGACAGGAGGTTGTTGAAGTCGTGGACCACGGTGCTGGTGAACCGGCCCAGCGCCTCGACTTTCTGCAGCTCGAGCATGGCCCGCTCCTCGCGGCGGCGCATGGCGAGATCCAGCACCAGGTAACCGACCAGTCCCGCCGCGGCGACCAGGGCGGCGATCGATCCCACCGCGACGGCGGCCCGGTATCCGGCGCGCGGACCGTCGATCAGGCTGCGGTTGACCGCGACATGCGACGACCAGCCGTGACGCTCGGAGGTCACATAGGCGGTGTAGTTCTCCAGTCCCTCATAGGTCCGGCCGCTATATATCCCCTCCCCGCCGCGCGCCACGGCGTCGCGGACATAGTGCGTTCCGGGCGTGCCCAACCGGTCCGCGTAGTCGATCGAGCGTGCCAGGAACAGCCCGTCGCGGTCCACAATCCCACCGACGGCGCCCATCGGCAGATGCGACAGCAGGATGGCCTGGTACACATGGGGGTCGACCGCGAGCGAAAGCAGGTGATCGGGCAATCCTGGAACCGGCATGTGAAGGTCCACGCACGGACAGTTCCGGCCGTCGCGGGCCACTCCGCCGACATGCACGCGCGGCGGCGACACGACCGACGTTCGCGCCGGTTCCTCGGCGCCGATTCCGCCGTCGGGCAACCCGGAATCCAGCACCACGGTCCCGCTGCGCAGGTCGGTCAGCACCAGCGCCTTCCAGCCCGGATTGACGGTCAGGGCACCGGTCAGGCGAGCAAGCAAAAGGGTCGGGTTCCGATCGGCGAACGTGCCCGAGCCCACCAGGACCCTGAGCCCGGCCAGGTCCGCCTCGACCCTGGCATCGGACAGCAGCATCAGCTCGCGCGCGGCGGCGAGGGCCTCGCGCTCGACTGCCGCCTCGCGCAGGCGGTAGTCGCTGGAAACCATGAAGACGACGACCAGGATCACGGGCAACAGCAACGCGGCCCCGGCGAACAGCGTCAGACGCTGCCGCGTACTGAGCACGTCGATGCGCATCGGTTTCCAGCCTCCCCACGAACCGGCAATGCGATTGTGCACTCAGATACATAAGCGCGAATCTTCCATCATCCGATAAACGCTATAGTCTTCATCGCGGATCGGCAACGGCACAGCAGCCCTTCCCAGTACTGCCAGCCCACGCGCTTGCCAGCGCCGCCGCCGCGCGTGACAATGTCCAGGCATGACTTCCCCCAGGGGGATGGGCCGTGGTCCTAACGTTGTTTCCGCCGCCGCGCTCCGATCCGCGTATCGTGCTGCCTCGCATCTACCTGCGGCCGCCGCATCGTGGCGACTGGCAGGAGTGGGCCGAGCTGCGCGCCCTGTCGCGCGACTTCCTGGTGCCGTGGGAGCCGTCCTGGCCGGACGACGCGCTGACCCGCTCCGCCTTCCGCCGGCGGCTGGCGCGCTACACCGAGGACTGGAGCCGCGACCAGGGCTACTCGTTCTTCCTGGTGCGGCGCGACGACGAGGCCCTGCTGGGCGGCATCACGCTGGCCAACGTGCGGCGCGGGGTCGCGCAGTCCTGCACCTTCGGCTACTGGGTCGGCAAGCCCTACGCCCGCTACGGCTACATGACCGAGGCGGTGCACGGCGCCTGCGCCTTCGCCTTCGAGCACCTGCGGCTGCACCGGGTCGAGGCCGCCACCCTGCCGCACAACGAGGCCAGCCAGGGCGTGCTGCGCAAGGCCGGGTTCCGCGAGGAGGGGCTGGCCCGGCGCTACCTGAAGATCAACGGCCGCTGGCAGGACCACCGGCTGTTCGCGCTGCTGCGCGAGGAGTACGACCCGGACATGCGGCCGGTCTGACCCTTCGAGGCCCCGCGTCGCGGGGGCGCCTCAGGATGTGGAGCGAAGCATCTGAGGTCAAAGATCTTTCGCCATCATCCTGAGGTGCCCGTCGCGGAGCGACGGGCCACGAAGGGCCAACGCGTTGCCTCGGTTCCGGGGGGCGTCTAGCCTTGCCGGCAAAACCGCCGGGAGGAGCACGACCATGGCCGAGCGCGAGGAATACGAGGTCTTCGCCGTCAAATACGCCCACAACGCCACCCGCATGGCGTCGCAGAACCTGATCTTCAACGACCTGCACGATGGGCCGATGCCGCTCGACTACTTCGTCTGGGTGGTGCGCAACGCCAGCCGGACCTTCGTGGTCGACACCGGCTTCGGGCCGCGCGAGTCGGCCGAGCGCGGCACCCCGCTGATCCGCAGCCCGGCCGAGGGCCTGGCGCTGATGGGCATCGACGCGGCCGAGGTCGAGGACGTCATCATCACCCACCTGCACTACGACCATGCCGGCGGCCAGGAGCATTTCCCGAAGGCGACCTTCCACCTGCAGGACGGCGAGATGAGCTATGCCACCGGCCGCTGCATGTGCTTCGAGGCGATCCGCCGGCCGTTCGACGTCGAGCACGTCACCGACATGGTGCGCAACGTCTACGGCGGCCGGGTGGCGTTCCACGACGGCGACGCCGAGCTGGCGCCGGGCCTCAGCATCCACAAGGTCGGCGGGCATTCCGCCGGGCTGATGTGCGTGCGGGTCTGGACCAGGCGCGGCTGGGTGGTGCTGGCCTCGGACTGCGCGCATTTCTACCGCAACCTCAGCGAGCGCAACCCGTTCATCATCTGCTTCAACCTTGGCGAGATGATGAACGGCTTCAACACGCTTGAGATGCTGGCGGACAGCAACGACCACGTGATCCCCGGCCACGACCCGCTGGTGATGAAATACTACCCGGCGCCGTCGCCCGAGCTGGAGGGCGCGGTGGTGCGGCTCGACGTGGCCCCGAACAAGGGGTAGCGCGGTCGCCGTCGCATCGTGGGTCCCGGAGCCGAGCGCTGCCGCGCTCCCTCCGGGATGACGAGGGTGGGTGTCTTTCGTTCGTCATCCCGGAGGGGCTGCGCGAGCAGCCGGCTCCGGGACCCACGGAGCGACGGGCGCCCCGGCCTATTCCACGAAGCGCAGCCACGGCCACCTTGCCCGGTAGCTCTCGGCCTTGGCGCGGACACGCTCGGGCGGGCTCGGGCACAGCGGGTTCGGGCGCAGGACGCCGGCATACAGCTCGTCCAGGCCGTACGGGGCGCAGACCTCGACGCCGCCGCCCGGTCGCGGCCCCAGGCCGACGCAGGTGCAGGCGATCTGGAACAGGCCGATGGTCCCGGCGGCGCTCGCCACCGGCGGATAGGCGACGCCGTACTTCTCGGGATACCAGATCGGCACCCGCTTCTGGTTCTTCAGCTCGACCTCGACGCCGAGATCTTCGAACAGCGCCGCCGCCCGGCGGATCACCGCGTCCTCGGCCTCCCAGCTGGTGTCCTCGTCCCAGTAGAAGACGTCGTAGTCCTTGATGTTCTCGGCCGGCGGTCGGCCGGCCAGCCGGTTCCAGGCCGGGCCGTAGACGCAGCCGGCCACCAGCCAGGGCTGCTCGACCCCGAGCCCCGGCAGCCGCGCCAGGATGGCGCCGTTCACCGGGTTGGCGAGCGCGTCGGCGATCAGGACATCGGCGGCCGCGGCCTCCCGCGCCCTCACGCGGCCCCCCGCACGAACACGCCGCCGCGCGGGCCGGTGTTCAGCCGGTCGGCGAAGGCCGGGGCCAGGGGGCGGCCGTCGCGCAGGTTGAGCCACAGCCGCCACAGGGTTCGCCGGCGCTCCGGCTCCGGCCAGTCCTCGAAGGCGGCGCGGGCGTGCAGGATCGAATGGTTGGACAGCAGCTGGATGTCGCCCTTCTCGAAGGTCATGTCGAAGCGGAACGGCGGCGCGATGGCCAGCCGGCCGACCTCGCGCACCGCCTCCAGCGCCAGCCCGTCGAGCGGCAGGCCGCGCTTGCGCATGCCGTCCTCGATGGTCTTGCCGTTGTAGCGGCAGGACAGCCGGCCGCCGAACCACGAGAACACCGGCACCCGGTGGAAGGTGGTCTCGTCCGGGTCGTCGGTCACGCCCTCGCCGCGCAGGTCGAAATGGAAGCCCTCGAGCAGCGGCGGGATCAGCTCCGGCCGCTCGGCCGCCAGGTGGTTGTAGATCGCGATGCCGCTGGCGATGTGGCTCTCGCCGCCCTGCCTGGCCGGGTGCCGGCACAGCAGGCCGACCACGTCGGCGGCGTCGCAATGCGCCCGCATCTCGGCCCGGGTGGTGTAGCCGCGCACGTTCTTGGCGTGGTAGTCGCGCCCGGTGTCGCGGACATGACCGATCAGGTCGCCGGCGGCGTTCTGCGGGACCGGCTCGCCGAGATGGCAGGCGATGCCCCAGTACAGCGCCGCCAGCGCGTCGTCGTCGTAGCGCGCCGGGTCGAGGCCCTTGACCAGCACGCAGCCGCGGCCGTGATCGATGTCGCGCGCCCAGCCGGCGATGCGGTCGGCGAGATGGGTGAGCGGGAAGTCGTCGCGGCCGAACCGGCCGGGACCGAGGCCGCGTTCGAGCACCGCCTCGACGGCGCGGTCGAGTTCCTGGATCTCGTCGCCGTCGAGCCGGTGGATCCAGTCCGGGTCGGCGGCCAGGTCGGCGGCCAGCCAGGCCGACCGGTCGGTCACCGGGACCGGAGGCTGCGCGGGCGTTTCGGCCGGGTTCGGGGCGGGCATGGGTGCGGTTCCTCCGGAGGTCTCGTTCCCGTCGTGCGGCCCGCCTATTATGGCCGCAACGAACCGACGGGGGAGACCATCATGCGGCAGGCAGCGATACCGGGCGAGGCGTCGGGCGCCGGTTCGACGGCCGGCGCGGCGACTCGGGCCGCCTGATGCCGAGCCGCATCCGCCTGCCGGAGGTCGTGCTCTGGGGAACCACGCTGGCGATCGGCGCCGCCGGCGGGCTGGTGCTCGACCTGCTGCACGTGCCGCTGGCCTGGCTGCTCGGCTCGCTGGGGGCGGTCGCCGCCGCCGGGCTGCTCGGCGGCTACCAGCTGGCGGTGCCGCCCGGCGGGCGTCAGCTCGGCCAGCTGCTGCTCGGCACCGCGATCGGGCTGACCTTCACGCCGGTGGTCGCGGAGATCGTCGCCGGCTATGCCCCGGTCATGGTGGTCGCCGCCCTGCTGTCCATCCTGTACGGGGTGGTCGCAGCCTATTCGCTGCGCCGCACCGCCCGTGTCGACGACGCCACCGCGTTCTTCTCCAGCGTGCCCGGGGGCGTCGCCGAGATGTCGATCCTGGCCGAGCGCCACGGCGGCCACACCGCCCCGGTGTCGCTGGCCCAGTCGCTGCGCATCCTGTGCGTGGTCACCACCATCCCGCCGGTCATCACGGTGCTGGGGATGACCGGGATCGACCCGTTCCAGCCGAGCACGCTGGGCTTCGACCCGATGGGATTCGCCGCGCTGGTGACCTTGGCGCTGGCCGCCGCCGGGCTGCTGGCCTGGCGGAGGATCCCGAACGCCTGGCTGCTCGGCCCGATGGCGGTCGCCGTGCTGGTGACGGCCAGCCAGAGCGACCTGTCGTCGATGCCGGGCGGCCTGCTCAACCTGTCGCAGGTCCTTATCGGGTCCACCCTCGGCCTGCGCTACCGGCGCGATCGGCTGCTGGCGCTGCGCAAGTTCCTGGCGCCGGCGGTGCTGTCGACGGTCGTGCTGGTCGGGCTGAACGTGGCGACCGGGGCGGTCATCGGCCTCGCGGTCGGCCTGCCTGTGCCGACCATGGCGCTGGCGGTCTCGCCCGGCGGCATGGCCGAGATGAGCATCACCGCCAAGGTCCTGCATCTCGGGGTGCCGGTGGTTTCGGCCTTCCACGTGGTTCGCATCTTCCTGGTGATCGGGTTCTCGGAGATGGTGTTCCGCAAGATCTTCCGCCGACAGGAGCAGCCCAGTTGAACCCGCCGACCGACGCCGTGCAGAGACCCACCCGTGCGGAGCTCGCCGGGCTCGGGCGGACGCTGTTCCCGCAGGCCATCGCGCGGGTCCGCGATCCGGGATTCCGCGCCTATCTCGAATCGGTGGTGACGAACCGCGCCGCCCTCGACCGGGTGATCCGGGCCTTCGAGCTGTTCGCGCCCTACCTGCCGGACCGCGCGGTGACCCTCGACTGGGGCTGCCGGCACGGCTTCGATTCCTGCCTGATCCGGCGCTGGCTCGGTGCCGGGGCCACCGTGCATGGCTGCGACCTGGACGACGACGACTTCTCGACCTTCTTCGACTACGCCGGGCTGCAGTACACCCGGCTCGACCATGTCTGGGAGCTGCCCTATCCCGACGCAACCTTCGACTTCGTGCTGTCCAGCGGCGTGATGGAGCACGTCGCCAACGAGTACGAGAGCGTCAAGGAGGTCTGGCGCATCCTTAAGCCGGGCGGGATCCTCGCGGTCACCTTCCTGCCGAACGCCTGGTCGCTGAGCGAGAACCTGGCCGCGCTGCTCAAGCCCGGTGCCCAGCACAACCGCCTGTACCGGCGCCGCGCCACCCGCGAGGACTTCCTCAAGCGCGGCTTCCTGGTCGAGGCGAGCGGCTACCACCAGGTGTTCCCGACCCTGGCCAAGACCGTGAAGATCGGCGGGGCGCTCGGCGCGCTGCCCGGCGTGCTGGCGCGGCTGAACCGGCCGCTCGAGCGGGTCTGGCCGGTCAGGCTGCTGGCCTCCAACCTGTACTTCATCCTGCGCAAGGTCGAGCGGATCTGACCCTTCGTGGCCGCGCTCCGCGCAGCGCCTCAGGATGATGGCGCGAGCCGTTCGACGCTGAATGCTCCACATCCTGAGGTGCCGGCCGCAGGCCGGCCACGAAGGGCTACACCGCGGTCCGGCAGCGCTCGCGCACGATCCGCACCACCTCGTCGGGGTCGCGCCGCCACCAGTCGCGGGCCGAGAAGATCTCGACCTCGGGCATGCCGTCGAAGCCGGCCGCCTCGACCATGACCCGGATGCCCGGGATGTCGATCACGCCGTCGCCCATCATGCCGCGGTCGAGCCGGAGGTCGACGGTCTCGGCCAGCCAGTCTGAGACGTGGAAGGCGCAGATCCGGCCGCGCGCCCGGTCGATCTCGCGCGCCAGGGCGGGGTCCCACCACACTGCGTAGACGTCGACCACGATACCGAGCCCGCGGCCGTCGCCACCGGCCGCCAGCGCCTCGTACCAGTCGTTGGCCATCTCCAGGGTCGGCAGCACCGAGCGGGCGGCGCAGATCATCGGGTGCAGCGGCTCCAGCCCCAGCGTCACCCCGGCGGCGCGCGCCGCCGGCAGGATCTCGGCCAGGCCGTCGAGCGCCCGCGCCCGGGCCCCTTCCAGGTCGCGTTCGCCGGCCGGCAGCCCGCCGGCGATGGTGACGATGCAGCGCGCGCCGATCTCTGCCGCTTCCTCGATGACCCGGAGGTTGTCGTCGATTCTGGCCCGGCGGGCGGCCGGCTCGGACTCGGTCAGCAGCCCGCCCACAAGATGCCCGGTGACCGCCAGCCCGGCGTCGCGGATCCGCCGCGCGGCCCGGGCGACGCCCATCTCGCGCACCCCCTCGCTCCAAGTGCCGATGCCGGCGACGCCGTGGCGGGCATAGCCGTCGACCGCCTGCTCCAGGGTCCAGCGCTCGCGGGTGGTGACCTGGTTGATCGAGATCGGGCGGTCTGCGGGCACGGCGGGTCTCCTGGTCCTGTCGCTCCCCCCGATGGCCGTCGCTTCGTGGGTTCCGGCTCCGCCGCGCCGAGGTGGCGCGTCGGTCCGGAATGACGACGAACGGAGGAACGGCCTTAGCTCTCCTCTCGTCGTCATTCCGGACCGGGCCGCCGGAGGCGGGACGGATCCGGAACCCACGGATCGACAGGCGACCGGCAGGCTTCCCGCCGATCATTGAACGGCACTCGCGCGCGTGCAAACAATTGCCATGCCAACCACCGGGACTTCATCGCCATGCCCAAGCCCCGCCTCGCCGTCGTCGGCGTCGGCCTGATCGGCATCCGGCATGCCGAGCTGATCGCCGCCTCGCCGGACGCCGAGCTCGCCGCCGTCGCCGACCCTTCGCCGATCGGCCCGCGCGAGGCCGGACGCCTCGGCACCCGGCACTATGCCGACTACAACGACATGCTCGACCGCGAGCGGCCGGACGGGGTGTATGTCGCCGCCCCGAACCAGCTGCACCTGGCGGCCGGGCTGGCCTGCATCGCGCGCGGCATCCCGGCGGTGATCGAAAAGCCGCTGTGCGACACCCTGGAGGCCGGGGCCGAACTGGTGCGGGCGTCGGAGGCGGCGGGCGTGCCGCTGCTGGTCGGCCACCACCGGCGCTACAACCCGCGGGTCGAGGCCACGCGCGAGATCCTGGCGGGCGGCGAACTCGGCCGCATCGTCGCGGTCAACGCGCTGTGGGCGGTGCGCAAGCCGGACGAGTACTTCGACGCGACCTGGCGGCGCACGGCCGGCGGCGGGCCGATCCTGATCAACATGATCCACGACGTCGACTGCCTGCGGCACTTCTGCGGCGAGATCGCCGAGGTCCAGGCCTACGGCTCGTCGGCGGCGCGCGGTTTCGAGGTCGAGGACACCGCCGTGGTGGCCGTCCGGTTCGTCAGCGGCGCGCTCGCCAGCATCGCGTTGACCGATGCCGCACCCTCGCCCTGGGGCTGGGAGGCCGGGTCCGGCGACAACCCGAACATCGCCGCCTCGTTCGAGAACTGCTACCGCTTCCTCGGCACCGCGGCGGCCCTGGACTTCCCGAACCTGACGGTCTGGAAGGGCGCCACGGCCGAGCCGGCCTCCTGGGCCGACCCGATCCACCCGGAGACGCGCGCCTGGGCCGGCCATGAGGCGCTGCCGCGCCAGCTCGAGCACTTCCTCGATGTGATCGCCGGCACCGCGACGCCGCGCATCGACGGCCGCGACGGCCTCGCCACCCTGGCCGCCACCCTGGCGATCACGGACGCGATCGCCACCGGGCGGGCCGCGGCACCGGCCCCACCGCCGGCATGACCGCACCGGACCGCGAAGTCGACCTGGTCGTGCTCGGCGCCGGGGCCGCCGGCATGACCGCCGCCCTGACCGCCGCGGCCCTCGGGCTGGAGGTCGTGCTGCTGGAGAAGGCCGCCGTGGTCGGCGGTACCACCGCGATCTCGGCCGGATCGGTCTGGGTCCCGAACAGCCGCCACGGCGCCCCCGACGACAATGTCGAGCGGGCCCGGACATACCTGCAGGCGACCGTCGGCGACCGTCTCAGGCCGGAGATGGCCGAGGCCTTCCTGGCGCGCGGCCCGGAGATGCTGGCGTTCCTGGAGGACCAGGCAGGGCTGCGGTTCCGGGCCTATCCGTACCATCCCGACTACCTGGCGACCGCCGACGGCGCCACGCTGCGCGGCCGGGTGCTGGAGGCGCTGCCGTTCGACGGCCGGCTGCTGGGCCGGGACTTCGCCCTGCTGCGCCGGCCGCTGCCGGAGTTCACGCTGTTCGGCGGCATGATGGTCGACCGCACCGACATCGGGCATCTGCTGAACGCGACCCGGTCGCTCGGATCGCTGCGCCACGCGCTGTGGCTGGTCGCCCGCCACGCGACGGACCGCCTGCGCTTCCCGCGCGGCACCCGGCTGGTGATGGGCAACGCGCTGGCCGGCCGGCTGCTGCACGCCCTGCTGGGGCGGGCGGTCGAGATCCGCACCGGCGCCGCCGTCGCCGGGCTGTGCGAGCGCGACGGCCGGATCGACGGCGTGGCCCTGGGCGACGGCAGCCGGCTGCTGGCCCGGCGCGGCGTGGTGCTGGCGACCGGCGGGTTCTCGCGGCATCCCGAGCTGCGCCGCCGGCTGCTGCCGGAACCGGTCGCCGAGCACTCGCCGCTGGTCGAGAGCGTGACCGGCGACGGGGTGACCCTGGGCATGGCCGCCGGCGGCCGGCTCGGCGAGGGCCATGCCGCCACCAGCTTCTGGGCGCCGATGTCGATCCGGCCGCGCCCCGACGGCAGCACCGCGGTGTTCCCGCATTTCGTGCTCGACCGCGGCAAGCCGGGGCTGATCGCGATCGACCGGAACGGCCGGCGGTTCCTGAACGAGGCCACCACCTACCACCTGTTCGGCCAGGCCATGCACGCCGCCGACCGCGAGCGGCCCTGCATCCCGTGCTTCTTCCTGTGCGACCACCCGTTCGTGCTGAAATACGGCCTCGGCATGGTGCGGCCGCGCGGCCTGAACCTGGCCGGCGCGGTGCGCGACGGCTACGTGACCCGGGCCGACAGCATCGCCGGGCTGGCCGCGGCCCTCGGCATCGACCCGGCGGTCCTGGCCGACAGCGTGGCGCGCAACAACCGCCATGCCGCCGACGGGGTCGACCCGGCGTTCGGCAAGGGCGGCGACGCCTACCAGCGCAACCTCGGCGACCCGGCGCACGGGCCGAACCCTTGCCTGGGGCCGATCGCGACGCCGCCGTTCTACGCGATCCGGGTCTGGCCCGGCGACATCGGCGCCAGTGTCGGGCTTGTGACCGACGCCGACGCCCGGGTGCTGGACGGGACGGGCAACCCGGTGCCGGGGCTGTATGCCTGCGGAAACGACATGGATTCCATGATGGCCGGGATCTATCCGGGCCCCGGCATCACCATCGGCCCGGCCATGACCTTCGGCTGGATCGCGGCCCGGCACGCGGCGCGCAGCAACGTCGGATGACGCCGGTCGGTCGGTGGGTTCCGGATGCGTTCCGCCTGCGGCGGCCCGCTCCGGAATGACGACCATGTTTCCACCGACATTCCCGACGGACGCGCCGCCCGGCGCGGCCGAGCGGGAATCCAGGAAGCGACGGGCGCCGCCTCAGCGCCCCGGCTCGCCGTCCTGGAGCATCCCGGCGATGCACTCCAGCGCCACCGGGTAGCCGCGCGCGCCCAGCCCGGCGATCACCGCGGTCGCGGCGTAGGAGATGTAGGAGCGGTGGTAGATCGCCTCGCGCTTGTGGATGTTCGAGATGTGCAGCTCGACGATCGGCCAGCGGAACACCTTCAGCGCGTCCAGGATCGGCACCGAGTGGAAGCTGTAGCCGGCCGGGTTGATGACGACGCCGGCACCGCCCTTGATGGCCTCGTGGATCCAGTCGACCAGGGTGCCCTCGCTGTTCGACTGCCGGAACTCGATCGGCATGCCGATCTCGTCGGCCTTCCGGCGGGTCATCGCCTCGATGTCGGCCAGCGTGGTGCTGCCGTAGATGTGCGGCTCGCGGATGCCGAGCAGGTTCAGGTTCGGGCCGTTCAGGACGTAGACGGGCTTGGTCATGGGGTTTCCACCTGGGATACGGGTCGATTGAGGACGGTGGATTGTGGACGGAAAGCCAGCGTCAGCCCAGCCGCGCCTTGACCTTGTCGTAGCTCTCGAGCGCGCCGGTCGGGCCGATGGCGGCCAGGGTCGGCGGGGCCGCCAGCAGGCGCTTCACGACCCGGCGGATCGCGGCCTCGTCGACCGCCTCGACCTTGGCGACGATGTCCGGCACCGACGGCGGCTTGCCGTAGACCAGCATGTGGTTGGCCAGCTGCTCGCAACGCGTCCCGGTGCTCTCGCGGCTCATCAGCAGCGAGGCCTTGAGCTGGGTGCGGGCGCGCGCGAGCTCCCCCGCCTCCAGCCTGTCGGCCACGGCATGCAGCTGCTCGACCACCACCGGCATGACCTCGTCGATCTCGTCCGGCCCGGTGCCGGCGTAGACCCCGACCATGCCGTCGTCCAGGTAGGACGAGGTGAAGGAGTAGACCGAATAGGCCAGGCCGCGCTTCTCGCGGACCTCCTGGAACAGCCGCGAGGACATGCCGCCGCCGTACAGGGTCGAGAACACCTGCATGGCGTGGAAGTCGGGATCGTCGAACGACACGCCCTTGAAGCCGAGGATCACGTGCAGCTGCTCGAGGTCGCGGTCGACCCGGACCTCGCCGCCGACATAGTTCGCCCTGTCGGTGGTCGCGACCGCCCGGCCCGGCAGGTGGTCGAAGCGCTCGGCGGCGAGCGCCACGATCGCTTCGTGGTCGACCTTGCCGGCGGCCGACAGGATCGACACGCCGGGGCCGTAGTTGGTGTCGAGATAGCCGACCAGGGCGTCGCGCTGCATCGACTGCACGATCTCGCTGCGCCCCAGCACCGGCCGGCCGAGCCCCTGGTTGGGGTAGGCCGCCTCCTGGAAGTGGTCGAAGATGATGTCGTCGGGGGTGTCGGCGACCTGGCCGATCTCCTGGACGATCACCGAGCGCTCGCGGTCCAGCTCGGCGGGATCGAACACCGAGTCCTGCAGGATGTCGGCGATCAGGTCGACCGCGACCGGCAGGTCGTCGGCCAGCACCTTGGCGTAGTAGGCGGTCTGCTCGCGCGAGGTGTAGGCGTTCATGTGGCCGCCGACGTCCTCGATCTCGCGGGCGATCGCCGCCGCGTCGCGCCGCCGGGTGCCCTTGAACACCATGTGCTCGATCAGGTGCGCCAGGCCGTTCTCGGCGGCGTTCTCGTGGCGGGTGCCGACCCCGACCCACAGGCCGACCGAGGCCGACTCGACCGTCGGCATGGCGTCGGTGACGACGGTCAGGCCGCTGTCCAGGCGGGTGACGCGGATGCCCATCTCGGGGATCTTCTTGCTCAAGCGGCAGCTCCACGCGCGACGACGCGCTCCTGGACATAGGCCTTCAGGGCGACCAGGTCGTTCGGGATCACCGGGGTGCGCTCCGGCCGCTCCATCAGGTCGGCCATGCGCTCGGGCAGCGCCGCCGGCGTGCCGACCGCGCGCTCGATGGCCGCGGCGAACTTGGCCGGATGGGCGGTGGCGAGCGCCACCACCGGCACCGCCGGATCGCGCGACGCCGCGGTCTGCTCGACCGCCCGGATCCCGACCGCGGTGTGCGGGTCCAGCAGCTCGCCGGTCCGCGCGCGCACCGTCCGGATGGTCTCGACCGCCTGGTCGTCGTCGCTGCGCCCGGCCAGGAACAGGGCGCCGGCCCGGCCCAGCTGGTTGTCGCCGACCGCGAACCGGCCGTCCCGGCGGAACGCCGTCAGGGTCGCCTCGACCTCGGCGCCGTTGCGGTCGAACAGGTCGAACAGCAGGCGCTCGAAGTTGCTCGATACCTGGATGTCCATCGACGGGCTGAGCGTCGGCACCACGCCGCGCATCTCCATGGTCCCGCTGTCGAAGAACCGGGTGAGGATGTCGTTGGCGTTGCTGCCGACCACCAGCCGCTCGATCGGCAGGCCCATCTGCAGCGCGGCGTAGCCGGCGTAGACGTTGCCGAAGTTGCCGGTCGGCACCGAGAACGACACCGGCCGCTCCGGCGCGCCCAGGTTCACCGCCGCCCAGAAATAGTAGGCGATCTGGGGCATGATCCGCGCCCAGTTGATCGAGTTGACCGCCGACAGGCCGTAGGCGTCGCGGAACGCGGTGTCGTTGAACGCCGCCTTCACCAGGTCCTGGCAGTCGTCGAAGGTGCCCTCGACCGCGATCGCATGCACGTTCGGGGCGTCGACCGTGGTCATCTGGCGCTGCTGCATCGGCGACACCCGGCCGCGCGGGTACAGGATGAAGCAGTCGACGTTGCCGCGGTCGCGGCAGGCCTCGATGGCGGCCGCCCCGGTGTCGCCGGAGGTGGCGCCGACGATCGTCACCCGCTCGCCGCGGGCCGCCAGCACATGGTCGAACAGCCGCCCGAGCACCTGCATGGCGTAGTCCTTGAACGCCAGGGTCGGCCCGTGGAACAGCTCCATCAGCCAGAGATTCGGCGCCAGCTGCTTCAGCGGCGCGACGCAGCTGTGATCGAAGCCGGCGTAGCTGTCCTCGACGATGCGGCGCAGCGCGTCGGCCGGCACGGTCTCGCCGACGAAGGGCTGCATGACCCGCAGCGCCACCTCGGCGTAGGGCAGCCCCTTCATCGCCCGGATGTCGTCGCGCGAGAACATCGGCCAGACCGCCGGAACGTACAGGCCGCCGTCGCGCGCGAGGCCCGACAGCAGGACCTCGTCGAAGGGCAGCGCCGGGGCGCGGCCGCGTGTGCTGATGTACTGCACGGAACTGTGTATCCCTGCGTGATGACGCGGTAACCTATCGATGGCGCCATCCGGGTGCAACCGTAGTGCAATCCGCGGCGCCGCGCCGGATCGGCGCAGCCCAGCAACCGGGAATCAGGGTCGACTTCATGGCAATGCGGACCGTGGCGATCTTCGCGCCGGGCGACATGGGGCACGCGATCGGCCGGGTGCTGGTCGACAGCGGCCTGCGCGTGACCACCAACCTGGCGGACCGCTCGCCGCGCACCCAGCGGCTGGCGCAGTCGGCCGGCATCGTCGACACCGGCGGCGACGTCGAGGCGATCGAGAGCGCCGACATCATCCTCTCGGTGCTGCCGCCCGACCAGGCGGTCGACATGGCGACGCGCCTCGCCTCGGCGCTCGCCGCGATCGACGAGAAGCCGCTCTACATCGACCTGAACGCGGTGGCGCCGGCGACCGCGGTCGAGGCGGCCGAGATCGTCGACTCGGTCGGCGGTCCGTTCCTCGACGGCGGCATCGTCGGGCCGCCGCCGCGGCCCGGCCACAGCCTGGGCCCGCGGATCTACGTCTCGGGCGCCGCCGACGCGGTGCAGTTCGCGCTCGGCCTGCGCCGGCACGGCCTCGACGTGCGCGCGGTGCCCGGCGGGGTCGGCGCCGCCTCGGCGCTGAAGATGTGCTACGCGGCGGTCACCAAGGGGCTGACGGCGCTGGCCACGGTGTCGCTGTCGGCCGCCAAGGCCTACGGCATCGACCGCGAGCTGGCGGCCGAGATGGCGGCCAGCCAGCGGATGCTGAGCGACCGCTTCGAGCGGGCGTTGCCGGACATGGCACCGAAGGCCTATCGCTGGGTCGGCGAGATGGAGGAGATCGCCCGCACCGTCGCCGACGTCGGGCTCGACCCCAAGCTGTTCCTGGGCGCCGCCGACATCTACCGGCTGGTGACCGCGACCGCGCTCGGCCAGGAGCTGCCGGAGGACCGCAGCGTCGGCCTGACAGCCGACGAGGTGGCGGAGATCGTCGCCGGGGCACTGGAATCCGGGCTGCCGGCGGAAGGCGCGGAGGAATAGGCGGGGGAACGGAACGGAGATCCCTGGGATGCGTCGAGAAGTCCGTCTGGCCGCCGCCTGTCTCGCCGCCGGAATCGGCCTCGCCGCCGCGCCGGCCGCCGCCGAGGCGCCCGCGGCCGAGGCGCCGCCGCTGTCGACCTGGGAGCGGGCAGCCTACAAGACCCTGACCTTCCAGACTGCCGCCAACCTGGCCGATGCCGCGCTGTTCGCCGTGATCTCCGGCACCGGCCCCGGCACCGGCGCGATCTTCCTGGCCGCCAACACGGCCAGCGCCGCGGTGCTTTACTACCCCTACGAGCTGGCCTGGGACGTCCTCGGCCCGCCGCCGTCGGCCACGACGCCGCAAACCCTGGCCCTCAAGACGGTCGGCTACCAGATCGTGACATCGGCCCGCAATGTCGCGCTGTCCTATGCCTTCACCGGCGCGCTGCTGCCGTCGGCCGGCTTCGCCGCCGCCGCCTTCGCCATCGACTCGGCGATCTACGCCGGCAACGAGCTCGCCTGGGACGCCTTCCGGCCGCGAGCCGAACCGTGAGCGGCGAGCCCGGCCGCGCGGCTCGAGGCGCGTCACTGTGCGGCGCTGCGCTCGCCGCAGCGATCATGCTGAGCGCGACCGATGCGACCGCTGTCCAGGACGCCGCCGCCGGGACCAGCGGAATCTTCCTGGTGGCCAATGCGGCGACGACGCCCCTGCTGTATCACCCGTAAGAGATGGCCTGGACCACGCCGGCTCCCGGCTCGTCGGCGACCTCCCCCGACACCCTCGCCGTCGAGACGGTCGGCTACCAGCCGCTGACCGGCGCGCGGAAGATCGCCCTGTCGTACGCCCCGACCGGTGCGCTGCTGCCGTCGCTCGGATTCGCGGCGACGGCCTTCGCCTGGGACGCGCCGATATACGCCGCGAGCGAGGTCGCCTGGGACCTGTACCAGCCGCCCCCGGCGGCGTCCGCGGTCCTGGTGCATCCGGATACAATGTGATTCAATTCGTCCGAATGCGGCGGGGCAGGTTCATGAAGACCGAGTGGGACTATTCAGACCTTGCCGAGGCTTACCTGAAGCGCCCCGGATATGCGCCCGACGGCATCGCCTGGACCGTCGCGGCGACCGGCGCCCGGCCGGGCGAGGAGGTCGCGGACGTCGGTGCGGGGGTCGGCCATCTCGGGATCGACCTGGCGGGAGCCGGGCTGAACGTGACGGCGGTCGAGCCGAACGACCGGATGCGGGCGCTCGGGATCGAACGCACCCGGACCCTCGGCAACATGCGCTGGATCGAGGGCACGGCGGAAGCCACGGGACTGGACGATGCCCGCTACCGGGTCGTCAGCTTCGGCTCGTCCTTCAACGTCGTCGATCGCCCCAGGGCGCTGCAGGAAGCCCGGCGCATCTCCCTGCCAGACGGCTGGTTCTGCTGCATGTGGAACCATCGGGTCCTCGACGACCCGATCCAGGAACGGATCGAATCGATCATCAAGCGGTTCGTGCCCGGCTACAGCTACGGGCTGCGGCGCGAGGATCACGGCCCGTTCCTGCGCGAGTCCGGCATGTTCCGCGACGTCGACTTCAAGGAATTCGAGGTCGTCCACCAGCAGGCGATCGAGGACACGATCGAGGCCTGGCAGTCCCACGCCACCCTGGCTCGCCAGTCGGGTCGGCATTTCCCGGACATCGTCGGGGAAATCTCGCGCTATCTCCGCGGTATCGGCAGCCCCCGGATCGCAATCCCATACGTGACCCGGATCTGGTTGGGCCAGTTCGCCTAGCTGTGGCCCCGCCCGCCGTGCCGGGGTCGGGCAGACTGCGTCGACGGCACCTGGCCGAAGGAGACAGCTGATGCCGGATGGTCGTGGAATCGCGGTGGTTCTGTGCACCGTCCCCTGCACCGGGACCAGCTATGTCCAGCATGCCCTTCAGGTCGCGGGCATTCCCACGACCAGCATGCATTCGTATCGGGAGGCGATCCGGAAGCCCACCCGCCTCGACACACTGCGCCGGTTCGTCGACGACGGCAGGCTGATCGTCTGCGTCACCCTGGTGCGCGAGCCGCTGGCCATGCTGGTGTCGCAGTCGCTGTGGTCGTTCTTCAGCATTCGCCTGTCGCAGGGAGTTCCCTGGTTCGACGAGGTGGACCCGGCCGAACCGGATTTCGAATGGTTCCGCCGGTCGTTCCACGACGTGAACTACACGAACTACCGGAACGGCCGGCTGGAGAGCTATTTCGCCACCGAGTTCCACGAGGGCATGGGGATCGACGTCCTCGCCACGCCGTTCCCGCAGTCCGAAGGCTATGCGGTGTTCGCCCGCGACAGGGCGACGCCGGGCAACGTGGTCGGCACCCATTGCGACCGCCTGGTGGTGCTGCGCACCGACCGGATCGACGAGAAGCTCCGCACGGCCCTCTGCGACGCCGCGGACGGGGCGGCGGTCCCGCAGGAGATCCATTTCTCGGCCGCGGCCGTCGAGGAGCGCAACAAGGGGGCGTCGAACAAGGACAAGCCCTACTACGAGTCCTTCGTGCGGAATCTGCGCCTGTCGGATGCCGATATCCGCGCGATCTACGACCGCCCCTACGCCCGGCACATCCTGAGCGATGCCGAGCGGGAGCACTGGATCGGCAACTGGACCGCGCGGATCCGATCCTAGCCGTTCGCCGCCGCCCGGTAGTCGTCGCCTTCCGGCAGCGGGCCGACATAGTGGGACTTCGGGCGGATCAGCCGGCCGGTGGCGCGCTGCTCCAGCACATGGGCGGTCCAGCCGAGCACGCGGCCGACTGCGAAGGCCGGGGTGAACAGCGTCCGGTCGATGCCGACCGCCTCCAGCAGCAGGGCGGTGTAGAACTCGACGTTGGTATCCAGCCGGCGACCGGGATACCGCGCCGCCAGGGCCGTGCGGGCGGCCCGCTCGACCGCCTCGGCCAGCGCCGCGCGAGCCGGGTCGCGGGGGCCCAGGTCGGCCAGCGCCGCCTTCAGCACGTCGGCGCGCGGGTCGCGAGCCCGGTAGATCCGGTGGCCGAAGCCCATCAGCCGCTCGCCGCGCGCCAGAGCGGCCGCGATCCAGGCGTCGGCGTCGGCCGGGTCGCCGACCGCGTCGAGCATGTCCAGCACCGGCCCCGGGGCGCCGCCGTGCAGCGGGCCCTTCAAGGCGCCGATCGCGCCGGCGACCGCCGACAGCGGATCCGACGCGGTCGCGGCGATCACCCGGGCGGCGAAGGTTGAGGCGTTCATGCCGTGGTCGGCGACCGTCACCAGATAGACCTCGAGCGCCCGCACCCGCGCCGGATCGGCCGGCGCGCCGTCGAGCATCCGCAGCAGGTCGGCCACCTGGCCGAGCGCCGGGTCCGGGGCGACCGGCGCCAGGCCGCGGCCGCGACGGGCGGTCGCCGCCAGCAGCACAGGCATCGCCGCGGTCGCCAGCAGCACCGCCGCGCGGTCGCCGTCCGCGGACAGCGCCGCCACCCCGGCCCGCAGCACGTCGATCGGCGCCAGCCCGTCGGTCGCCGCCAGGATCGCCGGCACCCGCCCGAACGCCCGAGCCCGGGCCGCACCGAGCCGCGTCGCCACCGCAGCGGGATCGCCGAGGCCGGGATCGACGGCCCCCCACAGCAGCGCCGCGGTCGCCTCGAAGCCGTGCCCGGCGACCAGGTCCTCCAGGTCGAGGCCGCGCACCACCAGCCGCCCGCCCTCGCCGTCGACCCGGCTCAGCACCGTCTCGGCCGCCACGGCATCGTCCATCGTCACGCTCATCGGGGTCTCTCCTCGCTTGTGGCATGGTCCTGGACATGCGAGGCTGATCAACCTTAATCAATGTTGATTACGACAATCCATGCCGACACTTGCCCCGTCACCGGCCAGGGCCTGGATCACCGCCGCCGAGGCCGCCGCCGAGCTGAACGTCAGCCGGGCCACCCTGTACGCCTATGTCAGCCGCGGGCTGGTCGAGTCGCGCGGCCAGCCGGGATCGCGCAAGCGGCTGTACGCGGCCGCCGACATCCGGCGGCTGCGCAGCGCCGGCGACGGCAGCGCCGGATCGCCGGACCGGGCCCTCGACTTCGGAACGCCGCTGCTCGACAGCGCGATCACCCTGATCGACGGCGGCCGGCTGTACTACCGAGGCCGGGACGCACTCGCGCTCGCCGAGAGCGCGTCGCTGGAGACCGTGGCCGGGCTGCTGTGGCAGGTCGACGACGCCGACCCGTTCGCCGAGGACGACACCGCGGCCGACGTCGGGGGCGACATCGGGGCCGGTCCCGGCATCGCCGGGGCGATCGCCCGGCTGGCGCTCGCCGGCCGCGCCGACGTCGCCGCCTACGCCCGGACCGCGCCGGCACTGGCCCGCACCGGCGCCCGCATCGTCCGCCACCTGGTGGCGGTCTGGGCCGGCGAAACGAGCCCGGACGGACCGGCGCCCGACGGACCGGCGCCCGCGGGACCGGCGCACCGGGTGCTCGCCCATGCCTGGGGCGTGCCGGCAGCGGCCGAGGCGATCCGCACCGCGCTGGTGCTGTGCGCCGACCACGAGCTGAACGCCTCGGCCTTCGCGGTGCGGGTCGCGGCCTCGACCCGCACCACCCCCTATGCCGCGGTGATCGCCGGCCTGGCCACCCTGGAGGGGCCGCGGCACGGCGGCATGACCCCGCAGACCCTGGCGATGCTGGCCGAGGCGATCCGGACCGGCGACGGCCGGGCGACGGTGACCGACCGGCTGCGCCGCGGCGAGAGCCTGCCCGGCTTCGGCCACCCGCTGTACCCGGACGGCGACCCGCGGGCGCGGGCGGTGCTGGCGGCGGTCCGCGCCGCCACCGGGCCGCAGCCGCTGCTGGAGGTGGTTGCCGCGGTAGCCGAGGCCGGCCGCGAGGCGACCGGCCTGGCGCCCAACGTTGATTTCGGGCTGGCCACCCTGGCCGCCACCTGGGGCCTCGACGCCGACCGCGCGATCGGCGTGTTCGCGATCGGCCGCAGCGTCGGCTGGCTGGCGCATGCCGCCGAGCAGGCCGCCTCCGGCCAGCTGATCCGGCCGCGCGCCCGCTATGTCGGCCCGGACCCGCGGCCGGCCCACGCCAACCGGGCCCGGGCATGACCCGCCGAGCGCATTGCCGGCGGCCGGCCCGGGCGCTATAGCCGCCGGATGAGCGACTGTCTCACCCGCATGGAGAAGGAGTGCCTGGCCCGCCAGGCCGCCATGACCGCGCGTGCGGTCGCCCGGGTCTACGGCGCCACGATGCGCACGCTTGGCGTGCCGACCACCCAGTTCCACCTGCTCGGCGCGCTGGCGCTGCACCCCGACATCGGCATGGCCGAACTGGCCCGCGACCTGGTGCTCGACCGCTCCACGCTGGTGCGCAATCTCAAGCTGCTGGAACGCGACGGCCTGATCCTGTCGACCCGGCCGGCCGGCAGCCGGGCCAAACGGTTCGCGCTGACCGACGCCGGCCGGGCGCTGGTGTCGGCCGCCGGGCCGCTGTGGGAGGAAGCCCATGGCCGTCTGCTCGCGGCCCTCGGCCCGGGCGGCCTGGACCGGGTCCGCGACGCCATGGAGGCGCTGCGCGCGGCGGCCCGCGAGGCCGGTCCGGCCGACGACTGACGCCACCGCGGGACACGCCGCTTGCAATCAACTGTGCATATACATATTTAAATCCGGATCCATGGATGCAGGAGGAGCCGGGCATGACGCGACGCGTGGTGGTGACGGGACTGGGCGCGGTGGCACCGCTCGGCACCGGGGTCGACGCGGTGTGGAACCGCCTGGTCCTCGGGCATTCGGGACTGGTGCGGCTGCCCGACGCGGTCGCGGCCGACCTGCCGGCGCGGGTCGCCGGCATGGTCCCGGACCGGGCCGACGACCCGGCCGGCTTCGATCCGACGGTGGCGGTGGCGCCGAAGGACCTGAAGAAGATGGACCGGTTCATCCAGTTCGCCATGGTCGCCGCGCAGGAAGCGGTCGAACAGGCCGGCTGGCACCCGGCGGACGAGCGGGCACGGACCCGCACCGCCACCGTGATCGCCTCCGGCGTCGGTGGTTTTCCGGCCATGATGGACGCCGCCCGCACGGTCGCCGAACGCGGCACCCGGCGGCTGTCGCCGTTCGTCGTGCCGTCCTTCCTGGCGAACCTGGCGGCCGGCCAGGTATCGATCGCCCACGGATTCAAGGGCCCGCTGGGCGCGCCGGTGACGGCCTGCGCCGCCGGCGCCCAGGCGATCGGCGACGGCGCCCGGATGATCCGCGCCGGCGAGGTCGACGTGGCGGTGTGCGGCGGCGCCGAGGCCTGCATCGACACGGTCAGCCTCGGCGGCTTCGCCGCCGCCCGGGCGCTGTCCACCGGGTTCAACGACCGGCCGTCCGCCGCCTCCCGCCCGTTCGACCGGCGGCGCGACGGCTTCGTCATGGGCGAAGGCGCCGGGGTGGTGGTGATCGAGGCGCTGGAGCACGCGCTGCTGCGCGGCGCCACCCCGCTGGCCGAACTGTCCGGCTACGGCACCACGGCGGACGCCCATCACGTGACCTCCGGCCCGGAGGACGGCGACGGCGCCGCCCGGGCCATGCGCCAGGCGCTCGACCAGGCCGGGCTGCAGCCCGCGGCGATCGGCTACCTGAACGCCCATGCCACCTCGACCCCGGTCGGCGACGCCGGCGAGCTGGCGGCGATCCGCACGGTGTTCGGCGCCGGCGCCGGGGTGGCGATCTCGTCGACCAAGTCGGCGACCGGCCACCTGCTGGGTGCCGCCGGCGGCCTGGAGGCGGTGTTCTCGATCCAGGCGCTGCGGACCGGCGTGCTGCCTCCGACGCTGAACCTGGACGAACCGGACGAGGCGGCCGCCGGGCTCGACCTGATCGGCCCGCCGGGCCGGTGCGCGCGGGTCGACTACGCCATGTCCAATGGCTTCGGATTCGGCGGTGTGAACGCGACGCTCGTGTTCCGGCGCTGGGCGGCGTGACGGCAGCCGGGCATGCCCGCGAGACAGTCCGGCGCTTTTGACGTAGTTTTGACCCAACATCCATGTGCTGGTCGCGACGGGATTCCGAGCGCATGCCCAACTTCGCAACCTCCGGCTGGCCTTTCCGGCTCTATCTGCAGGAGGCGCCCGGCGGCTTCCCGGAAGTGCCGAGCCTCACGGGGCTGCATGACTTCTGGCTGGAAAAGCGGGGCGACAGGCGGCTGCCGGCGCGCGCGGACTTCCCGGTCGAGGAACTGCGGCCCTGGCTCGGCCATGTCAGCCTCGTGGACGTCACGCCGGCGCCGCGCCGGTTCCGCTGGCGGCTGGTCGGGACCGGGATCGCCGAGCAGCTCGGCCGCGACGCCACCGGCCGATGGTTCGACGACCTTTACGAGGGCGAGATCCTCGACGGCTACGTCCGCGCCTACACGAAGGCGGTCGAGCGGCGGCAACCGGTGTTCCACGACGGCGACCTGGAGTTCGTCGGCAAGGATTTCCAGCACTTCAAGTCGGTCCACCTGCCGCTTTCGGACGACGGCACCGACGTCAACATGCTGATGCTCGGCCTTTCCTTCGACGGCAGCTGAGAGCTTGAGAATGTATTCCGGCACGGCCTGCGCCGGCTTTCCGCGTCCGTCCGCCAGGAGGCCGGACTTCCTGACGCGACGCAGGCCATGCCGGAATACATTCTCAAGCTCTGAGCAACCGCCGGCGCCTCAGCCGTCCAGGTACCGCCGCCTCAGGTGAGCCAGGAACGGCCCGGCCCCCAGCGGCGCGCCGGTCGCCGCCTGCAGGATCCCGTCGGTGGTGGCCGAGCTGGCGCGCTCGTGGACGTTCGGTCGCAGCCAGGCGAGCAACCGGGTGAAGTCGCCCCGCCCGATCGCCGCCGGAATGCCCGGGTCGGCCGCCACCGCGGCGGCGAACAGCTGCGCCGCGGCCAGCGCGCCCAGGGTGTAGGTGGGGAAATAGCCGACCGCGCCGTCGTACCAGTGGATGTCCTGCAGGCAGCCGCGGGCGTCGTCGGGCGGGGTCACGCCCAGCAGCGCCCGCATGCCCTCGCCCCAGGCCCCGGGCAGGTCGCCGACCGGCAGGTCGCCGGCCAGCAGCGCCCGCTCCAGGCGGGTCCGCAGGATCACGTGCAGCGGATAGGTCACCTCGTCGGCCTCGACCCGGATCAGCCCGCGCTCGACCCGGGTGTAGATGCGCCGGAGGTTGTCCGGCTCCCAGGCCGCACCGTCGCCGCCGAACGCCGTCCGGGCCATCGCCGACAGATGCCCGAGGAACGCCGGCAACCGGCAGGCCTGCATCTCCATCAGCAGCGACTGGCTCTCGTGCAGCACCATGCCGCGCGCCTCGCCGACCGGCAGGCCGCGCCACGCCGACGGCAGGCCGCGCTCGTACAACGCGTGGCCGGTCTCGTGGATCACCCCCATGACCCCGGACACGAAGCCGGACTCGGCGAACCGGGTGGTGACGCGGACGTCGTCGGGGACGCCGCCGCAGAACGGGTGCAGGGTCTCGTCGAGCCGGCCATGGGCGAAGTCGAAGCCGAGGGTCGTCATGATGTCGCGGGCCAGGGAGCGCTGGGCGGCGACCGGGAACGGGCCGGCCGGCAGGACCGGGTCGCCGTCGCGGGCCTGGCGCTCCAGCACCGCCTCCAGGACCGGCGGCAGGGCGGCCTCGAGCTCGGCGAACAGCGCCTCGATGCGGGGCACCGACCCGCCAGGCTCGTACTGGTCCAGCAGCGCCGCGTAAGGCTCCATGCCGAGGGCCGACGCCTTCGCGGCCGCCGCCTCGCGGGTCAGCCGCAGAACCTCGCCGAGCGGTCCGCGCACCCCGGCGAAGTTCGACTCGGCGCGGGCCGCCCGCCAGGCCGCCTCGGATTTGGCGCTGGCCCGCGACATCGCCTCGACCAGCGACGACGGCAGGGCCGTGGCATGGGCATGGCGCCGGCGCATCTCGGCGAGGTTCGCGGCCCGCCAGCCCGACAGCGGCTCTTCGGCCGCCGCCGCCAGCCGGTCGGCGACTTCCGGCGCGGTCAGCAGTTCGTGGGCGAGCACGCCGAGCGTCGCCGACTGCTCGGCCCGGGCGTCGCCGCCGCCCGCCGGCATCATCACCAGCCGGTCCCAGGACAGCACGCCCAAGGCGCCCTCGATGGCGGACACCCGGCGGAACCGGGCCTCCAGGGCATCGGCGGCCGGGGTCGACGGCGACGCTGCGTCGGTCATGCCCGGTCCTCCGGCTCCTTGCGGTCGGCCTGCCGGTGCCAGACCACGTAGACCGCGATCAGGGTGGCGGCCAGCAGGAACCAGGTGATCGCGTACTGCAGGTGCTCGTTACGCACATGGATCGTCGGCACGGCGCCGATCGGCAGCTCGGTCGGACGCTCGGTCGGGCGCAGCGCGTCGATGTAGTAGCCGGCGACCGGGCCGATGCCGAGATGGGCGGCCATCTGCGCCGGCTCCACCGTGAACCAGACGTCGTTCCGCGGCTCGTTGTCGGGCACGAAGTAGCCCTTCTGCCCGGCGATCCGGACGATGCCGTCGATCCTGACGGGCCCGGCCGGCAGCGTCTCGGGCCGGGCCTCCGGGCGGCGACGGTCCATCGGCACCCAGCCCCGGTTGACCAGCACGGTAGGGCCGTCGGCGACCACGAACGGGGTCAGCACATGGAACCCGGCATTGCCCTCGAACGGCCGGCCGGTCATCTGGAGTTCCTTGTCGTTCAGGAACCGCCCGGTCGCCTGCACACGGCGGAACTGCCAGGACTGGGGATCGTCGAGCGCGGCCGGCGGCGGGACCGCCGGGGCGGAGACGCGGCTCTCGAAGCTGTCGACCAGGGCGCTCTTCCAGGCCAGCCGGTCGAGTTGCCAGCTCCCCAGCCCGAGCATCGCGAGCACGGCGGGGACGGTGAACAGGGTCGGCCAAAGGCGGGGGCGGAACGGCATCGGCTTCTCGGCTCGGTGAGCGGCGGCGGGTCGCCGGGGTGCGCCGCATAGATCGGGCGGCGGGTGGCGCGGTGCAAGCGGCGCGGGGTCGCGGCGCGGGTTCGGCGCCGGGCGGCCGGGTCAGTCCCCCGGGCTGCGATGCCGGTAGTGCAGGGCGACCATCACCCCCTTGAGCGGGCGCAGCAACGCCAGCGTCCCGCCCATGACGGCAAAACCCCAGAGCACCGCGTGAACCCACAGCGGCGGCTCGAAGGCCGCCTCGACCCAGAGCGCCAGCGGGACCACCACCGCGCCGAGGATGAAGATCACGAACACCGCCGGTCCGTCGCCGCTGTCGTGTTCGGTGAGGTTCTGCCCGCAGACCGCGCAGGATCCGCGGACCGTGAGGTATCCGTCGAACAACCGGCCGCGCCCGCAACGGGGACATCTGCAGGCGAGGCCGGCGGCAATCGGCGACGGGGGCGGGCCGTAGGCGTCGCTCATCGGCCCGCCCCGTCGATCACGGTCGAGGTCAGGCGCCCCACCAGTAGACACAGACGAACAGGAACAGCCAGACCACGTCGACGAAGTGCCAGTACCAGGCGGCCGCCTCGAAGCCGAAATGCTGCTCCGGCGTGAAGTGCCCGAGATAGGCCCGGATCCAGCAGACGATCAGGAACAGGGTGCCGACCAGCACGTGGAAGCCGTGGAAGCCGGTCGCCATGTAGAAGGTCGACGAGTAGATGCCGTCGGTGAAGCCGAACGCGGCATGGCTGTACTCGATCGCCTGCAGGGTGGTGAAGCTGATGCCGAGCACGATGGTGATGCCGAGGCCGAGCAGCAGGTTCTTGCGGTCGTTCTCGAGCAGCGCCGCATGCGCCCAGGTCACCGTGGTGCCGGACAGCAGCAGGATCAGCGTGTTCAACAGCGGCAGGTCGAAGGCGTCGAACGGTACGACGCCCTCGGGCGGCCAGACGCCGGTCCGCGGATACAGGGCGAAGTCGAAGAACGCCCAGAAGAACGCCAGGAAGAACATCACCTCGGAGGCGATGAACAGCATCATGCCGTAGCGCACGCCGATCTGGACGACCGGGGTGTGGTGGCCCTGGTAGTGCGCCTCGCGCACCACGTCCCGCCACCAGAAGAACATGGTCATCAGCACGAGCAGCAGCCCGACGATCATCATCGGGGCGCCGAACGGCTTGCCGTGCATGAAGAGCGCGGCACCCGCCGCCAACAGGAAGCCGGAGCCGGCGCCGACGAACGGCCAAGGGCTCGGCTCGACCAGGTGGTAGGGATGCTTCTGTTCGTGTGCCATCAGTCCCCTCGTCTCACGTGCGGCCCGGGTCGATCGTCGACCGGGGCACCCCCGCGTGGTGCTTCGTCATCGTTTCGCGCCGCCGGCCGCCTTCTCGTCGACCGGCGCCTCGGCGAGTTGCCGCGCCTTGCTCTGATCCTGGGCGCGGAAGAAAGTGTAGGACAGCGTTATCGTGGTCACGCCGTCCATCTTGCGATCGTCGGCCAGCGCCGGATCCAGGTAGAACGAGACCGGCATGTCGACGGTCTCGCCCGGGCGCAGCACCTGCTCGGTGAAGCAGAAGCAGTCGATCTTGTCGAAGTACAGCCCGGACTTGTCCGGCGTCACGTTGAACGTCGCGGTCCCGACCAGGGTCTCCGACCCGGTGTTGGTGGCCTCGTAGAACGCCAGCCTGGTCTCGCCGACCTTCAGGGTCATCGAGCGCTGGACCGGCTTGAAGGTCCAGGGCAGTTCCGGGTTCACGTTGCTGTCGAACCGCACGGTCATGCTGCGGTCGAGCACCCGGTCGGCGCCCGCCGTCGCCACCTGGGTCGTGCCGCCGTAGCCGGTGACCCGGCAGAAGATCTCGTAGAGCGGGACCGACGCGTAGGCCATGCCGACCATGCCGAGCACCACGCCGGCCAGGATCCCCCCGGTCCGCAGGTTCCGGGCGCGCTGCACCCGGGTCTCGAGGTCGATGTCGTTCCCGCCGGCCATCGCCTCAGCCCATCCGCAGGATGGTGATGACGAAGAACAGGACGGCCAGCCCCAGGATCACCGCCAGGGTCGCCACGTTCTTGCGGCGCCGCGAGGCCCAGGGATCGTCACCTTCCGGGGTTGGCTTGCGTTGCTCAGCCACCGCGCTCACCCCGCCACCCGGATGTCGATCAACAGCGCGCCGTACAGCGCGAACAGATAGAGAATGGAATACCCGAACAGCTGCTTGGCCGGCCGATGGTCGGCGTCGCTGCCGCGCCACACCCGGCCAGCGGCCAGCACGAACAGGCCGCCCAGCACCGCCGCGGCGACGCCGTAGCCGATGCCCGCGAAGCCGAGCAGCGCCGGCGCCACGCCAAGCGGGGCGAGCAGCACGGCGTAGATCATGATCTGCCGGCGGGTCTCGCGGTCGCCGGCGACCACCGGCAGCATCGGCACCCCGGCCCGCGCATAGTCGCCGCAGCGCCACAGCGCCAGCGCCCAGAAATGCGGCGGGGTCCACATGAAGATGATCGCGAACAGCACGATCGAGACGACCGAGACGTCGCCGGTCACCGCCGCCCAGCCGATCATCGGCGGGAACGCGCCGGCGGCGCCGCCGATCACGATGTTCTGCGGGGTGCGGCGCTTCAGCCACATGGTGTAGACGAAGACGTAGAAGCCGATGGTGCCGGCCAGCAGCGCGGCGGCCGCCCAGTTGATCGCCAGCCCCATCACCAGGACCGAGAAACCTGACAGCACGACGCCGAAGGCCAGCGCCTCGTCCGGGTTCATGCGCCCGGCCGGGATCGGCCGGCCCTGGGTCCGCTCCATGACCGCGTCGATGTCGCGGTCGTACCACATGTTGATGGCTCCCGACGCGCCGGCGCCGATGGCGATGCACAGCACCGCGATCACCGCCAGCACCGGGTGCAGGTGCCCCGGGGCGACCGCCAGGCCGACGGCGCCGGTGAACACCACCAGCGACATGACCCGCGGCTTCAGCAGGGCGACGTAGTCGGCGACCGAGGCCGTCCCGCCGGGGACGGCCTCGGAGCCTTCGTCGATCCGCACGATGTCGGCGGAGGTGTCGGTCACGTCAGCAGCCTCTCGACCCCTGGACCCGGGTTGCCCCGGATCACTTCACGCGGGGCAGCTCTTCGAAGGTGTGGAACGGCGGCGGAGACGACAGGGTCCACTCGATGGTGGTGGCGCCCTCGCCCCACGGGTTCATCGCGGCCTTCCGCTTCTTCATGAACGCCTCGATCACCACCCAGAAGAAGATCAGGGTGCCGATACCGCCGATGTAGGCGCCGATCGAGGACACGTAGTTCCAGCCGGCGAGCGCATCCGGATAGTCGATGTAGCGCCGCGGCATGCCGGCCAGACCGAGGAAGTGCATCGGGAAGAACGTCAGGTTCACGCCGACGAACGTCACCCAGAAGTGCAGGCGGGCGAGGAAGCCGTTGTACTCGTACCCGGTCATCTTCGAGAACCAGTAGTAGAACCCGCAGAAGATGCCGAACACCGCGCCCAGCGACAGCACGTAGTGGAAGTGCGCGATCACGTAGTAGGTGTTGTGCAGGGCAAGGTCGACGCCGGCATTGGCCAGCACCACGCCGGTCACGCCGCCGACCGTGAACAGGAAGATCAGGCCGATCGCCCAGATCATCGGGACCCGGAACTCGATCGAGCCGCCCCACATGGTGGCGATCCACGAGAAGATCTTGATGCCGGTCGGCACCGCGATGACCATGGTCGCCGCCGTGAAGTAGGCGCGGGTGTCGACGTCCAGGCCGACCGTGTACATGTGGTGCGCCCACACCACGAACCCGACCACGCCGATCGCCACCATCGCGTAGGCCATCCCGAGGTAGCCGAACACCGGCTTCTTCGAGAACGTGCTGACCACCTGGCTGATGATGCCGAACGCCGGGAGGATCATGATGTAGACCTCCGGGTGGCCGAAGAACCAGAACAGGTGCAGGAACAGCACCGGGTCACCGCCGCCGGCCGGCTCGAAGAAGGCCGTGCCGAAGTTGCGGTCGGTCAGCAGCATGGTGATCGCGCCCGCCAGCACCGGCAGCGCCAGCAGCAGCAGGAACGCGGTGATCAGCATCGACCACACGAACAGCGGCATCTTGTGCAGGGTCATGCCCGGCGCGCGCATGTTGAAGATGGTCGTGATGAAGTTGGCGGCGCCCAGGATCGAGCCGGCACCGGCGAGGTGCAGCGAGAAGATCGCCAGGTCCATGGCCATGCCCGGGGTGCCGAGCTTGCCCGACAATGGCGGGTAGATCGTCCAGCCGACGCCGGCGCCGTTGGCGCCACCGGTGCCCTCGACGAACATCGACAGGACCAGCAGCAGCAGGGCCGGAACCAGCAGCCAGAACGAGATGTTGTTCATCCGCGGGAACGCCATGTCCGGCGCGCCGATCATGATCGGCACGAACCAGTTGCCGAAGCCGCCGATCAGCGCCGGCATGACCACGAAGAACACCATGATCAGGCCGTGGGCGGTGACGTAGACGTTCCAGACGTCGCCGTTCTCCATGAACTGCAGGCCGGGGCTCTGCAGTTCCATGCGCATGAAGATCGAGATGCCGCCGCCCACGATGGCCGCGCACGCCGCGAACACCAGGTACAGCGTCCCGATGTCCTTGTGGTTGGTGGAGTACAGCCAGCGGCGTACGAAGCTCGTCGGCGCGCCGTGGTCGTCGTGCCCGTGCGCGTCGTGGCCGTGGGCGTGATCAGCGCTGCTCATCGTTCGGTCTCCGTTCGATTACTTGGACGCGACCGCGGCCAGCCGGGGGCCGGCGCCGTCGACGTCCATCGCGAACTTGGTCTTGGCCTCGGCCAGCCAGGCGTCATAGGCCGGCTGCTCCATCGCCTCGACCACGATCGGCATGTAGGAGTGGTTGGTGCCGCAGATCTGGTTGCACTGCCCGTAGTACACGCCGGCCTTCTCGACCTGGAACCAGGTCTCGTTGATCCGACCCGGGGTGCCGTAGAGCTGGACGCCGAAGGATGGGATGAAGAACGAGTGCATCACGTCCGACGTGGTGATCAGCACCTGAACCTTCTTGCCGACCGGGACCACCATGCGGTTGTCCACGTCGAGCAGCCGGATCTGGCCCTCCTTGAGGTCGGCCTCGGCGATCATGTTGCTGTCGAAGCTGATCGCCTGGTCCGGATACTCGTAGCTCCAGTACCACTGATGCGCCTGGACCTTGACGGTCATGTCCGGATCGACCGCCCGGTCGGCGAAATACAGCAGCTTGAACGACGGGATCGCGATCACCACCAGGATCAGCACCGGCAGGCCGGTCCACGCGATCTCCAGCAGCGTGTTGTGCGACGTCTTCGACGGCACCGGGTTCTTGCTGGCCCGGAACCGGAGGCACACATACACCAGCAGCGCCAACACGAAGACCGAGATCAACGTGATGATCACCAGCAGGAGGTTGTGCAGGTCATCGAGCCGGTCGTGAGTCGGCGTGACGCTGGCCTGCATGCCGAGCTGCCATTCATACGGCCTGTCCGCCAGTGCCGTGGTCGCGGTGACGGCGAGCGAAGCCGCCGCCCAACCGATACGCCGCGCCCAAAACACGGCCAATCCGAGGATCCGATCCATCAGTCGGTCGTTCCCGTTGTCGTTGCTCTCGCCGCGCCCCCGCGGCGGGCTTGGTTATGACACCAACGCACGCCCTGTGCAACGCGGGGGAGGCAGCGTCGAGGCAAGCTAGAACGCTGGGAAAGCCTGGGCAAGCGGCCCTCACGCGGCATTCGGTCGCGCCGCCGACCGCCGCGCGGCCCGGCGTCGCGCGCGGCCGGACGGCCGCACGGCCGATCCGCCGTCGACTTCCGTGCCGACCGTCCCTATGTCAGGCTGACACAGCATCGCCCCGCCGGGCGCCCATGCCAGGAGCCGCTTCGTGACCGACCGTGCCACCACCGACGACCTGTTCTTCGCCCGCGCCGGCCTCGACGCCGCGCGAACCCAGGCGATCGTCGACGAAGCGCTGAACGGCGCCGACGACGGCGAGCTGTATCTCGAGTACCGGCAGAGCGAGAGCCTGGCGTTCGACGACGGGCGGCTGAAGACCGCGTCCTACAACACCTCCCAGGGCTTCGGCCTGCGCGCCATCGCCGGCGAGGCACGCGGTTTCGCGCACGCCTCCGAGCTGTCGGAAGATGCGATCCGCCGGGCCGCCGGCACCGTCCGCGCCGTCCATGCCGGGCATTCCGGGACGATGGCCGAGGGGCCGGTCGGCACCAACCGCCACCTCTACACCGACGCCAACCCGCTGCAGGGCGTGACCACCGAGGCCAAGATCAAGGTGCTGACCGAGATCGACGCCTACGCCCGGGCCAAGGACCCGCGGGTCCGCCAGGTCTCGGCCTCGCTGACCGGCTCGTGGCAGGCGGTGCAGATTCTGCGGGCCGGCGGCCAGCGGGTCGGCGACGTGCGGCCGCTGGTCCGGCTCAACGTGTCGGTGGTGGTCGGCGACGGCGACCGCATGGAGTCCGGTTCCTACGGTTGCGGCGGCCGGCTGATGTTCGACCGCTTCGTCGATCCCGACCAGTGGCACCATGCCGTCGACGAGGCGATCCGGGTGGCGCTGGTCAACCTCGACGCGGTGCCGGCGCCGGCCGGCGAGATGGAGGTCGTGCTCGGCCCGGGCTGGCCCGGCGTGATGCTGCACGAGGCGGTCGGCCACGGCCTCGAGGGCGACTTCAACCGCAAGAAGACCTCGACCTTCAGCGGCATGATCGGGCAGCGGGTCGCCTCGCCCGGGGTCACCGTGATCGACGACGGCACCCTGCCGGACCGGCGCGGCTCGCTGACCGTCGACGACGAGGGCACGCCGACCTCGCGCACCGTGCTGATCGAGGACGGCATCCTGGTCGGCTACATGCAGGACCGCCAGAACGCCCGGCTGATGGGCATGGCCCCGACCGGCAACGGCCGCCGCGAGAGCTATGCGCACCACGTCATGCCGCGCATGACCAACACCTTCATGGCCGACGGCACCGCCGACCCGCAGGAGATTCTGCGCTCGGTCAAGAAGGGCCTGTTCGCGGTGAACTTCGCCGGCGGCTCGGTCGACATCACCTCCGGCAAGTTCGTGTTCTCGATGAACGAGGCCTACCTGATCGAGGACGGCAGGATCGGCCCGGCGGTGAAGGGTGCCACCCTGATCGGCAACGGCCCGGACGCCATGAACAAGATCACCATGGTCGGCAACGACTCGGCACTCGACGACGGCATCGGCACCTGCGGCAAGGACGGCCAGGGTGTGCCGGTCGGTGTCGGCCAGCCGACCCTGAAGATGCGCGGCATCACGGTGGGCGGCACCGCGGTGTAGCGTCACGGCTGCCGCCCCGGCAACCTTGCCGCGCACAAAATAACGAGCTGAATAACCGCTGATTACATTCGCTACTCCATTCACTTTTACTTAAATCCTCCTGCGGCTTTCTCGCGTATCGGCTTAATCGACCGGCCGATCAGCGAGGGAGTGCCGTCGTGCAGTACATCGTCCCGATCCTGGTCGCGATCATGACCCTTGCGGTCGCCGCGGCATCGGCGACTGCCGTGCCGGCCGACCCCGAGGCCGGCGTCGCCGCGGTGTTCCCGCCGTGGTGGCAGCGCGAGCACGCGGCGGCCGCGGTCGCCGAGGCCGACGGCCTGATCGTCCGCGAGGGCGCGCTCCCGACCATCCTCGTCGTCCGACCCGGCCGTCCCGGCCTGGCCGAGCGCCTGCGCGCGCAGGGCGCGTTGCTGATCGTCGACCCGCTGGCCGCCCGCGGCTGTTTCGTTCCCGCCTGATCCGCGGCAACGCAGGAGAATCCCGATGTCCGAAATCGTCACCCTTCGCCGGCGGGCGACCGTCGCCCTCGCCATCTTCCTGGCCCTGCAGGTGCCGTTCTCGGCCGCCGTCGCGCTCAGCCTCGGCCGTGACCTGCTGCTGCCGGTCGGCGCGGTCGCGGTGGTGGCCGCGCTCGGCGGCGCGATGGCGCGCTGGCGGCTCGACGATCCGGCGACCCGGATGACCCTGGCCGCCGGGCTGATGGGCGTGGTGTCGATCCTGGTGTTCCAGTTCGCCGGCCACCCCTGGCAGATCGACATGCACATGTACTACTTCGCCTGCCTCGCGATCCTGGCCGGCCTGACCGACTGGCGGGCGATCGTGGTCGCCACCGGCGTCGTCGCGGTCCATCACCTGTCGCTGAACTTCCTGCTGCCGGCCGCGGTGTTTCCGGACGGGTCCGACTTCGGGCGGGTTGTGCTGCACGCCGTGATCGTCGTCGTCGAGGCGGCGGTGCTGGTCTGGCTGACCTATCAGGTCGCCGCTGCCTTCGAGCAGTCGGCGGCAGCCCGGGCGCAGGCCGAGGCGGCCGAGGCCGAGCGCGCCGCGATCGTCGGACGCCAGCAGGAGCAGGAGCGGCACAGCGCCGAGCAGCGGCAGGCCGCCCTGCGCGAGACCGCGACGCAGCTGGAGGCCTCCATCGGGGCGATCTCCGAAACCGTCGCGGCCGCCGCCGAGGAACTGAACCGGACCTCGACCGCCCTGACCGACACCACCGGACGGGCCGGCGCGCGCTCCGAGGAAGTCGCGGCCACCACCCGCGGGGCCAGCGAACGGGCACGCGGCACCGAGGCCGAGGTCGACCGGCTGCGCGGCGCCATCGAGCAGATCAACCGGCAGGTCAACGCTTCCGGCGAGATCACCCGCGATGCCGTCGAGCGGGCCCGCCAGACCGACGTGACCGTCGCCGGGCTGGCCGAGGCGGTGCACCGGATCGGCGACGTCCTCAACCTGATCAACGACATCGCCGAGCGCACCAACCTGCTGGCGCTGAACGCCACCATCGAGGCCGCACGGGCCGGCGACGCCGGGAAGGGCTTCGCGGTCGTGGCGTCGGAGGTCAAGGCGCTGTCCACCCAGACCGCCGAGGCGACCGACCGGATCGCCGGCGAGATCGCATCGATCCGCGACGAGTCGCAGGGGGCGGTCGAAGCGATCCGCGGCATCGCCGAGGCGGTCGGCCGGATCGACGAGGTGGCGCGCGAGACCGCCCGGTCGATCGACGAGCAGGCGGCGGCGACACGCCACATCGCCGGCGAGGTCCGCATGCTGGCCGAAAGCAGCAACAGCGCCGCCGAGGCCATCACCGAGGTCGCCCGCGAGACCCGCGAGAGCGGCTCCGCCGCGGAAGACGTGCGGCGCGCCAGCGAGGACCTGGCCCGCCACGCCGAGCAGCTGCACATGGAGACCACCAGCTTCGTCGCGCAGGTGCGGTCGGCCTGACCGCCCTCAGACCGCCGGCCGCCGCTCCTGCGGCGGAACTGCCAGCAGGCGGTCGACCTCGGCCCGGGTCCTGGCGACCGCCGCCTGCTTGACCGGCCCGTAGCCACGGATCTCCAGCGGCGCCCGGGCCAGCGCCAGCAGGGTCGCCCGGTCGCCGGTCGGCAGCCGCGCCAGCACGGTCTCGACCAGGTCCTCGTACCAGCCGATCAGGTCGCGCTCCATGCGCCGCTCGGCGGTATGGCCGAACGGGTCGAACGGCGTGCCGCGCAGCCGCCGGAGCTTCGCCAGCAGCCGCATCGGCCACTGGATCCAAGGCCCGAACGCCCGCTTGCGCGGCCGGCCGCGGGCGTCCTTCGGCCCCGGCAGCAGCGGCGGCGCCAGGTGGTAGCGGACCGTGAAGTCGCCTTCGAACTGCCGGTCGAGCTCGGCGCGGAACCCGGTCTCCATATGCAGCCGGGCGACCTCGTACTCGTCCTTGTAGGCCATCAGCCTGAACAGCGACCGGGCGACCGCGTCGGCCAGCGCGCCGCCATATGCCGCCGGCTCGGCCGCCCGCACCCGGTCGACCAGGGCGCGGTAGCGGGCGGCCCAGGCGGCGTCCTGGTAGTCGCGCAGGAAGGTCTCGCGCCGGACGACGACCCGGTCGATGTCCTCGGGCCCTGACGGACGGTCGCCGGCGTCGGCGAACCCCGGCTCGACGCAGGCCAGCCGGCCGGCCGCGAAGGCGTTGCGGTTGGCTTCGACGGCGACGCCGTTCAGCTCGATCGCCCGGTCCAGCGCCGCCCGCGAGACCGGCACCAGCCCGCGCTGCCAGGCGAAGCCCAGCATCATGACGTTGGCATAGACCGCGTCGCCGAACAGCGCCTCGGCCAGCCGGTTGGCGTCGAGCGACGCGAGATTGTCGCGCCCGACCACGCCGGCGATGGCGTCCAGCCGGCCGCCGACCTGCAGGTCGGCGTCGCGCAGCCGCACCACGTCGCCGGTCGGCATCTCCGCGGTGTTGACCACGGCGCGGGTGCCCGGCCGGTAGGTTCCGGACGCCTTCGGCGACGAGGACACCACCGCGTCGCAGCCGATCAGCGCGTCGGCCCCGCCCTGGTCGATCCGCACCTGGTTGATGCGCCCGGGGGTGTCGGCCAGCCGGATGTAGCTCAGCACCGGCCCGAACTTCTGGGCGAAGCCGGTGAAGTCGAGCACCGACGAGCCCTTGCCTTCGAGATGCGCCGCCATCGTGATCAGCGCCCCGACGGTGATCACGCCGGTGCCCCCGACGCCGGTGACCAGAAGGTCGTAGGGCTCGGCCAGACCCGGCAGCACCGGCTCCGGCAGCCCGGCCGCCCGGGCGACGTAGTCCTCCGCACCGACGACCCGCCTGCGCCGCGTGGCGCCCTCGACGGTCACGAAGCTCGGGCAGAAGCCGTTCAGGCAGGAGAAGTCCTTGTTGCAGCTCGACAGGTTGATCTGCCGCTTGCGCCCCAGCGGGGTCTCCTTCGGCTCGACGCTCAGGCAGTTGGATTCCACCGAGCAGTCGCCGCATCCTTCGCACACCAGGTCGTTGATGACGGCGAATCGCTTCGGGTCATCCAGGGTGCCGCGCTTGCGCCGGCGGCGCTTCTCGGTGGCGCAGGTCTGCTCATAGATCAACACCGTGACGCCCTTCACTTCTCGCAGCTCGCGCTGCACGGCGTCGAGGTCCCCGCGACCGTGGATCGTCAGCCCGGCCGGGAAATCGGCCTCGGCGAACTTCTCCGGAACGTCGGAGACCAGGGCGATGCGCCGCACCCCCTCGGCCCGCACGGTGTGGGCGACGGCATGGACGCTGAGCGGCCCGTCGACCGGCTGGCCGCCGGTCATGGCGACCGCGTCGTTGTACAGGATCTTGTAGGTGATGTTGGCGCCGGCCGCGATCGCCTGGCGGATCGCCATCGAGCCCGAGTGGTAGTAGGTGCCCTCCCCGAGGTTCTGGAAGACGTGACCGTTGCCGGTGAACCGGGACGAGGCCGCCCAGTTCACGCCCTCGCCGCCCATCTGGATCAGCGAGCTGGTGTCGCGGTCCATCCAGCTGGCCATGAAGTGGCAGCCGATGCCGGCCAGCGCCTTCGAGCCCTCGGGCACCCGGGTCGAGGTGTTGTGCGGACAGCCGGAGCAGAAATACGGGGTCCGGGTGGCCCCCGGAACCTGGATGACCCGGCCGCCGTCCGGCGCCAGCCGGGCCGCCCGCTCCGCCAGGTTCAGGCCCGGGAAAACCCGGTCCAGCCGCCCGGCCACGATCGGCGCCAGCAGCAGCGGCGACAGCTCGCCGGTCCACGGCACCAGCCGGGCGCCGTCCTCGTCGCGCTTGCCGACCATGCGCTCGGGCTTCGAACCCGGCCAGTCGTAGAAATACTCCTTGAACTGGCTCTCGATGATGCCGCGCTTCTCCTCGACCACCAGCACCTCGCGCTTGCCGCGCACGAAGTCGAGGGCGTCGCGGTGGTCGAGCGGCCACACCATGCCGATCTTGTAGACGTCGATTCCGATCCGCCGGCACTCGGCCTCGCCCAGGCCGAGCAGGCGCAGCGCCTCCATCAGGTCGAGATGGCCCTTGCCGGTGGTCACGATGCCGAAGCGCGCGTCCGGCACCCGGTAGATGTGGCGGTCGATCGGGTTGGCGGCGGCGAACGCGAACACCGCGTTCTTCTTCGCCTCCATGCGCTCCTCGATCTGCGGCCCCGGCAGGTCCGGCCAGCGGTAGTGCAGGCCGCCCGGCGGCGGCGCGAAGTCCGGCAGCGCGAACCGCCGCGGTGCCGGGATCTCGACCGAGGCCGCCGCCTCGACGGTCTCGGAGATCGCCTTGAAGCCGACCCACATGCCGGAGAACCGCGACAGCGCGTAGCCGTACTCGCCGAACGCCAGGTATTCCTCGACCGAGGCCGGGTTCAGGGTCGGCATGAACCACGCCATGAAGGCGACGTCCGACTGGTGCGGCATCGACGACGACACGCAGCCATGGTCGTCGCCGGCCACCACCAGCACCCCGCCACGCGGCGACGAGCCGTAGGCGTTGCCGTGCTTGAGGGCGTCGCCGGCGCGGTCGACCCCCGGCCCCTTGCCGTACCAGAGGCCGAACACCCCGTCGACGGTGCGGTTCGGGTCGCTCTCGACCTGCTGGGTGCCGAGGATGGCGGTGGCGGCCAGGTCCTCGTTGACCGCCGGCACGAAGGTGATGCCGTGCTCCTCGACCAGCCGCTTCGCCCGCCACAGCTCCAGGTCGACGCCGCCGAGCGGCGAGCCGCGGTAGCCGGAGACGTAGCCGGCGGTGTTCAGCCCGGCGGCGCGGTCGCGGCGCGCCTGGTCGAGGGCGATGCGCACCAGCGCCTGGGTGCCGGTCAGGAAAACCCGGCCGCCGCCGCGCGTGTAGCGGTCCTCGAGGCGGTACGTCGTGTCGACCGGTGCCCCTGCGAGATCGTCCATGGCCCGGCTCCCTGTCGGTTCGGCTTTCCAGTATAGCGCCGAGGCCTGGAGAAAGTTGCCGATCAGGCCGGCTGACAGGGATTATTTGGGTATTCCATCCGGTCGGGTAATAGTTTCCGGACAAATTATCCACCACAGGCCCTCCGATGACCCTGACCGACGCCGACCGCCGCATCCTGCGGGCCCTGCAGGCGGACTCCCGGATCTCCAACCAGGAGCTCGCCGAGCGCGCCGGCATGTCGGCCTCGGCGTGCTGGCGGCGGGTCCGGGCGCTCGAGGAGGCCGGCGTGATCGCCGGCTACCCGGCGGTGCTCGACGCCGGGCGCTGCGGCCTCGGCTTCAGCGCCGTCGTCCACGTCACCATGACCCGGCACGACGCCTCGCAGCTCGACGTGTTCATCGACCGGATCGCCGAGCGTCCCGAAGTGCTGGAGTGCTACTCGACCACTGGCGAGGCCGACTACCACCTGCGGGTCGTGTGCCGCGACAAGGAGGCCTACAACGACTTCCTGGAAGGCTTCATGTTCCGCCTTCCCGGCATCGCCCATGTCCGCACCAACCTGATCCTGAAGGACATCAAGCAGCACGGCCGGCTGCCGGTGTGACCGGAGCTGTCGTCATCCCCGGCGATTGCCCGTGCGCCTCGCCGGTGTACACTCGCGCCGTCATGCCCGCCGACCCCCGCAGAAACCAGCCAGAGCCGCCCGTGACCGACCTGATCGACAAGCGCCCGAACTTCTACGGGTTCGGCGGCCTCGACCGCTCCGCCCATGTCCGCGAGCGCGAGGGCTGGCTCGACGAGCTGCTGGAAAGGGCCGACACCCGGCTGGTGCTGGTGTGGCGGACCCGCTCCTTCGTGCTGGAGGTCGAGGACGCGGCCCCGCGCGCCGCCATGCTGCCGGCCGGCGAGCACCGGCACCTGGTGGCGCACGCCGAGTCGGTCGCCTTCCTGGGCGAGCTGGACGGCATCGCCCATGTCGCCCTCGACCTGTCGCCGGTGGAGGAACCCGACCTGCAGCTCCTGACAGCGACCCATGGCGGGTTCACCGACCTGCGCCGGATCGGCCCGCTGCTGGAGCGCTTCGAAGGCTCGCTGCTGGCCTACGCCCGCGGCCTGCTGTGGTGGCACCAGCGCCACCGGTTCTGCGGCGTGTGCGGCCACCCGACCCGCAGCGTCAAGGGCGGCCACCAGCGCAGTTGCACCAACGAGGGCTGCCGGGCGCCGCATTTCCCGCGCACCGACCCGGCGGTGATCATGCTGGTGCACGACGGCGAGCGCTGCCTGCTCGGCCGCCAGAAGATCTGGCCGGACGGCATGTACTCGACGCTCGCCGGCTTCGTGGAGCCGGGCGAGACCCTGGAGGAGGCGGTCGCCCGCGAGGTCTGGGAGGAGAGCGGCATCCACGTGCGGATGGTGCGCTACCACTCCTCGCAGCCCTGGCCGTTCCCGTCCTCGCTGATGCTCGGCTTCCATGCCGAGGCCAAGTCCTTCGACATCGTCCGCAACGACGACGAGCTCGGCGACGCCCAATGGTACACCGCCGAGGACCTGGCGAACTTCGCGGCCATGGGCAAGTTCCTGCCGCGCCGCGACTCGATCGCCCGCCGGCTGGTCCAGGACTGGGTGGAGAGCGTGCGCCCGGACCTGTATGACGCCGTCGATGCGGTCCCGAGCGCCTATCCGGTGCGCACGACCTGAGGCGACCGGACGCTAGGCCGGCCGGCGCGACCTGAGGGTCCCGTTGCGGCAGTAATCCGCCAGCCGCCGGGTGTCGTCGATGGTCACGACACTGTGCGCGACCCGCACGCCCGACGGCCGCAGGCCGGCGAAGCTCCGCGACAGGCTCTCCGGCTTCATGCCGAGCCGGGCCGCGATCAATGCCTTGTCGAACGGCAGCGTCACCTCGACCCGGCCCGTCCGGCCTTCGCACAGCCGCAGCAGGAACCCGGCCAGGCGCTGGCGGCCGTTGCGCGTCTGAAGCTGCTCGACGTCATGGGTGACGCGGTGCAGGTGGATGGCCAGCGACCCCAGCATCCCCCGGCACAACTGCGGGTCCGCGGCCAGCAACCGCTCGAACGCCGGCCGGTCGAACATGCAGATCCGGCACGCCACGACGGTTCCGGCGCTCGCCGGGAAGCCGCCGCCGAGGAACATCGCCGCCTCGGCGAAGGTCTCGCCGCGCCCGAACAGCCCGAGCACCGCCCGGTCGCCGCTTTCGACATCCCGGTACACCTCGACCCATCCGGAGATCACGCCGTACAACCGGTCGGCGCCGTCGCCCTGATGGAACAGCACGTGCCCCTTGGGCAGGTCGGCAACGCTGACGATCTCCGCGATCCGCCGGAACGCCGGGTCCGGCAGCGCCCGGAACAGCGCCATGGCGCGCAGGACGGCAAGATCGCTCGACGTCGGCTTCCGGGATTCCATCGCACATCCCCCTGCCGCTGGTCTCCGGCCGCTGGATCGCGGTCGCGACGTCGCGCAGTAGCGAATCCTACTTGATTCTTGTCAATGCCAGCCAAGAGGTTCATCTCTAGGGTCAACCTGACGATTCGCCGGTCCGCGCCGTATGCGCGACGACCGGACACAAGCCCGGCAAGGGCGACGGACAGGAGGAAGCCATGGGTTCTGGCGACGCCCCGGCGGGGCAGACCGGGGAAGCCACCCGGCGGAACGAACTCACGGTGTTTCTGACCACCACCTTCGTCATCATCCCGGGGCTGGCGGTCGGATTCGTCGGCGCCTACGGATTCGCGGTCTGGATCGCACAGATGTTCCTCGGACCACCGGGGCCGCCGTCCTGACGGCCCGGAGGTTCGGGGCGATGGGTTCCGCGACGATCGACAGCACCCGACGGCGATTCCTGCGCGGCGCGTTGCGCCAGGGTCCGCCGACGGTGCGGCCGCCCTGGACCGACGACGACCGCCTCGCGGCGGCCTGCACGCGCTGCAACGCTTGCGTGACGGCCTGCCCCGAGGGCGTGCTGCGGGCCGGCGATGGCGGCTTTCCGCAGCTCGACCCGAGCGCCGGCGGCTGCACTTTCTGCGGCGCCTGCGCGACGGCCTGCGCCGAACCGGTATTCGACCGGGCCCTGACCCCGGCCCTGCCGGTGCGCGTGGCGGTGGCCGAGGCCGACTGCCTCGCCCATGCCGGGATCCACTGCGAGATCTGCCGGGACGCCTGCCCGGAATCGGCGATCGGCTTCGTCCGGACGGCCGGCCGCATCGCCGTCCCCGCGGTCGTGGCCGAAGCCTGCACCGGCTGCGGTGCCTGCATCGGCCCGTGCCCGGCATCGGCGCTGAGCCTGGCGGCGGTCCGGGCAGGCGGGCGGGCGGCATGACCGGCCCCGTCCACATTTCCAGCCTCGTCGTGCAGGTCCGCCCGGACCGGCTCGCCGCGGTGCGCCGCGCGATCGAGGACGAGGGCGGGGAGATCCCCGCCAGCGACCCGAACGGCAAGCTCGTGGTGGTCATCGAGACCGCGTCCGAGGCCGCCGTCACCAGCTTCGCCAGCACCGTCTCGGCCCTCGACGGGGTGCTGAGCACCAACCTCGTCTACCACCTCATCGACGGCGACGAGGCCGGGTCCGACCCGGTCGACGCACGCGCCGCGGAACCCCAGGGAGGCATTCCATGACCGACACCACGCTGACGCGGCGCAGCCTGCTGAAGGCGCAGGCCGCCGCGGTCGCCGCCACGGCGGCCGGTATCGCGACGCCGGCGGCCGCCCAGAACCTGGTCACCGAGCGCGCGCTGACCGACCTCAAATGGTCGAAGGCCCCGTGCCGGTTCTGCGGCACCGGCTGCTCGGTGATGGTGGCGACCAAGGCCGGCCGCGTGGTGGCGACCCACGGCGACGTGAAGGCCGAGGTCAACCGCGGCCTGAACTGCGTGAAGGGCTACTTCCTCTCGAAGATCATGTACGGCGCCGACCGGCTGACCACGCCGCTGCTGCGGATGCGGGACGGCGCCTACGCCAAGGACGGCGAGTTCACGCCGGTGAGCTGGGACGTCGCGTTCGACGTCATGGCCGAGAAGTTCAAGAAGGCCCTGAAGGACAAGGGCCCGACCTCGGTCGGCATGTTCGGGTCCGGCCAGTGGACGGTCTGGGAGGGCTATGCGGCCGCCAAGCTGTTCAAGGCCGGCTTCCGCTCCAACAACATCGACCCCAACGCCCGCCACTGCATGGCGTCGGCGGTCGGCGGCTTCATGCGGACCTTCGGCATGGACGAGCCGATGGGCTGCTACGACGACCTGGAGCACGCCGACGCCTTCGTGCTGTGGGGCTCGAACATGGCGGAGATGCATCCGATCCTGTGGACCCGCCTGACCGACCGCCGGCTCAGCCATCCGCACGTCCAGGTCTGCGTGCTGTCGACCTTCGAGCACCGCAGCTTCGAGCTGGCCGACATCCCGGCGGTGTTCACGCCGCAGAGCGACCTGGCGATCCTGAACTTCATCGCCAACCACATCATCCAGACCGACCGCGTGAACAAGGCGTTCGTCGACGCCCACACCATCTTCCGGCGCGGCAACACCGACATCGGCTACGGCCTGCGCCCCGAGCATCCGCTGGAGAAGGCCGCGAAGAACGCCGGCGCCGCCAACGACTCGCAGCCGATGACCTTCGAGGAGTACGCGGCGTTCGTCTCGGAATACACGCTCGAGAAGACGCACGAGCTGTCGGGCGTGCCGAAGGACACGCTGCTGCGGATCGCCGAGCTGTACGCCGACCCGAACATCAAGGTCATGTCGCTGTGGACCATGGGGTTCAACCAGCACACCCGCGGGGTCTGGGCGAACAACCTCGTCTACAACCTGCATCTCCTGACCGGGAAGATCTCGGAGCCCGGCAACAGCCCGTTCTCGCTGACCGGCCAGCCGTCGGCCTGCGGCACGGCGCGCGAGGTCGGGACCTTCGCGCACCGGCTGCCGGCCGACCTGGTGGTCATGAACCCCGAGCACCGCAAGTTCGCCGAGCAGATCTGGAAGCTGCCCGACGGGACGATCCCCGGAAAGCCCGGCTACCACGCCGTGCTGCAGAACCGGATGCTGAAGGACGGCAAGCTGAACGCCTACTGGGTCCAGGTGAACAACAACATGCAGGCCGCCCCCAACATGATGGAGGAGGGTCTGCCCGGCTACCGCAACCCCGAGAACTTCATCGTGGTGTCCGACGCCTATCCGACGGTGACCGCCGAGGCCGCCGACCTGATCCTGCCGGCCGCCATGTGGGTCGAGAAGGAGGGCGCCTACGGCAACGCCGAGCGCCGCACCCAGTTCTGGCACGAGCTGGTGCCGGCGCCGGGCGAGGCGCGGTCCGACCTGTGGCAGGTCATGGAGTTCTCCAAGCGCTTCAAGATCGAGGAGGTCTGGCCGGCCGAGCTGATCGCCAAGCGCCCGGAATACGCCGGCAAGACCCTGTACGACTTGCTGTTCCGCAACGGCCAGGTCGACGCCTTCCCGCTCGACCAGACGGCGGCCGACTACGGCAACCACGAGTCCCGGGATTTCGGCTACTACGTCCAGAAGGGCCTGTTCGAGGAATACGCCAGCTTCGGCCGCGGCCACGGCCACGACCTGGCGGACTTCGACACCTATCACCGCGAGCGCGGCCTGCGCTGGCCGGTGGTCGACGGCAAGGAGACCCTGTGGCGCTACCGCGAGGGCCACGATCCCTATGTCGAGGCCGGCAAGGGCGTGCAGTTCTACGGCAACAAGGACGGCCGGGCGCGGATCTTCGCCCTGCCCTACGAGCCGGCGGCGGAGAGCCCGGACGCCGAGTATCCGTTCTGGCTGTCGACCGGGCGGGTGCTCGAGCACTGGCACTCCGGCTCGATGACGCGGCGGGTGCCGGAGCTGTACCGGGCGATGCCCGACGCGATGTGCTTCATCCACCCGGACGACGCCCGGTCGCTCGATCTGCGGCGCGGCGACGAGGTGGAGGTGATCTCGCGGCGCGGCAGCATCCGCACCAGGGTCGAGACCCGCGGCCGCAACCGGCCGCCGCGCGGCTTGGTCTTCGTGCCGTGGTTCGATGCCAGCCAGCTGATCAACAAGGTCACGCTGGATGCGACCGACCCGATTTCCAAGCAGACCGACTTCAAGAAGTGCGCCGTGCGCATCGCCAAGGTCTGAGCAGGCAGGGAGGACAGGACATGACCAGGACATCCGCATTCGCCGCCCTGCTTCCGGTCGCCGTCGCCATCGTGCTGGCGGCGGTCGCCGGCGGCGCGGTGCTCGCCCAGTCGACCACGCCGTCGATCGCGACGCTGCGCGGGGCCGCCGCCCTGGACGCCAACGGCGAGCCGCCGCGCATCCCGCAGACCGAGGAGACCGACCGGCGCCGGCCACGGGCCTATCCCGAGCAGCCCCCGACCATCCCGCACAGGATCGACGGCTACCAGCTCGACAAGAACGGAAACCAATGCCTGTCCTGCCACGCCCGGGCCAGGGTCGCCGAGAGCGGCGCCCCGATGATCAGCGTGACGCACTTCATGGACCGCGACGGCCAGTTCCTGGCGACCGTGTCGCCGCGCCGCTACTTCTGCAACCAGTGCCATGTCGTCCAGGGGCGGGTGCCGCCGGCGGTCGACAACAACTTCGTCGACATCGACTCGCTGCTCGCGGTCGAGTCCGGCCGCGGCCGGCAGTGAGCGGGGAGCGCATCCGATGAAACAACTGATGGCCCTGGTCGCCCGCTTCTGGGCGACCCTGACCCGCCCCGCCGCCCATCTCAGCCTCGGCGCCCTGGCGATCGGCGGATTCGCCGCCGGCGTGATCTTCTGGGGCGGCTTCAACACCGCGCTGGAGGCGACCAACACCGAGACCTTCTGCATCTCCTGTCACGAGATGCGGGACAACGTGTACCAGGAGCTGCGCCAGACGGTGCACTTCACGAACAACTCGGGGGTCCGGGCGACCTGCCCGGACTGCCACGTGCCGCATGACTGGACCGACAAGATCGCCCGCAAGATGCAGGCATCGAAGGAGGTCTGGGGCACGATCTTCGGGACCATAGACACGCGCGAGAAGTTCCTGGCGAAGCGGCTCGACCTCGCCAAGCACGAATGGGCGCGGCTGAAATCCAACGACTCGCTGGAGTGCCGGAACTGCCACAGCGAGGAGTACATGGATTTCTCGCGGCAGGGTCCCCGGGCGGCCGACGCCCACCAGGCCTTCCTGGTGACCGGCCAGAAGACCTGCATCGACTGCCACAAGGGGATTGCCCACGACCTGCCGAACATGGCCGGGGTGGAAGGCTGGAATTGAGGGCGTGTAAAGGTATCCCGGCGCGATCTGCGCCGGTTTCACACGCTCTGAGGCGGCGGCGCGGCCCTCAGGCCGCCTGCTCGCCCTTGCCGCCGCGGAACGGCGAGGCCGGGTAGGTGCCGAGGATCCGCACGGCGCCCTTCGGGCAGAAGAACCGCAGTTCGTCCAGGGCGTATTTCATCGCCGCGTCGTCCTGGTGGCCCTCGGCGTCGATGTAGAACTGCGCCGCCGAGAACGAGCCGTCGATGATGTAGCTCTCCAGCTTGGTCAGGTTGATGCCGTTGGTCGCGAAGCCGCCGAGCGCCTTGTACAGGGCGGCCGGCACGCTGCGGACCTGGAACACCATGGTGGTCACGCACGGCCCGTTGCCGAGCGGCGGCACCGTCCCCTGGCGCGCCATGATCAGGAACCGGGTGGTGTTGTGCGCGGCGTCTTCGATCGAGTCCTGCAGGACGTCGAGGCCGTAGATCTCGCCGGCCAGCGTCGAGGCGATGGCGGCGACTGCCGGGTCGCCGAGCCGGGCGATCTCGTCGGCGGCGCCGGCGTTGTCGGCATGGTTCACGCGCTTCAGGCCGAGCCGCTTGATGAGCTTGCGGCACTGCGCGAGGCTCTGCGGGTGCGCGCGCACCTCCTTGAGGCCTTCGAGCGTCGCGCCCGGCACCCCCAGCAGCATGTGGTTGACGCGCTGGAAATGCTCGCCGGTGATGAACAGGCCCGACTCCGGCAGCAGGTGGTGGATGTCGGCGACCCGCCCGGCGACCGAGTTCTCCACCGGCACCATGGCGCAGTCGGCCTCGCCGTCCTGCACCGCCGCCAGCATGTCCTCGAAGCTCTGGCACGGCATCGGCTCGTGGTCGGGCAGCGCATTGGTGCAGGCCAGGTGGGAATAGGCGCCCGACATGCCCTGATAGGCGACGATCGGCTTGCGGCTCATGCGGCGGGATCTCCAGCGGCGGACGGGTATGCGACGGCGCACATAATCAGGCCGGGCCGGACTCGGCAAGCAGCCGGCGCGCCAGCTCCAGCTGGGCCGGAGTGTCGACGCCGAGCGGCACGGTGTCGACCCGCCCGACCTCGATGCGCATGCCGGCCTCCAGGGCCCGCAGCTGCTCCAGCTTCTCGCTCAGTTCCAGGGGCGACGGCGGCAGCGCCACCAGCCGGTCCAGAGCGGCGCGCCGGTAGGTGTACAGGCCGATGTGGTGGAACACCGTGGCGCCGCCGTAGGGGATCGCCATCCTGCTGAAGTACAGGGCGCGGCCGAACCGGCCGTCCGGCTCCCAGGCGACCGCCAGCTTGTTGACCCCGCTGGTCGGCGGCAGGTCGTCGTCGCCCTCGATCGGGCAGGCGACGGTTCCCATGGCGGCGTCCGGCATGCGGGTCAGCGCCTCCATGGCGGCGCGCACGGTCTTCGGTTCCAGCACCGGCAGGTCGCCCTGCACGTTGACGATCACGTCGTGCCGGCCGTCCGGGTCGAGGCGCTGAAGCGCCTCGGCGATGCGGTCGGTGCCCGAGGGATGCGACGGCGCGGTCAGCACCGCCTCGCCGCCGGCGGCGACCACGGCGTCGGCGATCTCCGGCTCGCCGGCGGCGACCACCACCCGCCCGATATCCGCCTCGCGGGCCCGCCGCCAGACCTGGACGATCATCGGCTCGCCCAGGATGTCGGCAAGCGGCTTTCCGGGCAGCCGGGTCGACGCCATGCGCGCCGGGATCAGCACGATCGGATTCACGACACACTCCGTTTGCGGCGAAATGCCGCGTGAGCCGGCCGTCTTACGCCGCGTCCGCGAGGTTGCGCAAGCATGGCCGCACAGGCTAAGTCGCATGTGGGATCGGACGCCTGCGCGTGGACAGCGCCGGGCACCGTCGGTATGTTAGCGCCGCCGCGCCCGGGGGGCGTGATCGTACAGAGACGAGACGGGCGGGACTGGAAGGGTTCGAGGCATGGCGACGTCGCTCGAAAGCAATAAGATTCTGGCCGGTATTCTGGCGGCGGGCATCCTCGCGATGGCGACCGGCAAGATCGCCGACGGCCTGGTGCACCCGACCGAGCTGCAGGAGAACGCCTACAAGATCGAGGTCCCCGAGGGCATGGCCGCCGCCCAGCCCGGCGAGACTGGCCCGGCCCCGGTCGAGCCGGTGCTGCCGTTGCTGGCCAGCGCCGACGTCGCCGCCGGCGAGAAGGAGGCCAAGAAGTGCGCGGCCTGCCACACCTTCGACAAGGGCGGCGCGAACAAGGTCGGTCCGAACCTGTACGGCGTGGTCGCGCGCGAGAAGGGCGGCCATGAGGGCTACAGCTATTCCGACGCCCTGAAGTCGTTCGAGGATCCGAAGACCTGGACCTACAGCTCGCTGAACAAGTTCCTGCACAAGCCGAAGGACTACATCAGCGGCACCAAGATGAACTTCGCCGGCCTGAAGAAGGCCAGCGACCGCGCCGACATGATCGCTTACCTCCGCACGCTGGCCGACAGCCCGGCACCGCTGCCGACCGACGAGGAGGTCAAGGCCGCGCAGGAAGCCTTCGAGAAGGCCAAGGCCGGCGGCTGAGGCCGTCCGGTCGCGGCCGGCGGCCATGCCGCGTCCCGATCTCGACGGGCTGGTGGCGTTCGCCGCCGAACTGGCGGATGCGGCCGAGCCGATCGTCCGGGCGCATTTCCGCACCGCGCTTTCCATCGAGTCGAAGGCCGACGAGAGCCCCGTCACGATCGCCGACCGCGGCATCGAGAAACGCCTGCGCGAGTTGATCGAGGCCCGTTTCCCGGACCACGGCATCGCCGGCGAGGAGTTCGGGCTGAAGACGCCGGACGCCGACTACGTGTGGTCGCTCGACCCGATCGACGGCACCAAGGCCTTCATCACCGGCCGCCCGACCTTCGGCACCCTGATCTGCGTGACCGAGCGCAAGGCCCCGCTGCTGGGCCTGATCGACTGCCCGATCCTGCACGAGCGCTGGATCGGCGGGCCGGAACTGCCGTCCACCCTCAACGGCTCCGCGATGACGCCGCGCCCGCCCCGCACCCTCGCCGATGCGACCCTGGCCTGCACCTCGCCGCACATGTTCAGGGAGGCCTGGGAGCTGACCGCCTTCGACCGGCTGCGCGCCGACGTGAACCTGCCGATGTATGGCGGCGACTGCCACAACTACGGGCTGGTGGCCCTCGGCACCATCGACCTGGTGGTCGAGGCCAACCTCAGCGACTACGACTATCTGGCCCCGGCCGCGGTGATCGCCGGCGCCGGCGGGCTGGTCACCGACTGGGAAGGCATCCCCGTCACGCTCGGCTCGACCAGTCGGGTGCTGGCCGCCCGCACCCCGGAACTGCACGCCGCCGCGCTGAAGCGACTGCAGGGCTGAGGCGGCCGGCCGCTACTTCCGCGCCGGCATCGCGGTAGGATGCCTGACCCGGCTCCGGCCCGGCCGATGGACGTACCGTTCGATGAAGCAAGATGCGTTCGACCGCCGCCGGTTCCTGGCGGCCGCCCTGCTGGCGGGTGCGCCGCTTCCGGTGCTGGAGCCGCGACCCGCCCAGGGCCGCGCCCTGGCCGGCTCCAAGGTCGTCGTGGTCGGCGCCGGGATCGCAGGCCTGGCCGCAGCCCGGGCGCTCGCCGACCGGGGCGCTGCCGTGACGGTGCTGGAGGCGCGGGCGCGGATCGGTGGCCGGGTGTTCACCGACCGCTCGCTCGGCGTGCCGTTCGAGGTCGGCGCCGGCTGGATCCACGGACCGAGCCCGGACAACCCGGTCCGCAAGCTCGCGGACGCGATCGGCGCGCGACGCTTCGTGACCGCCGACGACAGCCTGGCGGTGTTCGACGCCGCCGGCCGCCGGCTCGCTCCCGACCGGGTGGACGCGATCGACGCCAGGTGGCAGCGCCTCCTGGAGCAGGTGGACGACGCCCTGGAAACCGGCGACCCGCGCAGCCTGCGCGCCGCCATCGCCGCCGTCGATCCGGACGCCCCGAAGGACCCGGGCGTGCTCTGGGCATTGTCGGCCTACACCGAGTTCGATTCCGGCGCGCCGATCGAGGATCTGTCGGCGACCCTGCACGACGAGGACGCGGCGTTCGACGGCGCCGACGTTGTGCTGCCCGGCGGCTACGACCGGATCCTCGGGCCGCTCGCCGACGGCCTCGATGTCCGGCTCGCCACGCCGGTCACCGGGATCGCGATATCCGGCGACGGCGCCCGGGTCCGAACGGCGGCGGGCGAGGTCGCCGCCGATGCCGTGGTCTGCAGCCTGCCGCTCGGCGTGCTGAAGGCCGGGTCCATCGCCTTCCAGCCGGCCCTGCCGCGCGGCCACCGCGACGCCATCCGGGCGATCGGCTTCGGCAGCGTCACCAAGATCGCCTTCGCGTTCGACGCGCCGTTCTGGGACCTGGAGACGCAGTATTTCGGGATCATGACCGCGCCGAAGGGCCGCTGGAACTACTGGCTCAACTACCGCACCTTCTCGGACGCCAACGTCCTGCTGGGGGTGAGCGTCGGCGCCCATGCCCCGGCCGCCGACCGCATGAGCGACGCGGCCATGGCGGACGACGCGCTGGCGGTGCTGCGGCAGGCCTGGGGCAGCGCGGTCGGCCGGCCGCGCCGAACCCTGACCACCCACTGGTCGACCGACCCCCACGCCCTCGGCGCCTACAGCTACCCGCGGCCCGGCAACCGGGTATCCGACTTCGAGCGCCTCGGCGAGCCGGTCGGCGGCCGGCTGTTCTTCTGCGGCGAGCACACGCTGTTCGACCATCACGCCACGGTGCACGGCGCCCTGCTGTCCGGCGAGCGCGCCGCCCGGCAGGTGCTCGAGGAACTGGGTTGACCGGCGGCCCGCGGGCCGTTCTTTCGAAACGCCCGTCGCTTCGTGGGTTCCGGCTCGGCCGCGCCGAGGGCGGCGCGCCCGTCCGGAATGACGACAAGGGAGGGGTGGACTGCCGCAGGCAGGGACACATCCGGAACCCCCGAGGCGAGGGCCGCCCTCAGTAGCCCTTCGCCGGGTCGATCAGGCCGATCGGCGGCTCGCCAGCGCGGACCCGGCGGATGTTCTCCACGAACGCCCGGGTCGCGGTCACCGGGTTGATCTCGCTGGCGATGTGCGGGGTCAGGTAGATCCGCCGGTCGGCCCAGAACGGATGGTCCTTCGGCAGCGGCTCGGTGCCGAACACGTCGAGGGCGGCGGCCGCCAGCCGGCCGCTGTCGAGCGCCGCCGTCAGGTCCGCCTCCACCAGGTGACCGCCGCGCCCGACATTCACCAGCAGCGAGCCCGGCGGCATCAGCTCGAACAGCCCGGCGTTCAGGATGCCGGCGGTCTCGCCGGTCAGCGGCAGCAAGCAGACCAGCACGCTCGATCCCGCCGCCAGTTCGCGCAGGCCGTCCGGGCCGTGGTGGCAGGCCAGGCCGTCGATGCTCTTCGGCGAGCGCGACCAGCCGGCCGCCTGGAAGCCGAGCCCCTGCATGGCCTTCGCCACCGCCTGCCCGAGGTGCCCGAGGCCGAGCACCCCGACCCGCACCGCGTCGGCGTCGAACACCACCCCGGTCGGCCAGGTCGGCCCGGCGCGCAGTTCCTCCAGCCAGTCCATCCGGCGGTGCCAGCGCAGCACCGCCAGGGTGACGTGATGCACCATCGAGCGGCCCATCCAGGGATCGACCACGCGCGCCACCGGGACCTGCGCCGGGCGCTGCGGGTCGGCCAGGATATGGTCGACCCCGGCGGCCATGGACTGGATCAGCTTCAGGTTCGGGAAGCCCCGGTACAGGCCGTGCGGCAGCTTCCAGGTGATCGCCACCTCGACCGCCGCCGGATCGTCGACCGCGTCCAGGCCGCGGGCGTCGAGCTCCGGCGCCTGCCGCTTCAGCTCCTCGGCCCAGGGCGCGGAATCGTCGCCGGCGACATGGACCAGGATCACGCCCATCTGCCAGGCCCCTCGGTCCCGGTGCCCGTCAGTACTGGCGGTCCGGGTCGACCTCGTTGATCGGCTTCTCGCCGGCGAACACCCGGCGGATGTTCTCGGCGACCTGGTCGGCGCCGCTGTCGGCGTTGGTCTGGGCCGAGACATGCGGCCAGACCTGGACCTTCGGATGGGTCCAGAACGGGTGCCCGGCCGGCAGCGGCTCGGTCCGGAACACGTCGAGGGAAGCGCCCGCGATATGCCCGGAGTCGAGGGCCGCCAGCAGGTCGTCCTCGACCAGCTGGCCGCCGCGGCCGGAGTTCACCACGAAGGCGCCCTTCGGCAGCCTGGCGAACAGCGACGCGTCCATCAGGTCGGTGGTCTCGGGGGTCAGCGGCAGCAGGCCGCACAGGATGTCGGTGCGGGCCAGGAAGGCGTCGAACTCCTCCGGGCCGGCGTAGCTCGTCACGTTCGGGATCGACTTGCGGGTGCGCGACCAGCCGGCGACGTCGAAGCCGAGGGCCGCCACCGTGGTCGCCGCCTCGGCCCCGAGCGCGCCGAGCCCGAGGATGCCGACCCGCCGGGTCGAGGTCTCGGGCGCCGGCAGCGGCTTCCACTCCCGGCGGCGCTGCAGTTCCTCGTACTCCATGCCCTGGCGGTGGAAGCGCAGCACCTGCAGCAGCACCCACTCGGCCATGGCCCGGCCCATCCACGGGTCGACCAGCCGGATGATGTGCGGCCCGCGCGGCAGCTCCGGGTCGGCGAAGATGTGGTCGACACCCTGCCCGAGCGAGCAGATCGCCTTCAGGTTCGGAAACTGCTTGAGGAACCCGGGCGGCACCTTCCAGACCAGCGCGAAACCGATATCGGCCGGGTCGCCGATCTCCGGATAGGCCCGGAAGTCGACGCCGGGAATGCGCTCGGACAGCGACTGGCGCCAGGCCTCGGCGGAATCGTTCGGGGAGCGGAAGAGCACGGCCGGCATGAGTGACTCGCGAGAAATGAGCGGACGATGCCCCGACCTTATGGGCGCGACGCGGCGATGTCGACGCCCGTGGTGCAGTGCAGCGGACGACGGCCGTCGCCGAGCGGGGCTTGAGCCTGCCGGACCTTCGGCGCGATAGTCGACGTCCAGCACGGGCAGCGTCATCGACCGGAGGTGCGGCGGTGAACGAGACCGACATCAAGCCGCGGACCGAGGCCAGGCCGAAGGTCGAGCGACCACGCCTGCACAAGGTGATCCTGCTGAACGACGACTACACGCCGCGCGAATTCGTGGTGAAGGTGCTGTCGGCCGAGTTCCAGATGGGCGAGGACCAGGCCCACCGGGTGATGATGACCGCCCACCGCAAGGGGGCCTGCGTGGTCGCGGTCTACACCAGGGACGTCGCCGAGACCAAGGCGTCGCGCGCCACCGAGGCCGGCCGCCGGAAGGGCTACCCGCTGATGTTCACGACCGAGCCGGAGGAGTAGCGGTCAGCCCCGCACCGCCCCGGCCTCGGCCGCCTCCAGGTCGAAGGCGGCGGCCATCAGCGCCCGGGTGTAGGCCTGGCGCGGCGCGCCCATCACCGCCTCGGTATCGCCGGCCTCGACCACCTTGCCGTCCTTCATGACGATCACCCGGTGGGCCAGCGCGCGCACCACCTTCAGGTCGTGGCTGATGAACAGGTAGGCGAGGTCGTGGGCCGCCTGCAGGTCGCGCAACAGATCGACGATCTGGGCCTGCACGCTCATGTCCAGCGCCGAGGTCGGCTCGTCCAGTACCAGCAGCTTGGGGCGCAGCACCATGGCGCGGGCGATCGCGATGCGCTGGCGCTGGCCGCCGGAGAACTCGTGCGGGTAGCGGTCGCGCATCGCCGGGTCGAGGCCGACCTCGCGCAGCACCGCGTCGATCCGCCGGTCCTTGTCGGCCTCGGCCGCCAGGCCCAGCTCGGCCGGCTCGTGCACGTCCAGCCCCTCGCGCACGATCTCGGCGATCGACATGCGCGGGCTGAGGCTGCCGTAGGGGTCCTGGAACACGATCTGCATGTCGCGGCGCAGCGCCCGAATGTCCCGGCGGTGCACGCCCTGGATCTCGCGCCCCATGAAGGCCAGCCGGCCGGTCGACTTCTGCAGCCGCAGCAGCGCCAGCGCCAGCGTGGTCTTGCCGGACCCCGACTCGCCGACCACCCCCACGGTCTCGCCGGCCCGGACCTTCACGTTGACCCCGTCGACCGCCTTGATATGGCCGACCGTGCGCTTCAGCAGGCCGCGCTGGATCGGGAACCAGACCCGCACGTCGGAGGCCTGCAGCACCGTGCGAGCGCGGTCCGCCACCGGCTCCGGATTGCCCTTGGGCTCGGCCGCCAGCAGCTTCCGGGTGTAGGCGTGCTCCGGCTCGGTGAACACCCGCTCGGCCGGTCCGTGCTCGACGATCTCGCCCTCGGTCATCACGCACACCCGGTCGGCGATCTTGCGGACGATCCCGAGGTCGTGGGTGATCAGCAGCAGCGCCATGCCGAGCCGGCGCTGCAGGTCGCCGAGCAGGGCGAGGATCTGCGCCTGGATGGTGACGTCGAGCGCGGTGGTCGGTTCGTCGGCGATCAGCAGGTCGGGCTCGTTGGCGAGCGCCATGGCGATCATCACGCGCTGGCGCTGGCCGCCGGAGAGCTGGTGCGGGTAGGAGCCGAGGCGGCGCTCCGGGTCCGGGATGCCGACCAGCTCCAGCAGTTCCACGGTGCGGGCGCGCGCCGCATCGCCGCGCAGGCCCTTGTGCAGGGCCAGGATCTCGCCGATCTGCTTCTCCACCGTGTGCAGCGGGTTCAGCGAGGTCATCGGCTCCTGGAAGATGATCGCGATCTCGTTGCCGCGGATCCGCCGCAGGACGGGCTCCGGCGCGCCGATCAGCTCCTCGCCCTTCCAGACGACGCTGGATCCTTCGCCATGGCTCGCCGCCGGATAGGGCAGCAGCTGCAGCACCGACAACGCGGTCACCGACTTGCCGGAGCCGGACTCGCCGACCAGCGCCACGGTCTCGCCCGCGCGGATGTCGAACGACACGCCGCGCACCGCCCGGTTGTCGCCGAACGCCACCGACAGGTCGCGGACCTCGAGAAGCGCTCTGGTGTCAGCGTCGGCCATCAGCGGAAGGTCTTTCGCGGGTCGAAGGCGTCGCGCACCGCCTCGCCGACGAAGATCAGCAGGCTGAGCATGATCGCCAGGGTGAAGAACGCCGTCAGCCCCAACCACGGCGCCTGCAAATTGTTCTTGCCCTGGCTCAGCAGTTCGCCGAGCGAGGGCGAGCCGGGCGGCAGGCCGAAGCCCAGGAAGTCGAGGCTGGTCAGCGCGGTGATCGAGCCGTTCAGGATGAACGGCACGAAGGTCAGGGTGGCGACCATGGCGTTCGGCAGCATGTGCCGGAACATGATCACCGTGTCGGACACCCCCAGCGCCCGCGCGGCCCGCACGTAGTCCAGGCTGCGGGCCCGCAGGAATTCGGCCCGCACCACCCCGACCAGGCTGGTCCAGGAGAACAGCAGCATCAGGATCAGGAGGCTGAGGAACCCGGGCACGATCACCGACGACAGGATGATCAGGATGTACAGCGTCGGCATGCCGCCCCAGATCTCGATGAAGCGCTGGAACGACAGGTCGAGCAGCCCGCCGTAGAAGCCCTGCACGGCACCGGCGGCGATGCCGATCGCCGAGGACATCAGGGTCAGCAGGAGCCCGAACAGCACCGAGATCCGGAAGCCGTAGATCACCCGCGCCAGCACGTCGCGCGCCTGGTCGTCGGTGCCGAGCCAGTGCCGGCCGTCCGGCGGCGACGGCGCCGGCCGGTCCAGGGCGGTGTCGATGGTGGCGTAGGAGAACCGGATCGGCGGCCACAGGATCCAGCCCTTCTCGGCGATCAGCTCCTGCACGAACGGATCGGTGTAGACCGCCTCGGTCGGGAAATCCCCGCCGAAGGCGGTCTCCGGGTAGACCGTGGTCACCGGGGTGTAGAGGCCGCCGTCGTAGACCACCAGGATCGGCCGGTCGTTCGCCAGCAGCTCCGCGAACAGGCAGAGCGCGAACAGGCCGAGAAACACCCAGAGCGACCAGAACCCCCGGCGGTTGCGCCGGAAGTTCTCCCAGCGCCGCCGGTTGATCGGGGTCACCGCGAAGCCGAGGAAGCGGGAGGTGGCGGCGGGGCCGGTGTTCAAGATCAGCTCTCCCGCGCCTCGAAGTCGATCCGCGGATCGATCACCATGTACATGATGTCGCCGACCAGGTTCAGCAGCAGGCCGAGCAGGGTGAAGAAGTACACGGTCCCGAACATCACCGGATAGTCGCGCTCCAGGGCCGCCTGGAAGCCGAGCAGGCCGAGGCCGTCGAGCGAGAAGATCGTCTCGATCAGCAGGGCGCCGGTGAACAGCACCGACACGAAGGCCGCCGGGAACCCGGCCACCACCAGCAGCATGGCGTTGCGGAACACGTGGCCGTACAGCACGCCGCGCTCGCCCAGCCCCTTGGCCTTGGCGGTCAGGACGTACTGCTTGTTGATCTCCTCCAGGAACGAGTTCTTGGTCAGCATGGTCAGGCTGGCGAAGCCGCCGATCACCATGGCCGTCACCGGCAGCACCATGTGCCAGAGATAGTCGAGCACTTGGTCGACCGGCGTCATCGTCGCCCAGTCGGACGAGACCAGGCCGCGCAGCGGAAAGATCTGGAAATAGCTGCCGCCGGCGAACAGCACCACCAGCAGCACCGCGAACAGGAAGGCCGGGATCGCGTAGCCGACGATGATCACGGCGCTGGTCCAGATGTCGAAGCGCGTGCCGTCGTGCACCGCCTTGCGGATGCCGAGCGGGATCGAGATCAGGTACACCAGCAGGGTGGTCCAGATCCCGAGCGAGATCGACACCGGCATCTTCTCCAGCACCAGGTCGGTGACGCCGCGGGCCCGGAAGAAGCTGTCGCCGAAGTCGAACACCAGGTAGTTGCCCATCATCTGGATGAAACGCTCGTGCAGCGGCTTGTCGAAGCCGAACTGCCTCTCGAGCTGGGCGATGAGCTCGGGGTCCAGGCCGCGGGTGCCGCGGGTCCGGCCGTCGTCGGACGACTGCTTCCCGACGGTGTCCGACTGCTGGCCGGTCAGGCCGCCGACCGCGTCGCCGCGGCCCTCGAGCTGGGCGATGATCTGGTCGATCGGGCCACCGGGCGCGAACTGCACGATGGTGAAGTTCAGCACCATGATCGCGACCAGCGTCGGCACGATCAGCAGCAGGCGTCGAACGATATAGGCGATCAAACGCTGTCTCCCCGCCCCACTGCGACCGCTACTTCCTGCCGGTCCGGCGCCACGCCTCGATGTCGGCCACCTTCGCCGGATCGACCCACCAGGTGTCGGGGTAGCCGAGGCCGTATTTCGGTGCGACCGCCGGCTTGCCGAACTTGTTCCAGTAGATCAGGCGATAGGTCTCGCTGTGGAAATGCGGCACCACGTAGAAACCCCACAGCAGCACCCGGTCGAGCGCCCGGGTCGCCGCCACCAGGGCGTCGCGGTCGGGCGCCCGGATCACTTCCTCGACCAGGGCGTCCACCACCGGGTCCCGGACGCCGATGACGTTGCGCGATCCCGGCAGGTCGGCCATGCCGGAGGTCCAGTAGTCGCGCTGCTCGTTGCCGGGCGACTGCGACTGCCCGAACGAACCGACGATCATGTCGAAGTCGAAGTCGCGCACGCGGTTCTGGTACTGCGCCGGATCGACGTTGCGGACCGTCGCCCTGATGCCGAGCTTCTCCAGGTTGGCGACGAACGGCAGGGCGATGCGCTCCATCCCGGACTGGGTGACCAGCAGGATCTCGAACGCCAGCGGCTGGCCGTCGGCCTTGCTCAGCACCCCGTCCTTCACCGACCAGCCGGCATCGCGCAGCAGCTTGAGCGCGGTGCGCAGGTTCTGGCGCGGGTTGCCGGAGCCGTCGGTCTTCGGGACCGTGAACGCCTCGCTGAACAGCTCGGGCGGCAGCGTGTCGCGGAACCGCTCCAGCAGGGCCAGCTCGGCGCCCGTCGGCAGGCCGGTCGAACCGAGCTCGGAGTTGTCGAAGTAGCTGTCGCTGCGGGTATAGGCGTCGTACATCAGCGCCTTGTTGGTCCACTCGAAATCGAAGGCATAGCCGATCGCCTCGCGCACCTTGCGGTCCTGGAACACCGGCCGGCGGGTGTTGAAGACGAAGCCCTGCATGCCGGCGACGTTCTCGTGCGGAACCTCCTCCTTGACGACCATGCCGGCCGACAGCGCCGGGAAGTCGAAGGCGGTGGCCCAGCGCTTCGACGAGTTCTCCAGCCGCAGGTCGAAGGCCCCGGCTTTGAGCGCCTCGGTGGCGACGTCGCGGTCGCGGAAGTACTCGTAGCGGATGGTGTCGGCGTTCCAGCGGCCGCGCATCGCCGGAACCTCGCGGCCCCAGTAGTCGTCGACCCGCTTGTAGGTCACCGAGCGGGCCGACTCGTAGCCGTCGAGCCGGTAGGGGCCGGATCCCAGCGGCGGGTCCAGCAGCGGTGCGGCGAAGTCGCGGCCCTCCCACCAGTGCTTCGGCAGCACGGCGATCTGGCCGAGGATCAGCGGCAGCTCGCGGTTGGTGACGTCTTCCCTGAACACGAACAGTACCCGGCGCTCGGACGTCGCCTTCACCTCGGTGACGTCGCCGTAATACGCCCGGTAGAACGGCGCGCCCTTCTCGACCAGGGTGTTGAAGGTCCAGACCACGTCCTCGGCGGTCACCGGCCTGCCGTCGTGCCACGTCGCCTCGGGCCGCAGGTTGAACGCCACCCAGGACCGGTCCTCGGGCATCTCGATGCTCTCGGCCAGCAGGCCGTATTCGGTGAACGGCTCGTCCTGGGCGTGCTCGGTCAGGGTGTCGTAGATCAGGCTGATCCCGGCGGCGGACTGCCCGCGCAGGACGAACGGGTTGAAGGTGTCGAAGCTGCCGCTCGCCTCGCTGACGATGGTGCCGCCCTTCGGCGCGTCGGGATTCGCGTACTCGAAATGCGTGAAGTCGGGCCGGTATTTCAGGTCGCCGTGCATGGCGACCCCGTGCGCCGGCGGCGCGCTGCGCTCGGCGGCCGCGGCGGGGCCGATGGCAGGCGACCCGAGGGCGAGGCCCAGGACCAGGACGGCGGCGGCGCGAAGACGGGCTGTCGGCATCGAGACCCTCATGTCACGGGAACCCGGGGGATCTTACACCCGGGGGATCTTACACATGGTGTCTGTGACCGGAAGATGGCGCGGCCCTGTCCGATCGGACACCCGCCGGCTTGTGATCAGCCGAAATCCCCGTTCAGCCGAGATCGCCGGGCTCGAGGCCGTCGAGCACCCGCTCGGAGCCGCGCACCAGTTCGGCGAACTCGGACAGGAACACCGAGCCCTTGACGGTGCGCTGCACCAGCACGCTGCGGCGGTCGGCATCGTCGACCTTGCGCCGCAGGAAGCCGAGATCGCCGAGCCGGTCGAGCGCACGGGTGACCGCCGGCTTGGAGATCCCCATGGCCTCCGCCAGGCCGCGCACGGTATGCGGCGGCGGCGTGAGATAGGCCGTCAACAGGATCGCCATCTGCCGTGCCGTGAGGTCGGGCCCGTCCCGCCGCACGCTCGCGACGGTCGCCAGACGCCACAGGTTCAACGCCCGGTGCTGCTCCGCCGCCTGCATGCCGCCCCTTTTAGCGCCCCAAACTGCCCGCGACCATGGTCGTTACGCGAGCGAACCGAGCATACTCGCCCGGCGATCGTTTCGAAACCGCAAACCGTTAGCTGCCGAATCGTTGCTCGATCATACGGAAAGCGCTGCGCATTGCCATGGCCTCGCCGCCCTCCGGCCGGCCGGGCCGGTCCCGGGTGTTCCAGGCCATCAGGTCGATATGCGCCCACCGGGTCGTCGGCGAAACGAAATGCTCGAGGAACAGGGCGGCGGTAATGGCCCCGGCGAACGGCGCGCTGCCGGTGTTCGAAAGGTCGGCGATCTTGGTCTTCAGCATCGCCTTGTAGGGCGCGTGCAGGGGCAGCCGCCAGACCGGATCGTCCTCGGCCAGGCCGCAGCCGGTCCAGTCGGCGGCGACCGAATCGTCGTTGCTGAACAGCGCCGGCAGGTCGGTGCCGAGCGCCACCCGGGCGGCCCCGGTCAAGGTGGCGTAGTCGAGCAGCAGGTCGGGCTTCTCGGCGTCCGCCTCGGCCAGGGCGTCGCACAGCACCAGCCGGCCCTCGGCGTCGGTGTTGCCGATCTCGACGGTCAGGCCCTTGCGGGTACGGATCACGTCCATCGGCAGAAAGGCGTCGCCGGAGATCATGTTCTTGACCGCCGGCACCAGGACCCGCAGGCGGACCTTCAGCCCGGCGTCCATGATCATGCGGGCGAGCCCCAGCACCTGGGCCGAGCCACCCATGTCCTTCTTCATGGTCAGCATGCCGCTGGACGGCTTGATGTCGTAGCCGCCGGTGTCGAAGCACACGCCCTTGCCGACCAGCGTGACCTTCGGATGCGACGGGTCGCCCCAGGTCAGGTCGATCAGCCGCGGCGCGTCGGTGGCGCCGCGGCCGACGGCATGGATCGTCGGATAGTTCTTCTTCAGGAGCTGGTCGCCGACCAGCACCGAGAACTTCGCCTTGAACTCCTTGGCCAGCGCCTTCGCCACCTCCGCCAGTCGGGTCGGGCCGAGATCGTTGGCGGGCGTGTTGACCAGGTCGCGGGCCAACGCTGTGCCGGCGGCGGCGCGCTCGACGTGGGCGCGGTCGGCGCCCTTCGGCCAGACCAGCTCGGCCTCGGCCGCCGGCATCGCGGTGTAGCGGTCGAACCGATAGGTCGCCAGCGCCCAGCCGAGAGCGGCGCGGGTGGCGTCCGCCGGCTCGATCGCGGTGTCGATCGCGTAGCGCCCGGCCGGCAGCGAGCCCGGCAGGCCGGCATAGTCCCACAGGCCGGTGCGTTCGACCGCCTCGACGCCGAGCAGCACCCGCGCCATGCCGCCCTTGTCGTCCGGCAGCAGCGCCACCTCCCCGGCCTTGGCCTTGAACCCGGTCGCCCGCACCCAGGCCGCGGTTCGGCCGTCGGCGGCCGCCAGCCAGGCGTCGAGCCCGGACGCGGCGATCGGGGTGAGCGGGACGGTTCCGGCGGTCGCCCGCCCGACGAGATTATAGGCCACGGGATTCTCTCCGTTTTCGCGGCAGCTGCGCGACCGGTATAGCGTCCGGGGCTCGACGCCGACAAGCGAGGTGCTTACATGAGAGCGTCAAGGAGCGAGGGAGGAGTGTCGCCGTGACGGAGTTCACCCTGGTCATAGGCAACAAGAACTACTCGTCATGGTCGCTTCGGCCGTGGCTTTCATTGCGCCATGCGGGCATCGAATTCGACGAGATCCTGATCCCGCTCGACGATTCCCGCACCAAGGCCGAGATCCTGAAGCACTCCGGATCGGGCCGGCTGCCGGCGCTGAAGCACGGCGACCTGACGGTCTGGGACAGCCTGGCGATCTGCGAATACGCCGCCGAACTGCGGCCCGAGGCCGGGCTGTGGCCGGACGACCGGGGCGCCCGCGCGGTCGCCCGGTCGCTGTCGGCGGAGATGCACACCGGGTTCGCGGCCCTGCGCTCCAACATGCCGATGAACATCCGGTCGCGCTTTCCCGAGGAGGGGCGCAAGCCGGGGGTCAAGGAGGACATCGACCGGATCACCGCGCTGTGGCGGCAGACCCGTTCCAGGTTCGGCGCCGACGGCCCGTTCCTGTTCGGCCGCTTCACGATCGCCGACGCGATGTTCGCGCCGGTGGTCTCGCGGTTCCGGACCTATGCGGTCGCCCTCGGCGACGTCGAGCAGGCCTACGCCGATGCCGTGTGGGGCCTCGCCGCCATGAAGGAATGGGCGAAGGCAGCCGACGACGAGCCGATGGTCATCGACTCGTCGGAGTTCTGAACGCCCGGCATCCCGGGCGAGCCCTGGAGTCTCGCCATTTTCGGTTGGATTCCCTAAGCTGCCTCCAGGACATGCGCTGTGAGGGGGCAGGGTGTCGGTCGAGTCGGATGGTCTCAGTGCCGCCCGTCGGGCGATAGATCGCCGCAAGCGACGGGAACGGCGCCGCAGACGGCGGTCGCGCCGGATGCGCGGGCGAATCGTCTGGGCGGCCGCCTATGTCGCCGGGCTCAACCTGGCGGCGTGGTTCAGCCTGGAGACCCCGGCCGAACTGCTGACCTGGGACCACATGGTGCAGGTCGACAAGTTCCAGCACCTGGTGACCTTCCTGATCGCCACGCTGGTGGCGATCCCGCTGCTCGGGCGCTGGATCAGCGCCGGCATCCTGGCGATCGTGCTGATGAATGCCGGGCTGGTGATCGAGATGCTCCAGGCCTTCGACCCTTCGCGCAACGCCGACGTCGCCGACTTCGTGTTCGACCAGGCCGGCGTGGCGCTCGGCTGGCTGCTGGCGATTCCGTTCCGGCGCTGGCTCGAGCGGATGCGGGAAGCCGGTTCGGCCCCGCTGCGCGGCGGCTGAGCCACCGCCCGCGGCCACGACCCGGCCCGCGGTCAGGTCAGGGCCGCCAGCGCGACCGCCAGCACCGCCAGCCCGGCGCAGGCACGGCGGAACAGCGACAGCCCCCGCCGGATATCCTCCGGCGTCGCCTCGGCCCGGCCGTCACCCATCCAGGCGTCCTCCACCATCGCCCCGTCATAGCTGCGCGGTCCGGCCAGCCGCAGCCCGAGCGCACCGGCGAACGCCGCCTCCGGCCAGCCGGCATTGACCGAGCGGTGACGGTCGGCGTCGCGGCGCACCGCCTGCCAGGCCGCCGCCGGCTCGCCGTCGGGGATGGTCCAGGCGGCAGCCGTCACGAGCACGGCGGACAGCCGGGCCGGCAGCCAGTTGGCGAAGTCGTCGAGGCGCGCCGCCGCCCAGCCGAACTGCCGGTGCCGGTCGGTGCGGTGACCGATCATGCTGTCGGCGGTGTTCAGCGCCTTGTAGGCCAGCAGCCCCGGCAGGCCGCCGACCAGATACCAGAAGGCCGGCGCCACCACCCCGTCGGAGAAGTTCTCGGCGGTGCTCTCGATGGCCGCCCGGCACACCCCGGCGGCATCCAGGGTTGCGGGATCGCGCCCGACGATGGCCGCGACCGCGTGGCGGGCCCCGCCGAGACCGTCGCGCAGGAAGGCGTCGGCGACCGCGGTGACGTGGTCGTGCAGCGAGCGCTGGGCCAGCAGGATTCCGACGACCGCCGCCTCCAGCAGTCCGCCGAGCCATCCCAGGCGGTCGAGCACGCCGGACAGCACCGCACCGGCCGCGACGGCCGCCACCAGCACCGCCGCCAGGGCCGCGATCCCGCGGTCGCGCCGGCGCGACGGCGGATCCCCGTCCCGGTTCCAGCGGCGGTCGAGCCAGCCGATCAGCCGGCCGGCCAGCGCCACCGGATGCGGAACGCGCCGCCACAGCGCCTCGGGGTCGCCGACCAGGGCGTCGAACGCCTGGCCGAGCAGCAGGATAACGGCGCGATCCACGCAAACCCCCTCACGGCTGGTTCGTCGGCAGGTTCGGTACTACGCTCACGCGGTCCCTGTCCACGGCATCCATGACCCCCGCCCCCCTCAATCCCACCCCGATCGTCCCGACGGTCACCGCCAGGCATCCGGCCGGCCGCGATCCGATCGGGCATCTTCCCGGCCCGATGCGCGTGGCGATCTGGATGACGCTGGCCGGCCTCGCCTTCTCGGCCATGGGCGGGCTGATCAAGTTCGCCGCCCGCGACCTGCACCCGTTCGAGGTCGCGTTCTTCCGCTGCTTCTTCGGGCTGGTGTGGATGGTCCCCTGGCTGCTGCGCCGCGGGCCGTCGGCGCTCAGGACCGCCAAGCTGCCGCTGTATGCCGCGCGCGCGGTCATCGGCCTGATCGGCATGCTCGCCGGCTTCTACGCGCTGCGCTACATCGCGCTCGCCGACGCCACCGCGCTCAGCTTCACCGCCCCGCTGTTCGCCACGGTCGGCGCCGCCGTGGTCCTGCGCGAGACGGTGCGCCGGCGACGCTGGACGGCGACCGTGCTCGGCTTCGTCGGCGTGCTGATCATCCTGCGGCCGGGGGTGACGGCGGTCGATCCGGCGGCGCTGTGGACCCTGCTGGCGGCGGCGACGACGGCGGCCAACGTGCTGATCGTGAAGCGGCTGACCGACACCGAGCCGACCGAGGCGGTGGTCACCTGGATGGTGGTGATGATGACGCCGATGACCCTGCTGGCGGCGCTGCCGTTCTGGGAGACGCCGAGCCCGACGCAACTCGGCATCATGGCGGCGATCGGGCTGTGCGGCACCCTCGGCCACCTCGCCGTCACCCGCGGCTTCGCCGCCGGCGAGGCCAGCCTGGTCATGAGCTTCGACTATCTCAAGATGCCGTTCGCCGCCGTCATCGGCTGGCTGGCCTTCGGCGAGCTGCCGACCCCGTGGACCTTCCTCGGAGCGGCGGTGATCGCCGGATCGGCCGCCTATATCGCCCATCGCGAGGCGGCGCTGGCCCGCGCCCCGGCCGGCCGCCGGGCGGCCGGCGAATCCGACGACCAAAGCGCGTCATAGCGCGAACTTCTTGCAATTCCTGGGTGTTTTCGATTGCCCTGAAACGAGCTAGGCCCGGAAGGAAAACCTTCCGGGCCTATTTGTACTCGCGTCTCGAACCGGGCATCAGGTGGGGAGAGGGGGACGTGCCCCAGTCCGAAAGCACTTTGACTATAGGCCCTCCTGTTGTAAGGTCAATCAGAAATTTTTGTTTCCGTTCGGAAGGCGATAGCGATGCAGCGAAGGGTCTTCACCCGACGTCGCCACGCCGAGACGAAAGCCCGACGCCGGCTGCGTCTCTGCGCCTGGGTCGGGGTTCCAGCGACGTTAACCATAATTGCAGTCGAAGCCTTCGGTAACGCCGGTCTGCCGGCCGCCGGGGCCTCGGCTTTCGCGGTCGTGGCACTGGCCTACAGCACCTCGGTGTACCGGGTGCACGACCTCACGGGCGAGTGGCAGTTCTTCTGACACGGCTTCCGAAGGCAAACGCCCGTCGGCCTCGGGAACGCCGGAGGCCGCTCCGACAGTTCGACCGCACGTCGACGGCCGCGACGCCCGCACGCTTTACATTCTGAAAGTCCGGAAGCGTATCGGGCTGCTGAACCTCAGGCGGCGGGCGCCCGCCACGGCCGCGCGCGGCGGTCGTCCCGCTCGAAGGCGGCGATCGCGTCGGCATGGGCCAGCGTCAGGTCGATGTCGTCGGTCCCCGCCAGCAGGCAGCTTCGATGGAAGGCGTCGATCTCGAACGGCACCGGCGCGGCGTTCGCCGGCCGCACGGTCCGGGTCTCAAGGTCGACGGTCAGCGGCGCCGACGGGTCGGCCTCGGCGATCGCCCACAGCCGCTCGACGGTCTCGATCGGCAGGCGGATCGGCAGCAGACCGTTCTTGATGGCGTTGGAGTAGAAGATGTCGCCGAAGCTGGGGGCGATCACCACCCGTATGCCGGCGTCGACCAGGGCGTAGACCGCGCCTTCGCGCGACGAGCCGCCCCCGAAGTTGCGGTCGGCCACCAGGATCGGGGCGCCGGCCCAGCGCGGGTCGTTCAGCGGGAAGCCCGGCCGCAGGCCGCCGTCGGCGTCGCGCCGGACGTCGTGGAACAGGTAGTTGTCGTAGCCGTCGCTGCGCGGCTTGCGCAGGAACCGGCCGGGCAGCAGCTGGTCGGTGTCGACATTGGCCAGCCGCAGCGGGACCGCCGGGGCGGTCAGGGTTCCGAACGGGGTCATGCCAGATCCCTCACGCCAAGTCCCTCACGCCAACTCCCTCACATCGGTGAGCCTTCCGGTCACGGCCGCCGCCGCCGCCATCGCCGGGCTCATCAGGTGGGTGCGCGCGCCCGGCCCCTGGCGGCCGCGGAAGTTGCGGTTGGTGGTCGAGGCGCAGCGCTGCCCGGGCGCCACCATGTCGCCGTTGGTGGCGGCGCACATCGAGCAGCCGGAATCCAGCCACTCGGCGCCGGCCGCCGTGAACACCCGGTCCAGCCCCTCGGCCTCGGCCGCCCGCTTCACCGCCGACGACCCCGGCACCACCATCAGCGGCACCGCCGCCCGCCGGTCCTTCAGCACCGCCGCGGCGGCCCGCAGGTCGCCGAGCCGGGCGTTGGTGCAGGAGCCGATGAACACCCGGTCGACCGCGATGCCGCTCAGCGGCGTGCCGGGCGCCAGGTCCATGTAGGCGAGCGCCGCCTCCAGGGTTGCCCGCCGCCCGGCATCCGGCTCGGCCGCCGGGTCCGGCACCGTGGCGGTGACCGGCAGCGCATGCTCCGGGCTGGTCCCCCAGGTCACGGTCGGCGCGACCGCCGCGGCGTCGAGTGCCACCTCCCGGTCGAAGGCGGCGCCGGGATCGCTGGCCAGGCTGCGCCAGTCGGCGACCGCGGCGTCCCAGTCGGCGCCCTGCGGGGCATGGCGGCGGCCGTGCAGCCAGTCGTAGGTGGTGTCGTCGGGCGCGATCATGCCGGCCCGGCCGCCGGCCTCGATGGTCATATTGCAGACCGTCATGCGCGCTTCCATCGACAGCGCGCGGATCGCCTCGCCGGCGTATTCGACCACATGGCCGGCGGCCCCGTCGGCGCCGATCCGGGCGATCACGGCGAGAATCAGGTCCTTGGCGGTGACATGGGCCCCGAGCCGTCCGTCGACCGTGATGCGCAGGGTGCGAGGCCGCTTCTGCCACAGTGCCTGGGTCGCCAGCACGTGGGCGACCTCGGACGCGCCGATCCCGAAGGCCAGCGCCCCGAAGGCGCCGTGGGTCGAGGTGTGGCTGTCGCCGCAGACCAGGGTGATGCCGGGCTGGGTCAACCCGAGTTCGGGGGCGACCACGTGCACGATGCCCTGGTCCGGGTCGTCCAGGCCGAACAGCCGCACGCCGTTGGCCGCGGCATTCTGTCCCAGCAGCCGGATCATGGTGGCGATCTCGGGGTCGCGGGCGCCGGCGGCGCGGTCGCGGGTCGGCACGTAGTGGTCGGCGACCGCGAAGGTCAGGTCCGGGCGCCGCACCTTGCGGCCGGAACGCGCCAGCTTGTCGAAGGCATGGAACGAGCCCTCGTGGCAGAGATGACGGTCGATCCACAGCAGCGCCTGGCCGTCGTCGCGCTCGACGATGCGGTGCTGGCGCCAGATCTTCTCGAACAGGGTGGTGGGCGATGTCATGGCAGGAGGGTAGCGGGTGCGCGGTTCCAGGCAAGAGGCACTGGAGCGCGCTTCTTAACCTGCCCTCTTAACGGAACCTTTGGACTTCGCTGGCAGAGTCCCGCTCACCCCGATCACCCGGAGAGCCGCCCGATGGCGCTTGCATTCGACAGCCCGGACCCGTCGTTCCCGGAGTCCGCCGCCCCGTTCGGCGGCCAGCTCTGCCCGCTGGGCGAAGTGCTGTACGGCTACTGGCTGGACATCCATCCCGGCGGCGACCTTCTGCCCGGCCGCCAGCACTTCGATCCGATCGACCTGGGATCGCGGTGCCCGCAGCTGCTGCAGCACCTGTGGCTGGTCGACGTCGAGCCGGCGCCGCGGCGCTTCAGGCTGCGGCTGGTCGGCAGCGCGGTCTACATGACCTCGCCGTTCGCCCGGGCCGGCCACTATATCGACGAGTTCATCGACCCGGCCTCGCGCGCCGAGACCCTGCAGACCTCGTTCACCCGCCTGGTCGAGAGCCGGCAGCCGGAGTTCCGGCGCGGCCGGCCGCGGATCGCCGCGAACCGCCACGCCAAGGAACTGACCCGGCTCAGCCTGCCGCTGGCCGGCGACGGCGAGACCGTCGACGTGATCGTGAACATCACCACCTACGCCTGGGCGACCATCGACAGACCGGACTTCCGGCGCGCCGGCTGACCCGGCCCTAGTCCTTCACCTCCTTCACCACCACCGGGATCCCGGCGACCACCAGCTCGACCCGGCCGGCCCGCGCCGCCAGTTCCTGGTGCAGCCGGCCGGCATGGTCGCGGAAATCGCGCGCCATGCGATTCTCCGGCACGATTCCGAGCCCGACCTCGTTGGCGACCAGCACCAGGCCGGCCGCCATGCCGCCGTCGAGCCCGGCCAGCAGCCGCTCGAACTCCGGCTCGACCGGCCACTCGTGGACCATCAGGTTGCCGACCCAGGTGGTCAGGCACTCGACCAGCACCGTGCGCCCGGCCACGGCCTCGCGGGTCAGCGCCGCCGGCAGGTCCAGCGGCTCCTCGACGGTGACCCAGCCGCGGCCTTCCCGGTCGGCCCGGTGCCGGGCGACCCGCTCGCGCATCTCGTCGTCGAACGGCTCGGCGGTCGCCAGGTAGACCGGGTCGCCGCCCCATTCCAGGGCGAGCGCCTCGGCCCGGCGCGACTTGCCGGACCGGGCGCCGCCGAGAATCAGCGCCAGCCTTCCGCTCATAGCGTGGCGGCGGTGCCGAGCAGCGCCGTCGACTCGTGGGCGAACATGCCGCCGTTGCCGTGGGCGAGGCCGACCGTCGCGCCCTTCACCTGGCGCTCGCCGCACTCGCCGCGCAGCTGCCGCACCGCCTCGATGGTGGTGAAGATCCCGAGCATGCCGGGATGGGTGCAGGACAGCCCGCCGCCATAGGTGTTGAACGGCAGGTCGCCGCCGGGCCGCAGCCGGCCGTCGCCGACGAACGCCCCGCCCTCGCCCTTCGGGCAGAAGCCGAGATCCTCCAGCAGCATGACCGCGTTGATGGTGAAGGCGTCGTAGACCTGCACCACGTCGACCTCGGCCGGAGTCAGCCCGGCCATCGCGAACGCCGTCCGCCCGCTCTGCACCGCCGCCGTGGTGGTGAGGTCCGGCATCATCGAGTACTGCCGGTGGGTGTGGCCACCGGCGCAGCCCAGCAGGTAGACCGGGTCCTTCCTGAGGTCCCTGGCCCGGTCGGCGCGGGTCATCACGATGGCGCCGCCGCCGTCGGTCACCAGGCAGCAGTCGCGCACGGTCAGCGGGTCGCACACCATGCGGGACCCCAGCACGTCTTCGGCGGTCAGCGGGTCGCGCATGAACGCCTCCGGGTTCATCGCCGCCCACATCCGCGCCGCCACCGCCACCTCGGCCAGCTGCTCGCGCGACGTGCCGTAGTCGTGCATGTGGCGGGCCGCCGACATGGCGTAGCCGGCGATCGGCGAGCGCAGCCGGTACGGCTTCTCGTAGGGCAGGTTCTCGCCGCCCGAAGGCGAGTGCAGCTTGCCGGCGGCCGAGCGCTGGTTGGAGCCGTAGACGATCAGGGCGACGTCGCACAGCCCGTTCTCCAGCGCCAGCGCCGCGTGCAGCATCTGGATCACCGCCGACGATCCGCCGACGATGGTGGCTTCCGAGAACCGCGGCTGGATGCCGAGATACTCGCCGTAGGTCAGGGCCGGGAACACCGCGTGCATGGACACCGCGAACAGCCCGTCGACGTCCTTCAGGGTCAGGCCGGCATCGGCCAGGGCCGCGCGCGCCGAGGCCGCCGCGATCTCCATGTGCGACCAGCCCGGCGCCTCGCCGAGATGCGCCGTGGCGGCACCCACGACCGCCGTCTTGCCACGCAGGTACCAGGTCATCGGCCGTCGCCTCCCGCCGGGTCGAACACCACGATCGTGTCGCCGTCCTGATCGGCAAGACGGGCGGCCACCGGCATGCCGATGCGCACCGCCGCGGGGTCTACGCCCTCGACCCGGCTCATTATCCGCACCCCCTCGGCCAGATCGACCAGCGCGACGTTGTAGTCGCCGCCATCGGCCGACCGCCGCCGCACCACGGTGGTCGAGTGCACGGTGCCGGCGCCCGACGGCACCACCCAGTCGAACGCCTCGCCGCCGCAGGCCGGACACATGATGCGCGGCTGGAACACGTGGGCGCCGCAGCCGCGGCACTTCGGGATTCGCCAGTCCTTGGCCGCCAGATAGGCGAAGTAGGTGGCGTCGGGGCCCTGGTCGGGGGCGTCGGCGACGGTCATGCGGGCTCCTCCCGGCGATCGAGTCGGCCGGCAGGATGGCGCGGACGGCTCGGCGAGGGAAGTCGCGAAATGCCGTTTCATGCCTTGGCGTTCTCGCGGCCGTTCAAGAGGTATATATCTTACGTATTGCTTATCGATAGGAGATCGGTAATGCCGGGCCGCAACACCGCCAGGCTGTCGTCCAAGTTTCAGATCTCGATCCCGAAGGCGGTCCGCGCCGAGCGGCACTGGCAGGCGGGCCAGGAGTTCGCCTTCATTCCAAAGGGCAAGGGACTGTTGCTGCAACCGGTTCCGACACGGGAGCAGCTCGCCGGATCGGCAAGGGGCGCGCGGACCGAAGACTATCGCGACCGGGACGACCGGACCTGATGCGGCTGGTCGACACCTCCGCCTGGATCGAGTGGATGGTCGACTCCCCGACCGGGCGGCGGGTGGCCGGCGAACTCCCCGGACGCGACCGGTGGCTGGTGCCGACGATCGTGCAGCTCGAACTCGTGAAGTGGCTGACCCGCGAGGTCGGCGAAGAGGCGGCGGACGATGCCCTCGCGTTCACGCAGACCTGCGTCGTCGCCGTGCTGGACACTTCGGTGGCCGTCGCCGCCGCCGAGACCTGCGCGGCTCTGAAACTGCCGACCGCGGATGCCATCGTCTATGCCACCGCAAGGGCGCGTGGTGCCGATCTCCTCACCTGCGACCGGCACTTCGACGGGCTGCCGGGTGTCGTCTACGTCGCGAAGTCGGGTTGACGTCCCCCTACACCACCCTGCCCTGGGCCCGCGCCCGCGGGTCGCCGACCGCGGTCGCGGTGCCGTCCGCCTCGACCGCGATGGTCTGGCAGGACGCCATCATCGGGTCGCGGCCGGGCGAGACGACGAAGTTCAAGCCAAGCCTGGCGGCCAGCGGCTCGGCGATCCCGCGATAGTCGGCGTCGGCCATCAGGGTGTCCTCCTCGGCGTGCAGGCGCGGCTCGCGCACCGCCTGCTCCAGCGGCACGCCGCGGCCGAGATGGTGGAACACGATCTGCATCAGCGCGGTGACGATCCGGGTCGAGCCCGACGCGCCGATCGCCATCGCCGGGCGGTCGCCGTCGAACAGCAGGGTCGGCATCATCGAGCTGGCAGGCCGCTTGCCGGGCGCGACCGAGTTCGGGCTGCCCTCCCAGGCGTGGAACAGCCGCATCTGGTTGTTCAGCAGGATGCCGGTGCCGGGCACCACCACGCCGGAGTGGTTGTTGTTGGAGTAGGTGATGCAGGCGGCGTTGCCGGCGGCGTCCATCGCGCACAGGCTGGTGGTCTCGGTGGATTCCCCCCGCGTAGGAATGGGCGCCGGCTTCACGAAGGCCGGATCGCCGAGGCCGGTGCGGCGGCTCTCGAACATCGCCAGCATGGCGCGGGCGAGCGCCTCGGCCCGGCCCTCGGCGGTATCGGCCACGCCCTGACGTTCCAGCGCCGCCAGACCGGCCGCCACCAGCCCGCCCGACGACGGCGGGCTCATGCTGGCGATCCGCCGGCCGTTGTAGGCACCGGTTGCCGGCGCCCGCTCGACCACCCGGTAGCCGGCGAGGTCGGCGGCGGCGAGAAACCCGTCATGGGCGGCCATGTCGGCCAGGATGCCGGCGGCCAGCGCGCCGCTGTAGAACGCCGCCGGCCCGTGCTCGGCGATCGCCGCCAGGCTGCGGCCGTAGTCCGGCATCGCCATGCGGTCGCCGGCCTGGAACAGGCTGCCGTCCGGCTTCTTCAGCACCCGCCGGCACTCGTCGGTGAGGTCCAGCAGGTCGGCGGTCCGGGCCATCCGCAGGGCCGCCTTGGCGGCCACGGTGAAGCCCTCGGAGGCGAGCCGGATCGACGGCGCCAGCACGATCCGGCGCGGCAGGGTGCCGAACCGCTCCATCGCCTCGCACAGCCCGGCCGCCGCACCCGGCACCGCCACCGAGCGGTGGCCGTGCTCGTTGTACCGGCCCTTGACCTTGATCGCGTAGTCGCCGGCCGGCTCGACCGCCTGGTACAGCTCGTAGCGGGCGGCCGCCGGGGCGGTGCCCATGAAGTCCAGGCAGGTGGTGGTGCCGCTTGCGGCGTGGTGCAGGGTCATGAATCCGCCGGCGCCGAGCCCGCTGTCCAGCGGCTCGACCACGCCCATGGCGAAGGCGCAGGCGATGGCGGCGTCGATGGCGTTGCCGCCGGCCTCCAGGATCTCGACCCCCGCCTGGGAAGCGTCGGCGTTGCCGCAGGCCACCGCGCCGCGCGTCATGGCCGCGCGTTCCCAGCCCACCCAGCCGCCGTAGGCGTCGCCACCCTCGGGCATCGTCGTTCTCCTGTTGCATGGACGCCCGCGAAGCTGGACAAACCGCCTCGCCGGACACAAGTTCGGACGGTCGCCGGATCCGGCGACTCTTCCGGATGCTACACCCAAGAGGCCGACCCGTGAGCGAAAAGCCGACCGTCCTGCTGGCCGGAAAGAACTCGATCCGTCGCGCCGACTTCCTGGCGAAGACGACCGAGACCGACTGGCGCTTCCTGACCTGCGATTTCGCCGAGGAGCCGGAGCGGTTCCCGCAGGCCCTTGCCGAGGCCGACGTGGTGATCGGCGGCAGCAAGATCGACGTGCCGGCCAGCAACCGGCTGAAGCTCTACCAGATCCCGTTCACCGGCTACGACTGGATCACCGCGGCGGACCTGCCGAAGGGCGTGGTGTTCTGCAACACCTACGAGCACGAGACCACCATCGCCGAGCACGTGATGCTGGGCATGCTGGAGTTCCAGATCGGGCTGATGCGCGACACCCACCCGATGATGAAGGCCAAGTCGTACAACGGCCGCTCGATCTCGGCCGGGCCGATGCACCGCGAGTTGCGCGGCCAGACCGTCGGCATCGTCGGCTACGGCCACATCGGCCGCGAGATCGCCCGCCGCTCCAAGGCGTTCGGCACCCGGGTGATGGCGGTCAGCCGGACGGTCCGCGACGAGGGCGACCTGGTCGACTGGTACGGCACCGTCGCCGAGATGGACAGGCTGCTGGCCGAGAGCGACTTCGTGGTGGTCTGCGCGCCGCTCGACGACGTGACGCGCGGCATGATCGGCACCGCGCAGTTCGCGAAGATGAAGCCGGACGCGGTGATCGCCAATGTCGGGCGCGGCGAGGTGATCGACGAGGCGGCGCTGTACGCGGCCCTGGCCGACAAGCGGATCCGCGGCGGCATCATCGATGTCTGGTACACCTACCCGTCCAGGAAGGACCCGAACCCCTGGCCGTCGCGCTTCCCGTTCCAGAAGCTCGACAACGTCATCCTGTCGCCGCACAACTCGGCCTGGACCGAGGAGATGAGCACCCGGCGCTGGAGCTTCGTGGCCAGCCAGCTCGACCGCTTCGCCCGCGGCGAGGACCTGCTGAACGTCTGCTTCGAGGGCGAGGGTTAAGGGCTAGAGGAACGGCAGTTCGACCAGCGCCGCCGGCACCCGCCGCCCGCCGATCAGCACCTCGACCGGGTCACCGGGCTTCGCGGACACCGACACCAGCGCGAAACCGATGTTGCGGCCGAGCCGCCGCGACCAGGCGCAGTTGGTCAGGTCGCCGACCTTGCGGCCGTCCAGCTCGATGTCCGACCACAGCACCGTCGGCTGCAGCGGTGCCTCGCCCTCGAGCACCGCGCCGAGCTGGTGGCGGACCGGCCCCTCGGCCGCGATCCGGCGCAGGGCCGCGATGCCGACCACCTCGTCGGGCACGTCGAGGTCGACGAACCGGCCGAGCCTGACCTCGAACGGGTTGGTGCGGTCGTCGGTGTCGCCGCCCCAGGACAGCAGGCCGCTCTCGATGCGCTCGACCGCGTTCGGGTTGCCGGGCCCGATGTCCCAGGGCCGGCCGGCCTCGCGCACCAGATGCCAGAGCTCGGAGCCGCGCGCGCCGTCCATCAGGTAGATCTCGAAGCCGCCCTGCTTGGACCAGCCGGACCGGGCGACCGCCACCGGGATACCGGCGATCTCGGTCTCGCGGAACCAGAAGTACCTGAGGTCGCGCACCCAGTCGCCGAACAGCGCGGCGACCACGTCCTCGGCCAGCGGGCCCTGGACCGCCAGCGGCGACACGTCGGGCTCGCTGATCGCGACGTCCAGGCCGCGCTCGGCGGCGATCGCGCGGGCCCAGAACAGCATGTCGGAGTCGGCGATCGACAGCCAGTAGCGGTCGTCCGCCAGCTTCAGCAGGATCGGGTCGTTGATCAGGGAGCCCGCGTGGTTGCACATCGCCACGTAGCGGCCCTGGCCGACGACGCATTTCCGCAGGTCGCGCGGCACCAGGATCTGGGTCAGCCGAGCGGCGTCCGGCCCGGCGATCTGGACCTGGCGCTCGACCGCCACGTCCCACAGCGCGACACCTTCGAGCAGCCGCCGGTACTCGGCCTCGGGATCGCCGAAGCCGGTCGGCATCAGCATGCGGTTGTAGACGGTGAAGCTGGTCACCCCCTCGGCGACGGTCGCGTCGAAGAACGGCGACGACCGGATGCGGGTGGACGGTGTGATGGAGAACACGGGGGCACCGCCTTGGACGACGCGTTGTCGCCGGATGATGACGCAACCGCAGGCCGGCGCCAGCGAAATCGCCGGGCTTTCAGCCCATGATCGCGCGGCGGATCAGGTTGGCCCCCATCAGCGCCATCGCGACGAACACCGCCTGCCGGAACCGGGCCTGCGGCAGGTGCCGGCGCAGCCGCGTCCCGGCCGCCATCGCCGCCAGGGCGACCGCCAGCGCCAGCGCCGACAGCGGCAGGGTCTGCACGGTGATCCCGCCGTTCGCGGCGATCGCCGCCGCCCACACCAAGCCGGTCAGGAAGAACGACAGCCCGACGCCCTGGACATACTCGTCGCGGGTCAGGTTCAGGCTGGCGAGATAGACCGCGATCACGATGCCCTGGCTGCCGGTCATCCCGCCGATCAGCCCGGATACCAGCCCGACCGGGACCGACAGCGCCGCCTCGCGCGAGCGTGGCACCACCGGCATGCCGCCCAGCACCTGCAGGCCGGCATTCAGGATCAGCAGCACGCCGAGGCCGAGTTGCATCCAGCGCGGGTCGACCGCGAACAGGACCTCGGTGCCGGCCCACAGCCCGGCGCCGGCGGCCAGGTTCAGGACCCCGAACCGGCGCAGCAGCACGCCGAACCCGCCGGCCTGCAGCACCTGCCAGAGATTGGTCACCAGCAGCGGGACGATCAGGATGCCGACCGCCGTGCGCAGGTCGATCACGCTCGCCATCAGCGCCGCCGAGATGGTCGGCAGGCCGAGCCCGACCACGCCCTTGACGCTGCCGGCCACCGCGAAGGCAACGGCCACCAGCAGGACGATCCCGGGATCCGGAAGGGCGAGCGGGGGCAGGGAGAACGGCATGGCCGGCTGCTATAGCCGAGGTCCGCGGTCCCCGCCAGCCGCCGCGGCCGGGCGTCCCGTCAGAGCAGCCGCCGGTCGGAGGCCGCGAGCAGGCGCGGGATCACGTTCGGCCGCATCACGAACTCGATCAGCGAGATCACCTGGTCCGCCGTTTCGCCGGTCCGGAACGGCACCGCGATCTGCCGCACCGACGTGCAGACCGTGCTGCGCCCGACATAGGGCAGCGCCATGCCGATCGGCCGCTCGAACGCCAGGGTGGCGACGTAGAGCGCATGGATGCGGTTGCCGGCGCCGTGCCCCTCGATCTCCGAGGTGCGCCGGCCGGTGTAGCGGGACTTGGTGAAATGATCGACCTCGGTGCCCATCAGCCGGTAGCGGAAGTCCTGGTCGCCGAGGTGCTCGACCACGATCAGCCGCGGCAGAAGGTCGGTGATGCGGGAGGGGTCGAAGGCCGAGCGCGACGGAACCCCGCCGGCCTGCTCGGCGAGTTCGAACCAGTAGCGCGCCAGTCGCCCGGGACCGTCGTCACCCAATGCGTCTCGGTTGACCGGTGCGGGACCGTCCTCGGACACCGGCGTCAACATCGGTTCTGTGTAAGGCCTGCCCACAAAACCGGCAAGTCCGGCATCAGATGAGCTTGCGCTCGGCCAACGGGATCATCGAAGGCGTCACCCCGGGACGCAGGTCGAAGTCGATCAGGGTGATCAGCTGCTCCGTCCCGGCCTCGGTCCGGAACGGCAGCGAGACCTGCCGCACCGAGCGGCAGAACCGGCTGCTGCCGATATAGGGCATGGCCATGGCGAATGGCCGGCCGCTTTCGAGTGCCGCGACGAAAATCGCGTGGATCCGGTTGCCCGGGCCGTGCCCGTCGATCTCGGACGTCCGGCAGCCGGTGTAGCGGCGCTTGGTGAATCCGTCGACCTCGGTGCCCAGCAGCCGGTATCGGAAATCGTAGTCGCCCAGGTGCTCGGCGATCACCAGCCGCGGCATCAGGTCGACCACGCGCGCCGGATCGAAGGCGGAGCGGAGAGGTACGCCGCCGGCGGTGTCCGACAACTCGTACCAGTACCCGGCCAGGCGACCGACCGCGTCGTCGCCGAGTGCGCCCCGCAGCAGGGGTGCCGGTCCAGCCTCGAATACAGGGGTACGCATGCTGTTTTATAGCCCTCCCGACCCGGCCGGGCAAACTGTCTCAATCGGCAACCGCCACCGCCGGCAGGGTCACCGACGCGCGCAGCACGTCGAGCAGCGCCGCCGTCATCGGATTGACCTCGCCGCCGGACGGGCGCTCGCGTTCCAGCAGCCCGACCCGGCGCAGCACCGGCGGGTCGCCGAACGGCAGGGCGTGCACGGTGGCCGCGACCGGCCCGGCGACCGACCCGGCCGGCACAACTGCCACCCCGAGGCCACGCCCGACCATCGCCAGGATGGCCTCGATCGAGTCCAGTTCCATGGTCTCGGTCACCGCGATGCGGTCGCGTCTGAGGGCGGAGTCGATGATCCGGCCGACGCCGGTCCGGCGGTTGAAACGGACGAACGGAAGACGACGCAGCAGGGTGCGGGCCGGCGGACCGGCCGCCGCCCGCGGCGCCACCACCATCAGCGGTTCCTCCAGCACGGGTCGGACCACGAGACCGCGCTCCAGCCGGGCCGTCTCGGTCACCAGTGCCGCGTCGAGCACGCCCTGCCCGACCCGGCGCGCCAGGTCGGCCGACAACCCGGACTCGATGCGGATCTGCAGGTCGGGCGCGCGCGCCGCCAGCCGGGTCAGCGCGTCCGGCACCAGCCCGGTGGCGGCCGTCGGGATCACCCCGAACCGCAGCCGGCCGCGCAGCACGGCCCCGGACGCCGCCGCCGCCAGATCCTCGGCCGCCCGCACCACGCCGCGGGCATGCGGCAGCAGGCCGCGACCGAGGTCGTTCAGCACCGGCGGCCGGCGGGCCCGGTCGAACAGGGCCGACCCCAGCAGCTCCTCGAGCGCCCGCATCTGCATCGAGACCGCCGACTGGGTGACCCCGACACGGTCGGCGGCGGCCGCGAAGCTGCCGGTCTCGGCGATCGCCAGGAGCGTCTCCAAGTGTCGCAGGTTCATATCTTATCATCAAGAATACTTAAGCTAGACTTCAAGTTAATTCGCTTGCCTTAAGTCCGAACGATCCTCACTCTCGACTCACGGTTCCGTGAGCGGCCGCTCGCCTGCCATCGGCTTGTTCCCACCCGGCCGCGGAAAGGATGACGTCATGAGTTTCGCCCTGACCGCCGCGCAGGAGGAATTGCGCGCCAAGGCCCGCGACCTGGCCGAGCGGGTGATCGCGCCGCGCGCCGCCGAAGTCGACCGCACCGAGACCTACCCCTGGGACAACGTGAAGGCGCTGACCGAGGCCGGCTTCATGGGCATGACCGTGCCGAAGGAATACGGCGGGCCCGGGCACTCCTACCTCGACGTCACCCTGGTGATCGAGGAGATGGCGGCGCAGTGCGGCGTGACCGGCCGGATCGCGGTCGAGGGCAACATGGGCGCGATCTCGGCGGTCATGCAGTACGGCACCGAGGAGCAGAAGCAACGCGCCGCCGGCTACGTGCTGTCCGGCGACAAGCCGGCGATCTGCATCACCGAGCCGGAGGCCGGCTCGGCCGCCACCGAGATGACCACCCGGGCCGACCGCCGCGGCGACAAGTACATCCTGAACGGCAAGAAGCACTGGATCACCGGCGGCGGCGTGTCGCGCCTGCACCTGATCTTCGCGCGGGTGTTCGACGAGACCGGCGCCGAGCTCGGCATCGGCGGCTTCCTGGCGTTCCGCGACGAGGACGAGGGCCTGGTGATCGGCGACCGCGAGCCGACCATGGGCCTGCGCGGCATCCCCGAGACCGAAGTGCTGTTCCAGGACCTCGCACTGCCGGCCGACCGGCTGGTGATGCCGCCGAGCGGGCTGAAGCGCGGCTTCGCCGACCTGATGAACGCCTACAACGCCCAGCGCGTCGGTGCCGGTACCGTGGCGCTCGGCCTGGCCGAGGGTGCCTACCGCCGGGCCCTGGCGTTCTCCCAGGAGCGCGAGCAGTTCGGCCGGCCGATCGCCGAGTTCCAGGGCCTGCAGTGGATGCTGGCCGACATGAGCGTGCAGCTCGAGGCCGCCCGCGCCCTGATCTGGCGGGCCGCCGCCACCGAGGGCCGGGGCGGCAACCCGTTCCCGGACAGCCTGGCGGCCGCCCAGTCGAAGATCTTCGCCTCGGAGATGGCGCTGAAGGTGACCACCGACGCCCTGCAGATCCACGGCGCCCGCGGCTACTCGCGCAACTGGCCGATGGAACGCATCCAGCGCGACGCCCGGATGTTCACCATCGGCGGCGGCACCGCGCAGATCCTGCGCACCGTGGTTGCCTCGCGGCTGCTGAACGCCAAGCTGCCGCAGACCCGCGACGGCTATGCCAGGCTGGCCGAGAAGACCGCCGCCACCAGCCGGACGCAGGCCGCCGAATGACCGACACCGTCCGGGCCGCCGACCTGCTGGCCCGCCGCCTCTATGACGCCGGCTGCCGCTGGGCCTTCGGGATTCCCGGCGGCGAGGTCCTGACCTTCGTCGACGCGCTTGAGAAGGCCGGCATCCGCTTCGTGCTGGCCAAGCACGAGAACGCCGCCGGCTTCATGGCCGAGGGCGTCTACCACATGACCGGCGCGCCCGGCATCCTGGTCGCCACCGTCGGGCCGGGCGTGGCCAACGCCCTGAACGTCGCCGCCAACGCCGAGCAGGACCGGGTGCCGCTGATCGTGGTCAGCGGCTGCGTCGACGAGGACGAGGCGGTCACCTACAACCATCAGGTCTTCGACCACCAGGCCGTCTTCCGCCCGGTGGTGAAGGCCAGCTTCCGCATCGCCGCCGGCGCCGTCGACGCCCAGGCCGACAAGGCGGTGGCGATCGCCCTCGACCCGCGCCCCGGCCCGGTGCATCTCGACCTGCCGATCTCGGTCGCCGCCGCCCCGGTGCCGGTGCCGGCGCTGCCGACCCGGCGCTCGCCCGGCCTCGCCGGGGTGCCGGCGCCGGGCGCCGCGCTCGACACCGCCCGCGACTGGCTGGCCGGCGCCGAGAAGCCCGTCATGGTGGTCGGCCTGGACGTGCTGAGCCAGGGCGGCGAGGCCGAGGTCCGCGCGTTCGCCGAGCGGTTCCGGATCCCGACGGTCGCCACCTACAAGGCCAAGGGCATCGTGCCCGACGACTCGCCGCTGTCGCTCGGCGGCGCCGGGCTGTCGCCGGTCGCCGACCGCCAGATCCTGCCGATCCTGAAGGATGCCGACCTGATCGTGCTGGCCGGCTACGACCCGATCGAGATGCGGGTCGGCTGGCGCAACGTCTGGGACGCCGGCAACCAACGGGTGATCGAGATCGCGGCGGCGCCGAACACCCATTACATGCACCACGCCTCGGTCAGCTTCGTCGGCGACGTCGGCGCCTCGCTGGCGATGATTGGCGACGGGGTCGAGCCGAAGGCCGCGCGCTGGCCCGGCGGCGAGCCGGCCAAGGCCCGCGAGGCCCTGGCCGGCGCCTACGGCCAGAACGAGGCCTGGGGCCCGGCCGCCATCGTCACCACGGTGCGCCGCTCGGTGCCGCGCGACGCGGTGATCACCATCGACAGCGGCGCCCACCGCATCCTGGCCAGCCAGGTGTGGGAGAGCCTGGTGCCGCACGCGGTGCTGCAGTCCACCGGGCTCTGCACCATGGGCTGCGCCCTGCCTCTGGCCACCGGCGCCAAGATCGCCGCCCCGGAGCGCGCCGTCGTGGCGTTCACCGGCGACGCCGGGCTGGAGATGGTGCTGGGCGAGCTGGTCACCCTGCGCGACACCGGGCTGCCGGTGATCGTGGTGGTGTTCGTCGACGCCTCGCTGGCACTGATCGAGATGAAGCAGCGCTCGATGGCCTACGGCAACGCCGGGGTCGACTTCGCCGAGACCGACTTCGCCGGCATCGCCGAGAAGCTCGGCGGGCGCGGCGTGGTCTGCGAGGACCGCGCGACCCTGGAGGCCGCGATCCGCGAGGGGCTGACGGCGAACACCTTCACGCTGTGCGCCTGCCGGATCGACCGCAAGAGCTACGACGGCCGGATCTGAGGCGGCACGTCGCTTCGTGGGTCCCGGAGCCGTCCGCTGTCGCGGACTCTCCGGGATGACGAAGGATGGGTCGGCGGCGCCCTCTCCCCGGTCACTCCGGAGGACCGTGCGAGTTCCCGGCTCCAGGTCCCACCCTCTACCCCTCCCCTCGTCATTCCGGAGGGGGCGCGCGAGCGCCCGGCTCCGGAACCCACCGGCCGCCCCGAACTTTCCCCGCAGCAGGATCGGACGAAGCCCGCGTTGACGCGCCGGCTTGTCTGATGCTCTAATATATTAGTGCGTGAGACGACAACAATCCGGCCGCACGCGACCGACAAGCTCGTCCGTCATCCAGGGAGGAAACCATGAAGTCACGCCTGTCGCTGGCGCTCGGCGCCGCGCTGCTCGCCGCCGCTCCGTTCGTCGCCGGCCTGCCGGCATCGGCCGCCGACTACACCCTCAAGCTCGGCTCGGTGCTGGCGCCGACCGACCCGCTGCAGATCGCGGCCGAAGACTTCAAGAAGGCCGTCGCCGAGCGCAGCAAGGGCAGGGTCGAGGTCCAGCTGTTCCCGAGCTCGCAGCTCGGCGACACCCAGGACATGATGGACCAGGCCGCCGCCGGGGCGAATGTCGGCACCTTCGTCGAGGCGTCGCGGGTCTCGGTGTTCGTGCCCGAGTTCAACGTGCTGGTGGCGCCCTACGCCTTCAACTCGGTCGACGAACTCGCGAAGTTCGTGGAGTCCGACACCTTCGCCGGCTGGAACCAGCAGCTGAAGAAGAAGAGCGGCCTGACCCTGCTGTCGTTCAACTGGTACCAGGGCGCCCGCCACATGCTGACCAAGAAGCCGATCAGCAAGCCTGCCGATCTGGCCGGCGTACGGGTTCGGACCATCGGCCAGCCGCTGTGGGTCGAGACCATCGGCGCCATGGGCGCGGTCGCCACGCCGCTGCCCTGGGCCGAGGTCTACCCCTCGCTGCAGACCGGCGTGATCGACGGCGCCGAGGCCCAGCCGGCGGCGATCTGGGGCGCCAAGCTCTACGAGGTCATCACCGACATCACCCTGACCAGCCACATCTACCTGATGAGCGGGATGCTGGTCTCGGACGCCTGGCTGCAATCGCTGCCAACCGACCTGCGCGCGATCGTCGCCGAGGAGTCCAAGCGCTGGGGCGCCTCCGCCCTGAAGTCCAACGTCGACGGGGCCGGAAAGATCTTCGCCGACATCCAGAAGACCGGCGTGAAGGTGCACGAGATCGACGTCGCCCCGTTCCGCGAGGCGGTGAAGCCGGTCTGGGAGAAGATGAAGCTGACCCAGCTGGTCGCCACCGTCCGCGAGACCCTGAAGAAGTAAACGGAGGGCCGGATTTCCGCCCGCCCTCGCACTGATAGGATCACCGGCCGTGCCCCGCATCGTCCCGGGGCACGGTCGGCGCATGACCAGGGGGTTTCCGTGCTGCCCGCCTTCGTGAACCAGGCCCTCGTCCTGCTCAGGCGCGCCGAGATGGCCGCCGCCGTCGCCCTGCTGGGCGTTATCGTGGCCGTCGTCCTGGCCGGCACCGTCGGCCGCTACACCGGCCACCCGGTGGTCTGGTCGGACGAGGTCGCCCAGGCGCTGTTCGTCTGGCTGGCCATGCTGGCGGCCGACCTGACCCTGCAGCGCGCCGGGCATTTCCGGATCGACTTCCTGGTCAGGCTGCTGCCCCGGACCGCTTGGTTCCTGCTGGACCTCGCCATCAAGCTGACGATCGCGGTCCTGCTGGTGGCGTTGGTGTACTACGGGTCCCTCCTGGTGCGGCTGTCGGACTTCCGGCCGCTGCCGATGACCGGGGTGCCGTCGTCCTGGGCCGTCGCCGCCCTGCCGGTCGCCTACGCCCTGATGATCGTCACCGTGGTCGAGCAGATCCTCCGCCACCTGCGCGGCCTGCCCGACAGCGACGCCGAAGCCCGGGACGTGATGTGATGCTGACCGTCGTCGCGATCCTGTTCTTCCTGTTCCTGGCGATCGGGATCCCGGTCGCCTTCGCGCTCGGGCTGTCGACCGTGCCGGTGTTCCTGGTCGGCGACTACATGCCGCTGACCGTCGCCATGCAGCGCATGTACGGCGCCACCCAGTCCTTCCCGCTGCTGGCGGTGCCGTTCTTCATCCTGGCCGGCAACCTGATGAACGCCACCGGCATCACCGACCGGCTGCTGGTGTTCGCGCGGCTGCTGACCGGCTGGATGGCGGGCGGCCTCGCCCAGGTGTCGATCGTGCTGAGCGCGCTGATGGGCGGCATCTCCGGCTCGGCGGTCGCCGACGCCGCGATGGAATCCCGGCTGCTCGGCCCGGCGATGGAGCGGCGCGGCTACGCCCGCGGCTTCACCGCCTCGGTGATCGCGTTCTCGTCGGTGATCACCGCGACCATCCCGCCGAGCATCGGGCTGATCCTGTTCGGCTTCATCAGCGAGGTCTCGATCGGCCGGCTGCTGCTCGGCGGCGTGGTGCCGGGCATCCTGATGACCGCGGTGCTGATGGCGGTGACCTCGGTGGTGGCGCGACGCATGGGCTACCAGCCGGAACTCGCCGAGAAGCCGCGGTTCCGGGAGCTGGCCGCCAGCTTCGTCGACTGCATCTGGGCGCTGATCTTCCCGGTGCTGCTGCTGGTCGGGTTCCGTTTCGGCCTGTTCACCGCCACCGAGGCCGGCGCCGTCGTGGTGGTCTACGCGCTCGCCGTCGGCGTGCTGATCTACCGCGAGCTGACCTGGGCGAAGCTGATCGAGGCGATGCGCGACTCGATCTTCGACATCGGCATGGTGATGCTGATCATCGTCATGGCCGCCGTGCTCGGCCACGCACTGACCGTCGAGCAGGCGCCGGGCGCCATCACCGGCTTCCTCGCCGGCCTGCCGGGCGACCGCTACGTCACGCTGTTCGCGGTGCTGGCGATCGTGTTCGTCGCCGGCACGGTGATGGAGGCGACCGTCAACGTGCTGCTGGTCACCCCGCTGGTGCTGCCGGCCCTGGTGCATGTCGGATTCGACCCGGTGCACATGGGCGTGGTGATGATCATCCTGGTGTCGGTCGGCGGCAACACGCCGCCGGTCGGGGTGATCATGTACACGGTGTGCGGCATCCTGCGCTGCGACTTCGGCGAGTTCGTGCGCTGGTCGTGGCCCTATGTCGCCGCCATGGTGGCGCTGATCGCCGCGATGGCGCTGGTGCCGGAGATCGTGCTGTTCCTGCCGAACCTGTTCTTCTGAACGTCGGTCAGGCGAACCAGCCGGGGAAGTGCTCGCGCAGCACGTCGAGCCGGCTCAGGGTCCCCGACAGGTGGACGCGCATGGCGGCCCGGGCGCTATCCACGTCGGAGGCCCGGATCGCGGCGACGATCCGGGCATGATCCGCGACCACCTGGGCCGACTTGCTCTCCTCACGCAATTGCAGGTGCAGCCGGCGGATCCGGTCGAGCTGCCCGCTGCGCGACTCCACCAGCTCGCACAGGCCGAGCTTGTCGGCGGCGGCATAGAGGCAGCGGTGGAACGCCTTGTCGAGACGGTTGAACTCGTCGAAGCCCGGGTCGCGCTCCAGCACCCACTGCATGCGCTCGACGGCTTCCCCGGCGGGCGCGATCTTCGCCTTGTCCGGGTCGGCGGCCAGCATGCCGACGATCTCGACCTCGAAGGCGGTGCGCATGAACTGGGTCTCGCGCACCAGGCCGACGTCGATACGCGTCACCACGGTCTTGGACTGCGGGTAGATCTCCACCAGGCCGTCGCGCTCCAACCGGCCGATCGCGTCGCGCAGCGGGGTCTGGCTGATGCCGTAGTGGTCCGAAAGCTCCTGGCGCGACAGGCTGACGTCGGGCGCCAGTTCGAAGGCCAGTATGCGGCGGCGCAGATCGTCGTAGACCTGATCGACCAGCGGGCGCTTGCGGTCGAAGGACCACCGCTTCAGGATCTCGGTCTTGTCGCTGTCGTCCGGCATTCCCGCTCGTGCTCTCCTCATGCGCGCCAGGCCCGGGCAGTGGGCCGGAATCACAATCTAATATATTAATCCATCAGACCCAAGGCAACCAGGCTTCCGCGGACCGGCACCGCGAGTTCGCTTGACCGCCCATGTTGTTCGTTATATCGAACAATCCGTCAGATCGAACGCAACGGGGACGGTCATGGACGCGCTGGCGGTCGGCATCTTCGAAGGCTGGGAGCCCGAGGACTTCCTGCTGCTGTTCGGCGGCCTGCTCGGCCTCGGCTTCGGCGCGCTCGCCCAGTGGTCCGGCTTCTGCTTCCGCGCCGCGGTCGCCGAGACCACGCGGCCGGGCGGCGACCGCCCGAAACTGGCGCAATGGATCGCCGCCACCGCGGTGGCGATCGCCCTGACCCAGGCCGGCATCGCCTTCGGGCTGGTCGACGTCACCGGCACCCCCTACCTGCAGGCCGACTTCTCGCTCGGCGGGCTGGTCGTCGGCGGCCTGCTGTTCGGCGTCGGCATGAGCTTCGCCGGCGGCTGCATCAGCCGGCTGAGCGTGCTGGCGGTGCGCGGCAACCTGCGCTCGGTGTTCACCCTGCTGGTGGTCGCCGTGGTCGGCTATGCAGCGATCCGCGGCCTGCTGGCCCAGGCCCGCGCCGGCTTCGCCGACGGCACCCGGGTGCCCGGCGGCGATACCGCGCCGTCGATCCCCGACATCCTGTCCGCCGGCCTCGGCCTGCCGGTCGCGACGGTCGCCCTGGCGCTGGGCGGCATCGCGCTGGTCGGCGGGCTGGCGCTGGCCCTGCGTACCGCAGGCCGGCGGCCCGGCCCGCTGGCGGTCGGTGCCGCGGTCGGACTGCTGGTGGCCTTCGGTTTCGCCGCCACCTCCTGGGTCGCCGCCGAGGCCTTCGACCCGGTCGGTGTCGAGTCCCTGCGCTTCACCCAGCCGAGCGCCGACGCCCTGATGTACGGCATGATCTCGACCGGCGTCGCCGCCAACTTCGGCATCATCATGTTCGCCGGCGTGCTGGCCGGCGCCTTCCTGCAGGCCGCCGCAGCACGCAGCCTGCGGCTCGAGGGCTTCGACGACCCGGCGCAGATGGCGCGGGCCGGGCTCGGCGGCGTGGCGATGGGCGTCGGCGGTGTGCTGGCGCTCGGCTGCGCGGTCGGCCAGGGACTGTCCGGGGTCGCCACCCTCGCCTACCCGTCGATCATCGCGCTGGCCGCGATCTGGGCCGGCGCCCGGCTGGGCTTCGCCTGGCGCGCCGGCATCGAACGCCGGGTCGCGGCGACCGCCTGAAACGGTTCTCCGTGCCGGGGTGACGCCCCGGCGACCGCGCGTTAGGGTCGGAGCATGTCCGACACCGACCGCCGCTGGACCGAGGCCGAGACCGCCACCTATCGCGACCTGTCGCGCTACGCGGTGCCGCAGCGCGAGCGCCAGATCGCCCTGATCGTCGACCGGGTCGCGGCGGCGGCCGTGCCCGGCGACGTGCTGGAGATCTGCTGCGGCGAGGGCCTGCTGACCGCCGCCCTGCTGGAGGCGCTGCCGGACGTCCGGGTGCACGCCTTCGACGGCTCCGCGGCCATGCTCGCCGCCACCCGCGAGCGGGCCGAGGCCATGTCCGGCCGGCTGGTCACCCGGCGGATCGACCTCGCCGGCCGCGACTGGCGCCGCTTCGACGCCCCGCTGCGCGCCGCGGTGTCGTCGCTCGCGGTCCACCACCTGGACGGCCCGGGCAAGCGGGACCTGTTCGCCGACCTGCACGCAGCCCTGGCCCCCGGCGGGGTGTTCGTGCTGGCCGACGTGGTGCAGCCGGCGACCGCAGCCGGCAATGCCATCGCCGCCGACCTGTGGGACCAGGAGGTCAGGGGCCGGGCGCTGTCGCTGGACGGTAACCTGGAGGGGTTCGAGGCGTTCCGGCGCGCCGACTGGAACCATTTCCGGCACAAGGAACTGGACCCGATCGACCAACCCTCGACGGTGGTCGAGCAGCTGGACTGGCTGCGCGCCGCCGGCTTCGTCGAGGTCGACCTGCACTGGATGACCGCCGGCCAGATGATCCTGAGCGCGGTCCGGCCGTAGCGGCGGCCCGCGGACCGGTGACGCCGGACCGGCGAGCCGCTACCGTGGCGTCCCCACCGGAGGCCCGCCATGAAGCTGTTCTACACCCCGAACTCGCCCTACGCCCGGATCTGCCGGATCGTCGCCCTCGAGGGCGGGCTCGGCGACGCGCTCGAGCTGGTGCGGGTGCCGCTGCGCACGCCGGACAGCCCGTCGCTGAAGCACGGCCCGCTCGGCAAGATCCCGCTGCTGGTCGACGGCGACCTGGCGCTCGGCGAATCCCGGCTGATCTGCGGCTACCTCGACCAGCGCGGCGACGGCCCGCCGTCGCTGCCCGGCGCCAGCGACTGGCAGTCGCAGGCCCGCGAGAGCCTGATGAGCGGCTTCCTGGAAGGCATCACCAACTGGTCGCGCGAGAAGCGCCGCGACCCGACCGAGCAGTCGGCGTTCATCCTGGAAGTCGAGGAGCAGCGCGCGATCCGGGCGTTCGAGTTCATCGAGCGCACGATCCCGGCACCGCCGGCCGTGCCGCCGATCACCTATGGCGACCTCGCCCTGGTGGCGGCGCTCGGCATGGTCGACTTCTACGAGCTGGTGCCGGACTGGCGCGGCGCCTACCCGGCGCTGGCCGCCTGGCTGGCCGCCTACGAGGCGCTGCCCTCGGTGCGCGACAGCGTCCCGACCATGGCGGCGATGAACCCGCTGACGCGGTAGCTGCCCACCGGTGCTTCGCTGCCGGCCCTTTGCCGACACCCCGGCACGACAGAGAATGTGCTTGCACCCTTCGCCGCCCCACCCTATCGCCCTGAGGTGCCGCGCACAGCGCGGCCGCGAAGGGCCTGCCGACATTTCTCCGAGGATCCGCCCATGACTGCTCCCCTGCCGCTGGACGGCGTGCGCATCTTCGACCTGACCCGGATCCTGGCCGGGCCGACCTGCACCCAGCTGCTGGGCGACCTCGGCGCCGACGTCATCAAGATCGAGCGGCCGGGCGAGGGCGACGACACCCGGCGCTGGGGCCCGCCCTACGTCAAGGGCAAGGACGGCGAGGACACCACCGAGAGCGCCTACTACCTCTGCGCCAACCGCTCCAAGCGCTCGATCACCCTGGACCTGGCGAAGCCCGAGGGCATTGCGCTGGCCAAGCGGCTGCTGGCGGAATGCGACGTGCTGGTCGAGAACTTCAAGGTCGGGTCGCTCGCCAAGCTCGGTCTCGGCTACGAGCAGCTGAAGGAGGAGTTCCCCGGCCTGGTCTACTGCTCGGTCACCGGCTTCGGGCAGACCGGCCCGTATGCGAAGCGCGCCGGCTACGACTTCCTGGCCCAGGGCATGGGCGGGATCATGAGCATCACCGGCACGCCTAGTGTCGAGCCGGTCAAGGTCGGGGTCGGCATCGCCGACGTGATGACCGGCATGTACGCCGCCACCTCGATCCTGGCGGCGCTGCGCCACCGCGACCGCACCGGCCAGGGCCAGCATGTCGACTGCTGCCTGCTCGACACCCAGGTGTCCTGGCTGGTCAACGAGGGCACCAACTACCTGGTGTCGGGCAAGGTGCCGCAGCCGCTCGGCAACGCCCACCCGAACATCGTGCCGTACCAGGTGTTCGCCACCAGCGACGGCCACGTGATCCTGGCCTGCGGCAACGACGGCCAGTTCCAGCGCTGGTGCGACGTGGCAGGCGCCCCCGAGCTGAAGGCCGACCCGCGGTTCGCCAGCAACCCGCTGCGCATCGTCAACCGCGAGGCGCTGATCCCGCAGATCGTGCCCTACATGGCGCAGCGCTCGACCGACGACTGGGTGGCGGCGCTGGAGGCCGCCAACGTCCCGTGCGGCCCGGTCAACACCATCGACCGGGTGTTCGAGGATCCGCAGGTCAAGGCCCGCGGCATGAAGATCGACCTGCCCCACCCGCTGGCCGGCGACGGCACGGTGCCGCTGATCGCCAATCCGGTGAAGCTGTCCGGCACGCCGATCGAGTACCGCCACGCGCCGCCGACCCTGGGCCAGCACACCGACGAGATCCTGGCCGAGGTGCTGGGCCTGAGCGCCGAAGAGATCGCCGCGGAGAAGGCCAAGGGTGCCGTCTGACCCTGCCGTCCGGTCGGCCGCCGGACAGACCGCTCCCGGGCCCACGGCCCCCGCGCCGCTGACCGCCGCGCTGCTGATGCTGACCGCCGCCGGCCTGGTGGCGGTCACCACCCTGCTGGCCAAAGCGCTCGGCCGCGGGATCGGCGGCGAGCCGCTGCCGGCGTTCATGGTCAGCGCCGGGCGCTTCGTGTTCGCTTGGGCAGCCCTGCTGCCGTTCGTCGCGGTCCTGCGGCCGGGCTTCGCGGGTGCCGCCTGGCGCCTGCACGCGGCCCGCTCGTTCTGCGGCTGGGGCGGGGTCAGCGCGATGTTCGCGGCCGCGGCCGTGCTGCCGCTGGCCGACGCCACCGCCATCAGCTTCCTGAACCCGATGATCGCCATGGTGCTGGCGATCCCGCTGCTGGGCGAACGCATCGGGCCGTGGCGCTGGGGGGCGGCGGCGGCCGCCCTGGCCGGCGCGCTGGTGCTGATCCGCCCCGGCTTCGCGGCGTTCGAGCCCTATGCCCTGGTCGCCCTGGCGGCCGCGGCGTTCATGGCGTTCGAGGTGATCTTCGTGAAGATGCTGGCCGGCGGCGGGGCGAAGGCCGGCGAGCCGCCGCTGCGCATCCTGTTCATCAACAACACGATCGGGGCGTCGATCGCCCTGGCCGCCGCCTCGACGGTGTGGATCTGGCCGGCACCCGGGCAGTGGCCGATCCTGGCCGCAATCGGGATGGTCATGGTCACCGCCCAGAGCCTGTTCATCCAGGCCATGCGGCGGGCCGACGCCAGCTTCGTGATGCCGTTCTTCTACGCCACCCTGATCTTCGCCGCGCTCTACGACGCCGCGGTGTTCGGCGACGTGCCGACGGCGCTGTCGGTGCTGGGCGCGGCGATGATCGTGGCCGGCGCGGTGGTGCTGGCCTGGCGGGAGCGGGTGCGGCCGATCCAGGCCGACCCGTCCCCCGGCCGCTCGTGACGGCCGGTCAGGCCGGGCGGGCCTGATCCGCGCCGATGTTCAACTGCCTGATGACGATCTGCAGGAAGACGCGGTTGGTCTCCAACAGCTCGTCCATGACCTTCCGGACCGCGGCTTCGTCGCGCTCGGCGAAGGCAATGTTCAGCTCGCCGGTGCCCGCGTCGTTGTAGAGATGCTCCCACCGCTTGTACATCGCACTCACGGTCTGCCGGTCGGCCTCGGATTCGAACGCCGGGACCAGGAGCCCGGGGTTCAGCAGCCCGGAGGAGCCCGCCTCCTCGACGACGCGCTCCAACGCCCCGCGGATCTCGTCGATGTCGAGCGCGCCCGGCTCGGTGATGCGCACCTTCTCGGCGACCTCCCACAGGAAGCGGTGGGCCAGCCGCAGCGAGGTCAGGACCGCCGACAGCCCGTCCGGGAGATGGGTGATCTGCATGGCCGAGACGTCGGGCAGCAGGCTGAGATGGAACACCGTCGGCCGCGCGTAGTCGCGTTCGCCGGACGCGACCAGGACCGGCCGGAACACGCGGCTGCCGCCGGGGCCGACCTCCCTGACCGTCGCGTAGATGCGCCTGAAGTCGTCGCCGGCCGCGATGCTTCGCAGCGCATCGCACAACTCCTTCACCCAGTGGGCGGACGGCCCCCGGGTCGGCACCCTGGAGGTCAGCTCGCCCCAGGTCGACGGTAACGGCCCCGAGTTCTTCTTGCCGAGGATGTGCAGGACGCCTCTGGTGGCATCGCGTATCCGGGCGCGCGAGAGGATCTCGAGGTTCCTGTCGGTGATCGCCGCGTCCAGGGCCGCCGAGCCATCGAGCGCAGGCATGCCCTCGAAGCCGATGGCCGCCTTGAGGGCGACCAGTTCGGGATCGTCCGGATAGTGCAGGGAGAGAAGCTCTCCCGGTGCGTCCACCTCGAACACCACGTGCTCGTCGAAGTAGCGCAGCCGCTCGGGGGATCCGCGCGACAGCACCGCCTCGCATATCCTGGTCGTCATCTCGTCGACCCAGGCGAACTGTCCGACCTTCTTCAGGCCCGGAACGAAATCGTCGTTGCGGAACAGGCTGACGAGAAAGCCCCGGACGTCATCCTCGGTCGCGCTGACGGACTGGAAGTGCTTGATCTGGTCCGGGACCGACACGTGGGGATGATGCAGGCACACGAGCCTGTCGCCCGGCACCATCCGGCCCGTGAACCTGCCGGTCTCGAACAACGGCCAGTCGTAGTCCTCCTGGGGATCGGGCAACAGCAGGATGAACAGGTTTGCGTTGTCCACCCCGCGTTCGATCTCGGCCAGGAACTCCATCCCGACCGTGGTCTCCCGGAAGTCCTCGGCGAACGTGATGTTCAGGCCGCCGCTGGAGCGCAACGCCCCCACCACGGCCGCCGCGGTGTCGCGGTCGGTCGTCTTGTAGCTGAAGAACACGTTGATCGTGCGGGCACGGATGGCGTCCGCCGCCTTGGCGACCCCGTCGGCCGCCTGCTCCAACGGCACCCGGCGGAGCTTTTCGGCGGCCCGCGTGATCGCGGCCCGCTCGTCCCTGTATTCGGCCAGCTTCCGGGCGACCTTCGGGTGCGCCAGGATCATCTGGACCGTCTCGTCCGCATGAAGATGGTCGTCGACAAGGGCCGTCGCCCGTGTCCTCTCGTCTTCCACATATGCCAAGTTCGCCTCCCCCGTTCAGAGGACGCGGCGACCCGGCCGGGCGAAGATCGGACTGACTATTCTGGACGCCCCCGTTCCCCGGAGGACGTCACCCCTGTTCCCTTGCCGGCAGTATGGTTGCATCGCCCGCCGATACGCAACCAGGAATCGCAAACGCCCGATAAATGCGCCTCGAATTCGCGATTCCCCGGCCTTACTTCTTCTTCCGGGCGTGGGTCTCGATCGCCTCCTCGAGCTCGGAGCGGGCCTCGCAGCCGTCCGGGCACAGCTTCACCAGTTTCGCCAGCAGGGCCTGGGCCTCCTTCGGCCGGCCGGTCTCCAGGTACAGCTCGCCGAGATACTCCATCGCCTCCTGGTGGTTCGGGTCGAGCGCCAGGGCCTTGGCGTAGTAGCCCTCGCCGTCCTTCCAGTTGCCCGCCTTGCGCGACGCGAACCCGAGCTGGCTCCAGCCGTCGGCGTTCTTGGGCTGGCGCTTGACCACCGCCTGCAGAAGCGGCACCGCCTCGGCGTAGCGCTCCTCGTCGATCAGCGCCTCGGCCTTGGCGTAGTCGGACATCCCGGCCTTGTCGCCGGCTTCGTCGGTGGAGGGCGTGGGCGCCATCGCCTGGGCCGGCACGGCAAGCAGCATCAGCACGGCCGCAAGCGCGGCGGCGGCGGGGCGTGTCATCGGGGAAGCACCTTCTCCACGGCGGAAGTCACGGTCTCCGAGGTCGGCTCGGCCCGGGTCGGGATGGCGGCGGCGAGCCGGCCGTCGGGCGCGACCAGGTATTTGTGGAAGTTCCAGCGCGGCGCCTCGCCGGCACCGAGCGTGGCGGCGGCCCAGCGGTAGAACGGATGGGCCTCGGCGCCGACCACCTGGTTCTTGTCGGTCATCGGGAAGTCGACCGCGAAGTTGGTCTCGCAGAAGCTCTTGATCTGGGCGGCGCTGCCCGGCTCCTGGCCGCCGAAGTCGTTCGACGGCACGCCGATCACCACCAGCCCGCGGTCGCGGTAGCGCTGCCACAGCGCCTGCAGCCCCTCGTATTGCGGGGTGAAGCCGCAGCGCGAGGCGGTGTTGACCACCAGCAGCGCCTTGCCCCGGTAGGCCGACAGCGGCATCGCCTCGCCGTCGATCGAGGTGAAGGTGAAGTCCCAGGCCGTCTCGGCCGCGGCGTCCCTCGCGGTCATGGTCCAGCCTCCCAACAGCGTCAGCACGGCCAGCAGGCCCGCGCGCAGAATGCTACCCATAGCGCTGTTCCTTCCACGGGTCACCGACGCCGTGATAGCCACGCGCCTCCCAGAAACCCTTTACGTCCTGCGCCACGAACCGGATCGAGCGGATCCACTTCGCACTCTTCCAGAAATACAGGGCCGGCACCACCAGCCGGACCGGCCCGCCGTGCTCGCGGGTCAGCGGCCTGCCCTCCCAATGGGTCGCGATCAGCGTGTCGGGCTCGTACAGCCAGTCGACCGACAGGTTGGTGGTGTAGCCGTCATGGCTCTTCACGATCACGAACCGGGCGTCGTCGCGTGGCCGCACTTCGGCGATCAGGTCGCGGGTCGACACCCCGCGCCAGCGGTTGTCCAGCCGCGACCAGGCGGTGACGCAGTGGATGTCGGCGGTCACCTCGAAGGGCGGGATCGATTCCAGGTCGGCCAGCGACAACACCGTCGGCGCGGCCACCAGCCCCTCGACCGACAGCCGCCAGTCCTTCGGGTTCAGGTTCGGGTGGGTGCCGAGGTCGAGCACCGGCCAGTCGCGCACCCGGTGCTGGCCGGGCGGCAGCCGCCGCGATTCGGGGTCGCTCGGGCGGGCCGCCGGCGCCCGACGGTCGCGCGCCCATGCGGTCTTGGCCGCCACCAGCTTGGCCCGGTCGGCCGGGATCGGGGGTCCGTCGGTCATCCTCTGCCTCCAAGCGACATCGCTGGATATGGGACTCCGGCAATGCCGCCGCCAGCCGCCTGGATACCGTCATGCGATCACCAGCGCGTGCGCCGGGTAAGCGCGCCGGGCAAGCTCGCCGGCACCGCATAGATTGCAACAATTTGTCATAAGTTACCGCTTCGAGCGAGCATCCCCTCATGCAATCTTATGGCGAACAACGTCCGTCACCACGACGAAGGGGGGAGATGCAATGAAGGGACTTGTCCTGACCACGCTGCTCGGGCTGGCCGCGCTCGCCGGCTCGAGCGATGCCTTCGCGAAGGGGGCGACCGAAACGCCGACCTGCAGTTTCGTCGACCGGATCGACTTCTTCGATGGCCCGCCGGCCGCCGGGCGCAAGGCCGGCGATCCGGCGCCGACGTCGATGCCGGTGTGCGGCTACTATCCGCAGCAGGACGGGGATCAGCCGTCGGCCCAGCCGATCAAGGCCTATCTCGGCATGCGCTACGCCCGGGCCGCGCGCTGGCAACCGCCGGAGTTCGCCCTGCCCGACCTGGAGCCGGCCAGCCGGTACGACAATACCGGCGGCAACGACCAGATCGTCGATGCCCTGAGCTTCAAGACCGTGTGCCCGCAGAAGCACACGGGCGACTTCCAACGGGCGAAATCGGACAAGGAGACCCGGGAAGGCGTGCCGATCGGCGACGACGACTGCCTGTTCCTCAACATCTACAAGTCGGGCGATGCCAGCGCCGCGCCGGTGATGGTGTTCATTCACGGCGGCGCGTTCATCGAGGGCTCCGGCGGAGACGGTGCCATCATCGTCGGAGGGACCGACCCGTCCAGGCCCGAGGTGATCTTCAACCCCGACCAGGCGCTGTACAGCGGCGTCGGCCTGATCAAGGCGGCGGAACGGCAGCAGAGCAAGACGCCGCTTGCCAACGGCGGCAAGGGCCTGGTCGTCGTCACCCTCAACTACCGCCTGGGCGCGCTCGGCTTCCTGTACCACGACGCCGAAGACTCGCCAGTCAAGTCCTACGGCAATTACGGGATCCTCGACCAGCGCAAGGCGCTGGAGTGGGTACAGGCCAACATCCGCCAGTTCGGCGGCGACCCCGGGAACGTGACGGTGTTCGGCGAGAGCGCCGGGGCGATGTCGGTCGGGCTGCACATCTTCAACACCGCCGGCGGCGGCAGCCTGTTCCACCGGGCGATCATGGAGAGCAACCCTATTGGCCTGCCCTATCGCCAGAACGACTACCGGACCAAGGACGACAAGCTGATCCTCGGCGAGGTCAACGCCGAGTCCTGCAGGTTCGTCCACGACGCCTACGAGAAGGTCGCCGGCGACGAGACGGTGCTCAAGAACTGCGACTATGCCGGCCGGCAGCCGAGCGGGGCCCTGCATTTCGACTATGCCAAGGGCTTCGCGAAACTGACGGCGAGCACCGGCGGGGTCTACGACGTCCCGGCGGCGGTGATCGCCGACGCCCAGCTCGCGCTGCTGCCGACGATCACGGACATGGCGGCTGCCGGCGGTGGCAAGCGGTGGTTCGCGCTGCTGCCCTGGACACCGTTCGTGGGCGACGAGGCGAACGTCCTGTTCCCCGGCCAGCCGCTGGAGCAGGGCTTCTACCAGGGCACCGGCGGGACAGGGCCGCGGGCCAATCCGGTACCGGTCCTCATGGGGACCAACCGGGACGAGGCCGACCTGTTCATCGGCATGATCGGCCAGCCGCTTGCGATCACCGCCCTCTACAGCACCGCGATGAACGCGCTGCTGTCCGACGCGCGGTCTTCGAACGGGAAGGCCAACCCGGCACTGTCAGACCTGCATCGGCCGCTGCCGGCGCCTGTCTCCGACGCGGACGTCCAACCCTACTGCGGACTCGACATCAGCGTCGACAAGACCGGGATGTCGGCCGGCGCGCCCGGCGACGGCGGTCTCCTGAATTGCCCGACCGGCACGACCGGGACCAGCGGCTTCGTGGCCGCCACGGACTCGATCCTGCCGGACGCCGCCTATACCGGACCGACCGCGTTCGGGCGGGTCGGGACCGATCTCGTGTTCCGCTGCGGCAACGTCGAGGTCGCCCGCAGCATCGCGAAACAGAACACCACGCCAAACCAGGTCGGGATGTACCTGTTCTCCGGCTCGCCGGTCGCGAACAGCGCCGTGTTCCCCGGCAAGCTCTGCAACAACGGCAACGGGCAGACCTACCAGTCGGTATGCCACGGCTACGAACTGCCGGCGGTGTTCTCAACCTTCGGACACTTCAGCGCTGAGGGCAGCGGCGCGACGCCTTGGACGATCACGTCGATGACATCGGCCTGGGCGAACTTCGCGACGACCTCGACCCTGCCGGGGGACGCCGCGCCCGGGCAGATCCCGCTCGCGCTCTATCCGGCAGCGGACGGCTCCGACGGTCAGGTCAGGCTGCCGCCATACTCGACGACCTTCCAGCACACCGTCGACGGAATGGCCGCGGCGTCGTCCTGCGACACCTTCTGGACGCCCCAGGCGGTGTATCCGACGTGGCGGACCGGCAGGTAGGAGGGGGTCCCGCCGCCGCACGCGATCGAGGGGGGCTCCGGCTCCCCTCGTTTCGTTTCCGCCCCCTCAGCGCCAGCGCAGCAGCACCCGCTCGGCCCAGGACAGGGTGCCGGCGACCAGCAGGCCGAGGATCGACAGCACCACCACGCCGGCCAGCAGCTGGTCGGTGCGCATCAGGTTGCCGGCCTGCAGGATGAAGGCGCCGATGCCGTACTCGGCGCCGATCATCTCGGCCGCCACCACCAGGATCAGGGCGATCGAGGCGGTGATCCGGAAACCGGCCAGGATCCCCGGCAGCGCGCCCGGCAGCACGATGCTCCACACGATCCGGGCCGGCGGCACCCCGAAGGACTGCGCCATGCGGATCAGCGAGCGCGGCACCCCGTCGACCCCGCTGAAGGTGGCGATGACGGTCGGGAAGAATGTGCCCAGCGCGATGGTCGCGACCTTCGACGGCTCGCCGATGCCGAACCACAGGATCAGCAGCGGCAGCAGCGCGATCTTCGGGATCGGGAACAGCGCCGACACCACCGGCAGGCCGACCGCGCGGGCCAGCGAGAAGATCCCCATGGCGAGCCCGGCCGCCAGCCCGGCCAGCGTGCCGAGCGCCCAGCCACCGCCGATCCGGCCGAGCGAGGCCAGCAGGTGGGTGGCCAGCGTGCCGTCCTGGGCGATCACCACCAGGGCGGCGATCACCTCGGACGGGGCCGGCGCCATCAGCGGGCTGATCCAGCCGCGGGTCGAGCCGAGCTGCCAGAGCGCCACCAGGGCGATCAGGCCGACACTGCCGACGATACGCTGCGGCCGCACGATGAAGCCGCCGCCGCGGAACGGGACCGGCCGGCGGGCCGGCGACGCCGTGGTCCCATCCTCAGGCATCGGCCATCTCCCGGTCGGCGGCGCTGGCCTCGGCGCGGATCAGCTCCCACAGCCGGTCCTGGATGCGGGCGATCTCCAGCCGCGCCGCCTCGCCCGAGCGCTCGGCCTGCGGCACCGCCACCGCCACCAGCTCGGTCAGCCGCCCCGGCCGGCGCGAGAACACCGCCACCCGGTCGGCCAGCCGCAGCGCCTCGGCCAGGTTGTGGGTGACGTAGAGCGCGGTGGTGCGGTTCTGCAGCCAGACCCCGAGGAAGTCCTCGATCAGCAGCTCGCGGGTCTGGGCATCGAGCGCCGACATCGGCTCGTCCAGCAGCAGCACCGCCGGGTCGACCACCAGGGCGCGGGCGATCCCGACACGCTGGCGCATGCCGCCCGACAGCTGGCGCGGCAGGGCGTCGGCGAACTCGGCGAGGCCGAGCCGTGCCAGCGCCGCCGCCACCCGCTCGCCGCGCTCGGCCCGCGACAGAGGATGGTGCTCGAGCGCCAGCGCCACGTTGCCGGCCACGGTCCGCCAGGGCAGCAGGGCGAAGTCCTGGAACACGTAGGTGATCGGGTTGAGGCAGCCCGCCGGGGCGGCCCCGGCCGCGGTGACCCGGCCCGAGGTCGGCAGGATCAGCCCGCCGGCGATCTGCAGCAGGGTCGACTTGCCGCAGCCCGACGGCCCGATGATCGCCAGGATCTCGCCGTCGCGCGCCGTCAGGTCGACGCCGTCCAGCACCGCCAGGGCATCGTAGCGGTGGCTGATGGCTTCCAGGCGCAGGTCCATGGCTCCTCCCTGGGCATCCGGATAGGGTGCCGCGGCGGCCGCGTCAACGGAGCGGCGGCCTGCGACGATGCGACGCCGGCTTCTCCGGTACCGGCAACCGGCACTAGGCTGTGGCCATGATCGACACCGAGCCCCCGGTCCCCGACCCCGACCTCCCCGTGACCGACGACCCGTCGCCGGCCGACATCGCCGCGCTCGACGACGCCATCCACGCCTTCAATGTCGAGGCGACCGGGATCGACGACGGCCGGCTGCTGGCGATCCTGCTGCGCGGCCCCGACGGCACGCCCTATGCCGGCCTGCACGGCCATAGCTGGGGCGGCTGCTGCGAGATCAAGGTGCTGTGGATCGCCGAGTCGCACCGCGGCGCCGGCCTGGGGACCCGCCTGCTGCAGGCAGCCGAGCGCGAGGCCGTCAGGCGCGGCTGCCGGCAGATCGTGCTGACGTCGCACAGCTTCCAGGCGCCCGGGTTCTACGAGCAGCACGGCTACCGCCGACTGGCCGCGATCGAGGGCTATCCGGCCGGCCACGCCCAGGTCGTGCTGACCAAGCGGCTGGGCGACGGCTCCTAGGGAGCGCGGCAGATTCTGCCGATAATCCGGCATACACGGCAGATTATGCTGTCCGCTGGCGAATTTCGATGCCCCCCACCGGGCCGTCTGCGGCATGCTGCGCCGAGCCAGGGGACGGTCGGCCGATCGACCGGTGCCGGGCGACAGTGGACGCGACTCCGGAACCCGAGGACCTCGGACCATGAAACTCACCGACTTCAAGGCCCTGACCTTCGACTGCTACGGCACCCTGATCGACTGGGAATCCGGCATGGTCGAGGGGCTGAAGCCGCTGACCGCGAAGGTCGGCAAGAGCCTGACCCGCGACCAGATCCTCGAGGCGCACGCCCGCCACGAATCGTCGCAGCAGTTGCAGACCCCGGCCAAGAACTACCGCGACCTGCTGGCCACCGTGTACCGCCGGCTGGCCGAGGAATGGGGGGTGTCGGTCGACTGGGCCGAGTGCCAGGCCTACGGACGCTCGGTGAAGGACTGGCCGGCGTTCCACGATTCCGCCGGCGCCCTGCAGTACCTGAAGAAGCACTACAAGCTGGTCATCCTGTCGAACGTCGACAACGAGAGCTTCGCGGCCAGCAACGCCCGGCTGCAGGTCGCGTTCGACGCCGTCTACACCGCCGAGGACATCGGCTCCTACAAGCCGTCCACCCGCAATTTCGACTACATGGTCGACAAGCTCGGGTCGCTCGGCATCGCGAAACACGAGATCCTGCACACCGCCGAGAGCATGTTCCACGACCACGGCCCGGCCAACCGCCACGGGCTGACGTCGTGCTGGATCTACCGCCGGTTCGACCAGGAGGGCTTCGGCGCCACCATGAACCCCGGCGAGATGCCGAAATACGACTTCCGCTTCAACAGCATGGCCGACCTGGCCAAGGCCCACCAGGAAGCCCTCAGGGGCTGACCGGCGCGCCGAAGGGGGAGCACGTCGGATGCGCGGGGTCCCGAAGCTCGACCGCCTGGACATCCGGATCCTGGCCGAGCTGCAGCGCGACAGCGACCGCACCAACCTGGCGCTGGCCGAGGCGGTCGGGCTGTCGCCGAGCCCTTGCCTGGCACGGGTCAAGCGGCTGAAGAAGGCCGGCTACATCGCCGGCAGCCACGCCCGGCTGAACCTGGCGAAGCTGGCCGAGCACATCACGGTGTTTACCGAGGTCACCCTGGCCGACCACCGGCTGGAGGACTTCGTGCGGTTCGAGGCCGAGATCCGGCGCTACGACACCCTGCTGGAATGCCACCTGGTCAGCGGCGGCTACGACTACCTGCTGAAGTTCACGACCCGCAGCGTGCTGCGCTACCAGGAGACCATGGAGGACATCCTGGAGCGCCGCATCGGGGTCGACAAATACTTCAGCTACATCGTCATCAAGAGCATCGTCGTGCGCGACGCCGTGCCGATCGCCGCCCTGCTGGACGACGGCGCCCCGGGACCGGCCGGGCAGGTCCGCCCATGACCGCGACGGCCGTGGACTTCATCGTCGTCGGCGGCGGCATCGCCGGGCTGTCGGTCGCCTACGAACTGGCGGCCGAGGGTTCGGTGGCGGTGCTGGAGGCCGAGAGCGCGCCCGGCTACCACGCCACCGGGCGGTCGGCCGCGGTGCTGTCGGAGAACTACGGCCCGGCCCTTTGGAGCCGGCTGGTCACCGCCTCCCGGGCGTTCCTGGAGCGGCCGCCCGAGGGGTTCGCGCCGGTTCCGCTGGTCGGCCCGCGCGGCGCCCTGTTCCTGGCGATGGAGCACGAGCAGGAGGCGCTGCGGGAACAGGCCGCCGGGATGGCCGGGCGCGGCGCCGCGGTCGAGCTGATGCCGGCCGGCGACGCCACCCGGCTGTGCCCGGTGCTGCGGACCGAGCGGTTCGCGCTGGCCCTGTTCGAGCGCGACTGCCTGGACATCGACACCGACGCGCTGATGACCGGCTACGGCCGCGGGCTGCGGGCGCGCGGCGGGCGGCTGCACACCGACGCCCGGGTCGGGCGGCTGTCGCGCCGTGCCGGGACCTGGATGGCGGTTACCGCCGGCGGCACGTTCGAGGCGCCGGTGATCGTCAATGCCGCCGGCGGCTGGGCCCGCGATGTGGCGGCGCTGGCCGGGATCGGCCCGCGCGAGGTGGTGCCGTTCCGGCGCAGCGCGGCGACCTTCGACCCGCCGGCCGGCACCGACATCCGGCACTGGCCGATGACCTTCGACGTGGCCGAGACCTTCTACTTCAAGCCGGAGGCCGGCCGCGTGATGGTGTCGCCGGTCGACATGGCGGCGTGCGAGCCGTGCGATGCCCAGGCCGACGAGCTGGAGGTGGCGATCGCGGTCGACCGCATCCAGGCCTTCACCAGCCTGGAGGTTCGCGCGATCCGGCACCGCTGGGGCGGGCTGCGCACCTTCGCGCCCGACCACGAGCCGGTAATCGGCCCGGACCCGGCGGCGGAGGGCTTCGTCTGGCTGGCCGGACAGGGCGGCAACGGCGTCATGGCGGCGGCCGCCGCGGCCCGGCTGGCGGCCGGCCTGGCGACCGGCCGCGGCGTGCCCGGCGACCTGGCGGCCCTGGGGATCACCGCCGACGGTGTGTCGCCGGGGCGGCCCTGCGTGTCGGCCCCCGAGGTCCCGACCGAGGCGGCCTGACCGGGGGTCGGTCGCCTTCTTTCTTGAACCGGCGCCCCTCCCGGCGGTATCAGGGGCCGCAACTCCCCAACCATGAGCCGACGCCCCGTGCCGGACCGCCCGATTTCGCCGGCCGAGACTTCACCCCGCAGCCCGCTGCTGTCGGTCGTCGTCCCGGTCCTGAACGAGCAGGACAACGTCGCCCCGCTGGTCGCCGAGATCCGCGCCGCGCTGGCGCCGGTCTGCGCCCCGTTCGGCGGCTACGAGATCGTCTATGTCGACGACGGCTCGACCGACCGCACCGCCGCGGTGCTGGACGAGCTGCGCGCCGGGATGCCGGAGCTGCGGGTGGTCCGGCACTCGCGCCGGGCCGGGCAGAGCGCCGGGCTGCGCAGCGGCGTGACCGCGGCCCGCGGCCGGCTGGTCGCCACCCTGGACGGCGACCGCCAGAACGACCCGGCCGACATCCCCAGGCTGCTGAAGGTCTGGCAGGACGCCGACGCCGCCGGCCGACGCCGGGTCATGGTCACCGGCCACCGGGTCAACCGCCGCGACAGCTGGGCCAAGCGCCGCGCCTCGGTGGTCGCCAACGCCATCCGTCGGGCGCTGCTGGGCGACGACAACCCGGACACCGGCTGCTCGCTGAAGCTGTACGAGCGGGACCTGTTCCTGCGGATGCCGTATTTCGACCACATGCACCGCTATCTGCCGGCGCTCGCCCAGCGCGAGGGAGCGACCGTCGAGGTGGTGCCGGTGAACCACCGGGCGCGCGAAAGCGGCCGCTCGAAGTACAACAATCTCGGCCGCGCCCTGGTCGGTATCCCCGACCTGATCGGCGTGATATGGCTGATCCGCCGCGCCCCGCGCGGCCTCGACGTCCACGAGGTGGAGTGAGTGACCGTGGATATGTTCCGCAACCTGTCGGTCGAGGAGGCGATCATGTTGATCGTCGGATTCGCCGGTCAGGCCATGTTCACCATGCGCTTCCTGGTCCAGTGGCTGAAGAGCGAGATCAGCCGCAAGAGCGTGATTCCCATCGCGTTCTGGTACTTCTCGCTGGCCGGCGGGGCGACCCTGTTCGTCTATGCGCTGTGGCGGCAGGACCCGGTGTTCATCCTCGGCCAGGGAACCGGGCTGTTCATCTACGCCCGCAACCTCTGGCTGATCCATCGCGAACGGCGCGAGCAGGCCGCCGGGGTCCAGGCTTCGTGACCGAAGTCGGCACGCTCCAGGGGTACAGACCATGACCGCGAAAGCCCCCCGGATCGTGTCGCTGCTGCCGAGCGCGACCGAGATCGTCGCCGCCCTCGGGGTGGCGGACCGGCTGGTCGGCCGCAGCCACGAATGCGACTTTCCCCCCGAGGTCGCCGCGGTGCCGGCGCTCACCCGCCCCCGGATCGACCCGGCGAAGCCGTCGCGGGCCATCCACCGCGACGTCTCCAAGCTGATCGGCGCCGCCCTGTCGGTGTTCGAGGTCGACGCCGAGAAGCTTCGCGCCGCGCGGCCCGACATCATCCTGACCCAGCACCAGTGCGAAGCCTGCGCGGTCACCGAGCAGGACCTGGCCGACGCGCTGGCCGAATGGATCGGCGGCAAGCCACGAGTGGTCTCGCTGGCGCCGTCGACCCTGGCGGGAGTGTGGGGCAGCTTCGCCACCGTCGGCGACGCCCTCGACCTGGGCTGGGCCGGACGCGAGCTGTCGGAGCACGCGCGCGAGCGGGTCGGCATCATCTACGAACGCCTCGGAGGCGCTCAGGAGCGGCCGCGGGTCGCCTGTATCGAGTGGCTGGATCCGCCGATGATCGCCGGAAACTGGATCCCGGACATGGTCAACGCCGCCGGTGGCAGGCCGGTCCTGGCCGAGAGCGGCGCTCACGCCGCCAGGACCACCCTCGCCAAGATCGTCGACTCGGCGCCCGACGTCATGATCCTGATGCCGTGCGGATTCGACCTGTCACGCGCCGTCTCCGAGGGCCGCGACTTCGTCGCGCGTCCCTCGATCGCGCGCAGCCGCGCGGCGCGACAGGAGAAGATCTGGGCGGTCGACGGCAACGGCTATTTCAACCGGCCGGGACCGCGGCTGGTCTCCTCGGTCGAGATCCTGGCCGAGATCCTGCATCCCGACCTGTTCAATGCCGGCTATCAGGGCAAGGTCTGGGAAAAACTGACCGGAGCGTGATCGGCGATCGGCCGAAATCCGCCACTTCCTTCTGGCGCCCGGCCCCGGACCCCGCGATGATCGCGCCATGACCGACACCACGCCCTTCCGACTGCTCGTCACCGGTGCCGCCACCGGCATCGGCGCCGCCCTGGCGCGCCGTCTCGCCGGCCCCGGCCTGCAGGTGCTGCTGCACACCCGCCGCAACCTCGACGGCCTGGCCGCCGCGGCCGACGCCGTGCGCGCCGCCGGCGGGAGGGCCGAGACGCTCACAGGCGATCTCGCCGACCCGGGGCTGCCGGCCGCGCTGGTGGCGCGCGCCGTCGAGGCGTTCGGCGGGCTCGACGGCGCCGTCGCCAATGCGGGCTGGGCCGACCGCGCGCCGCTGCTCGGGGCCGACCTGGACAAGGTCGTGCAGGCGCATGACGGCATCGCCCGCAGCTTCGTGGCCCTCGCCCAGGCCGCCGCCCCGCATCTGAAGGCCTCGCCCGCCGGCCGACTGGTCGCGGTGTCGGCCTTCGGCCCGCATGTGTTCCGTCCCGGCGTCCTGACCTTCCCGACGACCGCCGCCGCCAAGGCGGCGCTGGAGACCCATGTGCGGGCGCTCGCCTTCGAACTGGCAGCCGACGGCGTGACCGTCAATGCGGTCGCCCCCGGATTCATCCGGAAGGATCCCGGCACCAGTTCCGCGATCTCCGCGACCCTGAGCCGCGAGCAGCGCGACGCGATCACCGGCGGCATTCCCATGGGGCGGCTGGGCACCCCGGACGAGGTGGCCGCGGCGATCGGCTTCCTGCTGTCGCGCGACGCCTCCTACGTCACCGGCCAGGTGATCCACGTGAACGGCGGGCTGGTTTAGCGCCTCATCCGGCCGCCGCCTCGGCCCGGAACCAGTCCCGCACCGACCCCAGCAGCGGATCGGCCGCCTTGCCGGCGGCGCAGACCATGCCGATCGGATGGCGCGACCGGCGCCGGATCTCGAACGGCCGGACCAGCCGGCCGGCCGCCAGATCCTCCGCGACCAGGGCCTCGACCCCGATCGCCACCCCCAGTCCCTCGATGGCGGCGTGCCAGGCCAGGTTGGTGGTCTCGAAATGCAGGCCGCCCCCCGGGTCGATGCCGGCCACCCCGGCCGCGTCGAGCCATTGCGGCCAGTCGCCGGGCCGCGGCGCGCTGTGCAGCAGGGTATGGGCTGCCAGGTCGGACGGCGCGTGGATCCGCTCGGCCAGCGCCGGAGCGCAGACCGGGTAGGTGTCGATGTCCAGCAGCGTCTCGGCGTCCAGCCCGCGCCGCGCCTCGTCGCCGCGCAGGATCTGGAACGCCAGGTCGTACTGGCCGGAGTCGAAGGCGGCGGGCTCGAGCGAGGTGCTGAGCCGGATGTCGATCTGCGGGTAGCGGTCGTGCAGCCGGCCCCAGCGCGGGATCAGCCAGCGGATCGCGAAGGTCGGGTAGGCGCAGACCGAGATTCCCTCGGCCCGATGGCCGGCGCGCAGCCGCTCGGTCGACGCGACGATGCGCTGCAGCGGCACCTGGATGTCGCGCAGGTATTCGTCACCCGACGCGGTCAGCGCCACCCGCTTGTGGTCGCGCTCGAACAGCGGTCGGCCGAGATGCGCTTCCAGTGCCTGGATCCGGCGGCTGACCGCGCCCGGTGTCACGTTCAGCTCGCGCGCCGCCAGCAGGAAGCTGCCGAGTCGGCCCGCCGCCTCGAAGGCCTGTAGGGCCGTGGCCGAAGGCAAGGGGCGCATGCGGACCTCCTCCTGATTGCGGTTTGATCAATCAAAAGCCGCGAAAGCCTCGTTTGCCAAGGTCCGATCGTTTCCCATGATAGCCGGAACAGCAATCACGCGCCCGGTCGGCCCGCGATCGGTGAAGAGTCCGGAGGAAGCGCCGATGAACATCCAGCACCCGACCCCGCAGCGCCCGACCCCGCAGCATCCCGATCCGGGTGCCCCCGATCCCGGCGCCCCCGACCTGGCGGACCAGGTGGCGCCGGACTGCCACGGTCTCGATTTCTTCGCGCTCGACCGCGGCCTGCAGGACCTGCTGACCCTGTACCTGCCGGACGACCTGCGCCGGCACCTGCTGCCGCATCTCGAGCGGCTGGGACGGATCGCCGGCGACGAGCTCGACGACTGGGCGCGGCTCGCCGACCGGCACGGCCCGGTTCTGCATCCGCGCGACGCCCGCGGCCGGTTCGAGGACCGGCTGGAGTTCCACCCGGCCTATCGCGAGATGGAGCGGGTCGGCTTCGGCGAGTTCGGGCTGGCCTGCATGATCCACAAGCCGGGGGTGCTGGGCTGGCCGGAGCCGCTGCCGCATCTGGTCAAGTTCGTCTGCCAGTACCTGTTCGGCCAGTCCGAGTTCGGCCAGCTCTGCCCGATCTCGGCGACCGAGACCTCGGCGACCATGATCAAGCGCTACGGCAGCCCGGAGCTGCAAGCGCGCTTCCTGGAGCGCATGCTGAGCCAGGACATGGGCCGCATCCTGAAGGGCGCCCAGTTCATGACCGAGCGTACCGGCGGCTCCGACGTCGGCAACATCGAGCTGCAGGCGCGCCGCGAGGGCGGCGGCTGGCGGCTGTACGGCGAGAAGTGGTTCTGCTCCTGCGCCGACGCCGACATCGCGATCCTGCTGGCCCGGCCCGAGGGCGCGGTCGCCGGCAGCCGGGGCCTCGGGCTGTTCGCGATGCCGCGCACCCTCGACGACGGCAGCCGCAACCGCTACCGGATCGTCCGCCTGAAGAACAAGCTCGGCAGCCGGTCGATGGCGTCCGGCGAGATCGTCTTCGACGGCGCCGTCGCCTACCCGCTCGGCCGGGCCCGGGACGAGGACGACGGCTCCGGCGAGTATGGCGGGCTGAAGATGATGATGGACCAGGTCGCGCTGTCGCGGCTGTCGCACGGTGTGCGGGCGGCCTCGATGATGCGGCGCTGCATGAACGAGGCACTGGTGGTGGCGCGCGGCCGCAGCGCCTTCGGCGGCCGGCTGATCGACAAGCCGCTGCTGCGCCGCCAGCTCATGAAGCTGATGGTGCCGACCGAGCAGGCGCTGTCGATGGCGATGTATCTCGGACAGCGGATCACCGCGGCCGAGGCCGGCGACGCGCGCGCGTCCCGGCTGATCCGGATCCTGACCCCGGTCTTCAAGTACCGCTCGGCCCGCGACAACGTCCGGGTCGCCACCGGCGCCATGGAGGTGCGCGGCGGCAACGGCTACATCGAGGACTTCGTGAACGCCCGGCTGGTCCGCGACGCCCATCTGGGGGTGCTTTGGGAGGGCACGTCGAACATCAACTCGCTGGACGTGATCACCCGGGCGGTCGGCAAGGTCGGCGCCCATGCCGACCTGGAGGACAGCCTGCGCCAGACCCTGGAGCACGCCCCGGTCCCGGGTCAGTTCAAGGGCCAGTTGCAGGCGCTGGTGCAGCGCGCGGTCGCCCTGGCCGACGAGATCGCCCGCAGCGGCGACGAGACCCTGGCCCGCAAGGGGTCGTCGGCGCTGTACCACGCCACCACCGCCACCCTGCTGGCCAGCGAGGGCGCCCTGCTGGGGGCCGCCGGCGGCGACGCCCGCCGGCTGCTGCTGGCGCGCATGGTGGTCGACCACCGGCTGACCCCGTCCGACCCGCTGTGGGCCCGGGCGCCGGCCGCCGACGACGCCGCCACCGACCTGCTGCTGGGCGATGCCCCGGTGCCTCTCTCGGCCGCCGCCGACCTGCTGGCGGCGTGACCGGGCGATGGACCAGGAAACCGGAACCCGGCCGCTCGCCGGCCTGCGGGTACTCGACCTGACCCGGGTGGTGTCGGGCCCCTACTGCACCCGCATGCTGGCGGACTGCGGCGCCGAGGTGATCAAGGTCGAGCCGCCGGGTGGCGAGCACATGCGCCGGAAGCAGCCGGTCCGGGACGGCCTCAGCAGCTATTTCGGCCACCTGAACGTCGGCAAGCGCAGCGTCGAGGTCGACCTGTACGCGCCGGCCGGCCAGCGCGCGCTCAGGCGGCTGGCGGCGACCTGCGACGTGGTGGTGGAGAACTTCCGCCCCGGGGTGACGGCGGCCCTCGGCCTCGACTACCCGACCCTCGCGGCGATCCGGCCCGACCTGGTCTACTGCTCGATCTCCGGCTTCGGCCAGGACGGCCCGCGCGCGCGCCAGCCAGCCTACGCCCCGGTGATCCATGCCACCTGCGGCCACGACCTGGCGGTGATGCAGTATCAGCGCGGACAGGACCGGCCGCCGGCGACCGGCGTGTACTACGCCGACATGCTAGCCGGCATCTACGCCTTCGGGGCGATCCAGACCGCCCTGCTGGCGCGCGGGCGCAGCGGCCAGGGCGAGTACATCGACGTCTCGCTGCTCGACGCCATGGTCAACCTGATGGTGCCGGAGGTGCAGGAGGCGCAGTTCGCCATGCCCTATCCGCGCTGGATGTTCCGGCCGGTGCGGGCGGCCGACGGCTTCGTCGTGGCCACCCCGGTCAGCGCCCGCAACTTCGAACAGCTGACCGAGGTCGTCGACCGGCCGGACTGGCGGCAGGACCCGCGCTTCGCCACCCCGACCGGGCGCGAGCGGCACTGGGACGCGCTGATGGCCGAGCTGGAGGCCTGGACGTCGCAGCGGCCGGCCGCCGAGTGCGAGCGCCTGCTGGCGACCGCCGGCGTGCCCTGCGCGCGCTACCGCACGGTGGCCGAGGCGATGCGCGACCCGCACCTGGTCGAGCGCGGCCTGTTCCGCCGGGTCGACGACGACGCCGGCGGCTTCGAGGTCCCGGCCCTGCCATTCCGCTTCGCGACCGTGGACGTCGGCGTGCAGGGGCGAGTGGCCGAACTGGGCGCGGACAACGGGCTGCTGGGGAGCGAGGGGGCGGCGGCGGCGGAATGAGGGGGCGGGGGGAATGACGGGAGGTGTCGTTCGGAGCGCAGTCCGTCATTCGGTTCGGGGGGCGCCCTTCTCCCCCACCCCGAGCGCCAGCACCCGGCTGATCTGGGTCAGGCCGCGGCCGCTCTCGGCCATCCAGCCGTTGAAGGCGGCCTGGATCGCCTGCATCGAGCGGCGCGAGCCGGGCGGCCCGTCGATCACGCCCTCGCGCTTCAGCGCCGCCACCACGTCGCCCGACAGCAGGAAGCTGTCCTTGCCCAGGTTGCGCAGCGCGATCGCGCCGGCCAGCCCGCCGAGCCGCGCGCCCTTGGCCTTCAGCAGGTCGAGCAGGCCGGCGAAGTTCTCCGACGGCCAGTCGGCGAACACCCGGGCCGCCGAGCCGTGGGCGGCCGCGAGGTCGAGCAGGAAGGCGGCGTTCTCGCGCACCGAGCGGATCTTGACGCCGTTGCGCACGATCCGCGGGTCGGACAGCAGCCGGTCCAGGTCGTCGTCGCTCAGCATCGCGCAGCGATGCACGTCGAAGCCCTCGAAGGCGGCCTCGAAGCCGGGCCACTTGGTGTCCACCACGCTCCAGTTGAAGCCGGCCTGGAACACCCGCCGGGTCATCTCGGACAGCCAGCGCTCGTCGGGGATCGCGGCCAGGGCCTCGCGGGACTTCGGCACCGGCAGCTGGCTTTCCAGGGCCTTGGACCCGCCGTGGCGGTCGGCGGCGCGGGCGTGGAGCTGGTCGAACGAGGCCGGCATGGCGTCCCTCCCGAACCGGGGTCATCGCATGGATCGCTCGCCGTAGTGCATCACACCCCTGCGACCGGGGTGAGCCTCCAAATCGCCACCGGTGAGGGTAGCAACGGGCACCGATCCACCCAGATACTCCAGCGCGGGTGCGGATCGTCGCCGGGCGCTTCGCGCGATTGCCCTGTTCCTCGCGATCACGTCAGTGCGTATGTTCATCCGACTGTTGGCCTGAAGAACCTCGGACCGGAGACAGGACCATGGCTGCTGCCACCACTACCGTCGGGGTGATCGGCCTCGGCTCGATGGGCCTCGGGGTCGCCAGGACCCTGTGCCGCGCGGGATTCGACACCTGGGGCTTCGACGTGCGCGACGCCGCGGTGCTGGAGCTGGAGGAGGCCGGCGGCCACGCCGCGTCCAGCCCGGCCGCGCTCGGCCAGAAGGCCGACGTGGTGATCGTGCTGGTCGCCACCGCCGACCAGGTCCGCACCGTGCTGTTCGGCGAGGCCGGCGCGGTCGGCGCCATGCACGAGGGCTCGGTGGTGGTCGCCAGCGCCACGGTGCCGGCCAGCTTCGCGGTCGAGACCGCGTTCCACCTGTCGGAGCACGGCATCCACATGATCGACGCGCCGGTCTCGGGCGGCGTCGTCGGCGCCGACACCGGCAAGCTGTCGATCATGGCGTCCGGCCCGGACGAGGCCTTCCTGCTGGCGCAGGACGTGCTCGACGCGATATCCGCCAAGGTCTACCGGCTCGGCCCGAAGCACGGGACCGGATCGACCGTGAAGACCATCAACCAGCTGCTGGCCGGCGTGCATATCGCGGCCTCGGCCGAGGCCATGGCGCTCGGCATCCGCGCCGGTGTCGACCCGATCACCCTGTTCGAGGTGATCTCGAACTCGGCCGGCGCATCCTGGATGTTCAACAACCGGGTGCCGCACATCCTGGACGGCGACTACGCCCCGAAGAGCGCGGTCGACATCTTCGTGAAGGACCTCGGCATCGTGCTGGAGACCGGCAAGGGCCACACCTTCCCGCTGCCGCTGACCGCGACCGCGCACCAGCAGTTCCTGGCGGCATCCGCCGCCGGCCTCGGGCGTGAGGACGACTCCGCGGTCATCAAGGTGTTCCAGATGCTGACCGGCATCGAGCTGCCGCCGGAGAAGGACGGGAAATAGAGCAGATCGCGATCGGACGGGATCATCCGGTCGCGTGAATCTGCTCTAAATACTATTGATTAGAGCCTGATCCGCGTCCGTCACCCCGGCAGGGTGGCGCGTTCCACCGGCCGGCGGGTGGCCAGGAACACGGTCGGGCTGACCCCGGCGAAACGCCGGAAGTCGTTCACGAAATGCGCCTGATCGGTGTAGCCGCATTCGTAGGCGACGTCGGCCCAGCCGCTGCACAGACCGCGGTCGTACAGCCCGATCGCCCTGTGGAAGCGCAGCACCCGTGCGACGGTCTTCGGCGACAGCCCCAGATGCTCGCGGAACACCGTGCCCAGGTGCTTGCGGCTGCAGTCCAGGGACGCCGCCAGATCGGCGATGGCGATCCGCCCGCCGCTCGCCTCCAGCCGCCGCCAGCCGGCGGTCGCGATGCCCGGCAGCGGCTCGGTCGCGGCCAGTCGCCGGGCGATCGCAGCGTCGAGCAGGTCGAAGCGTTCCGCCCAGCCCGGGGCGTTCAGCAGCCGCTCGACCAGCCGGCCGCCGGCCGGCCCGAACACCTCGCCGACCCCGACCACCCGGTTGGCCAGTTCGTGCATCGGCAGCCCCAGCAGCCGGCGGGCGCCGAGCGGCGTGAGGTTGACGTGCAGGCCGCTCTGGGCGCCGACGGTCTCGGTCAGCACCGTGCCGTCGTGCAGGCCTGCCAGAAAGCCGCCGTGGTGACGGCCGGTCTCGACGGTGCCGTCGGCGTCGAGGAACCGCAGGGTCGGGCCGAAGTCGAAGATCAGCACGATGCCCGGCCAGGGCAGCTCGCGCCGCCGCATCGGCCCGGCCGAGCGCTCGCGGTAGCCGGTGTAGTCCAGCGCCACCGCGCGCAGCCGCGGATTGGGGTCGCCCGACACCATCTCCAGCACACCCTCGGCATCCGCGTGCCGGATGGTGCGCAGGGTCCGGGGTGCCCGGTCGGGCGGCAGCGCCGCGTCGTGGCCCAGGATCACCGCCCTACCCCAGCAGGCAGCCGATGCCGTAGCACGACGCCCCGAGCAGCTTGACCGTCAGCGCCCAGCCGGCGAGATCGAGCAGCAGCATCAGCGCGGTCACCGGCAGCGCCACGAACAGCAGCACATAGACCAGCGCCCAGCCGGTATAGCGGCGCGCCGGGATACGATGGCCGTGGACCAGCACGGGCTTCTTGAACAGGCTCGTCACCGGCGGAACACTAGCGGTTCGACGGCGGACGGGGAACACATGGCGGCACGGCGCCGGCAGGGACGGCAGCGGCACCGACACGACGGGCTTCCGGAATCGCCGGACCGGGCCGGCGACGGCGGGATCGGCAGCGGCGGGATCGGCAGCGGCGGGCTCGAGCTCGCATGGGACGGCGGCACCGAGCGCGACTGGGGCCGGCTGCTGGCGGCGGCCGGGCCGGCGCCGCTGGAGCAGAGCTGGGGCTACGGCGCGGCGATCGCCGCCGGCTCGCCCTACCGCCCGGCCCGCGGCGTGTTCCGGCAGGCCGGCAGGCCGGTCGCCGTGGTGCAGGCGCTGGTGTGGTCGATCGCCGGCGCGGTGCGGCTGGTCAAGGTCCTGCGCGGGCCGCTGTTCCTGGACCCGGCACCGGACCCGGCCTTGCGGCAGGCCGCGTTCCGGTTGATTCGGGACCGTTGGCCGCTGGCCCGGGGCAACGCGCTGTTCTGGACGCCGGAGCTGCCGCACGGCGCCGACGCCGACGCGCTGATGCGCGGGCTCGGCATGCGCCGCACGGTCACCGGCTATACCACCGCCTGGCTCGACCTCGCCCCCGGGCCGCCGGCGCTGCGCGCCGGACTCGACCAGAAATGGCGCAACCAGCTGGTGCGGGCCGAGAAGCAGCGGCTGCGGATCCGCGAGGCCCATGGCGGGCCGGCGCTCGGCTGGCTGGCCGGCCGCCACGACGCCCACCGCCGACGCCGGCGGTTCGGCGGCCCGACCGGCACCTTCGCCGCCGCCCTGGCGCTGCACGCGGCGCGCCCGCAGGACGTGCTGGTGCTGCAGGCCGAGCGCGGCTCCGACCCGGTGGCCGGTGTACTGTTCCTGCGTCACGGCGACGCCGCCACCTACCACCTGGCCTGGACCGGCCCCGAGGGCCGCGCCGCCCACGCCCACAACCGACTGGTCTGGGAGGGCATCCTGCGCCTCGCCGCGGCCGGCGTGCGCTGGCTCGACCTCGGCGGCCTCGACGCCTCGATGCCGGGGGTCAGCCGCTTCAAACTCGGCCTCGGCACCGAGCCGGTGACGTTGACGGGGACGTGGTTCTGAGGCGACGGCACGGAATCGGCAGCCGCCGTCGCAAAGTCGTCATGCGCGCCAGGTAAATTCCATCGCGGGGCGCGTCTGCTTGCCGGTGGCCGCCCGCAACCTCGACATTCCCGTCCGTAGCCGAGACCATGTCAGCCTTCCGGATCGTTCACGTGAGCGACACCCATCTGTCGCCGAGCCACGCCTACTTCGCGGTCAACTGGAGCGCCTTTCGCGAGGCCATGTCTGCCTCGCCTCCCGACATGCTGGTGCATGGCGGCGACCTGTCGTTCAACGGCCCGGCCGTCGAAGGCGACCTCGCCTTCGCTGCCGCTGAAATGCGGCGCCTCGACGTTCCCTGGGCGGCGATTCCTGGCAATCACGACATCGGCGAGGCCCCGCCGTTCGCCCGCCTCGAACAGCCGATCAACGCCGCCCGGATGCAGGCGTGGCGCCGTCATGTCGGCCCGCAATGGTGGCAGCGTGAGATCGCAGGATGGCACCTGATCGGCCTGGACACCGCGCTGATGGGCAGCGGCCTGGAGGAGGAACGCGAGCAGCGGGCCTTCCTGGAGCAGTCCCTTGCCCACCGCGACGGCCACCCGGTGATGGTGTTCGTCCACATACCGCCGTTCGAACGGACCGCCGACGAGGAGTCGCCGGGGACCGCCTGCATCCCCAAGCCGGTCCGCGGCCACTTCCTTGAAGCCTGTGCGACAGGCGGGGTGCAGGTCATCGCCTGTGGGCACCGCCACGTCCATCGCCGGCTGCGTCACCGCGGCATGGACATCGTCTGGGCGCCAACCACCGCCATGGTCGACGTGCGGTCCACGCTCGGACCGCGCCGCCGCGCGCCGCGCCCGGGCTACCTGGAATGGCTGCTGGAAGACGGCCGCGCACGCTACCGGCTGATCGAGCCGCAGCGCATGTTCGTCATCGACATGACCGGATGGACGCAGAGCAACGGCGGCACTACCACGACCCTTCCCGCCTGGCCGGGCCCGGCCGACGGCATGCGGTAGCCTGGCCCGGCGATCGGCGGCCTGGATGCCTCATGCCGGGCGTCCGGCGCCCCCCGGTCACTTGATCGGGGCCAGCAGTTCCTTGGCGGTCACCAGCTGGCGCACGCCGTGGGCGGAGGCCTCCTGGAAGACGTTCCCCTTGCACCAGTCGTGAACGGTCGCGATGTTCACCCGCGCGCATTGCGGCCGGACGTTCCAGGTCACCTGCAGCGCCGAGCATTTCGCCTCGGTGTATTTCGGGCCGGTCGTGGAGCCCGCGAAGGACACGGCCGGGCCGGTGCCGGTCGGCAGCGCCTTCGGCTGGTGCACCCCCCCGACCATGTTGCCCTCATAGCCGAAGCTCTTGAAATCCAGCGCCTTGGGGTCGTTGACCAGCAGGAAGACCTGGGTCTCGACGCGCAGCTGCGGATTCCCGCATTGCGCACTCGAACACGCGCCCAGCCCGGCCCCCGGCTTCACGTCGCAGGAGCTGTAGACCCAGTGCACCTCGATGGTGTCGCCCGGCTTGATCCCCTTGCACGCCCCGGTCCCGCCGGCGGGATCCTGGAGCTCGGCAGGCGTCAGGCTGGCACTCTCGCCGCACTTGTACCCGCCCTGCTCGCCGGGGCCCGCGAACACCGAGAACCCCGGGCCCTTGTGCTCGGCGTTCTTGTGGAAATGGATGTTGCAGAGGTTCAGTTTGTCCGCCGGCGGCGCAGGGCTGAACAGCCGGGCGTTGGTACCCGCCGGGCTTGAGATGTCGCGCGGCGTCTGCGGGCCGTAGCCCGTGCAGAGCTCCGCGGCCGACGCCTGCGCGCCGAGCCCCAGGAGTAGGGCCAGGGAACAAGCGGCCAAGCGAGCATACGACCTGATCATGGACACCCCCATCGGATCGGTTCGAGATCGGCGAGCGCCGCCGGGCGCGGCTCCGCCTGTGTTCCGGACCCTGGGCTCGACCCCGGCCCGGAAAGCCGAAGCCTAGCATCAAGCCGTTCGGTGGGCGAGCCGAAGCCGCCGCGCCGCGGGCGCCCGAAACGAAAGCGGCCCGGAACGAGGCTCCGGGCCGCTCGAATATCTCTGCGATCGCGCCGGAGGTCAGCGCGGGGCCACCACCATGATCATCTGGCGGCCTTCCAGCTTCGGATACGCCTCGACCTTGGCGACCTCGGCCAGATCGTCCTGGACCCGCTTCAGCACGTTCAACCCGATCTCCTGGTGGGCCATCTCGCGGCCTCGGAAGCGCATGGTCAGCTTGACCTTGTCGCCGTCCTCGAGGAACCGGTTCACGGCCCGCATCTTGGTCTGGTAGTCGTGATCGTCGATGTTCGGCCGCATCTTGATCTCTTTGACCTCGATGACCTTCTGCTTCTTCTTGGCCTCGTTCTTCTTCTTCTGGGCCTCGTACTTGAACTTGCCGAAATCGAGGATCTTGCAGACCGGCGGATCGGCGTTCGGCGACACTTCGACCAGGTCGAGGCCGTACTGCTCAGCCTGCGCGAGCGCCTCGTTCAGGCTCAGCACGCCGATCATCTCGCCCTCGGGGCCGACGCAACGCACGTTACGAACGTTGATCTCGCGGTTGACGCGCGGGCCGTCCTTGGACGGCGGCGCGGCATTGAACGGGGGTCTAGCTATGGGGTCGTCTCCTTTTGATGGTTACTGTTCTGCCGGGACCTGCCCACTGGGCGGAGTGGCCTCGGATTTAAGTCTATTAACCGCTTCGTCCAGCGCAAGCACTTCCTGAGCCTGACCGCCAAGCCGGCGCATGGCAACGCTTCGGCCCTCGGCCTCGCGCGCGCCGACCACCAGGATCGCCGGCACCTTGGCCTCGGAATGCTCGCGGACCTTGTAGTTGATCTTCTCGTTGCGCCGGTCCATCGCCACCCGCAGCCCGGCCGCCTTGCAGGCCGCCGCCACTTCGGCGGCGTAGCCGTCGGCGTCGTTGGTGATGGTCGCGACCACCACCTGCAGCGGCGAAAGCCACATCGGGAAGCGCCCGGCATACTGCTCGATCAGGATGCCGATCCAGCGCTCCATCGAACCGAAGATCGCCCGGTGCAGCATGACCGGCCGGTGGCGGGCGCCGTCCTCGCCGACATATTCCGCGTCCAGCCGCTCCGGCAGCACGAAGTCGACCTGCAGGGTGCCGCACTGCCAGTCGCGGCCGATCGCGTCGCGCAGCACGAACTCCAGCTTCGGGCCGTAGAACGCGCCCTCGCCCGGGTTCAGCGTGGTCGCCAGGCCGGCGGCGTCACAGGCCTCGCGCAGCGCGCCCTCGGCGCGGTCCCAGACCGCGTCCTCGCCGGCCCGCACCGCAGGTCGGTCGGAGAACTTGATGCGGATGTCCTCGAAGCCGAAGTCCTTGTAGACGCTCTTCAGCAGATCGCAGAACCGGATGCTCTCCGCGGTGATCTGGTCCTCGGTGCAGAAGATGTGGGCGTCGTCCTGGGTGAAGGCGCGCACCCGCATGATGCCGTGCAGCGCGCCCGACGGCTCGTTGCGGTGGCACGACCCGAACTCGGCGAGCCGCAGCGGCAGGTCGCGGTACGACTTCAGGCCCTGCTTGTAGACCTGGACGTGGCCCGGGCAGTTCATCGGCTTCAGGGCCAGCACGCGATCGTCCTCGGCATTGGCCGTGAACATGTGCTCGCGGAACTTCTCCCAGTGCCCCGAGGCCTCCCACAGCGCCCGGTCGATCAGCTGCGGGGTCTTGATCTCGCGATACCCGCCTTCCTCCAGGCGGCCGCGGATGTAGGTCTCGATGGCGCGGTACAGCGTCCAGCCCTTCGGGTGCCAGAACACCGAGCCGACCGCCTCCTCCTGGATGTGGAACAGGTCGAGGTCGCGGCCCAGCCGCCGGTGGTCGCGCTTCTCGGCCTCCTCCAGCATGTGCAGGTGGACGTCCAGCTGCTTCTGGTCGGCGAACGCCGTGCCGTAGATCCGCTGCAGCATCGGCTTGCTGCTGTCGCCGCGCCAGTAGGCGCCGGCCACCTTCGTCAGCTTGAAGGCGTGGCCGACCGTCTTGGTCGACGGGCCGTGCGGGCCGCGACACAGGTCGAGGAACCCGCCCTGGCGGTAGAAGGTGATGATCTCGCCCTCGGGGATCGCCTCGGCCAGCTCGACCTTGAACGGCTCGTGGGTCTTCTTGTAGTGCAGCACCGCCTGGTCGCGGGTCCATTCCTCGCGCGTGATCGCCTCGTCGCGGTCGACGATGTCGTGCATCCGCTTCTCGATGGCGACCAGGTCGTCCGGCGTGAACGGCACCTCGCGGAAGAAGTCGTAGTAGAAGCCGTTCTCGATCGACGGGCCGATGGTGACCTGGGTCTCCGGGTACAGCTCCAGCACCGCCTCGGCCAGCACATGGGCGCAGTCGTGGCGGATATGCTCGAGCGCCGCCTCGTCCTTGCGGGTCACCAGGGCGAGCTGGGCGTCGCGCTCGATGACGCGGTCCAGGTCGACGAACCTGCCGTCGACCTTGGCGACGAAGGCGGCCTTGGCGAGGCCGGGGCCGATATCGGCGGCGACCTGGGCCGGCGTCACCGGCTGGTCGTAGGAACGGACGGAGCCGTCGGGGAGCGTTATGGCAGGCATGGCGTGTCTCGACTCGATGCGATTGGCTGACAGGGACCGGTCGGGCCGGCGGTCACCGGCCCTGCGATAGGGCGCCGCCTCAGACGCTGAACGTCCGAGACGGCCGGCTAGTCAGCTCGCGCGAGCGGCGCATCGGTTCGCCTGCGATAATCATGGTGCGGCGTTACTTAACGCGGTGGGGCCGCGGTCGCAAGGGCAGCGTGGCTCTCGGCCGCCGGCCGGCCCCGCTCACTCCTTGATCTGCGCCGCCCCGGCCATCATCGCCAGCCCGCCCGGGCCCGGGGTGCCGCGGGTATTGACGATGACCCGGCAGCCCTGGGCCGCCGGGCAGGCCCGCGTGCGATAGAAGCTCTGGATCCCGCCGTCCTCGGTGCGCTTGAAGTGCTCCTGCTCGAAGCCCGCGGCGGCGGCGCCGAAGCGTTCCCGGACCGCCGCCTCGACCGCCCCGGTGTCGCCCAGCGCCGAGAGCACCAGGCAGCCGCCGGCCTCGCGGACCACCATCACGACCTGCATGTCCGGCTGCGGGTTCCAGACGCTGCCTTCCATGCCGTGCAGCCAGACCTCGGCGAGCGGCGACTCGACCGGGGTCATGCCGGCGGTGTCGACCGGCTTTCCGGCATGGGCCGCCGGCATGCAGCGGGTCAGGAAGGTGTCCAGGAACAGCCGGGTGTGCGCGGCCTTTTCGGCATCGGGCTGCTGCGCCGACGCCGGCACGGCCGGCACCGCGGCCAGCACAAGCGCGGCCGGCAGCAGCGCGCGGAACACCGCAGTCCCGATTCCCCTCATGCCCATCGCGCACCTGCCCGCCTCGTCATCCCGACACCTTACCCCAGCGCCATCCGGGCTCAACCCCGGCGTCGGATCTCCGGCTTTGAGGCTTGCATCGCACGGCGGCTCGGGGCTCACTGCCGGCTCCGGAACGACGAGGCTGCCGTGACCGTCCAGACCCAGCCCGCCATCGCGAAGCCCGAGCCGGGCGACATCGCCCCGCGCCTCAAGCTGCGACGGCCGTCGGGCGCCGATTTCGACCTGTTCTCCGACGACCAGTCCGGGCGCTTCCATGTCCTGGTGTTCGCGTGGTCGCTGGCCGGGCCGAAGGCCGGGGCGGTCGTGCAGTCCTTCGCCGCGGCCCGCGACACTCTGGATGAGACCAGGGTGCAACTCCACCTGGTGCTGCCTGCGGCCGAAGCCGACCGCGGCACGGCGGCGGCCTTCCCGGTTCTCGCGGACGCCGACGGGTCGGCGCTGCGCCTGATGCATGGCGGCGTCCCCGGCGACGATGCATGCGTGCTGGCGGTGGCGCCGAACGGCCACGTGCTGCTGCGCCTCGACCCGGGCGCCGACGGCGATCCGGCGGCGGCGGTGCTGGAGCGCGTCCGGCCGCTCGCCGAGAAGCGCAAGGCGGCGGGGGTGCCCTCGATCCATGCACCGGTGCTGGTGGTGCCGGACGTGCTCAGCCCCGAGGACTGCCGCAGGCTGATCGGCATCTACGCCATGCAGGGCCAGGAATTCGTGGAGCCCGGCCACAACCAGCTGCAGGGCCGGACCACGGACTGCAAGATGCGGATCCCGGAATACGGCCGCAACGACCGCATCGACCACTGGGTGTGCGCGCCGCAGACCAACAACTTCATCGACAGCCGGCTGGTGCCGCGGCTGATGCCGGAGATCCAGAAGGCCTTCAACTACCAGGTCACCCGGCACGAGCGCTACCGCATCGCCTGCTATGAGGGCTACCGCGGCGGCTCGCAGCACGGCCACCGCGACAACACGCTGCCGTTCGTGGCGCACCGCCGGTTCGCGGTCACCGTCAACCTGAACGCGGACGAATACGAGGGTGCCGAGCTGCGGTTCCCGGAGTTCTCCGAGGCCGCCTACAAGACCCCGACCGGCTCGGCCATCGTGTTCTCCTGCTCGCTGCTGCACGAGGTGATGGCCATGCGCGCCGGCCGCCGGTTCGCCCTGCTGGCCTTCCTGTTCGGCCAGACCTGAGGGAGCTAGCCCGTCACTTCCTGGGTTCCGGATCGTCCGCGCCGGGGCGGCGCGCCCGTCCGGAATGACGATGGAAGGAGAGACGATCGGCGGGGCCTCCCCCTTGTCGTCATTCCGGACGGACACGCCGGAGGCGGGGCCGATCCGGAACCGACCCGCCACCGCATCAATCCCGAGCGGGCGGCCGCCAGCTGCCTTACTTCGCCGCCACCACCTCGATCTCGACCTTCCAGGACGGGTCGACCAGGCCCGAGACGTAGACCAGGGTGCTGGCGACCTTGCGGTCCCCGAGGAATTCGCCGCGGGCCTGCCGCAGGGCGTCGAGGTCGGCGCGGTCGATCAGGAAGATCCGCATGTGGACGATGTCCCCGGCCGCCATCCCGCCGGCCTCCAGCAGGGCGCCGATATTGGCGAGCGACTGCCGGCACTGCCCCAGCGCATCCGCCGCGACGCTGCCGTCGGGCCTCAGGCCGACCTGTCCGGACAGGTGCAGCCAGCGGGTCGTGCCTGCGCTGGCGATGCCGTGGGTGTAGTTCGGGACGCCGAGGACCCCGACGGTCGCCGGATCGAGCGTTGCGTGCGGCATGGGACACTCCCTGGGAAAGGATCGCTTCGGCGACGATCCGAGCAAGCCGCCGGCACGCGGTCAACCGCGGTCGCGCGACCGGATCAGAATTCCAGCCGGCCGAACAGGTGGTCGAACGGCAGCATGACGTGCGCACGGTAGGCCGGGCGTTCCTGCAGGCGGCGGTACCAGTCCTCGACGTTGGGTACCGCCGGCCGCTCGACCGCGACGCCGAAGTAGCGGAACAGGTTGGTGCCGGCCGGGATGTCCGCCAGGCCGAAGCGGTCGCCGCCGAGCCAGGGCCGCTCGGCCAGCGCCCGGTCGAGCTGCCGCATGTGACGGGCGCAGGCCGCCACCTTGGACGCCACGGCCACGCTGTCGCGCTGCGCCTCGGGGGTCCGGTAGAAGCCCCAGAACACGCCGGTCAGGAAGTCCGGCTGCAGGGTCGTCGCCGACCAGTCGATCCAGCGGTCGGCCTGCGACCGCGCGGCCGCGTCGGCGGGCCAGAAGTCGCCGCCGCCGTAGGTTGCCGCCAGGTAGCGCAGGATGGCATGGGACTCCCAGACCACCACCTTGCCGTCCTCGATCACCGGCACCTTGCCGTGCGGGTTCATCGCCCGGAACGCCGGATCGTCGAGCCCGCCATGGGAGCCGCCGGCCGGGATGTGCTCGTGCTCGAGCCCCAGTTCGCCGACCAGCCACATCACCTTCTGGACGTTGAACGAATCCCGCCGTCCCCAGATTTTCAGCATCCCCGACTCCCGGAACGTCGCCGACCGACGCCAGTTCGGCCGCGCCTGCGGTCACCCTAGCATCGCCGGGGCCGACGGGGAGAGCCCGGCATCCGCCTCGGCCCGGGCGGCCTCCAGCAGCAGGTCCCGGGTCCGGTCGTTGCGGCTCGCCGAGATCCCGGTCCGCCGGCATTCCCGGGCGGCGGTCGCAAAGTCGCGCCGGCCGAGACCGTGCTCGCGGAACCGGGGAAACCGCCGGTAGAGACCGCGCGCACCCAGATTGAAGGCCATGTCCAGCACCGCGAGCTGGGCGGCAGGCGGATAGGAGTCGAAGCCGCCGCCGACCGACCGGAAGGCGTCCCGGGTGTATCCGAGGATGGCGTTGAAATCCCGCTCGTACAGGGCCAGGACCGAAGCCTCCGGCAATCGCAGGTCGGTCAGGCCCCGGAACGCGCCGGCACCTCGGGTCGCGAGCCGGCGCGCCCGCCGGACCGCGGCATGACCCGCCACGATGTCGGCGGCGGCGGCCGGTCGCCCGGCGCGGCCTGCGACGAAGGGCAGTTCCGCCGCCTCGTCGGCGTCGCCGAGCAGGTGACCGATCCCGACGGTCACGTTGCCGCGGGTGTCGAGGTACATCCAGGGGATGTTGCCCTCGTTCTCCTCGGCCAGCAGCAGGTAGTCCAGATGGGTGATCGGCATCGCACGCTCCCGGACATGGAGCGGCCTGTTTTATCCGATCGATAGGAATATGTAAATTCCTATTTCATGAGATCCGTCACGGCCCCGATCACCGGCCCGGCCGGCAGGTCGGCCAGCGCTTCCGCGAACAGCTCGCGGACCGCCGCGCCGCGCGGCGCCGTCTTGGCCGGGTCGGAGGCGACCGAGAACAGCGCCACCGTCGGGCAGCCGGCGAGCGCCGCCAGGTGGGTCGGGCCGGTGTCGTTGCCGACCGCCACCGACGCCCTGCGGGCCAGCGCCGCCAGCTGGCCGAGGTCGGTGCGGCCGGTCAGGTCCAGCGTCGCGGGCTCGACCGCGGCGATCGCCCGGGCCTCGGCGGCCTCGGCCGGCCCGCCGACCACCACCGGGGTTACGCCCTGCGCCGCCAGGTGTGCCGCCAGCGCGCCGTAGCGGTCGGCCGGCCAGCGCTTGCCCGGGCGCTCGGGCGACGAGCCGGGGATCAGCAGCGCGAACCGTGCCGGCAGTCCGAAGCCGGCGAGATCGCCGTCCAGGAAACCCAGGTCCGGCAGCGGCACCTCGGCGATCCCGGCGACCGCCAGCTGGGCGCGCTGGCGGTCGATCGCATGCAGTCGGTGGTCGGCCGGATAGACGTGGCGGTGGCTGGCCCCGTCGACCTTGCCGGACCATTCGGGCGTCCGGTCGCGCCGGAATAATCGGAAATATCCAGCCGTCCGGTCCGAGGTCTGCAGGTCGTAGACCCGGGCGAAGCCGGCGGCCCGCAGCCTTGCGCGCCAGCGCAGCCAGGCGACCGGGCTCCAGCGCGGCGCCGGGTCGATCCAGACCTCCTGGAACAGCCCGGTCGCCTCCCCCAGCCCGCGATAGGCCGGCCGGGTCAGCAGCACCAGGTCGGCGTCAGGATGATGGCGGCGGATCGCCTGCATCGGCCCGAGCGCCATCAGGAAGTCGCCGAGCGCGCCGAGCTTGATCACCAGGATGCGGGGACGGGGCATTCCACCGGGACGGGACATTCCACTCGACGGCGCAGGCTTCGGAAACGGGTCAGACGGCGGCGGCCGCACCGTCGTCGGCACGCGCCGCCGGCCCGTCCAGCAACTCGCTATACACCGCCAGCGTCCGCGCGCACATCTGATAGCGCGAGAAGTGCTCGCGGACATGGCCGACCGCCCGTTCGGACAGCCGTCGCCGGCCGTCACCGTCGAGGGTCAGGGCGGCCCGGATGCCGTCGGCCAGCGCCCCCGGGTCGCCCGGCTTCACCAGCCAGCCGGTCTCGCCGGGCAGCACGGTCTCGCGCGCCCCGCCGTGGTCGGCGGCGACGATCGGCCGGCCCATGGCCTGGGCCTCGATCATCACCCGGCCGAACGGCTCCGGGTCGAGGCTGGCGGACACCACCACGTCGGCCAGCTTGTAGGCCGCCGGCATGTCGTCGCAGCGGCCCACGAAGTGGATGTGCGGGGTCAGCCCGAGCTTGGCGATCCTCGGCTCCAGCGCCGCCTTGACGCTGCGCCGCCCCTCGTCCTCGCCGACCATCAGGCAGTGGCAGGAGCCGCGCTCGAGCCGGGCCAGGGCGTCGACCAGCAGGCCGTGGCCCTTCCACTGGGTGACCCGGGCCGGCAGCATCACCACCGGCACGCCGTCCGGGATCCGCCAGCGGTCGGACAGCCGGATCAGCCGCTCGGCGGTGACCTTGTCCGGGTCGAACAGCGACAGGTCGACCCCGCGCGGGATCACCCGCAGGCGGGCCGGATCGAGCCCGTACTCGTTCAGCAGGCGGTCGGCGACGTAGTGCGAGATCGCGATCACCCGGTCGCCGCGCACCATCACCGAGTTGTACAGCCGCTTGGCGGCGTTGGCCGCCGCCGGGCGCTGGTGGAAGGTGGTCACGAACGGCACCCGGTTGCGCCGGGCGGCCCGCCAGGCCAGCCATGCCGGCATGCGCGACCGGGCATGCACCAGGTCGACGCCCTCCTGCCAGATCAGGTCGACCAGGGCATCGAAGGTCGAGCGCCACAGCAGCGGGTTCTTGGCGTGCACCGGCAGGGCGATGTGCCGGGCGCCGACTCGCTCCAGCTCATGCACCATCGGGCCGCCGCGCGACACCACCAGCGCCCGCCAGCCGGCCTCGACCAGGGCACGCGCCACATCGACGGTGCCGCGCTCGACACCGCCCGACACCAGGGCCGGGAGGACCTGCAGCACCGTCGGCGCCCCCCTCACGGTGGTCCGGCGGAACGCTTCGTAATCCTCGATGATCCTGATAGAGTCCGGCGCGGTCGTCGCACCCAGATCGAGCGGCTGGTTCACCGGCCCTTCCAACCATCGATGGTCCATGTCCGGGAGACCCTAGCACAATGACGGATGCCTCGCAGCCGGCGTCGCCGGAGGCCCCCGCCCCCGACCAACTTACGACAGCCGACGGCCAGGTCCTGGCCTATCACCGCAGTCCGGGACGCTCGCCCGGCGTGGTGTTCCTCGGCGGATACGCCTCGGACATGACCGGTACCAAGGCGACCGCGCTGGAGGCCCATGTCCGGGCGCGCGGCCACGCCTTCCTGCGCTTCGACTACCGTGGCCACGGCCAGTCGTCGAGCCAATTCGAGGACGGCACCATCGGCCGCTGGCGCGACGACGCCCTGGCCGCGATCGACACCCTGACCGAAGGCCCGCAGGTGCTGGTCGGCTCGTCGATGGGCGGCTGGATCGCGCTGCTGGTCGCGGTCGCCCGGCCGGACCGGGTCGCCGGCCTGGTCGGCATCGCCGCGGCGCCGGACTTCACCGAGGACCTGATGTGGGCGGAGTTCGACGAGGCCCAGCGCGCCGCCCTGGCCGCCGACCGCATCCTGCGGCTGCCCTCGGAGTATTCCGACGAGCCGAGCATCGTGACCATGGACCTGATCGAGGACGGCCGGAACCACCTGCTGCTGCGGGCGCCGGTACCGATCCGGGTGCCGGTCCGGCTGCTGCAGGGCATGCGCGACCCCGACGTGCCGTACCGCCTGGCGCTGACCCTGGCCGACCGGATCGAGGGCGACGACGTGCAGGTCACCCTGATCAAGGACGGCGACCACCGGCTGTCGACCGACCGCGACCTGGCGATCCTGGCCGCCGCCGTGGACGGGCTGCTGAAAGGGTGAGGCCTCGCGGCGGTCAGCCGCCGCCGGGCAGCGGCAGGCGGATGATCGCACAGGTGCCCTTGCCCCGGGCCGACCGCAGCTCCAGCGATCCGCCGAGCGCCTCGACCTGGCGGCGCACCACCGCCAGCCCCATGCCGCTGCCGGTGTCGCCGTGCACGCCGAGCGTCGAGACCGCCCCGGCCCAGCCCGGCGCCATTGCCCGGGCGACCTCCTCCGGGTCCATGCCGACGCCGGTGTCGGAGATCACCAGCACCGCCACATTCTCGCTCGGCTCGGTGCGCGCGGCGACCGTGACCCGACCGCCGCGCGGCGTGAACTTGATGGCGTTGACCACCAGGTTGTTGACCGCCGAGGTCAGCGCCTCGGCCTCGACCTGGATCTCGGGCAGCGTGTCCGGCAGGTCGAGAACCAGGCTCACCCCTCGCTCCTCGGCCATCGGCCCGAACAGGCCGACGATGTCGGCCAGGACCCGGCCCACCGGCGACGTCGCGACCGACCGGGCGGCGGGATCCTCCAGCAGCAGGCGGTCGCACAGCTGCAGCATGCGCAGCGCGGCACCGTGGGCGAGGTCGGCATATTCGGGATACCTCTCGCCCGGCAGCGGGCCGAAGCGCTGGTCGCGGAAGATCTCGGCGATCGCCGTCAGGGCGTTCAGGGGATTGCGCAGCTCATGGGCGATCTCCCGGAGCTGGGCCGCCGCCTCCCGGGAAAGCCGCCGATCGCTTTCGGCCGAAGCGAGGTCGCTTCTCATCATCTCACTCGTCCCTCACGCTCCTGGCCGACGGTAGGGCTAACTGGTTACCGAAGCCTTAATGCCGTGACGCCGCGAACGTTCCGACCAACCGCTCCGGATCCGAAGCACGAACCGTGCCGACGCGTCAGAAGTCCAGGTCGGCGTAGTGCTTGGCGGGGCGCAGGCCGGAGACGTGGTCGGCCAGAAGCGGCCGGAAGCTGGGCCGGGACTTGACCCGGGCATACCAGTCCTTGGCCTCGGCGTTGCGGTCCCAGGGCACGTCGCCGAGATAGTCGACGCAGGACAGGTGGGCGGCCGCCGCCACGTCGGCCAGCGAGAACCGGTCGCCGGCCAGCCAGGTCCGCCGCTCCGCCAGCCAGCCGATGTAGTCCAGGTGGATCACGATGTTGGCATGGCCGGCCCGGATCGCCTCGCTCGACGGCTCGCCGATGCCGAGGAAGCGCTTCAGCACCTTCTCGCCGACCAGCAGGTCGGTGACCTCGCGGTCGAACTTGCGGTCGAACCAGGCGACCAGCCGGCGGATCTCGGCGCGCTCGGCGGCGTCGCCCTGCAGCAGCGCCGGCTCCGGGCAGGTCTCCTCGAGATACTCGGCGATCGGCCCGGCGCCGGCGACGGTGGTGCCGTCGTCCTCGACCAGCACCGGCACCTCGCCGGCCGGGTTGATCGCCAGGAAGTCCTCGCGGCGGTCCCAGATCGGCTCGGCGCGCAGATGCGCCTCCATCCGCTTCTCGCCGAGGACGAGGCGGACCAGACGCGACTGCGGCGAGAGGGCGAGGTGAAAGAGCGTGCGCATGCCGTCGTTTGACACGGGCGGGGAGGTTCAGGCTAGCAGTATCGGCGGCGGCGGAACAGCGCGCAGCGGTCGCAGTCGGGCGGCGGGCAGGTTCCGGATCGATCGCGCTGCGGCGCGCTCGTCCGGAATGACGAGGGAAAGGGCAAGGACGTCGCGCCGACGTCAGAAGCAAATCCGCCGCATTCCCCCGATGTCGTCATTCCGGAGCGGACCGCCGCAGGCGGGATGCATCCGGAACCCACGGAGCGACAAGCGACGGTCATTCGAGCCCTACCGCACGAAGTCGAAGGGCTGGGCCCGCCGCAGGGCCTGGTCGACGCGGATCCGGTGGTTGACCGGCGGGTGGGCGCGCTGGGTGCAGTCCAGGCGCTCGCAGACCCGGCAGCTGACTCCGGCCGGGGTGAAGGCCTCTGGCTTCTTCGGGTCGACGCCGTCGCCGTAGGCCAGGTGGCGGGCGTCCTTCAGCTCGCAGCCGAGTGCGATCGAGTAGCGCGGCTGCAGCCGGTCGCGGCCGCCGCCGATCGGGTCGAGGGTCCGGGCCATGATCAGGAAGGTGGTGTCGTCGGGCAGCCGGGCGACCTGCGTGAGCAGCTGGCCCGGGCTGCGGAACACGTCGTGCACCACCAGCCGCGGGCAGGTGCCGCCGAACCGCGCGAACTGGAAGCCGCCACCCGACAGCCGCTTGGAGATGTTGCCGGCGTTGTCGACCCGCAGGAAGAAGAACGGCACGCCGCGTGCGCCCGGGCGCTGCATGGCGGTCAGCCGGTGGCAGACCTGCTCGACGCTGGCGCCGAACCGCCGGCGCAGCAGCTCGATGTCGTAGCGCAGGTCCTTGGCGGCCTGCAGGAAGGTCGCGTAGGGCATCATGACGGCCCCGGCGAAATAGTTGGCGAGCGTCATGCGGAACAGGCCGCGCGCCTCGTCGTTCGGCAGCTCGACCCGCTCGACCAGGCGGTCGAGCCGCTCGCGGTGGCCGATCAGGGCGAGTTGGACCGCCAGGTGGAAGATCCGCGCCGACGGCAGCAGGGTCTCGGAGATCAGGATGCGGCGGCGGTGGTAGTCCCAGCGCCTGAGCGTGTCGGCCATCACCTCGACCGGCATCACCCGCACGTCGATGCCGTGGGCGGCCTTCACATGGGCGCGCAGCCCGGCGAACAGCGCGTCGCGGTCGAGGCCGGCGTCCTCCCACAGCTCCTCGGCGGCCCGCTCCAGGTCGTCGAAGTGGTTGGCCTCGGCCTCCAGCACGTCGCGCACCGCCTCGACCGGGCTGTCCGGCGGCAGCGGGCCGTCGCCGGTGCCGTCGCCGCCGGCCTCGTGGGCCAGCACCTGGGCATTCTCCCAGATCCGGCGATAGGCCCGGTACAGGGTCAGCACGCCCTGGGCGGCCGCCGGCGCGGCCGCCACCAGCTCGCGCATCTCGCGGTCGGACACCCCCTGGCCTTCGAACAGCGGATCGCCGAACACCTCGGACAGGCCGGCCGCCAGCCGCTGGTCGTCGTCCTCGGCGAATTCCTTGAGGTCGATCTCGAAGGCGTTGCCGAGCTTGAACAGCAGCGGCACCGTGACCGGGCGCTGGTTGTGCTCGATCAGGTTCAGGTAGCTCGGCGAGATGCCGATCTGCGCCGCCATCTCGGTCTGGCTCAGCCCCTGGTCGATCCGAAACCGGCGGATCTTGTGGCCGAGCATGGCCTTGCGGTCCAACCGTTCGCCTGCCATGCGCGGACCTCTCCGTCACCGTCGGCGGGGCGCCGCGGCATCCTCCCGGCACTCTAGCCAAGGAGTGTCGCAAACGCGAAGAATTTTACAATCGTTACAAATTACTAAATGTGATTTTTTCTGCTGAGACAGTGTTACTCGTTTTCATGCAATAGGTTATGGCCCGCCCCGGTCTTTGGTGAATATATGGCGGTCATGTTGCGGCGCAACAGTCGCTGTGCACCGCCGAACCGATACCGAGGAGGACCACGCGATGACCCAGGAATTCGAAGACCGTACCCGAACCAAGCCGGGCCGCTTCGCCGGCATCCGTCGCGACTACACGATGGAGGATGTCCGCCGGCTGTCCGGCTCGCTCCGCATCGAGCACACGCTGGCCCGCCGCGGCGCCGAGCGGCTGTGGGAACTGCTGAACACCGAGCCCTACGTCAACACCCTGGGCGCGGTGACCGGCAACCAGGCCATGCAGCAGGTCCGGGCCGGGCTGAAGGCGATCTACCTGTCCGGCTGGCAGGTCGCGGCCGACGCCAACGTCGCCGGTTCCATGTACCCGGACCAGAGCCTGTACCCGGCCAACTCCGGCCCCGAGCTGGTGCGCCGCATCAACAACACCCTGGCCCGCGCCGACCAGATCCAGACCATGGAAGGCAAGGGTTCGACCGACTGGTTCGCCCCGATCGTGGCCGACTGCGAGGCCGGCTTCGGCGGCGTGCTGAACGCCTTCGAGCTCGCCAAGGCCTACATCGAGGCCGGTGCCGCCGGCATCCACTACGAGGACCAGCTGGCGTCCGAGAAGAAGTGCGGCCACATGGGCGGCAAGGTGCTGATCCCGGTGCAGCAGCACGTCAACACCCTGAACGCCGCGCGCCTGGCGGCCGACGTCATGGGCGTTCCGACCCTGGTGGTCGCGCGGACCGACGCCGAGAGCGCCAAGCTGATCACCACCGACGTCGACGAGCGCGACCGGCCGTTCCTGACCGGCGAGCGCACCGCCGAGGGCTTCTACCGCCTGAAGGACGGCAACAGCTTCGAGCGCTGCGTGGTCCGCGGCCTGGCCTACGCGCCGTATTCCGACCTGCTGTGGATGGAGACCTCGACCCCGAACCTGGACCAGGCCAAGCGCTTCGCCGAGGCGATCCGCAAGGAGTTCCCGGACCAGATGCTGGCCTACAACTGCTCGCCGTCGTTCAACTGGTCGGCCAACCTGGACAAGGACGACATCGCCCGGTTCCAGCGCGAGATCGGCGCCATGGGCTACAAGTTCCAGTTCGTTACCCTGGCCGGCTTCCACAGCCTGAACCACGGCATGTTCGAGCTGGCCCGCGGCTACCGCGAGCGCGGCATGGCCGCCTACTCGGAGCTGCAGAACGCCGAGTTCGCGTCCGAGGCCAACGGCTACACCGCCACCCGCCACCAGCGCGAGGTCGGCACCGGCTACTTCGACGCGGTGTCGGTGGCGATCAAGGGCGCGGACGCCTCGACCACCGCGCTGCACGACTCGACGGAAGAGGCGCAGTTCCAGCCGGCGGCGCTGACCGCGGCGGCTGAATGACACGGCCCCACCAAGACGGCCCGAGCTGAGAGGAGGAACGGACATGCCTGAGCGTTACTGGGTGATCGGCGGCGAGTACGAATCGACCGCCTTCGACAAGCTGGTGGACGGCACCGAGCAGATCCTCGGCCCCTACCGCGACCCCGACACGGCCAAGCGCGCCTGGGAGCATATCGCGGTCGAGACCCGCAGCGTCTGCACCGCCCGCTACACGATCGTCCGGGAGGGGTCGGCCGCGGCCTGACCCTATCCCTTTCCCGCGACGGTCGCAGGGCCGGGCCCTCCTCCTCACGCTCGGAGGGCCCGGCCTTTTTTTCTGTCCGTCAGCCCAGCGTCGCCCTGATGATCGCCACCAGCGCCATCACGGCCAGCAGGGCGAGCGCCGCCCGCTTCACGCTGGTCTCGTCGGCGGTGCCGTAGAGCCGGCGGCCGAGATACACCGCCCCCTCGACCAGCGGCGCCAGCACCAGGCAGTGCAGCAGCACGTCGGCGGTGACCAGCCCGTAGGCGGTCATGGTGACGAGCGCGATCAGGTCGACCGCCAGGAACACCGCCACCGCGGTCGCCCGCAGGGTGGCGGCCGGCAGCGGCGACGAGAGATACAGCAGGATGACCGGCGGGCCGGGGATGCCGGCGGCCCCGGACATCAGCCCCATGGTCACGCCGGTCGCCAGCTTCAGCCCGGTGCCGGGCACCCGCCGCAGCCCGATGCCGGCGGCGATCGCCAGCGTGGCGGCCAGCACCGCGACGCCGATCGCCAGCCGCATGGCGTCCTCGCTGAACCCGGCGAGCGCCAGGGCGCCGATCGGGATCGCCGGCAGCGCGCCGGCCAGCATCAGGAGGCAGCCCCGGCGGTCGACGTCCCGGTGGACATGGGGCAGCATCCGCAGGCTGGCGAAGATGTCGAGCACCACCGAGATCGGCACGATCTCGGCCGGCGCCGCCAGCACCGAGACGGTGGTCACCAGGATCAGCGCGAAGCCGAAGCCGGTGTAGCCGCGCACCACGCCGGCGACCAGCGAGGCCGCGGCGGCGAGCGCCCAGACCTCCGCGGGCCAGCCGAGCAGGTCCACTCGGTCAGCCGACGCGCAGGCGCCGGTGGGTCACGACGGCATCACCGTCGGCGTCGCCGCCGCGATGACACCTCCACGGCAGGACCCGCAGGATCGCCTCGCGCGGCAGCGAGTCGAGCGCCCCCCCGGCCAGTTCCTTGACCTGCAGGTGGCCGGCGGTGATCGGCCCCGGCATGGCGAGGCCGCGGGCCGCCGCCGGCTCGAAGCCGTAGGGCCGGTAGTAGGACGGGTCGCCCGACACCAGGCACAGCCGCCAGCCACGGTCGCGCGCCACCGACAGGCCGTGCCCGACCAGCGCCCGGCCGAGGCCCTGGCCGCGCCGCTCCGGGGTCACCGCCAGCGGACCGAGCAGCAGGGCCGGCCGGTCGAGGCCGACCATCACCGGCCAGAACCGCAGGGTCGCCAGCGGCTGGTCGCTCTCCGGGTCGGCGGCGATGAAGCCGAGGGTCGGGGCGCCGAGCCGCAGCCGGTAGACCGTGCGGCCGCGCCGGTCCGGGCCGAAGCCCATGTCGTTGAGGGATTCGATGGCGGCGCCGTCGGACGGCAGCTCGGAGCGGATCTGGAACATCTTGAACACCTGGCCGGAGAGGGTAGGACAAAACCCGCTCCGGCAGGGCCGGGCGGGATCAGACGAAGGCGCGTCGTCGCGCGGCCCCACGGATCGTTCCGGGGGGCGAGGTTCGTCGTCGCAGCTGATCTCGGCTCGTCGGGACCATGGCCCTTGGGCGTCCTCTGATACAGTGGCGGAACAGGTAATCGAAACCGCCCCCCCGCGCCAGAGGAAATCCACGCATGGCGGACACCACCACGACGCAGGGCGGCCGCCGCGCGGCAGCCGCGAAGCCTCCCTATGTGCAGTGCATCGGAGCCGCCACCCTCGACACCGTGCTGCGGGTGCCGGCGATCCCGCCGCACGGCAAGGTGCTGGCCGACGCCTGCGCGGTGTTCGGCGCCGGCATGGCGTCGGCCGCGGCCGCCTCGATCGCCCGGCTCGGCGGCCGGGCCGGGATCTGGGCTCGGATCGGCGACGACGAGGCCGGCGGGCGCTGGCGTGCCGACCTGGCCGGCGAGGGGGTCGACGTCTCGGCCGTCCGGGTCGTGCCCGGGCGCCGCACCGCGATCTCGACCATCGTCGTCGACGCCGCCGGCGAGCGGCTGATCGTGCCGTTCTACGACCCGGAGCTGTCGCGCGACCCGTCCTGGCTGCCGCTGGCGTCGCTGGCCGGCGCCGGGGCGGTGCTGGTCGACACCCGCTGGCCGGAGGGCGCCGCCGCCGCCCTGGACGCCGCCCGCGCCGCCGGCGTGCCGGCGATCCTGGACGCCGACACCGCCGACCCTGATGTGCTGCGCGACCTGGCGGCCCGCGCCGACCACGTGGTGTGCTCGGAGCCCGGGCTGGCGCTGCTGGAGCCGTCCGGCGACCTGGCCGCGCTGGCGGACCGGCTGCCGGCGGCGCGGGTGCTGGCGGTGACCCTGGGCGCCGACGGCGTGCGCTGGATCGCCGACCGCGTTTCCGGCGTCCTGCCCGGCTTCCCCGTGGTGGCGGTCGACACCCTGTCGGCCGGCGACGTGTTCCACGGCGCCTACGCCCTGGCGGTCGCCGAGGGACGGGGGATCCCCGACGCCATGCGGTTCGCCGCGGCCGCCGCGGCGATCAAGGTGACCCGGTTCGGCGGCCGGCTCGGCGCCCCGACCCGCGACGAGGTAGACGCGCTGCTGACCGGCGACGCCGGCTGACGCCGCTCAGCCGGCCTCGGCGGCCCGGTTGGCGAGTTCGGCGTCGGTCGCCTCGGCGCGCTGCAGGGCCGGCCGTGCCTCCAGCCGCTCGACATAGCGCGCGAAGGCGTCGACCGCCGGCAGCAGCTCGAACCGCATGGCCCAGCGCAGGGTCGCGCCGAGCACCAGGTCGGCCGCAGTGAACGGATCGCCGAACAGGTAGGGCCCTTCCTCGACCGCCGCCGCCAGGGTGCCGACCAGGGTCTCGAAGTCGCCGTAGCCGACCATCGCGCGCGGCGGCGCGTCGCGCTTCAGGGCGCGGTCGGTCATCGCCGGCTCAAGGCAGCTCGGCGAGAAGAACAGCCACTTCAGGTAAGGTCCGCGACGCCGGTCGCCGACCGGAAAACCCAGCCCGGCCTCCGGGAAGGCGTCGGCCAGATGGCAGCAGATCGCCGCCGCCTCGGTCACCGCGACACGGTCGTGCAGCAGGACCGGCACCTTGCCCATGGGGTTGAGCGCCAGGAACTCGGCGCTGCGGTTCTCGCCCCTGGACAGGTCGAGCAGCCGCAATTCGTAGGGATGCCCGACCTCCTCCAGCATCCAGTGGACCACCGACGAGCGCGACGGGATGGCATGGTACAGGACCAGTTCCGAACGGTCAGACATGCGACGCTCCAGTGCGCGACGGTTCCGTCCCGACGATTGTCCCGGGCCGCGACGGAGTCAAGAACGAATCGGGAACATTCAAGGATTCATCTGACCCGTTCGGATCGTACGCCCGTCGCTTCGCGAGTTCCGGATCCGTCCCGCCGTCGTCGGGCCGCTCCGGAATGACGACAGGGTAAGGAATCCTCCCCTTCGATTGTCGTCATTCCGGACGGACGCGCCGCCGTCGGCGCGGTCGAGCCGGAACCCACGAAGCGACGGGCGAGCAGCCCCTGCCTACACCTTCAGCGCCGCCGCCTGCCGGGCCAGATCCTCGATCCGCCCCCAGTCGCCCGCGTTGATCGCGTCGGTCGGGGCCGGGAAGCTGCCGCCGACGCACAGCACGTTGGCCAGCTTCAGGTAGGCCGGCGCGTCCTCGGCGCCGATGCCGCCGGTCGGGCAGAACGCGATGTCCGGCAGCACCGGGCGGATCTGGTCGAGAGCGTAGGTGCCGCCGGCCGCCTTGGCCGGGAAGAACTTGAGGGTGTCGAGCCCGGCCCTGCGCGCCGCCATCGCCTCGGACACGGTCTGGATGCCCGGCAGGTAGGCGAGGCCGGCGGCCGCCACCGGCGCCACCAGGTCCGGATCGAAGCCCGGCGACACCGCGAACACCGCCCCGGCCTCGACCGCCGGGCCGATCTGCCGGCGGTCCAGCAGGGTGCCGACGCCGACGATGCAGTCCGGTACCTGCGCGCGGATCGCCCGCACCGCGTCCAGGGCGGCCGGCGTGCGCATGGTCACCTCGATCACCCGGATGCCGCCGGCCAGCAGGGCGCGGGCGAGGCCGGGGCCGCGGGCCGCGTCGTCGACGGTGACCACCGGAATCACCGGCCCCGCGTTCAGGATGTCGCGGACGTTCATGGCGGATTCTCCCTCCGGGATGGCCTGCCGAAGCTAGGACCGCCGGCCGCGCGGCACAAGCCGCCCTTGCGCCGACCGGGGCCGACGTCCTATATCCCGCCTCGGAAGGTCGGCGCGGACGGGCTCCTCGCCAACCCGGTCAGGTCCGGAAGGAAGCAGCCGTAACGAGTTTCGGTCCGGGTCGCTGCCGGCCTTCCACCGGATCCCCCCCCCGATCCCCCGGCGGATCGGCCGCCGGTCGTGATCGTCGGTTTCACCCTCGCGCGCGGCGCCCTATGATCCCCGCATGAGCGACGCCGGAACGCCAGCAGACAGCCCCGCAGCCGAGTACCGTGTGCTGGCGCGCAAGTACCGCCCGCAGACCTTCGAGGACCTGGTCGGCCAGGAGACCCTGGTGCGGACGCTGCGCAACGCCTTCGCGCAGAACCGCATCCACCACGCCTTCGTGCTGACCGGGGTGCGCGGGGTCGGCAAGACCACCACCGCACGGATCGTCGCCAAGGGACTGAACTGCACCGGGCCGGACGGCAGCGGCGGCCCGACCATGACGCCCTGCGGGGTGTGCGAGAACTGCCGGGCGATCGCCGAGGACCGCCACGTCGACGTGCTGGAGATGGACGCCGCCTCGCGCACCGGCGTCGACGACGTCCGCGAGATCATCGAGAGCGTGCGCTACCGCCCGGTGTCGGCGCGCTACAAGGTCTACATCGTGGACGAGGTCCACATGCTGACCCGCAACGCCTTCAACGCGCTGCTGAAGACCCTCGAGGAACCGCCCGAGCACGTGAAGTTCATCTTCGCGACCACCGAGATCCGCAAGGTTCCGATCACCGTGCTGTCGCGCTGCCAGCGCTTCGACCTGCGCCGGATCGACGTCGCCGTGCTGACCGGGCTGTTCGAGCGGGTGTGCGCGGCCGAGGGGGTGGAGGCCGAGGCCGAGGCGCTGCGGATGATCGCGCGGGCGGCCGACGGCTCGGCCCGCGACGGGCTGTCGATCCTCGACCAGGCGATGGCACTGGCGACCGGACCGGTCACCGCCGCCCAGGTCCGCGACATGCTGGGCCTGGTCGACCGCGAGCGGGTCTACGACCTGTTCGAGGCGGTCATGGCCGGCCGCATCCCGGACGCCCTGGACGTGCTGCGGATGCTGTATGACGGCGGCGCCGACCCGGTGGTGGTGATCCAGGACCTGATGGAGCTGACCCACGCGGTCACCCGGATGAAGGCGGCCCCGAAGGCGGCCGGCGCCAACGACCTGGGCGAGGCCGAGCGCGACCGCGGCCGCAGGCTCGCCGAGACCCTGGCCGTCCCGGCGCTGACCCGGTCCTGGCAGATGCTGTCAAAGGGGCTGGGCGAGGTGCAGAACGCCACCGCCCCGGTCGCCGCCGCCGAGATGGTGCTGATTCGCCTCGGCTATGCCGCCGAGCTGCCGGACCCGGCCGACCTGATCCGCCTGCTGACCGACGGCTCGGGCGCGGTCGCCGGCGGATCGGCTGCACAGTCCGGTTCCGGCCAGGCCGCCGCCGCGCCGGTCGCCTCGGCTGTCCCGCCCCGGCCCGGCGCGCCCGAGCCGGCCCCGGTCGGCCCGCCACCTGTCGATCCCGACGAGCCGCCGGCCTATGTCACCGACGGCCCGCCGCCGGACGGCGTCGACGAGGAGCAGCCGCCGGCGATGCCGGCAACCTTCCGCGAGATGGTCGAGCTGTTCCACGCCCGCGGCGAGCCGGTGCTGTCGGCGCAGCTCGCCGGCTCGGTGCATTGCGTGTCCTATGCGCCCGGCCGGGTCGACCTGCGCCCGCAGGCCGGCGCCGACCCGCGGCTGACCGCGCAGCTTTCAGCCCATCTCGGACGCTGGACCGGGCAGAGCTGGGACATCCGGATCTCGCGCGACGCGGGCGAGCCGACCCTGCGCGAGCAGGCCGGCATGGCCAGGGCCGAGCGGTTCGCGCGGGTCGCCGAGCATCCGGTGGTATCCCGGGTGCTGGATCTGTTCCCGGGCGCGCGGATCGAGGAGATCACGGCGCCGCCGCCGGCCGACCCGGTCGGCGAGGCGGACGAGGACGAGGCGATGGACGACGCCGACACGGTCGTGCTCGACGACGAGGGCTCCGGCGGCGGGCATCCCGAAAGCAAGGCAAACCAGGCGTGAGGCAGTCATGAAGAACCTCGGCCAGCTCATGAAGCAGGCTCAGGAGATGCAGTCCAAGGTCCAGGAGATGCAGGAGCGCCTGGCCGGGCTGGAGGTCACCGGCAGGTCCGGCGGCGGCATGGTCGAGGTCGTGCTGTCCGGCAAGGGCGAGGCCCGCAAGGTCAGCATCGACCGGGCGCTGGTCGACCCGGCCGAGGTCGAGGTGCTGGAGGACCTGCTGGTGGCGGCGATCAACGACGCCCGCGCCAAGGCCGACGCCCAGTCCGCCGAGGAGATGCAGAAGCTGACCGGCGGCATCAGCCTGCCGCCCGGCTTCAAGCTGCCGTTCTGAGCGGGAGCTGCCCGGTGTCCGGCGGCGAACTCGACCGTGCGATGCAGTATCTGGCCAAGCTGCCGGGGCTGGGCCCCCGGTCGGCCCGGCGTGCCATCCTGCACCTGATGAAGCGGCGGGAGTCGCTGATGATCCCGCTGGCCGAGGCCCTGGCCGAGGCGGCCCGGGCGGTGCGGCCGTGCTCGACCTGCGGCAACCTCGACACCGTCGACCCGTGCACGATCTGCACCGATCCGCGGCGCGAGCCGCACACGCTCTGCGTGGTCGAGGACGTTGCCGACGTCTGGGCGCTGGAGCGGGCGGCGGCGTTCGGCGGGCGCTACCATGTGATCGGCGGCGTGCTGTCGGCGCTGGACGGGATCGGCCCCGAGGACCTGAGCGTCGACGGACTGGTGGCGCGGGCCTCGGACCCGGCGATCACCGAGGTGATCCTGGCGATGAACGCCACGGTCGACGGCCAGACCACGGCGCACTACGTCGCCGACCGCCTGGCGCCGACCGGCGTGCGGGTGTCCCGACTGGCCCATGGCGTGCCGGTCGGCGGCGAGCTGGACTATCTGGACGACGGCACGCTGGCGCAGGCGCTGCGGGCCCGGCAGGCCGTGTAGGGCCGGGGTTTCCGGCCACCGATTCCCCGGGGGATTCCCAGGGCGTTGACTTGCCCGGTTGCAGCCGATATACACGCGCCCTCGCCGAAATATGGCACGTCGACGTGTGACGGAGACTTCCCGTGAAGCGCACCTATCAACCGAGCGTCCTGGTCCGCAAGCGTCGGCACGGCTTTCGTTCGCGCATGGCTACCGTCGGTGGCCGCCGCGTGATCGCTACCCGCCGCGCCAAGGGCCGCAAGCGCCTCTCCGCGTAGTACCGTTCGACGGCGTCGGACGGTGAAACGATGCGGACGACCGGCGCTACCCCGCTGCCGCGCCTGCTCCGTCGCGCCGATTTTCTGCGCGCTGCCCGCGGCGTGAAAGCCGCGGCTCCCGGCCTGGTTCTCCAGGATCGCCGGCGTGCGCCCGAAGAGACCGGCGACGACACCCGTCCACGCCTCGGCTTCACCGCCAGCCGCAAGGTCGGCGGCGCCGTGGTCCGCAACCGGGCCCGCCGGCGCCTGCGCGCGGTCGCGGCCGACGTGCTGAGCCGCCGGGCCGAACCGGGACACGACTACGTCCTGATCGCCCGCGCCGCCACCGCCGACCGGCCCTATGACGACCTGCTCGCCGATCTCGAGAAGGCCCTGACCCGGATCCAGTCCGGGCGCGGCCAAACCGGCGACCGGCCTTCCAGGCGGCCCCCGCCCCCGGCCGCGGGGGCCCGGACGTGATCCGCGCTATCGTCGGCGCGCCGGTTCACCTATACCGGTTGCTGGTTTCGCCGCTCCTCGGGCCGGCCTGCCGCTTCGCCCCGTCCTGCTCGGCCTATGCGCTCGAGGCGATCGCGGTGCATGGCCCGTTGCGTGGCTGGCTACTGGCGCTGCGGCGCCTGCTGCGCTGCCACCCCTGGGGCGGTTCCGGCTACGATCCGGTGCCGCCGCTCGCCGCCGCCGATCTCGACCGTTTGCCCACGCTGCCCTCCCGCCGCCTCACTGACGGAAGTCCGCGATGACCGACCAGAAGAACATGATCCTCGCGATCGTTCTCTCCGTGATCATTCTGCTCGGTTTCCAGTTCCTCGTGGAAAAGCCGAAGATCGAGCAGCAGCGCGTCCAACAGGCCCAGGAGCAGGCGCAGCAGCAGGCGGCAGGCGGCAGCATCGTGCCGGGCCCGGGTGGCACGCCGGCGGGCTCCGCACCGGCGGTGCCGGGCAGCGCGGCCGCTGCGGCCACCGGCGAGACCCGCGAGGCGGCCCTGGCGATGAGCCCGCGCGTGAAGATCGACACGCCGCGGATCCAGGGGTCGATCGCCCTGAAGGGCGCGCGCATCGACGACGTGGTGCTGACCGACTACCGGCTGACCATCGACCCGAAGAGCCCGCCGATTCATCTGCTCGACCCGACCGGGCTGCGGCACCCCTACTACGCCGAGTTCGGCTGGGTGGCGGCCGGCGGAGCGACGGTCGCGCTGCCGACCCCGGAGACGGTGTGGACCGCCAGCGCCGACACCCTGGCGCCCGGCAGCCCGGTCACCCTGTCCTGGGACAACGGCCAGGGCCTGACCTTCGAGCGCGTCGTCTCGATCGACGACGACTATCTGTTCTCGGTCTCGCAGCGCGTGGTGAATCGCACCGACGCGCCCGTCACGCTGTACCCGTACGGCCTGCTGAGCCGCGGCGGCACGCCCGAGACCATCGACTTCTACATCCTGCACGAAGGCCCGCTCGGCGTGTTCAACGACACGCTGACCGAGCTCGACTACAGCGAGCTGCGCGAGGACGGCGACGTCGCCAAGACCGCGACCGGCGGCTGGATCGGCATCACCGACAAGTACTGGCTGGCCGCCCTGGTGCCCGGCCAGAACCAGGAGTGGAGCTACAACTTCCGCCACGCCAGCCGCAACCAGTCGGAGCGCTATCAGGTCGACTTCCTGGGCGGCGCCCAGGAGATTGCCGCCGGCGGATCCGCGGCCGTCGAGAACCGCCTGTTCGCCGGCGCCAAGGAGGTCAAGCTCCTGGACCGCTACGAGGAGCGCTACGGGATCGCCAATTTCGACCTGGCGATCGACTTCGGCTGGTTCTACTTCCTGACCAAGCCGTTCTTCTACGTGCTGACCTACCTGCACGGGGTGCTCGGCAACTTCGGCCTGGCGATCCTCGGCCTGACGATCATCATCAAGCTGCTGTTCTTCCCGCTCGCCAACAAGTCGTACAAGTCGATGGCGAAGATGAAGGAGCTGACCCCGAAGCTGACCGAGATGCGGGAGAAGTACGGGGACGACAAGCAGCGCCTGAACCAGGAGATGATGGCGCTGTACAAGCGCGAGAAGGTCAACCCGGCGGCCGGCTGCCTGCCGATCCTGGTCCAGATCCCGGTGTTCTTCGCGCTCTACAAGACCCTGTTCGTCAGCATCGAGATGCGGCACGCGCCGTTCTACGGCTGGATCAAGGACCTGTCGGCGCCCGACCCGACCAGCATGTTCAACCTGTTCGGGCTGATCCCCTGGGATCCGCCGCAGTTCCTGATGATCGGCGCCTGGCCGTTGGCGATGGGCCTGACCATGTTCCTGCAGCAGAAGCTGAACCCGCAGCCCGCCGATCCGGTGCAGGCCAAGGTGTTCATGTTCCTGCCGGTCATGTTCACCTTCCTGCTCGGCCACTTCGCCGCCGGGCTGGTGATCTACTGGACCTGGAACAACCTGCTGTCGATCGCCCAGCAGGCGGTCATCATGCGCCGGATGGGCATCCGGAAGGCGCTTTCTTGACCACGGACAGCCCCGACGCCTCGCCCGAGTTCACGCCCGAGGCGATCGAGGCCGCGCGGGTCCTGTTCGCCGCCGAGTGCAAGTTCGTGTGGGCGACGGCGGCGATCGACCAGCTGCCGCCGATCGGCCTGCCCGAGATCGCGTTCGCCGGCCGCTCGAACGTCGGCAAGTCGAGCCTGGTGAACGCGCTGACCGGCCGCAAGACGCTGGCCCGCACCTCCAACACCCCCGGCCGCACCCAGGAGCTGATCTTCTTCGACCTGGGCGGCCGGCTGCAGCTCGTCGACCTGCCCGGCTACGGCTACGCGAAGGTCTCGAAGACCAAGATCCAGCTCTGGACCGACACGCTGTTCGCTTACCTGCGCGGCCGGACCAGCCTGCAGCGCGTCAACCTGCTGGTCGACTCCCGCCACGGCCTCAAGGACAGCGACCTGCAGGCCATGGACCTGTTCGACCGGGCCGCCCTGTCCTACCAGGTGGTGCTGACCAAGGCCGACAAGCCGAAGTCGCCCGAACTCGCCGAGATCATGGAGCGGACCGCCGCCGCCCTGGCCCGGCGGCCGGCGGCGCATCCGGTCATCCGCCCGACCAGCAGCCTGACCGGGGCCGGCATCCCGGAACTGCGCGCCGAGCTCGCCCGCTTCGCGGTCTGACGCCCGCGGGCTTGCGCGGCGGCGGGCATTTGCGCTCTATTCTCCGCTATCCAGCAAGCGGGACAGCGATGATGAAGCCGATCGACCTCAAGCGCCGGGCCGAATGGCTCTCCAAGGCCGGTATCCTGACCGAGGCGCTGCCCTTCATGCGCCGCTACAACGACAAGACCGTGGTCGTGAAGTATGGCGGCCACGCCATGGGCAACGACGAGCTGGCGCTGCAGTTCGCGGCCGACATCGTGCTGCTGAAGCAGGTCGGCATGCACCCGATCGTGGTGCATGGCGGCGGCCCCCAGATTGGCCGCATGCTCGAGCGCCTGGCGATCAAGAGCGAGTTCGTCGACGGCCTGCGCGTCACCGACAAGGAGACCGTCGAGATCGTCGAGATGGTGCTGTCGGGCGCCATCAACAAAGGCATCGTCGCGGCGATCAACGCCGCCGGCGGGCGCGCCATCGGGCTGTCCGGCAAGGACGGCGACCTGATCCAGGCACGCCAGCTGCGCCGCACCCGGATCGACCCCGACAGCAACATCGAGAAGGTGCTGGACCTCGGCTTCGTCGGCGAGCCGGTGAAGGTCGAGGGCGAGATGCTGCGCCGGCTGGTGGCGCAGGACCTGATCCCGGTGGTAGCGCCGATCGGCTCCGGCCCCAACGGCGAGACCTTCAACATCAACGCCGACACCGCCGCCGGCGCGGTCGCTGCGGCGGTCGACGCCAGCCGCTTCATGCTGCTGACCGACGTCGAGGGCGTGCTGGACAAGGAAGGCCGCCTGATGCCGGAGCTGACCGTGGCCGAGGCCCAGGCGCTGATCGCCGACGGCACCATCTCGGGCGGCATGATCCCGAAGATCGAGACCTGCATCGAGGCGGTGCGCGGCGGCGCCGGCGGTGCGGTGATCATCGACGGCCGGGTCCAGCACGGCGTCCTGCTGGAGCTGTTCACCAGCCACGGCATGGGCACCTGGATCAAGGCCGACTGAGCGGTCCTACACCGCCCTGCGATCCCGACCGTCGCTGCCGGTGCGCTGCGGGCGGCGCAGGCTCGGGACGTTCCCGACCAGCAGGCGGTCGACGGTGCCGTGCTCGTCCACGAACGGCAGGACCAGACGGTCCCACTGGGCAACCTGGATGTGGTGATGCGTGCGGTGGTGGGCGAACAGCGGCCGGCGCCGGTCTGTGACCGCCTTGTAGGTCGCCACGAAATACGCCGCGACCTGCGGTACCGGGATATCCCAGACGCATTTGCCGGTCATCTCGACCCCTGAGTACTCGACGATCGTCGAGCCGTAGACCCGATAGCGGAAGTCCGCCGACCGCTCGACCGGCTCCATCAGCATCACGTATCCCAGCGCCGGCGCCAGATCGAGCGGATCGATCAGGCTGGAACGCGGAAGCCCGCCGATTTTCGGACAGGCCTCCCAGTAGCGGGCGAGGAATCGCAGCGCCAGGGGCTCGAGCGCGGATTCAGCCGGATTCCAGTGCAGCGTCGGCGACGGGCTCTGCATCTCGGCGAACAGGCCGTCGATGATCCCGGTCCGGCCGGCCGCCAATTCGAGGGCCGCCCGGGATGCGATGTCGCGCAGCTCCGACGCGGTCCGCTCGATCCGCATGGCGTCGGGCCAGGCGTCCAGGACCGCGGCGAGATGACTCGCATTCAGGGAAGGCGACCGCATCGGGGTCCGGCTCCAGTCGATCGGAAATTCAGGCGGTATGTCGGGCTGCGGCGCGCCGGATCGGCGGCTTCCGCAAGGGCGACGGCCGGGACCATACAGTGCGAATGCTAAGAAACCGTTGACCGGCGCCGTCCGGCCACGCCAGGCCTGTGGAGCGCGGTGGCTACTCGACCTTGCCCTCGGCATACATCCGCACCTGCCAGTCGAGCTGCTCGTCGTCCAGCGGGAAGCGGGTCCCGTAGGAGGCCCGCAGCACGTCGCGCGGCTCGATATAGGCGAGCCGCAGCTGCAGCTGCTCGGCGAACTCCATGGTCATGCCGGCCCGCCAGGCCAGTGCGGTCACGGCCTTGGCGCTGCCCGAGCTCATCATCGAATGCACGACCGGCTCCGGCAGCCCCGAGCGCACCGACAGAGCGGCCATCACGAAGGCCCGCCGGCCGGCGGTCAGCGCCTCGCTCAGCGACAGTTCGTCGAGCTCGCCCTCGCTGTGCATCGACAACGCCCGGCCGCGCTCGGCGCCGGCCGGCGAACGCCCGCCGGCCTCCTCGATACGGCGGCTCATGGCCTCGGCCAGCCGCGCCGAGGCGTCCTCGTCCAGGTCGGTGCGGCTGCGCAGCTCCTCGACCAGCGCCATCGCCACGAACCGTGCGAGCTTGCCGACATGGCCGGCCGACAGCTTCGGGCGAGCCACAAGCGGCGCGTGCCAGCCCGGCTTCTCCGGCGCCATGTCGATCAGCCGGTCCAGCGTCGCCTCGCGGATCTGCGCCGATTCGTTGGCCAGCAGGGCGGCGATGGCACCGTCGTCGCCACTGGCGGCGACCGCATCGGAGACCCGCGACGACACGCCGCGGCGGCGCGACACCGCAGTCACCGCCCCGGCACTGGCCGGCGCCTCCACGACCCCGACGAGGAAGTCGTCGGACAGCAGCGGCGAGAACTCCAGGACCGGTCCAGCCACCTCATGGGCGGTGTCGCGGGCCAGCACCTCGATGACCCGGCGGATCACCTCCGGCGGCGCGTTGTCGGCATCCTTGATCGCCTCGGCCAGTCGCCGCCGCACCTTCTCCGCGGCATCGACGGCCAGCGCCTCCATGACCTCGACGGTGATCCGGCGATGCTGGGACCGGCGCTCGTCCTGCAGGCCCACGACCTCGGCCCCGACCCGCCCGGCCACCGTGGCACGCACCGCCTCGTCGCGATCGCGCGCCAGGAACTCGTGCGCGTGCCTTGGCGTCGACGCGTTGGCGGCCACCGCCCGGCGGACGACCACGTCGTCGTCCTCGGCCAGGTAGAACAGCAACTCGGGGGCCAGGTCCCCCCGCTTGGCGAGCGCCCGACGCGAGGCCACGTCGCCGGTGCGGGCGATCTCCATGGCGCGCTCGCGGGCGATCGGATCCGCGACGGCGTCCTCGGCGCGACGGCGGGTGAACTTCTCGGTCATGGGTTCTGTCGTCGGTCTCGTGGCACGGGGACTTGGGGCGAAACGGCAGGCGGGGGCATCCCGGCGATCCGGTACCAGCCTTTGCCCCCGTGCTTTATCTCGTACATCACCGCGTCGGCGCGCGCGACAAGCTCTTCGCGGGTCTCGTGCGAGCCGGCGCTCCGGATCGCCATCCCGATCGACAGGCCCAGCGGATGCTCGGGGCCTCCGGAATAAGGCTCCAGTTCGCGCACCGCCTCGAGGACCCGCTCGGCCCGCGCCGCCGCGGCCGCGGCGTCGACACCCTCCATCCAGACCGCGAACTCGTCGCCGCCGAGCCGGGCCACCAGGTCGCCGGCCCGCGATTCCCGGCTCAGGATCTCGGCCACGTGGATCAGCGCCCGGTCGCCGACCTGGTGGCCGCGGGTATCGTTGACCTTCTTGAAGTTGTCGAGGTCGACATAGGCCAGTGTCCCGACCGCCGCGCCGGCATCGCCGAGTTCCAGCCGGCTCGCGAACGCGTCATCGAACCCACGGCGGTTGAGCAGCCCTGTCATCGCGTCGGTCGACGACAGGGTGCGCAGATGCTCGTGGGCAGCGACCTGCTGGAGCGCGATGCCGAGCTGGTCGGCCACCTCGATCAGCAGGGCGACCTCCTCCTCGTCCCAGACCGCGCCGGCGCCCCCGCGCCACAGCGCCACGGTCCCGTTCATCTCTTGGTGGTAGGAGAGCTGGTGGGCCAGTGCTGCACCTTCCTCGACCTCGGCGATGACCGGTTCGCGCGCTTCGACGATCGCCTCGCGCAGGTCGTCGACGACGCGCGACGGCACGCTCTCGCCGACGCCCACCGCCAGGTCGAGGCCGGCCCCGGGGACGATCCGGTAGAGGGCACAGCCATCCGCCGTCAGGGCCCGGGACAGCGCCTCGGCGGCGGCGTCCAGCATGCGCGCCGGCTCGATCTCGTCGCGGATCGTGCGGACGATGTAGGTGGTCAGCCGCTCGCGGCTGCGGGCCCGGGTCAGGGCGGCGTCGCGCTGCCGGGCCTCGGTCACGTCGCGGCACACCCCGCGGGCGCCGCTCCACCGCCCCCGGTCGTCGAACAGCGGCGCCGCCGAGGCCTCCAGGGTGGACACGCCGCCGTCGGCGCGGCGGAACCTCACCTCGACCCCCTGGACCGGCTCGCGGGCGACGAACGGGCTGACGATGTCCAGCCCCTCGGGCACCACCAGGAAGCGCTCGGCCGGCCGGCCGACCAGTTCGTCCGGATCGTAGCCCAGCGCCCCGGCGGTCGACACGAACACGAACTGTCCGGTCGGCCCGGTTTCCCAGGCGAAGTCCGAGGAGATCTCCACCAGGTCCTTGTAGCGCTGCCGGGAGTCCACCAGCGCGGCGCGCAGATTGTGGTCCAGCGAGACGTCGCGGCCGACCAGCAGCGCCAGCCGGCCGGACACCGGGATCGCCGCCAGGTCGATGGTGCTGCCGGTATCCTCGTCGGAGATCTTGAAGCTCTGCGAGCCGGTACCGGCGGTCACCGCCGACACCATGGCTGTCACCGCCGGTAGTTCGCCGCTGGCGAAGCGCATCGCGAGCGGCGCGCCGGGAATGTTGCGCGCCAGTACGCGGCCGTCGGTGCCGACCAGCATGACCGGGCCGGGATGATCGGCGAGCGGCCCGTCCTCGATCAGCTGGAGCAGATCGGCAACCGCCGCTTCGTCACCCATGTTCCGCTGCCTCCGGCACCTTGCCCAACCACGCGCACGGCGTCACTCTAGCGGCATGACTGTTAACAAGCCATTGTGGCAAATCCCATCGGAAACGCTTGACCCGGCGACCGTGGAGACCTGGGTCTTCGACCTCGACAACACGTTGTATCCGGCCCGGAGCAACCTGTTCGTCCAGGTGTCGGCCCGCATGACCCGGTTCATCCAGGACCGCTTCGAGCTCGAGGCCGGTCCGGCCAAGGAGCTTCAGCGCGACCTGTTCCGCCGCTACGGCACCACCCTGCGCGGCCTGATGACCGAGCACGCGGTCGAACCCGGCACGTTCCTGGACTTCGTCCACGACATCGACGTGACGCCGGTCGACCCGTCGCCGCGGCTCGACGACCTGCTGGCCCGGCTGCCCGGCCGCAAGCTGGTGTTCACCAACGGCTCGGTGCCCCATGCCGAGCGGGTGATGGCGCGGCTCGGCGTCGCCCGGCACTTCGACTCGGTGTTCGACATCGTGGCCGCCGACTACGTGCCGAAGCCCGACCCGCGCCCGTACGCCCGGCTGGTTGAGGTGGCGGGCTTCGCGCCCGCCGGCGCGGTGATGATCGAGGACATGGCGAAGAACCTGGCACCGGCGGCGGCCCTCGGCATGCGCACCGTGTGGCTGCGCAGCGAGCACGACTGGGCCCGCGACGGCGCCGAGGGCGAGCATGTCCACCATGTCGCGGAGGACCTGGTCGGGTTTCTGGAGAGCCTGCCCTAGCCCTCGCCGAGCCGCGTTGACAGCCTTCTGGCGCACCGCCATTGTGCCCCGGAATTCCGCCTTTTCGACACCTTGGACAGCCGACGACGGGACCGATGAGCACGAGCCAGATGCAAGCTGTGATCGACGCCGCCTGGGAGAACCGGGCCGAGATCGGCGTCAACACGAAGGGCGAGGTCCGCGACGCCGTCGAGGCGGCGCTGGAGGGTCTGGACAACGGCAGCCTGCGGGTGGCGACGCCGAAGGGCGACCACCAGTGGGAGGTCAACCAGTGGCTCAAGAAGGCCGTCCTGCTGTCGTTCCGGCTGTTCGACATGCAGGTCATCCCGGGCGGCCCCGACGGGCCGGACCTCGGACCGTCGGTGTGGTGGGACAAGGTCCCGTCCAAGTTCGCCGGCTGGGGTGAGAACCGGTTCCGCGAGGCCGGATTCCGGGCGGTCCCGAACTGCGTGGTGCGGCGCTCGGCGTTCATCGCCCGCAACGTCGTGCTGATGCCGAGCTTCGTGAACGTCGGCGCCTATGTGGACAGCGGCACCATGGTCGACACCTGGGCCACGGTCGGGTCCTGCGCTCAGATCGGCAAGGACGTCCATCTGTCCGGCGGCGTCGGCATCGGCGGCGTGCTGGAGCCGCTGCAGGCCGACCCGGTGATCATCGAGGACAACTGCTTCATCGGCGCCCGCAGCGAGGTCGTCGAGGGCGTCATCGTCGAGACCGGCGCGGTGCTGTCGATGGGCGTCTATCTCAGCAAGACCACCAAGATCGTGAACCGCCAGACCGGCGAGATCACCATGGGCCGGGTTCCGGCCTACTCGGTGGTGGTTCCGGGCTCGCTGCCCGGCAAGCCGATGCCCGACGGCCAGCCCGGCCCGTCGCTGTACTGCGCGGTGATCGTCAAGCAGGTCGACGCGCAGACCCGGTCGAAGACCTCGATCAACGACCTGCTGCGCGACTGAGCGAGGACCGGACGATGCCGGAGGCCGGCAATGGAGGCGCCGACAGTAGCGCCGGTCTCGACCCGGTCGAGGTCGCCGGCCGGCTGATCCGCTGCCCGAGCGTGACCCCGGCCGAGGGCGGTGCGATCGCCGCCCTCGAGGCGATCCTCGAGCCGATCGGATTCGCCTGCCACCGGCTGCGCTTCGAGACCCCCGGCACCGATCCGATCGACAATCTGTACGCCCGGTTCGGCACCGGCGGCCCGCATTTCTGCTTTGCCGGCCACACCGACGTGGTACCCGTCGGCGACGAGGCGGCCTGGACCGTCGGGCCGTTCGAGGGTGCGGTCAGGGACGGCCAGCTCTGGGGCCGCGGGGCGGCCGACATGAAGGGCGGGATCGCCGCCTTCGTGGCCGCCGCGGCCCGGGTGATCGGCGAGCGCGGCGACGCCCTGCCCGGCTCGATCAGCCTGCTGATCACCGGCGACGAGGAAGGACCCGCGGTCAACGGCACCACCCGGGTGCTGGACTGGATGGAGGCCAACGGGGAGATCCCCGACGCCTGCGTGGTCGGCGAGCCGACCAACCCCGCGGCCCTCGGCGACATGATGAAGATCGGCCGGCGCGGCAGCCTGACCGGCCGCCTGACGGTGCACGGCACCCAGGGCCATGTCGCCTACCCGCATCTGGCGGAGAACCCGGTTCACCACCTGCTGCGGATGCTGGAGCCGTTCGCCCACGGCCAACTCGACGAGGGCACCGCGCATTTTCCGCCGACCACGCTGGCGGTCACCAGCATCGACGTCGGCAACCCGGCCAGCAACGTGATCCCGGCGCGGGCGTCGGCGGTGTTCAACATCCGCTTCAACGACGCCCACAGCTCCGGGTCGCTGGAACGGATGCTGCGCGCCAGCTTCGACCAGAAGGGCGCGCGCTACGAACTGGCGACCGAATGCTCCGGCGAGAGCTTCGTGACCGAGCCGGGCCGACTCAGCGACCTGGTCGCCGACGCCGCCGAGGCGGTGACCGGGCGCCGGCCCGCGCTCAGCACCACCGGCGGCACCTCGGACGCCCGCTTCATCAAGCGGCTGTGCCCGGTGGTCGAGTTCGGCCTGGTCGGCCAGACCATGCACAAGGTCGACGAGCGGGTCGCCGTCGACGATCTCCGCGCCCTCACCGACATCTACGCCGCGATGCTGCGGCGGTTCCTCGCCTGACCCGGCCGGCATGGCGGCGCCCGATCGGATCGAGGTGGCGACCGCCCTGTACGGGGCCTGGCGCCTGATCCGCGGCGACGCCGGCGGCGTCGCCTATTTCCGCGCCGGCCGCGAAGGCTTCTGGTCGGCCGCCTGGGCGGTCCTGCTGGTGGTGCCGGGGCACCTGATGACCCTCGGCCTGCATGTCTCCGGCGACGACATGGTGCGGTTCGGGCTCGAGGACCTGGTGCGCGAGACCGAGATCCTGGTCATCGGCTGGTTCGGCTACGCCCTGCTGGTGTTCTACCTCCTGCAGGGCCTCGGCCGGTCGAACCGGTTCGACGGCTACATGACGGCGTATTTCTGGACCACCGTGCCGCTGGTCTATGCCGAGACCCTGCTGACCCTGTTGCGCGTCGTCGGCCTGCTGCCCGACGCCCTGATCAACCTGCTCGGCCTCGGCCTGCTGATGCTGGTGCTGTGGGTGCGCTGGTTCATCGCTCGCACCGGGCTCGGCGTCGCCGGCTTCGAGGCCAGCGCCGTCGTGGTCGGCACCATGGTGTTCGACTTCTTCGTCAGCAAGACGCTGTCGCCGCTGCTTTAGCGCCCGGTCATCAGTCCGGATAGCCCACCCCGGTCAGCGTCAGCCCGCCGGCCGGCGCGGTCGGGCCGGCCGCGGTGCGGTCGCGCGCCTGCAGCGCGCGGGTCACGTCGTCCGGCGACCATTTGCCCTCGCCGACCAGCTTCAGGGTTCCCACCATGTTGCGCACCTGATGGTGCAGGAACGAGCGCGACCGCGCCTCGACCAGGATGCGCTCGCCGTGCCGGGAGACCCGCAGGCTGTCCAGGGTCTTCATCGGCGACTTCGACTGGCAGTGCGTGGCCCGGAAGCTGGTGAAGTCGTGGTGGCCGAGCAGGCGGTCGGCGCCGGCCTGCATGGTCGCGACGTCGAGCGGCGCCTTGACGTGCCAGGCCCGGCCGGCATCCAGGGCCAGATGCGCACTCCGGTTGACGATGACGTAGCGATAGGCCCGCCAGATCGCCGAGAACCGGGCGTGGAAATCCGGCCCGACGGGCTCGACCGCCAGCACGGCGACCGGCCGCGGGACCAGATGGGCGTTGACCGCGTTCATCACCGTGCGGGCGTCGAATCGATCGGTTGCGAGGTCGATATGGGCGACCTGGCCGGTGGCATGGACGCCGGTGTCGGTCCGCCCCGCGCCGGCCACCTCGACCCGTTCGCCGGTGAACGCCGCCACCGCGTCCTCGAGCGCCGCCTGCACGGTCGGCCCGTTGTCCTGGCGCTGCCAGCCGACGAACGGGGCGCCGTCGTATTCGATCGTGAGCCGGAACCGCGGCATGGCGTCCGGGCTCAGCCGAGAACGCTGCCGGGCGCGACCGCGAAGCCGCGCAGGAAGGCGTCGGTGTCCACCGGTCCCCTGCCGGCGCGCTGCACCCGGGTCGGGCGGAGCGCGTCCGCGCCGCAGGCGATGGTCAGCTCGTGGTCCAGCACCGTGCCGGGCGCATTGGCCAGCCGTCCGACCTTCAGTACCGTCGCCGACAGCACCTTGATGCGCTCGCCCCCGAGCTCGAAATACGCCCCCGGCCAGGGATCGAAGGCCCGCACCAGCCGCTCCAGCTCGGCCGCCGGGCGGGTGAAGTCGAGCCGCCCCTCGTCGCGCTCCAGCTTCTTCGCGTATGTGACGCCGTCCTCCGGCTGCGGAGTCGGCAGCAGGTCGCCGGCGGCCAGCCCGGCCAGCGCCGGCAGGATCAGCTCGGCGCCGAGCGCGGCCAGGACGTCGTGCAGTCCGGCCGCCGTGGTCTCCGGCCCGATCGGCACCGACCGGCGCAGCAGCATCGGCCCGGTGTCGAGCCCGGCATCCATCTGCATGATGGTCACGCCGGTCTCCGGGTCGCCGGCGGCGATCGCGCGCTGGATCGGCGCCGCCCCGCGCCAGCGCGGCAGCAGCGAGGCATGCACGTTGATGCAGCCCAGCCGCGGCGCGTCCAGCACCGCCTGCGGCAGGATCAGCCCGTAGGCGACCACCACGGCGGCGTCCAGATCCAGGGCCGCGAACGCCGCCTGGGCCTCGGCGTCGCGCAGGGTCCGCGGCGTCCGCACCTCGATGCCGGCGGCCTCGGCGGCGGCCTGCACCGCGGTCGGCCGCTCGCGCTTGCCGCGGCCGGCCGGGCGTGCCGGCTGGGCATAGACGCAGACCACGTCGTGGCCGGCGTCGCGCAGGGCCTGCAGCACCGGAACCGCGAAGTCGGGACTGCCGAGGAAGGCGAGGCGGAGGGGCTGGCCGGCGGGGTCGGTCACGCCGCCTGCTCGCGCGAGCGCAGTTTCTTCGCCTTGACCATCTTCTTCATGATCATGTTGCGCTTGAGCGCCGAGATGCGGTCGACGAACAGCACGCCGTCGATATGGTCGATCTCATGCTGCAGACAGACCGCCATCAGGCCGTCGCCCTCGATCTCCTGCCTGGCGCCGTCGCGGTCGAGATAGCGCACCTTGACGCGGGCCGGCCGCTCGACGTCGGCGTACATCTCCGGCAGCGACAGGCAGCCTTCCTCGTAGACCTGGGTGTCGTCCGAAGCCCAGGTGATCTCCGGGTTGATCAGGGCGATCGGCTGCGGCTTCTCGTCCTTGCCGGCGACGTCGACCACGATCACCCGCTTCTCGACGCCGATCTGCGGGGCCGCCAGGCCGACGCCCGGGGCGGCGTACATGGTCGCCAGCATGTCGTCGACCAGCCGCCGCACCTCGTCGTCGACCGCCTCGACCGGCTTGCACTTGGTTTTCAGGACCGGGTCGGGCGCCCAGATGATCGGCAGGATGGCCATTGCGACTCTTCGTGTGCGACTCGGCAGGGCGATTCGTTCGGGTTTCGAGATCCCCTGAGGTAGGCGAACAGGCCCGGAGCGTCAAGATTCCCGCGCCGTCGCAGCTGCCGGCGGGGACCGGTCGCGAACGTGCTAGGGTGCCGGCATGGCCGAGATGACCCTTCCCCTGCCGCCGGAGCTGCTGCTGCTGATCGTCGGCGCCTGCGTGCTGGCCGCCCTGCTGCTGATCGCCTGGCGGCTGTGGACCGGCAGCGCCGGCGTCGAGGACGCGCTGGCCGAGGCGGAGCGCCGGCAGGCCGACGCCGCCGAGCGGCTGGCGCGCAGCCAGGCCGAGCTGGCCGGGCGGCTGGCCCAGGTCGCCGAGAGCCAGGCCGCCGGGCAGGCCCGCATGGCCGAGCAGCTCCAGAATCAGGAGCGCGAGCTGGCGAAGAAGCTGGAGGAGCGGCTGGCCGACGTGACCAAGCGGGTCGGCGAGAGCCTGGAGAAGTCCAGCCAGACCGCCCAGACCACGATCACCGACCTGAAGGAGCGGCTGGCGGTCATCGACTCCGCCCAGAAGAACATCACGGCGCTGTCGACCCAGGTAGTCGGGCTGCAGGACATCCTGGCCAACAAGCAGGCCCGCGGCGCGTTCGGCGAGATCCAGCTGAACGACCTGGTGATGCAGGCCCTGCCGCCGAGCGCCTACAGCTTCCAGGCGACGCTGGCGAGCGGCCGCCGGGTCGACTGCCTGCTGACCCTGCCGAACCCGCCGGGCGCCATCGCCATCGACGCCAAGTTCCCGCTCGAGCACTACCAGACGCTGCGCGACGCCGGCACCGACGCCGAGCGCGAGGTGGCCCGCAAGCTGCTGGCCCAGGCGATCAGCAAGCACGTCAAGGACATCGCCGAGCGCTACATCGTGCCGGGCGAGACCGCCGATTCGGCGCTGATGTTCCTGCCGTCGGAGGCGGTCTACGCCGAACTGCACGCCAGCCTGCCGGCGGTCGTGCAGGACGCCTTCCGGCGCCGGGTCTGGATCGTCTCGCCGACCACCCTGATGGCGACCCTGAACACCGTTCGGGCGGTGCTGAAGGACGCCCGGATCAGCGAGCAGGCCGGCCTGCTGCAGGCCGAGGTCGGCCGCATGCTGGACGACGTCCGCCGGCTCGACGACCGGGTCGGCAAGCTGCAGAACCACTTCCGCCAGGCCGACGAGGACATGCGGCAGATCCGGGTCTCGACCGAGAAGATCGACAAGCGGGCCGAGCGCATCCGCGAGGTCGAGGTCGAGACCGTCGAGCCGAAGGACGTGGCAGTCGTGCCGGATCGTCCGCGGCTGGTCTCCGAGTAGGAAACCGTCATCGTCGTGTGGCGTTCCGGCCGACGCTACGCGGCTGGCTTCAGCCCGGGTTGTCGGTCAGCTCCAGGCGCTGGTTGATCCGGTCGATCTGGCCCTGCATGCGGTCGACCCTGGATTGCAGGTGGGCGACGGTTTCCGCGTCCCCGGCCCGCTCCCGGCGCGTGCCGGCGACCCCCATCTCGAGATTCGAGAGGCGGAACAGAACCTCGTCAAACTTCTGGCTGTGCAACGCCAGCGTCGCCCGGATCAATCGGAACTGCTCGAGCATCAACTCCTGGTTGGGATCGACCATCGGCGTGTCTTCCATGGTTCAAGACTACGCCTGCCCTATGGACGGCTCAACCCGGCATTCTGCCGTCTCCCGGTTCAGGTCAGGTACATCCCGCCGTTGAGATGCAGGGTCTGGCCGTTGACATAGGCGCCCTCCGGCCCGACGAGGTAGCGCACCGCGGCCGCGATGTCGTCGACCGAGGCCTTGCGGCCGAGCGGGATGCCGTCCAGCAGGCCGGTCGGCATCGGGCCGGCCGAAGCACCGCGCTGGGTGTCGACCGGGCCGGGCGCCACGCAGTTGCAGCGCACGCCGTGCGGGCCGAGCTCGACCGCCAATGCCCGCATCAGGCCCTCCAGCCCGGCCTTCGACGCCGACACGTGGCAGCGGTTCGGGGTGCCGAGATGGGTCGAGATCCCCGACAGCGCGACGATCGCCCCGCCACCCCGCGCCACCATCGACGGCGCCGCAGCGCGCGCCGTCAGGAAGGCGCCGTCCAGGGCCACCGACAGGATCTCGCGCCACTCCGCGTAGTCCATCTCGAGGAACGCGGTCTGGCGCCGCAGGCCGGCGTTCGACACCAGGATGTCGAGCCCGCCGAGTTCGGCGGTCACCCCCGCCATCATCCGGGCGACCGCCGGCTCGTCCGCGACGTCGGCCATCCAGCCGAGGGCCCGGCCGCCGGCCGCCTGGATCTCGGCCACCACGGCATCGACCGCCGCCCGGTCCGACCGACCGTTCACGACCACGGTGGCGCCGTCGCGCGCCACCAGCAGCGCGACCGCGCGCCCGATGTTCCTGCCGGCCCCGGTGACCAGGGCGACCTTGCCCGCCAGTGCGCCTGCCATGGTCGATCTCCTCCCGTCGGTTTCGGCACACCATGCGCCGCCGAGGGCGTCGGGTCGAGGCCGCGGGACGGCCGGCAGCGGGCTGGGCAACACCGCGGTTTCGCTGTCTAATCCTTCCGGACGCTCAACCATCGGCGCGAGGACGGAATGCTCAAGGAGTTCCGGGAATTCGCCCTCCGGGGCAACGTGGTCGACCTCGCGGTCGGCATCATCATCGGCGCCGCCTTCACCGGCATCGTGCAGTCGCTGGTGAACGACATCATCATGCCGCCGGTCGGCGTGCTGATGGGCGGCATCGACTTCTCGAACTACTTCCTGGTGCTCCAGTCGGGCGAGGCGCCGGCGTCGCTGGCGGCGGCCAAGGAAGCCGGGGTGCCGGTGCTGGGCTACGGCAAGTTCATCAACGCCCTGATCAACTTCGCGATCGTCGCCTGGGCGCTGTTCTTCGTGGTCCGGCAGATGAACCGGCTGCGCCGCCGCTTCGAGGAGCCGGAAACCCCGAAGGCGCCGGCGGCACCGCCGCGCCAGGAGGTCCTGCTGGAGGAGATCCGCGACCTGCTGAAGACGCGGGGCTGAGAGCACCAGGCGGGCCGGGGCCGCCGGCCGGAAATCGACGAACGACATGGGAGGATCGCAATGTCCGTGACCGCACTCGCCGGCGACCGCCGCCCGGCGAAGTATTCCGAGCAGGAGTGGCGCCTGCGCGTCGAGCTCGCCGCCTGCTACCGGCTGGTCGAGCATTTCGGCATGGCCGACCTGGTCTACAACCACATCACGGTGCGGCTGCCGGACCCGGTCGACGGCAAGGAGGTGTTCCTGATCAACGGCTTCGGGCGGCACTACACCGAGATCACGGCGTCCAACCTGCTGCGTGTCGACATCGACGGCAAGGCGCTCGACCAGGACGACTACCCGGTGAACGGCCCGGGCTACGTCATCCACTCGGCGATCCACCGGGCTCGCCACGACGTCGCCTGCATCATCCACACCCACAGCCGGGCCGGCTGCGGGGTGGCGGCGCTGAAGGACGGGCTGGCGCCGCTCGACCAGCAGTCGATGCAGTTCCACCGGCGCATCGCCTACCACGACCTCGAGGGCATCGCGACCGACCTCGGCGAGCAGGAGCGGCTGATCGCCGACCTCGGCGGTCACAACGCGATGATCCTGCGCAACCACGGCCTGCTGACCTGCGGCCGCTCGGTCGCCGAGGCGTTCCGGCGGATCTACTACCTGGAGCGCGCCTGCCGCCTGCAGCTCGACGTCATGGCCAGCGGCGGCGCCATCGCGGTCCCCTCGGAGAAGGTCGCGGAGCACACCGCCCGGCAGTGGGAGGAAGGCTCGGCCGGCCAGGGCACCGTCGACGCCATCGAATGGCCGGCGCTGGTCCGCCTGATGGAGAAGAAGGACCCGAGCTTCGCGACCTGACGGCGGGAGCGGCGCCCGGACCGACCTCGGTACGGCGGCGGGCTGCTATGCGTGGCCGGCGTCGCTCGACAGCAGCGAGGCGCTGATCCCCAGCTTGGCCAGCGCGCGCTCCCACTTGTCGTCGAGCTCGCCGTCGAACACCAGGTCCGGGTCGGCCTCGACCGACAGCCAGGCGTTCTCCTGCAGTTCGCCGTCGAGCTGGCCGGGGCCCCAGCCGGCATAGCCGAGCGCCAGCAGATGCTGTTCCGGCCCCTGGCCGGCGGCAATCGCCTTGAGGATGTCGACGGTGGCGGTCAGGGCGAAGGTGCCGGTCAGCGGCATCGAGTCCGGGCCGACATAGTCCGCCGAGTGCAGCACGAAGCCGCGGCCGGTCTCCACCGGCCCGCCGAAATGGATCGCCGGTACCGTCGCCTCCTCGGGCGCCGGTTCCTCGACCTTCAGCTCGTCGAGCAGATCCTTGAAGGTGATCGAGCTGATCAGCCGGTTCAGCACCAGCCCCATGGCACCGTCGGCATTGTGGGCGCACAGGTAGATGACGGTGCGCGCGAACCGCGGGTCGCTCATGCTCGGCATGGCGATCAGGATCTGGCCGGCGAGATAACCTTCGGCAGTTGCTTCGTCCGACATCATGCCCGGTCCTCCTCGGGGAATGCCGATGCGGCCCTCCGGGATCCTTGTCGTCGGAATCCGTGGGCCGCGACGATTTGACAGGGCGGCGTGCCGCAGCATCCCGCCTTCGTGACCAACATCTTCGTCCCCTATTACTATATTGGTCGGCGAATGACTTTCAAACCTGGCCGATGAATATGGCTTTTTTCGCAGCGAAGCAGGCGGCCCGGACCGCCCTGGCGATCCTGGCGGCGGCGACCGTCCTGGCAGGCCATCCCGCGGCCGGACGTGCCGCCGACGCGGCCACCGACTGGGTCCGGACCGAAGCCGCCGACGTGCGACTGGTGTCGGCGATCGCCGGGACCGGCGGCCGCGAAGCCGTGCCGCTCGGCCTGGAGTTCCGGCTGGCCGAGGGCTGGAAGGTCTACTGGCGGTCGGCCGGCGACGTCGGCTATCCGCCGCAGGCGGACTGGGCCGGCTCCTCGAACCTGGCCGCCACCGAAATGCAGTACCCGGTTCCGCACCGGTTCTCGGCCTTCGGCATCGAGCAGTTCGGCTATTCCGGCCATGTCGTGTACCCGATCACCGCCCGGCTGGCCGAGCCGGGGGCGCCGTTGTCGCTGCGCGCCGCCGTGAACGCGCTGGTCTGCAGCGAGATCTGCGTGCCCCTGGACGCCGCCCTGTCCCTGGACCTGCCGGCGACACCGCCGAAGCCGACGGCGTTCACCCAGATGCTCGACCGCTGGTCGGCACAGGTTCCGTCGGACCTTCCCGGGCTCGGCCTGGACGTCGTCTCGGCCCGGACCGAGGGCGATCCGGCGCACCCGACCCTGGTGCTCGCCCTGGCTTCCGACCGGCCGCTGTCGGCCCTCGACGTGTTCCCGGAGGGCCCGGCCGGGCTGTCCTTCGGCAAGCCGGCGGTGTCCTTCGGGCCGGACCGCCGGACCGCCGAACTGCGGGTGCCGGTCGGCGCCGGCGCCGGTGCGCCGCTGTCGGGCGCCGCCCTCACGCTCACCCTGGCCGACGGCGACCGGTTCGCCGAGCGCCGGGTGACGGTCGATGCAGGGCCGGCCGGGGCGGGTCCCGCCGCCGCAGCCGCCGGGGAGACCGGCCCGGCGACCTGGCTGGCCATGCTCGGCGCCGCCGTGCTGGGCGGGCTGATCCTCAACCTGATGCCCTGCGTCCTGCCGGTGCTGTCTCTCAAGCTGCTGTCGGCGGTCGGCTACGGCGGTGCCGCGCGCGGCGCCATCCGGCGCGGTTTCCTGGCTTCGGCCGCCGGCATCGTGGTGTCGTTCCTGCTGCTGGCCGGCGGCGCGGTCGCGTTGCGGTCCGCCGGGGTGGCGATCGGCTGGGGGATCCAGTTCCAGCAGCCGCTGTTCCTGGCCGCCATGGCGACCCTGGTCGTGCTGTTCGCCGCCAACCTGTGGGGGCTGTTCGAGGTGGCGCTGCCGCGGGCGGTCGCCGATCTCGGGGCCCGGCTGCCGTCCGACACCCCGGCGCGGCCGGGCAAGTCGCTGGCCGGGCATTTCCTGACCGGCGCCTTCGCCACCCTGCTCGCCACCCCCTGCTCGGCGCCGTTCCTCGGCACCGCGATCGGGTTCGCGCTGGCCCGGGGGCCGCTGGAGATCGTGGCGGTGTTCGCCGCCATGGGCCTGGGCCTCGCCCTGCCCTATCTGGCGGTCGCGGCGGTGCCGGACCTGGCCCGTGCCCTGCCCCGCCCCGGCCGCTGGATGACCGTGCTGAAGCGGGTGCTGTCGGTGGCGCTGGCGGCGACGGCGCTGTGGCTGCTGAGCGTCCTGGCGGCGCAGACCGGAGCGGCGGCCGCGCTGGCGGTGGGCGGCGTGTTCGTAGCCCTGGCGGCGGCCCTGGTGCTGCTGCGCGGCCGCGGACTGGCAGTTCCGCTCGGGGCGGCGGCGGCGGTCCTGGCGCTGGTGCTGGCCGGGACCGGCGAGCGCCCGATGCCGGCGGAACGGACGGCCGGCAGCACCACGGTCGAGACCGTGGCCTGGCAGCCCTTCGACCGCGGCGAGATCGACCGGCTGGTCGGCGAAGGCCGGGTGATCCTGGTGGACGTGACCGCCGACTGGTGCCTGACCTGCAAGGTCAACAAGGCGGCGGTGCTCGACCGCGGCCCGGTGGCCGACCGGCTCGCCGGCGGCGACGTGCTCGCCATGCGCGCCGACTGGACCAGCCCGGATCCGGCGATCGCCGAGTACCTGGCCAGCTTCGGGCGCTACGGGATCCCGTTCAACGCGGTCTACGGCCCGGCGGCCCCGGGCGGCATCGCGTTGCCGGAACTGCTGACCGAGGACGCGGTGCTGGCGGCCTTCGGCAAGGCCGGCGCCGGCCCGGCGACCGCCCGCCTGGAGTGAGACCGGTCGTGGCGGGCGCGATTGGCCCGAGCGCTGTTGGATTGAGCCCGTCGACGGTCTATGTAAGCAGCGGAGTTTCGATGAGGATCGCCGACCGCCACAGGGGCGGAGCCGGTCGGTCCTCGGCAACGGAGGCGACGCGATGAGCATCAAGGTTGGCGACAAGGTACCGGCGGTCAACTTGAAGACCAAGACCTCGGAAGGCATCCAGGACGTGAAGACCGACGAGCTGTTCGGCGGCAAGACCGTCGTTCTGTTCGCGGTTCCGGGCGCGTTCACCCCGACCTGCTCGGCCAAGCACCTGCCGGGCTACGTCACCAAGGCCGCCGACCTGAAGGGCAAGGGCGTCGACGCCATCGCCTGCCTGTCGGTCAACGACGCCTTCGTGATGGACGCCTGGGGCAAGGACCAGAAGGTCGGCGAGGACGTGCTGATGCTGGCCGACGGCAATGCCGACTTCACCAAGGCGATGGGCCTGGTGATGGACGGCAGCGGCTACGGCATGGGCAACCGCTCCAAGCGCTACGCCATGGTCGTGAAGGACGGCGTGGTGAAGGACCTGTTCGTCGAGGAGCCGGGCCAGTTCGAGGTCTCGAGCGCCGACTACGTGCTCGGCAAGCTCTGATCCTGCCGCAGCACTGCATGTCGCGGGGCGCCTTCGGGCGCCCCTTCGCGTTTCGGCACCCCGGTCAGCGCCCGGCCTCCCGGATCGCCGCGATCGCCTGGCGGGCCAGCTCGTCGCAGCGCTCGTTCTCCGGGTGGCCGGCATGGCCCTTGACCCAGTGCCAGCGGACGTCGTGGGCCTGGGCCGCGGCGTCCAGGCGCTCCCACAGGTCCTGGTTCTTCACCGGCTTCCGGTCGGCGGTCTTCCAGCCGCGCGCCTTCCAGGACCGCAGCCACTTGGTGATGCCGTCGCGCACATAGGTGCTGTCGGTCGTCAGGTCGACCGGCATGCCGCGGGTCAGCGCCTCCAGGGCGGCGATCGCCGCCATCAGCTCCATGCGGTTGTTGGTGGTCAGCCGCTCGCCGCCCGAGAGCTCCTTCTCGGTGCCGTTCCAGCGCATCACCGCCCCCCAGCCGCCCGGCCCCGGGTTGCCGCTGCACGCGCCGTCCGTGAAGATCTCGACGCGCCTGGTCATCGGGCCGCCATGGCGCGCAAGCTGGGTTTGCTGCCGGTCAGGGTCATGGGCTGGTCGTCCGGTGTCGGGCTGCGAGGCGTCGGACTATGGGGATGCCGGCGGCCGGCGTCCAGCCTGCCGGGCGGCGACCGATCGCGAGACCCGACAAGGTTGTCGACGCCGCCCCGGACCGGTCCGATAATTTGCCGACTTGCCCGGACGGCCCGGTCGACGACCGTGGAACCATGCCAGCCCGGTGCCGTTGCCTCCGGAAGGAACAGACGATGCCCGACAGCGCCGAACGACTGCGGGCCGTGATCGACACGGCGGTCGACGGGGTCATCCTGATCGACTCCGAAGGGATCGTGCAAACCTTCAACAAGGCCTGCGAAGGGCTGTTCGGCTACGTCGCCGACGAGGTCGTGGGGCGCAACGTGCGCATGCTCATGCCGGAGCCCTATCACGGCGAGCACGACGGCTATCTGCGACGCTACCTGGCCACCGGCGAGCGCAAGATCATCGGCATCGGCCGCGAGGTCAGCGCGCGGCGCAAGGACGGCACCGTGTTCCCGATCGAACTCTCGGTCGGCGAGACGGAGGCCCCCGAGGCGCGACCCGGCGGCGAGCACGGCTTCGTCGGCATCATCCGCGACATCTCGGCCCGCAAACAGGCCGAGCGCGAGCTGTCGGACAGCCTGGCCCGCCTGCGCGCCGTCATCGGCACCGCCGTCGACGGCGTCATCCTGATCGACTCGAACGGCATCGTTCAGAGCTTCAATGCGGCCTGCGAGGGGCTGTTCGGATACCAGGCGGACGAGGTCGTCGGGCACAACGTGCGGATGCTGATGCCGGAGCCCTATCACGGCGAACACGACGGCTACCTGCAGCACTATCTGGATACCGGGGAGCGCAAGATCATCGGCATCGGCCGCGAGGTCAGCGCGCGGCGCAAGGACGGCACGGTGTTCCCGATCGAGCTGTCCGTCGGCGAGGCCCAGCAGGGCGCCGATCGGATCTTCGTCGGGATCATCCGCGACGTCACCGCCCGCAAGGAGGCCGAGACGGCCCTGATCCGGCACACCCGGGAGCTGGAACGGCTGAACCGTGCGCTCCGGCTCCAGTCCGTCGACCTGGAACGCTCGAACGACGAGCTGCGGCTGTTCGCCAGTGCGGCGTCGCACGACCTCAAGGAACCGCTGCGCAAGATCCAGACCTTCGGCGACTTCCTGGTCACGGAACACGCCGACCGGCTCGACGACGAAGGCCGGCACTATGTCGGGGTCATGGTCGACGGCGCCGCCCGGATGGCCCGCATGATCGACGGCATCCTCGCCTATTCCCGGGCCGGCCTGGCCGAGATCGACGTCTCCAGCGTCGACCTCGCCGAGCTCTGGCATGCGGTCTGCAGCGACCTCGAGATCCAGGTGGCGGAGGCCGATGCGACGGTCTCCGTACAACCCATGCCGGCCATCGAGGCCGACGCGGTCCGGCTGCACCAGGTGTTCCAGAACCTGCTGAGCAACGCGCTTAAATACCGGTCGCCCAGCCGTCCCCTGACGGTCTCCGTCGATGCCGCCACCCGGCCCGCCGCCGGCGGTCGGGAGGAGGTGGTGATGTCGGTCGTCGACAACGGCAACGGCTTCGATCCGGCATACGCCGACGCGATATTCGAGCCGTTCAAGCGCCTGCAGGGCCGCAAGGGCGTCGACGGGATCGGGCTCGGCCTTGCCTTGTGCCACCGTATCGTTCGGCTCCATAGTGGGGCGATAGAGGCGGAGGGACGTCCCGGAATCGGCGCGACGTTCCGGGTCACCCTCCCGGTCCGGCAGGAGGCGCGCAATGGCGACGCATAGAACCGAGGCCGCAGTCCCCGACGGGGCGATCCTGATGGCCGACGACGACGACGACGACGTCCTGGTCGCCCGCAAGGCCTTCAACCAGGCCGACATTCGAAATCCGTTCTATCGGGTCGCCGACGGCGGCGAACTGCTCGACTTCCTGCGCCGGCGGGGCGACTACGCCGACGCCCCGCGTCCCGGGCTGATCCTGCTGGACCTCAACATGCCCGGCATGGGCGGTCGGGAAGCGCTGTCGCGGATCAAGAGCGATCCCGACCTGCGCCGCATCCCGCTGGTCGTGTTCACCACCTCGCAGGACGAGGCCGACGTCGCCGACAGCTACGACCGCGGCGCCAACTCCTATATCGCCAAGCCGGTCGGGATCGCCGGGATGGTCCGAACCGCGCGGAGCATCCAGAATTACTGGTTCGACCTCGTGACGCAGGCAGATTGAGCGACCCGGAGAACGACACGCGACGCGCTCTCAGAAACGGGCCGGACGGAACGCCGAGCCGACCAGCGATAACCGGCCATTAACCCGGGCAGGCAATAATGGGACGTGGTACGAGCAGATGTTCGTCCAATGGTCGTTTATGGTGCGGCGGGATCGCGCAGCAGGCCGGCCGGCAGGGAGTGTGGGATGAGTGAGTGGAGCGTCGCATCCGCCGGATCCCGCGGGGCCGGACCACCGCTGACGGCGGCGCGTAACCGGTGGCGCAAGTCGGAGAGCGACGAGGCCATCCGGGTCATGATCGTCGACGACGATGCCGAGGACCGGCTGACGATCCGGCGCTACCTGCGCGGCGCGCGCAGCTGCCGCTTCGCCGTGCGGGAATGCGACGATCCCGCCGACCTGGTCGCGATCCTCGACGACAGCCCGGTCGACGTCATCCTGATGGACCAGCGGCTGGGCGGTCAGCAGGGCACCGACGTCATCCGCCGGATCGGCGGCAGCCGCGCCGCCGCCCCCGCGATCCTGCTGACCGGCTACGACGAGGCCGCGGTCGAGGAAGAGGCGATCGTCGCGGGTGCCGCCGAGCACCTCAACAAGGCCGACCTGTCCAGCCGGGTGCTCGAGCGCACCATCAAATACGTCGTCAAGTGGCACAGCGACCAGCTCGAGCTGCGGCGCCAGGGCGAGCAGCTGCAGCTGGCGTGGAGCGAGGCGGCCAAGGCCAACCGGGCCAAGTCGGTGTTCCTGGCCAGCATGAGCCACGAGCTGCGCACGCCGCTCAACGCCATCATCGGGTTCTCGACCATGCTGCTGGGCAAGCCGATGGCCCGCAAGCCGACACGGGTCCGGGAGTATGCCAGCTTCATCCTGGACGGCGGCCAGCAGCTCCTGCACCTGGTCGACAACCTGCTCGACATCGCGCGGATCGAAGCCGGCCAGTTCGTGCTCGGCGACGAGATTCTCGACCTCGGCGAGGCCCTGCTCGAGGTGGCCAGGCAGAACGAGCCGCTGGCCCGGCAGCGCGGCATCGAGGTCGTGGTGCAGTGCCCGGCCAACCTGCCGCTGATCCGCATCGACCGGACCGGCTTCCAGCAGATCTTCCTGAACCTGCTCTCGAACGGCACCAAGTACACGCATGCCGGCGGGCGGGTCACGGTGACCGTGTCCAGCCTGGCGGCCACGCTCCGGGTCACGGTCCGCGACACCGGAATCGGCATGGCCGAAGACGAGGTCGAAACCGCGCTCCGCCCGTTCATGCGGATCCGGAACAACGCCTATGTCCGCTCCACGGAAGGCACCGGGCTGGGCCTCGCCATCGTCACGGCGCTGGCCGGCCAGCTCGACCTGACCGTCGAATTCGACAGCCGGCCCGGCGACGGCACCACGGTGACCGTGACGATTCCGGCCGACCGGGTCGAGCGCGGAACCGCGCCTCAGAGCCCATAGGCCGCCGGCCCCGATGCCGACTGATGGAAGCGCAGCTTCTGGTGATACTCCATCGGGTCCTTCGGCTTCACGAAGGCACCCTCCGGATGGTTCAGCCAGTCGTACAGCCGGGTCAGCAGGAACCGCAGGGCCGAGCCGCGGGCCAGCATCGGGATCGCCTCGCGCTCGGCCGCCGACAGGGTCCGCACGGTCTGGTACCCGGTGACCAGCAACCGCGCCTTGGTGACGTTGAAGCTGCCGTCGTGCTCGAAGCACCAGGCGTTCAGGCAGATCGCCAGGTCGTAGGCGAGCGCGTCCGTGCAGGCGAAGTAGAAGTCGATGAGCCCCGACACCTGGTCGCCCAGGAAGAACACGTTGTCCGGGAACAGGTCGGCATGGATGACGCCGGTCGGCAGACCGGTCGGCCAGTTCCGCTCCAGCAGGCCGAGCTCCTGGTTCAGAGAGTTGTAGAGGCCGTGGTAGATCTGGTTCGACTTCATGCCGCAGGCTTCGAGCAGCGGCCGCCAGCCCGCCACCGACAGGTTGTTGGCCCGGGTCATCGGGAAGTCGGCCCCGGCCACGTGCATGGCCGCCATGGCGGCGCCGAGCGAGCGGCAGTAGGCCGGCTGGATACGGCGGTGCCACAGCCCCTCGAGGAAGGTGACGACCGCCGCCGGGCGGCCGTTCAGCGTGCGCAGGGTCTCGCCGTCGCGGGCCGCCACCGGCCGCGGGCAGCTCAGCCCCTTCTTGGCGAGATGGTCCATCAGCCCGATGAAGAACGGCAGGTCTTCCGGGCTGACCCGCTTCTCATACAGCGTCAGGATGTAGGTCGAGCGCGTGGTCCGCACCAGGAAGTTCGAGTTCTCCACGCCTTCGGCGATGCCGGCGAACGAGGTCACCTCGCCGATGTCGTAATCGGCCAGGAAGGCCTGCAGCTCTTCGTCGGAAACCGGTGTGTAGACGGCCATCTGGTGCCCGGGGGTAAGGCCTAGGAGGCGAGCTCGCGAGGCAGTTTGAAGCGTATGTCCTCGCGGGCGACCGCGACTTCTTCGACAGTGACCGGGCGCAGCGCCCGGCAGGCGGCCACGACCTGCTCGACCAGCAGTTCCGGGGCCGAGGCCCCGGCGCTGATGCCGAGCCGCCGGACCCCGGCGAGCCAGCCGCCGTCGATGTCCGGCCCGCCGGAGATCAGCCGGGCGTCGGCGCAGCCCGCCACCTTGGCGACCTCGACCAGGCGCTTGGAGTTCGAGGAGTTCGGCGAGCCGATCACCACCAGGGCGTCGACCATGCCGGCGATCGCCTTGACCGCCTCCTGGCGGTTGGTGGTGGCGTAGCAGATGTCTTCCTTGTTCGGCGCCTCCATGTCCGGGAAGCGCCGCCGCAGGATCTCGACGATTCGGGCGGTGTCGTCGACCGACAGCGTGGTCTGGGTCACGAAGGCCAGCGGCTGGCCCGGTACCGGCGGCTGGTAGGCCTCGGCCTGGGCCTCGTCCTCGACCAGCGACATCGCGCCGTCGGCCAGTTGCCCCATGGTGCCGATCACCTCGGGATGGCCGGCATGGCCGATCAGGACCACGTGGCGGTCGCGCCGATGGTGGCGCTCGGCCTCCAGGTGGACCTTGCTGACCAGTGGGCAGGTGGCGTCGACGTAGATCATGTTGCGGCGCTGGGCGTCGGCCGGCACGGATTTCGGTACGCCGTGCGCGCTGAACACCACCGGCCGGTCGACCGGGCACTCGTCGAGCTCCTCGACGAACACCGCGCCCTTGCCCTCCAGCGCCTGCACCACATGCCGGTTGTGCACGATCTCGTGCCGGACATAGACCGGCGCGCCCCACTTCTCGAGGGCGTGCTCGACGATCTGGATGGCACGGTCGACCCCGGCGCAGAACCCGCGCGGGGCGGCGAGGACGATGGTGAGGGGCTCGGTCATGGCCGGGCGGTTTTCTCGCGAATGGCCGGCGGCGTCAATTGCGCCGACCGGGGCGGCGGGCTATCGTCCGGCGCAATTTCCGGGCCGAGGAGCGAACCGATGACCGAGCCGGTGTGTGCGCAGAAGGAACCCTACGCCGTCGACGTCGAGGCGGGGCGGGCCTATTTCTGGTGCGCCTGCGGTCTCAGCAAGAAGCAACCGTTCTGCGACGGCTCGCACAGCGGCACCGGAATCCAGCCCGTGCGCTACAAGGCCGAGCAGGCCGACACGGTGTTCTTCTGCGGCTGCAAGTCGACCGGCGACAAGCCGCTGTGCGACGGCACCCACAACACCCTCTGATGCGGCACTCACGATGACGGCAGGCCCCACGATGCGTCGATCCATCCTGGCCGCCCGGTCGCTCGTCATGCTCTCGGCGTTGACGGTCCTGGCCGGCTGCTCGTCCGACGGTCCGCCGCCGCTCTGCCCGCCGACCGGCACGCCGGCCCCGCTCGACAGCTTCACGCAGTTCGAGCCCGGCGGTGGCGAGGACCTCACGCAGGTCCGGTTCTCGGGCCGGATCGCACGGGTGCAGTCGGCCTGCGAATACGACGAGAAGGGCGTCGACCTCGAGCTGGCGATCCAGCTGGTCGTCGAGCGCGGCCCCGCCGACCGCAGCCGGCAGGCCGAGCTGCAGTACTTCGTCGCGGTCGAGGACGGCCCCGGCAACATCACCGCCAAGCGGATCTTCGACGTCGCGGTGCCGTTCGAGGGCAACAGCCGGCGGCTGGCCCGGCTCGAGGAGATCGAGCTGCGGATTCCGGCACCGGCAGGCCAGGGCTTCAAGCAGACCCGCGTGCTGGTCGGGCTGCAGCTCAGCCAGGAGCAGCTCGACTACAACCGCCGGCTCAAGCCCTAGGCAGACCTCGGCCAGGGTCCCGCCGAGACGGTCTCGGCGAACGCCGAGACGTTGCGGGCGAAGCGTTCCGGCTCCTCCCAGTGCAGGCCGTGGCCGGCGCCCTCGTAGACCAGCAGCTGGGCGTGCGGGATCGCCGACAGCAGGGCGTCCTGGTCGGCCCTCGGGAAGAACCCGTCGCGATCGCCCCAGACCACCAGGCAGGGCTTGTCGATCCGCGCGAGCTCGGCCGAGTGGTCGGCCTGCAGCAACCCCTCCAGGGCTGCCCGCCAGACCAGCGCCGGCGTCCGCAAGCTCTCGTCCACCACCATGTCGAGGAAGTCGGGTGCCGGCGGGCGTGCCAGCGTGGCCTCCTGGAAGGCGCGGACGAAGTCCGGGTCGACCGGGTCGTCCAGCTTCGCCACGTCGCCCCACAGCATGGCGACCTCCGGATTGCCGCGGGCGGTGGCGAAGGATCCCGCCAGCACCAGCCCGTCCACCCGGTCCGGATGGTCCAGCGCGAACCGCTGGGCGATCGCGCTGCCCATGGAGTGGCCGGCGATCACCGCCCGGTCGATCCCGCGCGCGTCCATGAACCCGGCCAGGTCGTCGGCGAAGTCGCGCGGCCGGTAGCCGGCCGCCGGCCGGCCCGCCTCGCCATGCCCGCGCTGGGTCGGTGCGATCGCGCGGATCGTCGGCGGGAAGTGCGGCAGCACGCCGTGGAACGACCGCCAGGTGTCGGTGTAGCCGTGCAGCAGGATGACCGGCAGGCCGCCGGCCTCGCCGCGTTCGGCATAGGGCAGCAGCAGGCCGTCGGACAGCACCACGACGCCGAGGCGGGTCACGGCGGCGCGGCCGGAGCCCTCCGGCGCCGGAGCGCCGGAAGGCATGGTCACCACACAGCAGGGCATGGTCAGGCCGCCAGCTTGCAGTGGCCGCAGATCTGCTCGATGTGGCGATGGTCGGTGCCGCAGCAGCCGCCCAGCACGTTGATCTGCCCGAACCGCCCGCGCAGCTCCCGATACAACCGGCCGAGCTCGACCGGATCGCCGGAATCCAGTTCGGTCGCCTGGTCGAGCTCGGCGTGGCTGCAGCGCGACGCGTTCGCGCGGATGCCGCGGATCCGGCCGACCCAGGCCTCGCCCTCGGCCAGTTGCCCGGCGAAATGGCTCGGATGGGCGCAGTTGATCATGAAGTAGGCCGGGCCGTCGCCGGTGGCGCCGTCGACCGCGGCGATCGCGTCCCACAGCGGCTCGCCGGTCGGCAGCCGGCCGTCGGTCTCGACGGTGAACGAGATCACCACCGGCATGCCGGCGGCCTGGGCCGCCCGGGTGACGCCGATCGCCTCCGGGGTGTTGGTCATGGTGATCGCGGTCACCATGTCGGCGCCGGTCGCGGCGAAGGTGGCGATCTGGCGGGCGTGATAGGCCTGGGCCTGCTCCGGCGTCATCGCCGCGCCCGGATCGTAGCCGTCGCCGCGCGGACCGACGCAGCCGCTGATCACCATCGGCGAATCGGCCGTCTCGAACTCGCCGCGCAGCCCGTGCAGCATGTCGATCGCCTTGCGGTTCGCCTCGTCGAGCGCCGCGTCCGAGTAGCCGAGCCTGGCTCCCCAGTCGGCGCTGGCGCGCCAGGTGGCGCTCTCCAGGATGAACCCGGCGCCGTTGGCGCGGGCGATCGCCGCGTGGCGGCGGAAATAGTCCGCCAGCGCCGCCGTGCCGTCGGCCTCGCGCAGCAGGTGGAAGGCCGCGAAATACGGCAGGTCCAGCCCGTCCTGGAAGATCAGCGTCGTCTCGATGCCGCCGTCGGTGAGAAACAGCCGGCCGTCGAGCTGTGGAAGCCTGTTCCTGTACTTCGTCATCTCTGTCACCTCGCGATACCCCCATCGCCCCCGGGGAGAAGGCCGCCGGTTTAACCCTGCCGTGTATCGCGGTGACGACGCGGATGTTTCATTTGTATCAGCCCGCCGCAACCGGTCGCCGGCGGGCGAGACAGGCGGCCCGGGCTTGCAACCCGGCCGGACCTGGGTATTCTGGCGACCTCATAACCCACGACTCTCGGGGGAGAGAGCGACGGGCCGCCGGCAACGGCGGTCGCGGTCGACGCCGAAGGAGCAACCGCCCCGGAAACTCTCAGGCGAAGGTACCCCGAGGCGAGGTGACTCTGGAGAGCAGGTGGGGGCCGCAAGGCCCGCTGCCTCACCGACGGGGAAAGCCGGGACGCCCATCCGCCCGGCCAATCTCTCAGGTCTTTCGGACAGAGGGGGCACGCACGGCATTCCGCCGTCGCGGAGCCGTCGCCGGAGGACCGATGACCGACCAGCAGGACCTGAAGACCACGCCGCTGACCGCGCTGCACGAGCGACTCGGCGGCAAGATGGTTCCGTTCGCCGGCTACCTGATGCCGGTGCAGTTCCCGCTCGGGATCCTCGGCGAGCACAAGCACACCCGGGCCAAGGCCGGGCTGTTCGACGTGTCGCACATGGGCCAGCTGCGGATCGACGGGGCCGACGCCGCCGCCCGGATCGAGACCCTGGTGCCCGGCGACATCGTCGGCCTCGACGCGGGGCGCACCCGCTACACCCAGTTCACCAACGCCGACGGCGGCATCCTCGACGACCTGATGGTCACCAATGCCGGGGACCACCTGTTCGTGGTGGTCAACGCGGCCTGCAAGGAGACCGACACCGCGCATCTGCGGAACACCCTGGGCGACGCCGTGACCGAGTTCGGCGACCGCGCGCTGCTGGCGCTGCAGGGACCGGCGGCGGAGTCGGTGCTGGCGGCGCTGGCTCCCGAGGCCGCCGCGATGACCTTCATGACGTTCCGCTGCATGGACGTCGCCGGGGTGCCCTGCTTCGTCACCCGCTCCGGCTATACCGGCGAAGACGGCTACGAGATCTCGGTTCCGGCCGCCGACGCCGAGGCCCTGGCCGAGCGCCTGCTGGCGCATCCGGATGTCGAGCCGATCGGCCTCGGCGCGCGCGATTCGCTGCGCCTGGAGGCCGGGTTGTGCCTGTACGGCCACGACATCGACACCACCACCTCGCCGGTCGAGGCGGCCCTGACCTGGAGCATCGGCAAGCGCCGGCGCGAGCAGGGCAGCTTCCCGGGCGCGGCCCGGGTCCAGGCCGAGCTGGCGAACGGCCCGAGCCGCCGCCGCGTCGGCCTGAAGCCCGAGGGCCGGGCCCCGGCCCGCGAGGGCACCGAGATCACCGACCCGGACGGCCGCCCGATCGGCAAGGTCACCAGCGGCGGCTTCGGGCCGTCGGTCGATGGGCCGGTCGCCATGGGCTATGTCGAGACCGCGTTCGCGGCCGACGGCACCGAGCTGCGGCTGGTGGTCCGCGGCAAGCCGTTGCCGGCGCGGGTGGCGAAGCTGCCGTTCGTGGCCCCGGGCTACAAACGTGGATAAGAACCCAGACACAACCGGCTTGGACCTGTGCAGGAGCGTGCGATGACCGTGAAGTACACCGAGGACCATGAGTGGATCCGCGTCGAGGGCGGGATCGGGACCGTGGGGATTACCGACCATGCCCAGGAACAGCTCGGCGACATCGTGTTCATCGAGCTGCCCGAGGTCGGCCGCTCGCTCGCCAAGGGCGACGAGTCCGGCGTCGTCGAGTCGGTCAAGGCCGCCAGCGAGATCTACGCCCCGGTGTCCGGCGAGATCGTCGAGGTGAACGCCGCCCTGGTCGACGCCCCGCAGACCGTCAACAGCGACCCGGCCGGTTCCGGCTGGTTCTTCAAGATCCGGCTGTCGGACCCCGGCGAGCTCGACGGGCTGATGGACGAGGCCGCCTACAAGGCCCACGCCGGCGGGTGACCCTTCGTGGCCCGCTGCTGCGCAACGGGCGCAACGGGACGAGAGAAATGCGTCGCCCGCCGATCTGCGGCGGGCGCCCAGGAGGACAGGACAGCATGACCCGGCCGACCTTGAGCGAGCTGACCGCCCGCGACGACTTCGTGAACCGCCACATCGGCCCGAGCGCCGACGAGACCGCGGCGATGCTCGCCGCCCTCGGCTACGACTCGCTGGAGGCGCTGACCGACGCCGCGGTGCCCAAGGGCATCCGCCGCGACCGGCCGATGGGCCTGGACGAGCCGCGCGGCGAGGCCGAGACGCTGGCCGAGCTGGCCGAGATGGCGAGCCAGAACAAGGTGGTGAAGTCGCTGATCGGCCAGGGCTACTACGGCACCGAGACACCCGGCGTGATCCGCCGCAACCTGCTGGAGAGCCCGGCCTGGTACACCGCCTACACGCCGTACCAGCCGGAGATCAGCCAGGGCCGGCTGGAGGCGCTGCTGAACTTCCAGACCATGGTGACCGACCTGACCGGCCTGGACATCGCCAACGCCTCGCTGCTCGACGAGGGCACCGCCGCCGCCGAGGCGATGATGCTGCTCCGCAAGCTCGCCAAGAATCCGGGCATGATGTTCTTCGTCTCCGAGCGTTGCCACCCGCAGACCATCGAGGTGGTGAGGACCCGGGCCGAGCCGATGGGCATCGAGGTCGTGGTCGGCGACGAGTTCGCCGGCCTGCCGGCCGACGCCTTCGGCTTCCTGGTGCAGTACCCGGCGACCCGCGGCGCCGTTCACCACTACGCCGACCTGGTCGAGCGGGCGCACGGTAACGACGCCCTGGTGGTGGTCGCCGCCGACCTGCTCGCCCTCACCCTGCTGACTCCGCCGGGCGAATGGGGTGCCGACGTGGCGGTCGGGTCGACCCAGCGCTTCGGGGTGCCGCTCGGCTTCGGCGGGCCGCATGCCGCCTACATGGCGACCAAGGACGTCCACAAGCGGTCGATGCCCGGCCGGCTGGTCGGGGTGTCGGTCGACGCCGCCGGCCGCCCGGCCTATCGCCTGGCCCTGCAGACCCGCGAGCAGCACATCCGCCGCGAGAAGGCGACCTCCAACATCTGCACCGCCCAGGTGCTGCTGGCGGTGATCGCCTCGATGTACGCGGTCTACCACGGGCCCGAGGGCCTGACCCGGATCGCCCGCCGGGTGCACCGGCTGACCGCGGCGCTGGCCGAGGGCGTGCGCCGGCTCGGCTACGAGCTGGACAGCGACAGCTTCTTCGACACCATCACCGTCAAGACCAGGGACTGGGGCGCCACGATCTGGGAGACCGCCCGGGTCGAGGGCCTGAACCTGCGGCTCGAGGACGACGGGGTGGCGGTGTCGCTCGACGAGACCTGCGACCGCGCCACCGTCGAGAAGCTGTGGACCTGCTTCCGCCAGGGCTCGGAGGCGGAGTTCGACTTCGACTCGATCGAGGCCGCGGTCGCCGACGCGATCCCCCAGGACCTGGCGCGGACCTCCACGTTCCTGACCCACCCGGTGTTCCACCAGTACCGGTCAGAGACCGAGATGCTGCGCTACCTGCGCCGGCTCTCGGACAAGGACATCGCGCTCGACCGGGCGATGATCCCGCTCGGCTCCTGCACCATGAAGCTGAACGCGACCAGCGAGATGATCCCGATCACCTGGCCGGAGTTCGCGAACATCCACCCGTTCGCACCGGCCGACCAGAGCACCGGCTACCACCGCATGATCGCCGACCTGGAGCGCATGCTGGCGGCCGCCACCGGCTACGCCGCGGTGTCGGTGCAGCCGAACGCCGGCTCGCAGGGCGAATACGCCGGCCTGCTGGTGATCCGGGCCTACCACCGGGCCCGCGGCGAGGGCCATCGCGACGTCTGCCTGATCCCGTCCTCGGCCCACGGCACCAACCCGGCGTCGGCCGCCATGGCCGGCATGCGGGTGGTGGTCGTGGCCTGCGACAGGCATGGCAACGTCGACGTCGACGACCTCAGGGCCAAGGCGGTCCAGCACGCCGACAAGCTGGCGGCGCTGATGATCACCTACCCGTCGACCCACGGGGTGTTCGAGGAGCGGGTGAAGGAGATCTGCGCGATCGTGCACGAGCACGGCGGGCAGGTTTACACCGACGGCGCCAACCTGAACGCGCTGGTCGGGCTGGTGTCGCTGCAGGAGCTCGGCTCCGACGTCAGCCACATGAACCTGCACAAGACCTTCTGCATCCCGCATGGCGGCGGCGGCCCCGGCGTCGGCCCGATCGGCGTGGCCGAGCACCTGGTGCCGTACCTGCCGGGCCATGCCGAGATCGACAGCCTGGAGACCGCGATCGGCGCGGTGTCGGCGGCGCCCTACGGCTCGGCCGGGATCCTGCCGATCAGCTGGACCTATATCCGGATGATGGGGGCCGAGGGCCTGACCAAGGCGACCCGGATGGCGATCCTGAACGCCAACTACGTGGCCAAGCGCCTGGAGGACCACTACCCGGTGCTCTACACCGGTCCGAACGGGCTGGTGGCGCACGAGTGCATCGTCGACCTGCGGCCGCTCAAGGAGCGCAGCGGGGTGACCGTCGACGACGTCGCCAAGCGGCTGATCGACTTCGGCTTCCACGCCCCGACCATGAGCTTCCCGGTGGCCGGCACCCTGATGATCGAGCCGACCGAGAGCGAGAGCCAGGCCGAGCTCGACCGGTTCTGCGACGCCATGATCCAGATCCGCGAGGAGATCCGGGCGATCGAGGACGGCGACCACCCGGTCGAGCACTCGGCCCTGCGCCACGCCCCGCACACCGCCGACGACCTGCTGGGCCCGGCCTGGGACCGGCCCTATCCGCGGCGCGCCGGCGCCTTCCCGATGCCCGGCATGGAGGCCACCAAGTACTGGCCGCCGGTGTCGCGGATCGACAACGTGTACGGCGACCGCCACCTGATCTGCACCTGCCCGCCGCTCGAGGCCTACCAGGACGCGGCGGAGTAGGTCGGCGGGAACGCCCGTCGCACCGTGGGTTCCGGCTCCGTCCCGCCACCGGCGGTCCGGGCCGGAATGACGACAGTGTGGTGGCGCTTCGGCCGGCCACCGGCCGTGGGGATCCCCTCCCCGCCGTCATTCCGGACGACCGCGCCACCCTTGGCGCGGCCGAGCCGGAACCTACCGATTGCCCGGGACCCGAGGCCGAAGCGGCCTACGGCCTCACGATGGTCCAGCCAGCCTCGTCGAGTTCGATCAGGGTAACCACGCCGGCCGGCACGATCTCGGCGTTGGCGACCAGCGGCGGCACCTTGCCCTCCTTCTTCGCCATGCCGTCGATGGTGTTCTGGCAGGCGTCGAAGCTGACGTTCGGCATGCTCTTGGCGAAGCCCAGGACGCGCTTCTTCACGCCCTCCGGGGCGGTGTCCTCGCGCAGCATGTGCAAGCCGGCGTTGAAGGCGACGATCCTGATCTTGACCTCCTCGCCGCGCTCGGCGTAGAGCCGCGACACGTTGGCGGCCACGTTCAGGACGGTGTTCATCTTCTGCGGATCCCGGTCGCTGATCTGCAGGGCCAGCTTGTGCTCCCTGATCTGGGCCGAGGCGGGCGGGCCGGACAGGGCCAGGGCAGCCAGGAGGACCAGCGCCCCGGCGGTCGACAGCAGGCGGTTCATGCGACGCTCCTCCTGATCGCTCGCGATCGGCTTTACGGCCGATTCGTTCCAGTCATTCAGAAATAGAAACGTTTGCATGTACAGCGGCAGGGCCGAGGATCCGGAGTCACGCCCCCGTCAACGCGCCGAAATCGTGGACGTACTCGCCGGCCTCGAACCGCTCGAAACCCTGGCTGCGGACGGTGCCGGGCCACAGATAGTCGACCCGGCCCTCCGCCGGGCGGTACACGGCGGTATAGACGCTCGGCGACCGGGCCGCGCGCGAGTAGATCGGCGGCTCCAGGAACCGCGCGGTCAGGCTCGCCAGGGTCGTGCCCGGATCGTCAAGCGCCGCCTGTGCCGCCCGCCAGCGCTCGACGGTCAGCGAGCGCGCCGCCAGTTCGAGCCAGACCACGGTTTCCTGATGGTTCGTGGTGGCGCGATCCCGGGTGACCGCCGGCTCGCGATCAGGACCGAGATATACCGTCGCGAAGTCGCCGGTGCGGTCGAGCAGCATGACGTTGTGCGACAACGCGATCGGGATCCGGCGCAGCGCCGCGACGGCCTCTTTCACGTTGCTGCAGGCCTCCAGCAGGTAGCGGGTGATCAGGATCACGGCAAAGCCGAGGCCCTGCGCCGGGGCGCCGCCGAAGGTCGAGGTCACGACGAGGCCGGCGTCGTTCATGCCGTCGTGCAGCCCGCCCCAGGGGCGCTGCGCCTTGCCGATGACCCGGCGCCCGGACCAGATCGTCAGCTCGAAGCGGTCGGAGACCATGTCGAGCGGAAAGTCCTGCTGGCGGACCAGGGCCGGGCCACCGTCCCCGAGCCAGACCGCCAGGGTGCAACCGGCGGCCTCCGGCGCCGGGCGGTAGTGGCTGAGGATGCAATGGTCGAGCGGATCGTCGCCGACCATCGCGCAGGCCCGATCGTAGCCTTTGAGAAGCTCCGGCATGTGGCGGGCCAGCGCCGCGCGGCACTCTGCAGCGGTCGGCGGCTCCCCTCGCCCACCGCCATGATGCCAGTTGAGCGCGTCCCCGGCTGGACGTGCTGCCTGCCTGTCACCGAGATACCAGCGCCGGGCCGCCTCGCGTCCGGCGACGAACCGGGCCAGCCACTCCTCCGCCGGCCGGTCCTCCTGCACGAAGGTGAAGCGCTTGTGCATCGCAGCATTCTAGGGGTGGATGAGATCGCGCATTAGCTGTGGAATCGGAACAATTGCCCTGCCTTCACTCCGGCATCGCGTCCCACCACCTTACGCCGCTTCCTGGTTGAAGCGCTGCACCAACCGAAGCGCGGCCGCAGTTCGACATACATGGTGTCGGTGTCCGGGTAGTAGCGGATCGGCTGGTCGGTCTTCATGGCTCGAACCTCCGGTCCAGGAAAGCATTATGCACTGTCTCGCCGTCGTTCAGCGTGACGACGCGAAGCCAGCGATGGAGGCCGGGCAACCAGCCCCAGTGCCGGTACCGACCGTCCGCCTGTCGCTGGGTATGCACAGGCGTCGCCAGGACATCCTGGATCATCTCAGCCGTGATGCGCAGGCGATCCTGCCGAAGCATCACCTCGTTCGCGAAGTAGGCGGTGCGCCAGAATGGTGGGGATGGCAGTCGAACCGGTCCGCCGGCCACGGTCACCTCCTCCTCCCTTGCCCTTTGGCATTGGGACTAAGGAAGTCGGTGAGCCGAAAGTCCGCCTCGGTCCTACCCCTCGCGCGCCTTCGCCGCCTCGCGCTGCTGCTCGCGGACCTGCTCCGGCCAGCGCGACTTCACGAAGGCGATGATCGCCCACAGGTCGGCGTCGGCCAGCCGGCCCTCGAAGCCGGGCATGTCGTTCTTGTAGGTCGGCGGCGAAAACGGCTGGCCGCCGAATTTCGTGATGTCGAACAGGTCGCGGTCGCTGAGCCGGGCGATCGCGCCCGCACCGTCGAGCGGCAGCGGCGGGCGGCCGCCCGTCGGATAGTCGCCGTCCCAGCCCGGCTTCCCTGCCAGCTCCGCGCCGTGGCAGAAGGCGCAATGCTGGTCGTAGAGGCTGTGGCCGAGCGCCACCTGGGCCGGGTTGGCGAAGTCCGCCGCAGTCGCGGTCTCGTTGCTCCAGCGGTCCCAGTAGATGCTGGCCACCGTGATGCCGGCGGCGATGACGGCGGCGACCGTCACGAACCGCCCCTTGGGACCGAGCCGGCGACCGAGCCGGCCGAGCGGCGAGGACGCGCTCGGGCCGGCCGCAACGTCGTCCTCGACCTGCACCAGCCCGCGCAGCCGGCGCTCCGGGTCGAGCGTGCGGCCCGGCTCCCGCGGCACCCTCGGGTCCATGTCGGCCATCCGGCCAAGCCTCCGTTGGCGGTCGAAACGACGTTCGGTCATGGTCTCAGTATAGCGTCGGTCCGGGCTCTACTCGACCTCGCGCACCTTGTCGGTCCCGAAGACGTGATCGAGCCAGGGCGGCCGGGTCATCCCGGCCTTCACCTTGGCCTCGGTCTCGGCCTCGGCCTCGCGGATCGCCGCCACCCGCTCGGCGACCGCGTCGATCCGCGCGAACGGCACCACCACCACGCCGTCGCGGTCGGCCACGATCAGGTCGCCCGAGGCGACCGGGACACCGCCGCATGTGATCGGCAGGCCGATGCTGCCGGGGCCGAACCGGGCCGGCGAGTTCGGGGTGACGCCGCCGTGCCAGACCGGCAGGCCCATGCCCTCGACGCCGTCCTGGTCGCGGATCGCGCCGTCGGTGACCAGCGCCGCCGCGCCGGCGTTGCGCAGCATGCCGGCCAGCAGGTCGCCGGTCAGCGCGGTCTCGCGATAGCCGTCGGTGGTGCAGACCACCACATCGCCCGGCTGCAGCACGTCGAGGCAGCCGAGCAGGGCGAGGTTGTCGGCCGGGTAGGCGAAGGCGGTCAGGGCCGGCCCGACGATCGTGCCGCCGGGCCGGACCTGCGGCTTGATCGCCCGGTCGAGTGCGCCACGGCCGTCCATGGCGTCGACGACCTGGGCCGTCGGCGCGCCGCGGAACGCCTCGAGCTGCTTGGCGCTCGGCCGCGGAAAGTTGCGGCGAACGGTCAGGATCGGCGGGTCTTCGAGCATGGTCAGTCTCCGGAGAAGAAGGTCAGCAGCGCGGCCGCGCACTCCTCCGCCGCCTCCTCGGCGACGAAATGCCCGCAGTCCAGCGGTACCTCGCGCACATCCTCGGCCCAGCCGCGCCAGACGTCCAGATGCCGGCGACGACGCTCCCTGAGATAGCGGCGGGCCCAGACCAGCAGGACCGGGCAGTCGATCCGGCGGCCGGCCGCGCGGTCGGCGCGGTCGCACTCGACGTCCAGGGTGGCGCCGGCCCGGTAGTCGGCGCAGGCGGCCGCCACCACGTCCGGATCGGCGAAGGCCCGCGCATAGGCCTCGACCGCCGCCGGGTCGAGGCGGTCGCGATGGCCGGCCCAGCGGTCGATCAGATGCCGGACGTAACCGGGTCCGTCGGCCCCGACCAGGGTCTCGGGCAGCGGTGCCGGCTGGGCCAGCAGCAGCCAGTGGTAGCCGCCCAGCGCCGCTTGCCAGTCCATGGCATCCCAGACCTCGACGGTCGGCAGGATGTCGACCGGGGCGAACCGGGTAACCGTCCCCGGGCTGTCGAGGGCCAGCCGGTAGCCGATCCGGCCGCCGCGATCGTGCCCGGCGAGCGCGAAGCGGTCGAAGCCGAGCTCCGCCATCAGCCCGGCCATGATCGCCGCGAGATTGCGCTTGGCATACGCCTCCGGGGTTGCCGGCAGGCCGCGCGAGGCGCCGTAGCCGGGCAGGTCCGGCACCACGACGGTGAAGCGCTCGGCCAGCACCGGCGCCACCCGGTGCCAGGCCAGATGGGTCTGCGGGAAGCCGTGCAACAGCAGCACCGGCGGGCCGCCGCCGCCGACCCGGAGGTTCAACTCCGCGCCCTGCACCGTCGCGCGCCGCGTCTCGAAACCGTCGAACATTGCCGTCCTCCGTTACCGGGCCGAGCCATTGTAGCGACGGAATGCGGCGGAACGACCCGCGCCGTGGAACGCCTGCCGTGCCGTCACGCGAAGCCCCACGGGGCCCAGGTCGGCACGGATATCAGCGGTTGGCCAGGAACCACACGCTGTTGGCGTCGTCGGTGGTGCCGGGGACATAGACGAACATGCTCAGCACGCTGTCCACCGTCGCGCCGTCCGAGGCCAGCGGCAGGTGAATGCCCTCCTGGGGCGCGATGTCCATGCCCTTGAAGGTGCCCGGCACCGCCGGCCGCAGGCAGGGCAGGCCGGTCTTGGCCACCTCGACCCGCATGGAATGGCTGAGCGACTCGCCATGCCCTTCGAAGACCTCGTCCATGTACTTGCCCGTGAAGTCCCGGCCGAACGCGTCGGCGACCGCCGTGCCCAGGACCCGGACCTTGAAGCGGTAGGGATCGCGCTCGACCTCGGTCAGCACGATGCTCTTGAGCAAGCGGGGAATCCCGGCCGGGTCGAAGTGCTGCCGGCCGGGCAGCCGGTCGCCGGGATGGATCGACAGCCAGTTGCGAACCAGGTCGCGGATCCCCTCGCTCCGCGCCATCGCGAGGAGTTCGTTCGCCTTTCCGACACTGGGGTGTTCCGCTGCCATCCTGTACGCCTGCGACCATTGGCGGCCGGACCATACTCTACAATGGTATACAAAGAGATAATCGGAAATCGCCCGAAATTCCGGCGTTCCGGGCGAGCCTCCCGGATTCGGCAAGGCTGGGTCGCGCGCCCGAGCCTTCCGGACCGATTCGGCTTGGGCTCTACTGGCGGACCGACATCGAGGAGCGTCAGGGGAGCGAGGCGTGATCGACGATCTGAGCGGCAAGGCGGTGCTGGTCACCGGGGCGTCGAGCGGGCTCGGCGCCGCGGCGGCGGTCGCCTTCGGGCGCTGCGGGGCGCATGTCGCCGTGCACTACAACCGCTCGGCCGCCGGCGCCGAAACCACCGCGGCCACCGTCCGCGCGACCGGCGGCGAGGCTGTGGTCCTGCAGGCCGACGTCCGGGATTCCGACGCCGTCGCCGCGCTGGTCGAGGCCACCGTCCGGGCCTTCGGCGGGGTCGACGTGCTGGTCAACAACGCCGGCGACCTGCTCGGCCGCCATACCGTCGAGGACGTGACCGACGACTTCGTGCTCGACGTGTTCCGGGTCAACGCCCTGTCGGTGGTCGCCGCCTGCCGCGCCGCGGTGCCGGTGATGCGGGCGCGCGGCGGCGGCGCGATCGTCAACCTGTCGTCGGTCGCGGCCCGCACCGGCGGGTCGTCGGGGACCATGTTCTACGCCGCGACCAAGGCGTATGTCGCCTCGATCACCCGGTCGATGGCCAGGGAATACGCGGCCGACGGCATCCGGGTGAACGCGGTCGCGCCGGGCGTGATCACCACGCCGATCCACGACCGGTTCACGCCGCCTGCGGTGCTGAACCAGCTGGCCGCCACGATCCCGCTGCGCCGCCTGGGCGCCGCCGACGAGGTCGCCGGGACCATCCTGTACCTGGCGTCGGCGGCGCTGTCCGGCTACGTCACCGGCGAGACGGTCGAGGTCAACGGCGGGATGTGGATGGGATGACCGCCCCCGACGACTGGCTGGCCCGGGCGCTCGGCTACCCCTACCCGGCCCATGGCGGCGACTTCCTGTTCCGCGGCGGGGCCGCCCGGCCGCTGGCCGACGACCACGCGCTCGACGGCCTGACCCCGGTCATCGCGGTCGGCTCGAACCGGGCGCCGGCGCAGCTGGCCCGCAAGTATGCCGGGATGGACGTGGCGGTGCCGGTGACCCGGATGCGCGCGCGCGACGTCGACGTGGTGCATGCCGCCCATGTCGCCGGCTACGGCGCGGTACCGGCGACCCTCGCCGCCTCGCCGGGCACCGTGGTCGAGCTGTGGATCACCTGGCTGGACGAGCCCGCGCTGGAGCGCATGGATGCCACCGAGGCGGTCGGCGTGAACTACGACCGGGTGACGGTGTCGCTGGCCTGGGAGAATGCCGGGCCGCGCAGTCCCGCACGGGCCCTGCTGTACAGCGCGCGGCGCGGGCTGCTGCGGCTGGACGGCGCGCCGGTGGCCCTGGCGGCGATCCCGGCGGCTGGCAGGCACTTTCCTGCACTGAGCCAGGAGCAGGTGCTGCGCCGTCTGCACGCGGACCGCGGCGACGGCCGGTTCGAGGACTGGCTGGGCGGGATCGTCGGGCCGCCGGGTCAGGCCGGCCGCAACGCGCTCACGGCGTGGCTGGCGAACGCCGCCGACCGCTCGCCGTGCCCCGGTATCGTCGTGGAACACGGACCGATCTCCGCCGGCAGGCCCTCGCCGCGCTGATCGACCAGGGCGTCGTTGGTCGCGCGCAGACGCCGCAGGAGCACCTTCAGCAGCGCCACCAGCCCGGGCTCGGCGGTGGTCAGCAGGCGATGGAACTCCTTCTCGTTGATGACCTGCAGCACGGTCATCTCGGCGGCGCGGGCGGTGGCGCTGCGCGGCGAGCCGTCGATCAGCCCCATCTCGCCGAACAGGTCGCCCTTCGCGATGGTCGCCAGGTGCTTCGGGGACGGCCCGTCGGCGTTCTTGACGATGTCGACCGACCCGGACTCCACCATGAAGGCGGCCCAGGACTGCTCGCCCTCGCGGAAGATGACCTGGCCTTCGCGATAGACCCGGCGATCCAGTACCTTGGCCTTGCGCATCCTGTCCTCCTGCCGCTCCCGAATGCTGAAGGTGGTAGAGGAGATACGCAGCCGGAAGGGCTTCGGATGCTCGCGCCCCGTCAACCGTCCGTGATCGGCAGCACCCGCCACACCACGGTCCGCCGCAGGTCGCTGTCCTCCAGGTCGCGCGGCGTCGGCACCAGATACTCCGCCAGCTGCTCCAGGCCGTCGGCCGGGCGGTAGCTGCGGCCGGGGTCGCCCATCAGCACCAGCGCCCCGGCGGCGGCGTGGCGCCGCAGCCAGGCGGTCATGCGCTCGGCCATCGGCTTCTCGTAGCAGACGTCGCCGGCCAGCACGACGTCCCACAGCGGGCCGCCGTCGTCGGCCAGGGTCGGCTCGTCGAGCATGTCGCGGCCGGCCAGCTCCAGCCCGGCCTCCAGCCCGTTGGCCTCGGCGTTCATCCGGATCGCGGCGAGCGCGAAGCCGTCGATCTCGTTGGCCACCACATGGGCGGCCGAGGCCCACAGGCAGGCCATCGCCACCACGCCGCTGCCCGACGCGACATCGAGCACCCGCTTGCCGGCGACCAGTTCCGGTCGGTCGATCAGGTGGCGCGCCAGCGCCTGCCCGCCGGCCCAGGCGAACGCCCAGTAGGGCGGCGGCAGGCCGACCTGCTCCAGTTCCTCCTCGGTCTTCTCCCACAGCGGCAGCGCGGCGTCCGCCAGGTGCAGGCGGATCTCCGGCACCAGGGTCGGGGCCTTGAGCAGTGTGTTGTCCCGGATGAAGATCGCCGGATCGCGCGCCGCCCGATCGTGCGCCACCGGGTCGGTCATCAGCCGATCACGAGGGCGGCGGCGACGATCAGCCCGGCATCGCGGTTCGACCGGAAGATCGCCAGGCAGCCCTTGGGATCGTCGATGTCGACGGTCCGCACCTGCCAGGCGAAATGCGCGGCCAGCGCCGCCAGCCCGGCATAGCTCCAGGGCCCGAGGCCGGCGGCCCAGGCGGCGGCCCCGAGCAGGACGACCGTCAGCGCGTAGAACCCCACCAGGGCCGGCCGGGTCCGTTCGCCCAACGCCAGCGCCGAGGACCGCACGCCGACGATGGCGTCGTCCTCCTTGTCCTGGTGGGCGTAGACGGTGTCGTAGCCGAGCGTCCAGAAGAACCCGGCGGCATAGGCGACGATCGCCGGCGCCGCGACCGTGCCGGTCACCGCGGCGTAGCCGAGCAGCGCGCCCCAGTTGAAGGTCAGGCCCAGCACCGCCTGCGGCCAGTCGGTCACCCGCTTGGCCAGCGGGTAGCTGAACACCAGCACCAGCACGGCGGCGCCGAGCGCCCATGAAAAGGCGTTGAGCTGCAGCAGGATCGCCAGGCCGACGGCCATCTGCGCGGCCAGGAACACCAGCGCCCGGCGCGGGCTGACGGCGCCGCTGGCGATCGGCCGGGTGGCGGTGCGCGCGACCCGACGGTCGAGCTCGCGGTCCATCAGGTCGTTCACCGTGCAGCCGGCGCCGCGCATGACCAGCGCGCCGATCCCGAACAGCGCCACGTACCAGAGCATCTCCGGCAGCGGCGCCCGGGTCGCCTGCCAGCCGAGCGCCAGCCCCCACAGGCAGGGCAGGTACAGCAGCCAGGTGCCGATCGGCCGGTCCAGCCGCGCCAGCCGGGCGTAGGGCTGCCAGCCGCCCGGCAGCAGCCGGTCGACCCAGTCCCCTTCGCGGATGTCGGAGGCGTCGGTCATGGGGCGGTTCTACGCCTTCGGGAAGCGGGCGTCTTCCTCTTCTATCGTCATTCCGGAGCGGGCCGCCTCCGGCCGGAGTGACGAGGAAGCGGGAAGCGTCTCATTGTCCCTACCGCCGCCCAAACAGCCGCTCGATGTCGGCCAGCTTCAGCTCGACATAGGTCGGGCGGCCGTGATTGCACTGGCCGGAATGCGGGGTGACCTCCATCTGCCGCAGCAGGGCGTTCATCTCCTCCGCCCCCAGCCGCCGGCCGGCCCGCACCGAGCCGTGGCAGGCCATGGTGCCGCAGACGTCGGCCAGCCGGTCCTGCAGGGACTGGGCGTCTCCGACCTCGGCCAGGTCGTCGGCGAGGTCGCGCACCAGGGCGGCGGCGTCGGTCCTGCCGAGCAGCGCCGGCACCTCCCGCACCACCACCGCCCCCTGGCCGAACGGCTCCAGCACCAGCCCGAGCGCCGCCAGTTCGTCGGTGCGCTGCAGCAGTCGGTCGACCGCCGCCTCGTCGAGCTCGACCACCTCGGGCAGCAGCAGCGCCTGGCGGGCGACGCCGCCGGCCGCGAGCGCCTCCTTCATGCGCTCGTAGACCAGCCGCTCGTGGGCGGCGTGCTGGTCGACGATCACCAGGCCGTCCTCGGTCTGGGCGACGATGTAGGTGGCGTGGATCTGCGCCCGCGCCGCGCCCAGCGGGTGGCGCTCGGCCACCGGGTCGGGCGACGCGCCCTCGACCCGGGCGGCCGGGGCTCCACCCAGGTCCAGCCGGTCGCCGGAACCGGGCATCGGCGCCTGCCAGGCGGCCTGGGCCTCGGCGAGCCCTTGCGACGGCGGCGGGGCCCAGGCGGGCGTCACCCAGGCCGGGCGCTGGGCCGAGCCGGAATGCGGCACCAGGCCGTCCGGCCGGAACGCCCCCAGGGTGGCGGTGCCGACCGAAGCCGAGGCCCGGTGGCCGGCGGCGGCGAGCGCGTGCTTGAGCGCCCCGACGATCATGCCGCGCACCAGCCCGGCGTCGCGGAACCGCACCTCGGTCTTGGCCGGGTGCACGTTCACGTCGACCTCCTCGGCCGGCAGTTCCAGGAACAGCGCCAGCATCGGATGGCGGTCGGAGGCGACGAAATCCATGTAGGCACCGCGCACCGCGCCGAGCAGCAGCCGGTCGCGGACCGGCCGGCCGTTGACGAACAGGTACTGGTGGGCGCTGGTCCGCCGATGCAGGGTCGGCAGCCCGGCATAGCCGGTCAGCCGGTAGCCCTGGCGCTCGGCGTCGATCGGCAGGGCGTCGGCCGCGAACTCGCGGCCGAGCACCGCGCCCAGCCGGGCCAGCCGGGCCTCGAACAGCCCGCCCCCCTCGAGGAGATCCTGCGCCGCCTCCAGGCTCAGCACCGTGCGGTTGCCGTCGGACAGGCTGAAGCCGACGGTCGGCGCCGCCATCGCCAGCCGCTGCAGGATCTCGACCGCGTGCATCTGCTCGGTGCGCGGCACCTTCAGGAACTTCAGCCGGGCCGGGGTGGCATAGAACAGGTCGCGCACCTCGACCCGGGTACCGGCCGACAGCGCCGCCGGCTCGGGCGCGCCGACCGCCCCGCCCTCGATCCGGATGCGCCACGCCGCCGGCGCCCCGGCGGCCCGGCTGGTGATGGTCAGCCGGCTGACCGCGCCGATCGACGGCAGCGCCTCGCCCCGGAATCCGAGGGTCGAGATGTGGGTGAGGTCGTCGTCCGGCAGCTTCGAGGTGGCGTGGCGCTCGACCGCCAGCGCCAGGGTGTCGGGATCCATGCCGCAGCCGTCGTCGCTGACCTGGATCAGGGTGCGGCCGCCGTCGCGCAGCACCACGTCGATCCGCCGCGCCCCGGCGTCGAGCGCGTTCTCGACCAGTTCCTTCAGGGCGCTGGCCGGCCGCTCCACCACCTCGCCGGCGGCGATCCGGTTGACCAGGGTCTCGGGCAGCCGCCGGACCACCGGGCCGACCGGCCCGGCGCCCGCATGGGCCGCGCGCTCGGCGGTCATTCCATGCCTTCGCGCAGATACTTGCGCGCCAGCACCTTGCTCTCCTCGACCGCCGGCTGGTCGAACGGATCGATTCCGAGAAGATGGGCGGCGATGATGGTCTCCAGGATGAAATGCATCATCAGGCCGCCCATGACCTCCTCGGTCAGCACCGGGAAGCGGATCAGCCGGGTCGGGCAGCCGTTGCGGATCAGGGTCTCGGCGGTGGCCCGCTGCTCGGCCGCCAGCAGGTCGCCGAGGCTGCGGCCGACCAGGTAGTCGAGCGACGCGGCGGCCGGGCCGGCGGTCACCGCCCTGGCGACCGGGCCGTGGCCCGACGGATCGGCCAGGATCAGCGTGAACAGCTTGTCGCGCGGGCCGCCGAGATAGAGCTGCAGCTGGCTGTGCTGGTCGACCGCCCCCATGGCGTCGACCGGGGTGGTGCCGTGGCCGTCCTTGCCCAGGCTCTCCGCCCACAGCTGGCGGAACCAGGTCCCGAACCGCTCGAGGCGGTCCACATAGGGCATGATCACGGTCTGGCTGACGTCGCCGCCGGTGGCCAGGCCGATGTTGATCACCGCCCCGGCCGCCGGTGCGGCGTCCTCGGGCCGGTCGGCGCTCAGCGCCGCGTTCAGCACCATGCCGGCGCCGCGACGCACCGCCTCGACGTCGACCCCGGCGATCGCGGCCGGCAACAGGCCGGTGACCGACAGCGCCGAGTAGCGGCCGCCGATGTTCGGGTCGTGGTCCAGGCAGAACAGCCCGAAATGCCCGGCGATCGCCCGCAGCGGGTTGTCTGTGTGCTCGGCGATGCAGGTCATCCGGGTCGCCAGGTCGTCGTTGCCGAGGCGCTGGTTCAGCCGGTCCAGCACCGCCAGGGTCTGGGCCACGGTCTCGGCGGTGCCGCCGGACTTCGAGATCGACAGGAAGCCGGTCCTCCCGAGGTCGAGGCGAGCCATCAGGGCGTCGAAGGTCCAGGGGTCGATGTTGTCCAGGAACCGTACCCGCGGCGCCCCGTCGCTCGGCCCGAAACCGGCGTCGGCGAGCCGGCAGAGGGTAGCGCCGCCGAGCGAGGAACCGCCGATGCCGAGCACGATGACGTCGTCGAACTGCGCACGGTAGCGGTCGACGATCGGCTTCCAGGCCTGCAGATCGTCATGACGTCCCGGCAGGGCCAGGATCGGCAGCGCGCCCGACGCCTTCTGCTCGCGCAGCCGGTCCAGCGCCGTACCGGCGCGCGGCATCAGGGCGTGATAGGCCGCGTGGTCGAGGCCGGCCATGCCGACCTTGTCCGTGAAGGTACCGGCGATCTCGTGGGTGAACGGGCTTTCCATCAACATAGAGTGGTCTCCATTCCCCAACACTACCAGATACGCGACCTCGTCGTCATCCGCCCCGGGACGGCACCCCCGGAACCCGAGGGGCCGGGGCCGTCGGCGTCACCGCCTCCGGCATCCCCACGAAGACTACCGTCAACTGCTCGGGCCGGTACAGCCGCGCCGCCACCCGCCGGAGGTCGGCCGGGGTGACCGCCCGGTACAGCGCCTCGCGCCGATCGAAGTAGTCGATCGGCAGGTCGCCCTCCTGTAAGCCCATGAGAACGCCCGCGGTTCCGTCGGAGTCGGTCAGCCGCAGCGGGAACGAGCCCAGGAGATAGGTCAGGGCGTCGGACCGCTCCGCGTCGGTCGGCCCCTGGTCGGCCATCCGTTTCCATTCCTGGCGCAGGATCTCGACCGATTCCGCGACCCGGGCGTTCTGGGTGGCGAGGCCGCCCATCACCAGCGGCGCGTGGTCGAGCGGCAGCAGGTAGGCGTAGACCCCGTAGACCAGTCCGCGCTTCTCGCGGATCTCCTCGGTCAGCCGCGAGCCGAAGCCGCCGGCCATGATCTCGTTGAGCAGCGATGCGGCGTACCAGTCCGGGTCGTCGCGCGCGATGCCGGCATGGCCGAACACCACCAGCGACTGCGGCACCGGCACCTCGACCACCATGGTCTGGCCGACCGCCTTCGGCGCGGCGTCGGGGACCGGCGCCAGCGATCCGGCCGCGGGCAGGGACCCGAACACCCGGTCGAGCAGGGCCGCCAGCGCCGGCGCGTCGATGTCGCCGACCGCCGCGACCACCAGGCCCTTGCGGACGAAGGCGGCCCCGACGAAGGACCGGAGGTCGTCGACGGTGACCGCGGCCACGCTGTCGGCGGTGCCGTCGCCGGAGCGGCCGTAGGGATGGTCCGGAAAGCTCGCCGCCCACCACGCCCGGCTGGCGATGCTGCGCGGGTTCTGCAGGTCGTTGCGGAGCGACGCCTGGATCTGGGCGCGGATGCGCTCGACCGGCTCGGCGTCGAAACGCGGCGCGGTCAGGGCGAGGCGCAGCATGTCGACCGCCAGCTCCCGGGTCTCGGTCAGGGTGACCAGTTCGCCGGAGAACCGGTCGATGCGCGAATTGAAGCGCAGGCTGATCGAGTTGTCGGTCAGGGCCTTCTGGAAGGCCTGCGAGTCCATCTCGCCGGCGCCCTCGTCGAGCAGGCCGGACACCAGCCGGGCACGCCCCTCCTTGCCCGCCGGATCCGACGACTCGCCGCCGGCGAACGAGAACGACAGGCTGAGGATCGGGTTGCTGTGGTCCTCGACCAGCCAGGCCTTCACGCCGCCGGGGCTGACGACCTCCTGGATGTCGAGCGCGGCGGCCGGCAGCGCGCGGCCGCCGATCCCGAGGACCAGGACGAGGATCGCGAGAGTTCTGCGCATGGTCGGATCCTCAGCTGGCCGGCTTCGGGCGGATGACCGCGGTGACCGAGCGTTCCGGCACGAACAGCGTTTTGGCGGCCTCCGCGATCCGGGCCGCGGTCACCGCCCCGATGCGCTCCGGCCATTCCTCGACCTCGGCGATCCCGCCGCCGGCCGCCATCGCCTCGCCGAACAGCCGGGCCGGGGCCAGCATGTCGTCGCGCGCGAACACCGCCTGCCGCTTCATGCGGGTCACCGCCGAGGCCAGTTCCTCCTCGGTCACGCCGTCGCGCAGCAGTCGCGCGACCTCGTCCTCGACCGCCGCCTCCAGCCGCTTCAGGTCGACGCCGTCGCGCGGGCTGGCGTAGAGCGCGAAAGTCTGGGGGCCGAGCCCGTCCGGCGAGTAGCCGGCGCCGGACGACACCGCCAGCCCCTGCTCGACCACGAGGCGGCGGTACAGCCGGCTGGTGGTGCCGCCGCCAAGGATCTCGGCCAGCACCTGCAGCGGCGCCGCCTGGGCGGTCTCGCCCCAGACCACGCCGGGCGCCAGCCAGCGGCGCGACCAGCTCGGCTGGTCGACCCGCGCGCTGTCCATCTCCAGCCGGCGGGCCGCGAGTTGCGGCGGCTCGATGCCGCGCCGCGCGATCCGATCCGGGACGGCGCGCGCCGGGATCCTGCCGTAGGTGCTCTCGGCAAGGCCGCGGACCTCCTCGGCGGTCACGTCGCCGGCGACCACCAGCACCGCGTTGTTCGGCGCGTACCAGGTCTCGTAGAACCGCAGGGCGTCCTCGCGGGTCAGCCCGCGCATCTCGTTCTCCCAGCCGATCACCGGGATCCGGTAGGGATAGGCGAGATAGGTGGCCGCGGTCACCTGCTCGCCGAACTGGGCGCGCGGGTCGTTGTCGGTACGCGACCGCCGCTCCTCAAGGATGACCTCGCGCTCGGCAGCGACGTCGGCCTCGGAGATCGACAGGTTGGCCATGCGGTCGGCCTCCAGCTCCATCATCCGGCCGAGCTGGTCGCGCGCCACGTTCTGGTAGTAGCCGGTGTAGTCGAAGCTGGTGAAGGCGTTCTCGCTGCCGCCGACCCGGTTGACGATGCGCGAGAACTCGCCGGGCGCCCGGTTGCTGGTGCCCTTGAACATCAGGTGCTCGAGGAAGTGCGCGATGCCCGACTTGCCGGCCGGCTCGTCGGCGGCACCGACCTTGTACCAGACCATGTGGCTGACCACCGGCACCCGGCGGTTGGGGATCACCACCACCTGCAGGCCGTTTTCGAGCGTGAAGGTCTCCGGGTCGAAAACCGCCGCGGCCGTCGGCAGCGGGCGGCCGAGGACACCGACCGCCAGGACGGCGATCGCGACGACGGCGACGATGGCGGAACGCAGGTCGGACGGGCGTATCGGCACGAGGACTCTCCCGGTCGGCGAAGGCACGATTGCAGAGAAGACGCGAATCGCGGCGCCGGTATGGCAGGTCGACGGGCGCCGAACACGTTCCGGCTGTCGGAACCGTCAGAACAGCCCTTCGAGGATCCCGCCGCGCCGGCGCTCGATGGTCGGGGTCTCGCCGGTCCCGACCGGCTGGCCGAGGGCGCTGTTCTCGCGCAGCCGCTTGCTCTCCTTCTCGGCGTCGAGAAGGATTCCCGGCTCCGGCTTGTCCTTCCAGAACAGCAGCCGGTCGATCGGGTACTCCGTCTGGTAGACGAAGTCGGCGGTCTCGCGGTTCACGATCTGGCGGATGTTCGGCTCGGCCTGGTCGAGCTGGAGCTGGTCGCGCAGCGCCGCGACCCCGCCCGACTGTACCGACACCGGCGCGCGCGGGGCGGCCTGCACGGCCGGTCCCGGCTGCTGGCCGGTGACCGCCCGGCTCTGACCGGTCCGGCGTCCCAGGATGCGCTCGGCCGCGGCGTCCGTCGGCGACAGTTCCTGCGGGCGGTCGGCGCCCGGTTCCGGCGGCCTCAGGTCGTAGTTCGGCGGCAGCGCCAGCGGCGCCCGCGCCACCACCTGGAACTCGTCCGGCGGATCCTTGTCGTAGCCCAGGGCATCGCGAACCTGGCCGCAGCCGCCGACCAGGGACGCGGCCGCGATCACCGCGGCGACCGCGGCACATCGACGTCGTGCCATTCCGTTACCCATCGCTGGTCCGTCCTCCCTCGGACGCCCGCGCCCCGGTTCCGATTCCGAGGGCATCGAGCAGCAAAAATCCAACGCCCAGCGTAATCGCTGCGTCGGCGATATTGAAGGCCGGCCAGTGCAGATCGCCCCAATGGGCGTCCACGAAGTCCACGACCGCGCCGTACAGCGCCCGGTCGATGGCGTTGCCGACCGCCCCGCCGATCACCAGTCCGAGGCCGGATCCGAGAATCCGGTTGTCGGCCCGCAACAGCCATATCACCAGCGCCCCCGCCACGGCGAGCGCAAACCCGCCGAGCAGCCAAGGCCCCCAGGGGGAGTCGCTGGACAGCAGGCCGAAACTGACGCCGCGGTTCCACACCGGAACCAGGTTCAGGACCTCGAGCACGGTGATCCGGGCCGGCGGATCGAACAGCGCGTCGAGCGCCCACACCTTGGTCACCCGGTCGAGCGCCACGGTGAGCGCCGCCAGGCCCAGGCCCAGTTGAGCGGTGCGGCTGATCATCCCGTCACCGTCACTCGGCGGCGTCGCGCGCGGACGACACGACGTCGTCGCAGCGGTCGCAGACCGGATCGCCGACGGCGACCTCGGGCAGCACCCGCCAGCAACGCTCGCACTTGGCGCCGTCGGCCAGCCCTGGCAGCACCGCGACCCCGGCGACCTCGGCCAGCCGGTACGCCTCGGCCGGGCCGTCGCCGGCGACCAGGGTCGCCCCGGATGTGATGAACACCTCGGCCGGGTCGACGCCCTGCATGCCGGCCAGCAGGTCGGCGGTCGCATAGACCGTCGGATGCGCCTGCAGCGACGCGCCGATCCGCTTCTCGGCCCGCTCCAGTTCGAGTGCGCCGGTCACGACTCGGCGGAGCTGGCGGATCTTCGCCCACTTCGCCGCCAGCGCGTCGTCCCGCCAGCCTTCCGGGATCGCCGGGTATTCGCGCAGGTGCACGGAGTCGGCCGGCCCGGCGTTGCGCGCCCGCCAGGCCTCTTCCGCCGTGAAGCACAGGATCGGCGCCAGCCAGGCGGTCAGGCAGTCGAACAGCTGCGCCATGACCGTGCGGGCCGCCCGGCGGCGGTCGGAGTCCGGCCGGTCGCAGTACAGCGAGTCCTTGCGGACGTCGAAGTAGAAGGCCGACAGGTCGACCGCGCAGAACTGGTGTATCTGGGTGAACAGGGTGTGGAAGTCGAAGTCGTCGGTGCAGCGCCGCACGACCGCGTCCAGCTCGGCCAGCCGGTGCAGCACCCAGCGCTCCAGCTCCGGCATCCGCTCGACCGGCAGCTTCTCGGCGTCGCCGTAGCCGTCGAGCGCCCCCAGCAGGTAGCGCAGGGTGTTGCGCAGGCGCCGGTAGTGGTCGGCCTGGTGCTTGATGATGTCGGGCCCGATCCGCAGGTCCTCGGAGTAGTCGGAGCTGACCACCCAGAGCCGCAGGATGTCGGCGCCGAACTGGTCCATGACCTCCTGCGGCGCGGTCACGTTGCCCATCGACTTGGACATCTTGCGGCCGTCCTGGTCGAGCACGAAGCCGTGGGTCAGTACCGCGTCGTACGGCGCCCGCCCGCGGGTGCCGCAGGACTCCAGCAGCGAGGAGTGGAACCAGCCGCGGTGCTGGTCCGAACCTTCGAGATACAGCGAGGCCGGCCACTGCAGCTCCGGATCGTTCTCCAGCACGAAGGCGTGGGTCGAGCCGGAGTCGAACCAGACGTCGCAGATGTCGCCGACCTGCTCGTAGTCGTCCGGGTTGTAGTCGTTACCGAGGAACCGCGCCGGCGGCGAGGCGAACCAGGCGTCCGCCCCCTCGGCCTCGAAGGCCTGGGCGACGCGCTCCAGCACCGCCGGGTCGCGCAGCGGCTGGCCGGTCTTCTTCTCGACGAACACCGGGATCGGCACGCCCCAGGCGCGCTGCCGGCTGATGCACCAGTCGGGCCGGCTCTCGATCATGCCGCGCAGCCGGGTCTGGCCGGACTGCGGCACGAAGCGGGTGTCGTCGATCGCCTGCAGCGCGGTCTCGCGCAGCCTGTTCGTCTCCATCGAGATGAACCACTGCGCGGTGTTGCGGAAGATCAGCGGCGCCTTCGACCGCCAGGAGTGCGGGTAGGAGTGCTTGAGCTTGCCGCGGGCGACGATGCCGCCGTGATCGCGCAGGATTGCCGCGATCCTCATGTTGTCCTCGAGCACGTTCATGCCCGCGAAGATCGGCACGTGGTCGTAGAAGTTGCCGTCGTCGGCGACGGTCTGCGGGATGTCCAGGCCGTGCTTCTGTCCCAGCAGGAAGTCGTCGGCGCCGTGGCCGGGCGCGATGTGGACGAAACCGGTACCGGTCTCGTCGGTCGCGAACTCGGCGGCCAGCATCGGCACGTCGTAGTCGTAGCCGTGGCCGCGCAGCGGATGCGCGGTGACCGTGCCGGCCAGGTCGGTGCCCTTCAGGCGGGCGACCTCGGCGACCGATTCGATCTTGGCCTGGGCCTTGAAGTCGTCCAGCAGGGCGACCGCGCAGACCAGCTTCTCGCCGACCTTGACCAGGCTGTTCTCGGCGACCGCCGTTGCCTCGACCACGGCGTAGTCGATGTCGTCGCCGTAGGCGACCGCGCGGTTGCCCGGCATGGTCCAGGGGGTGGTGGTCCAGATCACCACCGACGCGCCGTCGAGCGCCGGATGCCCGGCCTTCACCACCGGGAAGCGGACATGGATCGTGGTCGAGACGTGGTCGTGGTACTCGATCTCGGCGTCGGCCAGCGCGGTCTTCTCGACCACCGACCACATGACCGGGCGTGCGCCCTTGTACAGGCCGCCGTTCATCAGGAACTTGCCGAGCTCGCGGGCGATCTGCGCCTCGGCGGCGAAGGTCATGGTCAGGTAGGGCCGGTCCCACAGGCCGGTGACGCCGAGGCGCTTGAACTCGGTGAGCTGGGTGTCGATCCACTTGTCGGCGAACGCCCGGCATTCCTTGCGGAACTCGACGATCGGCACGTCGTCCTTGTTCTGGCCGCGGGCCCGGTACTCCTCCTCGATCTTCCACTCGATCGGCAGGCCGTGGCAGTCCCAGCCCGGCACGTAGGCGGTCTGCTTGCCGGCCATGTGCTGCGAGCGGTTGATGACGTCCTTGAGGATCTTGTTCAGCGCGTGGCCGATATGCAGGTGGCCGTTCGCATAGGGCGGCCCGTCGTGCAGAATGAACTTCTCCCGGCCCTTGCGGACGTCGACGATCCGGCGGTCGAGGCCGATCTCGCTCCACCACGCCAGGATCTCCGGCTCGCGCTGCGGCAGGCCCGCGCGCATCGGGAAGTCGGTCTTCGGCAGGAACACCGTGTTCTTGTAGTCGGTCGTCATCACTGGTCCTTCCCGGGCCGTCGGCATCCTGGGCTTACGCGCCCAGGATCTCCCGCGCCCGCGCCGCGTCCGCGGCGATCTGAGCCTTCAGCTCCTCAAGGCCGCCAAATTTCCGTTCCGGCCGGATAAAGTCAACCAGACGCACGCGCAGGCCGCGTCCGTACAGGTCGATATCGCGATCGAACAGGTGCACTTCCAGCAGGACGCCGCGGTCGTTGACCGTCGGGCGCACGCCGAGATTGGCCACGCCGGCCATCCAGGACCCGGCCCCGTCGCCTTCCGTGAGCGCGGCGCGCACCGCGTAGACCCCGAGCCGCGGGCAGATCAGCCCGCCGAGCCGCAGGTTGGCGGTCGGGAAGCCGATGGTGCGGCCGCGCCGGTCGCCCTGCTCCACCGGCCCGTCGATCTCCCAGGGCGATCCCAGCAGCGACGCCGCGCCCCGCGGGTCGCCCTCGGTCAGGCACTGGCGGATGCGCGACGACGAGTAGACCGCGCCGTCGCTCTCGTGCACCGCCGCCACCTTGGTGGCGCCGAAGCCGAGATGGCCGGCCCGCTCGATCAGCATGTCGGTGGTGCCGCGCCGGCGGTGCCCGAAGTTGAAGTCGTAGCCGACCACCACGTGGCGCGGGCCGAGGGCGCCGTGCAGCACGTCGTCGACGAAACCCTCGGCGGAGACATGCGCGAAGGCGTCGTCGAACGGCAGTTCGAACAGCAGGTCGACGCCGAGTTCCTCGAGCCGCGCCGCCCGGCCGGCCGCGCTGGTCAGCCGGAACGGCGCCGCGTCCGGCTGGAAGAACATGCGGGGGTGCGGCTCGAAGGTCAGCACCGCCAGCGGCGCGTGCAGGTCGCCGGCGATGCGCGCGGCCTCGCCGATCACCGCGCGGTGACCGAGATGCACCCCGTCGAAATTGCCGATGGCGGCGACCGCCCCGCGATGCCGGGGCTCGACCGCGCCGAGTGTGCGCAGAATTTCCATGACCGGATCTTAAGCCGCGGCGGCCCGGGCGCGCGAGGGGACGAGAATCAACGCGTCCCCGTCGATGACGACCGTCGCGCCGACCTTGCAGCGCGACTTGAACGACACCCGCTTCTTCTCGCTGTCGATGCCCGTGACCTCGACGGTGGTGAGCACGGTGTCGTCGATCCGCACCGGCGCAAGGAACCGCAGGGTCTGCGAGATGTAGACCGAGCCCTTGCCGGGCATGACGGTGCCGAACACCTTGGAGATGAACGCCGCCGACAGCATGCCGTGGGCGATCCGGCCCTTGAACATGGTCGTGGCGGCATAGTCCTCGTCGAGATGGAGCGGGTTGAAGTCGCCCGACACCTCCGCGAAGGACTCGATCATGTCCTCGGTCACGCGGCGCTCGTACTCGGCGCGCATGCCGAGTTCGAGATCCTCGAGAAAGTACTGCTTCACGGGGTGCATGCCACGCTACCTTGTGCGCTGCAACAAAAAGGCGGGGGACTATACAAGCGGGTCCTGCGAGGGACAAGGACGGGCCGGCGGGCAGCGGACCTGCGTTACGCGACGCCGCGATCGAGCCGGACGAGCCACGCCAGCAGCGCGTCGATGGCCGATCCCTTGAGGCCGACGAAGCGCCCGGCCACCAGACGGCGCTGCGGCTCCAGCCGTACGACAGTGAAGGATACCGGGAACTCGCCGACCCGGCCGGTCGGCTGCAGCATTCCCTCGAACAGCGTCCCGATCGCGGGCAGCGCCGCCCCGTTCCACTCGGCCGACAGTCCGGACAGCGAGATCGTCACCACCGCCAGCGGTTGGTCGGCGACCACCAGTGCCGCCCCATTCGCCGCGTAGCGGGCCGAACGGCGATCGGCCCGGAACTCCCGGCCGTCCGAGGACGCCGGCAGCGGCACGACCCGCAGACCGGTCTGCGGCGTCGGCTGCGTCGGGCGCTCGCGCGGACCCGGTCGGCCCGGCGACGGCATCCGCCGGTCTTCTCCGGGACCCTGCGCGACCGGCATGCCTCGCCGCGGGCCCACCGTGACCGGACCACCATCGCCCCGCAGCCATCGGCGGATCATGCCCGCGCTCCCGTCCAAGCCACCCGACCGGAAACCGGAATCGGATCTTTGACTACAATATGCGCACCGATCGTCGCTCTCCACGGTAAAGTTGCAAATCCGCCGCGCGGTCCGGCCTGCCGTCACGCGACAGGATGGACAGCCCCGAGGGGTTCCGCCGACTATACGACCGAATACCTGCTGGGAGTTCCCCGATGCCGATCTCCGCCGCCGATTCCGCGACCGCCGCGCGCCTGCTGCTCGACCACCGGCGCCGCGGAGTCGCGCTGCCGGCGCTGCCGGAAGCCTGCCGGCCGCAGTCGGCGGAGGACGGCTATGCCATCCAGCAGGCCCTGGTCGCGCTGCGCATCCAGGAGGAACGGGCGCGGCCGATCGGCTGGAAGATCGGCGCCACCAACCCGGCGGCCCGGGAGATGCTGGGGGTGGTCGAGCCGTTCTTCGGGGTGCTGCTGTCGACCCTGACCAGCGACGCACCGGCCCGCTTCGTGGCGTCGGAGATGTTCCAGCGCATCGTCGAGCCGGAGATCGCTCTCGAGATCGACATCGACCTGGATCCGGCCGACGCGCCGTTCGACGCCGACGCGATCCGCCGCGCGGTGCGCACCGTGCTGCCGGCGATCGAGATCGTCGACACGCCGCTGGCCGGCGGCATCACCGCCGGCGGCCCGTCGCTGATCGCCGACGACGGCTCGCACGGCCGCTGGGTAAAGGGCGCGCCGGTCGCCGACTGGCAGGGCCTGGACCTGATCGAGCAGCGCGTCACCCTGACCGTCGACGGCGCCCTGCTGCGCGAGGGCCGCGGCGGCAATGTCGAGGGCGGGCCGCTGGCGGCGACCGCCTGGCTGGCCAACGCGCTGGCGGCCCGGGGCCGCGGCCTCAGGGCCGGCGACTTCGTGTCGACCGGGACCACCACCCAGCCGATCCCGGCGTCGGCCGGGCAGACCCTGGTCGCCGATTTCGGCCCGATCGGGCGCATCGAGGTGAGCTTCGACTGACCGGCCCCGAACACCCGGGCGATACTCGATCGCGGATTGCCCCGCGGCCGCCCGCGGGCTAAACGGGCGACCATGACGACCCGCGCGCCCATCCTGTTCATCGGCGGCCTGGGCGGCTCGGGGACCCGTGCCGTCGCCGGCGCCGTCGCCGCCCTCGGCTACTACCCGGGCGGCTGCCTGAACGTCTCCAACGACAACCTGATCTTCACCGAGTTGTTCAAGCGGCCGGACTGGCTGCGCGCCGGACCGCCGCCGCGACAGGTCGCCGCCCGCCTGCGGCTGTTCGAAGCGGTGATGACCCGGGGCATCGGCCTGCCGCAGCTGCTGCGCGCGCCGACCCTCTTGCGCTACCGCCGCGCCCAGGGCCGCGGCCTGGCCGGAGCGCCGGGCAGCCTGGGGTGGATGACCAAGGAGCCGAACTGCCACGTGTTCCTGGAGGCGATCCTCGACACCTGGCTGGACGCCGCCTTGGTCTACGTCTCGCGGCATCCGCTCGACATGGCGTTCAGCGACAACCGCGGCCAACTCGGCAACTGGTCCTGGCTGTTCGACCTGGAGCCGGCCGACTGGCCGTCGCCGGAGGCCGCCCAGCTGGAATACTGGATCCGCACCCAGAAGCGGCTCGACGCCCTGACCGCGCGCTACCCGGGCCGGGTGATCCCGCTGCGCTTCGACGACTTCGTCGAACGGCCGGTCGACGAGTTGACCCGGCTGGTCGAGGCGCTGCGGCTGCCGGTTCCGGCCGAGCGGATCGTCCCGGCCTGCGCCGACGTCATCCGCCCCGAGGGCATCGGCCGCTGGCGCGAGCGCGACCTGTCGGCGTTCTCGGCCGAACAGCTCGCGTTCTGCCGGGAGGCCGGCTGGGAGGTCTGAGCCGTCCGGGGTTGAGGCAATGGGTGGGTTCCGGAGCCGGACGCTCGCGCGTCCCCTCCGGAATGACGGAAGAGGGGGAGTTCGCTGGATTGGCGCTGCTCGCCCCTGCCTCCGTTCGTCGTCCCGGGGAAGCCGCGCGAGCGACTGGCTCCGGGACCCACGAAGCGACCGGCCTCCTCACCCCTTCGGGCCGCGCGGGTCGACCGGCAGGGTGTGCGCCCACGGGGCAATGTCCTCGAACATGGCGGCCGCCGCCAGCACCGCCGCCTCGCCGCGCGGCGGCCCGGCGATCTGCAGGCCGACCGGCAGGCCGCCCGCGGTGAACCCGGCCGGCACCGAGATCGCCGGCAGCCCGGCGCAGGTGAAGGCGTAGGCGACCGTGCACCACTCGATGTAGTTCGAGAAGGTGTGGCCCTGGCACTCGGCGACGTAGCGGTCCTCGATCGGATAGGGCGGCACCACGGTGGCCGGGCACAGCACCAGGTCGTAACGGTCGTAGAACGCCCGGACCCGGTGGTAGTAGCGGCCGCGCGCCAGCTCGGCGGCGGCGATGTCGGCCATTGTCAGTTCCAGGCCCTTCTCGATGTTCCAGATCACCTCGGGCTTCAGCTGGTCGCGATGCGTGGCCAGCAGGTCCTTCTTGCCGGCCGCCATGCCCATGGCGCGCATGGTCTGGAAGATCATCTGCACGTCGGCAAAGTCGGGGCTGGCCTCCTCGACCGTGCAGCCCATCGCCTCGAACCGGCGGGCGGCCCGCTCGACGATGTCGGCGACCTCCGGGTCGACCGGGGTGATGCCGCCGAGGTCGCGGCTGAACGCCACCCGCTTCGGGGCCCTGCGGGCGGCCACCGCGTCGACGAAAGACACCGCCGGCCTCTCCAGCGAGATCGGGTCGACCGGGGTCTGGCCGCACATGGCGTCCAGCATCAGCGCGCAGTCGGCGACCGTGCGCGCCATCGGCCCCTCGACCGACATGGAGTTGTACGGCAGCGCAGCCGGCCCGTGCGCCACCCGGCCCGGAGTCGGGCGGAAGCCGACGATGCCGCAGAAGCTGGCGGGGTTGCGCAGGCTGCCGCCGAGGTCGGATCCGGACGCCATCCAGGCGGTGCCGGTGGCCAGCGCCACCGCCGAGCCGCCGGACGACCCGGCGCAGCTCTTCGAGGTATCCCAGGGGTTCAGGGTGCGCCCGAACACCTCGTTGAAAGTGTTGGCGCCTGCGCCGAATTCCGGGGTGTTGGCCTTGGCGTAGATCACGCCGCCGGCGGCCTCCAGCGTGGTCACCACGACGTCCGACGTCTCCGGCACGAAGTCGGCGAAGATCGGCGACCCCTGGGTCGAGCGCACGCCGGCGACGTTCACCAGATCCTTGATGGCGACCGGCATGCCGGCCAGCATGCCGCGCTCGGCCACCGGCTTCGCGGCCAGCGCCCTGGCGGCCTCGCGAGCCCGCTCGAAGCACAGGGTCGGCAGCGCGTTGACCGCGGGCTCGACCTCGGCGATCCGGCCTTCCAGCGCATCCAGCAGGTCGAGGGTGGTGACCTCGCCGGCCTTCAGCAGGGCGACGATCTCGGTCGCCGTCTTGGCGATCAGTTCGGAAGCGGGCATCGGTCGGGTCCGGGCAGATGGCGGGGCCGCCATCAAACCGCCCCGCAACCGCCCGTGCAAGCGGGCATCGCCGGCGGCCGCGCACCCGGAGGCACGCGGCCGCCGACAGCCGGTCAGCGCGGCTCGCTGCGCAACCCCTTGACCAGGGCCCAGCAGCCGAGCAGCAGCACCAGGGTGAACGGCAACCCGGTGGAGACCGCCGCCGCCTGCAGGGCCGCCAGGCCGCCGCCGAGCAGCAGGGCGATCGCCACCAGCCCTTCGAAGATCGCCCAGAACACCCGCTGCGGCACCGGCGCGTCGACCTTGCCGCCGGCAGTGATGGTGTCGATCACCAGAGAGCCGGAATCCGACGAGGTGACGAAGAACACGATCACCAGGACGATCCCGATGAACGAGGTGATGCCGGCCAGCGGCAGCGCCTCGAGCATGACGAACAGCTTGAGTTCGAGGGCGGCGTCGTTGACCGCCTGGTAGCCGTCGTTGACGATCTGGCCGATCGCCGTGCCGCCGAACGCGGTCATCCAGAACACCGACACGAGCGACGGGATCAGCAGCACGCAGATCATGAACTCGCGCACGGTCCGGCCGCGGCTGACCCGGGCGATGAACATCCCGACGAACGGCGACCAGGAGATCCACCACGCCCAGTAGAACGAGGTCCAGCCCTGGCTGAAGTTGGCGTCGTCGCGGCCGAACGGGTTCGACAGCGCCGGCAGATACTCGGCATAGGCGATCAGGTTCTGGAAGAAGCCGGTCGCGATCGCCATGGACGGGCCGACCGCCACGACGAACACCAGCAGCAGCGCCGCCAGCACCATGTTGATCTCGGACAGCCGTTTCACGCCGGCGTCCAGCCCGGCCACCACGGAGACCAGGGCGATTGCCGTGATGCCGGTGATCAGCAGCACCTTGGAGGTGTTGCCGACCGGCACGCCGAACAGGTGATTGAGACCGGCATTCGCCTGCTCGGCCCCGAATCCGAGCGAGGTCGCCAGCCCGAACAGGGTCGCGAAGACCGCCAGGATGTCGATGACATGGCCTGTCCATCCCCACACCCGGTCGCCGAACACCGGATAGAAGATCGACCGGAAGCTGAGCGGCAGGCCCTTGTTGTAGGAGAACAGCCCCAGCGCCAGGGCGACCACCGCGTAGATCGCCCAGGGATGCAGGCCCCAGTGGAAGATGGTGGCGGCCATGCCCAGCCGCCGCGCCTCCGCCGGGTCGCCGGCGGCGCCGGCCAGCGGCGCCCAGCTGTCGGGCGATCCGGCACCCTCGGCCACCGACGACGAGAAATGCGAGATCGGTTCCGACACCCCGAAGAACATCAGCCCGATGCCCATGCCGGCCGCGAACAGCATCGCGAACCAGCCGGAGTAGGAATAGTCGGGCGTGGCGTCGCGGCCGCCGAGCCGGACCTTGCCGAGCGGGGTGACGATCAGCGCCAGGCACAGCAGGACGAACACGTTCGCCGCCGCCAGGAAGAACCAGTCGAAGGTCGAGGTGATCGCCGGCCGCAGCCAGCCGAAGATCGCCTCGGCCTCCTGCTGCAGGGCGAGCGTGAACACCACGAACGCGACGATGGTCAGCCCGGAGACCATGAACACCGGGTTGTGGATGTCGATGCCGAACGGGCCGAGCTTGGTCTGGATGTTGTCCTGGCCGATCTCGTAGTCGGTCTCGATCAGGTCGGCGGGCCCTTCGGGCCGGGGATTCGCTGCATCGCTCATGACGTCTCCCAGTAACGCGGTTCTCAGGATGTGTTCGCGGTCTGCGCCGCGCGCTTTTCGGGCCGGCGGCCGGCTATCGGATGACGAAGACCGAGACGCTGGCGTGATTGGCCAGATAGCCGGCATTGCTGGCGAAGATGTGCTCCGGGAGCCCCGGAACGTGCGACGCCATGACCACCAGGTCGGCGCCGGTATCGGCGATCGCCTGCATCAGGGAATCGTCGAGGTCGACGGCGGGGTCATGGCTGACCACCATCCGGGTCGACGCGTCGATCCCGTGCCTGGCGGCCTGATCCTTGCCGAAGGCTTCTAGCTTGCCGGCGAATTCCTGGGGCGTGTGGGCCACCCGTCCGGGGGTCGCCGCGGTGATGCCGACATAGCAGACCGGGATCCGGTAGTGCTTCGACAGGTCGGCAGCCGTCTCGAGGGCCTTCTCGAGGCGGTCGGCATGTTCCAGGTCGACCGGAACCAGGATGCTCTTGTACACGGCGTCTCCTCCTGCTTGGTCCTCATCGCGATTGTCGTGTCCGGGTCGCGGCATCATGGCGGCCTCGGCCTGCGGGCACCGGATGACGCACGCCGCTCCGAACCGGGCGTGCCCTCGAACACATCTCTGCGATCCGCTTAGTATTTGCCGTTCGCGCGAACCTCGCTTCTCCGAATCCGTCAGTCATCAATCCACTATTCAATCTTCTCCAGCACCCCGATCACGATAACCGAAAACACACCATCGGAAAACGACGTCCCATATCTGACCCTGTTCTGTCGCTCTCGGTACCGGACAGACCGTTGATCGACGCAGTTCCGGCAAATCATCCGATCGTGACCGGCTTCATCCTATGGCGCGGCGCGCTATGCTGTGTTCATTCTGCGGCCGAATCTGTCCGATGACCGACGCCCGCCGTGCTTGTCGCTGTCGCACGCACCGCCCGGGTTGCCTTGCCGGACGGCTTGTCCAAAACGACAGTCGACCGTCCGGGTCGTCCGGATAGGATGTGCGACAGCGTTCCCCGCAGCACCACTCGGAGTAGGAAATGTCCAGGCCGCGCATGTGCACGAGGCTGGCGAGCCTGCTGGCCCTCGCGATGCTGACCGCAACCGCGGCCGCCGCCGCCGAGACCACGCTGACGGTCGTCGACGCCGACGGCGCCTCCCACCGGTTCCCCGTCGAATCGCTGCTGGGCCGCCCGGACGTCGAGACCGTGACGGTGGCCGGCGACCCGGCCTACGGCGACGCCTCGCCGGCCTATCGCGCCATTCCGCTGACCGGGCTGCTGGCCGGGCTGCCGGTCCGGGGCGCCGATATCCTGGAGGCGACCGCGCTCGACGGCTTCGTCGCGCAGCTGCCGGCCGGCAAGGCCCTGAGCGCCGACCCGGCCGGGGCGCGCGCCTGGCTGGCGATCGAGGATCCGGCGAAGCCCTGGCCGAACCTGCCGGGCAAGAAGGTGAGCGCCGGGCCGTACTACCTGGTCTGGAGCAATCCAAAGCGATCCGGCATCGGGCCGGAGGCCTGGCCGTACCAGGCCGTCACCCTGAAGCTGACCGCCTCGGTCGCCAGTCGCTTCCCGGCGATCGTGGTCGCCGAAACCCTGGCCGCCGACGACCCGGCGCGCCGGGGCCAGGCGGTGTTCGTCGACAACTGCTTCGCCTGCCATCGCATGAACGGCGCCGGCGAGGCGTCGATCGGGCCGGACCTCAACCTGCCGATGAACCCGACGGAGTACTTCCAGCCGGAGGTGCTGCCGCTGTTCATCCGCGATCCGAAGACCGTCCGCGATTGGGGCGAGCAGAAGATGCCGGGCTTCGGGCCGGACGTCCTCGGCGACCGGGATCTCGACGCGGTCATCGCCTATCTCGCCCACATGGCGGGGCGACGCTAGACGCCGGGACCGCCTACACCAGCTCGACCCGGTAGCGGTGGGCGTCGGTACGGCAGCGGCTGAGCCGCCACTCCACCGGCATGCCGTCCAGGCTGCTGGCCAGCCGGTCGATCTCCAGCAGCGGGGTGCCGGGCGCCACGCCAAGGAGTTCGGCGTCGCGCTCGTCGGCGGCGACCGCCCGCAACTGCTCGGCGGCCCGGTACACCGTCACACCGAAGCGCTCCTCGTACAGCGTGTACAGGGTGTTCGGCAGGTCCTCCGGCGCCACCTCCGCCAGCGCGCCGAACAGCCGGCCGGGGAGCACCAGGCGCTCGACCAGCAGCGGCCGGCGGCCGGCCGAGCGGACCCGGTCGATGACCACCACCGGTGCGCCGGCCGGCAGGCCGAGCCGGGCCGCCTCGGGACGCTCGGCCCGGCGCCGGCGGCAGGCCAGCACCCGGCTGTCCGGAGTCGGCCGGGCGCCGACCGCGTCGACCATCCGGAAGAAATGGAACAGCGAGCGCTCCGGGTCGTGGCGGCACACGATGGTGCCCTTGCCCTGGTGGCGGACCAGCAGGTTCTCGGCCACCAGCTCGTCGAGCGCGCGCCGCACGGTGCCCGGGCTGACGCCGAACGATGCGGCCAGCTTCGGCTCGCTCGGCAGCATGTCGCCGGGCTTCCAGGTCTCGTCGATCAGCCGACGGATGACCCGCTGCTTTACCTGCTTGTACAGCGGGCCCTGGCCCGGCCTCATCGGCTCTGCGGTCACCGCGCGACGCTCCGTCTGCTGCCTGCGGAATACGGGCTCTCCCGGACGAGTCTTGTATAAGACCTACAAGTCTTGTATTCAATGGCGACGGTCGCAACGCCGCCTTCCGAGAGCGCCCGGCCGACCGCAGGAAACGCTCCCAGAGACCTCCGACGAGAGCCGCGATGACCAATCATTTCAACGTCCACCACAAGGCCGACACGGTCGGCGTGATCACGGTGGAAGGGATCGAGGCCGGCCAGGAACTGACCGGCTGGATCATGGAGACCGACGAGACCGTCGTGCTGAAGGCGCTGGACCCGATCCCGATCGGCCACAAGATCGCGCTCGGCGACATCCGGAGCGGCGACACCATCCTCAAATACGGCCACGACGTGGGCAAGGCCGTCGCCGATGTCGGCAAGGGCCACCACGTGCATGTCCACAACATGAAGACCAAGCGCTGGTAAGCGAGGGAGACACAGTCATGGTGGACAAGAGCAAGCTGAGCTTCCAGGGCTACCGCCGCGAGAACGGCCGCGTGGGCATCCGCAACCACGTGATCATCCTGCCGCTGGACGACCTGTCGAACGCCGCCTCCGAGGCGGTCGCCAACAACATCAAGGGCTGCCTGGCGATCCCGCACGCCTATGGCCGGCTGCAGTTCGGCGCCGACCTGGACCTGCACTTCCGCACCCTGATCGGCACCGGCTGCAACCCGAACGTCGCCGCCGTCATCGTGATCGGCATCGAGCCGGGCTGGACCAAGCGGGTGGTCGACGGCATCGCCGCCACCGGCAAGCCGGTCGAGGGCTTCGCGATCGAGCAGCACGGCGACATCAGCACGATCGCCCGCGCATCCTACCGGGCCAAGCAGTTCCTGCAGGACGCCACCGAGAAGCTGCGCGAGGAATGCGCGATCGACGAGCTGTGGGTCTCGACCAAATGCGGCGAGAGCGACACCACCTCGGGCCTCGGCTCCTGCCCGACGGTCGGCAACCTCTACGACAAGCTCGACCCGATGGGCATCACCTCCTGCTTCGGCGAGACCTCGGAGATCACCGGCGCCGAGCATGTCTGCGCCGGCCGGGCGATCAACGAGGAGGTCGGGAAGAAGTTCCTGGCGACCTGGCAGGCCTACATGGACGAGGTCATCGAGCCGCACAAGACCTCGGACCTGTCGGAGAGCCAGCCGACCAAGGGCAACATCGAGGGCGGGCTGACCACCATCGAGGAGAAGGCCTTCGGCAACCTCGAGAAGATCGGCAAGACCGTGAAGTACATCGACGTGCTGGAGCCGGCCGAGGCGCCGTCGAAGGGCCCGGGCATGTATTTCATGGACACTTCCTCGGCGGCCGCCGAATGCGTCACCCTGCAGGCCGCCGCCGGCTTCGCGGTGCACCTGTTCCCGACCGGCCAGGGCAACGTCATCGGCAACCCGATCGAGCCGGTGATCAAGCTCAGCGCCAACCCGCGCACGGTCCGCACCATGGGCGAGCACATCGACCTGGACGTCTCCGGCATCCTGCGCCGCGAGATGACCCTGGACGAGGCCGGCGACGCCCTGATCGACGTCATGATCCGGACCTGCAACGGCCGGCTGACCGCGGCCGAGGCCCTCGGCCATCGCGAGTTCGTGCTGACGAAGCTGTACCGGAGCGCCTGAGGCCGCTCCGACGGAGTCCGGGAGATCCGGGCGCACGAGGCCGGAACCGAGGTGCGCCCGGAAATCCCGCAGTCATGCCGACCGACTTCTTCGGGTCGCGCTACAGCGTCTTGAGGAATTCGATCAGTGCGCGCTTGTCCGGCTCGGTCAGGCCGGCCGGGGGATAGACATGCCCCTGGTTGCCGAAACCGCGCTGGTCGGTCCGGTAGTGGCGCCGCCTCTCGGCCGGGTCCGTCAGGTTCTCGGGCAGGCGGTCCAGGGCGGTCGCCTCGACGCCTAGCTTCGCGTGGTCGTAGCCCGCGTCGCTCCGGGTCCATATCGCCGGCCGTTCGGACGGGGTCAGCAGATCCCACATCGTGGGCACCGAGCCGTTGTGGAGATACGGCGCCGTCGCCCAGATCCCGTCCAGCGGCTGCGCCACGTAGCCCCCGGTGTCCGGGTACAGGGGCGTGGCGCCGTCGTGACCGAACCAGCCATCGCCCAGATGCACCTTGAAGTCGCGCGGCATGTCGTTGGCGCGCACCGGGTCGGTGCCGACCTCTGCGACCGGGATCACACGCTCGGGGTAGCTGTCGCCGATACCATGGCAACCGACGCAGTCCCGCAGGTAGAGGAGGCGGCCGCGTTGCGCCAGCGCCTTGTCGACCGGCCCCGGATAGGGCGGGGCCTCGACGGCGTCTATCCAGGCGAAGATGTCGCGGAACGGCTCCTCCAGCGCCCGGATCTGTTCGCCGGTATACGCAAAGCTGGCGATGAACTGCATGATGTCGCGGTGCGACTTGCCGATGAAGGCATCGGCGTAATACCGGGTCTTGCGCTTCGACAGCCAGTACGCCGGCGTCTTGGTCGGCAGGTACATCTGCTCGGCGGTCGGGGCGGGGAACTGCAGGGTCTCAGTCCGCTCGGCCCGGCGATCACGGAGCAACAGCAGGGCAATCGCCCCGCCCCAGGCATTGTTGGGGCCGCGGACGGAACTCTCGGGCACCGGCGGAACGCCCTCGGGCCAGGGCGGTGTCGCAATGTTGCGCTGGGCCCGCAAGGCAGCCACGTCCTCATAGAAGGTCGCGAGGTCCACGAGGCTGTTCCCGAGGCCCCGGATCACCTTTCCCGCGACCGGCCCGCCGTGACAGGACAGGCAGTTCTCCGCCAGGTTGCCTTTGCCATCCGGGGTGAACTGCTGCGGGATAGGCCCCTCTCGGTCGGGGGTCTCCTGGAAGCCATAGCGCGCAAGCAGCATGCGGCGACGCTCAGCGGGTGTCGCCGCCGCGGCGGCGGCGCGTTGCGGTTCGGGCCAGGTCTGCCAGAGGTCGAAGTACTCCGACTCCGTCAGGGTGGGCGGCAGCAGCGGCAGGGTCAGCAGCAGACGATAGCCGCGCTCGGCCTGGGTCTCCGCCGCTGCCGGGACAGGTGCTTCCAGAACGATGGCTGCGATCGCGGCGAGAATCGCCGGAACAATGCTGCTGGCGAGGCTGCGGATCGAGGTTCCAGGCATCGTTCGAACTCCGGAAGTTGACCCAGAACCCGTGTTCGGCATCCGCGATGGTAAGGTCGCCGCGGAATCAAGGCAACCGGATCGGCAGCCGCCGGACCGCTCGACCGCTGGCGGCGAGAACGGCATTGCAGACCGCGGGGGCAATGGGCGGCACCCCGGCCTCGCCGACGCCTCCGAGCGCATCCGCCGCCGCCTGCCGGTCGGTCGTGCCCGACACGATGTGCACGTCGACGGTCGGGCTGTCGGCCAGCGACAGCAGCCGGTACCCGTCGAGATTGGCTTCCTGCACCTGCCCGCGGCGCACGGAGACCGAGCCATGCAACGCGGCGGTCAGCCCGAAGATGATGCCGCCCTCCATCTGCGCGGCAACGGCGTCGGGATCGAGCGCGATGCCGCAGTCGACGGCACAGTTGACGTGATGAACGCGCAGGCCGGCGGTCGACAGGGCGATCTCGACCGACTGCGCCACCACGCTGCCGAACGACGTGTGGATCGCGGTCCCGCGGAACCGTCCATCGGCCGCCGGCGCGGGCCACATCGCCGCCACGGCGTCGAGCACCGCGAGTTGACGCGGCGCCGCTTGCAGCAACCGCCGGCGCAGCGCCACCGGTTCCAGGCCCGAGTGATGCGCGATCTCGTCGATCGCATGCTCGACGAACCAGGCGTTGAAGCTGTGCCCGACCGAGCGCCACCAGCCCACGGGCAGACCGACGTCCGCGTCGCTCCACTCGACGCGGCGATGCACGAAGGCGTACGGGTTGGCGACCGCGCCCTCCACGGCCTCGGGATCGGCGCCGGCGGGCGGTTGCCCGCCATGGCGATAGGGATCGCTGGCCGTCCGCAGGTCGGGTACGGCGATGCGTTGCTCCCAGCGCACGGGGACGCCGTCGCGATCGAGGCCGGCTTCGATCCGGCAGGCCGCCGGCGGGCGGTAGTTGTCGTGGCGCAGGTCCTGGGTCCGCGGCCAGATCAGCTTGACGGGATGGCCGGCGGCGCGGGCGGCCAGTGCGGCCTGCACGATCACCCTGGTGTCCAGGTTGCGGCCGAAACTGCCCCCGGCGAGGGTGGCGCGGATGTCGACCTCGGCTTCCGGGCGTCCCAGGGCCGCCGCCACGGCAGCACGCGCTGCGCCTGGCGCCTGGGTGGGCGCCCAGACCGCCACGCGGCCCGGGGTGACGTGAACGGTGGCGTTGGGCGGCTCGATCGCGGCATGGGCGAGCGGCGGAACCTCGTAGTCGAGCCTGAGAGTTCGGACCACGCGGGAGGTTGCGGCCGCGGCGTCGCCGGTGCTTTCGGCGACCACCGCCGGCCCGTCGAGAGCGCCCTTCAGCCGTGCCGAGATCGCCGCGCTGTCCAGAGCGGCAGGCGGGCTTCGATCCCAGTCGGGGCGCAGTGCAGCGGCCGCGCGCTCGGCCGTCCAGAATGACCTGGCCAGCACCACCACCGCATCCTCGAGCGGGACGACCGCTGTCGTGCCGCCTACCGCCAGCGCCGGCGCCGGGTCGACCCGGCGCAAGCGGCCGCCTGCGACGGGCGCGTTCAGGACGGCACCCACCATCATGCCCGGCACCTCGACGTCGATGCCGAAGCGTGCCGTGCCGAGTACCTTGGCCAGGCTGTCGACGCGCGGTCGCGGACGCCCGAGCAGTCGCCAGGCGCCCGGCCGCCGCACGGCCACGTCCTGCGGCGGCGTCAGGCGCGACGCGGCGGCGGCAAGGGCCCCGTAGCCGAGCACCGCCCCGGTGCGGGCGTTGCGGACCGCACCGTCGTCCGCGACACAGTCGGCGACCGGACACCGCCAACGCTCGGCGGCCGCCGTCAACAGCATTGTCCGCATTGCCGCCGCGGCCGTCTGAAGGGCGGGGAGAGCCACCCTCGCACTCGTACTGCCGCCGGTCACCTGGCTGCCGAAAAACGGGTTGGCGTAGCCCGGAGCGACCGGTGCCGGCAGTACGGCGACGCCGGCCGGCTCGATCTCGAGTTCCTCGGCGACGATGGTCGCGACCAGGGTGTGGATGCCTTGGCCCATCTCGGTGAAGGCCGAGTAGGCGGCGATGTCGCCGTCGCCGGCGATCCGGATCCAGGCCCACGGTCCGGGCGGATCCTTGCCCCCACCGCCCGGATCGTCGCCGTCGGCCGGGATCGCCGCCGCGGCTGCACCGAAGCAGCCAAGGGCAAGGCCGCCGGAGGCCGCGCCGGCGAGCAGGACCCAGCGTCGGCTGGCCGGCCGGTTCATGGCGATACCGCTCACGATCCGAGCAAGGCGCGGAGCGCCTTCAGAACCCGCGGATAGGTGCCGCACCGGCATAGCACGTTCAACCGCGCCGCCGCCCCCGCCGCGCTCGGTCTTGGCGATTCGCCCAGCAGCGCCAGCACCCCCATGATCATGCCGGGCTGGCAGTAGCCGCATTGCGAGACCCCGTGGTCGAGCCAGGCCTGCTGCACCATCGTGATCCGGCCGCCGGCGGCCACGCCCTCGATCGTGGTCACGGCCAACCCTTCCGCGGCGGCGAGCGGCAGCATGCAGGAGGGCACCGCCACACCGTCCAGGTGCACCATGCAGCTGCCGCACCGGCCGATGCCACAGCCGTATTTCGTGCCGGTCAGGCCGAGATCTTCCCGCAGCACCCACAACAGGGGCTTGTCGGGTGGAGACTCGACGGAACGAACGGAACCGTTCACCAGGAGATTCATCTTTCGGTTCAAACCCGCGGTGGACCGGGACTTGGATCCTGCCACCGGCCACGGCGTATTCCAACTCGGGCGACCGGAAGCGCCCTGATCGACGTCATGATCCGGGCCTGCAACAGGCGGTTGACGGTCGTCGAAGCCCGCGGTCATCTTGAGTTGGTGCTGGGGAAACTTTACCGGAGCGCCTGAGACCGCTTCGATGGGGCTGAGGGATGGCGCTTACGGGGAACGTGGACGGCCTGTTCGAAGGGGTCATTCACGGCTGGGCCTGCCGGCCCGACCGACCGGAACTGCGGGTCGAGGTGGTGGTCCGGGCGGACGGCGAGGACGTCGTCCGGGCCACGGCCGACCTGCAGCGGGACGACCTGGCCGGGCACGGGATCGGCGACGGGCGCTACGGCTTCGAGATCCCGGCGCCGCCCGGCCTCGCCAAGTTCCGCCTGTCCGTGCAGTTCGCCGAGAGCGGCGAACCGATTCCCGGCAGCTTCGCGGACAATCTCAGCGTCGCCCGTCGGCTGGAGCTGCCGCGCGCCGAGAACCCGCTGGTGGAAGAGCTGATCGCCGAGGACGGCCTGTCGGACCGGCAGGCCGGGCTGGTCCGACAGTTCGCCCGCGACGGCTTCCTGAAGTTCCGGGTCACCGACCCGGCGTTCGACGAGCTCGCGGACGCCGCGATCGCCGGCGTCGACTGGTCGAGTTCGAACGGCATCCGCGTGCAGGATGCCTGGCCCGAAGTCGAGGCGGTGCGCCGGCTGGCGTCCCTGCCCGAGGTGATGGACCTGCTGGAACTGCTCTACGGCCGGCCGGCGGTGCCGTTCCAGACCCTGAGCTTCCGGGTCGGCACCCAGCAGGAGACCCACTCCGACTCGCTCCACTTCTCCAGCCGCCCGGGACGCTTCATGTGCGGGGTGTGGATCGCCCTGGAGCCGGTCGACGAGCGCAACGGGCCCCTGCACTACTTCCCCGGCTCGCACCGGCTGCCGATCTATGACCTGAACGACCTCGGGCTGCTGGGAGACGAGGCCAGCATCGAGCAGAACTACGAGATCTACTGCGACATGCTGCAGGCGATGATCCGTGCCCACGGCCTGCACAAGCAGCTGGCGCTGATGGATCGCGGCGAAGGCATCGTCTGGGCCGCCAACCTGTATCACGGCGGCGACCCGATCCTGGACCGGACGCGGACCCGCTACAGCCAGGTCACCCACTACTACTTCGAGGGCTGCGCCTACTACGCGCCGCTCAGCTCGGATCCGTTCCTGAACCGCTACGACCGGCCCGACCGCCGGGACGTCCGGACCGGCCGGCCGATCGGGCACTGGTTCGGGACCCGCCCGGTCGGCGAAGCCGACCGCGCCGACGAGCCCGCCATCCTTCGTGCCCCTCCGGCGGCCCGACCGCTGGCGGCCCGACCGCTGGCGGCCCGACCACTGGCGTCCCGGCTCCGCCGATTCCTGGGCCGCTGACCGGGTCTCACAGAACGCCCAGGCTGCGGACCAGCATGTAGCCCGCGACCGCGAAGATCAGCGTCGCGAAGACCGTGTTCAGCAGGCCACGCCGGCCGGCCAGGATGCGCGCGAACCGGCTGCCGAGCAGGCCGCCGGCGATACCGCCGACGATGAACAGCGCCGCCAGGACCCAGTCCAGCTTGCCCGAGGCGGCGTAGTTGCCGGCGGTGGTCAGGCCGAAGGCGGTGACCGCCACCAGCGACGAGCCGACCGCGTTCAGGATCGGCATGCCGGTCGCCGCCAGCAGGCCGGGCACGATCAGGAAGCCGCCGCCGATCCCGAAGAACCCGGACAGCGCGCCGGCGCCCGAGCCGACCGCCAGCAGCTTCGGCAGGTTGCCCCGGTTCAGCCGGACCCCGGCATCGCCCGTCCCGTCGCGCCGGCGCAGCATCAACGCGCCGACCACCATCATGAGGACCGCGAACAGCGCCAGCAGCTTCTGGCCGTCGACCATCTTGCCCAGGGTCGAGCCGGCCAGGGCGCCGACCACCCCGGCGGCGGCGAACACCGACGCGCAGGGCCACTTCACCGTGCCCTGGCGGGCATGCGTCGCGAGACTGGCCGCCGCATTCGCCGCTACCGCGACGGCGCTGGTGCCGATCGCGACATGGGCGTCGGTGACGCCCACCAGATAGATCATCAGCGGCACCGCCAGGATCGAGCCGCCACCGCCCACCAGGCCCAGCGTGAACCCGACGAGCGAACCGGAAGCCAGCCCCAGCCCGTCCTGGAGCAGCGTGAGAGTGGCCATCGGAGGAGCCCTGCAGTCGATGGATGGCGGCGCCGTGCGACGACGGCGACCCGGGCCGGCGGCCGGGCGGTCAGGCAGTGGGTCAGGCGGTCCGGGTCGTGCCCGACCCGGCATAGGTCGAGCGGTTCCACGGCGCATGCACCAGCACCCTGGCCAGGCCGCAGAAGCCGGTGACACCGGCGGTCAGCAGGCCGGCACCGACAAACAGCGGGACCGCCAGGAACCAGGGCGAGACCAGGATGCCGAGCAAGGTGCCGAGGAACGCGAGGCCGCCGGCGCCGATCTGGACCTGGCGCTGCAGTTCCAGCGGCCGGCCGCGGTCGACGGCGACCGGCAGCCCGGCCTTCTTCCAGGCGTCGAGTCCGCCGTCGATCAGATAGGCCTCGCAGCCCTCGCCGACCCGGGCCGCCAGGTCGCCGGCGTTCGCCCGAGTGCGGGCGCCGCTGCGGCAGTGGAACACCACCGCCCGGCCCTCCGGCACCGCCAGCTCGCTCTCGTCGAGCCGCGACAGTGGCAGGTTGCGGGCGCCCGGGATGGTCTCGCGGGCATGCTCGTCGGCCTCGCGGACGTCGACCAGCACCGCCCCGTCGTCGAGGAGGCGACGCGCCTCGGTCGCGGAAATCGTTGCAAGCGCCATGGTGTCACTCCTCCGTGGCAGTCGTATCGGTTGCACAGAACTCGTCATGCAGGACGGCGAACAGCCGCTCGAGCCGGGGATCGGCGATCCGGTACCACAGCGTCTGGCCTTCCCGGCGATAGCTCACCAGCCCCTCGGCGCGCATCTTGGCGAGATGCTGCGACAGGGCCGGCTGCGACAGCCCCACCGAGGCGGCCAGGGCGGTCGGCGTGGCCTCGCCCTGCTCGACCAGCCGGCACAGGATCGTCAGCCGCCGGGCGTTGGCGATCGCCCGCAGCACGCCGGCGACCTCCGCGGCCTTGCGTTCCAGAATCTCGGGATCAAATTCGGTCTTGGGCATTGCGGTCTCTATTTAAGACATCACTTAATTGGAAGTTGCTTATGTATCTGTCAAGGGTGTTCAATGCACCGGTCAGAGCGGAGGTGAGACGATGAGCGGCAAGCCCGTGATTCATGCGTTTTTCGACGAACCGACGAACACCATCAGCTATCTGGTCGCCGACCCGGCGACCGGCCAGGCAGCGGTGATCGATCCGGTGCTCGACTACGAGCACAGCTCCGGCGAGGCCGACACCAGATCGGTGCGGGCGATCCTGCGGGCCGCGGAGACGGCGGGCTGGAAGATCGTCTGGACCCTCGAGACCCATGCCCATGCCGACCACCTGTCCGGCTCGCCCTACATCAAGGCGCACACCGGCGCGAAGATCGGCATCGGCGAGCACATCAGGGACGTCCAGAAGCTGTTCCGGCCGGTGTTCAACGCCGCCGACCTGAAGACCGACGGCAGCGACTTCGACCATCTGTTCGCCGACGGCGAGCGCTTCCGGATCGGCGAGATCGAGGCCGAGGTGCTGTACACGCCCGGGCACACCCCGGCCTGCGTCACCTACCGGATCGCCGATGCCGCCTTCGTCGGCGACACCCTGTTCATGCCGGACTACGGCACCGCCCGCGCCGATTTCCCGGGCGGCGACGCCCGCGCCCTGTACCGTTCGATCAAGCGGGTGCTGGCGCTTCCCCCCGAGACCCGGCTGTTCATGTGCCACGACTACAAGGCGCCGGGCCGCGACGAATATGCCTGGGAGACCACCGTCGCCGCCGAGCGCGCCGGCAACCGGCACGTCCACGACGGCGTCAGCGAGGACGAGTTCGTGGCCATGCGGACCGAACGCGACGCCACCCTGTCGACGCCGAAGCTGCTGCTGCCGTCGGTGCAGGTGAACATCCGCGCCGGCCGGTTCCCGCCCGCCGACGCCAACGGCGTCCACTACCTCACGATCCCGGTCAAGCTGAAGGGCGGCGCCGAGGCCGGGCTGTGACCGGCCCGGCGCCCTGCCCGGTCAGCGGTACCGGGTGTACAGCAGCCCCATCGCCTTGCCGGCCGCCAGATCGGCGGCGCGACCGCCGATGTTGACCGCCACGACCACGGCGATGTCCTTCTCGATGTCGATCAGGATCTTCGCCAGGTTCATGCCGTTCGAACCGTTGTGGGTCACCAGATCGCGGTCGGCCCAGTCGAACTTCTCCAGGCTCCACCCGAAGGCGTAGCCGCCCTCCGCCGGCGTCCCCGGCGGCGGGTTCGGCCGGCTCGGGGTGCGGACCTTCTCGGCCATCAGGTAGGCCAGGGTCTCGGGCTTGACCAGCGCCGGCCCGCGCCTGGCGCCGCCGGCCACCCAGGCGCCCCAGCGCGCGAAGTCGAGGATCGACATGTGCACGGTGCCGGCCGGTCCGAGCAGCGAGGGCATGTCGGCGCCGGTCCCCCACAGCCGCGGCTCGGCGGTGCCGTCCGGCTTCGGCAGGTGGCCGGCCATGGCGTCGATCCGCCCGGGCGTCAGGGTCGCCCCCAGCCCGGCGGAGCCCAGATTCAGGGGGTCGAAGATCCGCTCGCGGATGAGCCGTTCCCAGGGCTCGCCGCTGGCCGCCTCGATCATCGCGCCGGCCATCATGTAGCCGAAGTTGGAGTACTGGAACGGCGAGCCCTCGGGCACCACCGGCATGTTGTTCTTCCAGCGTTCGAGCGCCCGCAGCCGCAGGGTCGCGGACTCGTGGTCGAAGGCGTCGGTGTTGAAATAGATGTCCATCATCGCGGGGGTGTCGGACGGGATGCCGCTGGAATGCGACAGCAGCTGCTCCAGCCGGACCTTGGCGAGCGCCGGGTAGATCCCCGGCACCAGCGGACCCAGGACCTCGCCGATGGTCGAGTCCCAGCGCAGCCTGCCCTTCTCCACCAGCATGGCGGCGATCAGCGCGGTCATCGCCTTGCCGTCGGAGCCGATATGGACCCGGTCCTCGACGGTCGCCGGGCGGTCGTAGCCGAGGGCGCGCAGGCCGGCGGCACCGGCGCCGACGATCCGGCCGCCCTTGGCGACCGCCGCCACGATACCCGGCATGCGGAACTCCTGCTGCACCGGCAGCAGCACGGCATCCAGGTTCTCGGTGGCCGCTGCAGGCTGCACCGGCGACATCCAGGACCCGACGATCAGGGCCAGGGCCAGGGTGGTGGATCCGAGTCTCATGATGCTGTCTCCTCCAGGTCGTGGCTCACCGCGATCCCGGCCTAGCGGGACACGCTGCGGACGAAGGTCCCCAGCCCGTTGCGGTCGTAGAAGTCGATGACGGCCTCGGATACGCCTCCGGACGGGTCCAGCCGGAAACCGACGCCGGCTATCAGGCTGGCGTTCTCGCCCGGCGGCACGAAGGTGAAGGTGTCGCCGTCGTAGTGCGTGAGCGAGAAGCTCGTCCGGGCCGATTGCGGTCCCAGGGTCATCGTCAGGCGATCGCCGTCGAGCGAGACGTCGAGCGCGCCGTAGTATCCGTTGTCGTAGCGGCCGACATACTCCGGCAGGGCGAGCGGCGGCCGCGCGGTGGCAGGGCGTGGCGTGTAGTCGAACGCCGCCATGTCGGCGGCGAACATCGCCTGGAAGATCGACCCGAACAGGCCGAACCAGTCGACGGTCGGGGTGCCGTTCCGGGCGATGTCGAGAAAGCTCTTGGCGATCCCTTCCGGCACCCCGATCGGCTGGCCGTTGGTCAGCACGGCGATCCCGAGCTGCTCGCCGGGGATCAGGTCCACGAAGGTCGAGGTCCCGAGATAGAACGCCCCGGCATGCCCGATCTCGAGCCGGCCGAGATCGTCGTAGCTGACGTTCCAGCCGAGCCCGTAGAAGCCGGGCCGGCTGAGCGGGGTCCGCGGTAGCCCGGGCATCGCATGGGGCGCGTGGGTGACCGCCAGCGCCGCCGGATCGACCAGCGTCCTGCCGTCGACGGTACCGCCGCCGAGCTGCAGGCGGAGGTACTGCGCGACGTCGGCGATCGACCCGCTGGCACCGCCCGCCGGGGCCTGGGCGTCGGGCTGACGGTCGTGCTTCGCCACCCACATGTCTCCGACCCTGACGTGGATGCTCGCCCGATTCCGGTGCGCCAGATAGTCGGCGTGGCGGTAGCTCGACCGCGTCATGCCCAGGGGCTCGAAGAGCGCCTTGTCGGCCAGGTCCTCCCAGGTCGTGCCGGCGGCACGGGCCGCCGCCTCGCCGCCCAGGGTGTATCCGTAGTTGCTGTAGTGGTAGCTCGCCCGGAACCGGTCGAGCGGCTGCCGGTCGAGGCGCGACAGGATGTAGTCCCGGTCGTATCCGAGATCCTCCAGCAGATCGCCGGCCGCGGTGTAGAGCCCGGAGCGATGCGACAGCAGGTCGGCGACGCTGACATGGGCGGTGACATAGGGATCCGACAGCGCCGCCGCCGGGAAATGCTTTCGGATCGGCTCGTTCCAGTCCATCAGGCCGCGCCCGACCACCGTCGCGACGACGGTGGAGGCGATCGGCTTCGACACCGAGGCCAGCAGGAACACGGTGTCGGTGTCGACCGGCTCCGGCCGACCGGCCTCGCGCACCCCGAAGCCGCGCGCGTAGACCACCTGGTCGCGGTAGACCACGGCCACGGCGACGCCCGGCACGCCGGTTCTCGCCATCGCTGCCTCGACGAGGCCGTCGAGCCCGGCGACCGCGCCGTCGACCATCTGCTCGGTCAGCAGCGGCGGAACGAAGGCCGGCGGCGTCGGGCGAAGCGCGCCCGGGGTCTGGGCGGACACCGGGCCGACCGGCCCGGCCGCCAGCAAGGCGGTAGCCGTCAGGGTGGCGAACGACCGGCGGAAGCATTGCATTGTCAGTCTCCAGCATGAAAATCGGCGCCCGGTCGGCATCGGGTCAGAACCGCTTCTTCAGCGACAGGAACACCCGGGCCCCGGGGTCCTCGGCGTCACCGGTGTCGATCGGCACCGCCAGGGTGGTGTCGACCGCGAAACCGCCGTCGAGGACGGCGCGAAATCCCAGACCGGCCGACCCGATGGTCGTGCGCCCGTCGTCGCGATCGCCGCCCCGGAACCACAAGGCCCCGTAATCGACGAAGCCGTAAACGGCGGAGGCCAGGACGATGTCGACCGGGGCACCCGTGTCGACCGCCAGTTCGAGCGACCCCAGGATCCCGGAATCGCCCGAGGCCGTACCGTTGTCGAATGCCCGGCCATAGGGCTCGCCGCCGAACGAGAGCTGGACCTCGCCCGGCAGCGGCCCGAAGGCATACTGCCCGGCGAGGCTGGCGACCAGGCCGACCCGCTCGGACAGGTCCGCGGAAAACGCCGCCCCGGCGGTCGCCGCCTGGAACTCGGTCTCCGCCGCGGTTCGGCTGGCGAGCGCCGAGCCCTCGTCCGTCGCGTCGAGCAGGTCGATCCCCTGGAGGTATTCGGCCCGCAGGTCGAGCGCCCCGATGCCGAGGTCGTGCTCGCTCGCCACGCCGGCCGAGAGCCAGCGGTAGCGGTCGCGCGACTGGGTCTGTCCGCCGATGTCGACGTCGGTGTTGCGCGCCGTGAGCGCGACATTGGTCCAGAGGCTGTGCGCAATGGTCCGCAGCACCGGGTAGGAGACGTAGACCTCGCCGGTAAAGGACGCGACCTCCACGTCGAGGCTGTCCAGTTCGCCGCCCGGCCGCGAGCTGGCGGCGTCCAGACGGTAGCCCACATGCAGGCCGTCGCCGCCGACCGGAAGGTCCTGGGCCAACTGGCCGAACAGCAGCTCGCGCGGCTGGTTCGGGATCGTCACGCCGGTCAGCGTGGTGGATTCGAACAGCCCCAGAACATCGTTCTCCTGGTAGGTCCCGAACGCCTGGACCGGGCCGACTTCGTCGGTCCCGCGGTTGTCGAGCGAGACCCGGATCACGCGCTTCGCGAACGCGATGTCCAGGGTGAGGCTGCCCCCGTTGCCCGGAACCTCCGGGCGGCGCAGGCTCGCCTCGATGTTCATGCCGGCGATATCGCTCATCAGCAGCAGTATCCGCTCGATCCGCCTGATCCGCAGCGGCTGCATCGCGACCAGTTCGGCGATGTAGGGATCGAGGCGCCTTCGGAGGCGCGGATCGTCGCCCCTGGTCTCGACGGTTCGGATGAAGGACTGGTCGAAGACCACCACCCGGACGTCGCCGTCCGCGAGATCCTGGACCGGAACCGTCGCCACGGTCAGGATCCCGGCCGTCAGGTAGCGTTGCTCGATCCGGGCGGTCAGCGCGAACAGATCGGCGACCGGGATCTCGCGTCCCACCAGGCCGGCCCAGAGCGGCCGCAGGTCGTCCGGCGTCAGCTCGGTCGCGCCCTCGATCCTGATGTTGCGCAGCACGAAGCTGCGCTGGGCCGCCAGCTCGGCTGGAATCCGCTCCTCCAGCGTCGGGACCCGCAGGCTCGCCGAGCCTTTGACCGGCGGCGGCGAGAAGCGCTCGATGATCCGCGACTGCTCGACGACGACGTCCTCGACCACGCGGTTCTGTGCCCAGGCGGGGACGGCGGAACCGGACCAGAGCAGCAGACTCGCGCCGGCCGCGATCCACCGGATGAGCCCGGACGCCGGCCCGGCCGGCTTGCCAAGAAGGTCGATCATGTCTCCGCCTTGGCGTTCACGCGGTGGCATTCACGCGGCCGCGAGGGCGATGCCTCGCCGGCGGGCATCGACGCGACCATGGGGAAGCGGCGGCCGGCTTCGCAGCGCCGTGCCGCGTTCGATGGCGCGCGTCGCGCGCGCACCGGTTCCAGGGTTGTCCTGCGACATGGCTTCCTCCGGATTCCGGCCGGACTCCTAGCCTTGCGGATTCCGGCCTCGCGCCGACTATGGTGGGCGCGACAGGGCCTGTCCGGTTTAGTGATTCGCTTTTTTTGGCTGTTTCCCGTAGAGATTCGTAAGTCCTTGCTGCCTTTTGCAGCGATACCGAAGGCACACACAGGTTTCGATCCGCCGCGGTCGGGTCGGAGGAATCGTTCGTCGGGGGACGGATGCGGCAGACGATCGACATCGCCAGAAAACTCGAGCTGACATCGATCGCCCTCGGTTGCCTGACCCGCAAGGAACTCTGCGCCGCCTTCGAGCGGGTCAATCCGAACACCGTGATGACCCTGCAGAACAGCTACAACTGGCAGAGCGGGCGGTCTTCGCCGCGGAACTTCGGCCTGTTCGAGGACTGGGCCGGCGCCCTCGGGCTCGCCGAAGGCCCGCACTTCATCATGACGAGCAGCCTCGAGGAGTTCGCGCGGGTGCTCGGCGAACGGCTCTCCCTCCCCGACCAGCTCCTGGATTCCTTCGGTCGGCAGCCGGCGGCACCCCCGGCGCCGGAGGCCGAGGTCGCTGCCGCCTGGCGCAACGGCGCCCTGCTGCGCGGCAGCTTCATGGCGCTGTCGCTGTCCTGGTCGCCGACGCAGCGCGGGCGCCTGCTGTGCGGCAGCATCGCCTTCGACGTCCAGCCCGGCGGCGGCCTGACGGCGGACTACCGGGAAAACGTCCTGGGTCGGCTGATCGGCTTCACCGGCGGCGGCATCGAGGACGGGCGAACCGGCCAGGTGACGCTGAAATGCGACGTCAACGGCGCCAGCTTCTTCATGGCGTTCCACCTGCCGACGCTGCCCGGAAACCTGGCCGGCGGCGTGTTCGCCGGCAACGCGCTCTACGATCCGAACTCGGAGCCGACGGCATCCGCGATCCTGCTGCTGCGGAACCACCGCCTGCCGCGGGCCGAACTCGACAAGGCCGCCGACTATCGCGACCTCGACGAGGCGAGCCTGTCGGAACTGCTGGCGATGCTGGGCTACGGACGCGATCCGGGACTGGCGGCGGAACGGGCGTTGTGCGAGCTGCTGTCCACCTCCGGCGACGCTCCCCCGATGGTTTCGGTGGCCCGGCACATGCTGGGGCCGGCCGCAGTCCTGCTGGATGCCCGCCGCACCGTGCCGCCCGAATAGCTCGGCCCGGCCGGATTGCAGCCCGGAACGCATCGTCGGGCGGGACGTTGCCGTACCGTCGATCGGCAATTGTTCAGGAGGGACTGATGGGAATCGAGGTGAGCGGCCTGTTCGGGCTGATCCTGCTGGCGCTGGATATCTGGGCGATCGTCAGCGTCGTCGGCAGTTCCGCTTCCACCGGCGGCAAGGTCCTGTGGATCCTGCTGATCCTGATCCTGCCCGTGCTGGGCCTGCTCATCTGGCTGTTCGCCGGGCCGCGGCCGGTCCGGGCGTGACCGGACCGGCCGGGCCGGGAATTGCCCGCGAACGGAACCCTTCCCCGGCGAGATCGCCTCAGGTCACTTCGGCTGCGGGACGTAGCGCAGATACGGCTTTTCGGTCCGCCAGCCGCCGGGGAACTTCGCCTTGGCGGCCTCGTCGTTCAGCGACGGCACGATGATGCACTCGCCGCCCTGCTGCCAGTTCACCGGCGTCGCCACCGAGTGCTTGGCGGTGAGCTGCAGCGAGTCGACCACGCGCAGTACCTCGTCGAAATTGCGGCCGGTGCTGGCCGGGTAGGTCAGGGTCAGCTTGATCTTCTTGTCCGGACCGATCACGAACACCGTCCGCACGGTCAGGCTGTCCAGCGCGTTCGGGTGGATCATGCCGTACAGGGTGGCGACCTTGCGGTCCTGGTCGCCGACGATCGGATAGTTCGGCAGAATGCCCTGGGTATCCTGGATGTCCTTCACCCAGACATGGTGGTCGGAGACCGGATCGACGCTGACCGCCAGGATCTTGACGTTCCGCTTGTCGAACTCCGGCTTCAGCTTGGCCATGTAGCCGAGCTCGGTGGTGCAGACCGGCGTGAAGTCCTTCGGATGCGAGAACAGGATGCACCAGCCGTCGCCGATCCACTCGTGGAAGTTGATCGTACCTTCGGTGGTGTCGGCGGTGAAATCCGGGGCGGTATCGCCGAGTTGGAGAGCCATGGATCTTCCTCCCATGCAGTTGGTGGGGCTGTGAGACCAATCGAAAATGAAGCGCGCAGCCTAACGCTCTTCGCGCGACAGAACACCTGTTTCCGTCGTCCCGTCGGATATACCGAACAGGTGCCGCCGCCGCCAGGATCGCGCCTGGCCACCCGGTGCGACTCGGGCCGGCGCAACCATGGCTGAACACCCCACGGTCGGCCCGATCCTGTTCGCCCGCGGCTGCGACCGACGGGCCTTCCAGCTGGCCGCACTGCTGGTCACCGGGGACCGCGAGGCGGCGCCGGTACTGATCCCGGACGGCGCCGACCCGGTTCCGCCGGTCCGGCTGGACGGCCGGTTCGGGCGGATCGTCTGGCGCTACGACTTCGCGCTGCCGGCACGGGCGGATGCGACCTATCGCCTCGGTCCGCAGGTGTTTCCGGTGGCGGCCGACCTGTCCGGCGACCTGCGCATCGCCTTCGTCTCCTGCAACGGCCAGGAGAACGGCGACCTGCGCCGCCCGGTCGACGAGCGCAACGCCATGTGGGAGCGCCTGGCCCGCGAGAACGCCAGCCGCCCGTTCGGCCTGCTGCTGCAGGGCGGCGACCAGCTCTATGCCGACGAGGTGCTCGACGCCGACCCCGGGCTGCGGCGGTGGTGGAACGCTCCGGTCCGGGACAAGGACCGGCACCCCTACACCGTCGCGATGCGGGAGACCGCCGAGCGCTTCTACTTCGAACGCTATCTGGCGCTGTTCGAACAGCCGGGGATCGCCGCGCTGTGCGCCCGGGTGCCGTCGCTGATGATGTGGGACGACCACGACATCGTCGACGGCTGGGGCAGCCACCCGTCGCGAACCCTGGACAGCCCGGTCGGCCGCGGCCTGTTCGCCGCCGCGCGCGCGGCTTTCGCGCTGTTCCAGCTGGCGCGGTCGCCCGACGAGGCCGATGCCATGGGCGGCACCCTCGGCTATGGCGCGGCGTTCCCCGGATTCACCGTGGTCGCCCCGGACCTGCGGTCGGAGCGCCGGCCGGACCGGGTCATGGGACCGGCCGGCTGGGCCGCGCTCGAGGGCTGGCTGGCGACGGCGAGCGACGGCGAGCGGCTTCTGCTGATGTCGACCGTGCCGCTGCTCGGACCGCGGCTGAGCTGGGTCGAGTGGCTGATCGGAGCGCTGCCCGGAATCGCCAAGTACAAGGACGACCTGCGGGACCAGTGGCAGAGCCGCAGTCACCGCGCCGAGTGGCGCCGGCTGCTGCGGACCCTGGAGCGCGAGGCGGTCGAGCGCGGCCGCGGCGTGACGGCGCTGTCCGGCGAGATCCATCTGGCGACGCGCGGCGAAATGGCGTTCGGCGACGGCAGCGTCCTGCACCAGCTGGTCGCCTCGGGGATCGCCCATCCCGCACCGCCGGCCGGCTATTCCGCCGGCCTCGGCCTGCTGGCCGCCCTCGGCGAGGATCCGCTCGAGAACCGGCCGATCCGGCTTCGGCCGTTGCCGGGCCGGCGATGGATCTACACCGGTCAACGCAACTACCTGGTGCTGGAACGCACCGGCACCGCCTGGACGGCCTGCTGGGAACTGGAGCACGACGGCCGGACCCCGGCACTCGCGCTCTGAACCGCCGGCCCACGCCCGAAGAACCCGATTGCCAAGGCCCCGATCTGGCCCGAATGTAATGGCGGATCCGTCACTGCGGGAGGGTGGCGTGTCCGACGGTCAGGGTCGTGCATCACCTGGGTGTTCGACCGCCGCCCACTCCCTGGGGCGTCGGGTATCAACGACGCAACGGAGAGAACCATGCGCCCGACGCAGGCCGATGGCGCCGCGGAGTCCTATGACGCCGTCAGCATCGCCTTCCATTGGATAACCTTCCTGCTTGTCCTGGCAATGTTCGCGCTGGCCCTCGCGCCGGGCGTGGTGAAGGGGTCGATCGAGCTGCACAAGTCGCTCGGGTTCGCGGTCTTCGCGCTGGTCGTCCTGCGGATTCTGTGGCGCGCTCTTCGCGGCCGGGCGCCGGACCACGGCACCGCCGAACCGATCCTGCTGCGGCTCGGCGCCAAGGCGGCCCACATGGCGCTCTACGCCCTGTTGCTCACCGCACCGGTCCTGGGCTGGCTCTACCTCGAGGCCAAGGCCATCGACGTGCATCCGTTCGGGATCTCCTGGATCGAGATGCCGAGCGTCATCTACTACGACCGGCCGCTCGCCATGGCGATCTACGGCTGGAAGCAGGTCGTCGTGTACGCCCTCCTGGCGCTGATCCTGCTGCACGCCGCGGCGGCGATCGTCTACCATTCGATCATCCGCAAGGACGCCGTGCTGCACTCGATCCTGCCACGGCGCTGGCGCGGCGGGGTCGCCGTGCTGGCGGCGCTGGTGGTCTTCGCCCCCGGCTCCGGGCGCGCCGAGACCTCGTTCGACGTCAACGCCTTCGCCGCGGGACTGGGGGCATCGCTCGCGAAGTCCTGCCCGATGGCCGATCCGGGCGACATCGCCGCGCACGACGCCTGCCGCCGTGGCATCGGCACCGGGATCGAGGCCGGCATGCGGACCGATTTCATCCTGTTCGGCGGGCAGCAGTCGACCAAGCACTGGCTGAAGGACAAGAAGACCTCGGTGTTCCGGGGCGACTTGTTCCAGGACATGTACATGTCGCTCTACATGTATACGGGCAAGGTCCGGGTCCAGCAGGCCCCGGACGGCCTGACCACGGTCGGCGTGCAGGCCTACTTCCGCAACAAGCTGCCGGCCGGACGCTATCCCTACCCGTTCTGGCACGCCCCGGCGAAGTGGCTGGCCTACGAGAAGGCGAACGAGATCCGGTTCCGCATGAACAACGACGGCAAGGTGGTGTTCGCCTATCGCGCCGACGTCGGCTCGGACGAGAACCGCGGGCCCTACGAGCATGTCGAGCACCCGTACTTCCTGGGCGAATGGATGTGGCGCGACAACAGCGGCGGCGCGCAGCCGGTCGTCACGCTGTTTTCGGAGATGTACAGCCAGGACAACCCGAATCTTGCCGCCCTCGACGACAGCTACCGCAAGATGGCGATCAATTTCCGGGACGCCGACTGCACGGTCTGCCATCAGCCGGAGGGCCATCGGAAGATGAACAAGCTGACCCTGCTGCAGACCCCCTATCATGCCGCAGCGGCGATCGACGCGGTGCTCGACGAGGTGCGGGCGGACAAGATGCCGGTGGACGACTACGACGACCCGAAGTCGATCGACACGAAGTTGAAGGCCGAACTGCTGAAGAACGGCGAGGCGTTCAAGCAGATGCTCGCGACCGCCGATGCCTGGGAGCGGTCCAACAACCGGCCGAAGGCGAGACCCGCCTCGGGCCACTGACGGAAGACGCCCGGCCGGCTTGCCACGGCGGCAACGGCCGGGCTATCGACGGGGTTCCCGCCGCGATGTCCCGATCGGATCAGTCCGTGCCGCGCTACAGCCCCGCCGACCTCACCGACCTCATCGCCCGCGTCTTCGAGAACAGCCGGGTGGCGCCCGCCATCGCCCGGATGGTGGCCGAGGCCCTGGTCCGGGCCGAGGCCGACGGCATCTCCAGCCACGGTGTCGCCCGGGTGCCGCCCTACGCCGAGCAGGCGATGAACGGCAAGGTCGACGGCTTCGCCGAGCCGACGGTGACCCGCACCGCGGCCGCCGTGCTGGACATCGATTCCCGGATCGGCTTCGCGTTCCCGGCGATCCGGCTCGGCCTGGAGACCGCCGCCGGCATCGTCGGCGAGACCGGGATCGTCGCCATCGGCATCAAGCACAGCCACCATTTCGGGGTCGCCGGCCACCATGTCGAGGACGCCGCCAGCCGGGGGCTGATGGCGCTCGCCTTCTCCAACACCCCGGCGGCGATCGCGCCCTGGGGCGGGGCGACGGCGCTGTACGGCACCAACCCGATCGCCTTCGCCTGCCCGCGCGCCGACGGCCCGGACGGCGGGAAGCGCCCGCCCCTGGTGATCGACCTGTCGGTGTCGACGGTGGCCCGCGGCAAGGTGGTGCTGGCCGCCAAGGCCGGCGAGCCGATCCCCGACGACTGGGCGCTCGATGCCGACGGCCGGGTCACCACCGACCCCAAGGTCGCGCTGGTCGGCTCGATGGCGCCGCTCGGCGGCCGCACCGCCGGCGCCAAGGGCGCGGCCCTCGGCCTGATGGTCGAACTGCTGTGCGGGGCGCTCACCGGCTCGAACTTCGGCTACCAGGGCTCGTCCTTCTTCGAGCCGACCGGTGCGCCGCCGTCGATCGGCCACCTGATCCTGGTGATCGACCCCGCGGCCTTCGGCGGCGGTGCCGGCACCGCCGCCCGTGCCGAGGAGATGTTCGCGGAGATCCTCAAGCAGCCCGGCACACGGCTGCCGGGCGACAGCCGCCTCGCCAGGCGGGCCGCCGCGCCGCAGGGAATCGTGATCCCCGACGCCCTGGCCGCCGAGATCGAGCAGCGCGCCGCAGGCTGACCGGTCGGGTCAGTAGGTCCGGTCCAGGCGCAGCCAGCCGCGCCGGTCGCGCGACTTCACGGTCACATCGCGCACCGCGCCGCCCGACAGGATCTTCAGCGGCACCTCGACCCCGGCCGGGCCGAGCGCCCGGACCCCGCGCCACAGCGCCTCCATCCGCCGGACCGGCTGGTCGCCGATCCCCAGGATCACGTCGCCCGGGCGGATCCCGGCGGCGGCGGCCGGCCCGCCGGGCGATACCCGGGCCACGACCAGCGCGCCGTTCGCCGGCTCCGGATACAGGCCGATCCAAGGGCTGGCCGGCGTGGTGGACTTCCCGAAGGCGAGCAGGTCGGAGAGGATCGGCGGCAACAGGTCGATCGGCACGAACATGTTGCCGGGCGGTCCGACCCCGTCGCCGGCGGCGTCGCCGACGATCAGCGAGCCGATGCCGACCAGCCGGCCTTCGGCATCGAACAGCCCGGCGCCCCCGAAATTCGGGATCGGCGGCGTCGTGAACAGCGCTTCCTCGAGCAGGTATTCCCAGCCGCCGGCGAAACTCCGGCGACCGACCACCAGGGTCTGCCCGCTGATGCCGGGGGCCGCCGCCACCGCGCGCTGCCCGGCGACCAGGCGGTCGGCGCTGCCGAGCCGGGCCGCCGTGCTGCGCAGCGGCCGCAGGGCCCGCAGCAGGCCGAAGCCGGTGTCGTGGTCGTAGGCGACGATCTCGGCCGGGACCGGGCCACCGCCGCTGTCGGCCACCGTCACCTCGATCGCCTCCATGATCAGGTAGCCGATGGTCAGGACCAGCCCGCCCTGGTCGATGACGACGCCGCCGCCGCGCCGCTCGGTGCCGAGCGAATCCGCGGTCCGGGAGTCCGCGGGCACGCGCGCCGCCACGGTCACCACGGAGTCGGCCGGGCGCGCGGCCGCCGCCGTCCCGTCATTCGCGGACAGCGGCAGAAACGTCAGGCAGAAAGCCAGGAACAGCAGGCGCGGGAACCGGGACGCAGCGGCCATGGCTGACCTCCGGTTAGATGGTTAACATCGCAGATGGTCCCGGCCGTCGCCGGAATCCAGCCCCGACGTGGCGGATTCCCGCCAAGTCTGGTAGCCTAGCATCAGGGAATGGCGACGGGTATCGACGATGGCGCGCGGACAGGAATACGTAAGGGCCAAGGCCCAGGAGGCGCTCGACGCAACCGACGGGAACCGCCACGAGGCAAGCCTCCTGCTGCGGGTCTGGGCGGAAGCGGACGCCAAGCTCTACAAGGCCCTGACCGCGCCCCTGCTGGGCAACCTTGCGGCCCTCGCTGTCCAGCGCGTGGTGGCGCCGCAGACCCAGGTCGGGCGGCAGCGCAAGCCGATCCGCGAAGCCGAGTTGCTCGCCGCGATCGGCTCCCGCAACGGCCAGTCGATGGCGAGCACCCGTACGGTCGGGGCGCCGCCGCAAGGCAGCGTGCGCCACAAGCAGGCGGTCACCCTGCTGGCCTCGGCCTACCGTCGCAAGCCGGCGGGCTGACCCTTCGCGCCCGCACGTCGTGCGGCACCTCAGGACGGGGGAGCGAATGACCGAAGCGATTGTTATTCTGTCATCCTGAGGTGCCCGCCGCCCCGCGGCGAGCCCCGAAGGACGCTCACTTCGGCCGCGCCACCAGCATGTTCTCGTAGAGCTTGGCGATATAGGCCGGGTCGGCACCGATCTGCTGGTTCGTCCGCGAGCGGTGCTCGGCGGTCTCGGCGACGCCGGCCGACACCATGATCGGCGCCGGCTCGTCCGGGACCACGGCCAGCCCGGTCTTCTCGAGCCCGCCGAGAATGTCCTGGCTCTGCTTGCGGAACCGCTGGAACGACGCGTCGAACATCGAGGAATCGCGCCGCGAGCCCGGGTTCGAGGCGCGCGACAGCGCCATCGAGAAGATGTCCAGGATCAGGTTGGAATTCCGGCTATCCAGCCAGGCCGCGATCATGGCGTTCCAGACCGCCGTGACATAGGTCCGCGAGCCCGAGCCCATCAACCCCTTCGACAGGGTCTGGTCGGCCGCCGCGACCATCGCGTCACTCGGCATCTGCGGAACGATCACGAAGCCCGCGAGTTCGAGCGACTCGATGACGTCCTTGGCGTCCTTCTGATACTTCTCCCACTCGTTCTCGATCAGGAACGAGCCGAGGATGTCGACCTCGTTGTTCTGGACGTTGTTGAGGAACTTCGCGAACTCCTTCGCGAAGTGCTCAATGATCGAGGGCTGTGGGCGTGGAGCCTGTGTCCTGCCGCGCATGCCGTGTTTCCTCTTCGAGAGCGATCACCGGATCGCCACTCACATCACTGAAAAGCTGCCGGCGTGTCCGCGATACCGTCGCCCGACGGCACACCGGCCATTCCACTCACTATAGACGAAAGCCGTTGTTTTTAAAATGCCAACGCGGCGAAACCATGGCAGCCACAGATCGCTTCGCCGGTCAGCGCTGGGGCTTCGGGCGAAGGAAGCGCGGCGGTGTCGGGATCGTGATCCGTTCGTCGCCGCCCGGCAGCTCCCGCCAGTCGCGGGCCGTGCCCTGCAGCAACCGGGCCTTCAGGCGCCTGGCGCGCCGCGCCGCGTCGCCCCCGATCCGGTCGCGCTGCCACCCCGGCAGGGCGTCGAAAGCCGCGCTGGCGGTGCGCAGATCGGCCTGCCGGCCCGACTTGTAGGCCCGGTTGACCTCGCGCGCGACCACGCTGGCCGGACCGAGTTCGGCAGTGACGGTCTCCGAAAGCAGTCCAAGGGCCTGGCGGTCCCGCCCATCGATCTCGGTCATGCTCGCCCCGTCCGACACCTGTCCGACCTCGAATAGATAATGCAGCCGCGGACCGCTGTCATGCTTCTCGCTCATGGCCGTCCGCCGGCTCCCCGTCGCCCGGTTCCGCCCGGAACTTGCGGCGGGCCTCGCCGAATGCCTGCACGATCGCGCTCTCGACGATGCCGCCGCGGCCGGTGATGCGGTTCGCCAGCACGGCGTACAGCGCATCGATGTGCAGCCCGACGACGCGTGCCTGACGATCCTCCAGCGTCTCCAGTCCGGAGACGAAATCGTTGAGAGACTTGCCGATCTGGCTCAGCAGATCGTAGCCGATGGTCCCGCCGGCCCCCTTGATCTCCAGCGAGTTGTCGTAGATCTCCGCGATCATCGCCCGCTGCTGCTCCGGCTCCGGCCGCGACTCGCGCAGCAGGCGCCGCATGGCCACCAGCCGCTCGGCGATGTCCGCGGTGAACGCGTCGCGCGACTTGTGGACCACCTCCTCGAGCTTGCGGACCACCTCGGGCGTGAGCCGCAGGTCGAAGCCGTCGCGGAAGTTGACCGCCTTCTGCTTGAGGTCGGCACGGGGCGGAATGATCTTGGGACGTCGCGCCACGGTGCCGCCTCAGCTGTCTGTCCGGCGCCGGTCCGGCCCGGTATACGGCACCTGGCGGCGCCGCCGGTCCGGCCCGAAATAGCCCTCGGCGCTCACGAAGGCCCGCGGCCGCGCGATCACCGCCACCAGCCGCCGGTACAGCCCCTCCACGTGGAACGGCTTCGCCAGGAACTCGGTGACTCCCATGTCACGCGCCTTGACCACGTAGTCCTCCTCGGAATTGGCGGTCAGCATGATGATCGGGACCATGCGGTCGTCCGATTCCGGCGAGTTCCGGACCCAGTCGATCAGGACCAGCCCGTTCTCCGGTACCAGGTGATAGTCGGTGATGATGACGTCGGCCGGCGAGCGCCGGAGCTCCTTGCAGGCATGCTCCACCGACCCCGCGATCCGGATCGCGGTGGCCCCCAGGACGTGGAGGATGTCGCGGATCAGCTGGCCCGACAGCGGGCTCCTGTCGACGACGAGGAAGCTCACCTTGGAGAAGTCGATCTTCTCGGGCATTCGCCTCCATCCCCCGCCGCGGCACCGCGCGCTCTGCTTTCACCGAAGGAAGCCGAAGTGCGGCTCCCAAATCGTCACGCGTACATCCCATGCATCAACGATGCCATGGTTGTCCACAGCGGCATACCCCGCGGTTTCCGCGCCTCCCGGTCACGCTCCGTGCCGCACCCGCTCGCGCAGCGAGATGTAGATGCCGCTGGCGACCAGGATGGCGATGCCGACCCAGGTCCAGCCGTCCGGGAAATCGCCGAACCAGTAGTAGCCGATGATCGTCGCGGTCACGATCTCGGCGTAGCCGAACGGGGCGATCAGCGCCGCCGGCGCCTTCTCGAAGGCGCGGATCATCAGGTAGTGGCCGCCGGCCCCGATGATGCCCATGGCCGCCATCTTGGCAAGCTGGACCGGCTCCGGCGTCACCCAGACCATCGGCATCGCGAGGCTGCTCGCCGACAGGCAGACCAGCGAGGTCCAGGCCAGGGTGACCAGCGGCGGCGCCGCATGGCTCAGCCGTCGGGTCAGGAGCACGTAGCCGGCGAAGCTGACGCCGGCGCCGAGCGCCAGCAGGGCGCCCGGCTGCAGCACGGTCAGCCCGGGCCGCAGCACCACCAGGGCGCCGGCGAAGCCGACCAGCACCGCCGACCAGCGGCGGACGCCGACCGCCTCGCCCAGGACCAGGGGCGACAGCGCGGTGACGATCAGCGGGGCGATGAACAGCAACGCCAGGGCGTCGGCGATCGGCATGGTGCGGATCGCCCCGAAGAACAGGAAGGTGCCGCACAGGATGCCGAAGCCGCGCGCCACCTGCAGCGGCAGCCGGATCGGCCGCAGCATGGCCCGCGGGCTGGTGGCCAGCGCCAGCGGCACGATCAGCATCGACTGGAACAGGAAGCGCGCCCACACCAGCTGGGCCGCCGCGAACACCTCGGTCATCGACTTGGCGAATCCGTCCATCACCGGCAGCAGCGCCACCGAGGCCAGCATCAGCCCGATGCCCAGCAGCGGCCGGTCGGGCGGCGGCGCGGCCGGCGCGGCCGGGTCCGGGGCGTTGGCGAGGGCGGCGGCGGGACGGGTCATGCTGTGCCAGCGTTCTTCTTGTGGTTTGCGGCACCGCGTCCCGGCGGCCTAGCATGGCCGGCCACGGTGGGGAGGATGCGGGTGTCCGGTCTCGAACGGGTGCGGCTGCACGTCAAGAACAATCGCGCCGGCGAGGACATCTTCCGGATGACCGAGGCGCTTGTCGCCGAGGCGGCGGCGCGCCGTCCCGAGGTCGCCGGGCGGGTCGACACCCTGATCGACTTCGACCTCGACCGGTTCTCGGAATCGATGCGGACCGCGCACGCCCTGGTCACCTGGGACCTGCCGACCGAGGACCTCCGGCGACGGGCGCCGGCCCTGCGCTGGATCCATATCATCGGCGCCGGGGTCGAGCATCTGCGGCCGCTGGACTGGCTGCCGCCCGGCGTGGTGCTGACCAACAACCGCGGCGTCCATGCCGAGAAGACGGCGGAGTCGGCGCTGATGGCGGTGCTGATGCTGAACAACCGGATCCCGGCCTACGTCACCGACCAGCGCGCCCGGCGCTGGGCGCCGGTGTTCGCCACCCCGGTCGCCGGCAAGACCGTCGCGGTGGTCGGGGTCGGCGAGATGGGCCACGCCGCGGCCCGCGCCTTCAAGCGTGCCGGGCTGCGGGTGCTCGGGGTGCGGCGCGGCGGCCGGCCCCGGCGCTCGGTCGACCGCATGGTCGGGCCGGACCGCCTGCACGAGGTGCTCGCCGAGGCCGATTTCGTGCACGTCGCCACGCCGCTGACCGAGGAGACCCGGCACCTGATCGACGGCCGCGCCATGGACGCCATGAAGCCCGGCGCCGGGCTGGTCAATTTCGGCCGCGGCCCGGTGGTCGACGTCGACGCGCTGGCCGAGCGGCTGCGCGACGGCCGGCTGGGCGGCGCCGTCCTGGACGTCCACGACCCGGAGCCGCTGCCCGCAGGTTCGCCGCTGTGGGACGTGCCGAACCTGATCCTGACCCCGCACGTCTCGTCCGACGACGACGTCAGCTACGTCCCGAAGACCCTGGACCTGGTGTTCGACAACCTGGGACGGCTGCTGGCCGGGCGGCCGCTTCGCAATCGCGTGAGACCGGCGCTGGGATACTGAGCCGGGGCTGCGACGCGGACCCGACCGTCTGCTACAGTCGTCGCAGGGGCCGGCATGGGCTGCGTCGGAGGTGACGGATGCGACCTCGAGGATGGCTGTGGGCCCTGCTGGCCCTCGTGGCATGGCCGGGCCCCCAGGCCCTCGCCCAGGCCCAGGTCGCGCCCGGCGCGCCGCCCGGCCGCACCCCCGTCGACCTGGAACTGGTGCTGGCGGTCGACGTGTCGCGCTCGATGGATGCCCACGAGCAGGCGCTGCAGCGCGCCGGCTACGTCAACGCGTTCCGTGACGCCGAGGTGCTGCGCGCGATCCGGTCGGGTCCGATCGGGCGGATCGCCGTCACCTATGTCGAATGGGCGGGTGCCGGCCTGCAGCACGTGGTGGTGCCGTGGATGCTGGTCGAGGACGCCGCCTCGGGCGACGGCGTGTCGCGCGCCCTCGAGTTCGCCCCCTACGACGCGAGGCGCCGGACCTCGATCTCCGATGCCCTGCTGTTCTCGGCCGCGCTGTTCCAGACCAGCGGCTTCGCCGGGTCGCGCCGGGTCATCGACGTGTCCGGCGACGGGCCGAACAACCAGGGCGTGGCGGTGGCGCTCGCCCGCGACCGCGTGCTGGACCAGGGCATCGTCATCAACGGCCTGCCGATCATGCTGAACCCGCGCCAGCCGTCGGGCTTCTTCGACGTCGCCGAGCTCGACCTGTACTACGAGGATTGCGTGATCGGCGGGTTCGGCGCCTTCATCGTGACGGTGACCGACCCATCCGAGTTCGTCTCGGCGATCCGCCGCAAGCTGATCCTGGAGATCGCGGGGCGGGTGCCCCGGGTGATACCCGCGCAGGCCAGCGGGCCGCTCGCCCCCACGGACTGCATGATCGGCGAACGGCTCTGGGAGATGTGGCTGCAGGGCCTGGAATGACGTGATGCCCTCGCGTCACCAATCCGTTTCCGGCCGACCGGCTCGCGCCGCCGCGCCGATCCCCTATATTGCATAGCGACATGTCCAGCGACCGCCCGATACCGCCTCCCGACGACATTATCCCCCTGACCAGGGAGAACATCCGCTCCGGCCGCATCCGCGACTGGGTGTCCAGGCATGACGGCAGCTTCAAGCCGCTGAGCGACGACGAGCTGCGCCGCACCCGTGCCGCCATGTTCCCGCCGGACGGCCGGCCCGACGGCCCGGTCTGGCTGTTCGGCTACGGCTCGCTGATCTGGAACCCCGCGATCGAGTTCGTGGAGAAGCGCCCGGCGACGGTGCACGGCCTGCACCGCCGGTTCTGCCTGCAGACCTATCTCGGCCGCGGCTCGCGCGAGCGCCCGGGACTGGTGCTGGCGCTGGACCGCGGCGGCTGCTGCCGCGGCGTGGCGTTCCGGATCGCGCCGGAGCATGTCGAGAGCGAGCTCGACATCGTCTGGCGCCGCGAGATGATCAGCCACGCCTACCTGCCGCGCTGGCTGACCGCGACGACCTCCGACGGCCCGGTCAGGGCGATCGGCTTCGTGATCAACCGCGGGCACGAACGCTATACCGGCGCCCTGTCGGAGGAGGCGGTGGCCGACACCATCGCCCACGCCGCCGGCTTCCTGGGGCCGTGCTGCGACTACCTGTTCAACACCGTCGAGCATCTCGACGAGTTGGGCATGCCCGACGCCGGGCTGTCGCGCCTCGCCCGCCGGGTGAAGGAGATCCGGGCCGACGGCCCGGCCTGAGCGGGCCGGAATGACGAGGGACGGGACGTGCGGACGCGCTCGGGCATACCCCCCTTTACCGTCATTCCGGACGGACGCGCCGCCCTCGGCGCGGCCGATCCGGAACCCCCGGTCCCTCAGCCCTCCCTGACCGCGATGTCCAGCCAGCCATGCACGGTCGCCGTCGCGCGGTCGCCGGCCCGCAGCAGCACCGTGGTGGTCTCCGACTCGACCAGCGCCGGCCCTTCCAGGGCCTGGCCGGCGGCCAGCTCCGGGAAGGCGTAGACCTCGGCCGCCGTCCAGCCGCCCAGATAGACCTCGCGGCGGCCCTTCGGCGCGGCCGGCCTGCGGTCCTCGACCGTCGGCTCGCCCGGCAGGCCCGGCAGCACGCCGACCGTCGCGACCCGGGCGTTGACCAGCACCGGCTGCTGCTCCGGCAGGCTGTAGGCATACAGCTCGTCGTGCCGGGCCTCGAAGGCGCGCTTCAGCTTCGCCATCGCGTCCGGCGCCTTCAGGTCGATGTCGCCGAGGGCCACGTCGATCTCGAACACCTGCTCGCCGTAGCGCATGTCGGCCGATCGCCGGGCGACGATCTCGCCGTCGAACCAGGTCTCCATGCGCGCCCTGCCGTCGCCGGCCATGCGGGCGTACAGCGCGTCAACCGCGTCGACGTCCAGGGTGTCGGCCTCGCCCAGGAAGGACTGCACGGCCTCCAGGCGCAGCGCCGTCGTCAGCATCCCCCAGGCCGACAGCACCGAGGCCATGCGCGGCACCACCACCCGCTTCATGCCGAGCATGCGCGCCAGTTCGGTGACGTGCAGGCCGGCCGCCCCGCCGAAGCCGAGCAGGCCGAACCGCCGCGGATCGACGCCGCGGCGCACGGTGACCGCGCGGATGCCCTCGGCCATCTGGGTGTTCATCACCCGGTGCACGCCCTCGGCCGCCGCCAGCGCGTCGACGCCGAGCGCCGCCCCGAGTTCCCCGAACGCCGCCAGGGCCGCGTCGCGGTCGAGCCGGCTGCGGCCGCCGGCGAAGTTGTCCGGGTCCAGGAAGCCGAGCACCACGCTGGCGTCGGTGACGGTCGGGCTGGTGCCGCCGCGACCGTAGCAGATCGGCCCCGGCCGCGAGCCGGCGCTCTCCGGGCCGACCGTCAGCAGGCCGCCGGCGACCGGCCGGGCGATCGAGCCTCCGCCGGCGCCAAGGGTGACGATGTCCAGGCTCGGCATGGCGATGCGCTCGTTCGCCATGGTCCGGTTGCTCGACAGCACCACCTCGCCGTTCATGATCATCGAGATGTCGGTCGAGGTGCCGCCGACGTCGAAGGTGATCAGGTCGGGCGCCTGCATCATCTCGGCGATCCGCCGGCCGCCGGCCAGCCCGCCGGCCGGGCCCGACAGCACGGTGCCGGCGGCGATCCGCACCGCCTCGCCGACCGGCGCCACGCCGCCATGGGAGAAGATGATGAGCAGCGGCCCGGCGAAGCCGGCCCGCTTCAGCCGCCGCTCCAGCCCCTCCAGGTAGCCCTTGATGAGCGGCGCCACATAGGCGTTCACCACCGTGGTCGAGACCCGCTCGTACTCCTTGATCTGCGGCAGCACGTCGGAGGACAGCGAGACGTTGACGCCGGGCATCGCCTCGCGGATCGCCGCCAGGGTCTCCCGCTCGTGCGCGTCGTTGCGGTAGGAGTGCAGGTAGGCGACCGCGACCGCCCCGACGCCCTCGGCCTTCAGCCCGGCGATCGCCGCGTCCAGCGAGGCGCGGTCGAGCGGGGTCTCGACCCGGCCGTCGGCGCGCATGCGCTCGCGCACCCCGAACCGGAGGTGACGCGGCACCAGCGGCGCCTGGCGCGCCAGCCGGAGGTTGTAGCGCTCGGGCTTCAGGCCCTCGCGCATCTCCAGCACGTCGCGGTGGCCCTGAGTGGTCAGCAGCCCGACCTTGGCGCCCTTGCGCTCGAGCAGGGCGTTGGTGGCGACCGTCATGCCGTGCAGCACCTGGTCGGTCTGCGCCAGCAGGTCGGCAAGCGGCAGGCCGACCGCCTCGCTCAAGCGGTCCAGCCCGTCCATGAAGCCGATCGCCTGGTCCTCGGGCGTGCTGGCGGCCTTGACGAAGGTGACCTTGCCGTCGCCATCGACCGCGACCAGGTCCGTGAAGGTGCCGCCGACGTCCACCGCGATACGATAGCTCATCGCCCGCCCCCGTTTCCGGTCACCAGGCCGTCCCGCCGGTCGCGCTCGCGCGCCGCCGGCTCCCGCTCGCCGGGCGGCCCCCAGCCGCCGCCACCGCCGGAATGGATCTCGAAGACGGAATGCGCAGGCACGGGGACTCCTTCGGACTTGCTGGCCAGGACAACCGGGTCGGCCCCGGGCGGGTGCATGAGGTAGTGGTGCGGTGCGCCGTCCGCGCCGCCCAGCATGCCGCGGGCGCCGTGGCGCAGGCCGTCGCCGGCGGTGTTGGCGACCGCCGGCTCGTCGGTCTCGACCGTCATCTCCAGGTCGACGCCCTCGCCGCCCACGAACCGGCCGTCGCCGCCGGAATCCGGACGGAACTCGTGGCGCCCGAAGAACAGCGGGAAGCGCGCCTCGGCGACCTCGACCGAGCCGAACTTCAGGCCGCCGGCGGAGTGCCACTCGCCGGCGTTGTGCCAGCCGTCGCCGCCGGACGAGGCGCCGCCGCCGGGCCGGGCGTGGAACATGTGCCAGATGAACGGCCGGCCGCTGCGCGGGTCGACGCCCTTCAGCGCGATCCGCAGCCGCCGGCCCCAGCCGCCCATGGCCCGCTCCGGGCAGGCGGCGGACAACGCCACCACCACGGCCTCGATGATCTCGTTGCTGCAGTGCGAGGTGCACATGGTGACCGGCGCGCCCGGCTCGGGATCGACGATGCTCCCGCGCCGCGTCAGGATCGTCAGCGGCCGCACCAGCCCCTCGTTCTTGGCGATGCCGGCGTCCAGCAGGAACGACAGGGCGATGATCACTGCCGAGCGGGTGTTGGCGACCGAGGAGTTGACGAAGCTGGTCACCTGCGGCGCGCAGTCGCGCAGATCGACGGTGATGTCGGAACCGCTGACCGTCACTCGGGCGCGGATCGGGATGTCGTCATTGCCGCGCCCGTCGTCGTCCAGCCAGGCCTCGCCGAGATAGGTGCCGTCCTTCCAGCCAGCGATGTTCTCGCGGGTCTGCGCCTCGGTCGCGTCGATCACCCGGGTAACCGCGCCCATGATGGTGTCGCGGTCGAACTCGCGGGCCAGCGCCTGCACCCGGCGCTCGGCCAGCAGGACCGAGCCGATCTGCGCCGACAGGTCGCCCTCGAAGTCGCGGGCGTGGCGGACGTTGGCCTTCAGCATGCGCAGCACGTCGCGGCGCATCACGCCCTTGTCGTAGAACCGGATCGGCGGCAGCCGCAGGCCCTCCTGCCAGATCTCGCGCGCCGCGGCGTTGTAGGCGCCGTAGGTGGCGCCGCCGATGTCGGAATGATGGGCCCGGTTGATCGCCCAGAACGCCAGCTCGCCTTCCAGGAAGATCGGCACGAAGGCGGTCACGTCCGGCAGATGACTGCCGCCGGCATAGGGGTCGTTCAGCAGGAACACGTCGCCCGGGTGGATGTCGCCGGCGAACGCCTCGTTGATCGCCTTGGCCGCCGGCTGCAGCGCGCCGACATGCACCGGGATGTGCTCGGCCTGCGCGACCAGCTGGGCGTCGGCGCCGCAGATCGCGGTCGAGAAGTCGCGGCTGGAGTTCAGGATCTGCGAGAACGAGGTGCGCAGCATCGCCTCGCCCATCTCCTCGACGATGCCGGTCAGGCGGTGGTGGATCACCGAGACCGTGATCGGGTCGCTGGCGCTCATGTTGTCGGTCCGTCAGGTTGGCGGGCGAGGCGTCGAGTCGGGCGCCCCTGGTCGCCGCCATGGTAGACGGCGGCGCGGCCGGAATGAAACCGCCGTGACGCGGTGCGGCGGACCGGCCGAACCGCTATGCTGGAGGTGCACACGCCGTCCGAACCGGGAGCGACCGCCATGCCCGCCCTCGACCGCGCGACCGCGCTGCTGCTGGTCGTCGACTTCCAGGCCCGGCTGATGCCGGCGATCGACCAGGGCGAAGCGGCGGTCGCCAACGCCCGCCGGCTGCTGGATGCCGCCGCCCTGTTCGAGGTGCCGGCGCTGTTCACCGAGCAGAACCCGGCTGGCCTGGGCCCGACGGTCCCGGCGCTGGCGCCCGATCCGGCCCGGGTGTTCGCCAAGATGACCTTCGATGCGACCCGTACCCCCGGCTTCCTCGACCGGGTCCCGGCCGACCGGCAGGTCGTGGTGGCCGGCTGCGAGGCGCATGTCTGCTTGCTGCAGACCGTGCTCGGCCTGCTCGACGCCGGCCGCCGGCTGTGGGTGGTGCGCGACGCCGTCGGCTCGCGCCGGGCCGAGAGCAAGGAGGCCGCCCTCGACCGCATGGCCCGCCACGGCGCCGAGATCGTGACCGCCGAGATGGTGGTGTTCGAGTGGCTGCAGTCGGCCGAGCACCCGCGCTTCCGCGAGGCGCTGCGGCTGATCAGATAGAGGGACGCGGTGGGTGGGTTCCGGCTCCGCCCCGCCTCCGGCGGTCCGGTCCGGAATGACGTTTGGGAAAGGGAGGCGCCGGTTCACCACCCCGACGTCATTCCGGACGGATGCGCCGCCCCGGCGCGGCCGAGCCGGAACCCACCCGCTGCTCCCTACCCGTCCGCGAAGCGCTCGACCGCGTCCGGGTCGAAGCGGAAGCCGAGGCCGGGGCGGTCGGGGATCAGCAGGTCGCCGTCGACCATCTCCAGCTTCTCCTGGAACAGCCCGTCGAACCACGGCATGTGCTCGGCATAGCTGACGTTCGACAGCGCCCCGCAGAGCTGCAGGCAGTGCTCGGTGAACAGGTGCGGGCTGACCGGCACGTCGTAGGCCGCCGCCATGTGCGCGACGCGGACCCATTCGGTGATGCCGCCGACCCGCTCCAGGTCGGGCATCAGCACGTCGGCCGACTTGCGCTCCAGCATGTCGCGGAAGCCGTAGCGGCCGTACTCGGTTTCGCCGCTGGCGACCGGGGTGTCGATCTCGGCAGCGACCCGGGCCGAGCCCTCCAGGTCGTAGGCCTGCACCGGCTCCTCGAACCAGGTCAGGTCGAAGGCCTCGAGCTTGCGCCCCAATCGGATCGCGTGGTCGACCGACAGGCCCTGGTTGGCGTCGGCCATCAGTTTGATGCGGCCGCCGATCGCCGAGCGCACGGCGGCGACCCGCTCCAGGTCCTCGCCGAGGTCGGGCTTGCCTATCCGCATCTTCACCGCCTTGAAGCCCCGGGCGACGAAATCCTTGGCCTGCGCCTCCAGCTCCGGGATCGTCATCGACGCCCACAGCCCGCCCGATGCGTAAGTCGGCACCCGGTCGCGCCGGCGCCCCAGCAGCCGCGACACCGAGGCGCCGAGCGACTGGCCGAGGATGTCCCAGCACGCCCAGTCGACCGCGGCGATCCCGAACAGCGACACGCCCTTGTGGCCGAGGAAGTTGATCTCGTCCCACATCTCGTCGAAGCGCGCCGTGGTGTCGCGCGGGTCCTTGCCGACCGCGCGCTCGCCGAGCATCCGGACCATCGCCTCCAGCACCGGCACCCGGTGCCGGCCGATCGCCCAGAGGTAGCTTTCGCCGGTGATGCCCTCGTCGGTATCGAGCCAGACCAGCAGCCCGGATACCCCCTCGATTCGGTGGATCGAGGTGCCGATCGGCTTGTCGAAGGGGATGTGGATGCGCCGGGTGCGCAGGCCGGTGATCTTCATGTGAGGCTCCGTGCTGCAGTTGCCGGATCGAGCGTCCCGAGCAAGCCCTTCGCGGCCCCGGCTGTTCGCCGGGGCACCTCAGGGCGACAGGATTGTGCTGATTCTATCGCCCTGAGGCGCGCCCGCGAAGCGGGTGCCGCGAAGGGCTTGCCGCGGAGGGACTCTGACGGCTGTGGAATGGCCAGGACTCACGATATCGCCGTTGGGTCGCTGCAGGAACGCGGGCACGGAGATGATCCAGGAGCCCCCACCTGACCAGGACGGGCCGCAACGGCCGGCGCCCCCGCCAGCGAAGCGCGACCGGAGGGGAAAACGGACCGGCTCCCTGGCTGACCACTTCGCGGCATCGCCGTTGCGCATCTCCGGCGTTCGGATCGAGCGCAGGCGCGACGGGACGCGCGACATCGAGCTGTAAGTCGCAGGGGTCCGCCCCCCTAGATCGGCTGCCCCGCCGGCAGCACCATGACTCTCGGCACGAGTACATGCGCCGGCTGCTCCACGGCGAACACCACGGCGCGGGCCACGTCGTCGGGCAGCAGCGGCTCGGGCACGTTCTGCACCACCTCGGGGCGGACCGCGTGATCGCGGTGCAGGTCGGTGCGGACCAGGCCGGGCTCGACCACCGAGACCTTCACGCCGCTGCCGGCCAGTTCCATGCGCAGCGCCTCGCACAGCGCCTCGACCGCGTATTTGGTGGCGGCGTAGCCGCCGGCGTTCGGGCGCACCTTGGTGCCGAGAACCGAGCCGGTCATCAGCAGGTGGCCGCTGCCCTGGGCCTTGAAGTGCTTCGCCAGGGTGTAGGCGAAGCGGAAGGCGGCGTCGACGTTGACCCGGATCATCTCCGACAGGGCGTCCAGGTCGATGTCCTCGACCGGGCCGCTGTGGATCAGCCCGGCATTGGCGAAGGCGATGTCGACCCGGCCGAACCGCTCGACCGCCAGCTCTACCAGCGCGCCCGGGGTCGCCGGGTCCGCCACGTCGCCGGCCAGCACCGCGCAGTCCGGCAGCCGGGCGGCGTGGCTCTCCAGCACCTCGCGCCGCCGGCCGTGCAGCACCAGCTTGACGCCGCGCGCCGACAGCGCCTCGGCCGACGCCAGGCCGATGCCGCTGGTGCCGCCGGTGATGACCGCGACCTTGCCTGCCAGTGTCATCGTCCTATCCCTTCGACTTGGTGATTCCGGCCATGCGGGCCAGCACTGCGGCGTTCGAGCGGATGCCGTTGTGGAAGCACACCAGCTCGAACTTCTCGTTCGGCGAATGCACCTTGTCGTCCTCCAGCCCGAAGCCGAGCAGGATCGAGTCGATGCCGAGATACTTGCGGATCGAGCCGACCGCCGGGATCGAGCCGCCGGTGCCGATCAGATAGGCCTCCTTGCCGAACACGTCGGCGAGGGCCTGGCGGGCGGCGCCGAGATAGGGCGAATCGGTCGGCACCCGGATCGCCGGCGAGCCGCCGATGTCGGAGAACTCGGCCGTGTAGCCGGCCGGCAGCCGGTCGGTCACGAACCTGCGGAAGTTCTCGGCGATCGCCTTCGGATCCTGGTCCGGCACCAGCCGGCAGGAGATCTTGGCCATCGCCTCGGCGGCAATCACGGTCTTGCCGCCGGCCCCGGTGTAGCCGCCCAGGATGCCGTTGACGTCGCAGGTCGGGCGCGCCCACTGCCGCTCGATGGCGCTGAACCCGGCCTCGCCGCCGTCGGCCGAGGGCAGGCCGATGTCGGCCATCGCCTCCTGCTCGTCGTAGCCGAGCGCCTCCCACTGCGCCTTCTCGTTGGCGCCGGCCGGGATCACGTCGTCATAGAAATGCGGGATCCGGATGCGGCCGTTGGCGTCGTGCAGCTCGCCGATGATGCGGGCCAGCAGGTTCAGCGGGTTGACGACCACGCCGCCGTACATGCCGGAGTGCAGGTCGCGGCTGGGCCCGCGCAGGATCACCTCCTGGTAGACCATGCCGCGCAGGCTGTAGGTGATCGCCGGCTGGTCGACGTCCCACATGCCGGTGTCGCAGACGATGCAGGCGTCGGCCTTCAGCTCGCCGGCGTTGGCCTGGATGAACGGGTCGAGCGACGGGCTGCCGCACTCCTCCTCGCCCTCCAGCAGCACGGTGACCCGGCAAGGCAGGGTGCCGTGGACGTCGCGCCAGGCGCGGAACGCCTCGATCCAGGTCATCACCTGGCCTTTGTCGTCGACCGCGCCGCGCGCCACGATGCGCTTGCCGCGCTCGGCGTCGACCAGCACCGGCTCGAACGGCCCGCTGTTCCACAGCTCAAGCGGATCGGCCGGCTGCACGTCGTAGTGGCCGTAGTACAGCAGGTGCGGGGCGTCCCCGCCCGGCCCCGGGTGCTGCGCCACCACCATCGGATGGCCGGTGGTCGGCCGCACCGCCGCTTCGAAGCCGAGGCCGGCCAGCTCGTCGGCCATCCATTGCGCGGCCCGCTGGACATCGTCCTTGAAGGCCGGGTCGGTGGACACGCTGGGGATCCGCAGGATGTCGAACAGCCGCTCGACCGAGGCGTCGAGATTGGCGTCGACGCGCTCCAGCACCTGGGCGACGGGAAGCTCGGGCATGGGGGACTCCGGGTTGGACCGGAGCCGAGGTTAACCGCGGAATCGTCCGCCCGTCACCCCGCCGCGTCGTACAGCGGGCCGCTGACCAGGTGCACCGCTTCCGCCGACGCGTCGATCAGGCCGGACGGCGCCGGGGCGGCGATCGTCTCGACGATCGTCTCGGCCAGGCGACCGGTTGCCGCGGCCGCCACGCCGGCCTGCCGCAGCGTCCCGGCGACCGCCTCGCCGCTCGGGTCCCGGTAGCCCGTCAGCCGCACCAGCGCATCGCGATCCATCTCCGGCACCCGGACGCAGTGCACCCGCCCGGCGATCGGCCGCGGGTCCGCGTCGTGATAGGCGAGGCCGCTCATCACACCGGTCAGCATCAGCGCCGGGGCGACCGGCGGACGGAACGACATGAAGATGAACATCTCGTCGGCGGCGTGCCGCAGCATCGCGCCGAGGCTACGGCCCATCCGCCGCAGCGGGCCCTCCAGCAGCAGTTCCCCGCCGGGCAGACGTTCCGCGTAGACCGCCAGCAGCTCGCCGTCGGGGCGGGACTGGAGAGTCAGCCCGCCGACGATCATCCGGCCGGCGTGCAGCGACGACCATGCCATGGAGAAGACCAGGTACTGGCCGGCGAGATAGCCGGGCAGGGCAGCCGCCGGCGGAGCCGGAACCGGCACCGCCCCGCCCCCCGGCAGCCGCGGCGGTGCTACGGCGGGCGCCGGGCCGTGCCGGGCCTCGACCAGCCGCCGGAACTCCTCGAATGAGCAGGTCCGGACCGTCTCGCCGGTCACCGGCAGTTCCAGCACCCGGGCCAGATCCTCGAAGACCGACGGATCCCGCGGGGCGGCCCGGTCCTGCACCCACTTGTAGGCCCGTTCCGGCTCGTATCCGGTCTGCGGGTTCACCTGCTTGAACCGCGCATGCAGCGCCTTCTGGGTCACGCAGCCGGTGACCAGCTGGGTGAGGCGGAGTTTAAGGGCCAGATCCCGGGTCATCGGCGATCGTCTTCCCGCTTCGGTTCGGAATTTCCAATCGGAAAACCCGGAATTCGAGCATCCCCAGCCGGTCCGGATTTACAAGCTCCAAATGAACCGGCACCCCGCCGGGGACCGGCAGAATCCCGCGATACCGGCAGATCCGTGCCGGTCCGGCTGCACCCCCCGTCCGCACAGCCGGCCGCCCTGTACGGCGACATCCGGAATCTTCGTCTTCTTTGGAAGCGGGATTTACGGCAACACCTCCCGCTCTGAAACTCGGGTGCCGCTCGGACGGCGAATTCGACAGGCTCAACCATCCATTTCGTTGCGGACAGATCGGGTTCGGCAATCAGGGCTTTCGACTTGGAAAGAGCGATGCAACGCGTACACGACGTCAGGCCCGCCACCGAACTGCTGGTCATCGGTTCCGACGTGCCCGAGGTTGCGGCCCTGGCGGCTTCCGCCGGCCGGCCGTGCCACGTCGTGCACCTCCCGCCGGCCGCCGACGGGCTGGCCGCCCTCGCCGCGGCGATCTCGGTCTTCAGCCCTGTCGCCGCCGTGCATCTGGTCGGGCACGGCGCCCCCGGCCGGATGAAACTCGGCGCCACCGACCTGACCCGCGAGGAGATCCGGCGGCGCCCCGGGCATATGGCGACACTGGCCGCGGCGCTCGCCGGCGCCCCGCTGCTTCTCTACGGCTGCGAGGTCGGGGCGGGCGAGGCGGGCAAGGCGTTTCTCGACACGCTCGCCTTCGCGCTGGACGCGCCGGTCCGGGCGTCGATCACCATGGTCGGTCACCCGGTCCTCGGCGGAAGCTGGAGCCTGGACGCGGGCCCCCGGGTCGGCGAGCCGCTGTTCGATGCCGGACGCGCCGCCGGATGGCGGCACCTGCTGGCCGTCGACGTCACGACCACGGCCGGCGACGCGAGCGCGGGGTCGTTCCAGGCGGCGGCGGCGTCGGGCCAACAGATCGTCAACTTCAGCAACCTCGGCGCGGGCGCCACGATCACCCTGACCGGCTCGCCGACCTTCACGCTCGGCTTCGCCGCGAGCTTGAACTTCACGGGGACCACGACCTCCCTCACGATCGGCGGATCCGACGTCGTCGCCGACTCGCACATCTATGTCAGCGTTGGCGCCGGCCAGAGCCTGACGCTCAACTCCGGGTTCACCTTCACCGGAGGCGCCAGGATCGTTGCGGCCCAGGGTGGCGGGACCGTCGCCTTCAACGGCTCGGTCAGCGGAACGAGCAAGCTCTGGGTCCTCGGCGGCTCGACCGCGGAGATCGGGACCACGACCTCGACGCCCTTGATCGATGTCGCGGGCAACTCGGGCGTCCGGTTCACCACGGACGCCACCTATACCTCCGCGCTCGAGATCGAAGACACCGCCACGATCGATACCGGCAGCCACGCCGTCACCCTGTCCGGTGCCGTGACCCAGGGCGGTGCGACGAACGTCCTGGCGAAGACCGGCACCGGCACGCTGACCCTGTCCGGGACCAACAGTGCCTCGGGCACCATGACGATCAGCCAGGGCACGCTCTCGGTCGCGGCCGACGCCAACCTCAGCGCCGGGGCGATCACGCTGAACGGCGGCACCCTGGCGGTGACCGGCGCCACCACCGTCGACAACGCGATCTCGCTCGGGGCGTCGAACGGCACCGTCAGCAACAGCGCCGACGCCACCTTCAGCGGCGCCATCACCGGCACCGGGACCCTGAGCAAATCGGGGACCGGCATCCTGACGCTGTCCGGCACCAACGCCTATACCGGGTCCACCACGGTCTCCGCCGGCACCCTGCGGCTGTCCGGCGGCAGCGCCATCGCCGACGGCGGCAGCGTCTCGGTCGCCGGCGGCGCCACCCTCGACCTGAACGGCACCAGCGAGACCATCGGCGGCCTCTCCGGGGCCGGCAACGTCACCCTCGGCGCCGGCACCCTGAGCGTCGCGCAGGGCACCGACGCGACCTTCTCCGGCGTCCTGTCGGGGACCGGTGGCCTGACCAAGACCGGGGCCGCCGTCCTCACCCTGTCCGGCAGCAACACCCTGACCGGCACCGTCAGCGTCGGCGCCGGCACGATCCGGCTGTCCGGCGGCAGCGCCATCGCCGACGGCGCGACCGTGAACGTCGGGGCCGGCGCCACGCTCGATCTCAACGGCACCGACGAGACGATCGGGGCCCTCAGCGGCTCCGGCACCGTCACCACCGGCGCCGGCTCGCTCACGCTTTCCGACCCGACCGCCAGCACCTTCTCCGGCAACCTCTCGGGCACCGGCACCTTCTCGGTCGCCTCCGGCGCGACCCTCCAGGGCACCGGCACCTACGCCATGCCGGTCCAGGTGATGTCGGGCGGCACCATCGCCCCCGGCAACAGCCCCGGCACGCTGTCGACCGGCAACCTGACGCTGGCCTCCGGCTCGACCGCCACCATGGAGATCGACGGCACGGTGGCCGGCACCGGCTACGACCAGATCGCCGTCACCGGCACCGTCACCATCAACTCGGCCACCCTGAACACCGTGTTCGGCTACAGCTCGGCGACCGGCGACAGCTACGTGCTGATCAGCAACGACGGCGCCGACGCCGTCACCGGCAGCTTCTCCGGCCTCGCCGAGGGCGCCGGCTTCAGTTCGGGTGGCCGGACCTACCGCATCAGCTACGCCGGCAACGACGGAAACGACGTCGTCCTGACCGACGCCGGCGCCGCCTCGAGCGGCGGCGACGGGGGCGGCGGCAGCGGCGGTTCCACCGGTGCCCTGCACCTGGTCGGCGGCACCGGTGACGAGACCTTCCTCGGCAGCGACGGCGCCGACACCGTCTCGGCGATGGCCGGCACCGACCAGGTCTATGCCGGCGCCGGGGCCGACCTGGCCTACGGCAACCAGGGCTCGGACAGCCTGTGGGGCAACGCCGACGCCGACATCCTGTTCGGCGGCCAGGACGCCGACCTGCTCTACGGCAACCAGGGTTCCGACGTCCTGTACGGCAACCTCGCCGCCGACACCCTGTATGGCGGCCAGGACGCGGACACCCTCTACGGCGGCCAGGGCGACGACGCCCTGCACGGCAACCTCGGCGACGATCGGCTGTACGGCAACCTCGGCGACGACACCCTGTCCGGCGGCGCCGGCGACGACCTGCTGTCCGGCGGCCTCGGCGCCGACCGCTACGCCGTCGGCAGCGGCGACGGCGCCGACAGCGTCGCCGGCTTCTCGACCGCCGAGGGCGACGAGATCGCGGTGGCAGCCGACGTCAACGGCACCGGCATCGCGACCGCATCCGACCTGCTGTCCCGCCTGACCGACGACAGGGACGGCAACGCCGTCCTCGACCTCGGCGCCGGCAACACCCTCACGCTGATGGGCGTGCGGTCGGCCGAGCTGGCCGCGGCCGACTTCCTTATCGTGTGAGCGCGCCCGATCCGGGACCCATGCGGGGCACTACGGTGTTCACACATCGCGAGAACGTCGGCTGCTCGAGGTATTTGGCAGTGCCCGTCACGCCGTGGATCCCGGAGCCGTCCCGGATCAAGTCCGGGACCCTCCGGGATGACGAAGTGAAGGTTGGATCCGGGAGGGAAAGCCGGCCAAGTCCTACCCACCTTCGTCATTCCGGAGGGGACGCGCGAGCGTCCGGCTCCGGAACCCACCCGCCGCCGAGAAATGTGTGAATACCGTAGGTCACGCCGTGGATCCCGGAGCCGTCCCGGATCAAGTCCGGGACTCTCCGGGATGACGAAGTGAGGGTTGGATCCGGGAGGGAAGCCGGCCGAATCCCGCCCATTTTCGTCATTCCGGAGGGGACGCGCGAGCGGCCGGTCTACGCCCGGACCTCGCGGACGCCCTGGGTCAGCGGCTGCGGCAGCCGGTGGATCATCTCCTTCGGGACGATCTGCCAGAACTTGCCGACCTCGCGCTGCCAGTCCATCAGCAAGCGCTCGGCGTAGCGCGACTGGGTTTCGCGGACATGCTCGGCGACCAGTCGGCGCAGGGCGTCGTCCCAGTACTCGGTCTCGACCCGCTGGTAGACCACGGTCTCCTGGTTGACCCGGTGCCCGAAGGTGCCGTCGGCGTCGTACACGAAGGCCATGCCGCCGGTCATGCCGGCCCCGAAGTTGTCGCCGACCGGGCCCAGGATCACCGCGGTGCCGCCGGTCATGTACTCGCAGCCGTTCGAGCCGCAGCCCTCGACCACCGCCTCGGCGCCGCAGTTGCGGACCGCGAACCGCTCGCCGGCCTGGCCGGCGGCGAACAGCTTGCCGGCGGTCGCCCCGTACAGCACGGTGTTGCCGATGATGGTGTTGTCCTGGCTGGCGAAGGCCGCCGCCGTCATCGGCCGCACCGCGATGGTGCCGCCCGACAGCCCCTTGCCGACATAGTCGTTGGCGTCGCCGAACACCTCGATCTTCAGCCCCTGCACCGCGAAGGCGCCGAGGCTCTGCCCGGCCGAGCCGCGCAGGCGGACGGTGATGTGGCCCGGCTGCAGGCCGGTCATGCCGTATTTGCGCACCAGCTTGGAGCTGAGCTTGGTGCCGATCGCCCGCTGGGTGTTGGCGATGTTGTAGGTGAACTGCATCTTCTCGCCGAGCTCGAACACCGGCTTGGCGTCCTTGATGATCTGGGCGTCCAGGGTCTCCGGCACCTCGTTGCGGCCCTCGACCGTGTTGTAGGGCGGGAAGCCGCCGGAATCGGCGCGCACCAGGATCGGGTTCAGGTCGAGGTCGTCGAGCGACGGGTCGCCGCGGCTGACCTGGGCCAGCAGGTCGGTGCGGCCGATCACGTCCCTGAGCGACTTGACGCCGAGCTCGGCCAGGATCTCGCGGACCTCCTCGGCGACGAAGGAGAACAGATTCACCACCCGCTCCGGCGTGCCCTCGAACTTGGCGCGCAGCGACTCGTCCTGGGTGCACACGCCGACCGGGCAGGTATTGGAGTGGCACTGCCGGACCATGATGCAGCCCATCGCCACCAGCGAGGCGGTGCCGAGGCCGTATTCCTCGGCCCCCAGCATGGCGGCGATCACCACGTCGCGGCCGGTCTTCATGCCGCCGTCGGTGCGCAGGGTCACGCTGTGCCTGAGCCGGTTCAGGGTCAGCACCTGGTGGACCTCGGACAGCCCCATCTCCCAGGGGATGCCGGCATACTTGATCGAGGTCTGCGGGCTGGCCCCGGTGCCACCACCATGGCCGGAGATCAGGATTGTGTCGGCCTTGGCCTTGGCGACCCCGGCGGCGATCGTGCCGATGCCGGTGGACGCCACCAGCTTCACGCAGACCCGGGCCTCCGGGTTGATCTGCTTGAGGTCGTAGATCAGCTGGGCGAGGTCCTCGATCGAGTAGATGTCGTGGTGCGGCGGCGGCGAGATCAGGGTGACGCCGGGGGTGGCGTGGCGCAGCCGGGCGATCAGGCCGTTGACCTTGATGCCGGGCAGCTGGCCACCCTCGCCGGGCTTCGCGCCCTGGGCGATCTTGATCTCGATCTCGCGGCAGTTGTTCAGGTATTCGGCGGTGACGCCGAACCGGCCGGACGCGACCTGCTTGATCGCCGAGCTGGCGTTGTCGCCGTTCGGGCGCGGCCGGAACCGCGCCGGGTCCTCGCCGCCCTCGCCGGAGTCCGACTTGGCGCCGATCCGGTTCATGGCGATCGACAGGGTCTCGTGCGCCTCCGGGCTGAGCGCGCCGAGCGAGATCCCGGGGGCGATCAGCCGGCGCCGGATGTCGGTGATCGACTCGACCTCCTCGAGCTGCACCGCCCCGGCCTTGGCCTTGAAGCGCAGCAGGTCGCGCAGGTTCACCGGCGGCTGTGCGTACACCGCCTCGGCGTAGCGCTTGTAGAGGTGGTAGCTGTCGCTCTCCACCGCGCGCTGCAGGGCGTGGATCATCGGGCCGTCGAAGGCGTGGCGCTCGCCGTTGCGGCGATAACGGTACAGCCCGCCGACCGGCAGCGGCACCGCCGCCTCGTCGTAGGCCTTGGCGTGCATGCGCAGGACCTTGGTCTGGATGCCGGACAGGCCGAGGCCGGAGATCCGCGAGTTCATGCCCGGGAAGAACCGGGCGACCAGGGCGCGACTCAGCCCGACCGCCTCGAAGTTGTAGCCGCCGCGATAGGAGGACAGCACCGAGATGCCCATCTTGGACATGATCTTCAGCAGGCCGTCCTGGATCGCCTTCTTGTACTTGCCGAGCGACTCCTCGAGGCTGTCGTCGCCGAACAGGCCGCGCTCGCGGCGGTCGGCGATCGCCTCCTGGGCCAGATAGGCGTTGACGGTGGTCGCGCCGACCCCGATCAGCACCGCGAAGTAGTGCACGTCCAGGCACTCGCCGCAGCGCACGTTGACCGAGGTGAAGGTCCGCAGCTGCTGGCGCACCAGGTGGCTGTGCACCGCCCCGGTGGCCAGGATCATCGGCAGCCCGGCCCGGTCGGCCGCGGTCGCCATGTCCGACAGGATGACGTGGGTGCAGCCGCCGCGGACCGCGTCCTCGGCCTCGCGCTGGACCCGCTCGATCGCCTCCTCGAGGGCCACCGGCCCGCCGTCGGCCGGAAAGGTGCAGTCGATCTCCGCCGCCGTGTCGGCCATGTAGTCGCGCATGGCGTGGAACTCGGCGTTGGTCAGTACCGGGCTCTCGAGCAGTAGGTGGTCGCACTGCTCGGAATCCTCGTCGAGGATGTTGCCGAGGTTGCCGAGCCGGGTCCGCAGGGTCATCACCCGGCGCTCGCGCAGGCTGTCGATCGGCGGGTTGGTGACCTGGCTGAAGTTCTGCCGGAAGAAGTGGTGCAGGCCGCGGTACTTGTCCGACAGCACAGCGATCGGCGTGTCGTCGCCCATCGAGCCGACCGATTCCTTCCCGGTCTCGGCCATCGGCTGCAGGATCAGTTCCATGTCCTCGAGCGTCCAGCCGGCGACCACCTGGCGGCGGCGCAACTCGTCGCGCGAGAACTGCGGCTTCTCCTCGTGCTCGGCCCGGATCAGGTCGTCGATGACCGTGCTTTCCTTGATCCACTCGCCGTAGGGCTTGCGGGCCGACAGCAGGTCCTTGAGCTCGCCGTCGTGGTACAGCCGGCCCTCGATCAGGTCGACGCCGATCATCTCGCCGGGGTCGAGCCGGCCCTTCTCGACGACATTGGCCTCGTCGACCCGGACCATGCCGGTCTCGGAGCCGGCGATCAGCAGGCCGTCATGGGTCACGGTGTAGCGCATCGGCCGCAGGCCGTTGCGGTCCATGCCGCCCAGCACCCAGCGCCCGCCGTAGGCGGCGATCGCCGCCGGGCCGTCCCACGGCTCCATCACGGCGTTGGCGTAGGCGTACATGTCGCGCCAGGTCTGTGGGGTCAGGCCGTCCTCGGTCCAGGCCTCGGGGATGCACATGGTCTTGACCATGGGCAGCTCGCGGCCGGCCCGCACCATCAGCTCGAACACCGCGTCGAGGGCGGCGGAATCGGAGGAGCCGGACTGCACCACCGGCTTCAGATCCTCGATCTGCTCGCCGAAGGTCTCGTGCGCCATCCGGGTCTCGTGGCTGGCCATCCAGTTGACGTTGCCGCGGACCGTGTTGATCTCGCCGTTGTGCGCCAGCACCCGGAACGGCTGCGCCAGCCGCCAGGTCGGGAAGGTGTTGGTCGAGTAGCGCTGGTGGTAGATCGCGAAGTTCGAGACGAAGCGCTCGTCGGTCAGGTCGGGATAGAACGACGCCACCTGCTCGGCCAGGAACATGCCCTTGTAGATGATCGACCGGCACGACAGCGAGCACAGGTAGAAATCGGTGATGTGCTCGGCCAGCGCCGCCTTCTCGATGCGGCGGCGGATGATGAACAGGTCGCGTTCGAACTCGGCCTCGGACTTGCCGGCCGGGCTCGAGAACATGATCTGCTCGATCTCCGGGCGGGTGGCGTTGGCCTTCTCGCCGATCAGCTCGATGTCGACCGGAACCTGCCGCCAGCCGTAGACGAAGCAGCCGAACTTCAGGATCTCCGACTCGACGATGATCCGGCAGCGCTCCTGGGCGGCCAGGTCGGTGCGCGGCAGGAACACCATGCCGACCGCCATGCGGCCGTCGTTCAGGGTGTGGCCGGTGTGCTCGATGTGCTCGCGGAAGAAGTCGACCGGGATCGCCAGGTGGATGCCGGCGCCGTCGCCGGTCTTGCCGTCGGCGTCGACCGCGCCGCGGTGCCAGACCGCCTGCAGCGCGGCGATCGCCGCGGTCACCACGTCGCGGCGTGGCGTGCCGTCGATCGAGGCCACGAAGCCGACCCCGCAGGCGTCGTGCTCCTGCGCCGGGTCGTAGGCGTGGCCGGCCTGCAGCCGGGCGGCGTTGTCGCGCCAGGCCTGGACGAACTGCTCGCCGGATTCGCGGATCTCGGTCATGTCTCGGCTCCTTGTCGAGCGACTGGGTCGAGCTGCTGGGCTCGGGAGTCTGGGCTCGGGCGTCTGGGCTCAGGCGGCGCTGCGGGCGGACGCGGTCTCGGCCTTGGCGGCCAGGTAGTCGTGGATGCGGTCGGCGACGTCGCGGCCGTCGCGGACGGCCCACACCACCAGCGAGGCGCCGCGGACGATGTCGCCGGCCGCGAACACCCCGTCCAGGCTGGTCATCATGGTGCGGAAGTCGATCCGCACGGTGCCCCAGCGGCTGACCTCGAGTTCCTTGGCGCCGAACATCGCCGGCAGGTCCTCGGGATCGAAGCCGAGCGCCGTGATCGCCATGTCGCAGTCGACGGTGTAGCTGGAGTCCTCGACGACCTGCGGGGCCTGGCGGCCGGTGGCGTCCGGCACGCCCAGCCGCATGCGGTGGCAGCGCACGCCGTCGACACGGCCGTCGCCGACGAACGCCTCGGGGGCCGACAGCCACTGGAAGTCGACGCCCTCGTCCTCGGCGTTCGCGACCTCGCGCTGGGAGCCGGGCATGTTGGCACGGTCGCGGCGGTACAGGCAGGTCACCGACACCGCGCCCTGGCGCACCGCGGTGCGCACGCAGTCCATGGCGGTGTCGCCACCGCCGATCACCACCACGCGCTTGCCCTGGGCGTTCAGGGTGCCGTCGTCGAACGCCGGCACGGCGTCGCCGAGGCCCTTGCGGTTGGACGCCGTCAGGTAGTCGAGCGCCGGATAGATGCCGTCCAGGCCGACGCCCGGGCACTTGATGTCGCGCGCCTTGTAGACGCCGGTCGCGATCAGCACGGCGTCGTGGCGACCGCGCAGATCCTCGAGCGTGACCGTGGACCCGATGTCGGTGTTCGGGTGGTAGACCACGCCGCCGTCAGCCAGCAGGGCGCTTCGGCGCTCCACCACGTCCTTCTCCAGCTTGAAGTTCGGGATCCCGTAGATCAGCAGCCCGCCCATGCGGTCGTAGCGGTCGTAGACATGGACCTGGTAGCCGCGCTTGCGGAGCTGCTCGGCGGCCGCCAGGCCGGCCGGCCCGCCGCCGATCACGCCGATCGACTCGTCGCGCTCGCGCGGCGGCTTCACCGGCTTCACCCAGCCGTTCTGGAAGGCGGTCTCGGTGATGTACTTCTCGACCGAGCCGATGGTCACCGACTCGAAGCCCTTCTCGATGACGCAGTTGCCCTCGCACAGCCGGTCCTGCGGGCAGATCCGGCCGCAGATCTCGGGGAAGTTGTTGGTGGCGCTGGCGACCTCGTAGGCCTCCTCCAGCCGGCCCTCGGCGGTCAGCATCAGCCAGTCGGGGATGTTGTTGTGCAGCGGGCAGTGCACCTGGCAGAACGGCACGCCGCACTGCGAGCACCGCCCGGCCTGCTCCTCGGCACCGGCCGTGTCGAACTCCGCGTAGATCTCGCCGAAATCGGTGGCGCGCTCCTCGGCCGCGCGCTTGGCCGGCATGCGCTTGGCGGTGCCCACGAATTTGAGCATGCGATCGGTGGTCACGGATGGCCTCCCTCGTCCCGGACGCTCTGGAAGTCGGAGGGCGGCGGCCGGGGACAGACTCTATACACAAGGCCCGGGTCCGAAGAAAGTCGTTTCCGGCATTTTAGGTCATGAATGTTGACTAATTCCCGCCCGACACCGCTGCCGTTCCGGCTGATCGCCACAGTCGCTCGTCGGGCGTCGGAATATTAGTACGATATCGAGACTATTTTCCCGACTGTCATGCCGGACGCCGAATGACTAATGTTTCCGACCGTCTGCAGGGGGGAGTCGCGGCGACTCCCATCGTCGGGAGCGTCGTTGGTGAGCATCGAGCAGTTGATCGTCCTGGCGGTCGTCCAGGGCATAACCGAGTTCCTGCCGATCAGCTCCTCGGGCCATCTGATCCTGGTGCCCTACTTCACCGGCGAGGTCGACCAGGGCCTGATGATCGACGTCGCCCTGCATGTCGGCACCCTGGGCGCCGTGATGCTCTATCTGTGGCGCGACATCGCGCGGATGCTGGTCGGACTGGGCCGGATGCTCCGCGGCCGGGCCGACCCGGGCGCCCGGCTGGCCCTGCAGCTGGTCGTCGCCACCCTGCCGCTGGTGGCCGCCGGCTATGCCGCCTCGCGCTATCTGGGCGACACGCTGCGGTCGGTCGAGGTGATCGGCTGGGCGACCCTCGGCTTCGGAATCGTGCTGTGGCTGGTCGACCGCGCCGGCATGACGGTGCGCCGGATCGAGCATCTCAGCTACGGCGGCGCGCTGTTCATCGGCTGCTCGCAGATCCTGGCGCTGATTCCCGGCACCAGCCGGTCCGGCATCACCATGACCGCCGCCCGGCTGCTCGGCTTCGAGCGCGCCGAGGCCGCCCGGTTCTCGATGCTGCTGTCGATCCCGGCGATCGTCGCGAGCGGGTCGCTGCAGGGACTCAAGCTCTACCAGACGGGCAACGAGCAGCTGACCGTCGATGCCTTCGTGGCCGCCGGCCTGGCGCTGGTCGCCGCCCTGATCGCCATCGTCGCCATGATGGGCTGGCTCCGGCGCGCCAGCTTCCTGCCGTTCGTGCTGTACCGGATCGCGCTCGGCGGCGGCCTGCTGATCTGGCTGTATTTCGGTTGAGCGCGAACCGGGCTCAGGCGTTGACGCGGCCGCCCGCGTAGCGCCCGCCGACCCGGAACTTGTCCAGATAGCTCGGCACGACGATCTCCAGCGGGGTCGCCTCGATGCCGAGGTCGGCGAGGGTCTTCGCCCCCGGCGCCACCACATTGTCGGACTTCAGCAACTCGACCTGATCGCGGGTCAGGGGCGGCACCGGCAGCAGTTCGAGGATCGCGCCCTGCAGCGCGGCCAGCCAGAACGGCAACGGCACCAGCATGCGCTTGCGGCGGATCTCCGCCAGCATCAGCTCCAGCAGCTGCCGGAAGGTATACACCGACGGCCCGCCGAGCTCGTAGTCGGCGCCGGCCGCCTCCGGGCGGTCGAGCGCCGCCATCGCGGCGTCGGCGACGTCGTCCACGTAGACCGGCTGGAACCGGGTGGTCCCGCCGCCGATCAACGGCAGCACCGGCATGACCTGGGCCATTGCCGCGAACCGGTTGAAGAACGAATCGTCCGGCCCGTAGACGATCGACGGGCGCAGGATCGTGGCGGCCGGGAACGCCGCGCGCACCGCCGCCTCGCCGGCCGCCTTGCTGTGGGCATAGGCCGACCGGCTGCCGGCGTCCGCGCCGATCGCCGAGACATGGACCATCGCGCGGGCCCCGGCCGCGGCGGCCGCCTTGGCGATGGAGCCGGGCGCGGTCGCCTGGACCGCGTCGAAGGTGTTGCGGCCGGACTGGTGGAGAATGCCGACCAGGTTGACGACCATGTCGGCGCCGGCGACGGCGCGCGCCACCGCGGCCGGGTCGGTGACGTCGGCACGCATCGGCGTGACCTGGCCGACGACGCCCATCGGCTTCAGGAACTTGGCGTGCTCGGCGTCGCGGCAGACCGCGTTCACCCGCACCCCGCGCGCGGCGAGTTCCCGCACGACGTTCCTGCCGATGAACCCGGAGGCTCCGAACACGGTGGCGAGCTGGCCCTGCATGGCACCTTCCCCTTCGGCGACGAGCGTCACGCAACGGCTTATAGTACAGGCCGGCGCCCAAGGGGGAGGACGAATTCGCCGCCGCGGCGTCCGAGATCTTCCGATTGCCGCGAGGGACGACGAAAACCCTTTGACAGGGGGGCGGCCCGACACTATTTCTCCGGTCCCGTGACGGCGCCCCTGGCGCCTCCGCACCTTGCCCAGGTGGCGGAATTGGTAGACGCGCTAGCTTCAGGTGCTAGTGGCCGAAAGGTCGTGGAAGTTCGAGTCTTCTCCTGGGCACCATTACTTCTCGTCGGGATGACGACATGACGGTGACGCTTCACAAGGGCGACCTGCCCGACGGCCTCACCCTCGGCCCGATCGTCGCCATCGATTCCGAGACCATGGGGCTGAAGCCGATCCGCGACCGGCTCTGCGTGGTCCAGCTGTCGTCCGGCGACGGCAACGCCCACCTGGTGCAGTTCGCCCCCGGCGCCTACCGGGCCCCGAACCTGGCGCGGCTGCTGACCGACCCGGATACTCTCAAGCTGTTCCACTACGCGCGCTTCGACGTCGCGGTGATGCAGGCGTTCCTGGGCGTCGACACGGCGCCGGTGTACTGCACCAAGATCGCCTCCAAGCTGGTCCGGACCTACACCGACCGGCACGGCCTCAAGGATCTGTGCCGCGAGCTGCTGGGCATCGAGCTGTCGAAGCAGCAGCAATCGTCCGACTGGGGGGCGACGGACCTGACGGCGGAGCAGCAGGCCTATGCCGCCTCCGACGTGCTGCACCTGCACGCCCTGAAGGAGCGGCTCGACGCCATGCTGGCGCGCGAGGGCCGCAGCGAGATCGCGGCCGACTGCTTCCGGTTCCTCGGCACCCGCGCCGCCCTCGACCTTATCGGCTATCCGGACGAGGACATCTTCTCGCACTGACCGGTTCCTGGTCCGGCCGGCCTCGCGCCGCCGGGTCCGCGTCCCCATATCGCCCGGAATGCCGCGCCGGCTACACGGCAGTGCCGCGACGCGGTATAACCCAGTCATACGGCTTCACCGACGCCCAAGGATCAGCGAGCCCGATCGACCGTGGCCAGCACCGACCCGACAGTGATCGCCCCTCCCGAGCGCCGGCCGCGACCGCGCCTCCGGCGGCAGTTCGCGGCCGCGCAGTCGAGCCGGCTGGTGGCGGCGATGAAGATGCTGCTGCCGGCGATCGCGCTCTGCCTGATCGCGCTGGTGGTGATCTGGCCGCAGCTGCTGCAGGTCGGCGACTCGTTCAAGGGCCCTAGAATCGCCGCATCCGACGCCGATACCCTGCGGGTCGCCAATCCGCGGTTCGTCGGGGTCGACGAGAAGGACCGCCCCTACGAGATCATCGCCATTGCCGCACGCCAGGAGAGCGAGTCCGCCGACGACGTGCATCTCGACGGCCCGCAGGCCGACATGATGACCGAAGCCGGGACCTGGATGACCCTGACCGCCAGCACCGGGGTCTGGCACAAGCGCGCCGAGTCGGTCGATCTCGGCGGCGGGGTGGCGGTGTTCCACGAGGCCGGCCATCAGCTGGCCACCGACACCGCGCGCATCGACCTCGGCGAAGGCACGGCGGCGAGCGACGACCCGACCACCGGCCAGAGCCCCGGCGGCAACGTCTCCGGCGAGGGCTTCAGGCTGTACGACCGGGGTGCGCGCATCGTGTTCACCGGCAAGGCGAGGGCCGTCCTGTACGGGTCCGGGACCGGCGGATGAGCATTCGCCTGTCACGATTGCCAGGGCGCCTGGGTCTCGCCTTGCTGCTGGCGGCGTTCGCGCTGCTGCCGCCGGCGCCGGCCGCCGCGCAGCTGCTGCAGGGCGACGACAACAACGTCCCGGTCACGGTCGAGGCCGACAACGGCATCGAGTGGATCCGCGACAGCAAGACCTATGTCGCGCGCGGCAACGCCAAGGCGGTTCGCGGCGACACCCAGGTGACCGCCGACACCCTGCGGGCGCGCTATCGCGAGAAGCCGGACGGCACCTCGGAGATCTTCCGGCTGATCGCCGAGGGCCACGTGGTGATCACCACCCCGCGCGAGCGCGCGACCGGCGACAAGGCCGTGTACGACCTCGACAAGTCCAACATGCTGCTGACCGGCCGGGACCTGCAGTTCCGCAGCGGCCAGGACCTGATCACCGCGCGCGAAAGCCTGGAGTACTGGCAGGAACGCGAGGTCGCGGTCGCCCGCGGCGATGCGGTCGCCACCCGCGAGCGCCAGACGATCCGGGCCGATACCCTGACCGCGTTCTTCGAGAAGTCGAAGAAGGGCGGGACCGCGCTGAGCCAGGTCGAGGCCGACGGCAATGTGGTGATCACCACGCCGGAGGAGGTCGCCCGCGGCCGCGAAGGGGTCTATAATGCCAAGCAGGGGACGGCCACGCTTACCGGGGATGTGCGCATTACGCGCGGAAAGAACCAGTTGAACGGCGAGCGCGCGGTTGTGAACCTCAATACCGGCGTCAGCCGGCTCCTGCCGGCGGGCAAGGACGGTGGCCGCGTGAAGGGATTGTTCACGCCGGGGACCGTGCCGCAGTGAGCGGCGGTCGCGACGAGGCATAAGGAGCAGTGCACGCATGACCGGTCGCGAGGAGGATACGACAGCCATGTCGGGCATGCGCCCGCGGCTGGTGAAGACCTCCGACGGCCGGACGACGGACGGCCTGTCCGCCCGGAACATCGGCAAGCGCTTCAAGAAGCGCCCGGTGCTGCGCGACGTCTCGGTGAACGTCCGTCGCGGCGAGGCGGTCGGCCTGCTCGGCCCGAACGGCGCCGGCAAGACCACCTGCTTCTACGTCATCACCGGCCTGATCTCGGCCGACTCCGGCTCGGTGACCCTGGACGGCCACGACATCACCGACCTGCCGATGTACCGCCGGGCCCGTCTCGGCATCGGCTATCTGCCGCAGGAGGCCTCGATCTTCCGCGGCCTGACGGTCGAGCAGAACATCCGCGCAGTGCTGGAGGTGGTGGAGCCGAACGCCAACCGGCGCGACGCCATGCTGGACGACCTGCTGGCCGAGTTCTCGATCAGCCACCTGCGGCGCACGCCGGCGCTGGCGCTGTCGGGCGGCGAGCGGCGGCGCGTCGAGATCGCCCGGGCGCTGGCCTCGCAGCCGCATTTCATCCTGCTCGACGAGCCGCTGGCCGGCATCGACCCGATCGCCGTATCGGAGATCCGCGACCTGATCTCGCACCTGACCGACCGCGGCCTCGGGGTCCTGATAACCGACCACAACGTCCGGGAGACGCTCGATATCGTCGACCGCGCCTACATCCTGCACGACGGGATGGTGCTGATGGAAGGGGAGCCGGGGGACATCGTCGCGCATCGCGACGTCCGGCGCTTCTACCTCGGAGAGCGGTTCAGTCTCTAACGGATGAGGCCGATGGCGCTTTCGCAACGGCTCGACCTTCGCCACTCGCAATCGCTGGTCCTCACGCCCCAGCTGCAGCAGGCCATCAAGCTGCTGCAGCTGAACAACATGGAGCTGTCCGAGTACGTCGAGGGCGAGCTGTCGCAGAACCCGCTGCTCGAGCGCGACGACGGCGACGGCCCGGCGACCCTCGAGGCGGTGTCCCAGGACAACCTGCTGCGCCACGAGACCGAGGACGCGCCGCCGGAGCGCGGCCAGGACACCGCCGAGCGGGCCGCCACCGAAACCCTGCCGTCGGCCGGCGACGACCCGAGCGACGTCGACTACGACAACAACTGGGGCAGTGCCGGAATCGAGGAGACCGAGGGCGTGGCCGCCATGGGCGCCGGCGCCGGCGAACTGGCAGGCTGGCGGACCACCGGTGGACACGGCGGCGACGGCGACGAGTTCGGCCTCGAGCATACCCTGTCGGAGACCAAAACCCTGCGCGAGCACCTGCTCGCCCAGACCTCGATGGAGATCGCCGACCCGGCCGACCGGCTGATCGCCGCGCATCTGATCGACATGGTCGACGCCGCCGGCTACCTGGCGGGACCGATCGAGCCGGTCGCCGAACTGCTCGGCTGCCCGGGCGAGGCGGTGCTGCGGGTGCTGGACCGGCTGCAGAAGCTGGACCCGGCCGGCGTGTTCGCCCGCGACCTCAAGGAGTGCCTGGCCCTCCAGCTGCGCGACCGCAACCGCTACGACCCCTGCATGGAGGCCTTGCTGGCGCATCTGCCGATGCTCGCCCAGCGCGACTTCGCCGGGCTGCGCCGGGTCTGCGGGGTCGACGACGACGACCTCGGCGAGATGATCGCCGAGATCAAGGCCCTGAATCCGAAGCCGGGCGAGGCCTTCGAGCCGCCGGTCGACCAGCCCGTGGTGCCCGACGTCATGGTCAGGCGCGGTCCGGACGGCAGCTGGCTGATCGAGCTGAACACCGACACCCTGCCGCGGGTGCTGGTCAACAACGCCTATTTCGCCGAGGTCTCGCACCGCACGGCCAAGGACAAGAAGGCCAAGGAGTACCTGTCCGACTGCCTGCAGTCGGCGAACTGGCTGGTCCGCTCGCTGCATCAGCGCGCCACCACCATCCTGAAGGTCGCCACCGAGATCGTGCGCCAGCAGGACCGCTTCCTGGAGCATGGCGTCCAGCATCTGCGGCCCCTGGTGCTGCGCGACATCGCCGACGCCATCGGCATGCACGAGAGCACGGTCAGCCGGGTCACCAGCAACAAGTTCGTGGCCACGCCGCGCGGAATCTTCGAGCTGAAGTATTTTTTCACCGCCTCGATCGCGTCGTCCGGCGGCGGCGAGGCGCATTCGGCCGAGGCCGTGCGCGACCGGATCAAGCGGCTCATCGACGCCGAACCGGCATCTGCCGTATTATCCGACGACCGCATCGTCGAGCTGTTGCGCGCCGATGGCGTCGACATCGCCAGGCGAACGGTCGCCAAGTATCGGGAAGCGCTGCGCATCCCGTCGAGCGTCCAGCGTCGGCGCGACAAGGCCATGCTGGTCGCCCTGCCGGCACGCGGATGAAGCCCCGATGGGGACGCATGACAGACCATGGAGGGTGGCATCTATCGCGACTTGACGCCGTTCAGCCCCGCGACTAGGTTCCGCGGCCTCGCGCGCGGGTTCTCGCAAGGGACGCGCGGCCGCCTCCATGGGGGAGAGCGCCTCTTTCGGCCGGGCCACCACGACCCCATGTCGGAAAGTGGGACAACCACACGGACAGGACGATGAAGATTTCGGTCCAGGGCAAGCAGCTCGACGTGGGCGACGCCTTGCGCGAGCGCATCGAGTCGACGGTCGAGCAGATCGCCGCCAAGTATTTTTCCAACCCGATCGACGCGACGGTGACCCTGTCGCGGCAGGGCCCGGGCTTCAAGGCCGACATCAACGTGCATGTCGGCAAGGGCATCTCGGTCACCTCCGAGGGCACCAACGGCGACGCGCATGCCGCGTTCGACGGGGCCGCGGAGCGGATCGACAAGCAGCTGCGGCGCTACAAGCGGCGGCTGCGCGACCACCATCGAGGTCACTCCGAGGAGGCGGCTCCGGCGGCCCAGTACGTGCTGGCGGCCGAGGCTGACGACACCCCGGAGCCCGAGACCGTGGACGGCTGGGAGCCGGTCGTGGTCGCCGAGATGGAGACCACCATCGAAGTGCTTACCGTGGGTGAGGCCGTGATGCGCATGGATCTCGCCAGCGCGCCGGCCCTGATGTTCCGCAACCGGGGGCATGGCGGCCTGAACATGATCTACCGCCGCCCGGACGGCAATGTCGGCTGGGTCGACCCGCCGAGCCGCACCCAGAGCTGACGACGACATGGAACCGCCGGCGTCGGGACGCGCCGGGCGGCGAAAGGACGACTGCAGCGATGGACATCACGGATTTGATCTCGAGTGACGCCATCATCCCGACCCTGCGCGCGCCCAGCAAGAAGCAGGCGCTCCAGGAGTTGGCCCGCAAGGCCAGCGAGCTGACCGGCATCGAGGCTCGGGAGATCTTCGACGTGCTGCTCGAACGCGAGCGGCTGGGCACCACCGGAGTCGGGCACGGCATCGCGATCCCGCACGGCAAGCTGGCCAAGCTCGACCGGCTTTACGGCGTGTTCGCCCGCATGGAGCAGCCGATCGACTTCGACTCGATCGACGACGAGCCGGTCGACCTGCTGTTCCTGCTGCTGGCGCCCGAGAGCGCCGGGGCCGACCATCTGAAGGCCCTGGCCCGGGTCTCCCGGCTGCTGCGCGACCGCACCGTGTGCAACAAGCTGCGCGGCTGCGAGAGCCGGGACGCGATCTACGCGCTGTTCACCGACACCACGGCCAGTCACGCCGCCTGAGCGGATCGCAAAGGCGGCGCAGCGGCCCGTTCAGTGCACGCTGACCGGCTGCAGGTCGTTCTGGCGGATGGCGAGTTGGGCCAGCTCCAGGCTGGGGAACACGGTTACGCCGGTCCCGTCCGCGGCATGCACAGCGAACCGCATCTCCTGCTCGATCTCGACCGGCTTGACGTAGGCGATCTGGTCGACGCCCAGGGTGGCCAGGGCCTGCGGGCTGATCTGGCGGATATCGTTCATCGTCACCTCCTGCGCCCCGGCCATCGCGGCCCGGAGCCTTGGGTACGGGTTGGTCGGGCCCCGCTCGAGCGGCAGCCCCTGTGGGTCATTCGGGCTTGACGTCGATCGTCCTGCCCTGCTTTCCGCCTCCGCGGATCTCGATGGTGTGCACCTTGGTCTCCGGCACCGGCCGGACCAGGTCGATATGCAGCAGGCCGTTGTCCAGTTCCGCGCCCTCGACCTTGATGCCCTCGGCCAGGACGAAGGTCCGCAGGAACTGCCGGGCGGCGATCCCCCGATGCAGGTAGATGCGGTCTTCCTCCTCGGCCTGCCGGCCGCGCACCACCAGCTGGTTGTCCTCGATCTGGACGCTGAGGTCGGCCATCGAGAAACCGGCGACCGCCAGCGTGATCCGCAGCCCGTTCTCGGAGGTCTGCTCGATGTTGTAGGGCGGGTAGCCGTCCGCCTGGGCCTTCTGCACCCGATCCAGGGCGCGCTCGAAATGATCGAAGCCCAGCAGCAGCGGCGAGTTGAAAAGCGACATGCGCGACATCGGCCTCTCCTCAGGCGAGCGAGAACCCCAAGCATCGGCCCGCGGCATGCGGCGCCGAGTGCGGACCGCCCCGTCAGGCCGCGGACCGCACGCCATAACGTGGTGGGTGCGGGAGCACCGGTCAAGAGACGGTAACGGCCGACCGCCGGCGGCTCCGGCCGGTCATCGGCGGGCGAGGCGCGGCATCCGCTCGGGATCAAGGGGTTCGGCCAGGCCGACGCTGCCGCGCCGGCCGACATGGATGGCCGCCACCGCCAGCCCGGCGCCGGTATCGATCAGGATCGGCGCCCCGGAATCGCCGCCGATCGCCTCGCAGTCGTGGTTCCACAGGCCGTCGTCCGACCAGCCGAGGAACCGGCAGGCCGGGTCGACGGTCAGGACCTGGCCCTTGTCGCGGCTGTAGCCGGCCTGGAACAGCGCGGTGCCCGGCACGGTGCCCCGCCTGGCGATCGGCACCGACGCGATCATCGCCGGACCGTCGAGCCGCACCAGCACCGCCTCGTTGCCGACCGGCTCGTAGCCGACCGCCTGGCGGTGCTCGATGTAGCCGCCACGGCTGTAGCCGGGCAGGAAATGCACGAGGTCGGGCGCCACCCATTCCTCGCCGCGGAAACCGCCCAGACAGTGCCGGGCGGTCAGCGCCAGGTCGGGGGCGACCAGGGTGGCGGTGCAGTGCCGGCGGATCCGGAAGCCGGCGACGTTCAGGCGCCCGACCGCCTGCCAGGGCGCGGCATCGGGTGCGACGATGACCCGGCCGCCGATCGCCGCGCCGGTGGCGTCGGCGTCGCGCGCAACCGTTCCGGACAGCGCCAGCCCAAGCAGGAGCAGCAGACACGGGGCGAGGCGCCGCACAATCATGCAGGATATGTAGCGGCTCCGCCGCGCCGCGCCAGTGTCAATTCGGTGCCGGGTCGGCGAGGCGTCAGGCGCCGCCGGGGTAGTCCGGGTCCAGGACGAACGGATACGGGCCGTCGTAGCGCTCGACATAGACCTGGTGGGTCACCACGCCGGTGCCCTCGATCCAGGCATGCACCAGGAAGGCCGGCGGCTCCATGACGAACAGCCCGTCGGCACCCGGGTCCAGCCGGTACTCGACCTGATGGGCGACCGACGGCGCCACCTGGGCGAGCGTGCCGGCCCAGCGCGCCTGGATCGGGCGGTGGTGGTGGCCGCACAGCACCCGCTCGATCTGCGGGTTGTCGGCCACGATCGCGGCCAGTTCCGCGGCGCCGTCGAGCAGCCGGATCGCGTCCATGTGCTCGATGCCGCAGGCGAAGGGCGGGTGGTGCAGCGCCAGCAGGGTCGGCCGGTCGGCAGCCTCGGCCAGCGTGGCCCGCAGCCTGGACAGCCGGCGCTCGCACAGCGCGCCGTGGCCGTGGCCCGGCACCACGGAGTCGACGCCGATCAGCCGCAGCGGGCCGTGGTCGGCGACGAAGTCGACGAACACCGGGTCGTCGCCGAGGGTCGGCCAGCCGGCGAATGCGTCGCGCAGCGGGCCGCGACGGTCGTGGTTGCCGGGGATCAGGTAGACCGGCATCGCCAGCGGCTCGAGCATCCGGCGCAGCAGCGCGTATTCCGAGGCGAGCCCGCAGTCGGTCAGGTCGCCGGACAGGATCAGCGCGTCGGGCCGGGGATCGAGCGTGCGCAGGGTGGCCAGCGCGCGGGCCAGCAGGGTGTTGACCTCGACGACACGGTAGGCCGGCGTGCCCGAGGGCCGGACGTGCAGGTCGGTAATCTGGGCGATCAGCATGACGTTGGTCCCGGAGCAGGATCGAAAAAGGCGGAACGGCCCGCCCGAAACCGGCGGGCCGTTCCCAAGGGGGGAATGCGTCAGTTCGGCAGGCTGAGCGCGGTCTGCTCCACATACGGGCGCATGATCTCGTCGGCCTTGGCCTGGGCGGCCTTCAGCGCCTCGGCCGGCTTCTTCTTGCCGGCGATCACCGCCTGGACCTCGTCCTCCAGCGCCTTGCGGACCGCGACCGTGTTGTAGGTCGCGAACCAGGACTGGGCGTACTGCAGCTGATCGAGAGCGACCTTGGCGTCCGGGTTCTCGGCGATGAAGGACTTCATCTCCGGCAGGTCGTAGGCGCCCTTGTTCGGGGCGAAGTAGCCGGTGAAGCGGCTCCAGTGACCGGAGATCTCGGGGCTGGTCAGCCACTTGATCAGGGTCCAGGAGGCCTGCCTGCGCTCGTCCGACAGGCCCTTCGGCATGATCAGCGAGGCGCCGCCGATGGCGACCGCGTTGCGCAGGTTGCGCGGCACGAAGGCGACCCCGTAGTTGCCCTTCATGTTCTGGCGGATGAACGACAGCGAGCCGGTCGAGAGCACCACCATCGAGGCCTGGCCGGCGAAGAACGCGGTCGACACCGCCTTGCCGTCGGTCACGCCGTCCGGCATCACCTTGTGCTTGTGGGCCATGTCGCCCACCAGGGTCAGGGCGCCGAGCATGCTCGGGGTGTCGTAGTACACCTCGCCGCCGAACGCCGGGTTGTAGTACAGGCCGCCGTTCGACATGGTCAGCGCGGTCATCACCCAGCCGAGATAGTCGTAGTTGCCCGGCAGCATCAGGCCGTAGCGCTTGATGCTGTCGCCGTCGCGCACGGTCAGCTTCTTCGCGGCGTCGACCCACTCGGCCCAGGTCTTCGGCGGGTTCGCCGGGTCCAGCCCGACCTCCTTGAAGTGGTCGGCGTTGAAGTACAGCAGCGGCGTGGAGTTGTGGAACGGCGCCGCCCAGATCTTGTCGGCGAAGCGGGCGTTGCCGTGCAGCGCCGGCCAGAACCGGTTCATGAAGGCGTCCGGGGTCTGGCCGTCGGCCACCACCATCGGATCCAGCGGCTGGATCTCGCCGTTGATCTGGTACTCGAGCACGAAGTTCGCGCTCATGATGACCGCCGCCGGCGGCTGGCCGGCCTTGATGGCGGCGCGGGTCTTGATGTTGGTCTCGTCGTAGGACCCGGTGTATACCGCGGTCGCCTTGATCTCCGGATGCTCGGCGTTGAACCGGTCCATCAGGGACTTCATCTCCTTCGCCAGCTTGCCCTCGACCGGGACCGGGAAGAACATCTCGATCTCGGTCGCGGCCGACGCCGCTCCCGATCCGAGGCCGAGGGTGATCGCCGCGGCGAGCGCAGCGGATGCGAGACGGGACATCGCCGTAACCTCCTATTTGACGCCAGAGAACAGGAACGAGTTGACGAACTGCCGCTGGAACAGCGCGAACGCCGCCAGCAGCGGGGCCGCCACCAGGAAGGTGCCGGCCGCGATCACGCCCCATTGCGAGGCGCTCTCGGCCCCCATGGTGAAGGAGGCGAGACCGATGGTGAGGGTCTGGTTGTCGGGCGAGGCGATGACCATCAGCGGCCACAGGAACTCGTTCCAGTGGCTCACCACCGAGACGATGCCGAAGGCGATCATGCCGGGGCGCGCCAGCGGCACCAGCACCCGCCACACCAGCTGCTACCAGGTGGCGCCGTCGACGATCGCCGCCTCCTCGAAGTCCTTGGGGATGGTCCGGAAGGTCTGGCGCATCAGGAACACCCCGAAGGCCGACGCGAAATACGGCGCCATCACGCCGAGCAGGCTGTCGTACAGGCCGAGCCGGGTGATCGTGATCAGGTTCGGCACGATCAGGATCGGCGGCACCAGCATCAGCTGCAGCAGGAAGCCGTAGAACACCAGTTCCTTGCCCGGGAACCGCAGCCGCGCGAAGGCGTAGCCGGCCAGCGTGACGGTGGCGAGCTGGACGGCCAGCGTGCCCAGGCACACCAGGGCGGTGTTCAGGTACAGCAGCGGGAAGTCGGCGGAGTCCAGCGCCTCGACGAAGTTCGCCAGGGTCGGCGCGAAATCCGGCCACAGCGACGCCATGTCGAGCCCGCCGAAGTTCTGCGGCCGGAACGACGCGATCGCCATCCACAGCAGCGGCGTCGACCACACCAGCACGATCGCCGACAGGGCGAGCAGCGCCAGCAGCGCCGACGGGCTCGGGCCACGCATGGCGCGCTCAGGCTTCATAGTGGATGCCCCGCTCGAGCGTGCGCAGCGACAGGAAGGACAGCGCCAGCAGGCCGGCGACCGACAGCACGGTGGCGGCGGCCGCCTTGCCGTAGTCGTAGTTCTCGTGCGCCTGCTGGTAGATGTAGAACAGCAGCAGGTTGGTGGAGTCCGACGGCCCGCCCTCGGTCAGCACCACCACGTGGTCGACCTGGGTGATGACGTTGACCAGCGCGATCACCAGCACGAAGGCCAGGGTCGGCCCGAGCAGCGGCAGGGTGATGCGGCGGAACCGCGCCCAGGCGCCGGCGCCCTCGATGCGCGCCGCCTCGTACAGGTCGAGCGGGATCGCCTGCAGCCCGGCCAGGAAGAACAGCATGTAGTAGCCGGCATTCTTCCACACCGTCAGCACGACCAGCGACCAGAGCGCGATGTCCGGATTGCCGAGCCAGTTGGTGCTGCCGGCGCCCAGCTTGGCCAGGTAGTAGTCGAGCAGGCCGATCCCCGGCATGAACACGAACAGGAACAGCGCGGCGGCCGCCACCAGCGGCAGCAGGACCGGGAAGAACACCACGGTCCGCAGGGCCGCGTTGAAGCGCGTGGCGTCCTGCAGCCCGACCGCCAGCGCCATCGCGACCGCCACCGACGGCAGGATGGTGCCGAGCGCATAGAGCAGGTTGTTCGACACCGCGCGCCCGAAGCTGGCGTCGGCCAGCAACCGCTCGAAATTGCCCAGGCCGAAGCTCACCAGGTCGGAGCCGAAGGTCTCGATGGTCAGCGACTGCACCAGCACCTGGCCGATCGGCCAGTAGGTGAAGGCGAACAGGAACACCAGCGACGGCGCCAGCAGCAGGGCGGCGCGGCCGGCCTGGGTTCGACGGCCGGCCGATCGCCGTGCAAGCGTCGCCGGCATGCCGATCCGGCCCTCGACCTCCGCTACCACCCCCGGCCCTCCGCCGCCGTATTTCGGAAGCGGGAAAGTGGCGGCGTCGCGTTACCGGGGCGTGTCGGTTCGCGGTCCGGACGATGAAGCTTCGACGTCGGATCGGCGGCTTCGGGCGGGGAGGCCCGTCGCGCCGTGGGTTCCGGATCGGCCGCGCCGGGGCGGCGCGCCCGTCCGGAATGACGGCAAGGGAGGCCAACCTTCTTCTTCCGTCATTCCGGACCGGTCCGCCGCAGGCGGAGTGGAGCCGGAACCCACGACGCGACGGGCGCTCTCATCAAACCGTCACGCAAACCCGCTAAGGGACGCCGATCCGAGCAACGGGGGTGCCGCATGGCCGAGATCGAACTCTCCGACGTCCGCAAGTCGTTCGACGCCCACGAGGTGATCCACGGCGTCGACCTGACGGTGGCCGACCGCCGGTTCGCCGTGGTGGTCGGTCCGTCGGGCTGCGGCAAGTCCACGCTGCTGCGCATGGTCGCCGGGCTGGAGGACGTCACCGGCGGCAGCATCCGGATCGGCGGCCGCGACGTCACCGGGGTCGAGCCGAAGGACCGCAACGTCGCCATGGTGTTCCAGAACTACGCGCTGTACCCGCACCTGACGGTCGCCAGGAACATCGCCTTCGGGCTGGAGTTGCGCGGCACCCCGCGCGACGAGATCCGCCGTCGGGTCGCGCGCGCCGCCGGCATCCTGCACCTGGACGGCCTGCTGGAGCGCAAGCCGCGCCAGCTCTCGGGCGGCCAGCGCCAGCGGGTCGCCATGGGCCGGGCGATCGTGCGCGAGCCCGACGTGTTCCTGTTCGACGAGCCGCTGTCCAACCTGGACGCCAAGCTGCGGGTGACCATGCGCCTGGAGATCCGGCGGCTGCACGAGGAGCTCGGCGCGACCTCGCTCTACGTCACCCACGATCAGGTCGAGGCGATGACCATGGGCGACGTGCTGGTGGTGATGAACGACGGCCATGTCGAGCAGATCGGCGCCCCGCTCGAGGTCTACGAGCGCCCGGCCTCGACCTTCGTCGCCTCGTTCATCGGCTCGCCGCCGATGAACTTCCTGGACGCCGAGATCGCCGGCCGCGAGGCCCGGTTCGGCGCCGGCAGCCTGGCCCTGAACGGCCACGACGCGCCGCACGGCCGCGCCACCCTGGGGATCCGGCCCGAGCATCTGAGCGTCGATCCGGAGGCCGCCGCCTTCACGCTGTCGGTCCGCATGGTCGAGCCGCAGGGCGCCGAGACCATCGTGCACGGGGTCGCCGGCGACAGCCCGGTGGTGGTCCGCCTGCCCGGCATCCACCGCGTCCGCCCGCACGAGACCCTGCCGCTGGCCGCCCGGCCCGAGCACCTGCACCTGTTCGACGCCGGCCACGGACGGCGAATCGGGTGACGCACAAGTCCGCTGGCGCCTGCTAAGCTGGCCGCGTCCTCGACCCGCCTGGAGCCCCGACGCCGATGGTCGCCCACACCCGCATCCGCCAGTTCAACACCGCCGACACCTACCCGGAGCAGAAGCTCGACAACGACCTCTGCCAGGTGGTGGTGGCGCGGGGCGCCATGGTGTTCGTGCGCGGCCAGATCGGCCAGGACCTGGACAGCTCCGCCAGCGTCGCGGTCGGCGACGCCGCCGGCCAGGCCGAGCAGGCGATGGCCAACATCGCCATGCTGCTGAAGGAGGCCGGCGCCGAGCTCGAGCACGTCACCAAGATCACCATCTACCTGGTCGACCCGCGCTACCGCGAGGCGGTGTACCGGGTCGTCGGCCGGTGGCTGAAGGGGGTGTTCCCGGTGTCGACCGGCATCGTGGTGTCGGCGCTCGCGCGGCCGGAATGGCTGGTCGAGATCGACGCCATCGCGGTGATCCCGGACTAGGCAGGGCGGCGGGAACGCTGCGCCGCCCTTCGCTTCATGGGTTCCGGATGCGCCCCGCCGCCGGCGGTTCGCTCCGGAATGACGACGGGGGCGCATTTGCGACTGCGGGTCAACGATGCGGCTCGCGCCGCTTCAGCCCCCTCCTGTCGTCATTCCGGACGGGCGCGCCGCGCCGGCGCGACCGAGCCGGAACCCACGGCGCGACGGGCCTCAGCCGGTCTGCATCGGCAGGTCGGGGTCGGTCACCCATTCGCCGAGCGAGTTGTCGTACAGCGCCACGTTGCGGTGGCCGAGCCGGGTCAGCCAGAAGGTCGTCACGCTGGCGGCGATGCCGCCGCCACAGTAGGGGACCACGCGCTCGGCATCCAGGGCCCCGGCCTCGCGCATCGCCGCGGCGATCTCCCCGCGCGGAATGAACGCGTTGGTCGACGGGTCCAGGAGATCGCGCGAGGCGACGTTGACCGAGCCGGCGATCCGCCCGGGCCGGCCGTAGTGCACGCCCTCGCCGCGGTGCTGCTCGGGCGACAGGGCATTGATCACGCAGGCGCCGCCGGCCAGCGCCTCCAGCACGCCGTCGCGGCCGACCACGAGGTGCGGGCGCGGGTCCGGGGTCAGGGTCGCCGGCGGATGGCGCTCGGCACCGCTCTCGACCGGCCGGCCCTCGGCCGTCCATTTCTTCAGCCCGCCGTCCAGCACCGCGGCGTTGTCGTGGCCGGCGACCTGCAGCATCCACCAGAACCGGGTGGCCCAGCTCGGGTTGTCGGCGGCGTACAGCACCACCGCGGTGTCGTCGCCGATGCCGTGGGCGCCGAACGCCTCGGCCAGCCGTTCCGGGCTCGGCATGGTGAACCGGAATCGCCCGGCCGGGTCGGAGAATTCGTCGCCGGTGATGTCCAGGAAGGCGGAACCCGGGATATGCGCCCGCTCGTAGCTGGACCGGCCGCTCTCGGCGCGCAGCGTGGTCTGCGGGTCGGGCACCAGGAAGCAGGTGGTGTCGAACACCCGCAGCCCCGATGCACCGAGATTTGCCGCCAGCCACTCGGTTGAAACCAGGCTGTCCGGCAACCGGGCGGTCGACGGGGCGATCGGGCTTGATCCGGTCATGACTGCGTGCTCCCTTTGTTTTCTCCAAGGCGCTGGCCTGTGCTTCCCCACCGGCGCCGAGCGTCTCCGGAATTCACTATATGCCGCCCGTCGCCCAATGGCGTGCCGCCCTGGCGGCGGTCTCGCCGAACGTCCAGGGGATGTTCTGGATCGCCCTGTCCGGGCTGATCTTCTCGAGCTTCATGGCGCTGGTCCGGTATGTGGGCGCCACCATGGACCCGATCCAGACCTCGTTCCTGCGCTACGGCTTCGGGCTGCTGTTCCTGGCGCCGTTCTTCGTCAGGGTGCGCTGGGCCGACGTGGTGGCGGCCAACTGGAAGCTGCATACGGTGCGCGGCCTGATGCACGGCACCGGCGTGATGCTGTGGTTCTACGCGATGAGCCGGATCCCGCTCGCCGAGGTCACGGCGATCGGCTTCACCAATCCGGTGTTCGCGACCATCGGCGCCGCCCTGTTCCTGCGCGAGGTCATCCGCCTGCCGCGGATCTCGGCGGTGGTCGCCGGGCTGTTCGGGGCGCTGCTGATCGTGCGGCCGGGCTTCGCCGAGGTCGATCCGGGCGCCATCGCCATGCTGATCGCCGCGCCGATCTTCGCGGCCTCCGACCTGATCGCGAAGGTGCTGACCCGGCACGAGACCGGACCGGCGGTGGTCGCCTATCTCTCGGTGTTCGTGACCCTCGTCACCTTCGTGCCGGCGATGATGATCTGGCGGGCGCCGACCCCGGAGGAATGGCTGCTGACCATCGCCATCGCCGGGCTGGCGACCCTCGGCCACCTGGCGATGATGCAGGGCTTCAAGGTCGGCGAGATCTCCGCGGTGTCGTCGGCCCGCTTCCTGCAGCTGCTGTGGTCGGCGCTGATCGGCTACGCGATGTTCGGCGAGGCGCCCAGCATCTACACCTGGATCGGCTCGGGCATCATCGTCGCCAGCGCGCTGTTCATCGCCCACCGCGAAGGCAAGGCCCGGCAGACCGGCCGCGCGACCGTCGAGGCGGCGCGCACCACGCGGACCACACCGAGCTGAGCGACCGCGCCGGTCCCTGATCCCGGTGACATTCCGGCAACTGCCCGGAAAAGCGGGATACTAGGCCCGTCCGGCCATCCGCACGGTGACCGCGAAGTCCGGTTCGCCCGGGGTCTCGTCCTTCGGGCCTGTGAACAGGCGCTCGGCATCCTTCAGGGTCGACATGATGTTGCGGCCGACCGGGCCGCCGTCGTCATCGATACGGTGGCGCAGCGCCGCCGAGACCCCGTCGAGATGGGCCCGCAGGAAGCCCACCAGCCGCGGGCCGAGGCCGTGCCGCCCGGCGCTGTAGCGCGCCAGCGACCCGGTGATCGCCGCCAGCAGCAGCAGGCCGCGCTGCGACGACAGCTCGTAGGACTGCACCGCCTGCCGGTTCAGCCTGGTCAGGGCGCCCGGCGCCAGGGTGGCCTGCAACTGCCGCCAGGTCTCGCCCATGGCGCCGGCCTGGCGGACCAGCGCGCCGAGGCCCTCGCGCTTCTTGACGGCGATATGCGCGAAGGCCGGGTTGACCGTGGCGCGGGTCAACCCGTTGCGCAGGCGCAGGGCGGCGGAGTTGCCGCTGCTGCCGGCCGGGAACCGTTTGAAGCGGAACGCCGTGGTCTCCGGCGCGATATCGTAGAGCCGGGCGGTCGAGGCGATCGACTGCTCGGTCGGGGCTGTGCTGCGGCGTTCGCCGGGCGGCCGCTCGCCGGCGCGCCGGCGCTCCGGCCCGACATAGGCGCCGCCGACCAGGAAGTCGGCACGGTCGAGCGGCCAGCGCTGCACCGCCGCCGCGATCGCCGGCAGGCTGAACGGCCGGCTGAGGGTGAAGACGCAGCCGGCCTGGGTGGCCCGCCGGACGTCGACCTCGGTCACCTCGGTGCCGATCAAGGCGATCGCCAGCCCGGGATACGGGCTCGCGGGGTCGCGGCGCAGATGGTTGAACAGCATCGGCGCAGGCCCCGGCGCGATCTCGCGGTCGACCAGGACCAGGGCGAACGGGTGGCCGGGATCGTCCAACCGCTCCCTGGCCTCGTCCGAGGACTGCACCCACTCCACGGAATCCTCCGGCAGCCAGTGCACGCCCTCGCGGATGCGGAACAGGTCGTCACGCTGGCCACTGGCGACCAGGATGCGCTCCTCCGGTCGTATCAGGTTCATCGGTTCTCCCCCGTTGCGAGTCAGGCAACGGAGTCCGGGTAGCAAGCGGCGTGCCGGACCGGGCTTAACCAATGAGAGTCCTGAGTCGCCGGCGATCGCGCATCGGGCGGCGTTCAACTGCCGGGCGAGCCCGGCACCGGATGTGCGGCGCCGGGACGATTCTGCCTAGCAATCGCTGCCGGCGCTTGCGATCAGGCGTTGCAGGGCGTCGACCAGAATCCGGCTCTCGCCCAGGCCCATGGCCCGGACCAGCCGGTCCTGGTGCGCCTTCGCGTCGTCGATCAGCTCGTCGACCAGCATCTCGCCGGCCGGGGTCAGGCGCACGAACACCCGGCGCCGGTCGCCGGCGTCGGTGATGCGAACCACCAGCCCCCGCGCCTGCAACCGGTCGACGGTCTTGGTGATGGTCGGCTGGTTGGCCAGGCAGCGCGCCGCCAGTTCGCCGACGGTGACGCCGGCAGTGCCCCTCAGGACCGCCAGGATACGCCATACCGGGACCGGCACGCCGCGCGCCTTCAGGCGGTCGTGGAACTCGGCGCTGGCGATGCCGGAGGCACGGGCCAGGAGATACAGCAGATAGCCGTCGACGAACCGTGCCGGCCGGCCGTCGTCGCCGGCTGCCGCCGGGTCAGCCCCGGGCGGCCGGGGTGCCGTAGCGTCCCGCATGATAGATCAGCGGCTCCCTGTCGGCGTGGCGGAAACGGGCGACCCGGCCGAGGAAGATGACGTGGTCGCCGCCCTCGATGCTGCTGTCGGTGGCGCATTCGAAGCTGGCGACAGTGCCCGGCAGCACCGGCACGCCGGCGGTCCCGGCCTCCCAGTCGACCCCGGCGAAGCGGTCGCCGGCCGGCCGCGCGAAGCGGTCCGACAGCGCCCGCTGGTCGGCCGCCAGCACGTTGACGGCGAAGTGGCCGGCCTCCAGGAAGACGGGCAGGTTCAGCGAGCGGCGCGCCAGGCTCCACAGCACCATCGGCGGGTCGAGCGAGACCGAGTTGAACGAGTTGGCGGTCAGGCCGACCGGCCGCCCGGCGCCGTCCAGGGTCGTGACGATCGTCACCCCGGTGGCGAACCGGCCGAGGGCATCGCGAAAACCCCGGCTATCCGACGGATCGGCAGCGGTAGCCATGCGCCCCACCAATCGTTCAGACATCAAAATATGCCATTTCATGAAATACCAGCCGTTGCTAGGCTTCGCCAGATCTTTCGGCGGCCGGACGAAGCGGGCGGTCGCCAACAACAGGGATACGCCCATGCTCGCCGACCGGATCGAGGCCAAGTGGATCGACGCCTTCGCCCGGGTCTTCGCGCTCTGCAAGGTAACCGAGGGCGAAACCGTCGCCCTGCTGTCCGAGACCCAGTCGCGCGTCCTGAACGTCCGGCTCGCCGAGCTGGCGCTGCAGCGGCTCGGAGCCCGGCCGTTCCACGTGGTGGTCCCGACCCCGCCGCAGGACGCACCGGTGCCGGTACGATCGACCGGCGCCTCGGCCGCGCTCGGCGGGCAGGCGGCGGCGATCCAGGCGCTGAGAGCCTCCGGCCTGGTCGTCGACCTGACGGTCGAGGGCCTGCTGCACGCCCCTGAACTGCCCCAGGTGCTGGCCGACGGTGCCCGCCTGCTGATGGTCTCCAACGAGCATCCCGACGCGCTCGAGCGGCTGGTCCCGGCCGCCGGCGACGACCGCCCGGTGAAGGACGCGGTCAGGCGGGTGCGCGGGGCCGCCGCCATGACCGTGACCTCGGCGGCCGGCACCGACCTGACGGTCGACCTGCGCGAGGCCTCGACCGTCGGGGTCTGGGGCTGGTGCGACCGGCCGCGCACGGTGGCGCACTGGCCGGCCGGGCTGGTGGTCAGCTTCCCGCGCGCCGGATCGGTGAACGGCCGGCTGGTGCTGGACGCCGGCGACGCCAACCTGACCTTCAAGCGCTACCTGGACAGCGCGGTGACCCTGACCCTGGTCGACGACTACGTCACCGCGATCGACGGCACCGGCACCGACGCCGAGCTGATGCGCCGCTACTTCGCGGCCTGGGGCGACCGCGAGGCCTACGCCACCAGCCATGTCGGCTTCGGGATGAACGCCCGCGCCCGCTACGAGGCGCTGGCGATGTATGACCGGCGCGACACCAACGGCACCGAGCTGCGGGCCTACGCCGGCAACTTCCTGTACTCGACCGGGGCCAACGAATTCGCCGGCCGCTTCACCAAGGGCCATTTCGACCTGCCGGTGCGCGGCTGCACGATCGCCCTGGACGGCGTCCCCGTGGTGGTCGACGGCGAGCTGGCGGAGGACCTGCGATGACCGTCACCTATCTTCGGCAAGGCCGCGCCGGCCGACGGACCGTCGTGCTGCTGCACGGCATCGGCGGCGGCGGCGAGACCTTCGCGCCGCAGCTCGAGGCCCTGGCGGACGGCTTCGACGTGGTCGCCTGGAACATGCCCGGCTACGGCGGCAGCCGGCTGGACGGCGAGATGACCTTCGCCGGCCTGGCCGAGGCGCTGGAGGGCCTGCTCGACCGCCTGAAGGCCGAGCGGGCCGATCTGGTCGGCCACTCGATCGGCGGAATGGTCGCGCAGGAATTCGTCGCCACCCGCCCGGCGCGGGTCCGCTCGCTGGTGCTGTCCGGCACCACCGCCGCCTTCGGCAGCAAGGACGGCAGCTTCCAGGAGAAGTTCGTGCGCGACCGCCTGGCGCCGCTGGACGCCGGCCAGACCATGGCCGACCTCGCCAAGGTCGCGGCCGACCGGCTGGTCGGCCCGGACGCCGATCCGTTCGCCGGGCCGGCGATCCAGGCGGCGATGGCCGCGGTCCCGGCCGACACCTACCGGGCCGCCATCCGCTGCCTCGCGACCTTCGACCGGTTCGCGGACATGGCCGGGATCGCCACGCCCACCCTGCTGGTCGCCGGCGAGGTCGACCGGAACGCCCCGGCCCGGACCATGGAGAGCATGAGCCGCAAGATCGCCGGCGCCCGCTACGCCTGCCTGGCCGCAACCGGCCACATGGCGCCGCTCGAGCAGCCGGCGGCGTTCAACGCGCTGGTCCGGGAGTTCCTGGAACAGGTGCCGGGATGATCGGGCGCTGCGGCGGCGGGTGGGTTCCGGGCCGCGCTTCGCTTGCCCGGAATGACGAGGGGGAAATTGGGAACCGGGAAGCTCCCCCCCCCTTCCGTCATTCCGGACGGCTCCTCCCCAGAGGGGCCGATCCGGAACCCATGGAGCGACGGGCATATGACGCAGACGGAGGCCATCATGGACATCCTCGACCTCTCCGCCGTCCAGGCCGACCCACCGATCTTCGATCCGGCGGCGTTCCGGCTGACCGACCGCGAGGCCGAGCTCGGGCTGCTCGCCCGTCGGATCGGCAAGGGGCTGTTCGCCGGCCGCGCCGCCGAGATCGACCGCGACGCCCGGTTCCCGACCGAGAACTACCGCGACATGCACGCCGCCGGGCTGCTGGGGATCTGCGTGCCGGAGGCCGAAGGCGGCCGCGGTGCCGACTTCCGGGCCTACATGCTGACCGCCGCCGAGATTGGCCGCTACTGCGGCGCGACCGCGCTGACCTGGAACATGCATGTCTGCTCGTGCCTGTGGACCGGACCGCTGTCCGACGACCTGGAGATGACGGCGGATGACCGCGCCACCCATGTCGAGCGGCGGTCGGTGCACTATCGCCGGATCCTCGACGACGGCGCGATCTACGCCCAGCCGTTCTCCGAGGGCGGGGCGGCGGCCGCCGGGGTGGTGCCGTTCTCGACCAGCGCCAGGCGGGCCGACGGCGGCTGGGTGGTCAACGGCAAGAAGATCTTCGCCTCGCTGTCCGGCCACGCCGACTACTACGGGGTGCTGTGCGGCGAGATTCGCGAGGGCGAGCGGCCGTCGCGCCGCGACACCATGTACATCGCGGTGCCGGCCACCGCCGACGGCGTGAAGGTGGTCGGCGACTGGGACCCGCTCGGCATGCGCGGCACGGTCTCGCGCACGCTGCTGCTGGAGGACGTGTTCGTCCCGGACGACGCCCAGCTGATGCCGCGCGGCGTCTACTACCAGGCCGCCACGCGCTGGCCGCACATGTTCATGACCCTGTCGCCGACCTACATGGGGATCGCCCAGGCCGCCTACGACTTCACGGTCGCCTATCTGCGCGGCGAGGTGCCGGGCCTGCCGCCGGTGAAGCGCCGCATGTTCCCGACCAAGCAACTCGGCGTCGCCCAGATGCGGCTGATGCTCGAGCAGACCAAGGCGCTGTGGTTCCAGGCGGTCACCGAGGCGCGGCCGGACCCCAGCAAGGAGCAGGTGCTGCGCGCCTACATGGCGCAGTACACGGTGATGGAAAACGCCAACGAGATCTGCCAGCTGGCGATCCGGACCTGCGGCGGCCAGTCGATGCTGAAGTCGCTGCCGCTGGAGCGGCTGTACCGCGACAGCCGCTGCGGCTCGCTGATGCTGCCCTGGACCGCCGAGATCTGCCTGGACCGGGTCGGCCGCGAGGCGCTGTACGAGCCCGGCGAGCGGGACGACTGATGCCCTCGATCGCCGCCTGGATCGACCGCCACGCCGCCGAGCGTCCGGATGCGCCGGCCGTGCGGTTCGGCGACGCGACCCTGGACTATGCCCGGATGGCCGCGCTGATCGACGGCACCGCCGGATGGCTGCGCGCGACCCACGGGATCGGCCGCGGCGACCGGGTGGCCTGGCTCGGCACCAACCATCCCGACATGCTGGTGCTGCTGTTCGCGGTCGCCCGCCTGGGGGCGGTGCTGGTGCCGCTCAACTGGCGGCTGGCGGTGCCCGAGCTGCGCTACGTCATGCTCGACTGCGGCCCCAAGCTGCTGGTCGCGCAGCCGGCCTTCGCCGAAAGCGCGGCGGCGCTGCCGCACGACCCTGCGGCCTGCGCCGTCCACCTGGCCGACCCGGCCGCCGGCGGCCTGGCGGCGGTCGCCGGCGCAGCCACCGTCGAAGACACCGGCGGCGACGCCGACCCGCTGCTGGTCGTCTACACCTCCGGCACCACCGGCCGGCCGAAGGGCGCGGTGCTGACGCAGGGCGCGGTCGCCGCCAACGCCGCCAACGCCCGGGCCATGCACGCGATGACCGCCGGCGACCGCGTGCTGACGGTGCTGCCGATGTTCCATGTCGGCGGGCTGAATATCCAGACCACGCCGGTGCTGCAGGCCGGCGGCACGGTCACCCTGCACGAGCGCTTCGACCCCGGCGCGACCCTCGCGGCCATCGAGACCCTGCGGCCGAGCCTGACGGTGCTGGTGCCGGCCACCCTGAAGGCGATGATCGAGCATCCGCGCTGGGCCGCGACCGACCTGTCGTCGCTGCGGGCGGTGGCCACAGGCTCCTCCGACGTGCCGGTCGAGCTGATGGTTGCGTTCCGCGACCGCGGCGTCCCGGTGATCCAGGTCTACGGCGCCACCGAGACCGCGCCGGTCGCGGTGTTCCAGACCGTCGGCGACCCCGACGGCGAGCTCGGCTCGATCGGTCGGCCGGCGCCGGGCTGCTCGATCCGGCTGGTCGACGAAGACGGCGCCGAGGTGCCGGACGGCACGGTCGGCGAGATCCAGGTGAAGGGCGCCAACGTCGCGGCCGGCTACTGGGACGACGACGCGGCGACCGCCGCCGCGTTCCATGACGGCTGGTTCCGCACCGGCGACCTGGCGCTGCGCGACCGCAACGGCGCCTATTGGTTCCGCGACCGCCTCAAGAACGTGATCATCTCCGGCGGCGAGAACATCTACCCGGCCGAGCTGGAGCGCGTGCTGCGGACCCTGGACGGGGTGGCCGAGGCCGCCGTGGTCGGGCGGGCCGACCCGCGCTGGGGCGAGGTGCCGGTGGCGGTGGTGGTGCCGGCGCCGGGGGCGGCGCGCGACCGGGCGGCGGTGCTGGCCGGCTTCCGGGACCGGCTGGCGCGCTTCAAGCACCCGAAGGATGTTGTGTTCGTCGAGGAGTTGCCGCGCAATGCGCTCGGCAAGGTCAGGGTCGATCTGGTCAAGGCCCTGGCGAGCGGCCGACCGGGCACGCAGCAGGGAACCCGGTAGGGCTTCACCACAGGACAGAGGGGATCACGTCATGAGTCGCTTGTTTGCCGGTGTTCTCGGCGCCGGCCTCGGTATCGCCGTCTCGCTCGGCCTCGCGGCCGGCGCCCAGGCAGAAACCACCCTGAAGGTCTCCAACTGGCTGCCGCCGTCGCACCCGATCGTGCGCGACATCCTGAAGCCCTGGGGCGAACAGGTCGAAGCCGCGACCAAGGGCAGCGTGAAGGTCGAGATCATGGCGGCACCGATCGGCAAGCCGCCGGCCCAGTTCGACCTGATCAGGAGCGGTGCGGCCGACGTCGGCTACGGCGTTCACGGCTACACCCCCGGCCGCTTCAAGCTGACCCCGGTGGCCGAGCTGCCGTTCCTGTCCGACACTGCCGAGGCGCTGTCGGTCGCCTACTGGAAACTGCACGCCTCGACCCTGGCGAAGGCGGGCGAGCACGACGGCGTCCACGTGCTGACGGTGTTCACCCACGGCCCGGGCATGATCTTCACCAGCAAGACGCCGGTGACGAAGATCGCCGACACCGAGGGGCTGAAGATGCGGATCGGCGGCGGCGTGGTCGCCGAGGTCGCCAAGCGGCTCGGCATGGTCGGCGTGCAGGCGCCATCGCCGCAGGTCTACGAGATCCTATCGAACGGGGTCGCCGACGGCATCCTGTTCCCGGCCGAGTCGGTGCCGTTCTTCAAGATCGACACCATCGTCAAGCACGGCACCTCGGTGCCCGGCGGGCTCTACAACACCTCGTTCTTCGTGGTCATGAACCAGGCGAGCTGGGACAAGCTGTCGGCCGCCGAGAAGGCCGCGGTCGACGGGGTCTCCGGCGAGGCGATGGCGCGGCTCGCGGGCAAGGCCTGGGATGCCGCCGATGCCGCCGGCATGAAGACCATGGCCGGCAAGGGTGTCGCCTTCGTGGCCGCCGACGATGCCTTCGCCGGCGCGCTGACCACCCGGATGGCCGGCATCGAGGACGGCTTCCTGGCCGCCGCCAGAGACGCCGGCATCGACGGCAAGGCGGCGATCGCCCAGCTCAAGGCCGACGTCGCCGCGGCGACCAAGTGACCGACGGCGACGGCGGGCATCCGGGTTACCCGGGACGCCCGCCGCATCCCCTGGCCCGGGCCGGCGGGCTGGCGGCCGATGCGCTCAAGCTGGTCGCGGCGGTGCTGCTGTTCGCGATGATGCTGGTCACCTTCGTCGACGTGGTCGGGCGCTACTTCTTCGGGCGCTCGCTGAACGGCGCCTACGAGCTCACCGAGGTGTTGCTCGGGCTGATCGTGTTCGCCGGCCTGCCGATCGTCACCCGGCGCGGCGAGCACGTGACCGTCGACCTGCTGACCACAAGGCTGCCGGCGCCGCCGCGCCGCGCCCTCGCCCGCCTCGCCGCGGCCGCGACCGCCCTGGTGCTGGCGGTGCTGGCCTGGCGGCTGGGGTCGACGGCCCGCGACCTGCTCGGCTACGGCGACGCCACGGTGTTCCTCGGCATTCCCCTCGGCCCGGTCGCCGGCGCCATGGCGGCGCTGGCGGCGGCCGGGGCCGTGGCGGCGGCGGCGAAGGTAGCGCGGCCGTGAGATCGATGGACGAGGCGCCCGTCGCGTCGTGGGTTCCGGATCGGCCACGCTCGCGCGCAGCCGTCCGGAATGACGACATGAGTGCGAGGGCCGCGAGCAGCACTCCCCCCTATCGTCATTCCGGACGCGCGCAGCGCGATCCGGAACCCACCCGCCGCCTCCACCCGCGACGCCGAGGCACCGGGTGATGGAGTCCTGGCTGCCCGGCCTCGCCGTCCTGCTCGTCATCATGCTCGCCGGCGTGCCGATCGCCATCGCGATGGCGCTGGTCGGCGGCGCCGGGCTGGTGCTGGTCCTCGGCTTCGACGGCGCGATGTTCATCGTCGGCCAGACCGCCTTCGACACCGGGCTGTCCTACTCGCTGTCGGTGGTGCCGCTGTTCATCCTGATGGGCAACCTGGTCAACCGGGCCGGGCTGTCGGACGAGCTGTACGCCGCCTGCAACGCCTGGCTCGGCCACAAGCCGGGCGGGCTGGCGCTGGCGACCGCGGTGGCCTGCGGCGGGCTGTCGGCGGTGTGCGGCTCGTCGCTGGCGACCGCCGCCACCATGGGCAAGGTGGCGCTGCCGCAGATGCGCCGCTACCGCTACGACGACGCGCTGGCGACCGGGGTGATCGCCGCCGGCGGCACGCTCGGCATCCTGATCCCGCCGAGCGTGATCCTGGTGCTGTACGGGGTCGCCACCCAGACCGACATCGGCAAGCTGTTCATCGCCGGCATCGTGCCCGGCATCCTCGGCATCCTCGGCTACATGGCGGCGGTGCGCGTGGTGTGCTGGCGACGCCCGGAGGCCGGCCCGCGCGGCGAGCGGCTGGGATACCGCGAACGGCTGCGCGCCTCGACCGGCGTCGCCGGCATCCTCGGCCTGTTCGTACTGGTGATCGGCGGCATCTATCTCGGGGTGTTCACCGCCACCGAGGCCGCCGGGATCGGTGCCACCGGCGCCCTGGCGATCGCGCTGGTCCGTCGCCGGCTGTCCTGGCGCGACCTGCTGGAGACCCTGTCGGAGACCGCCGCCACCACCACCATGATGTTCATGGTGCTGATCGGCGCGCTGATCTTCTCGAACTTCGTGAACGTCGCCGGCATGCCGGGCGCGCTGCAGGCCCTGGTGGAGGCGAGCGACCTGCCGCCGATGGCGATCCTGGGGATCGTGCTGCTGATCTACCTGGCGCTCGGCATGGTGCTGGAGAGCCTGTCGATGGTGCTGCTGACGGTGCCGATCCTGGCGCCGCTGATGGCCGGGCTCGGCTTCGACCTGATCTGGTTCGGGATTCTCGTGGTGGTGGTGACCGAGATCAGCCTGATCACCCCGCCGGTCGGCCTGAACGTGTTCGTGCTGAAGACCGTGCTGCCGGACGTGCCGATCGGGACGATCTTCCGGGGCATCGTGCCGTTCCTGGTCGCCGACCTGTTCCGGCTGGCGCTGATCGCGCTGTTTCCCGCGGTGGTGCTGTTCCTGCCGTCGCTGATGTGACGGATCCGACAGTGCGCGTCCCGCACTTTGACCCGGTCCCGTCCCCATCGTTACAATGGCGGCACGGATCGCAGCGGGGGCTGGGAACATGAAGCGTCGCGATTTTCTACTGACGGGCGCGGCCGCCTGGGTCGTCGCGCCGGCCGTCGCCCACGGCCACAGCGGCCACGACCACGGCAAGGCAGGCATGCCGGCCAAGCCGGAGTTGCTGGAGGGAAACCCCTTCGAGGACCTGTCCCCGCTCGCCAACGAATCGGTCGCGCCGGGACTGTTCGAGGCGCAGCTGCGCGCCGGTCCGGCGACCGTCCGCTACCTGCCCGGCGTCGAGACCCCGGTGCTGGCCTACAACGACCTGTGCCCCGGGCCGATGATCGAGGCCACAGAGGGCGACCGCGTCCGCATCGATTTCCGGAACGGCATCCCGGACCAGCCGTCGACGATCCACTGGCACGGCATGCAGGTCCCGGCCGACCAGGACGGCAATCCGCAGGACATCGTCGCCAGCGGCTCCGGCCGGTTCTACGAGTTCACCCTGCCCGAGGGCAGCGCCGGCTCCTACTGGTACCATCCGCATCCGCACGGCCTGACCGCCGAGCAGTTCTACCGCGGCCTCAACGGCGTGTTCCTGGTCAAGCCGAAGGTCGACCCGATCCCGGCGGCCTACGGCGACACCGTGCTGTTCATGACCGACCTGCGGCTGGCGGCCGACGGCACCATGCCGCCGTCGACGCCGGCCGACATGATGAACGGGCGGGTCGGCGACCATGTGCTGGTGAACGGGCAGAAGAACCCGCTGCTCGTGGTGTCGGCCGGCACCCGGCGGCGGTTCCGGCTGTACAACGCCATGAACGGCCGCTACCTGCGCCTGACCTTCGGCGACGCCGCGATGACCGTCATCGGCACCGATGGCGGCCTGCTCGAGGCGCCGGTCCCCGGGGTCTCGGAGGTGCTGCTGGTACCGGGCGAGCGGATGGAGGTGGTGGTCGCGTTCGACCAGCCGGGCACGGCGACCCTGCGGACCCTGCCCTACGACCGCGGCTGGATGGGCCCCGGGGTCCCCGACGACGGCGACATGGCCCTGCTGACGGTGGCGGTCACCGCAGCCACGGCGCCGGCCGAAATGCCCCCCCTTCCCGCGGTCCTGCGCAGCATTCCGGCGCTCGGCGCCCCGGTGGTGACCCGACGCTTCGAGTTCGGCGAGGTGATGCCGGGCCACATGCACCACGGCGCCGGCCACGGCATGGCCACGATGGCCGCCGGGGCGAAGCCCGTCGACGCAGCCGCGGGCGGGGCGGCGACCATGACGGGGATGGCCGGCCACGACCATGGTGCCATGATGGCCAAGAGCCCGGCCGCCGAGACGAAGGCGATGCCGGCCATGGGCGGTCACGACCACGCGGCGATGACCGAGGCCGGCAAGGGCATGGCGGCGACCGGCAACCCGCCGGATCCCGGCATGGGCATGGCCTTCCAGATCAACGGCAAGACCTTCGACATGCACCGGGTCGACATCCGCCCGAAGGTCGGCGACGTCGAGCTCTGGGAGATCGTGAACCCGACCGACATGGACCATCCGTTCCACGTCCACGGCACCCAGTTCCAGATCGTCGAGTTCGAGGACGCCGGTGGGGTGCGCAAGCCGCCCTACCGGGCCTGGAAGGATGTCGTCAACGTCCGGCCGGGCGAGACCGCCCGGTTCCTGATCCGCCAGGACATGCCCGGCCTGCGGCTCTACCACTGCCACATCCTCGAGCACGGCCAGCTCGGCATGATGGCCAACGCCGAGGTGGTGGCGGTCGGCTGAGCGCCCGTCCCAGGGGGGGGCCGATGCGACCCGAAGGAAACTCCCGGCCGGACTTGCCGGCGGTGGACGCCGGCCGGCCCGGCACCGATGGCGGCGCCGCCGAGAGCCGGCTGGTCGGCCGGGCCGCCCGCAACAACGCGCTCTGGTGCGATGCGGTCTGCACGGCGCATGGCGCGGCCGGCGAGTTTCACGATACGGTCTGGCTCAACCGGCGGGGTACCCCGCGACTCTACCCCGACCTGGTGACGTTGCAGGACGCGGCCGTCGATCAGATCGATACCGTGGCCGCCCTTCTCGACAGCCCGCGCCCGGGCGGATGGGCGGTGAAGGACAGCTTCGGCCGTCTCGACCTCGATGCCCTGGGCTTCGCCGCGCTGTTCGATGCCGAGTGGATCCATCTCGCGGGCGACTGCGGGGCTGCGCCGCCCGACGGAGGCCGATTCAGATGGCGAGCCGCGAAGGATGCGGCAGGCGTCGCCGGCTGGGAAAATGCCTGGGCCGGCCGACCGGAAGCCGCTTCGATCTTCGCCGGACGCCTGTCCCCGGATGCCGGCATCCGGTTCCTGCTGGCCGTCGAAGGCGACCGCCCGATCGGCGGCGGTATCCTCTATCGCGGCGCAGGGGTCGTCGGGCTCTCGAACGTGTTCGCCGAGGACGGCCGGCTGGACGGGATCTGGGCCGGTCTCGTCGCCGAGGCCCGGGCCGCGTTCCCTGGCCCGCCGCTGGTCGGCTACGAACACGGCGACCAATTGGGCGCCGCCCGGCGGGCCGGATTCGCGTCGATCGGCGGCCTGAGGGTCTGGTACCGCTCCTGACGCCGCAGCGCCGGCGATACGTCCGGAACCGCCGCGCCCGGGTCGGCCGGACTAGGTATATTCAACAGGCGGGCACAAAATCCTGTGATCGCTAACGCTCTCTTCACCAGAGATTGCTAGAACACCGTCAAGACGACCCTTCCTTGACGGAACAGCGATCATGGTCACCCGGAATCCGGCGGTTCGCGCCGGATGCTGCCACATCCATTCTTTTCCCTGCAGGGCCCTGGTGGTCGGCCTGCTCGTGCTGGCGTGCCTGCTGCCGGCCGTCGCCTCCGCGGCGAGGCAGCACTACGTCATCCACGCACCGATCCGACAGGTGCTGGAAGCCGCCGAGGATTCCCGTGCGCTCTGCCACCAGCCGGGCCCCGCGAACGATCACCTGGTCCTGTTCATGCCGGTGCCGACCCGGACGATCCCGGTCTACTGGCACCCTCGCGCCGACCGGTTCATCCAGTATCCGGGGACGACCGGATGCGTCATCTGGAAGCGCCGCAACGCCGCCGCGGGCGGCAGCTAACGCCGCGCGTCGGCCGCCATCCGCACCGCCAGTGCGGCCAGCACCGTACCCATCAGCCAGCGCTGCACGGCGAACCAGGCCGGCCGTCGCGCCAGGAAGCCGGCGATCGAGCCGGCGGCCAGCGCGATCGCCGCGTTCACGGTTACGCTGACCGCGATCTGCACCGACCCCAGCAGCAGCGACTGCACCAGCACGCTGCCCTTCGCCGGGTCGACGAACTGCGGCAGCAGGGACAGGTACAGCACTGCGATCTTCGGGTTCAGCAGGTTGGTCAGCAGCCCCATGAGGAACAGCCGGCCGAGCCCGTCGGGCGGCAGGACGCGGACCTGGAACGGCGACCGGCCGCCGGGCCGAACCGCCTGCCAGGCCAGGTACAGCAGGTAGCCGGCCCCGGCCAGCCGCAGCGCGTCGTAGGCATAGGGCACCGCCAGCACCAGTGCGGTGATTCCGAAGGCGGCGCACAGCATGTAGACCAAGAACCCGAGCGCCACGCCGCCGAGCGAGACCAGCCCGGCCGCCGGGCCCTGGCAGATCGAGCGCGAGATCAGGTAGATCATGTTCGGCCCCGGCGTCAGCACCATGCCGAGCGCGATCAGGGCGAAGGCGGCGACGGCCGCGAGGTCGATCATCGCGAAGGACCTCAGCCGGCGAAGCGTCTGGCGCCGGCGACGCACAGCACCACCGCGACGGCCGCCGCCAGCAGCGGCCAGCCGACCGTCTCGCCCAGCAGCAGGGCGGCCAGCGCGAAGCCCAGGAAGGGCTGCAGCAGCTGCAGCTGGCCGACCGCGGCGATGCCGCCCTGGGCCAGGCCGCGGTACCAGAACACGAAGCCGATCAGCATGCTGAACAGCGCCACGTAGCCGAGCGCCAGCCAGCCGGACGGGCCGACGCCGTCCCACGACTCCGGTCGGGTCAGCACCGCCGCCGGCAGCATGGCGGGGAGCGACAGCAGCAGCGCCCAGCTGATCACCTGCCAGCCGCCGAGCCGGCGCGACAGCCGGCCGCCTTCGGCATAGCCGAGGCCGCAGACCACCACCGCCAGCAGCATCAGTCCGTCGCCGACCAGCGAGGCGTCGCCGCCGCCGCGCAGGGCATAGCCGGCGACGATCGCCGAGCCGGCGAGCGAGAACGCCCAGAACGCCGGCCGCGGCCGCTCGCCGCCGCGGATCGCCCCGAAGACCGCGGTCGCGATCGGCAGCAGGCCGATGAACACGATGGCGTGCGCCGACGTCACATGCCCCAGCGCCAGCGCGGTCAGCAGCGGGAAGCCGACGACCACCCCGAGAGCGACGATGACCAGGGAGACCAGGTCGCCGCGGGTCGGACGTGGCGGCCGCAGTACCGCCAGCAGCAGGATCGCGACGATGCCGGCGATGGCGGCGCGGGCCAGGGTGAGGAACAGCGGGTCGAAGGCCGCCACCGCGATCTTGGTGGCCGGCAGCGAGCCCGCGAATATGGCGACGCCGGCGAGGCCGTTGGCCCAGGCGGCGGCCGCGCGCGCCGGCGGCGCGACAGTCATCGGAATGGCGTTCATGCCGGCGATCATGACCGGCGATGCGGCCGGGCGACAGGGACGCTATAGTACGGTCTGGCCAAACTGTACTGGTCCAAGGAGGAGTACGGATGCCGGCGATGCCTTCCGTGCCCGCGTCCGGCGGGACCCTGGTCGAGGCGGTGATGGCGGAGATCCGCCGGCGCATCGAGACCCGCTCCCTGGCACCGGGCGCGCGGGTCCCGTCGCTGCGCCGGCTGGCCGGGACGCTCGGCGTGTCGAAGTCGACCGTGGTCGAGGCCTATGACCGGCTGGCCGCCGAGGGCGCGATCACCGCCCGGCCGGGCTCCGGCTTCTACGTCACCCGGCGCACCCGGCCGCTGTCGCTGGCGACCGGCCCGCGCCGAGCCGACCCGACCATCGATCCGCTGTGGATCATGCGGCAGTCGCTGGATCCCGCGTCCCAGCGGCAAGGCGGGGTGGCCCGGCCGGGGTGCGGCTGGCTGCCGACCGACTGGCTGCCGGACGCGGCGCTGCGCCGGGCGATGCGGGCGCTGGCCCGCGACACCGGCGCCGACCTCGCGGAGTACGACAGCCCGCTCGGCTTCGCGCCGCTGCGCCGCCACCTCGCCGACCGCCTGGACGGCCGTGGCATCGAGGCCGGCCCGGACCGCATCCTGCTGACCGATTCCGGCACCCAGGCGATCGACCTGGTGTGCCGCTTCCTGCTGCAGCCGGGCGACACGGTGCTGCTCGACGACCCCTGCTACTTCAACTTCCAGGCCATCCTGCGGGCGCACCGGGCGACCGTGGTCGGCGTGCCCTACACCCCGGCCGGACCGGACCTGGAGGCCTTCGAGCGGGCCGCCGCCGAGCACCGGCCGCGGCTGTACGTGACCAACGCCACCCTGCACAACCCGACCGGCGCCTGCCTGCCGGCCGCCAGCGTGCACCGGCTGCTGAAGCTGGCCGAGGCCCACGACATGGTGATCGTCGAGGACGACATCTTCGCCGATTTCGAGACCGCGCCGGCGCCCCGGCTGGCCGCCTTCGACGGGCTGGAGCGCGTGGTCCATGTCGGCAGCTTCTCCAAGACCCTGTCGGCGGCGGTGCGCAGCGGCTTCGTCGCGGCGCGAGGCGACTGGATCGACGGCATGGCCGACCTCAAGCTGGCGGCGATGTTCGGCAACGGCGCGATGGCGGCGCAGCTTGTCCACCGCCTGCTGGTCGACGGCAGCTACCGCCGGCACATGGACGGGCTGCGCGGCCGGCTGGCCAGGGCGATGGGCGAGACCGCGCGGCGGCTGGAGTGCGCCGGGCTGACCCTGTGGACCGAACCGCGCGCCGGCATGTTCCTGTGGGCCCGGCTGCCCGACGGCCTGGACTCCGCCGAGGTCGCCCGCCGGGCGCTCGGGCACGGCGTCGTGCTGGCCCCCGGCAACGTGTTCAGCCCGTCCGGGTCGGCCGCAAGCTACCTGCGCTTCAACGCCGCGCAGAGCGGGTCGCCGCGGGTCTTCGAGGTGCTGAAGCGCGCGATGGAAGAGGCGGCCTGACGCCCGTCGCGCCGTGGGTTGCCGGATCAGTTCCGCCGTCGGCGGTTCTGTCCGGAATGACGGCAAAGAGTGGAACCGACGATCATCCCCCCTCTCGGTCGTCATTCCGGGCAAGCGCAGCGCGACCCGGCAACCCACGAAGCGGCGGGCATCTCACCGCGCCGGCAGCGCCGCCTCGACGAGGCCGACCCACCAGGCCGCCCCGGGCGCCAGGGCGTCGTCGTTGAAGTCGTAGTACTGGCCGTGCAGGCCGCGGCCGCGGCCGGCGTCGCCGCCGTTGCCGAGGAAGGCGAAGCAGCCTTCCCTGACCGCCAGCATGCGGGCGAAGTCCTCGGCCCCGCCGATCGGCCGGCAGTCCGGGTCGACGTTGCCGTCGCCCAGCACGTCGCGCGCCGTGCGCACCACCAGGTCGGTGGCCTCGGCGGTGTTGATGGTCGGCACGAAGGAGTTGCCGTACTCGACCTCGCAGGTGGCGCCATGGGCGGCGCAGACCCCGGCCGCGATCCGCCGCATCAGCGCCTCGACCCGCTGCTGGTGCGCCGGCAGGAAGGTGCGCACGTCGCCGCGGATCCAGGCGGTCGACGGGATCACGTTGCGGACCCCGTCGGTGGTGATCTCGGTGGCCGACACCACGACCGCGTCCGACGGCCCGAAGCCGCGCGCCACGATGGTCTGCAGCGCCATCACCACCTCGGCGGCGATCACGATGGGATCGATCGTGTTCTGCGGCGCCGAGGCGTGGCCGCCGGCGCCGTGGATGACGATCTCGAAATTGTCCTCGCTGGCCATGATCGGCCCGGTACGGACCGCGAGTTGGCCGACCGGCAGCCCCGGCATGTTGTGGATGCCGAACACCTGGTCGACGCCGAAGCGCTCGAAAAGCCCGTCGTCGATCATCGCCTGGGCGCCGCGGCCGTGCTCCTCGGCCGGCTGGAAGATGAATACCGCGGTGCCGTCGAAACGCCCGTCGGCTGCCAGATGCCCGGCGGCGCCGAGCAGCATGGCGGTGTGGCCGTCATGGCCGCAGGCATGCATCACCCCGTCGGTCGCGGACCGGTGGGCGAAGTCGTTCTTCTCGACGATCGGCAGGGCGTCGATGTCGGCGCGCAGGCCGACCGCCCGGTTCGACGCGCCGCGCCGCAGCACGCCGACCACCCCGGTGCCGCCGATGCCGGTGTGGACCTCCAGGCCGAAGGCGGCCAGCCGCTCGGCGATCAGCCGGCTGGTCCGGACCTCCTGGAAGCCGAGCTCCGGGTGCCGGTGGAAGTCGCGGCGCCACTCGGTCATCGCCGCCACCAGCTCGGACGGCAGGTCCTGCGGGCGGGTCATCGGGCCACCGTCCCCGCCACCTCGTCGGCGCCGCGGCCGACGATCTCGCGGTAGATCTCCGGGTCGGTCGCACCCTCGGTACCGATCAGCAGCACCCGGCTGCCGGCGTCTAGGCCGAGCGCCGCCCAGGTCTCGGACCGCTCCCGGGCGGCCAGGAGCAGGGCCAGCCCGGCAACCCCGGACTCGCCGGCGACCACCCGCGGGTCGCCGGACTCGCCGTCGGCCAGCAGCCGCATGGCCGGCGGCACCCAGGCGTCGTCGACCGCCGCGAAGTCGTCGGCGCCGGTGTCCAGGATCTCCCAGGCCAGCGGCGACGGGTCGCCGCAGGACAGCCCGGCCATCACCGTCTCCTCGGCGATCGGGATCTCGGTGCGGCCGCCGCGGCGCGCGCTCTCCAGCAGGCAGGCGGCAAGCGCCGGCTCGACCACCACGAAACGTGGCGCGTCGGCCCCCCAGGCCTCGCGCAGCTCGGCGCATATCGCCGCCGCTACGCCGCCGACGCCGCCCTGCACCAGCACATGGGTCGGGCGCTCGGCCCCCATCTGCGCGACCGCCTCGGCGGCGATCAGCGAGTAGCCGGCCATAACCGCCGTCGGAACCTCGCGATAACCCTCCCAGGCGGTGTCGGACACCACCTGCCAGCCGCGCTCGGCGGCGGCGCGGGCGCATTGCCGCACGCTGTCGTCGTAGTTGCCGGCGACCCGCACGATCTCCGCGCCGAGCGCACGCAGCGCCGCCTCGCGGCCGGGGCTGACCCCGGCATGCAGGTAGATGACCGCCCTGGCCCCGGCCTGCTTCGCACCCCAGGCGACCGAGCGGCCGTGGTTGCCGTCGGTGGCCGCCGCGAAGGTGACGTCGCCGCCGTGCTCGCGAACCAGCCGCTGCACGGCGTAGGCGCCGCCCAGCGCCTTGAAGCTGCCGAGCCCGAACCGCCCGCCCTCGTCCTTCCAGCGCACCGCCGCGACACCGAGCCGGCGCGCCAGGCCCGGCAGGTCGAGCAGCGGGGTCGGAGCGTAGCCGGGCCAGGCCCGGATGGCAGCCTGCGCCTCGGCGCGGGCCTCGTGGGTCAGCACACCGGGCCGCGGCGCCGAACGGTCGGCGCGCGGATTGGCGAAGATCTCGACGGCGGGACGGGAAGCGGTCATGACGGGCTCCGGCGGCTGGGTAGCGAACACCCTAGCAACGCCCGCCGCCGTCAGTCTGCGGAGAAGCTCCTTCGACCGCAAGATTTCGGCGATGATCGCCCGATGGCGCATGAATTCCCCAACTCGTTCGGACCGGCTTCACACTGAGGCATGACAGCCGTGCCGCGCGGCATCGATCTGGCCCGACGACGCCGGCCCCGGTGCCGACATATGCTGGCCCCGACCAGACGCCGGGGAGCCGCATGAGCACAGGACAGACCGGAACCGCCGCGGGCCGCCGCAAGCTGCCGGCCCGTTACGCCGTCATCGTCACCCCGCTGATCATCTCGGTGCTGATGTCGTGCGTGGTGGCCTGCATCTCGACGGTCCGCGGCTACGGCCTGGAGCCGGGCTTCCTGTCCATCTGGATGCAGTCCTGGGGCACCTCCTGGGTGATCGCCTTCCCGATCCTGATCTTCGTGCTGCCGGTGGTCCGGCGGATCGTCGGGAAGATCGTCGAGCAGCCCTGAAGCCACGGCCGCTGGTCAACCCTCGCGGCCCGGCCGTATCGTCGCGTCATGACCACGACGCTCGTCACCGACCGGCTCCGGCTGGAACCTTGCGGCATGGACCACCACGACGGCCTTTGCGTCGTGAACCGCGACCCGGAGGTCATGCGCTACATCGGCGGCAGGCCGCAGACCGCCGAAGAGACCCGTGCCTGGATCGGCCGGGCCGAGACCCGCTGGACCGACCTCGGCTATTCCTGGTGGGCGATCCGGCCGGCCGCCACCGGCGAGATCGTCGGCGCCTGCTGCCTGCAGCACATCGAGAACGATCCGGTCCAGGAACTGGAGATCGGCTGGCGGCTGCTGCCGGCGCACTGGGGCCGCGGCTACGCCACCGAGGCGGCCCGCGCGATGATCGGTTTCGGGTTCCAGGAACTGGGCGCGCCCCGGCTGTTCTCGATCGCCGATCCGCGCAACACCGCGTCGATCCGGGTCATGCAGCGGCTCGGCATGCGCAGCCTCGGCCTGCGGCAGCACTACGGCACCGACGCCGCGACCTACGTGCTCGACCGGCCATGAGCCGGCGCCGGCCCGGAACCCGCGACCGATAGCCAACGGGGAAACGAGCTCGTTCCCGCTTCGGGATTCGCCCGGGCGGATGCATGATCGGGGACGCTCTCGGACCCCGAGCCCCCATAGGAGGACGCGCATGCCGCGAAGCAGCAAGCCCCGGACGCCCCGTGGCCGGCAAGCCCTGGCCGCCCTCGGTCTCTGCGCCGCGCTGGCCGGGCCGGCGGCCGCGCAGCCGCTCGGGACGGCCGAGCGCGGCGGCGCCCTGGCCGAGCGCTGGTGCACCGAATGCCATGCGACCGGGACCTCGCCGCGGGCGTCCGATGCCGGACCGGCATTCCCGACGATCGCCCGCACACGGTCGGACGACTACGTTCGCGGATTCCTCGCCAACCCGCATGTGCGCGGGCAGATGCCGCCCTTCGACCTGTCGACGGCCCAGATCGAAGACCTGGTCGCCTACCTGCAGTCGCTTCGGTAGTCCCGGATCGCCGGCGCCGCCGGCCGCGCCTCAGTGCTTCCGGGCCTGTACCAGGACCCCGATCACGGTTTCCTCGCCGAGGGCGCGGCAGGCCTCCATGCGGTGCAGGCCCTCGACCAGCACGTAGCGCTTGCCGTCGTGGCGCACCAGGATCGGCGCCTTCTGGCCCTCCTCCATGATCGCGGCGGCAAGCTGCTCGACGGTCTCCGGATTCAGGGTCGCGCGCCGCTTGGTCGGCACGTAGATCTCCTCGATCGGGATCTTCTCGTCCTTCATGGTCGTCCCAGTCAGCCGGTTGGTTGCCGGATCACAGCTTCGGCCATGGCCGCCGAGATGTCACTCCGTTCCGGCCCCGACCGGGGTCGGCCCGGACCGCCGGCCGCCGGTCTCAGAACAGCAGCCGGGCCGATACCGCGACGATGTCCACCGAGCTCTCGTAGTTGCCGGTCAGGTTGCCGCGGAACGTGCTCCCGGTGTCGGACGTGCCGAGGTCGAGTTCGGCGTCGGCGACGAACAGGTGGGTGTAGGCGGCGGTGACCGACAGCCACGGTGTCGGCTGGTAGCTGGCACCGGCCGACAGCCAGTAACGGTCGCCGTCCGGGATCCGCGGCGTCCGGTTGCCGGTGTCGAGCGGCGCCTGGTCGTAGGCGACGCCGGCCCGGAAGGTCCACGGCGAGTCGGCCGGCCGGTAGGTGGCACCGAGCGAGGCGAACCAGGTGTCCTTCCAGCCCTCGCGGGTGACGCTGTCGCTCTGGGCGGCGTTGTCGAACTCGATCCGCAGTTCGTCGAACACGCTCCACTCGGTCCACTCCAGGCCGCCCATCACGGTCCACTCCGGCGACACCCGCTGCCGGACTCCGATCGACAGGGAGGCCGGGGTGGTGACGGCGGCGCTGGCGCCGGTATCGCGGAACGCGCCGGTCGCCGCCGCCAGGGCAGTGCCGACCCCGCTGCTGCCGAGGTCGAACGCGGCATCGCCCTTCAGGCCGTGCTCGACCCGCGAGCGGTAGGACAGGCCGATCCGCGTGCCGTCCACCGGCTCGGCGACCGCGCCCAGCGAGTATCCGTAGCCCCAGTCGTCGCCCTGGACCTCGGTGAATCCGTCCTGGCTGCGGCTGCCCGGCACCGCCGCGGAGATGCCGGCCGCCCGGCCGATGGTGCCGAAGTCGACGGCGTTGCTGAGCGTCGCGTCGATGTACTGCGCCTGGATGCCGGCTCCCAGCGACAGCCACGGGGTCGCCCGCCAGGCGACCTGCGGCGAGACGTTGATCGTCTTCACCTGCGAACCGACCGCCTGGTACCGGCCGACCCAGTCGCGGCTGTAGTCGGTCTCGAGGCCGAACGGCACATTGACCGACAGCCCGACCCGCCAGTCCTCCGACGCCTGCCACATGCCGTACAGCGCCGGTACCAGCACGGTCACCGCGGCGTTGTCATCGCTCGCGTTGCCGGCGATCGGCGTCCCCAGGACGGTGGATGCGGCGGCGCCGTCGAGTTCGACCCGCGGAGCGATGTAGCTCAGGTGGAGAGCCGCCCCGTCGCCGGTGAACTGCGTCATCGACGCCGGATTGAAGAACATCGCGCTCATGTCGTCGCCGCCTGCCGCGGCTCCCGCAAAGGCGTTGCCCTGTGCCGTCGCGCTCTGCTCGCGGAGCTGGTAGCCGGACGCCTGCGCCTCCAGCGCCGGGGCCCACGCACCGGCCATGGCGATCAGCAGTATCCGTCCCGACCGGCCGCGACGATCGGTGGCGCAAATGCCCATGCGTCCCTCCCGGTCGACCCGCGGGCTTCCGGTCCGTCGCGTCGCACGGCGGCCTGCGGTGTCCGACTCGCTTGCCGGGCCGGCGGACCGGCATCGACACCCTATGCTAGCGCTCCCGCGCCGATCGACCGAACGGAAACGACGGTCGACGCGGCCACCGGGGTCCGCGAAGATCGGTCGGTACCCGCACCACCCGGGAATCCAATGGACGACTTCGACCGCAAGCTGCTGGCCCTGGTGCAGGAGAATGCCCGGCTGACAGCCGACCAGCTCGGCGAGCGGATCGGGCTGTCGGCCTCGGCCTGCCACCGCCGACTGAAGCGGCTGCGCGAGACCGGGGTGATCGAGGCCGAGATCGCGGTGGTGTCGCCGGAAGCGGTCGGCCGGGCGCTGACCATGATCGTCGAGGTCTCGCTGGAGCGCGAGCACCCGCACATCGTCGACGCCTTCAAGCGCTCGATGCGGGCCACGCCCGAGGTCATGCAGTGCTACTACGTCACCGGCGACGCCGACTTCATCATCGTGCTGACCGCCCGCGACATGAAGAGCTACGAGCGCTTCACCCAGCGGTTCTTCTTCGACAACCCGCAGGTCCGCCGGTTCCGCACCTTCGTGGTGATGGACCGCACCAAGGTCGGGCTCGGCGTCCCGCTGGACGACGACGGGTAACGCTCAGCACCGCCACGGCCACAGCCCGGAGCGGGCGGCGAGGTGATCCAGCGAGAACCGGCCGCCGCCCCAGGCCACCAGCGCCAGCGCCATCGCCGCCCAAGGCAGGTGGAAGTTCGCCCAGCCGTCCGGAATGGTGAGCTGGATGATCGCGGTCATCGCCAGCAGGCCGAAGGCGGCGAACCGGGTGCCGAGGCCGAGCACCAGCAGCACCGGCAGCGCGATCTCGGCGACGCCGGAGAGAAACGCCATCAGGGCCGGCAGCGGGTAGTCGATGGTCGCCCCGAGAATGTGCAGCTTGAACTCCTCCTCGAACAGATACACGGCGCTGTCCGAGAGCTGCAGGAAGCCGTCCCACTTGGTCAGGCCGGACCGGTAGAACGGCACCGCCAGCGCGACCCGCAGCGCGATCTGCGCGACCGGCGGCGCCACCGCCAGCACGCATCCCGCAGCCCGGCACACGGTGACCACCATCGACGGAGCGGTCGCTTCGTCGTCGCCATGCTGGCTCATTCAAGTGCTCCCTGTTCATCGGTACCCGCGAGGCCCGCGACCGCCCCCGCCTCGACCAGCGCGACCAGCGCGCCGCCGGCCTCGAATCCATCGTCCTCCCGCAGCGCCAGCGCGCCGGCCTCGCCGACGCCGGCACCGGCCAGCAGCGCCGCCGCGAAGGCGCCGGCCGCCGGATCCAGCGCCCGGACCTGGACCGCGTCCGCCGGCCGCGTGACCAGCGCGGTCTCCGGCCGCCACGGGCCGGCGAACGCCGGGGCCATTCCGCCGCCCTGGTGGGCCGCCCAGATCGCGACCGCCGGATACCGGCTCGCCACCAGCCGCGCCGCCGGATGCGGCACCACCCGGACCGCCAGCAGATCGTCGCCGCCCCGGTCGGCCAGCCGACCCGCCAGGTCGGCGATGCCGATCGCCGGCGCATCGGCGGCGTGATAGGCCCGGCTGCGCGCCGCCTCGACCGCCGCCACCTCGCCCAGATAGGGCAGATCCGCCGCCGGCTCGAAGCCGGCGACGAAGCCCGGAAACGCCGCGCCGTATTCGAACAGCAGCGGCGAGTCCGGCCTGTGCCCGGCGGCGAACGCCCGCGCCATCGCCCGGAAGAAATCCTCGCCGACGATCCGCTCGGTCACCGGGAATCCGGCCCGCAGCGCGTCGATCGGCCCGGTCGCCAGGTTGTTGCGATACACCGCGAAGCGCCGCACGGGGTCGGCGCCCGGCCGCGCCGACAAGCCCGGCGGCGGTGGGTGGCCGGGATCGGCGAGCGCCGCCGCGAAGGCGGCCAGGGTCGCGCTTTCAGCCATGCCCGGCTCCGGCCCGCAGCGGCTGCCTCGCGCACGCCGCGAGCACCGCGTCGGCGGCCATCGCCTCGGCGTGCAGCACCGGCCAGTCCGGCACGTCGTTGTCCCACTCGACCAGCACCGGCAGCGGCCCGGCCAGCGCCAGGGCGTGGCTGAGCAGCGGCCAGACGTCCGGCCGCACCGCACTGCCATGGGCGTCGATCAGCAGCCGGCCGCCGTCGGCCTCGGGCTCCTCGTCGTAGCCCGCCAGGTGGATCTCGCCGGCATGGCCGATCGGGAAGGCATCGAGATAGCCGTGCGGGTCGTAGCCGAGATTGGCCGCCGAGACCGCCACGTTGTTGACGTCCAGCAGCAGCGCGCAGCCGGTGCCCTCGACCAGCCGGCCGAGGAATTCGGTCTCCGGGATCGTGCTCTCGTCGAACGCCAGGTAGCTCGACGGGTTCTCGACCAGGATCCGGCGCCCGAGCGCGTCCTGCACCTCGTCCACATGCCCGGCGACGCGGGCCAGGGTCGCCTCGGTCAGCGGCACCGGCAGCAGGTCGTTGAGGTATCCGCCGGCATGGGTCGACCAGGCCAGGTGCTCGGACACCAGCCCCGGGCGATAGCGCTCGACCACGGCGCGCAGCCGGGCGAGATGGGAGCGGTCGAGCGGACCGGCCCCGCCGATCGACAGGCCGACCCCGTGGACCGACAGCGGATAGCGCTCGCGCACGGCCTCCAGCAGCCGGTGCGGCGGCCCGCCGGCGCCCATGTAGTTCTCGGCATGGACCTCGAAGAAGCCGACATCGGGATGCGTGCCGAGGATGGCGGCGCCGTGCGCCGGCTTCAGCCCGACCCCGGCCCGCGCCGGGATTGCGCCCGGCACCGGCCGGCGCCGGGCCGGTTCCGTCGTCATCGCGCTCAGGCCTTCGGCACGTCGCGGTCGAGGGCGGTCAACGAACCCTTGCGGCCGCCCGGCAGCTCGATGCCCTCGCAGGTGCCCTTCGGCACCAGCTTCCAGGCATTGCCCTGGTAGTCGACCTTCGAGGTGCCGGCGCAGGTGGTGCCCGGCCCGGCGGCGCAGTCGTTCTGCCCGGCCAGCGAGACGCCGTAGCACTTCTCCCGCTCGGCGGCGATCGCCGGGGCCTGCATCGCGGCGGCGGCCAGGGCGGTCACCAGCGAGCCCAGCAATACGGCATTCACGTCACGACGGTTCATTCGATCCTCCTGTCGGAATCATGTCCTGCGACAGAAGATAGCGCCGCGGCGGGACACCGCCGCTCACAGAAGCGTCAGGCCCGATCACGGCGGAGTCACATCGGCGTGTGGCGGAGGATCGCCACGCCTCAGCCGCCGAGGAACAGCCGCCCGACCTCGGGATTCTCCAGCAGTTCGTCGCCGCGCCCCGCCAGCGCGGTCTCGCCGGACACCAGCACATAGCCGATGTCGGCGAACTCCAGGCCCTTCTTGGCGTTCTGCTCGACCATGACGATGGTCTTGCCCTCGCTGCGCTGCAGGTCGTCGAGGATCTCGAACACCATGTCGATGAACCGTGGCTCCAGCCCGATCGACGGCTCGTCGACCAGCAGCACCTCGGGGTCCATCACCAGCGCCCGGCTGATCTCCAGCAGGCGCCGCTCGCCGCCCGACAGCACGCCGGCCGGCTTGTTGCGGCGCTCGGCGAGCCGGTCGTACTTGGCGAACACCTTCTCGGCCGCCTCCTTGGCCTCGTCGACGCTTTCCTTGAGGAACCCGCCCATCAGCAGGTTCTCCTCCACGGTCATGCCCGGGAAAACCGACTTGTCCTGCAGGATGTAGGCGACGCCGGCGGCCTTCAGCTTCTGCTGCGGCGATAGCCTGGTGACGTCGCGGCCAGCGACCGTGACGGTGCCGGAGAAGACGTTGGTGAAGCCGAAGATCGAATGCAGGACCGTCGACTTGCCGGCGCCGTTCGGGCCGATCAGGCACAGCGACTGGCCCTTGCCGACCCGCAGGTCGAAGTCGTGCAGGATCTCCATCTTGCCGTAGCCGGCGCGCAGCGACTCGATCGACAGGAAGGCCTCGCCGTCGACCAGTCCCTCGAGAGCCGCCACGGTCGGCCGATCCTCGGCGATCGCCTGGGCCTGGCGGACCACGTCGTCGACCGAGATGACCGTCGCGACGTCGCCGCTGCCGTAACCGCGGACCGCGCGCTCGGCGCCGGGTTGCGTCTGGTCGCTCATCAGTGCGCCCCCAGATAGGCGTCGATCACCCGCTGGTCGTTCTGGATCTCCTCCGGCGTGCCGGTCGCCAGCAGCTGGCCATGGGCCAGACAGGAGATCTGCTCGGCCAGGTTCATGATCACCCGCATGTTGTGCTCGATGACGAACAGGGTCACGCCGAGTTCCTGGTTGGCCCGCTTCAGCCGGTCGATCAGCCCGTTGATCAGGGTCGGGTTGATGCCGGCGGTCGGCTCGTCGAGCAGCAGCACCTTGGGCCGGTTCATCAGCGCCATGGCGAACTCCAGGAGCTTCTGCTGCCCGAAGCTGAGGTCGCCGGAGATCAGCCGCCGCTTGGTGTAGAGGCCGACGAACTCCAGCAGCTGCTCGGCCCGCTCCTCGGTCTCGGGGTCGCGCGCCGGGCGGAAGATGCCGCCGAACCCGCCGCCCCGGTGGGAAACCGAGATGACCATGTTCTGCATGCAGTTCATCTTCTTGTAGATGCGGGTCTGCTGGAAGGTCCGCAGCATGCCGAGCCGGGCGATGTCGGGGACCCGCATCCGCGAGATCTCGCGGTTCTCGAAGGTGATCGAGCCCTCGTCGATCGGGTGGTAGCCGACGATCGAGTTGAACAGGGTGGTCTTGCCCGACCCGTTGGGCCCGATCAGGCCGGTGATCCGGCCCTCCGGCACCTGCAGCGAGATGTCCTTGTTGGCGACCACGCCGCCATACGACTTGGACACCCCCTTCACCTCGATCTGGATCCTGCTGCCGTGTGCGCTCATTCGGCGGCCTCCACCTGGGTTCCCCCGGTTCCACGGTCGACCGTCAGCCCGAACGCCTCCGGCCACCTGTCCTGGGCCCAGCCCAATATCCCCTGCTGGAAGTACACGATGTTGACGATGATGATCGCCCCCAGCGCCACCCACTGCCAGCCGAGCAGGTAGGTCCAGGTCCACTCCTTGACCACGTGGAACAGGATTGCGCCCAGCACCGGCCCCCACAGCGTGCCCTTGCCGCCGACCAGGGCCATCGCGACCATGAAGATTCCGAAGGTGGTGGTCGGGAAGGCGACTTCCAGCGGTTCGATGAAGCCCGACATGTTGCCGAACACCGCCCCGCCCATGCCCATGAAGAAGGCCGCCACCGCCCAGGTCAGGACCTTGTAGCGGGTGGTGTGGATGCCCATCGCCTCCGCCTTGTCCTCGTCGTCGCGGATCGCGTTGATGGCGAGCCCGAACTGCGTCGAGTACAGCCAGCGGGCGGTCAGGTGGGCGGCGAGTGCCAGCACGCCCAGCAGGGCGTACCAGACCATGGTGCCCTCGCCGGCCGCCCCGGGGTAGACCGGCATCGAGATGCCGCCGCCGCCGCCGACATAGCCCCAGCCGCTGACCAGTTCGGCCACGGCAACCGCCAGCCCGAGGGTGCCGATTGCGAAGTACGGGCCGCGCAGGCCGAGCATGAACGGCCCGACCACCAGCGCGAAGATCGCCGCCACGACGCCGCCGGCCACGATCCCGAGGGCGAGGCCGGTGTAGTACTGCGCGTCGGTGAACTCGACCACGATGGCGCCGAAGGCGGCGGTGTACTCGGCGACGTCGAAGACCAGCCCGATCTGCACGATCGCCGCGGCGTACATGCCGAGCCCGAAGAAGATCACGTTGCCCAGCGAGTTGTAGCCCATCTGGCCGCCGGTCATGTCCCAGGTGACCGCCATCATGATCATCAGCCACATGACCGCGATCTGGGAGGCGTAGTTCGGGAACAGGACCGGGGCGACGAGGCCGGCGACGATCAGCGCCGCGTAGACAGACATGTCGAGCCTGGCGGCGCTCATCGGACCACCTGCCGCACCCGATAGGACTGCAGGAGCCGGTACATCAGGACGAGCACCAGCATGATGACCACGGCCGCCACCGCGAACTCGGCACCGAACACGAAGCCGGCGACGTTCTCCCACATGCCGAGCCCGAAGCCGGCGACGATCACCCCGGGCAGGTTCCCGAGGCCGGCCGCCGTCACGATGATGAAGGCGCGGATCGAGTAGACGATGCCGTAGTAGGGCTGGATGACCCAGATCATCGCCACCAGCACCCCGGCCGCCCCGCAGATCGAGGCGTTCAGCGCATAGGTGAAGGCGTAGACCTGGTCGGTGTTCACGCCCAGCACCCGGGCCGCCCGCGGATCCTGGGCGGTCGCCCGGATCGCCTGGCCCATGCGCGAGCGCTTCATGAACAGTACGATGGCCGCAGCCAGCGCCGCCGCCATCATCAGGCTGTATAGCCGGACGTTCTGGACGATGATGAAACTGCCGAGATGGACGCTGCCGAAGCCCGATTCCGCGACCTTCACCTCCGGGCCGTAGATCAGGTTGAGCACCTGCTGGATCAGCAGGCTGAGCCCGAAGGTGGCGAGCAGCGAGGTGAACATGTCGCGGTCGACCACGCGGCGGATGATCAGCAGGTAGATCAGCCAGCCGAGGCCGAACATCAGCACGATCGCCGCCGGCAACGCGACGATCGGGTGCAGCCCCCAGAGCGTGGCCTGATAGGCGATGTAGCCGCCCAGGATGACCATGTCCCCCTGGGCCAGGTTCTTCACGTTCATCACGCCCCAGACCAGCGCCAGCCCGTAGGCCACGAGGGCGAAGATCGCGCCGATGAAAAGACCCTGCAGCAACAGGTCCACGCCGAGGATCGGCGCCTGCCAGAGAAGGGACAGATTGTCGAGCATCCGGTGGTCCTTACGTCCGGTTGTCGTCGACCGCGGCCCCGTCCGGCGGGGCCCGGCGCACCGACGGGGCCTGTCGATCCGCAACGACGAAAGGCGGGAGAGGCAAGCCCCCTCCCGCCGCCGTCACGACTGTCGACGCCTCAGTATTTCGGCTTCCGCGGGTAACGCAGCTCCGACGAGGCCCATTTGGACGGCGCGACCACCCTGTACTCGCCGTCCTGGATCTGGCGCAGCACCATCGGCTTGGCAACGTTGTTGCCGGCCTCCGAGAACTTGATGCCGCCGTAGAAGGTCTTCATGTCGGTGGCGGCCAGCGCGTCTCGAAGCGCCTCGGTGTCGAACTGGCCGGCACGCTCGAAGGCGTCGGCCCACACCATCACCGCAGCGGTCGCCTGGGCGGTCTGGTACGGAACCGTCTGGTACTCCGGATACGCCTTCTTGAACGCCACGTCATACTCCGCGGCGGTCCCCATCAGCGGGTCCGAGTAGCTGAGCGTCTCGGCCCACTGGGTCGGGCACAGCAGACCCTCGGTGGCGCCCGCCCCGAACTTGCCGACCACGTCCGCGGCCTCGCAGTGCGTCATGGCGATCATCGGGGTCTGGATCTGCAGTTCCTGGATCTGCCGGCCGGCGGTCGCCGCCCCCTTCGAGTGCCCGGAGACCACCAGGAGATCCGGATTGAGCGCCTTCACCTTGGTCAGGGTCGACGTCATGTCCGACAGATCGCGCGGCAGCTTGTCGTCGACCACGATCTGCATGCCGTACTTCTTGGCGTCATCGACCACGCCGGCGCGAACGTCGAGCGAGAACGGATCGTTCTCGAACGCCATGGCGATCTTGACGTCGGACGGGTCCTTGCCCTGGCCCTTGGCCACTTCGGCGGCGAGCTCGATCGAGCTGGCGAGATACTGCTCGGAGGTCGACAGCACCGCGAAGAGATACTTGTAGCCCTGGGTGAACAGCGAGCGCGATGCGCCCTCGGCCTCCACCATCGGGATCTTGTACTTCTCGGTGACCGGCGCGATCGCCTTGGTCAGGCCGGACGAATACGGTCCGAGCATGAACTTGACGCCGTCCTGGTTGATCAGCCGCTCGGCCAGCTGGGCGCCACGCGCCGGGGTCGACTCGTCGTCGTAGTACTGGACCTTCAGCTTGTAGGACTTGCCGCCGACCTTCACGCCGCCGGCGTCGTTGATCTTCTTGACGGCGAACTCGTAGCCGTTCTGGGCGTGGATTCCGTTGGTCGCGTATTTCCCGGTCAGCGAAATCGCGGCACCGAGGATGATGGTGTCGCCCTCGACCTTGGCCTCGGCCGTGGCGGCCAGGCCGAGAGCCGCGAGTCCGGCCAGGGCCGACGTCAGGACACGTGTGTCCCTGCGCGAAAAGAACATGGAAACCTCCCTTCCCTGTCGTCTCTGCGTCCGTGCCGAGCGTCGGCGGGACGCGCGAAAGCCGCATTTTCCGCGGTCTTGTCAGGCAAGACGGTAGGTAATCCATCCGTCGAATGGAAGGGGTTTCTGCCAGATTCCGATTGTGCAGCGCAATATTCGCGGCATCGCCAGCCCCGCCGCGCTGAGGATAATCAGTCGAGGCCGAACCCTTTCGAGTTCAGGAATCGGGCAAGCTGCTTGCGCTGCGGGGTGGCATACTGGCGAGCCTTGTCTTCGGACCAGCCATAGAACTCGGCGACCCCGTATTCATTGGTCATGCGCTGTTTGTCGGCCGGGGTGCTGAAGCGGGCCTCGCGACGCCGGTCGTAGCCGTCGATCTCTTCCAGCAGGGCGGTGTCGTCGTAGCGATCGGTGTGCACGGTCACCGCCGGCGGCAGCCGCAGGCTGACCCAGCCCTCGCGGGCCGGCCAGCCGAGCCCCATGCCGGCCAGCGGGAACACGTTGTCCGGCAGTCCCAGCAGCTCCGAGACCTCCTCGATGCGGTCGCGGATCACGCTGATCGGGCAGCAGCCGAGCCCCGCCGCCTCGGCCGACCGGATGAAGGTCGCGAGCACGATGCCGGCGTCGACCGCGCAGTTCAGGAAGGAGTCGAGGTGGCCGTTCGGATAGGGCTTGCCGCGGGCTTGCGCGATCCGCCGGATCCGCCGGTTGTCGCCGCAGAACACCAGCAGCGACGGCGCCCCGGGCACCCAGTCCTGGCCGGCGACCAGGGCGTTGATCCCGGCCCGGATCTCCGGGTCCTTGACCACGATCACCGAGCACTGCTGCAGATCCGACTTGGCGGGCGCCGAGAATGCCCCGGCCAGCACCACCCGCAGCAGCTCGTCCGGCACCGGGTCGGGCTTGAAGCGGCGGTGGCTGCGGTGCCGCAGGATCGCCGCCAGCTCGCCCTCCGCCGGCATGTCGCGGCCGTCGTCGGTGGCGAGGCCGAAGCGGTCCTCGATCAGGTCGGCGATCGTCTTGTCGGTCATCGGCTCCTCCTTGGCCCGGCACATTCCGGCGGCTCGGCGCAATCCTGCGCGAAGCCTCCAGCCGATGCCAGCGACAGTCTCGCCCAGGCGGCCGCGTCACGCGTCGGCCGCCGCCCGGCCGCCCGTCACCTCGACGATCAGGTCGCGGAGCAGCCTTTCGGCCGGATCGCCATCGGCCGTCAGCCGCCATGCAATCGAGATGTCGAAGTCGGGCGACTCGAAAGGCAGTGCCCCGGCGCAAAGTCCGGCTCGCCCGGCCAGTGCGTCGGCCAGATAGTCGGGGACGGTCGCCAGACAGCCGCTACCGCGCAGCACGGCGGGCAGCACCGCGAAGCTGGCCAGCGACAACGCGATCCGCCTGCCGACCCCCAGGCGCGCCAGAGTCTCGTCGATATAGCCGACCATGTCGCCGGCGAAGGTCACCAGCACATGCCGGCGCGCACAGTACTGCTCGAGCGTCTCGACCGCACCGCCGCCGGCGTCGCCGACCACGCGGTACCCGACCGTCGCGATCCGGCGGACCTTGGCGGCGGCCGGAAGCCGGTCGAGATATCCCACCACCATCGACACGTCCCCGCGGTCCAGCAAGTCCGCCGCCCCGAGGTAGTCGGCATGCCGCACCGCCAGCCGCGCGTTCGGCATGCGCTCGGCCAGCGCGGACACGATGGCCGGCAGGAACGCCAGCTGGAGGTCCTCGGACATCCCGACGCTGAAGATGCGCTCCGCTGTCGTCGGATCGAACGCCCGCATCGCGGCCACGGAGCCGTCGATCCGGTCCAGCGCCGGGGCCACCGCTTCGAACAGCGCCAGCGCCAGCGCCAGTGCGGTCGGCTCCATGCGACGCCCGGCACGCACGAACAGCTCGTCCCCGACCTCGGCGCGCAGCCGCGCGAGCGCATGGGACAAGGCCGGCTGGCCGATCGAGAGACGGCGCGCGGCGCGGGTGATGCTGCGCTCGCGCATGATCAGCACGAAGGCCCGCAGCAGATTCAGGTCAAGCGAACGGCGATTATCCATGTGCATCACGTATATCAAAGCCATCGATTTGATTCATGATGAACTGCATGTCAGCGAACTCCGGTCGCCATCGACGGGAGAACGAGCATGCCGACGCAGACCGACGCATACCCGGACCTGGGGTCCGGGCGCCTCGATGCCGGGCCGCGCTTCGAGCGCGACGACCGGCGGACCCGCGACCGGGACCTTCTGCCGCGCGACCTGCTCACGGCGGAGGAGCGCTTTGCCGTCCGGCTCGCGGGACTGGCAGCGCTGCCGCTCGACGGTCCGGTGCTGAGCCACGCGTTCGGTGCCCTGCTCGCCGACGGCATGGCCCCCGAGTTCGCCGAGGACATCCTGGTCCAGATGGCCGCCTATCTCGGCTATCCCCGTGCCGCGAAAGCCCTCGACGCCCTTCGCCGCGCCGGCCCGCAGCCGGCCGCCGAGCCCACCGTCGAGCTCGCCGACCTCCCGGATCCGACGGACGAAGAGCGGTACCGGCGCGGGACCGGGGACTATGGCCGTATCAACGCCGCCGCCCTGGAGACGATCCAGGCGGCGTTCGACGAGCTGGCCGGCGACCTGGTCCGGATCACCTTCCGGTCCTTCGGCGACGTGTTCGCGAGCTCCCGGCAGCCGCTGCCGGTCCGCCAGCTCGCCACCGTGGCGGCGCTGGGGGTCCTCGGCGGCGCGGCCCCGCAACTGCGCTTCCACATCGCGGCGGCGCTGCATGTCGGCGTGACCCGCGAGCAGCTGGTCGAGGCGATCGTCTGGGTCCAGTACCTGGCCGGCATGCCCGCCGCCTACAATGTCCTGGTCGAGCTGAAGGGCGCGCTCGCCGCGGGCGCCGACGCGCCGCCCGCCTATCGGTAGTCCGACCGCCGGCTTGCCGCCCGGCGGACCGGCGGCCTACTCTCGCGGAAACGCATCCGGGCCGGGAGGAATCATCATGAAGATCGCGATCGTCGGTTGCGGCGCCATGGGGTCGATCTATGCCGGGCTGATGGCCGATGCCGGCAACGAGGTCTGGGCGATCGACGCCTGGAAGGACCATGTCGACGCCATCAACCGGGAGGGCCTGCGGGTCGAGGGGGCCTCCGGCGACCGGAGGGTGACGTCGATCCGCGCCACCACCGACGGCGCCGAGGTCGGGGTCTGCGACCTGGTGATCGTCGCCACCAAGGCCAGCGGAGTGGCCGCGGCCGCCCGCACCGCGCTGGGCCTGACCGGCCCCGACACCGTTATCCTGACCATCCAGAACGGCCTGGGAGCGGCCGACCGGATCGCCGAGGCGATCCCGACCAGTCAGGTCATGCTCGGCGTGGTCGGCGGCTTCGGCGCCTCGATGAGGGGCCCGGCCCATGCCCACCACAACGGCATGGAACTGGTCCGGCTCGGCGAGATGGACGGCGGCGAGACCGACCGGCTGGCCGGGGTCGTGAAGGTGTGGGAAGGCTCCGGCTTCGCGGCCCGCGGCTTCCCCGACATCCACCAGATGATCTGGGAGAAGCTGATCTGCAACTGCGCCTTCTCCGGGCCATGCGGCGTCACCGGGCTGACGGTCGGGCAGGTGCTCGACCACCCCGATGCCTGGAAGATCGCCAGTTCCTGCGCCGCCGAGGCCGACACCGTGGCCCGCACCAAGGGTATCAGGCTCGGCTTCGAGGACGTCGAGGACTATGTCCGCAGCTTCGGCTCGAAGATCCGCGGCGCCAAGCCGTCGCTGCTGCAGGACCAGGAGGCGCGGCGGCCGTCGGAGATCGATGCGATCAACGGCGCCATCCCGGTCGAGGCCGCGAAGGTCGGCCTGGCGGCCCCGATCAACGCCACGGTCGCCGGGATCGTCAGGGCCCGCGAGAGCGGCTTCTAGGCGGCCCCCGGGGGCGGGCGCGGCCTATCGTTCCTCGACCATGCCGAGCCGGCGCTCCAGCGGTTCCTGGCCCTGTTCGGTCAGCCAGAAATACAACAGCGCCATCTCCGGAAAATTCTCGAAGTAGACCGAGTTCCCGAGGGCCAGATCGTATTGCCGGGAGGCTTCCGCCGGACGCCCGGACTTGCGCAGCATGCGCGCCCAGTAGACATGGACCTCCGACGATTGCGGATTCAGCTCCGCCGCCTTGCGGAAGCTCGCCTCGGCGTCCCGGAACCGGCCCATCTCGGTCTCGGCCACGCCCTTGATGATGTGGCCGGTGGCCAGCAGCACCCGGTTGCCGGTCATCGGCCAGTAGCTCGGATGGATGACCTTCCCGACCGCGTCGATGGCGTCCTGGTAGCGGTCCTCGTGGACGTTCAGGAAGGCGAGGTTGAGATAGCCGATCGGCTGCTGCGGATCGGAGGAGATCGCCTTCTCGAAGTCCCGGCGCGCCATCACCTGGTTCTGCTCGAGCAGCGCCAGGATACCGCGCAGGTTCTCAAGCAGGGCCCGGTGGCCGTGCCGGATCGCGGCCGGCTCCGAGGACAGGGCCTTGTCGATCCGGATGCGCGCCGGCGCCAGGTCCTCGCCGGCCTCGGCCCGGCGGCTGAGGTCGTAGAGCATCGCCAGATAGGGCTCCAGCTTCAGCACCGACTCGAAGGCGGCCTCGCGGATCAGTTCGTCGACGTCCTCGTCGGTGGTGCGACCCTCGACCGTCACGTAGAAGTAGCCGGTCTTCCGGTCGTAGCCGGTCAGCACCAGCTTGAGGTCGGCCTCCTCGCCGACCACGTGCTCGGCGACCGCGCCGTCGGCCGCGGTCGTCACCACCTGCACCCGCTTCTTGGGATCCTCGGCGATGACGCTGGCGACCAGGCTGGGCGGGATCACGCCCATGACGCCCTGGATCGCGCCCAGCGCACTCTCCAGCCCGGCCGCCTGGGCCAGTGCCGCCGAAATCGGCTTGGCCTTGCTGGACTGGATGACCGGCGCCGCCACCAGGGACGGCGTCGAGGTGATCTTCTTCGCCTCGGCGATGAAGATGCCGCCGACCACCGACGGCTCGTAGCCCTCCTCGGCGACGCCCTCGGCGACCGTGGTGTCGAGATACATGGTGTTGGCGTTGACGTAGGTGTCGGTCGCCACCAGGCCGAGCGTCGCGATCGCGGTGTAGAGCGCGGTGTAGAGCGCCGCCAGTGTCGCCGGATCCATCGGATACCCCCTTCGCCGTGCCGCCAATGCCGCATTCTAGAGCCTGATACCGGGCTGGGAAACGACCATTGCGCACCGCCCGCCGCGCCGGTCGTGCCGTTGCGCCGGCTTGCCGCCCGGGTCCATACTCCGGCCGCCAAGATCGCGAACCAACCGGGGAGGCCGAAATGTCGACCGCCTATGCCGAACTCGTCCAGGCCATGCAGCTGTATTTCGACGGCTTCCACGAGGGCGACGTCGAGACCCTGCAGAAGGTCTTCCACCCGAACTGCCACCTGATCTCCGGGACCGGCGGCACGCTGGTCGACGACCCGATGCCGGCGGTCTACGACCGGGTTCGCGGCCGCACCGCGCCGGCCGCCGCCGGACAGCCGCGCCACGACCACATCCTGTCGATCGACCTGGCCGGCCCGGAATGCGCGCTGGTGACCTGCCGGATCGCGATCGCGCCGAAGCTGTTCACCGACTACCTGAACTTCGTGAAGCTGGACGGCCAGTGGCGGATCGTCTCCAAGGTCTTCACCTGGGTGAAGATCGAGGACGCCGCCGGCGCCCACCCGGCCGCCACCGCGCAGGCCGCGGAGTAGCGCCGCGCCGATGGACGCCGGGCACGCCAGCCTGTCGGTGGAGGTCTGGCGCGGGCGCGACAGCGGGGCTTTCGAGACCTACGCGGTCCCGCAGCGCGCCAACCAGACCGTGCTCGACGTGGTCACCTGGATCCAGCGCCATGCCGCCCCGGCGCTGGCCTACCGCTTCGCCTGCCGGGTCGGGGTGTGCGGGTCCTGCGCCATGACCGTCAACGGCCGGCCGCGCTGGACCTGCCGGACCCATGTCTCGAAGGTCGCGAGCGACGGCCGGCTGCGGATCGAGCCGCTGCGCAACCTGCCGCGGATCAAGGACCTGGCGGTCGACCTGACCCCGTTCTTCGAGAAGTGGCAGCGCGCCCAGGGCCGGTTCACCCCGACCGCCAGCCGCCACGACCCGCTGGCCCCGGTCAGCCCGGAGACCCCGGCCCGCAGGGCCGCCGACGCCGGCATCGAGTGCATCAACTGCGCGGTCTGCTACGCCGCCTGCGACGTCGTCGCCTGGGACGACGGCTATCTCGGCCCGGCCGCCCTGAACCGCGCCTGGACCCTGGTCAACGACGAGCGCGACGGCGACCGCCGCGGCGTGCTGCGGGCCGCCAGCGCTGCGGGTGGCTGCCACAGCTGCCACAGCCACGGCAGCTGCGTCGAGCACTGCCCGGTCGGCATCAACCCGACCGCCGGCATCGCCGGGTTGAAACGCCAGTCCCTGATCGACCTGCTGGGCGGGGCCCTGCCGTGACCGGGGGGCTGCGATGACGCCGGCCCGGCTGTTCCTGGCGCAGCGGCTGACGGCGCTGATCCTGGCGCCCCTGGTGCTGGTCCATCTCGCGCTGATCCTGTTCGCGGTCGAGGGCGGGCTGAGTGCCGCCGAGATCCTGGCGCGGACCCGCGGCAGCGTCGGCTGGGCGGCGTTCTACGGCCTGTTCGTGCTGGTGGCTGCGATCCACGCGCCGATCGGCCTGCGCAACGTGGTGCACGAGCACACCGGCTGGCGCGGCCGGTCGCTGGAGGTCGCGATGGTCGCGCTCGGCCTGCTGCTGGCCGGGCTCGGGGCGCGCGCGGTGATCGCGGTGGTGGCGCCGTGATCCGGCCGTCCCGCAACCACCCGGGCTTCTGGGCCTTCGTCGCGCACCGGGTGTCCGGGGTGGCGCTGGCGCTGTTCCTGCCGCTGCATTTCCTCGCCCTCGGCCTGGCCCTGGAGTCCGCCGACGCCCTCGACCGGATGCTCGCGGTCGCCGACAGCCCGGCCTTCAAGGTCGCGGAATGGGGGCTGGTGACGTTGCTGACCATCCATCTCGGCGCCGGGCTGCGGGTGATGGTCCTGGAGTTCCTGCCCTGGCGCGACGGCCGCAAGGGGCTGATCGGGCTGGGCGCGATCGCCGCCGTCGTGGTCGGCACGATCTTCCTGCTGCGGGTGGGCTGACGGATGGAAACCCTTGAGACCGACATCCTGATCCTGGGCGCCGGCGGGGCCGGGCTGTTCGCCGCCCTGCACGCCCTGCAGGCCGACCCGTCGCTCGACGTCACGGTCGCGGTGAAGGGGCTGATGGGCAAGTGCGGCTGCACCCGCATGGTGCAGGGCGGCTACAACGTGGCGCTCGACCCGCGCGACAGCCTCGAGCGGCACTTCATGGACACCATCGTCGGCGGCAAGTGGCTGCCGCGCCAGGATCTGGCCTGGCGACTGGTCGAGGGGGCGGTCGAGCGGGTCCGCGAGCTGGAGAACGAGCTCGGCTGCTTCTTCGACCGCAACCCCGACGGCTCGCTGCACCAGAAGGCGTTCGCCGGTCAGTCCTTCGACCGCACGGTGCACAAGGGCGACCTGACCGGCATCGAGATCATCAACCGGCTGATGGAGCAGGTCTGGGCCCGCAACGTGCGACGCCTGGAGGAGCATCGGGCGATCGCGCTGGTGCCGGCGGCCGACGGCTCCGGCCTGGCCGGCGCGCTGCTGGTCGACATGCGGACCGGCGGCTACCGGCTGGTGCGCGCCAGGGCGACACTGCTGGCCACCGGCGGCGGGCCGACCATGTATCTCTACCACACGCCGTCCGGCGACAAGGCGTGCGACGGCATGGCGATGGCGGCGCGCCTGGGCTTGGCCCTGCGCGACATGGAGATGGTGCAGTTCCACCCCACTGGCCTGCTGGCCGGCCCCGACACGCGGATGACCGGCACGGTGCTGGAGGAGGGCCTGCGGGGCGCCGGCGGCCATTTGCTGAACGGCGACGGCCGGCGCTTCATGGCCGACTACGATCCGGCCGGCGAGCGCGCCACCCGCGACCTGGTCAGCCGGGCGATCTACTCCGAAATGCGGGCCGGCCGCACCACGCCGATGGGCGGGGTGTGGATCGAGATGAAGCATCTCGGGCCGGAGAGCGTGGCGAAGCGCTTCAAGGGTATGGTCGAGCGCTGCCGGGACTGCGGCTTCGACCTGGCCGGCGGCCGGGTCGAGGTAGTGCCGACCGCGCACTACATGATGGGCGGCGTCGAGTTCGAGATCGATACGTCCACCGCGATCCCCGGCCTGTTCGCCGCCGGCGAGGACTGCGGCGGCGTGCACGGCGCCAACCGGCTCGGCGGCAACGGGGTCGCCAACTCCACGGTGTTCGGCGGCATCGCCGGCGAAACCATGGCCGCGTCCGTGAAGGCGGGCGCGCCGCTGCGCGACCCGGACCGAACCGCGATCGACGAGGCGGTGGCGCGGGCCGAGGCGCCGTTCGCGCTGCGCCCCGGCGACCTCGGCGACCTGCGCGAACGGCTGTGGAACCTGATGTGGGACGAGGTCGGCATCCTGCGCACCGATGCCGGGCTGCGGCGCGGGCTCGCCGGCCTGGCGGAACTGCGGGCCGAACTGCACCGCACCGGCCTCGCCGACGGCGACCGCGCCTTCAACCTGACCTGGCACGACTGGCTGAACCTGGAGAGCCAGATCGCGATCTCCGGGGTGATCGCGGCGGCAGCGCTGGCCCGCGGGGACAGCCGCGGCGCCCACTTCCGCGAGGACTTCCCGGAGACCGGCGACCTGGAGACCACCGCCTACACCCGGGTGACCCTCGACGGCGACGGCCGGCCGGGCGTGGCGATGGTGCCGGTCGGATTCAGCATCGTGAAGCCGGGCGAGAGCCTGATCGACGGCGACGCCGGCGCGCCGCCGGCGAGTGCGGCGGGGTGACCGGCAGGCCTAAGCCGCCCGGAAAGGGTTCGCGACCGTCAACCTGCCGTCGATCACCAAGCCGTCCTGCAGGTCCTCGGTGAGCAGGACGCTGCAGCGACCGCGCAAGGCGCTCGCCAGGACCTGGGCGTCGAAGATCCGGAACCGGTGACGCGATGCCAGCCGGAGGGCGTTCACGTGATCCTCGAGGTCGACGTCGAGAACCGGCTGGCAGAGGCGCCGGACCGCTTCGGACGCTTCGGCCACCTCGTGCCACGTCAATCCCAGCTTCCGGTGCGCGACGTTGGCGAACTCGGTGAGCACCTGGACGCTGATCGTGCCGCCGCGTGCCAGCAGTTCCTCCGCCCTCGCCGCCCGCGGATCGTCCGTGAACGCATAGACCAGGACGTTGGTGTCGAGAAATGCCCCGGCCACCGCGGCTACCGGGCGTTCGCGTCGTCGCGGTCGAAGCGCCAACCGGGCGGCAGCGGCCGGCGCAGGGTGCGGATGCGCCGCAGCGCCTGCTCCCGGCCGTCGTCGCGCGCGACCTCGAATGCCCTGTCGCCCACGACCCGGATCTCGATCTCGTCGCCGTCCTTCAGCGCCAAGGCATCGACCACAGCGGCCGGAAGCCGCACGGCGAGGCTGTTGCCCCATTTCGCGACGCGCATCGCCTTACCTTCAACATATACATTCATAACGTATATCCTTCCCTTGCATATCGCAATCCGGCCAGCGACCATCCGCCGCTCGCCAACGCCGCAGCGGCCCGGCACACTGCTTCGGCTATGGGCGGGGCAGGCATGAAGTTCCATTCCGAGCGCGAGGCGCTGACCCTGGAGCTGCACGACCGGCCGTTCCGGCCGATGGCGGCGCCGCTACGGGTCTCGCATCTGGCGATCGCCACCGGCGAGCGCGGCGGCGAGCGCGACCACGCCCAGTTCGCCGCGCTGTGCCGGCGCTACGGCAAGGCCGAGCCTGCCGCCGGCGCCAAGCACTTCACCGTCGACCTCGGCCCGTTCACCGTGAAGTGGGAGCGCCACACCGAGTTCTCGACCTACACCCTGCTGCGCGAGGAGCCGGTCGGACAGCCCTTCGACGAGACGGTGTTCGCCCTGGTGCCGGCGGAGTGGCGCGACGGGCTGTACGGCGAGGTCATGGTCGCGCTGCACCTGACCGTCACCGCCGACGGCGGCGACCCGCCGAACAGCGACGGAGCCGACGGCAACCGGCTGTCGCGCTGGTTCGCCGGCAACCCGGTGTTCGGCTGCGCGCTGGCCGACGGATCGGCGCGGCTGTACGGCGACCTGCGGACCCATGACGACGGCTTCGAGCGACTGCTGCTGCGCGCCGCGGGCTTCGAGCCGGTGCTGCTCGGCCAGCTGGTGCAGCGGGTGCTGGAGCTGGTGACCTATGCCCGCTTCGCCATGCTGTCGCTGCCGATCGCCCGGGCCGCCAGCCCGCGGCTGGAGGGCATCGAGCGCGGCCTCGCCGAGGTCGCCGGGACCCTGGCCGACGCCGGCCGCGGCGAGAGCGACGAGGCGCTGCTGGACCGGCTGTCCGGCCATTCGGCAGAGCTCGAGGACGTGGTCGCCGCCTCCAACTACCGTTACGGCGCCAGCACCGCCTATGCCGAGATCGTCGACAACCGGCTGCGCGACTTGCAGCCGGCGGCGCTCGACGGCCACATCAACCTGGTCGGCTACCTGATGCGGCGGCTGTCGCCGGCGATGCGGACCTGCGCCTCGGTGGCGGCACGCCAGGAGGCGCTGTCGCGGCGCGCCAACCGGCTGTCCAGTCTGCTGCGCACCGGCATCGAGGTGCGGCTGGAGGCCCAGAACCGCGACCTGCTGGAGTCGATGAACCGGCGTTCGGCCCAGGCGCTGGCCCTGCAGCGCACGGTCGAGGGGCTGTCGGTGGTGGCGGTCAGCTACTACGCCATCGGCCTGGTCAAGGTGGTGCTGGAGGGCCTCGCCAAGGCCGACCGGCTGGGCGAGGTCAGCCCGACGGTCGCTACCGCCCTGGCGGTGCCGCTGGTGGTCGCGGCGATCTGGCTCGGGATGCGCCGGCTGACGCACCGGGTGCTGGAGAAGCCGAAGGCGGAGTAGAGCGCCGGGGCTCGCGACGGCGGTCGCCGCGGATCAGTCGTTGGCGCCCTGGATCGCTGCCACGACCGCGTCGGTGACCTCCCTCGTGGTCGAGGTGCCGCCGACGTCCGGGGTTCGGACGCCCGCTGCGCATACCCGCTCGACGGCGCCCATCAGCCGCTCCGCCGCCGCCGGCTCGTTCAGATGCTCGAGCATCTGCGCCGCCGTCCAGAAGGACGCGACCGGATTGGCGATCCCCTTGCCGGCGATGTCGAACGCCGAGCCGTGGATCGGCTCGAACATCGACGGGAAGCGGCGCTCCGGATCGATGTTCGCGGTGGGCGCTACGCCGAGACTGCCGGCCAACGCGCCGGCGAGGTCGGACAGGATGTCGGCATGCAGGTTGGTGGCCACGATGGTGTCGAGCGAGCGCGGCATCCGGGTCATGCGCACCGTCATCGCATCGACGAGCATCTTGTCCCAGGTGACGTCGGGAAACTCCCTGGCCACCTCGGCCGCGATCTCGTCCCACATGACCATGCCGTGGCGCTGCGCATTCGACTTGGTCACCACGGTCAGCCGCTTGCGCGGCCGCGCCTGCGCCAGCTTGAACGCGTAGCGCATGATCCGGGTGACTCCGACTCGGGTGAAGATCGCGACCTCAGTGCCGACCTCCTCGGGCAGGCCACGATGCGCGCGCCCCCCGTGTCCGGAATACTCGCCTTCGGAGTTCTCGCGAACGATCACCCAGTCGAGATCGCCGGGGCCGGCATCGCGCAACGGCGACGTGATGCCCGGGATGATCCGGGTGGGCCGCACGTTCGCGTACTGGTCGAAGCCCTGGCAGATGCGCAAGCGCAAGCCCCAGAGCGTCACGTGGTCCGGCACGTCCGGTGCGCCGACCGCGCCGAAATAGATCGCATCGAACGCGCGCAGCCGCTCAAGGCCGTCTTCCGGCATCATCTTGCCGTGCCTGCGGTAGTAGTCGGTCCCCCAGTCGAAGGTCTCGACGTCGAAGCGGAGATCTCCGACCCGGGCGGCCAGCGCGTTCAGGACCGCCTCGCCCGCCTGGATAACCTCGGGTCCGATCCCGTCCGCGGGAATTGCCGCGATTCTGTACTGCCTCATGACGCTTCCATCTCCCGGAGCCGGCCGTCGATCGTCCCCGCACCCGCGGTGCCGACGTGTCCTGCTTGCTTACATCCGACGTTGCGGGTCGGGCAATTTTCGTAAGATTATATAAATTCAATTTATTATGAGTGACCGATGAACCTGCTGCAGCTTCGGTGCTTTCTGGCGGTGGCGGATACGCTGCACTTCGGGCGGGCGGCGCAGCGGCTCGACATGCTGCCCGCGTCCCTCGGCCGTCACCTCCGCAACCTCGAAGAGGATCTCGGCACCGCCCTGGTCGCCCGGACGACGCGCAACGTCGCTCTCACGGATGCCGGGGCCTCCCTGGTCGAGGGCGCGCGCGACCTGATCGACCAGGCCGACCGCCTGGAACGGGACTTCCGGCAGTTGGAGCACATCCGGACCCCGGTGTTGAAGGTGGGCGCCATCGACAGCGTCGCCGCGGGGCTGATGCCGCAGCTGCTCCCGCACTTCCGCTCTGAGCACCCGGGGGTCCGCATCGAACTCGTGGAGCAGAAGACGATCCGGCTCCTGCCGCGTCTGCTGTCCGGCCGCCTGGACGTCGCCTTCGTCAGGCCTCCCGACGTGCTTGACTCCCGGCTCGTCTTCCGCCCCCTGTTTTCCGAGACGCCGGTGGTGGCGCTGCACACCAGCCACCGGCTCGCGGGTCACGAGACCGTCCGCGTCACCGACCTCGCGGACGAGCCGCTGATCGTCCCCGACCGGGGGTCCAGGCCGCACAGCCACGACCTCACGATCAAGCTGTTCCTGCAATCGGGCCTCACAGCCCGGATCGCCCAGGTCGCCGACGAGAAGCAGACCATCGTCGGACTGGTGAGCACCGGCATCGGCATCGCCATCGTTCCTCGGTGGACGTCGCGGCTGGCGGTGACCGGCGTACGGTACGTCCCGATCGAGATTGCGCCGGAGACGCCGACCTACCGGCTCTCGCTCTCGGTCGCTTGGCTGAAGGGCGTCCGGGACGCCACGCGCGACCTGCTCATGGAGACACTCGAGCGGCATCTCGGCGAGTACGTGGCGAGCGCCTGAATATCGGCACAATTATTCAAGAATAATATATAATTTTGGTGAACTTGAGGCCCTTCGCCACGGTCCCTAGCATCATTGGAAACCCGACGGTCAGCCAGATCGCCGGAGCAATGTCCTCGGGAGGATCGAGATCATGAACCTTGTCGCAAAACTCGCCGCGACCGCCGCGGTGGCCGCCAGCCTCGCAGCGCCCGCCGCGGCTCAGGACCGCGCCGGCTGGCCGTCGACGATCATCATCGGGACCGGCAGCCAGGGCGGGGCCTACTTCACCTACGGGAGCGGCTTCGCGACCATGATCGGCGAGGCGCTCGGGGTGAACGCCAGCGTCGAAATCACCGGCGGACCGGTCCAGAACGTGACGCTCGTCCAGACCGGAGACCACAACATGGGCTTCGTCACCATGGGGCCGGCCTACGAGGCGTTCGTGGGCAAGAGCGAGCTGATGCCCGGCGTCGAGCACAAGGACATCCGGGCGCTGTTCCCGATGTACCAGACCCCGCTGCAGGCGGCCGCCCTGAGCAGCTCCGGCATCCGCTCGCTGGCGGACCTGAACGGCAAGCGGGTGGGCGTCGGTCCGGCCGGAGGGACCGCCGCGACCTACTGGCCGCGCTACCTCGACGCGGCCGGACTGAAGGCCACGATCAGCAATGCCGGTGCCAACGACAGCGCCGGGCAGCTCAAGGACGGCCTGATCGACGCCTTCCTGTTCGCCGCCGGCATCCCGACCGGCGCGTTCAGCCAGCTCGCCGTCGAGAACGACGTCGTGTTCCTCAGCATGTCCGAGGCGGAGCGGCAACTGTTCCTGAAGGCCGAGCCGGCGCTGTCGCCCTTCACCATTCCCGCCAAGACCTACGAGGACCAGCCCGAGGCCGTGGAGTCGGTGTCGCTCTGGAACTTCGCGATCGCCGGCAAGGGCATGCCCGACACCCTGGCCTACGAACTCACCAAGCTCGCGATGACCAACTACGAGCGCATGAAGCAGAACCATGCCGCGGCCAAGGAGACCAGGCCCGAGGCGTACAAGTTCAACTCCTTCATGAGGTTCCACCCGGGCGCCGTCCGCTGGTTCGAGGAGAACGGGTACAAGATCGCCGACAACCTGAAGTGACCTGAGCCTCCAGTGACTTAGAGCGACGGGCGGGGCCACGGGTCCCGCCCGTCCCGCAGCAACCGGACGGCAGTCGGAGACCCGGGATGTCCGCCAAGTCCAGGGACGGGGCAATACCGTCCGCGCAAGACGACAACATTCGGTCGTCGATCGAAGTTCAGGCATCCGGGGTCGACGACGAACCGGCCGCCGGCAATCAGCGAAGCTTCTCCGGAACCTCGCACTGGCTGATCGCCGCCGCCTGCGTGGCCTACTCGGCCTTTCACCTGCTGGTCCTCAACGTCTGGCCGCTGGAGACCTGGGCGTTCCGCCTGAGCCACCTCGGGGGAGGCCTGTTCCTCGGATTCCTGATCTTCGCCGCCGGCACGACCGGCGGCGACGGCGCGAGGCGGTCGGTCGCGGACCGCCTGGTCCTGGCGTTGGCCGCAGCCGGAACGCTCTACGGCACCGCCATGATCGCCGCCGTCTGGGGCAACTGGCTCCTCGGCCTGTCGGCGATGCCGCCGACCTGGGCGACCGCCTCGTTCGGCATTCCGCTGTTCGCCGGGACCTGCGTCGCCGTCGTCCACGGCTGGGTGTTCCCGGATCGTCGCGCGGGACGGACGTCGCCAGCGGACATCCTTCTCGCCATCGCATCGGCGGCGGCAATCGGCTACGTAATCTTCTTCGCCCGCCAGCTCCAGCTGCGGGCCGGGATGCCGATGGCCCAGCCGGGCGACATGTGGGCCGCGATGACCGGTGTACTGCTGATCGCCGAACTGACCCGCCGGCTGGCCGGGGTGGCGCTGGTCGTCATCGCCGGCGTCTTCGTCGCCTACGCCTTTCTCGGGCCCTGGCTGCCCGGCGTCCTGGAACATCGCGGCTACGACGCGAAGCGGTTCTTCTCCTACATCTTCACCGACAACGGCGTGCTCGGTGCACCGATCGCGATCTCGTCGACCTACATCATCCTGTTCGTGATCTTCGCGGCGTTCCTGCAGGCCTCGAAGGTCGGCGAGTACTTCGTCAACGTCGCCTTCGCGGCCGCCGGGCACCGGCGCGGCGGCCCGGCCAAGGTCGCGGTCTTCGCGTCCGGCCTCATGGGCATGATCAACGGGACGTCGGCGGGCAACGTGGTCGCCACCGGCAGCCTGACCATCCCGCTCATGAAGCGCGTCGGCTACCGGCCGCAGACCGCCGCCTCGGTCGAGGCGGCCGCATCGACGGGCGGCCAGATCATGCCGCCGATCATGGGCGCCGGCGCCTTCATCATGGCCGAGATCACCGGGATTCCGTATCTCGACATCGTCTACGCTGCCATCATCCCGGCGATCATCTACTTCGTTTCCGTCTACTTCATGGTCGACATCGCGGCCCAGAAACACCGCATGGCCGGCCTGCCCCGCTCCGAGCTGCCGAAGCTCGGCGGATTGCTCCGGCAGGTCTACCTGTTCACGCCGATCGTCGTTCTGGTCTATGCGCTGTTCGCCGGCTACTCGGTCATCCGCTGCGGGACACTCGCCATGATCACCACGGCCGTCGTCTCCTGGCTGACCCCGCACCGCATGGGCCCGCGGCAACTGTTCCTGGCCCTCGAACTCGGTGCCCGGATGACTCTTCAGCTGGTCGCGGTCTGCGCCGCCGCCGGGATCATCGTGGGGGTGATCGCGCTGACCGGCATCGGGTCACGCTTCTCGGCTGTCCTGCTGGGACTTGCCGACCAGAGCCAGCTCCTGGCGCTGTTCTTCGCGATGTGCGTGTCGATCATCCTCGGCATGGGCATGCCGACGACGGCGGCCTATGCCGTGGCGGCGAGCGTGATCGCACCCGGCATCATCAACCTGGGCGTCGCGCCGCTGACCGCGCATTTCTTCATCTTCTACTTCGCGGTGGTTTCCGCGATCACGCCGCCGGTGGCACTCGCGTCGTATGCCGGAGCCGCCTTGGCGGGATCGGACCCGATGAAGACCAGCGTCGAGAGCTTCAAGATCGGCCTCGCCGCGTTCATCGTGCCGTACATGTTCTTCTACTCCGACGCGATGCTCCTGGCGGGCAGCCCGCTCGATACGCTGCATGTCGGGCTGACCGCCGTCGTCGGGGTGTACCTGTTGTCCGCCGCGGTCCAGGGATGGTTCTTCGGCAAGGCGCCCCTGGCGGTTCGGGTCGGCCTCCTCGCCGGCGGCCTCAGCATGATCGAGGGGGGATGGGCGACCGACCTGTTCGGCCTCGCCCTCGCCGGCACCCTGTACCTCTGGCAGCGGCGCTCCGCTCGCGCGGCGTCCTGAGCCGTCTCGGTCGGGACGCGGGCCCCTGTACCGTCCTCGTCCCGGCCCCTCCCCGCATCGAACGCGGAGGAGAGTCGGGACCTACGCGCCGGGCCTCGTGCGCCCCACCCTCACGGCGCCTCCCACTTCCCGCTGGTCTCCGAGCGGAACAGCGCGTCCAGGATCCGCATGCTCATGATCGAGTCCTCGATGCCCCAGGGCAGCTTCTCCTCGCCGCGCACCGCCCGGCCGAAGGCCTCGGCCTGCAGGGTGTACTGGTCCGAGGCCGGGATGGTCTCGGCCACCGCGCTGGAGCCGTCGGCCGCACCCTCGTCGTCGACCAGGATGCGGGTCTCCTCGCCCTGCGGCGCGTTAACCGGGATCGCGATCTCCAGCCGCGCCTTGGTGCCCAGCACCTGGAAGCGCTGGTAGCGGGCGGCCTGGGTCGAGACCGCGAAGGTCAGCTGCCGGCCGCCGCCGAAATCCATGATTGCGCTGCTCAGCCGGTCGGTGCCGAAGGCCGGGTCGCGGTCGATCAAGGCGATCACCCGGGCCGGCTCGGCGTCCAGCAGGTAGCGCCCGCCGACCATGGCATAGCAGCCGATGTCCATCAGCGCGCCGCCGCCGGTCTCCAGCTTGTTGCGGATGTTGGCCGGGTCCGGGTTGTTGTAGGCGAACAGCATCTGCAGTGCCCGCACCTCGCCCAGCCGGCCGGACCGCACGATCTCGCGGGCCCGGATCCATTGCGGGTGGAAGCGCACCATGAACGCCTCGGCGACGATGCGGTCCTTCGGGCAGGCCCGCAGCCGCTCGGCGTCGGCGGCGTTCATCGCCATCGGCTTCTCGCACAGCACGTGCTTGCCGGCCCGCGCCGCCTTCAGCGTCCACTCGACGTGCAGGTTGTTCGGCAGCGGGTTGTAGACCGCCTCGATCGCCGGGTCGGCCAGCAGTTCCTCGTAGGAGCCGTAGGCGGTCGGTATGCCGAGCCGGTCGGCGGCGGCCCGGGCCTTGGCGAGGTCGCGCGAGGCGATCGCCGCGACCTCGACGTTGGTACCCTTCAGCATGCCCGGAATCACCCGGTCCAGCCCGATCCTGGCGGCCCCCAGGACGCCCCACTTCACCGCGGCCATGGTCGGTCTCCGTTGTCTCAGTCGGTTGTCTCGGTCGGCGGAAAAAGAGAGGCGGGCGCCACGGGATGGGATGCTGGGCGCCCGCCAGTTGCGCAGGCCCGCCGGAACGGTCGGACCCGTCAGGGATGGGTGGTCAGGTCACTTCTTCAGGCAGGTGTCGGCGGTCTCGGCGGTGCAGGTGTCGAGGCCGGTGTAGACGGTCGGGTCGACCTTCTTGCCGGCCACCAGGTCGTGCATCACGAACATCGCCCTGTAGCCCATCTCGTAGGGCCGCTGGCCGACCTGGACGTGGCTGCGACCTTCCTTCAGCGCCTGGATCTGCGGCGGCAGGGTGTCGGCGACCATCATCGCCAGCTTCCCGCTCTTGATCCGGTCGAGATACTGGTCGGTCAGCTGGGCATAGGCCTGCGGCGCGAACTGTGGCCAGCCGCCCTCGGCGATGAAGGCATCGAGGGTCGGATTGGCGGTCAGCACGTCGGCCATCATCTGCACGCCCAGCGCCGCGTCGTCGTTGGTGTACAGCGGGCAGCCGGCGATCTCGGTCCAGCCGCCTTCGCCCTTCAGGCGCTCGACGCCCTTCTTGCCGGCCAGCACGTCGCGCGACCCCTGGGCCCGCTGGTTGATGTTGTCGGCCGCCGGCCCGCCCATGATCAGGCACACCGTGCCGCCCCCGGGCTTGGCCTTCTTCAGCTGCTCGGCCAGCTGGACGCCGAGCTCGTAGTTGTCGGTCCCGACATAGGACGCGCGCACGGCCTGGTCCTTGGCCAGCACGTCGGCGTCGATGGTGATGACCGGGATGTCGGGCTTGCGCCGCTTCAGAAGGTTGGCGACCGCCGGCGCGTTCGAAGGCGAGATCGCCATGGCGGCGACGCCCTTGGACAGCAGGTCCTCGATGATGCGGAGCTGGTCGGCCTCGGTGTGGCTGGACGGGCCGATATACAGGCACTCCGCCCCGTCGATCTCCTTGGCGGCCTTCTGGCAGCCGTCGCGGACCAGATCGAAGAACGGGTTGTCCATCGCCTTCACCACGACCGCGTAGGTCTTGTCCGCCGCCCCGGCAGAACCGAGGCCGAGCGAAAGCGTTATGCCCAACGCCAGTGCGCCTAGCGAATTACGCATGGTTACCTCCCTGGTGGGCTTTTTGATCATATGACCCTATCATGCGATGTCTTGTCGAGCGAGATCGTAAGATAGAACATGAAGATATTCGATACGCCCTAACCGTGCAAAAAAGAGGCGAGCCGATAGCGGGAGGACGGGACCATGTCGGTCCTTGAACTGCAGGGGATCTCCAAGAACTTCGGCGCCATCCGGGCCCTGGCCGACGTCTCGCTGGCGGTGCGGCCGGGCGAGGTGATCGGCCTGATGGGCGACAACGGCGCCGGCAAGTCGACCCTGGTCAAGATCATCGGCGGCAACTTCGCACCGTCGGCCGGCAGCATCCGGATCGCCGACCGCCCGGTGCATTTCAGCCGGCCGGTGGCTGCCCGCGAGGCCGGCATCGAGGTCGTCTACCAGGACCTGGCGCTGTGCGACAACCTGACGGCGGCCGCCAATGTGTTCCTGGGGCGCGAGCCGACCCGCGGCGTCGGGCCGTTCCGGGTGATCGACTACGCCGCCATGTACCGGCGCGCCGGCGAGCTGTTCGCCGAGCTGAAGTCGGAGACCCGGCCGCGCGACCTGGTGCGCTCGATGTCGGGCGGCCAGCGCCAGGCGGTGGCGATCGCCCGGGCCCGGCTGTCGGACTCGCGCCTCGTGCTGATGGACGAGCCGACCGCGGCGATCAGCGTGCGCCAGGTCGCCGAGGTGCTGGACCTGATCCGCCAGCTGCGCGGCCGCGGCGTGTCGGTGATCCTGGTCAGCCACCGCATGCCCGACGTGTTCGCGGTCGCCGACCGGGTGGTGGTGCTGCGGCGCGGCCGGCTGGTCGCCGACAAGCAGGCTACGGACAGCTCGCCGGAAGAGGTCACCGGGCTGATCACCGGCGCCATCGAGACGGTCTGAGACGGAATGCAGCGACGGAGCCCGGCATGTCGGTGAACGCGACCCTGGACACGGTGATCAACCGCAGCGGCGACGGCTTCGTCGCCCGGCTGCTCGGCCGCCACGTGTTCTGGGTATCGGTGGCGGCGGTGCTGGCCTGCCTGTTCATGTCGCTGGCCACCGACACCTTCGCCACCGAACGCAACCTGTTCAACGTCACCCGCAACTTCGCCTTCGTCGGGATCATCGCGCTCGGCATGACCGCGGTGATCATCACCGGCGGCATCGACCTGTCGGTCGGCTCGACCATGGGGGTGTGCGGCATTCTGATCGGCGTGGTGATGAGTGCGGGCTACTCCTTCACCGCCGGCGCCGCGGCCGCGCTCGGCGGGGCGGCGGTGATCGGCCTGATCAACGGCGGCCTGATCGCCTATGCCGGCATGCCGCCCTTCGTGGTCACCCTCGGCATGCTCAGCATCGCCCGCAGCCTGGCGATGGTGTTCTCCAACAACAAGATGATCTACGACTTCGGGCCCGACACCGACCTGCTGCTGGCGCTCGGCGGCGGCACCACCCTCGGGATCGCCAACCCGGTGGTGGTGCTGGCGGTGCTGGCGCTGGCCTTCGGCTTCGCGCTGCGCTGGACCCGCTGGGGCACCTGGATCTACGCGATCGGCGGCAACGAGCAGGCCGCCAACCTGACCGGCGTGCCGGTGCGCCAGATCAAGCTGTCGGTCTACGTGCTGTGCTCGCTGACCGCCGGGGTCGCCGCCATCATGATGGTCGGCTGGCTCGGCGCGGTGACTACCGGGCTCGGCCAGACCGACGAGCTCCGGGTGATCGCCGCCAGCGTGATCGGCGGCGCCAACCTGATGGGCGGGGCCGGCACCGCGTTCGGGGCCGTCATCGGCGCTGCGCTGATCGAGGTGATCCGCAACTCGCTGCTGCTGCTCGGCGTCGACGCCTTCTGGCAGGGCACCTTCGTCGGCGGCTTCATCATCCTGGCGGTGGCGTTCGAGCGGTTCCGGCGGCGGTAGGGACGGCAGGGTTGCGGGCCGGAACCGGCGCGTACATATTTCCGTACAGCGCGGAGGCTCGCCATGGATCACGTCAGCTATACCGAACTGCGGCGCAATCTCGCCCGCCACATGGACGAGGTCAGCGCCAGCAAGGCACCGCTGCTGGTGACCCGGCAGGGCGGAAAGTCGGTGGTCGTGCTGGCCGAGGACGAGTACGAGGCGCTGCGCGAGACCCTGCACCTGCTGAGTTCGCCGGCCAACGCGGCCCGGCTGATGCGCGGCCTGGCCGAGGCGGATGCCGGGCAGGTGTCCGAGCGTCCGTGGGACGATCCGTCGGAGCGACCTGCGTGAACGTCCTGTGGACCGGTTCGGGCTGGGAGGACTTCCTGTCCTGGCTGGACACCGACCCGAAGGCCGTCCGGCGGATCCGGGATCTCGTCGAGGATGCCCGTCGCCACCCTTTCACCGGCATCGGCAAGCCCGAGGCGTTGCGCGGCAACCTGCAGGGCTGGTGGTCGCGGCGGATCACCGGCCAGCACCGCCTCGTGTACCGGGTGACCGGCGCCGACAAGGCGCGACGCCTGGAGATCATCCAGTGCCGCTACCACTACTGACCGACCTGGAAGAGGGACGGCAGCGGGCGTCGCCCCGACCCGCCGGGCGTGCTACCGGTTTCTCCGCCCCGCCACAGCCCCGCCCCGCCCGATGACAGACTCGCCGCAGCCGATCGCGACCGCCGACCTCGAAACGCAGGCCCGCGCGCTGATCGCCGGCTACCCGGCGCGCATGCCGCTGCGGGCCGCCGCCTTCATCGTCACGCTGTACGGCGACGTGGTGGTGCCGCGCGGCGGCACGCTGTGGATCGGCAACGTGATCGAAGCCTGCGCGGAGGTCGGGATCAGCGAGACCCTGGTGCGCACCGCGGTGTCGCGGCTGGTGGCGGCCGGCCGCCTGGTCGGCACCCGCGCCGGGCGGCGCAGCTTCTACAGCCTGACGCCGTCCGCCCGCGCCGAGTTCGAGCGCGCCGCCGACATCCTGTATGCCGGCGACCGCCCGCCCGAGCCGGCGGAATGGACCTTCGTGCTGGCCCCCGGGGGCGAGGCCCGGCCGGCTGTCGAGGCCCTGTCCAAGACCGGCTTCGGTCTGGCCGCCGCCGGCGTCGCCCTGCGGCCCGGGCCGCCGCCGCCGCTCGCCGGCGACGGCCCGCCGCCGCTGGTGTTCCGGGCCCGGCTGGACAATGGCCGGTCGGCGGAGAGCCTGCGGGCGCTGGCGGCATCGGCCTGGGACCTGCCCGGCCTGGCCCGGGAGTACGACGGGTTCGTGGCACTCTTCGAGCCGATCGCGGCGGCGCTGCCCGATGCCCCCCGGCTGGACAGCGCCCTGGCCCTGACCGCGCGACTGCTGCTGGTGCACGCATTCCGGCGCACCGCCCTGCGCGACCCGCAGCTGCCGCCGGACGCCCTGCCCGGGAACTGGAGCGGGCATGCCGCGCGCCGGCTGTTCGGATCGCTGTACCGGGCGCTGTCGCCGGAGGCCGACGCCCGGGTGGCGCGCCGCTTCGTCGACGGCGACGGCCCCATCAGGGCGGCTCCCGGCAGCCTGCAGCGCCGCCTGCGCAGCCTGGCCCAAGAGGGCGGTCGCTGAGGGACAATACATCACGGAAAATTCAGAAACGGGGATTGATATGTGACGTATTGAAGCGTATGGTCCGAGCAATCGGTCGGCGAAAGACGAACCGCGCGGGAGGTTGCGATGTACGCCCAGATGGTGAAGGCCGAGGCGGACCGGCCCCGGACCGCGGACGAGATGGATCCGCAGGAGCGCGCGTTCCAGGAGCGGATCGACGCCGACATCCGGATCGAGCCCAAGGACTGGATGCCCGAGGGCTACCGCCGGACCCTGATCCGCCAGATCTCCCAGCACGCCCATTCCGAGATCGTCGGCCAGCTGCCCGAGGGCAACTGGATCACCCGCGCCCCGACCCTGGAGCGCAAGGCGATCCTGCTGGCGAAGGTCCAGGACGAGGCCGGCCACGGCCTGTACCTGTACTGCGCCGCCGAGACCCTGGGGGTCAGCCGCGACGAGCTGATCGACCAGCTGCACAGCGGCAAGGCCAAGTACTCGTCGATCTTCAACTACCCGACCCTGACCTGGGCCGACATCGGCGCCATCGGCTGGCTGGTCGACGGGGCGGCGATCATGAACCAGGTGCCGCTGCAGCGCTGCTCCTACGGCCCCTACAGCCGGGCGATGATCCGGGTCTGCAAGGAGGAGAGCTTCCACCAGCGCCAGGGCTACGACATCATGATGAAGCTGGCCAAGGGCACGCCGGAACAGCGGGCGATGGCCCAGGACGCGCTGGACCGCTGGTGGTGGCCGTCGCTGATGATGTTCGGCCCGCCGGACGCCGACTCGGTGCACTCGGCGCAGTCGATGGCCTGGAAGATCAAGCTCAACTCCAACGACGAGTTGCGCCAGAAGTTCGTCGACCAGACCGTCCCGCAGGCCGAGTATCTCGGCCTGACCGTGCCGGACCCCGACCTGACGTGGAACGACGAGAAGGGCGGCTACGACTACGGCGCGATCGACTGGGCCGAGTTCTTCGACGTCATCAAGGGCAACGGCCCCTGCAACCGCGAGCGGCTGGCGGCCCGGGTCAAGGCGCATGAGGACGGCGCCTGGTTCCGCGAAGCCCTGACGGCCCATGCCGAGAAGCGGGCCGCGCGCAAGCGCGACGCCGCCTGAGGAGGTTCGCCGTGAGCAGCCCCGCCACCAGCAGCCAGTGGCCTCTCTGGGAGGTCTTCATCCGCGGCCAGCACGGCCTGTCGCACCGGCATGTCGGCAGCCTGCACGCCCCGGACGCCGAGATGGCGGTCAACCACGCCCGCGACGTCTACACCCGGCGCAACGAGGGGGTCAGCATCTGGGTGGTGAAGGCCGCCGACATCACCGCCAGCGCGCCGGGCGACAAGGGCCCGCTGTTCGAGCCGTCGAACAGCAAGGTCTACCGCCACCCGACCTTCTTCGACATCCCCGAGGAAGTGGGGCCGATGTGATGGCCGCGACCGCTCCCGCCGCCCACCCGGCGACCGTGCCCGGCGAAACGCTGTTCGAATACGCGCTGCGGCTCGGCGACAACGGCCTGATCCTCGGCCACCGGGTGTCGGAATGGTGCGGGGTGTCGCCGGTGCTGGAGGAGGACATCGCGCTCGCCAACGTGGCGCTCGACCTGATCGGGCAGGCCACCCTGTGGCTCGGCCTCGCCGCCGAGCTCGAGGGCAAGGGACGCAGCGCCGACGAGCTCGCCTTCCTGCGCGACGCCGGCGGCTTCCGCAACCTGCTGCTGGTCGAGCAGCCGAACGGCGACTTCGCCCAGACCCTGGCACGGCAGTATTTCTTCGACGCCTGGCACCACCCGCTGCTGGCGGCGCTCGCGACGTCGAGCGAGCCGCGGATCGCGGAGATCGCCGAGAAGGCATCCAAGGAGGCGGCCTACCACCTGAACCGCAGCCGCGACCTGGTGGTCCGGCTGGGCGACGGGACGCCGGAGAGCCACGGCCGCATGCAGCGCTCGGTCGACGACCTGTGGCCCTACACCGGCGAGCTGTTCCTGGCCGACCCGGTCGACGAGGCGATGGCCGCCGCCGGTGCGGCACCGGCGCTGTCCGACATCCGCGCGCTGTGGGACGCCGAGGTGTCCGCGACCCTGGCGCAGGCGACCCTGCGCCGGCCCGAGCCCGGCTACGTCCAGAAGGGCGGCAAGCGCGGCGTGCACAGCGAGCATCTCGGCTTCCTGCTGGCGGAGATGCAGTTCCTGCAGCGCGCCTATCCCGGCGCGCGCTGGTGAGGCCCGGCCATGGACACCGCCACCCGGCCGCCGGTTGAACAGATCCGGTCCTGGCTCGACCAGGTGCCCGACCCCGAGATCCCGGTGATCTCGCTGGTCGACCTCGGCATCATCCGCGACCTCGCCTGGGAGGGCGACACCCTGGTGGTGACGGTAACGCCGACCTATTCCGGCTGCCCGGCCACCGCCGTCATCAACCTGGAGATCGAGAACGCGCTGCACGCCCGGGGCATCGCGCGGGTCGAGCTGCGCCGCCGGTTGTCGCCGGCCTGGACCACCGACTGGATCAGCGACGCCGGCCGCCGCAAGCTGCAGGGCTACGGCATCGCCCCGCCGGTCGCCGGCACCGCCGGCTGCAACCTCGGCGGCGACGCGGCCCCGACGGTCGCCTGCCCGCATTGCGGCTCGACCGCCACCCGGCTGGTCAGCCAGTTCGGCTCGACCCCCTGCAAGGCCGCCTACCGCTGCACCGACTGCCTGGAGCCGTTCGACTACTTCAAGTGCCACTGAGGGGGCGCATGATGGAAACGCGCCCGTCGCTTCGTGGGATCCGGCTCCGTCCCGCCGCCGGCGGTCCGGTCCGGAATGACGAAGGAAGAAGTGGGACAGCCTCCCCTTGTCGTCATTCCGGACGGGCGCGCCGCCCTCGGCGCGGCCGAGCCGGAACCCACCCGCTAACCCGCGCTGTCCGCAAGCTGAACGAGTGATCCCGACATGGCGCATTTCTACCCGCTGAGCGTGACCGAGGTCCGGCACGACACCCGCGACTCGGTGGTGGTCACCTTCGAGCCGCGGCCCGAGGACCGCGAGCGCTTCGGCTATGTCCAGGGCCAGTACCTGACGTTCCGGCGCGCCTTCGACGGCGAGGAACTGCGGCGCTCCTACTCGATCTGCGCCGGGCGCGCCGAGAACCGGCTGCGGGTCGGCATCCGCAAGGTCGAGGGCGGCTGCTTCTCGGGCTGGGCCAACGAGGAGCTGAAGGTCGGCGACGTGCTGGAGGCGATGCCGCCGACGGGCAACTTCCACACCCCGATCGAGGCCGACCGGGCACGCCGCTATCTCGGCTTCGCCGGCGGCAGCGGCATCACCCCGCTGCTCGGCATCGTCCGCACGGTGCTGGCCGAGGAGCCGCGGTCGAGCTTCACCCTGGTCTACGGCAACCGCTCGATCAACACGATCATGTTCCGCGAGGAACTGGAAGACTTGAAGAACCAGCACCTGGGGCGGCTGAGCATCCTGCACGTCCTGGAGAGCGAGGATCCGGACGGCGGCCTGTTCAGCGGCCGCCTCGACCGCGACAAGTGCCGGGCGCTGTTCGGCCGGTGGATCGATGTCGCCCATGCCGACCTGGCCTTCATCTGCGGGCCGGAGCCGATGATGCTGGCGGTCGCCGAGACCCTGAAGGAGCACGGCCTGGACGACCGGCAGATCAAGTTCGAGCTGTTCGCCAGCGGCCAGCCCGGCCGCGCCCGCCGGGCCGCGGCCGCCGCCAAGCCGGCCGCCACCGACCAGACCTGCACCGCCACCATCGTGCTGGACGGCACGGCGGTCACCCTGACCATGCCGAAGGGCGGGCAGACCGTGCTGGAGGCGGCGAAGGCCGCCAACATCGACGCACCCTATGCCTGTACCGCCGGTGTATGCTCGACCTGTCGGGCGATGGTGGTCGAGGGCGAGGTCGAGATGGAGGCCAACTACGCCCTCGAGGACTACGAGGTGCGACGAGGCTACGTCCTGACTTGCCAGAGCCGTCCGGTAAGCGACAAGGTCGTCATAGACTACGATCGATAGAGCGCCGCAGGACGTTGCCCCGCAGGACGTTGCCCCACCGAAGGTCCCCACTGCAGCCCCCGGGGAGGGAGCGCCGATGAGCGACGATCTGGACCTGACCGAGTATCTGAGCCACGGCGGCAAGCTGTCGTCGCCGGACAACGCGCCGCCGCGCTATCGCGGCGAGCTGATGCGCCTGATGGCGACCTTCGTCGATTCCGAGCTTGCCGGTGCCGCCGGCTTCGCCGACGTGATCAATGCCGGCCCCGGCATCAAGGAGCGGATCGCCGCCAGCCGGATCGTGTTCGAGAAGCTGGTCAACGCCGACCGGGTACTGAAGATCATGGGCGATTTCGGCGCCGACACCGGCCGCTACGTCAACCACCATCCGTGGGCCGCCCGACTGCCGCGCGACGCCGACATCGGCGCCAGCCGGCACGGCGGCGACATGCGGCTGAGCGTGTTCCACTATCCGATCGACGGCTGGACCGATGCGGTGGTCATGAACGTGCTGATGGGCCGGGCGACGGCGATCCAGCTCGACGAGTTCGCGCACGGCTCGTACCAGCCGCTGGCCGAGGCGTTCCGGGCGATCCTGCCGACCGAGGTCCGCCACGCCGAACTCGGGCTGGAGGGGCTGCGGATGCTGGTGCTGACCGCCGAGGACCGTGCCGCCGCCCGGGCCTCCGCCGCCTACTGGCGCCCGCGGGTGGCGGCCAGCTTCGGGTCGGCCGGGTCGGCCCGCTACGATACCCTGCGGCGCTTCGGCCTGCGCCGCACCCCGAACGACGTGCTGGCCGAGCGCTGGCGCGGCGAAATCGCCGAGCTGCTGGACGAGCTCGGCATCGCCCCGGAGACGGGCACCGAGGAGGGGTCCCGAGCGTGAGTGGAGTCTATGCCTTCGACGGGGTGGTCCCGGTGGTCGACCCCGCCGCCTTCGTGCACCCGGCCGCCGTGCTGATCGGCGACGTTATCATCGGCCCGAACTGCTATGTCGGGCCGCTGGCCTGCCTGCGCGGCGATTTCGGCCGGATCGTCATGGAGGCCGGGTCGAACCTGCAGGAGACCTGCGTGGTGCATTCCTTCCCCGACCTAGAGGTGGTGATCGAGGAGGAGGGCCACATCGGCCACGGCGCGGTGCTGCACGGCTGCCGGATCGGCCGCAACGCCATGGTCGGCATGAACGCGGTGGTGATGGACGAGGCCGTGATCGGCGAGAACAGTATCGTCGCCGCCATGGCATTCGTGAAGGCCAAGGACCGGATCCCGCCGAACAGCCTGGCGGTCGGGGCGCCCGCCCGGGTGGTGCGCGAGTTGAGCGACAAGGAGATCCAGTGGAAGCGAGAGGGCACCGGCGTCTACCGCCAGCTCGCCGCCGAGGCCCGCGGCAAGCTGGTGGCCTGCGCACCGCTGGCCGCGGTCGAGCCGGACCGCAGGCGGGTCAGCGCGCCACGCTACGACCCGCTGTTCCTGGAGCGCCTGAAGTTCGGGGACGGCTGAGCGGCGGCCCGGACCGATAGAGCAGCCCGGCCGCGGCTGTGCTAGCAAGCGCCGCAACGGCAATCTCAAAACCGAGGCCCCGGTGAGAACGATCCTGCATGTCGGCTGCGGCCGGCAGTCCCACGACGCCCTGCCGCCGTTGAACTGGGAGAACGAGTGGCGGCAGGTCCGGATCGACATCGATCCCGCGGTCGAACCGGACATCGTCGCCTCGATCGTGGACATGGCCGGCATCGAGGACGGCTCGGCCGAATGCGTGTTCTCGAAGCACAACATCGAGCACCTGGAGGCCCATGAGGTCCCGCAGTGCCTTGCCGCTTTCCACCGGGTCCTCAGGCCCGAAGGCTTCCTGATCCTGCGGACGCCGGACCTGAGGAGCATCGCCCGGCTGCTTCTGAAGTACGACCCGGAGGAACCGCTCTACACCGTCCAGATCTACGGCAAGGACGTCCGGACTGCCCCGCTGGACATGCTCTACGGCCTGCGCCAGGCGATCGCCGGCGGCAATGGGTTCATGGCGCATCGCACCGGCTTCACCGCCGCGTCGCTGCGCCGGCACCTGCTGCGGGCAGGCTTCGAGAGGATCGAGATCATCGAGAAGCAGGACACCCATGAACTGAACTGCCTGGCGATGAAACGGGTCGACGGCAACCTGCTGCCGGGGGTCCTGGGCCTGTCGGCCTGACGGTGCGAGCGTGTGATCCGGCAGTGCTTCTCGCGGCCGCTCAGCGCACCGCCCGCACCCCCTCGAGGATCAGGGTGGTCGCCAGGTCGGCGTATTCCTCGCGGGTCAGGCCGCCGTCCGGGCGGAACCACATGTAGACCCAGTTCAGCATGCCGAACAGCGACATGGTCACCGGCTTCAGCAGCGGCCGGCCGGAAACGAGCGCCGGGTTGACGGCCTGCAGCACCGCGCCGAAGCGGCCCACGATCCGGCGTTCCAGGGCCTTCAACTCCTCGGCCCGGTCAGACGGCAGGGTCCGCATGCCGATGATCTGCACCTGGTGCAGGTCGTCGGCGTCGCGGTAGCACTCCAGCACCCGGCCGATCAGCCGGCGCAGCCGGCGCTCCGGCGGCAGGGCGGGGTCGTCGGCCTCGGCGACCGCGGCGTCGAGCTCCTCCAGGTGGCTGCGGATGATGTCCTGCAGCAGCGCTTCCTTGCTGTCGTAGTAGTGGTACAGCAGCGCCTTGGAGACTCCGCACTCGGTGGCGACCTGGGCCATCGAGGCGCGGTCGACGCCGTGCTCGGCGAACACCGCCGCCGAGCGCTGCAGGATCGCCAGGCGCTTGTCGTCGTAGTCGGCGGCCCGGGTGCGCGCCATGGTCAGTCCTTCGGCCGCTTGTCGACCACCCGCCGGGCCTTGCCGGCCGAGCGCTCGACCCCGCCCGGGTCCCTGACCTCGACCGCGGCGGTGACGCCGATCACGCTCTTGATGTGATGCGCCAGCTCGCGGGCCGAGGACTCTCGGTCGGCTGCCGCCCCCTCGGCGGCCTCGACCAGCACGGTCATGCGGTCCATGCGGCCGTCGCGGGTCAGCTCGATCTGGAAATGCGGCGCCAGGCCACGGCACTTCATGAGTTGCTCCTCGATCTGGGTCGGGAACACGTTGACGCCGCGGACGATCATCATGTCGTCCGAGCGGCCGGTGATCTTCTCGATCCGCCGCATGGCGCGCGCCGTGCCGGGCAGCAGCCGGGTCAGGTCGCGGGTCCGGTAACGGACGATCGGCAGCGCCTCCTTGGTCAGCGTGGTGAACACCAGCTCGCCGACCTCGCCGTCCGGCAGCACCGCGCCGGTCTCCGGGTCGACGATCTCCGGGTAGAAATGGTCCTCCCAGACATGCAGGCCGTCCTTGGTCTCGACGCACTCGTTGGCGACCCCCGGACCCATCACCTCGGACAGGCCGTAGATGTCGACCGCGTGCATGTCGAAGGCCTGCTCGATCTCCCGGCGCATGGCGTTGGTCCAGGGCTCGGCGCCGAAGATCCCGACCGCCAGCGAGGTCTCGCGCGGGTCCATGCCGAGGCGCCGGAACTCGTCGAGGATCGACAGCATGTAGGACGGCGTCACCATGATGATGCGCGGCCGGAAGTCGGTGATCAGGGTGACCTGCCGCTCGGTCATGCCGCCGGACACCGGCACCACCGTGCAGCCCAGCCTCTCGGCCCCGTAGTGGGCGCCCAGGCCGCCGGTGAACAGGCCGTAGCCGTAGGCGACATGGGCGACGTCGCCGGCCCGGCCGCCGGACGCCCGGATCGAGCGCGCCATCAGGCTCGCCCAGTTGTCGATGTCGCCCCGGGTGTAGCCGACCACCGTCGGCTTGCCGGTGGTGCCGGACGAGGCGTGCAGGCGGGCCACCCTGTCGCGCGGCACCGCGAACATGCCGAACGGATAGGTGTCGCGCAGGTCGGCCTTGCCGGTGAACGGGAACAGCCTGAGGTCTTCGAGGCTGCGCAGGTCGTCCGGATGCACGCCGGCCGCGTCGAACCGGGCCTTGTAGAACGGCGAGTTGGCGTAGGCGTGACCGAGCGACCACTTCATGCGCTCGAGCTGCAGGGCGGCGATCTCGTCGCGCGACGCGGTCTCGATCGGCTCCAGGTCCCCGGGCTTCGGCGACAGGTCTTCCATGGGCGTTCTCCCCCGATACCCGCTTCTCTTACTCGGCGCCCAGCAGGGTTCCGCCGATGGTCCGCGACTGGCCGCGGAACTCGGCGACCGGCTCGCCCTTCTGGTTGGTGACCACGATGTCGTAGATGCCGCTGCGGCCGTAGCGCTGGACCTCGTGGGCGCTGGCGGTCAGCCGTTCGCCCTCGAAGGCCGGGGCGATGAAGGTGATCGAGCAGTGCTGCGCGACCGCCCGCTGGTCGTAGCTGTTGCAGGCGAAGGCGAAGGCGGAGTCGGCCAGCGTGAAGATGTAGCCGCCGTGGCAGGTGCCGTGGCCGTTGGTCTTGGATCCGTCGACCGTCATCGACAGCATCGCCGTGCCGGGACCGACCCCGTCCAGCGTCATGCCGAGGTTTTGCGAGGCCTCGTCGTCGTCCCACATCGCCCGGGCGCAGGCCTCGGCAAGTTCCTGCGGCGACAGCTCGGATGCGGCGCTCATCAGCGCCGTCCCGTGAACGCCGCGGGGCGCTTGCCGGTGAAGGCCGCCACCCCTTCCGCATAGTCCGGGGTCAGCCCGGCCTCGCGCTGCAGGTCGCGCTCCAGGTCGAGCTGGGCGTCCAGGGAGTTGGTGGCGGCCGCCTGGATCGCCCGCTTGGTCAGGCCGAGGCCGATGGTCGGCCCGGCCGCCAGCGACGCCGCCAGCTTGCCGGCCTCGTCCATCAGGCGGTCGTCGTCCACGGCCTGCCAGATCATGCCCCAGGCGGCGGCGGTCTCGGCGTCGAGCGGCTGGCCGGTCAGCGCCAGGCCCTTGGCCCGGGCCTCGCCGAGCAGTCGGGTCAGCGTCCAGGTGCCGCCGGAATCCGGGATCAGCCCGATCCGGCAGAACGCCTGGATGAACTTCGCCGAGCGGCCGGCCAGCACCAGGTCGCAGGCCAGCGCGACGCTGGCCCCGGCGCCGGCGGCGACGCCGTTGACCGCGCAGACGACCGGCTTCTCGATGTCGCGGATCAGCCGGATCAGCGGGTTGTAGAGCTTCTCCAGAGTCTCGCCCAGGTCGGGCTCGCCGGCGGCTTGGCGCGGGTCGACCGCCGCCAGGTCCTGGCCGGCGCAGAACGCCCGACCCGCCCCGGTCAGAAGGATCGCGCGCACCGTCTCGTCCCAGCGCGCCTCGTCGAGGGCGGCGTGCAGGGCGCGGTGCATGGCCTCGTCGAAGGCGTTGAGCTTGTCCGGCCGGTTCAGGGTCAGCCGGGCGACCCCGTCGGCGACCTCGACCAGCACCGTTTCGTTCGGCGCCATGGTGTCGTCCTCCCTTGCAGTGGCGTCCCGCAATCCTGGGGCATCGGCCGGCGATTCCGAACCGGCATCTTGCATCGACCGACCGGTCAGTCAATTATTATCGGCCAACCGCCACCGACCGTTGCCGGGACCGCCGGGAGAGCCCGGATGGCGTATCGAGGGAGAAAGCCATGGCCACGCTGTTCGAGACCCACCGCGCGCTGCTGGAGCGCGCCGTCGCGGCGACCGCCGAGCGCGGCTACTGGACGCCGTATCCGGAGGCGCCGAGCGGCCGGATCTACGGCGAGACCGCCAAGGACGACGGCGAGGCGGCGTTCGAGGCGCGTCTCGGCAAGCCGTTCGCCCTGCCCGGCCATCCGGACGACGAGGGCACCGTCGGCGCCGAGCGCTCGCCCTACGGCCGGGCGCTCGACATCGCCTATCCGGCGGCAAGCGTCGACGCCCTGATCGCCGCCTCACGGGCGGCGGGCGCAGGCTGGGACGCCGCATCCGTCGAGCAGCGCGTCGGGGTGTGCCTGGAGATCCTGGCCCGCCTGAACCGGCGCAGCTTCGAGATCGGCAACGCGGTGATGCACACCACCGGCCAGGCCTTCGTGATGGCGTTCCAGGCCGGCGGCCCGCACGCCCAGGACCGGGCGCTGGAGGCGGTGGCCTACGCCTGGGCCGAGATGACCCGCACCCCGGCGGCGGCCGAGTGGAGCAAGCCGCAGGGCAAGGGCGAGCCGCTGGTGCTGGAGAAGCGCTACCGCATCGTGCCGCGCGGCATCGCGCTGACCATCGGCTGCGCCACCTTCCCGACCTGGAACGGCTATCCCGGGATGTTCGCCAGCCTGGCGACCGGCAACACCGTGATCGTGAAGCCGCATCCGGCGGCGATCCTGCCGCTGGCGATCACCGTCGAGATCGGCCGCGAGGTGCTGGCCGAGCAGGGCTTCGACCCTGACGTGCTGCTGCTGGCGGCCGACGCGCCGGGCGCCGAGAAGACCAAGGACCTGGCGACCCGGCCGGAGGTCGGCATCGTCGACTTCACCGGCTCCAACGCCTTCGCCGGCTGGCTGCGCGACAACGTCCGCGGCACCCAGCTCTACACCGAGGAGGCCGGGGTGAACTCGATCGTGGTCGCCTCGACCGGCGACTTCCGCGGCATGTGTGCCAACATCGCGTTCTCGCTGTCGCTGTACAGCGGCCAGATGTGCACCGCCCCGCAGGACGTGTGGGTGCCGCGCGGCGGCATCGAGACCGACCAGGGCCACAAGGCGTTCGACGAAGTCGCCGCCGGCATCGCCGGGGCGGTCGACGGCCTGCTGTCCGACCCGGCCCGGGCCGCCGGGGTATGCGGGGCGCTGGCCGGCGAGGCGACCCTGCAGCGGGTCAGGGACTCCGCCCGTCTCGGCCGGGTGGTGCGCCCGTCCACGCCGATCGCGGGCCTGGAGGACGCCCGCACCGCCACCCCGCTGATCCTGGCGGTCGACGCCGCCGAGACCGACGCGCATCTGGAGGAGCGCTTCGGCCCCATCGGGTTCGTCGTGGCCGCCGACGACGCCGCCGACGCGATCGCCCGGGCCGCCGCGGCGGCCAAGGCCAAGGGCGCGATCACGGCGGCGGTCTACGCCACCGACGACGCGACCCTCGACGCCGCCGCCGACGCCTTCGCGGCCGCCGGGGTGAACCTGTCCTGCAACCTGACCGGCGGCATCTTCGTGAACCAGAGTGCGGCCTTCAGCGACTACCACGTGACCGGCGGCAACCCGGCCGGCAACGCCTGCCTGACCGACGCGGCCTTCGTCGCCAACCGCTTCCGGGTGGCGACCGTGCGGCGGTTGAAGGCGGGGTGACGAACGCGGGCGCGCCCGTCGCTCCGGAATGACGGTATTGCGGTGAAGGCTCATTCCCCCTCGTCATTCCGGACGGACGCGCCGCCTCGGCGCGGCCGATCTGGAACCCACCCGCCGCCGCACCGACCCCGCCCTTCCCCCTCCCCGACCTTCCCGCTACCCTCGCCTTCCGAGGAAACGCCAACGAGGGCACCCCATGCCCCACGCCCCGAAAATTGCCGCAGACGCCCTGGAAGAGGCCGCCCGCACCTGCATGGCCAAGGCCGGGATCGAGATCCCGGACGACTATCTCGGCGGCATCCAGGAAATGGCGAGCACCGAGCGCGGCGACCTGTCGGCCTTCGTGCTGCGCGCCATGCTGGAGAACTGGGAGGCCGCCAAGGCCGACAGGCGACCGATGTGCGCCGACACCGGGGTGCCGCGCTGGTACGTGAAATACGGCAACGAGGCCAAGGTCGAGGGCGGCCCGGTCGAGGTCGAGCGCCGCCTGCGCCGGGCGACGGCGCGCGCCACCCAGGACGTGCCGCTGCGCCCGAATCGGGTGCACCCGCTGAGCCGCCGGGACAACGACAACAACGTCGGCATCAACGCCCCGGAGATCGAGTACAGCTTCGAGCCCGAGGCCGACTGGGTCGACATCACCACGGTCCACAAGGGCGGGCTGTTCGGCACCGACTACCGCATGCTGTTCCCGGCCGACGGCATCGACGGCATCAAGCGCTTCGTCCTCGACACCCTGGTGGCGTTCGGCAAGCGCGGCCTGGCCTGCCAGCCGGCGATCGTCGGCATCGGGCTCGGCGGCTCCAAGGACACCTGCATGACGCTCGGCAAGCAGGCCGCCTGCCTGCGCACGGTCGGCGACCGCAACCCGGACCCGGAGATCGCCGCCCTCGAACTCGAGCTGAAGGACCTCGGCAACTCGATCGGCATGGGCGCCATGGGGTTCGTCGGCTCGTCCATGGTCGTCGATTGCCACATCGAGGTCGGCTACACCCACACCGGCGGCATGCCGATGAGCGTGCACTGCTTCTGCCTGTCGTCCAGGCGGGCCACGGCGCGGCTGCACCCGGACGGGCGGGTCGAGTACCGCACCGACCCGCAATGGTTCACCCCCTACATGCGACGGGACACGGTCGAATGGCAGAGCCCAGCGGAAAGCTCAAAGAAGTCCGCCTGACCACCCCGGTCACCGACGCGGCCCTGCGCGGGCTCGAACTCGGCGACGTGGTGTATCTCGACGGGCTGATCTACACCGGCCGCGAGAGCGTCTACAAACGCGTGCTGCAGGACGGCATGGCGCCGCCGGTCGACCTGAAGACGCTGACCAACGTCAACTTCCACTGCTCGCCGGCGGCTTCGCGCAACGCCGACGGCAGCTTCAACGTCGGCGCGGTGACCGCCACCGCCAGCTTCCGGTTCTCGAAATGGCTGCCGCAGTGGTTCGCGGTGTCGGGCGCCAAGGTGATCGTCGGCAAGGGCGGGATGAGCGAGCAGGACTATCGCGAGGTGTTCGTGCCGGCGGGGGCGGTGTACCTGACCACCGTCGGCTACGGGACCGGCGCCCTGCTGGGCCGCGGCATCAGGCGCGTGGTCGACGCCCACTGGATCGACGATTTGGGCATCGCCCAGGCGATGTGGGTGCTGGAGGTCGAGAGGTTCGGCCCGCTGCTGGTCGAGAGCGACATGGACGGCAACTCGCTGTTCGAGCGCAACAACCGCATCGTCAACCAGGGCCTGGCCCGGGTCTACGAGGGCCTGAAGCCGCCCAGCCTGGCGCGCTTCGGCGAGACCGACGACCGCAAGGACGAGCTGATCGGGTAGGCGGGCCCGGAGGAAAGGGCGCCGGAGGCGGGTGCTTCCGCCTCCGGCAAGATTTCGGTCACCCGGGCAGGGCGGTGCGCAGCTGCGCCCCGTGCTCGGCCCTCATGGTGCCGGTCAGCGCCGCATCCGGCGTGACGTCCGAGCCGTAGTAGCGGCCGTTGCGGTCGGCGTTCCAATGCACGTCCGCGACGCCGACCCCGGCGCCGGCGAACAGGCCCTCGGTGTCCGACCAGATGACGATGTCGCCGGTGCCCCAGGTGGTCGCGGCGTTCGCCGAGTAGGTCAGGATGTTGAATCCGGCATCGGCGCTCAGCGAGAACTTGTTCTGCTGGCGGAAGTTCTGCACGGCCTTGTCGCTCATCAGGATGAAGGCGACCTCGCCGCTGGAGATGCCGGCCTCGAGCCCGACGGTGAGCCCGCCGACGTCGTAGAACGCCGGACCGCTCCAGCCGCCGCGGCCGTGCGACAGCATCACGCCGTCGCCGCCTTCGCCGCCGACCCCGAGGGCCGCACGGGTGAAGTCCGGCACGATGTAGACGCCCTTGGCGCTGCGCAGGAGTTCGGCGACCTTCGGGTCCGACCGCATCCGCTGCACCACGTCGGTCGCCTTCTCGATCAGCTTCCTGGACTCCATCTTATCCGACCGCTCGGCGGCCGCGCTGTTCTCGTTCGCTTCCTTCTGGGTGGGGGTGGGCGTTACGCCGGGCGTCGGCTCGTTGTCGAGCCCGACCGCGAGCGTCGGCGCGACCGCGATCGCGCAGCCGACGAGAAACGGTGTCGTGTAGCGGCGCAGACTGTCGTGCATACGCATGGGTAGTCTCCGTTCAGGTAGTCAGGGCGCCCCCCTGACGGCCGGTGCCTGACGGCCGCCGGCCGCGCGCCTGTCGGGCGCGAAGCGGAATCGGGCACGTCGGCACCGTCCCGCACGGGGTCAACGCCTGTCCGGCCAACCGGTTCGACAGTTCCGGGCGTGTCGACTACACGACCCTGTCGTTCTAGGACTTCGCGTAGGCTGGGCCGATCCCGGCCCGGCCCGGATCCAGCGCCGCCACCACCGCCGCCGGCAGCGCCGGTTTGCGTGCCAGCACCAGGTCGGCCGCCAGCCGCGACAATGCCGGCGATGTCTGCACCCCGTAGCCGCCCTGGCCGGCCAGCCAGAAGAAGCCCTCGGCGTCGGCGGCGAAGCCGACCGCCGGGCTGCGGTCGGCGACGAAGCTGCGCAGTCCCGCCCAGCTGCGCTCGACCCGGGTGACCTCGACCGTGGTCATCCGCTCGAACCGGTCCAGCCCCTCGGCCAGCACCATGTCGTCGGGCCAGGCGTCATGCGGGTCGACCGGGTCCTCGTCGGCCGGCGACACCATCAGCTTGCCGGCCTCGGGCTTGGCGTACCAGGATTCGGACACCGGTGCGAACAGGGGCCAGCGGTCGACGTCATGGCCGGCGGGTGCCGGCAGGATTGCCGCCGACCGCCGCATCGGCACCAATCCGACCCGCGCCACCCCGGCCATCTCCGCCACCGTGTCGGCCCAGGCGCCGGCCGCGTTCACCAGCACCGGCGCCTCGAACTCTCCGGCTGCCGTCTCGACCCGCCAGACGCCGCCGCCTCTCCCGATCCGTTCCGCGCCGGCATCCTGGACCACTGTGCCGCGGTGGTGCCTCAGCTGCCGCGCGAAGCCCTGCAGCAGCCGGTCGACGTCGATGTCGCGGGCGCCACGCTCGATCGCGGCACCGCTGATCAGGTCGCCCCGCAGCACCGGCACAAGCGCGACCGCCTCGTCCGGACTCAGCGCCTCCATGCCCTCGGCCCCGGCCAGATGCCGCTCCAGCGCCGGCATCTCGGCCTCGGTCGCCACCAGCAGTTCGCCGCGGGGCGAAAGCAGCGGGCCGTCGACGAAGTCGGGGACCTCCAGCGCCGGGGCGCTGGCGGCGTTCAGCGCCCGCAGCGTGGCGTTGCCGTAGTTGGCGATGAAGATCGCGGCCGAGCGGCCGGTGGCGTGGGTGCCGATCGCCGGCTCGCGCTCCAGCACCGTCACCCGGGCATCGGGCGCCAGCCGGGCGGCCGCGGAGATGCCGGCAATGCCGCCGCCGATCACCAGGACGTCGGCGGTTCCGGTCACGCCGCCCCCGAGCGCTTGTCGCCGGGCAGGGCGGTGCAGTCCTCGGGCCGCACGCTGACGGTGACCTCCGCGCCCTCGGGAAACGGCCGGCCGTCGATCATCTGGATGGCCTGGGCCTGTACCTCGCCGATGCGCAGGAAGTAGCGCGCCAGCTGGCCCTGGTAGTCGACCGCCTCGACGGTGGCGCCGACCGCGACGGCGCCCGGCGGGGCGGTCATGGAGGTGGAGAGCGTGAGCTTCTCGGCCCGCACCACCAGCCGTGCCGCGCCCGCATCGCCGAGCCTGGGAGCCCGGTCGCGCGGCAGCGCCAGCCGACCGAACGCCGCCGATTCCAGCTCGACCGATCCGGTGTCGCCGCCGCTTACCCGGGCCTCGAAGATGTTGGCCGCGCCCAGGAAGCGCGCGACGAACTCGTTGGCCGGGGTGTTGTAGACCTCCTCCGGGGCGCCCTCCTGCTGAACCTCGCCGGCGCTCATCACCACGATCCGGTCGGACATCGCCAGCGCCTCCGACTGGTCGTGGGTGACGAAGATCGAGGTCACGCCGATGCGGTGCTGGATCGCCTTCAACTCGACCCGCATCTCCTCGCGCAGGTTGGCGTCGAGGGCCGACAGCGGCTCGTCGAGCAGCAGCACGTCGGGCTCGATGACGATCGCACGGGCCAGGGCGATGCGCTGCTGCTGGCCACCGGAGAGCTGGGTCGGGTACCGCTCCTCGACCCCCGGCAGGCGGACGATCTCCAGGGCCTGGCGGACCTTGTCGCGCGCATCGCCCTTGGACACACCGCGATATTTAAGGCCGAAGGCGATGTTCTGCTCGATGGTCTTGTGCGGGAACAGCGCGTAGTTCTGGAACACCAGCCCCAGGTTGCGCTTGTGGATCGGCACGTCGTTGACCCGGCGGCCGCCGATCAGGATATCGCCACCGGTCGGCCTCTCGAGGCCGGCGACCATGCGCAGGATGGTGGTCTTGCCGCAGCCGGACGGTCCCAGCAGCGTAGTGAACGAGCCTTCCTCGAACGTCACGTCGGCCTTCTGAACCGCCGTGATCGGCCCGAACGACTTGGTAACTCCCTGCAGTTCAACGCGTGCCACGGCTGCCCCGCCCGTTGTGGTTCCTGCGCGTTCGCTCCGCCCTACGCGGCCCGCCGAGGGCGGGCACCTCAGGACGATAGAGAATGGGCTGTCGCCCTGAGGTGCCCTGACCCCGGACTTGGTGTGGGGTCAGGGCCTCGAAGGGTCAGGCGCCCTTCTTGATGCGGTTCCAGGCCTTGCGCTGGTCCTTCTCGACCGGGTTCCAGACGGACGGATCACGGAACACCAGGCCCTCCAGCTTGCCGGTCGGGTCGTAAGCCGGCAGGCCCTCGATGACCTCGGTCATCGCCACCTTCTGCGGGTCGAGGGACGGCGGATACTTCTGGCCCTCGGCCACCGCGATGGCGGTCTTCGGCTCGAGCATGAAGTTCAGCAGCTCCTCGGCCTCGGCCATCGGCGAGCCCTTGAGCACGAACATGCTCTCCATCCAGGCCAGCCCGTTCTTGGGATCCAGGTAGCCGATCGGATGGCCCTGGGCCTGCAGGGCGGCGACCCGGCCAGACCACGCCTCGGTGACGTAGATCTCGCCCTTGGCCAGCAGGTCCATCAGCTCGGCGCCCGAGCTCCAGTACTTCAGCACCAGTTCGCGGTGCTCGCGGACCTTGTCCCAGACCGCGTCCCAGTCCTGGATGTCGTTCGGGTCCTGGCCGGACTGCAGGGCGCCGTACCAGGCGCGGTTGGCCCAGTCGCCGCCCCAACCGCCGATCTTGCCCTTCAGCTCCTTGTCGAGCAGCAGGTCGGCACCGAGCTTCTCGGCCTCGGCCTTGGAAACGTGCTCGGTGTTGTAGGCGATGCCGGTGGTTCCGTAGTCGTAGGGCACCGCCGACAGGCTGTCCGGGGTGATCGCCCGGAACGGCGCCATGATCGACTCCATGACGTTGGCGATGTTCGGGATGTTGGCCTCGTTCAGCTCGCTCCCGTAGCCGGCGTCGACCCAGCGCTTGTACCAGCTGACCCCGGAGGAATGCAGGATGTTGTGGCCGTCGGTGCTGCCGGCGGCGCGCACCTTGGTCAGCACCTCGGCCTCGCCGCCGAAGGTGGCGTCGATCACCGTGTTGCCGGTCTTCTTCTCGTAGGGATCGAAGGCGTGCTTGCGCAGCGCCTCGCTGACCACCCCGCCCCAGCCCTCGAAATGCAGCTCGGTGCCGGCGGCCAGCGCGTGCCGCGACAGCCCCGTCATCACGCCGCCCGAGACCCCGGCCGCCAGCCCGGCATAGCCGAGCAGCGCCATGAACGTGCGGCGGTCGACGTCGCCGTTGCCGAGCCGCTCGCGCAGCCCCTCGTAGCGTTTCGTGCTGTCGATCTTCATCTTTCGTCTCCCTGTTGTTGGTGGCTGGTCGCTTGTTGTCGATTCAAGCCTTTGCGGCGGGCGGGTTCCGGATCGATCCGTCCCGCTAGCGCGGTCCGTCTCGTCCGGAATGACGAAGCAACGGGGGGCCGCCGTTCTCCTCCTCTCGTCATTCCGGAGCGGTCCGCCGACGGCGGAGCGCATCCGGAACCCAGATCGCGACGGGCGAGCGGCGACCACCATCAACCCCGTCGCCGCGCGAAGTAGCGGGCCAGCGCGCCGGCGGTCAGCGGCAGGCCGACGGTGACGACGATCATGACGAAGCCGAGGGCGTTGATCTCCGGGCTGACCGAGTTGCGCAGCATCCCGAAGATCTGGGTCGGCACCGTCTCGGCCCCGGCCGGCCGCCAGAAGATCGTGGCGGTGATGTTGTCGAACGAGATCGTGAACGCGAACAGCGCGCCGGCGAACACCGCCGGCATCAGCAGCGGCAGGGTGACCTGCAGGAAGGTCTCCAGCGGCGACGCGCCGAGGCTGCGGGCGGCTTCCTCGTACTCGCGCCGGATCCCGACCAGGCGGGCCTGCACCACCAGCACCACGAACGGCAGCGCGATGATGGTGTGGCCGAGCAGCAGCAGCGCGAAGGAACGCGGCATCGACAGCCAGCGCAGGAAGATCAGCAGGCCGACCGCCAGCACGGTCTCCGGCACCAGCACCGGCGAGATCAGCAGCGTGGTGATCCAGTCCTTGCCCCGGAACCGGTAGCGGACCAGCGCCAGCGACGCCAGGATGCCGAGGGTGGTGGCGCAGGCCGCGGTCAGCAGGCCGAGCGTGAAAGAGGTCTCGAAGGCCCGCATGATGGCCTCGTTCTCGAACAGCCGGCGGAACCAGCGCAGGCTGAACCCCTCGATCGGGAAGCCGCTGAACTGCGAGCTGTTGAAGGCCAGCAGCAGGACCACGGCCACCGGCGCGAACATGAATACGTAGACTGCGACCGCGTAGCCCCTGATCCAGTTCCACGCCCGCATCGGCCGCCCCTACCCGAACGCCTTGGACAGCTGGTTCAGCCGCATGAACCGGCTGTAGACCACGACCACCACGCCCAGCAGCACCAGCAGGGCGAACGACAGGGTCGCCCCCATCGGCCAGTTCAGCTCCGACAGCACCGCGTCGTAGATCAGGTTGCCGAACAGGAAGTCGTCGGGACCGCCCAGGATCAGCGGCGTCACGTAGCTGCCGGCGGTCAGCACGAAAACCAGCAGGCAGCCGGCGGCCAGCCCGGGCAGCGACAGCGGCAGCGTGACCTCGAGGAAGGCCTGCCAGGGCGTGCAGCCCAGGGTGCGGGCGGCCGGCTCCAGGTTGCGGTCGATGCCCTCCAGGCTGACGTAGACGTTCAGGATCATGTACGGCAGGAAGACGTGGATGAACCCGACCACGACGGCGAACTCGTTGAACATCATCTGCAGCGGCTCGTCGATCAGGCCGAGCCAGAGCAGCAGGCCGTTGATCGCACCCTGGTTCCCCATGATGTGGATCCAGGAGAGGGTGCGGATGATGAAGCTGACCCAGAACGGCAGGATCAGCAGGAGCAGCAGCAGCCATTTGTGGCGGAACCGCGTGTTGGCGATGAAATACGCCGGGACGTAGCCCAGCAGCGCCGCCAGCGCGGTGACGATCAGCGACAGCCGGAAGGTCTTCCAGATCGCCTGGTGGTAGTAGCCGTCGGTCAGCAGTTCCTGCCAGTTGCCGAACTGGAAGGCCACCCGGTCGAGGCCGAGGTCGATGTTCTCGTAGAACGAATAGACCAGGATGAACGACATCGGCACGACCACCAGCAAGGCGATCGCCAGCAGTGCCGGAGACAGCAGGTACCAGGGCCGGAGATCTCGCTCGTATGCCTGCGCCATCGGGTGTCGCGCACTCCGCTGCTTGCACGGTCCGGGCGACAGACCGTCGGCGAAGTATCGCAACCACCGGATTTATTGTACAAATTGATATTACCAATCAACCACATTGCCTAGATTTATGAACAACGCCCGTGTCGACCTGTCCGAGAAGTTCGTCGGCGAACTCGACTGGAACCTGCTGCGGACCTTCGTGGTGATCGTCCAGGAGGGTGGGATAACCGCCGCCGCCCATCGGCTGCTGCTGCGCCAGCCGACCGTCAGCCTGGCCCTGCAGCGCCTCGAGAGCCGGATCGGCAGCCGCCTGATCGACCGCGGCCGCGGAGCGTTCCGGGTGACCGCCGCCGGCCGCGAGCTGTACCGGGAATGTGTGGAGATCTACGGCAGCGTCGCCCGGCTTGCCGAGGTCGCGACCACGGCGTCGCGCGAGGTCTCCGGCAACGTGCACGTCTCGTTGGCCAGCCACGTCATCACGCCGCTGCTGGACGACACCATCACCGCCTTCCACGCGGCGCATCCCGGCGCCACCTACCGGATCAAGATCGAGACCAGCGCCGACGTCGCCCGCAGCGTCCAGGAATCGAGCGCCAGCCTCGGCATCTGCCTGGTCAACAAGCGGCTGCCGCAGCTCGACTACGAGGTCATCTACCGGGAGTTCTTCGGGTTCTTCTGCGGGCCGCCGCATCCGCTGTTCGGGCGCGCCGGCCTGACCCTCGAGGACCTGCGCGGCCAGGCGGCGGTGTCTTTCGACACCGACTATGTGGGCGACGCGCTCCGCCCTGTGGCGCTGCTGCGCCGGCAATACGAACTCGGCCAGCCGGTGGTCGGGCAGTCGCCGCATCTGGAGGAGGTGCGGCGCATGATCCTGTGCGGGCTCGGGATCGGACCGCTGCCGATCCATGTGATGGAGCGCGACATCCGGGACGGCCTGCTGTGGCGACTTCCGCCGTACCGCAAGCCGCCGGCCATCGACATCTATCTGGTGACCAATCCGCGCCGCGCCCTGAACCGCGCCGAGGCCGGGTTCATCGCCGCTCTGCGCCGCCGCATCGCCGACACCCCGATCGCCGAGCGGACCTACGCCGGATCGGCGTAGGCGGCGCCCCAACGCCCCCCGGCTGAATTTTCATCCCCGGTCTGCTATTTTTGCTCCACACGACGGACAACGCAGCGGGGGAACCACCATGCGGATCACGGCACCGGTTGCGGCGACGCTGCTCGCCCTGCTCCTGGCGTTCACCGCCTCGCCTCTGGCCGCCGCCGGCGAGCCGTCGGCGCGCTGCGGCCCGCTGCCGAAGCCGTCGGACGGCAAGGCGGCGTTCGACGCCGCGCTGATCGACTTCCTCGGCGACTTCCGGACCGGCAGCCCGGAGCCCTGCTTCAAGCTGCTGGGCTGGAAGGCCGACGGGGTGCGCCGGCCGTCCGGTCCGGTGTTCGTCGACCCACGCTCGGGCGCCCTGCAGAGCGCCGGCACCCACGGTGCCGGGCACATGCGGGTGTGGTACTCGCCGGAGGTGATCGGCTGGCTCGAGCGCGGCCGCGACGGCCGGGTGCCGGACGGCGGGGTGATCGTCAAGGCGATGTTCAAGCGCCAGCCGCCGGGCTTCGAGGACATGGCGTTCAGCGGCTACGCGATCATGGTGATGGACCATGCCGGGTCATGGGACGGCTGGTACTACGCCGACGGGGCGCCGTCCGGCGTGCCGACCGAGGCCAGCGCGACCGCGCCCTACGGCTTCTACGACTACAACAGCTTCGGCCAGTACTGCGTCAACTGCCACGCCTCGGCGGTCGACAACAACACCTTCGCGACCCTGCGCAATCTGCGCGTGCCGGACGAGCTGCCGAACACCAACGAGGCGCCGCTGTGGTTCGCGACCATCATCCCGACCATGCCGGTCCAGACGCTCGACACCCTGGCGCGCTACGCCACGCCGCACGAGCACGGCGCCGCGGCAGGCGGCCCGGCGCTGCACGCCCCCGATGCGGCACCGGCCTTCGACCCCGACGTGTTCGACCACTATCCGGCGGTGCCGCCCGGCTATGTCGCGGCGAAGCCGAAGCCGTTCCCCTACGAGTCCTACGACCACGTCCCACAGGGCCCGCAGCCCGCCGGGCACCGGCCGTTCCTGACCTCCGACCAGTGCATCGGCTGCCACAACGCCACGGTCAACAACGACTCGCTGCCGAACATGACCCTGCAGGTCCGGGCCGCCGGCGCACCGGCCGACTCGCTGCCGCAGCGCATCAACCTCTCGCCCTATGCCGAGTGGCGCTACTCGATGATGGGGCTGTCGGGCCGCGACCCGATCTTCTACGCCCAGCTCGAGACCGAGCGGAACCTGCATCCGGAGCTGGCCGACGTCATCGACAACAAGTGCCTGTCATGCCACGGGGTGATGGGCCAGCGCACCTACGTCCACGACAACGGGCCGGAGGCGCTGTTCACCCACCAGATGGTCATGGCCGACCCGACGACCGCCGATCCCGAGGCCCGTCGCTACGGCGCGCTGGCCCGCGACGGCGTGTCCTGCATGGTCTGCCACCGCATCGAGGCCGACGGTCTCGGCACGCCGGCCACCTACACCGGGCAGTTCAAGGTCTCGGCCGACGCGACGAAGATCTACGGTCCCTACAAGGAGGTCGTCGAGAAGCCGATGCAGCATGCCATCGGCCTGACGCCGGAATTCCAGCCGCAGATCAGGAGTTCGGAATTGTGCGGCTCGTGCCACACCGTGTTCACGCCGTCGCTCGACGTCGACCGGCCCTATACCCGCGCCGAGTTCGACGAGATGGCGAAGACCGGCAAGGGCGTGTTCCACGAGCAGACCACCTATCTCGAATGGAAGAACAGCGCGTTCTCGGGACAGCTCGCCGGTAGCGCCGGCGCCGTTCGGTCCTGCCAGGACTGCCACATGCCCAATACCTTCGGCGCCAAGTCGCTGGCGTTCCGGATCGCGTCGATCGAGGACGAGAATTTCCCGTTCGTCGACGAACGGCTGCCGCCGAAAGACCTGCACATGCGCGTGCGCGGCCGCGACCCGGCGTCCGGCGATCGTTATTCCCGGCACTCGCTGCACGGCATCAACGCCTTCGCCGGTGCCTTCTTCGAGCAGTTCCCCTGGCTCCTCGGAGTCGGCCGCGGCGACCCGATGACCGGGTTGGCCAGCGGGCCGGTGAACGCCCGGAGCGTGGCGGAGATGGCGGCGTCGCAGACCGCCGATGTGACGATCCCCTCCTTCGAGGTGCGGGGCGGCACGGTGTTCGCGGAGGTGGCGGTGCGCAACCTGACCGGCCACAAGTTCCCGTCCGGTGTCGGCTTCCGCCGCGCCTTCCTGGAGTTCACGGTCATGGCCGACGGCGTGCCGGTCTGGACCTCCGGCGGCACCGACCGCAACGGCGTGATCGGCACCCGGGCGGCCGGCGCCTTCGTGCCGCTGCCCAGCGAGTTCTGGACCGACAACGCCTACCAGCCGCACTACGAGACCGTCACCGACCCGAACCAGGTGCAGATCTACGAGGAGGTCGCGACCGACAGCAGGGGCGACATCACCTCCAGCTTCCTGGCGCTGCGCAAGGTGCTGAAGGACAACCGGCTGCAGCCGCGCGGCTGGTCGGCCGACGGCCCGGACGCGGCGATCACCGCGCCGCGCGGCGGGGCCGCCGACGACCCGGCCTATGTCGACGGCAGCGGCGGCGACACCGTGCGCTACGTCGCCGAACTGCCGGCCGGCACCACCGGCCGGATCACCGCCCGCGCCATCCTCTACTACCAGGCGATCCCGCCGCACTACCTGAACCAGCGGATGCGCTGGCTCGGCCAGGAGGCGTCCGACCGACTCGCCTGGTTCGTCCAGAACGTCTCGCTCGGCGGCCGCACGGCGGACTGGAAGCTGCGGGTGGCGTCGGCGCACGCGGCCGAATAGACGGGCCGGCCGCGCCCGTCGGCCGTCAGTCCCGGAAGTCCGGCACGCCGGCGCCGATGTCGATGTAGTCCCGGCGGGCGACGCTCATGATCTGCAGCTCGTCCAGCTCGATCGAGGAATAGTCGCGCTCGCGGCCCGTGCTCGAGCAGGCATAGGCCAGGCTGGCGGCGCCGTCTTCCCCGCGGACCGGCAGGGCGATCGCCTCTCGCGTCATGACGCGGCCGGAGCGGCTGATCGACCGGAGCTGCGCCAGCATGCCGGCCGGCTGCTCGCATACCAGGAACAGCGCCCGCGATGCCTTCGGGCGGCGCGCCTCCTCGACGAAGTCCAGGTAGTTGCGCCCGGTGATGTCCTGGCCGTAGTCGTCGATGACCGCCGAGCCGACCAGCCGCAGCTTCACGGTCTCGGGCGACACTAGCTCGTGGATCACGATGTTCGGCAGAAGCCGTGGCACCTCCTCCGGACGAAACGCCTCGCGCCGGGGAATCAGGTCGACCTTGGGCAGCGAGGACCAGTACCCGGCGAACAGCCGCGAGCACTCCGCCAGGACTTCCAGTCCGTCGAGGATGTCCGCGGCTCCCGTCAAGCCGGCCCTCACGAGATTATTTCCATTTTGAGGAGAGAATAGCACGCAGGACGGAACGAACGGCAACGGACAATCCTGTCGACGGTGGCGCCCTCAATCCCGGAAGTCGGGCCGGCCGGCACCGATGTCGATGTAGAAGCGCTGCATGACGTTCATGATCTTCAGATGGTCGCCCTCGGCGGTCGTGTAGTCGCGTTCGCGGGCCGGGCTCGAGCAGAAGTAGACGAGGTTGGCGACGTCGCCGTCGCCGCGCATCGGGAAGGCGATCGATTCCCGGGTCAGGATCCGGCCGGCCCGGGTCACCGAGCGCAGCTGGACCAGCATGCCGGCCGGGTGCTCGCACACCTCGAAGATCGCCCGCGACGCCTTCGGCCGGCGCGCCTCGTCGACGAAGTCCAGGTAGTTGCGGCCGGTGATCTCCTGGCCGTAGTCCTCGATCACCGCCGAGCCGACCAGTCGCAGCCGCAGCATTTCCGGCGACACCAGTTCGTGGATCACCATGTTCGGCAGCAGCCGCGGGACCTCCTCCGGCCGGAACGCGTCCCGCCGCGGAATCAGGTCGAATTTCGGCAGCGCCTCCCAGTACTCGGCGAAGGCCCGCGAACGGTCCTCCGTGATCACCACCCCGTCGAGGATCCCCGAGGTCCCTGGCATCCGCCGCCTCCTCGAACGGACGTTGCTGGCGAGCGAGCCTATCACGTCCCCGCCGTCGGCACCCGTACGTGTCGACGCCCGGCAACCGCTGGGCTAAGACTGCGCTCTCACCTCGCCGCGGGAGGCGGCTCTGTCCGACACCGGATATCTCGACGACAGCCGACGCGGGACCGGCATCCTGCTGATGGTCGCGGCCTTCCTGCTGTTCACCTTCCTGGACACCTCGGCCAAGCTGCTGGCCGAGGAGATGAACAGCCTGCAGATCGTGTGGGCGCGCTTCGTCGGCCACGCGGTGCTGGTGGCGGCCGTGCTGCTGCCGCGCAAGGGCACCCGGGTGCTGGCCTCGTCGAACCTGAAGCTGCAGATCGTCCGCTCGGCCTTCCTGTTCCTGTCGACGATCTTCAATTTCTTCGCGCTGCGCTACCTGCCGCTGGCCACCACTTCGTCGATCATGTTCACCATCCCGCTGCTGGTCGCGGCACTCTCGGTGCCGCTGCTCGGCGAGAGGGTCGGCTGGCGGCGCTGGACGGCGATCGCGGTCGGCTTCGTCGGCGTGCTGATCATCGTCCGGCCGGCCGGGGCCACCCTGCACTGGGCGATCGGGCTGTCGCTGTGCAACGTGGTGGCGGTCTCGCTGTACCAGATCGCCACCCGCAAGCTGGCGGCGCGCGACCACTCCGACACGACGTCGCTGTACTCGCCGCTGTTCGGGACGGTGGTGCTGCTGCCGCTGCTGCCGTTCATCTGGGAAGCCCCGTCCGGATGGTTCGCCTGGACGCTGCTGTGCCTGCTCGGGGTGTTCGGCGGGGTCGGCCACTGGCTGCTGATCATCGCCCATCGGTTCGCCCCGGCCTCGCTGCTCGCGCCGTTCAGCTACACCGCGATCCTGTGGATGACCGCCTCCGGCTACCTGGTGTTCGGGCATCTGCCGGACCGATGGACGGTGGCCGGCGCCGCGGTGGTGATCGCCAGCGGCCTGTACGTGTTCCACCGCGAGCAGCTCCGCAAGGCGGGAAGCTGACGGTGCGCGCTTGAGCGGCGAGCCCCCGGCTCCTAGGCTGCCGGTCCCACCCACCCCGGAGTCCGCCATGCCCGTCACGACCTCGCTGTTCGACCTGACCGGCCGCACCATCCTGATCACCGGCGCCTCGCGCGGCATCGGCTTCGCGATGGCCCGGGCCTGCGCCGAGCACGGCGCCCGGGTCGTGCTGAACGGCCGCGACCCGAAGACCCTGGCCGAGAAGGTCGACGCGCTGGCCGCCGACGGCCACGACGCCGAGGGCGAGGCGTTCGACGTCACCGACGAGCCGGCGGCGATCGCCGCCCTCGACCGCATCGTCAACCGGCACGGCGGGCTGTACGGGCTGATCGCCAATGCCGGGGTGCAGCACCGGGTGCCGGTGCTGGAGTTCCCGACCGAGGACTTCCGGCGGGTGGTGGAGACCAACCTGACCGCCTGCTTCGTGCTCGGCCGCGAGGCGGCGAAGCGGATGATCGCGACCGGCGCCGGCGGCAGCATCATCAACACCGTGTCGATGCTCGGCCCGATGGCGCGGCCGACGGTGCCGGCCTATATCGCCGCCAAGGAGGGCCTGCGCGCCCTGACCCGGGCGATGGCGGTGGAGCTCGGCGGGAGGGGCGTGCGGGTCAACGCGGTCGCCCCCGGCTACGTCGCCACCGAGATGAACACCGCCTTGCTCGACAACAAGGAGTTCAATGCCTGGGTAGTCGGCCGCACCCCGATGGGCCGCTGGGCGAAGCCGGAGGAACTGGGCGGTGCCGCGGTCTACCTGATGAGCCCGGCCGGCGCCTTCGTCAGCGGCCACGTGCTGAACGTCGACGGCGCCATGAGCGTCGCCGTGTAGCTACCGCAGCACCGTGTACGCCACCGACGCCAGCAGCAGTCCGGCCAGCGACCAGTTCATCGCCCGGCCGGTGCGCGGGTTGCGCAGCACCGACGAGAAGCCGGACCCGATGCCGAGCCAGGCGGTGTTGACGGTGACGTTCACGCCGATCAGCGCCGCGATCTTCAGGGCGGTATCCAGGACCGGATCCCCCGGCACGATGCTGCCGCTGGCGTAGACCGCGCCGATGGCGGCGTAGGCCTTGGGGTTCACCAGCGACAGCAGGTAGCCGCCGGCGGTGGTCGGCTCCCTGCCCGGCTCGGCCGCGGTCCGCACCACCGGGGCGGTGGCGATCCTCCAGGCGAGGTACAGCAGGTAGGCCAGCCCGACCGCGGTCAGCACCGGCACCGCGGCCGGCAGCGCCAGCACCATCCCGGTGATACCGGTCGCGACCATCAGCAGGACCGTCGAGTTGCCGAGCAGGATGCCCGCCAGGTAGGGCAGGCCGCGCCGGAACCCGAAGGTCGAGCCGGTCGCGGCCAGGCTGACGATCGCCGGGCCGGGGCTGCCCATCAGCGGCAGCGCCACCGTGAGCAGGGCGACGGTGTTCTCGAGCATTCGGGGGATCCGGGCAGGACGGGACGGCGGGACCCGCGATCATACGGCCGGCGGCACCGGCGTCCAGCCTGGCCGTCGGTTCGCGGACACCAGCCGTCGCTCCGTGGGTTCCGGCTCGACCGCGCCGAGGGCGGCGCGCCCGTCCGGAATGACGACAAGGGGGGTCGCACTCCGCGGTCGGCCGGCCGTCGCGATGTCCTCATTTCTCGACGTCATTCCGGACCGGACCGCCGACGGCGGGACGGAGCCGGGCGGCGCGCTCGTCCGGAGCAACGTCAAGGGGGGTGGCGTCGCCCTCCGCGGTCGCCCGGCCGTCGCGATGTCTTCATTTCTCGACGTCATTCCGGACCGGACCGCCGACGGCGGGACGGAGCCGGGCGGCGCGCTCGTCCGGAGCAACGTCAAGGGGGGTGGAACCGCCCTCCACGGTCGGCCGGCCGTCGCGATGTCCTCAATATTCGACGTCATTCCGGACCGGACCGCCGACGGCGGGACGGAGCCGGAACCCACCCGCCCTCAGCGCTTCGCCAGGTGCTGCACCGCGACCTTGCCGGCGCGCTCGCGGGCCACGATCAGCTTCATGATCTGCGCGGTGCCGTCGCCGATCTCCAGGCCCATGACGTCGCGCAGCCGCTGCTGGTGCGGCAGGTCCATCGACCAGCCGGTGTGGCCGTGGGTCAGCAGGCACTGGTGGATCACGTCGACCGCGGTCTTCGGGCCCAGCCACTTGCACATCGCCGCCTCGGCGGTGTGCGCCGCCCCGTCGTCGCGCAGGCGCAGCGTGTGGTAGCAGAGCTGGCGGACGGCGGCGACCAGGCCCTCGCCCTCGGCCAGCGGGAAGGTCACGCCCTGGTATTGCGCGATCGGCGCCCCGAAGGCCTCGCGCTCGCCGACATAGGCCCAGCTCTCGTCGAGCGAGGCCTGGGCGGCGGCGCAGCACTGCAGGCCGATCAGCGCCCGGCTGTAGTCGAAGCCCTGCATGACCTGCACGAAGCCCATGCCCTCCTCGGCCAGCCGGTGGTCGGCGGGAACCCGCACGCCGTCGAAGAAGATCGAGCCGCGGCCGACCGCATGGCTGCCGAGGTCCCTGAACCGGGTGGTCGTGATCCCCTTGGCGTCCATCGGCACCAGGAAGGCCGAGACCCCGCGGGCGCCGCTGTCGGGCGCGCCGGTGCGGGCGAACACCACCGCGGCGTCGGCCTGGTCGGCCATCGAGATCGACGACTTCTCGCCGTTCAGGACGTAGCCGTCGCCGTCGCGCCGGGCCGAGAGCTGCAGGTTGGCGGCGTCCGACCCGCCGCGCGGCTCGGTCAGCGCCAGCGCGAACAGCGCCTCGCCCGACACGATGCGCGGGATCCACGCCGCCGCCAGCTCCGGTGCCGCATGGCGGGCGACGATCTGGCCGTTCAGGGACGACAGCAGCGGCACGTAGCCGACGTTGAGGTCGGCATGGCTGACCGCCTCGATCGCCAGGCCGACAGTGACGCTGGGCGCGCCGAGGCCGCCGTAGCGCTCCGGCAGGTCGGCGCCGATCAGGCGGAGCGCGCCCATCTCGCGCACCAGCGCGCGGTCGACCATGCCGGCCTGCTCGCGCGCCATGTAGCCGGGGGCGATGCGCTCGGCCGCGAACCGCCGGGCGGTCTCGCGGAACGCCGCCTGCTCCTCCGAAAGCGCGGTCATTTCTGGTACTTCCGGAAGTCGGGCTTGCGCTTCTCGTTGAACGCCCGCACGCCCTCCTGGGACTCCTCGCTGGCGTAGTACATCGACAGCGCCTGCATCCCCATGCCGCTGATGCCGCGGATATTGTCGGTGTCGGCGTTGAACGAGCGCTTGGCGATGGCGATCGCGGTCGGGCTGCGCTCCATGATCTCGGCGCACCAGCGCGCCACCTCGGCGTCCAGCTCGTCGTGCGGCACCACGGTGTTCACCAGGCCCATCGCCATGGCCTCGGCGGCGCTGTAGCGGCGGCACAGGTACCAGATCTCGCGCGCCTTCTTCTCGCCGACGATGCGGGCGAGGTAGGCGGTGCCGAAGCCCGGGTCGACCGAGCCGACCTTGGGGCCGACCTGGCCGAACTGCGCCTTGTCCGAGGCGATGGTGAAGTCGCACAGCGTCGCCAGCACGTTGCCGCCGCCGATGGCATAGCCCTGCACCCGGGCGATCACCGGCTTCGGCACCTCGCGGATGATCGACTGCAGCTCCTCGACCGGCAGGCCGATCATGCCGCGGCCGTCGTAGCCGCCGTCATGGGCCGACTGGTCGCCGCCGGTGCAGAACGCCCGGTCGCCGGTGCCGGTCAGAACGATCACCCCGATCGCCTTGTCCCAGCCGGCCCGATTGAACGCGTGGATCAGCTCCTCGCAGGTTCGGCCGCGGAAGGCGTTCATTACCTTCGGCCGGTCGATGGCGATGGTGGCGACCCCGTCGGCCACCGTGAACAGGATGTCCTCGTACTGCATCTCTCTGCCCTCCCCGATCATCCGGCCCCGATCATCCGGCCATGGTCAGGCCGCCGGACACGCTCAGCACCTGGCCGGTCACGAACGCCGCGTCGTCGCTGGCGAAGAACAGGATCGCGCCCGGCAGGTCTTCAGGCTCGCCGATCCGGCCCATCGGCACGGCCCGGCGGAACGCCTCCTCCAGCTTTTCCGGGTTGCCCGCGCCGCGCTTGTACTCGGCGAACAGGGCGGTGTTGGTCGCCCCCGGGCAGACCACGTTGACGGTGATGCCGTGGCGGGCGTGCTCGCGCGCCAGGGTCTTGGAGAAGCCGAGCATCCCGGCCTTGCAGGCGGCGTACACCGCCTCGCCGGTGGAGCCGACCCGGGCGGCGTCGGAGGCGATGTTAACGATCCGGCCGAAGCGTCGCTCCAGCATGCCCGGCAGCACCGCGTGGTGCATGTTCAGCGGGCCCATCAGGTTGATGGCGATCAGCTTCTGCCACTCCTCGGGCGTGCTGTCCTTGAACAGCCGGAACACGTCCCAGCCGGCGTTGTTCACCAGCACGTCGACCGGGCCGAGCGTCGCCTCGACCGCGACGATCGTGGCGACCACCGCGTCGTGGTCGGCTATGTCGCAGGCGAAGGCCTTCGCGGTGCCGCCGGATCCGGCGACCTCGGCGGCGATCCGCTCGGCGGCTGCCAGGTCGATGTCGAGCACCGCCACCCTGGACCCGGCCTCGCCGAAGCGCCGGCAGGTGGCGCCGCCGATGCCGCCGCCGCCGCCGGTGACGACGACCGTCCTGTCGCTCAGTCCACGCATGCGTCCTCCCTCGAGCCGGTCCGGGTGACAGCGCACGAAACCGCTGGTCCCGATATTATGACAAGGGTATGCTATATTTTGAACGATACGACAAGGTATTGATGAATTACACGTCCCAGGATCTTCCGACCGCCGCGCCCGCCGACCATCCGGACGCCCGATTCGACGTCGCCAACCGCCTGTTCCTGCGGCTCTACCAGGCGTCCAACCTGATGCACAAGACCGGCACCCGGGCGGTGTCGCGGCACAACGCGACGACCCAGCAATGGGCGGTGATGGGCGCGCTGTCGCGGCCGTCGGCGCGCGAGCGCGGCATGACGGTGAAGGAGCTGATCGGCTTCCTGATGGTCAGCCGGCAGAACCTGGCGGGGGTGCTGGCCCGCTTGGAGGACCTCGGCCTGGTCGAGCGGGTGCGCGGCGCCGACGGCGACGGCCGGCTGCGCCATGTCCGCCTCACGCCCGAGGGCGAGCGGGTGTGGCGCGACATGCTGGGCGACATCCGCGGCTACTACGCGGCGGCGCTCGACGGGTTCACGACCGAGGAATGCGTCCTGCTGTTCCGCCTGCTCGACCGCCTGCGCGACAGCCTGGACGGCCTGCCGGCCCCGCCGACACCGGGGTGACGGAGCGGCCGGTGGGTTCCGGCTCGACCGCGCCGAGGCGGCGCGTCCGTCCGGAATGACGGAAGTAATATGGTCGTCATTCCGGAGCGGACCGCCATCGGCGGGACGCATCCGGAACCCACGCAGCGACCTACGGTGTTCACACATCTCGAAATGGCGTGCGGTTTCATGCAGTTCGTGACGCCCGTCACTTCGTGGTTCCCGGAGCCGGCTGCTCGCGCAGCCTCTCCGGGATGACGACAGGGGGGTGGGATCTCGCGGTGAAATCGGCCGAATTCCACCA
>NZ_JAVJSE010000011.1:0-70485 GCF_040219615.1 Thalassobaculum sp.
CCAACGGCCTGATCCGGCAGTATCTCCCCAAAGGCACCGATCTCAGCGGCCACTCCCAGCAGCACCTCAATGACATTGCCGAGCGCCTCAACGACAGACCCCGGAAAATCCTCGACTTCCTCACCCCAAACGAGGTCTTCCGAAAACTAGTCGCCGATGATCAGACCACGCCACAGAACGTTGCACTTCAAAATTGACACCGCCTAGTTGTAAAGAACATCAGATTCCGAAGGCGTGTGTAAGATAGAATTTCGGTGACAGTTCACTCAAGAATTCTGGTGACGGTTCACTGAATCCGCGGACGCCGCTCAGGCGGTTCGGCCGGGTCGCCACCGACTGCCGGGGCCGATTCACCATCATCGTATTCCGGCGGCAGCCGATCGGACGGCGGGCTGCGGCAATGCGATGCTGCATGGCGGTTCGGTCTTTCCACATCCTGGGGCGAACGGGTGTTCCGGCAAGGCGGCCCGGTCGGCTAGGCTGCGTGAAAACACCACCCGGAGGAGACCCAGCGTGACCGCCACCACCGTGCACATCGGCTGCGGCGCCGGATTCGCCGGCGACCGCTGGGACGCCGCCGTTCCCGTGGTCGCGACCCTGGCCCGCCGCGCCGGCCCGCGCTACCTGATGTACGAGACCCTGGCCGAGCGCACCCTGGCGCTGGCCCAGCAGGCCCGGATCGAGAACCCGGCGGCCGGCTACTCGCCCTATCTGGAGCGCATCCTGCGGCCGGTGCTGAAGACCGCCAAGGCCAGCGGAATCCGCGTGGTGTCGAACTTCGGCGCCGCCAACCCGATGGGCGGGGCCCGGAAGATCCTGCAGATGGCGCGCGAGGACGGGATCGCCGGCCTGAAGGTCGCGGTGGTCGAGGGCGACGACCTGACCGCCGTCATGACCGAGAGCGACATCCGCGGCCACGACGCCGTCGAGGGCCTCGCCATGCCCGACGGCAAGCTGGTCGCCGCCAACGTCTATCTGGGGGCCCAGCCGATCGCCGACGCCCTGGCGCTGGGCGCCGACGTGGTGGTGGTCGGGCGCTGCGCCGACCCGGCGCTGGCACTCGGGCCGCTGCTGCACGAGTTCGGCTGGTCGCTCGACGACCTGGACCGGGTGGCCGCCGGCACCATGGCCGGCCACCTGCTGGAGTGCGGCGCCCAGGTCACCGGCGGCTATTTCGCCGACCCCGGCTACAAGGACGTGCCGGACTTCGGCCATGTCGGCTTCCCGATCGCCGAGATCTCGGCCGACGGCACGGTGGTGATCGGCAAGGCCGACGGCACCGGCGGGCTGGTCAGCCACCGCACGGTGAAGGAGCAGCTGCTGTACGAGATGCACGACCCGTCCGCCTACCTGACGCCGGACGTCACCCTCGACATCTCGGGCGTGAAGGTCGAGGAGGCCGGGCCGGACCGGGTTCGCATCACCGGCGCCCGCGGCAAGCCGCGGCCGCCGACCCTGAAGGCGACCGTCAGCTTCGAGGGCGGCTGGCTCGGCGAGGGCGAGATCACCTATGCCGGGCCGAACGCCCGTCGGCGCGCCGAGCTGGCGATCGAGGTGCTGCGCAGCAGGGTGCGCGACCTCGGCACCAACTGGCCGCTGCGCTTCGACCTGATCGGCACGGTCGCGACCTTCGACGGCGACGGCGGCGACCTGCGCGCCGGCCGCGACTGGCCGGACGACGGCGAGTACCGGGTGCGCATGGCGACCCAGGGCGGCGACAAGCAGATGGCGCAGTGGATCGCCGACGAGGTGCTGTCGCTCTATTGCTCCGGCCCGGCCGGCGGCGCCGGCGTGCGCCATCGGATCGCCCCGCAGGTCACCACCGCCTCGATCCTGGTCGACCGCGACCGGGTCAGCGCAGGGGCACGGCTGGTAGAGGAGGACCGGACATGAACGGGGCGGATCGCACCGTCCGGGTGCCGCTGCACGAGGTCGCCCACGGTCGCACCGGCGACAAGGGCAACCGGGTCAACATCAGCGTGATCCCCTATCACGAGGAGGCCTGGTCGCTGCTGCTCGAGCAGCTGACGCCCGAGCGGATCAAGACGTGGTTCGCCGCCAAGGGCGCCGGCACGGTGACCCGCTACGAGCTGCCGAACCTGCCGGCCATGAACTTCGTGATCGACGACGTCCTGCAGGGCGGGGTCAACGGCGCGCTGAACCTGGACGGCCACGGCAAGTCGCTGGCCTTCCACCTGCTGTCGATGCCGGTCGAGGTGCCGGCCCGGCTGGCCCTGCACCCGGAGAAGGCGGTCGGCTGACGGGAGGCGCCGGGCAGGTCAGGCTTCCTGCTCGTGCTCCTCGGTGGTCGACTTGGGCATGAGGCGTCGGCGCACCTCGCGCTCGCTGTTGCTCAGCCGTTCGATCTCCGAGGGCTTCAGCGCGAGCGAGCAGGCGGACAGTTCCTCGTTCCACTTCGGCATCGCCTCCGCGATGGCCGCCTGCACGTTGCGCTTGCGGTTCGCGCTGGCGACCGCGTCATCGAATTCCGACTCGATGTCGGAAGTCCGAAGCTCCAGATATGCCGCATGGTCCGGCAGCATCTGTGCGAGGGCCGGAATTGCGACGTCGGCATAGTTCTGATCGGCATCGATCCTGGATGCCGATCGCACCCCGAGCATGTTCCATCCGAGCGGCACGCCGAGCCGGTAGCTGCCGAGCTGGCAGACTTCATAGACGTATTGCGGCGGATAGTTCGCGCAAAGATCGTCGATGATCCGCAGTGCCTTGGCCGGATTCCTGTATGTCTCGCGCAGGGCCCTGAACGCGACCTCCACGCGCGCCTTGTGGCGAGTGAAGAAGTCATGGTCGACGCGCAGGGCGTTGACGCGCCGCTCCGCCAGCCGCGACTCCTCGCGGGCCTTCTCCAGCGCCTTGTAGGCCGCGTTGAGCAGCTTGACGTACGCACGAAACGTCTCGGTTCGATCGCCGGCCGTCTTGGCGTCCTGGTGGAGGTTGGCCAGCGTGACCGGCAGATTGTCCGTCATTTGCCGATTGCGGTTTGGGGATGGGTCACTCCGGCGATCATAGCAAATCGCGGCGGCCGGAAGACTGGAAAACCCGCCGCCATCCGTGCGACCCTCCGCCTCTCCTTGATCCACCCCGAAAAGCCCCATGCACCGCTTCGAAGACGACCGACTGCTGACCGGACGCGGCCGCTACGTGGACGACCATCGGCCCGACGGCACCCTGACCATGGTGCTGCTGCGCTCTCCCGTGGCCCACGGCCGGATCGCCGCCCTGGACGTCGAGGCGGCGCGCGGGGCAGACGGCGTGCTCGCGGTCCTGACCGCCGCCGACCTGGACGGCATGGGCGTGGGCCCGATGACCGTGCGCTCGGCCATGGCGAACAGCGACGGGTCGCCGATGATCGAGCCGGAACGCCCGGTGCTGGCCCGCGACTCGGTCAAGTATGTGGGACAGCCGGTGGTCGCGGTGATCGCCGCGACCGAGGCCGAGGCCCTGGACGCCCTCGAGGCGATCGAGATCGACTTCGACGAGGCCCCGGTGGTCCTGGACCTGGAGGCCGCGGTCGCCGGCGAGGCCCCGACCATCTGGCCGCAGGCGCCGGACAATATCGGCATCGACTGGGACAAGGGCAATCCGGACCACACCGCCCGCGCCTTCGCCGAGGCGGCGCATGTGTTCGAGCTGACCGTCCGGCACCCGCGGATCGCGATCGCGCCGGTCGAGACCCGCGGCTGCGTCGGTGCCTTCGACCCGGAGGACGGTCGCTACACGCTGTGGACCGGCAGCCAGGGCGTGGTGTCGCTGCGCGGCGCCATGGCCGACTATCTGGGCGTCGAGCAGGACCGGGTCCGGGTGATCACCGAGGACGTCGGCGGCAGCTTCGCCGTCAAGATCTGGCCCTACCCCGAGCAGGTGCTGGTGCTGGCGGCCGCCAGGGCACTCGGCCGGCCCGTCAAGTGGATCTCCAGCCGGACCGAGGGGATGGTCTCCGACGCCATGGGGCGCGGCCGGATCGACCGGGCCGGGCTGGCGCTCGACGCCGACCTGAACTTCACCGGCTTCCGGATCGACGCGCTGGCCGACGTCGGCGCTTACTGGAACGCGGTCAACGCCACCATCGTCACCGGCGGCGCCTGCCGGGTGTTCGGGCACTGCTACCGGATCCCGGGGCTGCACTACCGGGTGCGCGGGGTGTTCACCAACGCGGTGCCGACCGACGCCTATCGCGGCGCCGGCAAGCCGGAGACGGTGTCGACCCTGGAGCGGCTGATCGACGTCGCCGCCGACCGGCTCGGCGTCGACCGGGTCGAGCTGCGGCGTCGCAACCTGGTGCGGCCGTCCGACCTGCCCTACGCCACCGCCATGAACGAGACCTATGACGGCGGCGACTTCCCGGCAGTGCTCGACCGGGTCCTCGACGACGCCGACTGGGCCGGCTTCGCGCGCCGACGGGCCGAGAGCGAGGCGAAGGGCCGGCGCCGCGGCATCGGCATCGGCCTGCACCTGCACGCCACCGGCGGCTCGGTGGCGGAGCGCAGCGAGGTCCGGGCCCTGCCCGACGGCACCGTGCTGGTGCGCACCGGCACCCAGGACTCCGGCCAGGGCCACCGCACCGCGCTCGCCATCGTCGCCGCCGAGACCCTGGAGATCCCGGTCGAGCGCATCCGCGTCGAGCAGGGCGACAGCGACTTCCTGGAGAAGGGCGGCGGCACCGGCGGCTCGAACCTGCTGTCGATCGCCGGCAACACCGTGCACCGCACGGCGCTGAAGATGATCGACCAGGCCAGGCAGGTCGCCTCGCACCTGCTGGAGGCGGCGGTCCCGGACGTCGAGTACGGCTTCGGCGAGTTCCGCATCGCCGGCACCGACCGGACCATCGCGCTCGGCGAGGTCGCGGCCGGCTGGGACCGCATCCCGGCCGAGCAGCGCGACGGCGAGCTCGGCAGCGGCTGCATGGCGCAGCTCGACTTCGAGGGCCTGCACACCACCTTCCCGAACGGCGCCTACGCGGTCGAGGTCGAGGTCGACCCCGACACCGGCCGGGTGACGGTCGAGCGCTGGACCGGGGTCGACGACCTCGGCCGGGTGATCAACGAGCCGACCGCCCGCGGCCAGATCCACGGCGGCATCGCCCAGGAGATCGGCGAGGTGCTGCTGGAGCGCGTGCACTACGACCCGGACAGCGGCCAGCTGCTGTCGGGATCGCTGATGGACTACTGCCTGCCGCGGGCCGACGACATGCCGTTCTTCGACCTGGCCTGGGCGCCGACCGCCAGCCCGAACGCCCTGATCGGCGCCAAGGGTGTCGGCGAGGTGCCGTCGATCGGCGGGCCGGGACCGATCATCAACGCCGTGCTCGACGCCCTCAGGCCGCTCGGGGTCGAGCACCTGGACACCCCGATGACGCCCGAGCTGGTCTGGCAGGCGATCCGGGACGCGCGGGGGTGAGCCGGGCCGGTCGCCGCCTCACCTCACCATCGTTGCGGTGTCATCGCCCCTTGTAGACCGGCTTGCGCTTCTCGTTGAACGAGCGGATGCCCTCGCTGCGGTCCTCGGTGCCGACCGTGCGGTTGTAGGCCTCGATCTCGAAGTCGTAGCCGTTCTTCAGGTCCATCTGCTCCGACGCGTTCAGCGACTTCTTGGCCTGGCGGACCGAGATCGGCGCGTTGCCGGCGATCGTCCGGGCGGTGTCCAACGCCTCGTCCATCAGCCTGCCGTCGGGGCAGATCCGGTTGATCGCGCCCCAGGCCAGCGCGTCCTCGGCGCTGAACGGCCGGCCGGTCAGCACGATCTCCTTGGCCCGGCGCAAGCCGACGGCGCGCGGCAGGTTCTGGGTCCCCGCCGCCCCCGGCATGATGCCCAGCGTCACCTCGGTCAGCGCGAACCGGGCGTTCGGCGCGGCGTAGGCGAAGTCGCAGCCGAGCATGATCTCCAGCCCGCCGGCGAAGGCCGCACCGTTGACCGCCGCCACGATCGGCACCGGGCATTCAAGCTGGGCCTTGACCATCTGCTCGAACAGGGCGTGCTGGCAGCGCCACGCCTCGTCGGTCATGCCGTTGCGTTCCTTGAGGTCGCCGCCGGCGCAGAACGCCTTGTCGCCGCGCCCGGTCAGGACCACGCAGCGCACCGTCCCGGCGTCGCGGTACATCTCGGTCCACAGGTCGCGCAGGTCGAAGCCCATCTGGGTGTTCAGGGCGTTTCGGACCTCCGGGCGGTCCAGGGTGACGACCAGGACATGCTCGTCCACGGCCTCCAGGGTCAGGGTCTCGAACTCGCGGACCTGCACGGCTTGTCTCCTCCTAGACGATGAACTGGGTTCCGCTCCGCAGGGCGGCCTCGGCCTCGGCGACCATGCGCCGGACCAGGTCGCCGGCCGGCGGCACGTCGCGGATCAGGTCGGCGGCCTCGCCGACCACCACCGCCGCCTCGTCGAGGTCGCCGGCGTCGACCGCCCGGCCGTAGTCGGCCCGGATCGCATCCAGCGACCCGTCCATCCCGGCCTCGCGGCCGTGCCAGCGGTCGGTGAAGCGATTGCGCAGGGTGCGCAGCCGGAACGGCGCCGGCCAGTCGAAGCCGCGGGCCCGGTCGAACACGCCGGACTGGACGGTGTGGTCTCCCGACGCCGCCGCCGCCCGCGCCTTGGCCCCGTCGCGGGCCTGGGCCTCGACGCTGGCGTAGAACCGCGAGCCGACCAGCACGCCGGCCGCCCCCATGGCCAGGGCGGCGGCCAGCCCGCGGCCGTCGCCGACCCCGCCGGCGGCGATCACCGGCACCGGCGTCACCGCGTCGACCGCCGCCGGTACCAGGGCGAAGGTGCCGCGGCTGGCCCCGTGGCCGCCGGCGTCGGCGCCCTGCGCCACGATCAGGTCGGCACCCGCGTCGGCCGCCTGCCGGGCCGTCCCGACGGTCTGGACCTGGCAGATCGCCAGCACACCGGCCGCATGGATCCGCGGGATGTAGGGCGCCGGATCGCCGAACGACAGCATGACCGCCGCCGGGCGGTGCGCCAGGGCGGCGTCGAGCGCCGCCGGCGCGCCGTCGAGGCGCCAGGTGATGAAGCCGATGCCGACCCGGGCATTGCCGGCGGCCGACCATTCGCGCTCGATCCAGGCGTCGTCGATGTAGCCGCCACCGATCAGCCCGAGGCCGCCTGCCTGGGAGACGGCACCGGCCAGCGCGCCACCGGCGACACCGGCCATCGGCGCGCTGATCACGGGGTGCTCGATCCCGAGCAGGGCTGTGAGCGGAGTACTGAGGGACATGGCAGAAACGGGGATGATCGATGCGGCGCGACCATAGCATGCCGTAGCAGGCGGTCCAGACGCGGCCCTCAGCGGGGCGGATCGGGAAACAGCCGGACGATCAGGTCGACCATGGCTGCGTCGAGGACACGGCGCCGCGCCGCGTCGCCCGGGGCGTCCGACAGCCACAATGCGGCCTCGTTGGAGGCGCCGGAGAGCAAGGTCGTCAGCGCCTCGACGTCGCGCCCCGCCCCCTCGCCGAGCGCAGCCGCCACACCCTCGCGCAGCAGTCGGCCGCTGTGGGCGCCGTCGATCTCGCGCCAGCGCCGCCACCCCAGCACGGCCGGCCCGTCGATCAGGTAGATCGATCGCGCGTCGTCGCGCAGGCAGGCATCCAGGAACGCCCGCATGCCGTCGATCAGGGCCGCGCGCGGCGACGCCGACCGCTGCGCCGCATCCAGGATCGCGTCGCGGATCCCGGCCGCCACGGTGTCGACCACCGCCTCGAACAGCGCCGCCTTGTCCGGGAAGTGGTAATACAGCGCGCCCCGGGTCACCCCGGCCAGACGGACCACCGACTCGGTCGCGGCGCCGGCGTAGCCCTGCTCCGCGAACTCCCGGCGGGCCGCCGCCAGGAGCGCCTGCCGGGTGGCTGTCCGGCGGCCGGCCTGGGTTCGTCTCTCTTGCATACATACAGCCTGTATGTTTTACATACCATCAGTATGTTTCTACCACGGCGCGCTGGCGGAGGAGAGCACCATGCACCTGTCCGGGATGTATCCCATCGTGATGACCGACCGGCTTGCCGAATGCCGGCGGTTCTGGGTCGAGATGCTCGGCTTCGAGGTGGTGTTCGAGGCGACCTGGATCGTCGTGATGTCGTCCTCCGGATCCCGAAGCCTGGTTGCCTTCATGTCGCCCGACCACCCGTCGATCCCGCCCGGGCGCGAGCGGTTCGGCGCGGCCGGCCTGCTGCTGACCCTGGAGGTCGAGGACGTCGATGCCGAGTGCGACAGGCTGGCGGCCCGGGGCGTCGCGATCCTGCACGGGCCGGTCGACGAGCCCTGGGGCCAGCGCCGGTTCATGCTGCGCGACCCGGCCGGCGTCTGGGTCGACGTGGTCCGGCAAATCGCCCCGGCCGAGGGATTCTGGGACCGCTACGCCGCCGCCTGACGGGGCGTCACAACTCGGCGCAGGGGATCTGCACGGTCGTGCCCGGCACCAGGATGGTGCGCGTCAGGGTCGGCGACGACAGCGCATACAGGCTGAGGCCGAGCATGTGGTCGATCTCCCCGCTCTCGGACGCCAGCGGCATGACCAGCCGCTCGACCCGGCGCTGTTGGCTGTCGCTGCCCAGCTCGGCCGCCGCGCCGTACTGGATCAGCGGGCCGGCCATGATCCGCCGCCAGCGCTCGATCACCACGGCGTAGTCGTCCTCACCGATGATCTCGCGCAGGGTCCGCCCGGTGAGGTTGCCGCCCCAGGCCGCCTTGATCGCCTCGCCGGCAAGCCGGCAGACGAAGTCGCCGAGCTCCGGTTCGTAGCGGTAGAGCCACACGCTGCCCAGCAGGCCCGGAACGACGGTCGGGTCGAAGTCCTGGCGGAACGGCACCAGCTTGCCGCGGCGGGCGGCCCGCCAGGCATCGATGAAGGTGAAGACCCGCGGATCTGTGCCGGCCAGTCGTGACGCCCAGTCGGCGTTCGACGAATCCCCACCGGTCATCCCGCCCCCTCCCTGCCGTCGCTCGGAGCGTACCCCGGCATGCAGGATCGGGCCACCCGGCGCTACGCTCCTGCCTCGCCGCCCAGCACCGCCTCGGTGTCGGCCCCGAGCCCCGGCGGTCCGGAGCGCTGCGGCGGCCGCAGCCCGTCGAAGGACAGCGGCAGGCCGACCAACTCCCAGCCGTCCGGCGTGGTCTCCACGATCCCGAGGGCCCGGGTCTGCGGATGCGCCACCACCTCGCTGACGCTCTGCAGCGGCGCCGACGGCACGCCGGCGGCGTCCAGGGCGGCCTGCCAGTGCGCCCGCGGCCGGGTCCGCGTCACGTCCTCGATCAACCCGACCAGCACCTCGATGTTCTCGAACCGCCGCTCGTTGCTGGCGAAGCGCGGGTCTCCCGGCCATTCCGGGTGGCCAAGCACGGCGGCCACCTTGGCGAACAGCCGGTCGCTCGGGGCGGCGATGATCAGGTGGCCGTCGGCGCAGGCGAAGGCCTGGTAGACCGCCATGCCCGGCGACCGGGTGCCGGGCCGGCGCGGGTCCCGGCCCGAGGCCATGAAGTTCGACACGTGGTAGGTCATCCAGCCGAGCGCGGTCTCGTACAGCGACACGTCGATGCGGCCGCCCGCCCCGGTGGCGTCGCGCCGCCGCAGCGCCGACAGCACGCCGATCACCGCCCACATGCCGGTGCCCATGTCGATCAGCGAGGTTCCGACCCGCACCGGATCCGTGCCCTCGTGGCCGGTCACGCTCATGATCCCGCCGAACGCCTGCATCAGCGGGTCGTAGCCCGGGCGGTCGGCGAGCGGGCCGGTGCGCCCGAAGGCGCCGCTGTCGCAGTAGATCAGCCGCGGGTTGGCCGCCAGCATGGCCTCGGCGCCGATGCCGAGCCGCTCGGCGAGACCCGGCCGCAGGTTCTGCACCACCACGTCGGCGCGGCCGATCAGGGTGGCCAGCCGCTCGAGCGCGGCCGGATCCTTGAAGTCGACCGTGACCGACCGCTTGCCGGCATTCAGGGCGGTGAAGATGCCGCCGAAGCCGGGCCGCCGCTCCGGCGGCATCCAGGCCCGGGCGTCGTCGCCGCCGTCCGGGCGCTCGACCTTCACCACCTCGGCACCGAGGGTCGCAAGCACCCAGCCGGCATAGGGGACGGCGACGCTGCCGCCGAGTTCGACGACACGGATGCCCTCGAGTGTTGGCTTGGGCAGCGGCGACTCCGCCGGGACGGCGGCCTCGCTCATTCCGCCACCACCTCGTTGACCAGGGTGCCGACGCCGCCGATCTCGATCTCGATCACGTCTCCCGGCTTCATCCAGACCGGCGGGGTACGGCGCGAGCCGACGCCGCCCGGGGTGCCGGTGGCGATCACGTCGCCCGGCACCAGCTCGGTGAAGGTCGACGCGTAGGCGATCAGGGACGGGATGTCGAAGATCATGTCGGCGACCGTGGCATGCTGCATGACGGTGCCGTTCAGCCGCGCCTCGACGGTCACCGCCTGCAGGTCGGCGATCTCGTCCGGGGTCGACATCCACGGCCCGAAGCCGCCTGTGCCGACGAAGTTCTTGCCCGGGGTGAACTGGGTGGTGTGGCGCTGCCAGTCGCGCACGCTGCCGTCGTTGTACGGCGCGTAGCCGGCGATGTGCTCGAACGCCTTCCCCGCCGGGATGTGGCGGCCGGCCTTGCCGATCACCACGGCGAGTTCGGCCTCCCAGTCGAACATGTCCGAGATCGCCGGCTTCACCATCGGCCGGCGGTGGCCGATGTTGGCGTTGGCGAAGCGCACGAAGAAGGTCGGGTGCGCCTGCTCGGGATGACCGCCCTCCTGGCGGTGATCGTCGTAGTTCAGCCCGACGCACAGGATCTTGTCCGGGTCCGGCAGTACCGGCAGGAATACCGTGTCGGCGACGCTCCGGCTGGCCGGCTGGCCGGCGAGCGCGCGGCCGACCTCGGCGAGGCCGTCGGCCGCCAGGGCGGCCTTCAGGCTCGGGAACAGCCCGGTGGCGTCGACCAGCCCCTTGCCGTCGGCCGTGACCATCCCCCAGGCCGGGATTCCGTCGACGAGATAGCTCGCGACCCGCATGGCGCATTCCTCCGCATCAGAACCGTGGTTCGTGAATCTCTGTTCGTGAATTTCTGGACCGGAGAACCCGGCGCGCTAGCCTCGCGTCCGGCGGCGCTTCCGTCAACGGCGCGTGCCGTCCGTGCGCCGATTGACCCGGCGGCCGCCCCTCAGCGACAAGATATGATTGAGGCGGTGGGTCCGGTACGATCCCTGCGGGCAACCTCCACGGTGCGAACCAGTGAAAGACGATGGGAATCGAACGCCGGGCCCGGCCGGCGCCGGATGGCGCCGCCCGCCGATCGAGGAGCGTGCCGACCAGGTCCGGACCTGGACCCCGCTTGCCGTCGACGAGTTGCACCACCCGGCCTTGCGCGCGCTCGCCGAGGCGTGGCTGCTGGCGAGCGCCGACGAAGGGGTGCGCCCACCGAGTCGGATCGCGTTCCGGCCGACCGACGTGGTCTCCGCCCTCGGCCGGATCACCGTGCTGGAGCGGACGGCCGGCGCCGACGGCACCGGGCACAGCTGGAAGTACCGGCTGGTCGGAACCGAGATCGCCACCCTGGTCGACGCGGACGTCACCGGACAGGTCATCGACCGCTTCCACGCCCCGCTCGCCGCGATGCTGAGGGCCCAGTTCGACGGGGCCTCGGAGTCCGGCGATCCGGCCGCCTTCGTGGTGCGGACGGTGGTCGACCACCGCCCCTATGCCTACGAGAAGATCGTGCTGCCGGTGCGCAGCGCGCCCGGGGCCGGGGTCGACCAGGTGGTGGTCGCCAGCTTCCCGATGGAGCCGCCCTGACCGCTCCCCGCACGGAACTTCGCGAGACCGGCCCGGACGGTCTCGACAAAGCGGAATCGGTCCGCTATAAGGCCGCCTCCCGCGCGGTTGACGGCCGTTTTCCGGCCTGCCGCACCCGGATGGGCGCATAGCTCAGTTGGTAGAGCAGCTGACTCTTAATCAGCGGGTCGTAGGTTCGAGTCCTACTGCGCCCACCATCCGGTCCCTGTCCGACCCGATCCTCGACGGCCACCGTATCTGGGCTTCGGCACCGGGCGCTCCTGCAAGCATACGGACATTTCACACTCAAACCGACACCCGGCCTGGACTATCATGTCCCCATGCCGGGAAGCCTCCCCCACGCCGCCCAACTGGTCGCCGCTGGCCTGGCCGCCTCGGTACTGGTCGCGCTGCTGATCGTCCCGGACCGGGCGGCGGCGTGCGCGCCGGAGCTGTCCGACGCCGGGCTCGGCGACATCACCGGCGACACCCCGTTCGACCGCGACGCGATCGCCCGGGCGGTACCAGGCTGCACCGTCGAGCGGCAGGCGGGCTCCAGCGAGGGAGCCTCGGTCGACATCCTGGTGATCCGCAACGGCCCGACGCCGGTCGCCCTGGTGTTCCCGGACTGGACCGGCGGCATCTTCTCGGTCCTGGTGCAGAGCCAGGCGCTCCGCCGCGCCGGCGGGCCCACGCTCGGCATGCGGTTCGGCGGCGTGTTCGAGGCCGCGGCGCCGCCGTTCTGCGTGCCGGGCGTCGAGGATTCCTCCGGGCGCGTCCTCTGCCCGGCCCGGGTCGGCGGCCGGCTCGCCTATGTCTTCGAGGGCGACTGGCAGGGCCCGGACGGCATGCTGCCGTCGCCCGAGGTGCTGTCCGACTGGACGCTGGTCGCCTTCCTGTGGCGTCCCACCCCGTTCGAGGACCCGCGCTGGGTCGACGTGGCCGGCTTCGATCCCGGCGAGGGTCCGGCGCTGGCCGCCCGGGTGCGGGCGACCGTCGACGACCCGCCCGGCCTGGCGAAGCTGGTGCTGTATCCGATCGTCCTGCGGGCCAGCGCCGGCGGAAAGGACGAGGTGCTCGAGATCCCGGACGCCGGCGCCTTCGCGGCCGAGTACGGCCGGCGGCTGACCCGGGCCTTCGTGTCGGCCGTGCGCGACGAGCCCGCCGACAAGGTGCATATCGACGACAACGGTGCCGCGCTGGCCGCCGGACGGGTCTGGATCGCGCCGGTCTGCGCCACCGAAGAGTGCGTCGAGCACCGGTCCGGCGTGATCGCCGTGACGATGTTCTGAGCGACCGGGCCGGTTCAGGCCGGCGGCGTCGCGACTATGCCGCCAGATGCACCCGGTTGCGGCCGGCGGCCTTGGCCCGGTAGAGGGCGTCGTCGGCCCGTTTGATCACGGCATCGATGCCGGCGTCGAGGCCGGGGCGCAAGGCGTCGACCCCGAAGCTGGCGGTGAAGTTGACCGGCCCGTCGTCGGTGTCGACCCGGGTCACCTCGAACGCCTCGCGGATGCGCTCCGCCAGCATCCTGGCCCCGCCGAGCGGGGTCTCCGGCAACAGCAGCACGAACTCCTCGCCGCCGAAGCGGGCGGCGAGGTCGCCGGCCTGCCGCAGCGTCGACCCGACCACCTCGGCGACCCGCTGCAGCACCTGGTCGCCGATGTCGTGGCCGTGGCGATCGTTGATCGCCTTGAAGTGGTCCACGTCGATCATGACGACCGACATCGGGCGGTCGTGCCGGCTCGCCCGCTCGACCTCCTCGGCGGCCCGCTCCAGAAAGGCCCGGCGGTTGGCCAGGCCGGTCAGCGGGTCGGTGGTGGCCAGCCGTTCCAGCTCCTGCCGAAGCCGGTGCGCCTCGGTGACGTCGACCATCACCCCGGTGATCCCGATCAGCCGGTTCTCGGCATCCCGCATCTTCGCCTTGTGGACGACCATGCGGCGATAGCCGGCCCCCGCGAAGGTCATGTCGGTCTCGTAGACCTGCCGCGGCGCCGGGCTGTCGTAGAACTGCTGGTCGAGGCGGTCGATCGACGCCACCGTCTCGGCCTCGAAGAAGTCGTCCACCGTGCTGCCGGTGGCGTCCCTGTCGCCGGAACCGTGCAGTTCGGCGAACAGCCGGTTCGTCATCCGGAAACGACGATCCTCCCGGCTCTTGAAGAACACCGGCAGCGGCATCGCCTCGAGCAGGTCGGCGACGAAGCGCGCGCCGTTGCGGGCCTCGGCGCGCGCGGCGTCGCTGTCCTCGGCGATCCGGGCCAGGTCGGCCGCCTGTTCGTCCAGCAGTTCATACTGGTACAGCAACTCGACGCGCTGGCGCTCGAGGACCTCGTTCGCCTCGACCAGTTCGGTCACGTCGGAAAACGTCACCACGATCCGGTCGTCGGCGCGCACGATGGCGCCCCGGAACACCCGCCCGGCGGGTCCGCTGCGGCGGTCGACCTCGAACCTTGCCGGCTCGCCGGTCAGCCACACCCGGCGATACTTGTCGAAGGCCGCGTCGTCGCCGTCGAAGAAGTCCCGCAGCGCGCGCAGGCCGACCAGTCCGCCCGCCCCGCGCGCCAGGATCTCCTCGGCACGGCGGTTCACGGTCTCGAACACCAGATCCGCGAACCCGCCGTCGGGTCCGGCCATCGGGCGCAGCACCACGATACCGTCCAGGCTCGCCTGCAGAAGGGCGGCGAACAGGGTCGTCTGCTGGGTGTTCGACATCACGCGGCGGAGACCTGTGCGTGCGTTCGAAGGGACGCGCCCGAACGCCGGGCGTTCGCGCGCACGGCAACGGTATCCGCAGAAGATTGTCGATTGGTTAACGCCGGCCCGGTCCCGGTCGGCGCTCAGTCCTCGTCGACGCCGGCCCGGCCGATCCGGACGTCGCGATGTACCGACACCCCGAGGACCATGCCGAGCCCCAGCATGATCGTCAGCATGGCGGTTCCGCCGTAGCTGATCATCGGCAACGGCACCCCGACGACCGGTATCAGGCCCATCACCATGGCCACGTTGATGAACAGGTACAGGAACAGAGTGGTGGTCACCCCGAGGGCCACCAGCCGCCCGAACTGGCTGCGCGACCGGATCGCGATGGCGAACCCGTAGGCGATCACCAGGACGTACAGGCCGATCAGGCCGAGCGCGCCGACCATGCCGAACTCCTCGGCCAGCATGGTGAAGATGAAGTCGGTCTGCTTCTCCGGCAGGAAATTCAGGTGGCTCTGGCTGCCCTCCAGGAACCCCTTGCCGAACAGCCCGCCGGAGCCGAGCGCGATCTTCGACTGGGTGATGTGGTAGCCGGAACCGAGCGGGTCGCTCTCCGGGTTCAGGAAGGTCAGGATGCGCTGCTGCTGGTACGTGCGCATGAACTGCCAGCCGATCGGCACGGCCGCGAGCGCGATCCCGATCAGGGTCAGGAACTTCCAGATTCGCACCCCCGCGAGGAAGAACGTCGCGCCCGCCCCCATCAGGATCATGAGCGCGGTGCCGAGGTCGGGCTGGCGCAGCACCAGCACCACCGGCATGCCGATCATCAGCAGCGGCGGCAGCAGGTTCAGCGGGTTTCCGACCTCGTCCCAGGTCAGACCGTGGAAATACCGGGCGAGCGCCAGCACCAGGGAAATCTTCATCAGCTCGGAGGGCTGCAACTGGAACAGGCCCAGGTCGATCCAGCGCTGCGCGCCCATGCCGATCTCGCCCATCACCTCGACGGCGAACAGCAGCAGAAGCACCGCGGCGTACATCAGGTAGGCGCTGCGCATCCAGAACCGCACGTCGACCATGGCGACGGTCAGCATCACCACGAAGCCGACACCGAAACGGATCGCCTGGCGATAAGCCCAGGGCGTGACGCTGCCGTTGGCCGCCGAGTACAGCATGGCAAAGCCGACCGAGGCGATCGCGACGATCAGCAGGACCATGAGCCAGTTCACCGCGGCCAGCTTCTGGCCGAGGGTCATCTCCGGTGGGTTGAGAGCCTCGAAACGGGTCCCGACGGCCATCGCCCTACCCCCGCCGCCGCGGGTCAGCGGCCGGTACGGCACTCAGCGGCGCCGACCCGCCCGGATCGATCCGCAGGGTCTCCAGAAGCACGTCGGCGGCGATCGGCGCCGCCATCGACGACCCGCCGCCGCCATGCTCGACCACGACCGAGACCGCATAGCGCGGCGCCTCGACCGGCGCGAAGCCGACGAACAGGGCATGGTCGCGGTCGCGCCAGGGCTGGTCCTTTGACTTCGTCAGCCCCGCCGCCCGCTGCGCCATGGTGATGCGCTTGACCTGCGACGTCCCCGTCTTGCCGCCGATGGTCGGATCGTTCTCGCGGCTGCGGACGGCGCGGGCGGTACCGCGGGCCCCGTTCACGACCGCGCTCATCGCCTGGCGCATCAGGTCGAGGTCGCGCGGATCCAGGCCGGTCGGCGGGAAATTCCGGGCGTTGCCGTCGGGATCGCGGACCAGACGCGGCACCACCGCGCGGCCGCCGTTCACCAGGCGCGCCGTCATCGTCGCGAGCTGCAGCGGGGTGGCCAGGACGAACCCCTGTCCGATCGCCGCCACCAGGGTCTCGCCGCGGTGCCAGGGCTCGCCCCGCGTCGCCTGCTTCCACTCCCGGCTCGGGATCAGCCCGCGGCGCTCGCCCGGCAGATCGACGTCGAGCATCTCGCCGAGGCCCAGGCGCTTGGCCATCGCCGCGATCCGGTCGATGCCGATGCGCTTGGCGATCTCATAGAAATACACGTCGCAGCTCTGCTCGAGCGCGCCGACCATGTCGACCGTGCCGTGCCCGCCACGCTTCCAGCAGTGGAACCTGGTGTCGCCCAGTTCCAGGTGCCCGGGACAGAAGAACTGGGTGTCGGGACCCGCCAGGTCGGCTTCCAGGGCCGCCAGGCTGACCAGCATCTTGAAGGTCGACCCGGGCGGGTACTGGCCGGCGATGGACTTGTTGGTGAGCGGCGAGCGCGGGTTGGAGAGCAACTCCTCCCAGTCCTTGGCCGAGAGCCCGTGGTTGAACGGGTTGGGGTCGTAGCCCGGCGCCGACACCAGAGCGCGAAGCTCGCCCGAATGGACGTCCATCACGACCACCGAGCCGCTCTCGGCCTCGACCACCTCGCCGTATTTGTCGAGCAGGATGGTGTCCTGCGCCTCGCTCGCCGCCAGCATCGCCGGCGATGCCTTGGCCAGCGCCACCTGGGCGCGCGGATCGTCGACCGGAATCCGTTCCGCCATGCCGCGCGTCAGCCGCTCGGTGGCGAAGCGCTGCAGGTTGATGTCGATGCTGAGGCGAATGTCGCGGCCGGGCTCGCCCTCGTCGCCCGGCAGCTTGCGGATGATCCGGCCGAGTGCGTTGACCTCGACCTGGCGTTGACCGGCGGTGCCGCGCATCTCCAGGTCGTGGACCTTCTCGATCCCGCTCTTTCCGATCCGGAAGTCCGGCAGCTCCAGCACCGGGTCGCCGGTCAGCTCGTTCTCGGAGACCGCCGCGACGTAGCCGGTGCAGTGCACCGCCAGTTCACCGAAGGGATAGCGGCGCGACCGCCCTACCTCGATCCGGACCCCCGGGAGGTACGGCGCGTTGACCGCCACCCGGGCGATCTCCTCGCGGCTCAGATTCTCCACCACGGTGACCGGCACGAAGGCGCGCTTGCGCTTGACGTCCTTGAGCACCCGGCGGACGTCCCATTCCGGCACCTCGATGATCGAGCCGAGGGCGGCCAGGGTGGCGGAGACGTCGACCGTCTGCTCGCGGACGATCTCGACCCTGAAATTGTCCTGGTTGTCGGCCAGCGGCACGCCGTTCAAGTCCAGGATCCGGCCCCGGATCGGCGGCAGCAGCTCGAGATTGAACTGGTTGTTGCGCGACAGCAGCGAATAGCGGTCCGCCTCGACGACCTGCAGGTAGTAGAGCCGCGCGGCCAGGGCACCGACCAGCCCGAGCTGGCCGGCCGCCAGCATCAGGGCGCGCCGGGTGAAGATCCGCTGGCTGTCCTGCTCGCTCGCCTTCAGCATTCACCGCACCACATAGCGGTGGATTCGCACGAACACCCAGGCGACCACCGGGAACAGGGTCACGGTCACCAGGTACTGGAACACCGCCGGCTCCGGCCCGACCAGCCGCAGCGCCAGGAGCGATGCCAGGAACCACACCAGGAACGCCGCCAGCGCGTGGATCAGCACGAAGCCGAACCAGGCCAGCACGAACGGCTTGCCGAGGAAGGCACGGCGCTGCGAGACCGCCAGCCCGTGCACGATCATCAGGGAAAGCGCGGTCATGCCGAGCGGCGTGGCCGCCAGGATGTCCTGCAGCACGCCGACCAGGAACAGCGCGAAGGGCGGCTGCAGGTCCGGGCGGAACACCGCCCAGTAGAACGCCGCCATCGCGGTGTAGGCCGGCACCACCGCGGTGTAGCCGGGAATGCCGATCGGCACCGCCGACAGGATGGCGAGCAGCACGGTGAGCGCGATCGGGGTCGCCTGGCGCAGCCAGAGGTCGACGCGCTGTGTCGCCGTCATCCTCATTTCGGGGCCAGACCCAGCAGCCGCCCGCGGTCGGACCGCTCGGGCCCCATCAGGGTGAAGGGCGGGGTGCCGGCGGCCGGCCTGACCAGGCCGTCCAGGCCGTAGTCCAGCAGCCGGACGTATTCCAGCCGGTTCCAGTCGACATAGGGCATGACCTTGATCGACCCGTCGTCGATCGCCGTCACCACCCCGATCGGCAGCCCGGCCGGGAACACGCCGCCATGGCCCGAGGTGACGATCCGGTCGCCGGGCAGCACCTGGGCGTTCTGCGGCAGGTAGACCAGCCGCGGCAGCCGGGTGTTGTCACCGGCCAGCACGCCGGGATCGCGGGTCCGCTCGACCACCACCGGGATCTGCGAGTTCAGGTCGGTGATCAGCAGGACCCGGGCGTGCCGGCTGCCCAGTTCGACCACGCCGCCGGCCAGGCCGTCGCCGGTGACCGCGGCCAGTCCGCGCCGGACCCCCTGGTCGGAGCCGGCGTTGATCATCGCGCTGCGCACGAAGGCGCCGCCGGCGTCGGCGATCACCCGGGCCGTGATGAACGCCACGGCGGGTTCCGGCACGTAGTTGGTGAGGGCCCGCAGCGCCTTGTTCTCGGCCTCCAGGCGACGGGCGACGTGCTGCCAGCGCTCCAACCGGTCGTTGTCGACCCGCAGCCGCTCGTTCTCGGCCCGCAGGTCGCGCAGCCGGCGAGCCGCCGCCACGGTATCGGCCACACTGGCGGCAGGCCGGGACAGCACCTCGAGCACCGGCGCCAGGGCGTCGGCGACGCTGGTCCGGAACCGCTCGACCAGCAGGACGTCGGCTTTGCCGAGCAGCATCAGGGTGAAGGCGCCGGCCAGCAGCAGCGCAAAGGCAAAGCGGCTCCAGAAGGACCGCACCGGCTGCGCGACACTGGTGAAGGAGCCGGGACGCCGTGCCATCCTCGCCGTTCAACCTCCCCCTGGGTTCGTCGTCTCCGCGCCCCGCCGTCGACCGGTCAGTATGCGCCGATCAGGACATTGCGCAGGACCTTCATCTCCTCGAGGCACCGGCCGGTGCCGAGGGCCACGCAGGACAGCGGGTCGTCGGCGATCATGACCGGCAGCCCGGTGGCATGCCGAAGCACGTAGTCGAGATTTCCGAGCAGCGCGCCGCCACCGGTCAGCACGATGCCCTTGTCGACGATGTCGGCCGCCAGTTCCGGCGGGGTCTGCTCGAGCGCGACCTTGACCGCCTCGACGATCTGGCTGACCGGCTCGGCCAGGCTGTCGGCGATCTGCGACTGATCGATGATGATTTCCTTGGGCACGCCGTTCATCAGGTCGCGGCCCTTGATCTGCATGGTCCTGCCGACGCCATCCTCCGGCGGATAGGCCGAGCCGATGTCCTTCTTGATCCGCTCGGCGCTGCCCTCTCCGACCAGGAGGTTATGGTTGCGCCGGATGTAGGCGATGATCGCCTCGTCCATCTTGTCGCCACCGACCCGCACCGAACGCGAGTACACGATGCCGCCGAGCGAGAGCACCGCCACCTCGGTGGTGCCACCGCCGATGTCGACGACCATCGAGCCGGTCGGCTCGGTCACCGGGAGGTTGGCGCCGATCGCCGCCGCCATCGGCTCCTCGATCAGGAACACCCGGCGGGCGCCGGCGCTCTCCGCGCTCTCCTGGATCGCGCGCCGCTCGACCGCGGTCGAGCCCGACGGCACGCACACGATCACCTGCGGACTGGCGAAGGACCGCCGGTTGTGCACCTTGCGGATGAAGTGCTTGATCATCTCCTCGGCGACCTCGAAGTCGGCGATGACGCCGTCGCGAAGCGGCCGGATGGCCTGAATGTTGCCGGGGGTGCGGCCGAGCATCTGCTTGGCCTCGTCGCCGACCGCCAGCACCTGCTTCTTGCCGCGGACCGTGGCGATGGCGACGACCGACGGCTCGTTCAGCACGATGCCGCGGCCCTTCACGTAGACCAGCGTGTTCGCGGTCCCGAGATCGATGGCCATGTCGGCCGAGAGCATTCCGAGCAGGTTGGCAAAGAACATGGAATCCGATCCCGTAAGAGCCTCAGAGCCGGGTGCGCGCCCGCGTGCGTCCGTATGCCTGGAATCGATAGACGCTGCGCTTCTCCCCGCGCGGCGATCGGAAAGATACCAGGATTCGCGGGCATCTACAAAAGGCTGTTCACCCGATTTCGCACTTTTTTAGCGCCGCAACCGGGCGCCGCCGGACTGCATATGCCATGTTGCTTAACAGACCGTAACCGGCGCCGGCAAACGAAGACGGCGCCGTCTCGCGACGGCGCCGTCCCGCATCGGCCGGCGACCGGCCTCAGTTCTTGGTCTTGTCGACCAGCTTGTTGGCGGCGATCCACGGCATCATCGCCCGCAGCTTCTCGCCGACCACCTCGATGTCGTGCTCGGCGGCGCGCCGGCGCATGGCCTTGAACGACGCCTGGTTGACCCGGTTCTCCAGCATCCAGTTGCGCGCGAAGGTGCCCGACTGGATATCGTTCAGCACCCGCTTCATCTCGGCCCGGACCTCCGGGGTCACGATCCGCGGGCCCGACACGTACTCGCCGTACTCGGCGGTGTTGGAGATCGAGTAGTTCATGTTGGCGATGCCGCCCTCGTAGATGAGGTCGACGATCAGCTTCACCTCGTGCAGGCACTCGAAATAGGCCATCTCCGGCGCGTAGCCGGCCTCGACCAGGGTCTCGTAGCCGGCCTTGATCAACTCGCACAGGCCGCCGCACAGCACCACCTGCTCGCCGAACAGGTCGGTCTCGCACTCTTCCTTGAAGGTGGTCTCGATGGTGCCGGCCCGGCCGCCGCCGATCGCCGAGGAGTAGCTCAGCGCAATCTCCAGCGCGTTGCCCGACGGGTTCTGGTTGACCGCCACCAGGCACGGCACGCCGCCGCCCCGCAGGTACTCGGAGCGCACGGTGTGGCCCGGGCCCTTCGGCGCGATCATGAAGACGTCGATGTCGTCGCGCGCCTCGATGAAGTTGAAGTGCACGTTGAAGCCGTGCGCGAAGGCGATGGCCGCGCCCGGGCGGATGTTCGGAGCGATGTCGTCGCGGTAGATGTCGCCCTGCAGCTCGTCCGGGGTCAGGATCATGATGACGTCGCCCCAGGCCGCGGCCTCGGCCGGGGTCATGACCTTCAGGCCGGCGGCCTCGGCCTTCGGCGCCGAGCGCGAGCCCTTCTTCAGGGCGACGGCGATCTCCTTGCAGCCGCTGTCCTTCAGGTTATTGGCGTGGGCGTGGCCCTGGCTGCCGTAGCCGACGATCACGACCTTCTTGGTCTTGATCAGGTTCACGTCGGCGTCGCGATCGTAATAGACGCGCATGGGTACTCTCCTCTCGGGTCTTGACGCTCTTGGGTCTTGTTGGTTCGGGTCTCGATGGCGGCGATTGGCCGCCGGTTTAGCGGGCGGGCGCCCGCTGGTCCATATGCGGGATGCGCAAAGCCGGTTTCGTCAGTCGTCGCCGCCTGTCTTGCCCTTCCGCCTGGCCGCCTTGCGGCGGACCAGCGGCATCTGGAGATGCGCCCCCCGGGCGATCGCCACGACACCGGTGCGCGACACCTCGACTTCCCCGAGGGCCGCCATCAGGTCGATGAACGCGTCGATCTTCCCGGTGTCGCCGGTCAGCTCGAACACGAAGCTCTCCAGGGTCGAGTCGATGGCACGGGCCCTGAAGGTGTCGGCGATGCGCAGCGCCTCGATCCGGGGCTCGCCGGTCGAGCGGATCTTGACGAGCGCCATCTCGCGGCTGACATGCGGACCCTCGAGCGTCAGGTCGTGGACGTCGTAGATCGGCACCAGGCGCGCGAGCTGGGCCTTGATCTGCTCGATGACCATCGGCGTGCCCGAGGTCACGATGGTGATGCGCGACCGCGCGTTCACCTCGTCGACCTCCGATACGGTCAGGCTCTCGATGTTGTAGCCGCGACCGGAGAACAGCCCGATCACCCGGGCCAGGACGCCGGGCTCGTTGGCCACGAGCACGGCGATGGTATGCCGTTGGATCGGCATGTCGGTTGCAATCACTGGTTCTCTCCTGGAGCGCCGCACCGGACCGGGCGCGCCCTCGACAAGCGTAACGACAGGGACCGGCTTCGGCCGGCGCCGCGCGCGGCGGCGACCGGCCTCAACCCGATCAGACGAGCACCATGCCCTCTTCGGACGTGCGCCGCTCGGCCTGGTCGTCCGGGCCGAGAAGCATCTCGTTGTGGGCCGCTCCCGACGGGATCATCGGGAAGCAGTTCTCGTCCTGCTTGACCATGATGTCCGCGATCACCGTCCGCGGCGTGCGGATCATCTCGTCGATGACGTCGTCCAGCTCGGACGGCTTGGTCGCCCGCAGCCCGACCCCGCCGAACGCCTCGGCGACCTTGACGAAGTCCGGCAGGGCCGCCGAATAGCTCTCGGAATACCGGCCGCCGTGGATCAGTTCCTGCCACTGGCGGACCATGCCCATCCACTGGTTGTTGATGATGAACGCCTTCACCGGGAGGCTGTACTGGCACATGGTCGAGAGCTCCTGGATGTTCATCAGGAAGCTCGCCTCGCCGGCGATGTCGATCACCAGCGCGTCCGGATGCGCGATCTGCACGCCCATGGCCGCCGGGAAGCCGTAGCCCATGGTGCCGAGCCCGCCCGAGGTCATCCAGCGGTTCGGCTCGTCGAAGCCGAAATACTGGGCGGCCCACATCTGGTGCTGGCCGACCTCGGTGGTGATGTAGCAGTCCATGCCGCGGGTCTTCTCGAACAGCCGCCGGATGGCGTGCTGCGGCAGGATGACGTCCGGGCTCGGCCGGTAGGCCAGGCACTTGCGCGCCCGCCAGCCCTCGATCTTCTTCCACCACTTGGACAGCGCCGCGTCGTCGGCCTTGTAGCCCTTGGCCTTCCAGACCGCGAGCATCTGCTCCAGCACGGTCCCGGCGTCGCCGACGATCGGGATGTCGACGGCGACGTTCTTGTTGATCGACGACGGGTCGATGTCGATGTGGATCTTCTTGGCGTTCGGCGCGAAGTCCGACAGCCGCCCGGTCACCCGGTCGTCGAACCGGGCGCCGACGCACACCATCACGTCGCACTCGTGCATCGCCCAGTTGGCCTCGTAGGTGCCGTGCATGCCGAGCATGCCCAGGAACCGCTTGTCGGAGGCCGGAAGCGCGCCCAGGCCCATCAGGGTCAGGGTCGCCGGATAGCCGGTCTTGTGCACGAACTCGGTGAACAGCTTCGAGCCCTTCGGCCCGGCGTTGATCAGCCCGCCGCCGCCGTAGAAGATCGGCCGCTTCGCCTTGGCGATCAGCTCGACCGCCCGCTCGACCGCACCGCTGTCGCCCTTGACCTGCGGGCGGTAGCTCTTGGTCTCGACCTGGCTCGCCTCGACGTAGGGACAGTCGGCGAACAGGATGTCCTTCGGCAGGTCGATCACCACCGGGCCGGGCCGGCCGTGCGAGGCGACGTAGAACGCCTCGTGCATGACGCGCGCGAGCTGGCCCGGCTCCTTCACCAGGTAGTTGTGCTTGGTGCAGGGCCGGGTGATGCCGGTGGTGTCGGCCTCCTGGAACGCGTCGTTGCCGATCAGGTGGGTCGGCACCTGGCCGGTCAGGCACACGATCGGGATCGAGTCCATCAGCGCGTCGGTCAGGCCGGTCACCGCGTTGGTGGCACCGGGGCCGGAGGTGACCAGCACCACGCCGACCTTGCCGGTCGAGCGGGCATAGCCCTCGGCGGCGTGCACCGCCGCCTGCTCGTGGCGGACAAGGATGTGGCGGACCGCATTGGTCTTGAAGAGCTCGTCATAGATCGGCAATACCGCCCCGCCGGGATAGCCGAACACGACTTCTACGCCCTGGTCCTTCAACGCCTGGAGAATGATCGCCGCGCCCGACATTGTCGTAGGCGCCGCGGTGCGACGGGGGGATGAACTGCGGGGATTAGCCACCGTTCCGCTCCTTCTGCTGCGATCGGGCGTCCCGCCGTCGGTTCGAGTTCTCGGCGGGCCGGATCAGGGTTGAAGACAGACGCGGCGCGGGGGTTACCCGCGCCGGCCGCCGGAAACTAGTCAGTCACTCCTCGGGCGTCAACACAAGTTCGCGAACTTTCGAAAAGATTTCCTCAAAGCCGCTTTCCGAAAATTGCGCATCGGCCCGCAGGTCGGACTGGAACTGATGGCGGAACCAGGTGCGCTGGCGCTTGGCATACTGCCGGGTCGCCACCACCGCATTCCGCGTCGCCTGCTCGAGGGTCGCCCGGCCCTGCAGATGCGCCAGGAGCTCGGGGACGCCGATCGCCTTCATGGCCGGCAGCGCCGGGTCGAGCCGGCGCGCCGCCAGCCGCGCGACCTCCTCGACCGCGCCGGCCGCAACCATCGCCCGGAACCGCCGCTCCACCGCCTCGGCCGAGGCCGGGCGCGGCGGGAACAGCAGCACGCGACGGAAGGTCAGTCCCGCCGGCAGCGCCGGGACGTCGGCCTGCCAGTCCGACAGCGCCCGGCCGGTCGCCGTCGACACGGCCCAGGCCCGCTGCAGGCGCTGACCGTCGCCGGGGAACAGGCGATCGGCGGCCGCCGGGTCCAGGACCCGCAGCTCGTCGCGGAACGCCTCGCCGCCCAGCCGGGCATAGCGCGCCGCCGCCGCCTCGGCGACCGCGGCGGGGACCGGCGGAATCTCGGCAATGCCTTCCAGCAGGGCCCGCAGATAGAGGCCGGTGCCGCCACACAGCACCGCCGGCCGTTCGTCGGCACGGGCAGCGGCGATCTCGGCGAGCGCGGCTTCCCGCCAGCCGGCCACCGAGCCGCGCTCGGCGGCATCGAGCACGCCGTACAGCCGGTGCGGCACCCGCGCCTCGTCGGCCGGCGACGGCCGTGCGGTCAGTATCCGCAGGTCGCGATACATCTGCATGGAGTCGGCATTGATCACCACGCCGTCCAGGGCCTCGGCGAGCCGCAGCGCCAGCGCCGACTTGCCCGAGGCGGTCGGACCGGCGACGACGAGGACGGGACAGGGGCCGTGAGCGCTGGACATGCGCCCTGCCGCTACGCCATAAGGCGGCGCCATGCAACATGTCCTCACCCTAACGACCGACCCGTTGGCCCGCGCGCTCGCCGCCGGCCATGCCGCCACTGCCGCCGAGGCCCTGCGCCGGGCCGGCGCCGCCGTCGGCGAGACCGACTGGCTGGCGCCCGACGTCGCGCTCGACCTTCCGTTCGACGGGATCCCCCTGGGCGCGGCCCTGGCTGCGGCGCGCGCGGCGCTCGCCGACCGGCCGGTCGACGCCAACGCCCAACCGGCCGTCGGCCGCCGCAAGCGGGTCCTGATCGCCGACATGGACTCCACCATCATCACCTCGGAATCGCTCGACGAACTGGCGGAGTACGCCGGCCTGAAGGACGTGATCGCGGCGATCACGGCGCGCGCGATGCGCGGCGAGCTGGAGTTCGAGGCCGCCCTGACCGAGCGGGTGGCGATGCTGAAGGGGTTGGCGGAATCCACTATCGACGCCGTGCTGGCCCGCATCGAGATCACCGCCGGGGCGGCCGCCCTGGTCGCGACGATGAAGGCCCACGGGGCGTATTGCGCCCTGGTCTCCGGCGGCTTCACGCCGGTCACCGGCGCGATCCGCGCCCGGCTCGGCTTCGACGAGGACCGCGCCAACCGGCTGGAGATCGACGAGGGCGCCCTCACCGGCCGGGTGATCCTGCCGATCCTCGGGCGCGACGCCAAGCTCGCAGCCCTGCGCGAGGTGACCGGCCGGCAGGGCACGGACCCGGCGGACGCGGTGGCGGTCGGCGACGGTGCCAACGACCTGGCGATGCTGCAGGCCGCCGGCATCGGCGTCGCCTTCCGCGCCAAGCCGGCGGTCCGGGAGGCCGCCGGCTTCCGGATCGACCACGGCGACCTCAGCGGATTGCTGTACCTGCAGGGCTACCGGGAGTCCGACATCGAGGCCGCGCTCGGCAGCCCGGTCTCCTGAAATCCGGTACCCCGAAACGAGAACGGCGCCGGTCCGAAGACCGGCGCCGCCTCACACTCCGCAAAACAGGGCCTACGGGGGGCGGGGGGATCAGCCCTTGTCAATGCGGAGCGCAACGAAACGCTTCTCGCCCTGTCGCTCGATCAACAACAGAACGGACTTGCGACCCTTTTCCGTCGCGGACTTCACGCCGCGATCGACATCATCAGGGGAACGAACCTCATCCTGTGCGACCTCGACGATGACATCGCCCGGGCGGAGACCCTTCTCGCCGGCGGTGCCGGCCGGGTCGACCTCGGTGACGACGACACCTTCCACCTGATCGCCTATGGAATATTCAGCACGCAATTGCGGCGTCAGCGTGGCGAGTCCAAGGCCAAGCGAGTCCACCCGGCCGAAATCGCCCTTGGCCGCGGGCGGGGTTTCCGGCTCCTGCTTGAGGCTGGCCTGCTCGGCCGCTTCCAGTTCCCCGAGCTTGGCGGTCACATCCACCTGCTTGCCGTCGCGCCAGACCTGCACGCTGACGGTCTTGCCGACCTCGGTCTCCGCGACGATCCGCGGCAGCTCGCGCATCTCCGAGACGTCCTGGCCGGCGAAATTCAGGATCACGTCGCCGGCCTGGATGCCGGCCGCCTTGGCGGGACCGTCGGGCGTCACGTCGGCGACCAGCGCGCCGCGCGCGCGGTCGAGGCCGAGCGATTCCGCGACCTCGTCGGTGACCTGCTGGATCCGCACCCCGAGCCACCCGCGCCGGGTGCGGCCGAACTCGCGCAGCTGACCGACCACGTTCGAGGCGAGCTTCGAGGAGATCGCGAAGCCGATGCCGATCGAGCCGCCGGACTGCGAGAAGATCGCGGTGTTGATGCCGATCACGTCGCCGTCGAGGTTGAACAGCGGGCCGCCGGAGTTGCCACGGTTGATCGAGGCGTCGGTCTGGATGAAATCGTCATACGGACCCTGACCGATGTCGCGGCCGCGCGCCGACACGATGCCGGCGGTGACCGTCCCGCCCAGCCCGAACGGATTGCCGATCGCCACCACCCAGTCGCCGACCCGCAACTCGTCCGAGTTGCCGAACTTGACGTGCGGCAGATCGCGACCGCCGGAATCGATCTTCAGGATAGCCACGTCGGTCTTGGTATCGGTGCCCAGCAGCTTTGCCGGGAACTCGGTGTCGTCGGACAGTCGGACGGTGATCTCGTCGGCGTCGGCGATCACGTGGTTGTTGGTCACCACGAGCCCGTCCGCCGAGATCAGGAAGCCCGAGCCCAGCGACTGCGCCCGCCGCGGCTGCTGCGGCTGGTTGCCGCCGTTGCGCTCGAAGAAGTCCTTGAAGAACTCCTCGAACGGGGAACCCGGCGGGAACTGCGGCATGTCCATGCTGGGGCCACGGTCCTGGACCGTCTGGGTGGTCGCCACGTTGACGACCGCCGGCAGCAGACGCTCGGCCAGATCGGCAAAGCTGCTGGGCGGAGCCTTGGCGATCGCCGGTGCCGTCACCGGAACCACCAGCGCCAGCGCCAGCACCGCCGTCATACCCAGGCGTGCCGCCGAGCGCAGCATCGATCCGTGACCGGCCCCCTCGGCCGCGTTTCGAACCAGAACCGTCATCGGGTGTCTTCCTCTCCTCGACTCAGGACAATCGCGTGCCGCGGTCGGATACCTGAAAAGGTGGTCATCGATCGGCGGCAGTCAACGCCGCCCCCTCTGCGAACACCGTACTGTTACAGGTTACTCCAATGCCCGACGATTGCGGCGGCGATTTGACGGGCCGTCAGCCGCGGATCAGCCACAGCGCCACGACGCCGATGGCTGCCGCCAGCAGCCCCGCCGCCCGCAACGTCGAGTCCGGCATGGTCATCGCGGCCTCCAACGCCCGTCGCATGACGGTGGGGAACCCGGCATACAGCACCCCCTCGATCACCAGAACCAGGGCGAACGCCGACAGCAGATCCTGCACGGCGCCGTCCCCGGCTCACTGCCCGGCGGGTGGGGTCTCCGATCCCGGCTGACCGGTCATCGAATTGAAGTAGCGGAAGAAATCACTGTCCGGCGACAACACCATGGTGGTCGTGTCGCTGTCGGTGATCGCCGTCCGGTAGGCCTGCATCGACCGGTAGAACGAGAAGAAGCTCGGATCCTTGCCGAACGCGTCGGCGTAGATCTTGATGGCCTCGCCATCGCCCTGGCCGCGCAGGGTCTCGGCCTGCTTCTGGGCCTCGGCGACGATCACAACCCGCTGCTTGTCGGCGTCGGCCCGGATCTTCTGGGCCTGCTCGAAGCCCTGGGCGCGGAACTCCTTGGCCTCGCGCTCGCGCTCCGATTTCATGCGGTTGTAGATGTTCTCACGGGTCTCGTCAGGATAGTCGGCCCGCCGCAGCCGCACCTCGATGATCTCGATGCCGAGGCGCTGCGCCGGTCCGTTCACCTCGGAGCGGATGTTGGCCATGATCCCGACCCGTTTCTCGGACAGGATGTCGAACAGGGTCTGGCTGCCGAGCACCCGGCGGAGCGACGAGTTGATGATCGCCGACAGCCGGGCGCGGGCCTCCCGTTCGGTCCGCACAGCCTGGAAGAACAGCAGCGGGTCGACGATCCGGTAGCGGGCGTAGCTGTCGACATCCAGGCGCTTCTGGTCCGACAGGATGACCTGCTGCTTCGGCGGATCGACGTCCAGGGCCCGGCGCTCGTAGAACACCGCGTCCTCGATGAACGGGATCTTCAGCTGAAGTCCCGGATCCTGGATCTGGCGGCGCGGCTCGCCGAGCCGCAGGACCAGGGCCTGCTGGGTCTGCGAGACGATGAACATCGAGTTCACGGCGACGATGCCGAGCAGGATGACGACAACGCCGATGATGGCGAGTGTGCGGTTCATCAGTTGCCCCCCTGCTGAGTCGGACGCGCCGTGCCGGCGTTCGGCTTGCTCATGCGCTTCTGGACCTCCGGCAAGGGCAGATACGGCACCACGCCGTTGCCGCCGGCGCCGTCGTCGATGATCACCTTGTTCACGTTCCTCAGCACCTCCTCGAGGGTCTCGAGATAGATGCGCTGGGTGGTGATGTCCTTGGACTGGCGATAAGCCTGATAGACCGAGTCGAAGCGGTTGCCGTCACCCTGCGCCCGGTTCACGACCTCCTGGCGGTAGGCGTCGGCCTGCTCGACGATCTGCGCGGCCTCGCCGCGGGCCCGCGGCACCACGTCGTTGCGGTAGGCCTCGGCCTCGTTCTTCAGGCGCTCCAGGTCCTGCTTGGCGCGCGTGACCTCGTTGAACGCGTCGATGACCTGGCTCGGCGGGTCGACCTCCAGCAGCTGGACCTGCCGGACTTCGATGCCGGCGCCGTACTCATCCATAAGCTTCTGCAGTTGGACCTGCGATTCGCTCTCGATCGGTCCGCGACGGTCGGTCAGGGCGTCCTGGATCCGGGTGCCGCCGATGATGTCGCGCATCACCGCCTCGGCCGCGACCTTCACGGTCTGGTCGGGATCGCGCAGGGTGAACAGGTATTTGGCTGCGTCGGCGATCCGCCAGAACACCACGAAGTCGATGTCCACCAGGTTCTCGTCCCCGGTGATCATCTGGCTCTCCTCCGGCACGTCGCGGCTGCCCGAGGAGCGCGCCGAGCCGTCACCGCTGGACCGGAAACCGATTTCGATGCGGTTCTCGAGCGTCACGTTCGGCAGGTAGACGTCGCCGATCGGCGACGGCCAGTTCCAGTGCAGGCCCGGCTCGGTCGGCAGACCGGTGAAGCGCCCGAACACCATCTCGATGCCCTGCTGGTTCGGCTGCACGCGGTACAGGCCGTTCGCGAACCACAGGCCGACAAGCACCAGGATTCCCAGGATGACCAGCTTCGGGCCCCCGAATCCGCGCGGCAGCATGCCGCGGAACCGCTGCTGGCTCCGGCGCAGCATGTCTTCGATATCCTTGGGGTTCGGGCCGCCACCGCCGGGGCGTCCCCAGGGTGAATTGCCACGTCCTCCGCCGCCGGACCCGCCGCCCCCCCAGGGCCCCTGTCCGCCGCCGCCCTGATCGCTCCACGGCATCCCGTTATCCTTTCGTCCGCACCCAGACCGTCGGGCGGCTTAGCATGCGCACCTCGCGTTGCAAAGCGGAGCCCGACGCTCTATGTCCCCGCTCGCGGGGGCTCATCCCCCGTCGTGGACGGGCATATCGTCGAAATCGTGGGGATTTCAAGAATGGCAACGGTTTCTGAGCAGACGATCCATACGGCGCTGGCCTCGGTCGTCGACCCCGAAGGGGCTGGAGCGCTCCGCGATCTGGCGACCGTCTCGGGTCTCGTCGTGAAGGACGGCAACATCGGTTTCGCGCTCGAGGTCGACCCGGCCCGGGGCCCGCAGCTCGAGGGCCTGCGCAAGGCCGCCGAGGCGGCGGTACTGGCGCTCGACGGCGTCACGTCGGTCACCGCCGTGCTGACCGCCCACCGCGCCGGCGGCCCGCAGGGCGGCGGGCGTGGTGGTGCGGCGACCCGGCCGGCGCAGCCGCAAGGCCACGGCCATTCACACGGCCAGGGACATGCGCATGGCCAGGCCCAGGGCGCGATGCCGGCCCGCCCCGACATCGCCGGAATCCGCTCGATCGTCGCCGTCGCTTCCGGCAAGGGCGGCGTCGGCAAGTCGACGGTGGCGACCAACCTGGCGCTCGGTCTGGCGATGCAGGGCCTGCGCGTCGGGCTGCTCGACGCCGACATCTACGGCCCGTCGCTGCCCCGCATGATGGCGATCCGCGACAAGCCGCAGTCCAAGGACGGCAAGACCCTGATCCCGCTGGTCAATCACGGGGTCAAGTGCATGTCGATCGGCTTCATGGTCGCCGAGGACACCCCGACCATCTGGCGCGGGCCGATGGTGATGAGCGCGCTCGAGCAGATGCTGCGGGACGTCGAGTGGGGCGAGCTCGACATCCTGGTGGTCGACATGCCGCCGGGCACCGGCGACGCCCAGCTGACCATGGCGCAGCGGGTGCCGCTGACCGGCGCCGTGATCGTCTCGACCCCACAGGACATCGCCCTGCTGGACGCCCGCAAGGGGCTGAACATGTTCCGCCGGGTCGACGTGCCGGTGCTCGGCATCGTCGAGAACATGAGCTATTTCCTGTGCCCGCACTGCGGCGAGCGCAGCGAGGTGTTCGGCCATGGCGGCGCCCGCCAGGAGGCCGAGCGGCTGGGCGTGCCGTTCCTCGGCGAGGTGCCGCTGCACCTGGCGATCCGCGAAGCCGGCGACGCCGGCACCCCGATCGTGGCGGCGGCACCGGAGAGCCCGCAGGCCACCGCCTTCGCGGCGGTCGCCGACGCGGTCTGGCGCGACGTCGCCAGGCGCCTGGGCGACACCAGCCGGCAGCAGCCGAAGATCGTGTTCGAGTGAGCGGTCAGCGGGCCCGCGCGTAGTCGACGAAGCTGAAGGCCGGGCGGCCGTCCTCGGCCGGATGCGGCTCGCGCGCGGTCTCGCGCCACATCCGCGGATCGACTTCCGGGAACAGCGCGTCGCCGGGCGGCTCCGCTTCGACCCAGGTCAGCCGCAGGCGATCGGCGAGCGGCAGCGCCTGGGCATAGATCTCGCCGCCGCCGCCGATCACGATCTCCTCGGGCGCGCCGGTCCGGGCCATCTCGAGCGCCGCTTCCAGCGACGCGGCCGTCTCGGCGCCCTGCGCCGACCACGAAGGGTCGCGGGTCACGACGATGATCCGGCGCCCCGGCAGCGGCCGCCCGATCGACTCGTAGGTCTTGCGGCCCATCACCATCGGCTTGCCGACGGTGATGGCCTTGAACCGCCGCAGGTCGGCCGGCAGCCGCCACGGCAGGTCGCCGGCGGCGCCGATGACATGGTTGCGGGCGACGGCCGCGACGACGACGATGGACGGCATGACGAACTCCAGCTTGTCGGCAGGGCGCCAGGATCGGCGGCCGAGCCGTTGGACGCAAGCCGCATGACCGAGCCTGCGAGCGAACCGGCCGACCTGACCGCCAAGGCCCTGCGGGAAGCCCGCGCCGGCCGGCGCCATGCCGCCCTGGCGCTGCTGGATCGGGCCCTGGCGGCGGCGCCCGACGCCGTTCAGGCGCGCTATCTGCGGGGCCTGCTGCGGCTCGAGGCCGGCGATCCGGGCGGTGCCTCGGAAGACCTCGAGCGGGCCGCCGCGTCGCTGCCCGACGCAGCCCCGGTCGCCGCCGCCCTGGGCTCGGCCCGGCTGCGGGCCGGCGATCCGGTTGGCGCCGACGCGGCGCTGCGGCGCTCCCTGCTGCTGCTGCCGGCGCAGCCCGACGCCCTCGCCAGCCATTCCGGCTGCCTGATCGCCGGCCTGGCGTTCGCGCCCGGCGAGCGCTCGGCGGCCCGGGCGCTGCTGCTCGCCCCCGGTCATCCGCAGGCGATCGGCAACCGGGCCGAGGCACTGCATCACCTCGGACGGCCCGAGGCCGCCCTGGCGGCCCTGGATACCCATGCGACGCGCGGTGACGCCGCTCCGCAGCTGCGGCTCAACCGGGCCGTAACACTGCTCGGCCTCGAGCGCTGGTCCGAGGGCTGGCCGGCCTACGAGGCGCGACTGGACCCGACGATCCCCGACCACATCCGGCGTCGCCACCGGCTGCCGCGCTGGACCGCGGAGGCGGCCGGCCGGCCGGTCGCCGTACTGGCCGAACAGGGCATCGGCGAGCAGATTCTGTTCCTGCGCTTCCTGCCGGCCCTGGCCGCCCGTGCGCCGGTCGTCGCCGTCGAGCTCGACGGCAAGCTGCATCCCCTGGTCCGGCGCAGCCATCCGGCGCTCCCGTTGGTCGCCGCCCGCCGGTTCCGCGACGTGCACGGACCGCTGGCCGACGAACGCGCGGTCATCGCCACAGCGGCGGCGGCGGCCGTCGAGATCGCCTCCCTGCCGGCGGTCCTGGGAAGCCCGTCGCCGGCCGGAGCGGAGGCCCCGCCCTACCTGGCCGCCGATCCGGACCGGGTCGGCGCGCTCAGAACGGCACTGGCGGAACCGGCGCACCGGCTGGTCGGCGTCTGCTGGCGCAGCAAGAACGCCGCCTTCGGCGGGTTCAAGAGCACCCGGCTGGTCGACTGGGCGCCGATCCTGCGGGTTCCCGGCGTCACCTTCGTCAACCTTCAATACGGCGACGTCGCCGCCGAGATCGCCGAGGCCGGCCAGGCCGCCGGCCGCGAAGTGCGCACATCCGACGTCGACCTTTTCGACGACCTGGACGGCGCCGCCGCCCTGGTCGCCGCCATGGACCTGGTGATCACCACCGGCTCGACCACCGCACAGCTCGCCGGTGCCCTCGGGGTCCCGACCTGGGTGCTGCTCAGCCGGGGTCCCGGTCTGATGTGGTACTGGGGGCACGGCGAGCGCACGCCCTGGTACCCGACGATGCGGCTGTTCCGTCAGACGGCGCCGGGCGACTGGCTGGCACCGGTGGCCGCGGTCGCGGCGGCCCTGGCCGACGCCCCCTGAACGCCGGGGCCCCGCGGCCCAGGCGGTCCAAGCCGATCGTTCAGCCGCCGTCGACCGCCCGCCCGCATCGCTTGATGGCGCTGGTCCAGCCGCCGTCCACGCCCTGCCAGTACAGCCGGGCGGACGGATACCACGGTGTCTTCGCACGGCCGGCCCCCCAGCGCGCATCGGCGCCGGCGTCCAGCAGGACGCGGGTGTCGACGCCGCATCCGGCGGCCAGGTGGGCGACCAGCGAGTCGACGGTGACCACCACGTCGCAGGCCGCCGCCCGGGCCGCCAGATCGTCGACGTCGTTGGCGTCCGGGTCCGGCTCGATGCGGACCCGGTCGGCCGCGGTCGACCGTTCCTCGTCGCTCATCCCGCGTTGCAGGGAGACCAGGACCCGGCCGCTGGCCGACAGGGCGTCGAGCAGCGGGCGGAACGGCACGGACCGGCGGTCGGCCTCGGCGTCGGGATGCCGCCACGCCAACCCGATCACCCGTCCCGACGCCCCTTCGGCCCAGCGGTTCCGCCAGCGCTCGCGCTTGCCCTCGTCCGCCAGCAGATAGCCGCGGGGGATTCCCGCGTAGTCCTTGCGGTAGGCCTGCAGCCGATGGGCGAGGCCGCCGGACGCGCATTGCCAGTTCAGGAACCGGTCGGCCAGTTCGGGGTCGGGCGGCGTCGTCCGCGCGACCACCTCCGCTTCCGGGAACGAGCGCTGAAACAGAACCTGCAGCCGCGGATCGCATTCCAGGACCAGCGCGCTCGGGTTCTGCTCGCGCAGCGCCGGCAGCAGGGCGGCGAAGCTGACCTCGTCCGACGGCGTACCCTCGCCCCAGACCAGGATCGAGGAATCGGCGAGCGCGCTGCCGTTCCAGCCCGGCGTCTCGAAGCTGCGCGCCTTGACGCCGACCCGGTGATCCAGCGCGTATGCGTCGAACCGCGCCTCGTAGGCCGCCCATCCCTCCTCGTGGCGCCCGACGGCGAGCAGGGCGTTCGCGAGCACCGTGCGCGCCACCGGGTCGCCGTGCGACACCTCGACGGCGCGTTCGCCCGCCGCCACCGCCTCGTCCGGACGCCCCAGACGCAGGCAGACGTCGGCGAGTCCGGCAAGGCCGCGCCCGGAGTTCGGCAGCCGTTCGATGGTCTGGCGATACGCGTCCTCCGCCTCTTCCAGCCGTTCGAGCGTCATCAGCACATGGCCGAGCGACAGCCAGAGTGCCGGGGTATCGCTGTGCTGTTTCAGCGCCCGCCGCAGGTCGTCGTAGGCCTCGTCCGCCCGTCGCCCGGCGAGCAGCGCCTCGGCACGCTCGGCCTGGGCCTCCGGCCACAGCGGCGAGTCCTCGGGGATGCGGTCCAGGCAGGTCAGGGCCTCGCGGACCGCGCGTGCGCGCCAGGCCACCCGGCCCATGAGCAGCAGCGCCTCGGGTGCCTCCGGCGCCACCCGCCACGCCGCCTCGGCACGTTCCAGCGCTGCGTCCAGGCGTCCGAGCTCGAGCAGCACGTCGGCGGCCCGGGCCCGTGCGGTGATCGGTGCACCGTCGACCGCGGAGTCGTAGGCCTCCACGGCCTTCTCGCGCTCGCCGGCGCGGGCGAGCCGGTCACCTTCGGCTAGGGGGTCTTCACGACGAGGCATGGCGAATGGGCGATCTCAGACTGCGACGGGGGCGGAGATGTGGGGATGCGACTCGTAGCCGTCGATCCGGATGTCGTCGAAACCGAAGCCGAACAGGTCGTCGACCTCCGGGTTCAGCCACAGCCGGGGCAACGGCAGCGGTTCGCGTCCGAGCTGTTCGCGCGCCTGCTCGAGATGGTTCAGATAGAGATGGGCGTCGCCGAAGCTGTGCACGAAGTCGCCGACCCCGAGCCCGGTCACATGGGCGATCATGTGCGTCAGCAGGGCATAGGATGCGATGTTGAACGGCACGCCGAGGAACACGTCGGCGCTGCGCTGGTAGAGCTGGCAGGAGAGCCGGCCGTCCGCGACGTAGAACTGGAACAGGCAATGGCAGGGGGCCAGCGCCATGGCATCGAGTTCGCCGACGTTCCACGCGGAGACGATCAGGCGGCGCGAGTTGGGGTTCTTGCGGATCTGCTCCAGCAGCGTGGCGATCTGGTCCACGGTCCCGCCGTCGGGAGCCGCCCAGCTCCGCCACTGCTTGCCGTAGACCGGGCCGAGGTCGCCATCCGGCCCGGCCCATTCGTTCCAGATCCGGACCCCGTGGTCCTGCAGGTAGCGCACGTTGGTGTCGCCGGCCAGAAACCACAGCAACTCATGGACGATCGATTTCATGTGCAGCCGCTTGGTGGTCACCATCGGGAACCCCTCGCGCAGGTCGAACCGCATCTGGTGCCCGAACACGCTACGCGTGCCGGTGCCGGTCCGGTCGCCCTTGAGCGTGCCGTCCGTCATCACGCGGTCCATCAGGTCGAGGTACTGACGCATGCGCTCCTCCGTCACGAGGCTGACAGCATAACCGAGTCGCCCGGCGTGACGGTCCCCCTTTCATCGCGGCCACGAACCGCCTATATGTACGAGCGTCGGCGACGGTCGACTATGGCGATAAACGGGCGACGGAATAAGCGTAGCGGACCCGGGGGCAGTACCCGGCGCCTCCACCAAATTCCTCCGGCCGATCCGAATGGATCCGGCCGGGGCTCATGGGGGCGAAACAGGATCGACGCGCGTGGTAAAGGCCGTCTTTTCGCTCGGTATGGTACCACCGTTATCGGGCTACTTTATAGTTGCGAATGACAACTATGCTGGGGAGCTCCGCGCCGCTGCTTAAGCGGTAAGGAACCCCGAACAATCCGTTGCGGTTAGCGTCGTAACGTGGGGCTCGCGGGCCGCCTAGCAACAGAAGGCCCGCACTTCCCCGCTCTCCCGCCGCTGTCCGAAGTTTTGCCTTGAGGCCCGCCGGTCGGTGGTGTTCATTGGCGGGACGTCCCGAGTGCATGAGAGCCGATGGCGGAAGATCTTTTCCGATACGACCTGATGGTCGAGAACGCCCTGCGCGGTGTCGTCCGCGACGCCCTGCTGCGGGCTGTCGAGCACGGCTTGCCGGGCAATCACCATTTCTATCTGACCTTCAAGACCCGGGCTCCCGGGGTCGAGATCCCGAGCTATCTGGTCGAGCGCTACCCCGACGAGATGACCATCGTCCTGCAGTACCAGTACTGGAATCTGGAGGTCGAAGACCGCCGGTTCTCGGTGATGCTGAGCTTCAACGACGTGCGTGAGCGCCTGCTGGTGCCGTTCGAGGCGCTGTCCGGATTCGCCGACCCGTCGGTGCAGTTCGGCCTGCAGTTCCAGGACTCCAGCGCAGCCGGATCCGGCGACAGCGACCCGGACCCGACGCCCCCGGACGGCGGCGGCGACGCGCCGGCCGACGGCGGCACCGGCGAGGTCGTCTCGCTCGACCATTTCCGCAAGAAGAAGTGATCCCGGCCGGCGCCCGGACCCCGGCGCCGCCTCCTGCCCGAGAGGACCCCCGATGGCGGCGTTCGATTTCACCGAGATGTTCCCGCTCGGCCCCGACACCACCGATTACCGCAAGCTGACATCCGACCATGTGTCGGTCGCCTCGCTCGGCGGACGCGAGGTGGTCAGCGTCCAGCCGGAGGGCCTCACCCTGCTCGCCGAGCAGGCGTTCAAGGACATCTCCCACCTGCTGCGCCCCGGCCACCTCCAGCAGCTGCGCAACATCCTCGACGATCCCGACGCCTCGCCGAACGACCGGTTCGTTGCCTACGACCTGCTGAAGAACGCCTCGATCGCCGCCGGCGGCGTGCTGCCGATGTGCCAGGACACCGGCACCGCCATCGTCATGGGCAAGAAGGGCCAGAACATCTTCACCGGCTTCGACGACGAGGAGGCGCTGTCGCGCGGGGTGTTCAACACCTACGTCAACACCAACCTGCGCTACAGCCAGCTCGCCCCGCTCGACATGTTCGCAGAGAAGAACACCGCATCCAACCTGCCGGCGCAGATCGAGCTCTATGCCGACAAGGGCGACGCCTACAAGTTCCTGTTCATCCAGAAGGGCGGCGGCTCGGCCAACAAGACCTTCCTGTTCCAGCAGACCAAGGCGGTCCTGAACCCGGACAGCCTCGCCAAGTTCCTGGACGAGAAGATCCGCACCCTCGGCACCGCGGCCTGCCCGCCCTATCACCTGGCGATCGTGATCGGCGGCACCTCGGCCGAGTTCAACCTGAAGACCGTCAAGCTGGCCTCGACCCGCTACCTCGACGGGCTGCCGACGGCCGGCTCCGAGAGCGGCCACGCCTTCCGCGACCTGGAGTGGGAGCAGAAGATCCTGCAGATGACCCGCGACATGGGCATCGGCGCGCAGTTCGGCGGCAAGTATTTCTGCCACGACGTCCGGGTGATCCGGCTGCCGCGGCACGGCGCCAGCTGCCCGATCGGCATCGGGGTGTCGTGCTCGGCCGACCGCCAGGCGACCGCCAAGATCACCCGCGACGGCATCTACCTGGAGCGGCTGGAGGCCGATCCGGCGAAGTACCTGCCGGACATCGACGAGGCCGCGCTGACCGCCGACGCGGTCGAGATCGACCTGACGCGTCCGATGGAGGAGATCCGCCGGACCCTGTCGCAGTATCCGATCAAGACCCGGGTCTCGCTGACCGGCCCGATGATCGTGGCGCGCGACATCGCGCACGCCAAGCTGCAGGAGCTGATCGACGCCGGCAAACCGCTGCCGGACTACGTCAAGAACCACCCGATCTACTACGCCGGGCCGGCCAAGACCCCGCCCGGCTATGCCTCGGGCGCGTTCGGGCCGACCACGGCCGGCCGCATGGACAGCTATGTCGAGCCGTTCATGGCGGCCGGCGGCAGCTTCGTGACGCTGGCCAAGGGCAACCGCTCGCCGATGGTGCGCGAGGCCTGCAAGAAGCACGGCGGCTTCTATCTCGGCTCGGTCGGCGGCGCCGCCGCCAAGCTGGCGCTGAACTCCATCAAGAAGGTCGAGGTCCAGGAGTTCCCGGAACTCGGCATGGAGGCGGTCTGGCGGATCGAGGTCGAGAAGTTCCCGGCCTTCATCGTCGTCGACGACAAGGGCAACGACTTCTTCTCCGGCATCTGACCGGGGGCTCCGCGCCGTGGAGGCCGTCCCCGACCTGCTGGTCGACGGGCCGGGCGGCGCGGCCGTCACCGTCGTGCTCGCGCACGGCGCCGGGGCGCCGATGGACAGCCCGTTCATGACCGCGATGGCGGCGCGGCTGGCCGCCCGGAGCCATCGCGTCGTGCGCTTCGAGTTTCCCTACATGGCGGCGCGCCGGCTCGACGGACGCCGCCGTCCGCCGGACCGGCAACCGGCGCTGCTGGCCTGCTGGCGTCGGGTGGTCGACGCCCTGGGCGGCGGGCAGCGGCTGGTGATCGGCGGGAAGTCGATGGGCGGAAGGATGGCGTCGCTGCTGGCCGCCGAGGATGGCGCCCGCGGGCTGGTCTGCCTCGGCTACCCGTTCCACCCGCCGGGCAAGCCGGAACGCACCCGGGTCGAACACCTTGCCGGCCTGGCCGTGCCGGCCCTGGTCGTCCAGGGCACCCGCGACCCGTTCGGCACGGCCGCCGACGTCGCCGGCTACCGGCTTTCGCCGTCGGTCTCGGTCACCTGGATCGACGACGGCGACCACGACCTGAAGCCGCGCAGGAGCAGCGGGCGCGACCACGACTCCGCACTCGACGAGGCGGCAGTGGCGGTCGACCGCTTCCTCGGCACACTCCCTGCCTGAGCGTCTGGCCGGTCGGCGTCGACCATGGGGTTCGACGAACGACACCGGTCGACGCAAAGCCGGTCGGTTCCTCGGATCCATCCCCGCCGGTTCGGCGGAACGGGATCAGCGCCGCAGGATCTTGCGGGCCTCGTCGAGGCTCAGCCCCGCCGCTTCCAGTTCGCCGGCGGACACCAGCGGAAAGCCGGCACCGGTACTGGCGATACTCGACCGGGTCCGCAGCCAGCCGTCCTCTCCCAGAATCGGCCCCGCCTCGCGGGTCGTCATCCAGCCGACAACCCCGCCGATGAGGATGGGCCCGACGATCACGGCGGCCAGCGCCAGGACGACTACGGTCCGCCGCAGAGCGACCCGTGCCGCCGACTGATCCCAGTCATTCGCTTCGATGGTCTGAATGCTCACATCGAGACTCCCCAGCTCGACGGTTGCAGAAAGCAACTGCGCAATCTTACCGCGTCTGCGCGAGCTTTAGAAGTCCCCCTGTCGCCCCGGTCGACGATGATTCGGTCGGGCACGGCGGCGACCGTCTCCTCAAGCCTGCGACGCAGCCGGCTCGGGGCGATGCGAAACGTAATTCTCAAGCTTTTTAATCAAGTACTGGACGTCTTCCTCGCTGACCCCCGGCTCGTCGGCGTCGAACCGGGTGAGCACCCGCTCGATCACAGTCTCGGCGAACCGGTCGCGGTCGGCCGGTCCGTCGCCCAACTCGGTCTCGTCGACCGTCTCGATGGCCGCCCGCAATACAACCTTGTCGCGCGCCGCGATCCCGGCCTTCTCGGCCAGTGCCTCCAGGCCGCGTCGACCGGCGTCGTGAACCAGGCGGCCGGCATTGTCGACCGGGACGCCGGCCATCACCGCCAGGGCCGTCTCGACGAACGCCATGTCGCCGACGCAGGCGGCCCGCACGATGATCGACGAGTTCAGGCGGCCACCGGTCGCGAGCGAGCGGACCAGATCCTCGACCCGCTCCGGCGAGGAGTTGTCGTCCACCAGTGCAAGCGTGGCGCGCTCGCGGCTCTCGAGGATCAGGTCGGTTGCCAGATCCGACGGCAGGGCGTGGCGTCTGACCAGCTCGCTCTTCAGCCGCTCCGACACCACCGCGACCAGCCGCTCGGCCACAGCGACCGGCAGGGCGTCGCGCGCGATCATCGGCGCGTGCACGCGCTCGCTGTCCGGGAACCGGTCAAGGGCGAGGTCGAGGGTCGGCTCGGCGAGTTCGGCCCCGGGGTTCGAGACCACCGCCACAACCACGTCTTCCGAGCCGTGCGCCACCAGCGCATCGGCGACCACCTCGGACAGCGACGGACGCGCGGCGACCGCCAGCTGCTTGGTCTCGTCCTCGCCGACCACCAGGTCGACCAGGTCGCTGTCCGTGAGGACGCTCGACTCCGAGAGCACGGGGGTTGCGACGCTGGCGATGTCGCGGGCGAGGAGCAGGGCCACGTCATGCGGCAGGTCGGGGGTTCGGCGCACAGCCTGGGCGAGAGTCTCGCGCACCTGCCGTTCGAGGTCGACCGCCAGGCGCCGGACGATGTCGGTCGCGAGCCGACGCTCGCCCTCGGCCAGCGCGCCTGTGTCCAGAGCGATCCCGACCGTCTCGGCGACCTCGGCCCGAGCGGACGGCGAACTGTCCTTCGACAGCTTCGCTACCAGCGCTGCCGTCGGCAACCTCGCTCCCTGTCCAGCCGAGGGCTTAGATCCGCTCATCTCTCAAACCTCCAGACGGCCAAGCTTCCGCCCGGCACGGGAGAGGCTAGCGGCAGCATGTTAACGAAATGTTGCCGAGCCCCGAGCCGTCAGTCCCGGACCACCATGACCGAACACCGGGCATGCCGCACGACACGGGCGGCATTCGGTCCAAGCAGGTAGTCCTCAAGCTCCGGTCGGTGCGACGCCAGCACGATCAAGTCGCATCCGGTATCTGCCGCATACCGCAGGATCTCCTGGTAGATCGTACCATGGCCGACGATATGTTGAAGTTTGATTTCCTTCGGCAGGTTCTCGGCGGTGAAATCGTGAAGCGCCTTGTTGGCGGCGTCGATCGCCTGACGCTCGTGCTCCTTGGTGAAGAATCCACCCACCAGGCTCATCCCGTAGTCCGGCACCACGGTGATGACGTGAATCCGCGCCCCGAAGGTCCGCGCCAACTCCACCGCCGTGGCGACGGCCTTCATCTGGGTTCCCGGGTGCACCAGGTCCACCGCCAGCATGATATCGGCGTACATCGCGCCGCCCTCCCTCGGTTTCTCGGCCGCCTAGGCTGCCGGCGCGTCTAGAACGCCGGCACGTCGGTTCGGCGTCGCTGCAGCATGATCACCAGGGCGAGCAGCAGGAGCGCCGGAATGTAGAAGACCTCCTTCGCGATCCGCTCGGTCGGCACCTCGATCGCGACCACCCGGACCGGCTGATCGCCGTAGAAATCGAAGTCGAGCAGCTTGCTGCCGGGAACACTGGTCGGCTGGAACGGCTCCTCGAGCCTGGCGACGCCGTCCTCGACCGCGACATGCAGGTCCTGGGCCTTCAGCCGCTCGGCTCCCGCCGCGCCCTTCGGGCCGAGCGGCAACAGGAAGGTGATCGTCTCGGTCTTGTCGGCGTACTTGATCGACGGCCCCTCGACGACGATCCGCATCCCGTCGTCGGACGGCTCGGCCTCGGCAAACTCGACGATCTTCGCCGGATCCTCCTGGTGGAACGGCGGCGCGACCAGGTCCAGCCAGAATCCGGGCCGGAACAGGGTGAACGCGATCAGCAGCAGGGCCACCGCCTCCCAGGCCTTGTTCCGGGCGAAGAAATAGCCCTGGGTCCCGGCCGCGAACAGCATCATCGCGACCGTCGCGACCACGAACACGTAGACCGCCTCCCAGGCCGTCACGTTGATCAGCAGCAGGTCGGTGTTGAAGATGAACAGGAACGGCAGCGCCACGGTCCGCAGCGAGTAGTAGAACGCGGTCACGCCGGTCTTGATGGGATCGGCACCGGAGATCGCCGCCGCCGCGAACGAGGCGAGACCGACCGGCGGCGTCACGTCCGCCATGATCCCGAAGTAGAAGACGAACAGGTGGACCGCGATCAGCGGCACCAGGAGGCCGTTCTGGGCGCCGACGTCCACGACCACGGCGGCCATCAGCGACGACACCACGATGTAGTTGGCGGTGGTCGGCAGGCCCATCCCGAGGATCAGGCTGAAGATCGCCACCAGCACGAGCATGGCCATCAGGTTGCCGCCGGACAGGAACTCGATGAACTCGCCCATGACCTGATGCGCACCGGTCAGCGAGATCGTCCCGACGATGATGCCGGCGGCACCGGTCGCCACGGCGATGCCGATCATGTTGCGGGCGCCGGCGATCAGCCCCTCGATGACGCTCGCGAAGCCGCGCCGGAACGCCCCGGCATAGTCGCCGGACTTGCGGAACAGGGCCTTCAGCGGGTCCTGGGTCAGCTGGATGAAGATCAGCGCCACGGTCGCCCAGTAGGCCGACAGCCCCGGCGACAGCCGCTCGATCATCAGGTTCCAGACCAGCACGACGATCGGGACCAGGTAGTACAGGCCGGTCATCAGCGTCGGCCCGGCCGCCGGCAGTACGCTGACCGGTGCGTTCGGGTCGTCGAGTTCCAGGTCCGGATAGCGCGCGGCCAGCGCCACCAGGCCCACGTACACCGCCAGGAACAGCACCACCATCGCCTCGAAGGTGGCGTCGGGGAACACCTGCTTGGTCCAGCCCAGGCCGTAGTAGATCACCGCCGCGGTGATCGCCATGGACAGGAACCCGGTCAGGGCACCCAGCAGCTTCTGCAGGCCGGAGCGCATCGGGCCCGGCTTGGGCAGACCCTTCATCCCCGACTTCAGGGCCTCGAGGTGCACGATGTACAGCAGCGCGATGTAGGAGATCGAGGCCGGCAGGATGGCGTGCTTCACCACGTCCAGGTAGGTGACGCCGACGTATTCCACCATCAGGAACGCCGCGGCCCCCATGACCGGCGGCATGATCTGGCCGTTCACCGAGGACGCCACCTCGACCGCGCCGGCCTTCTCGGCCGGGAAGCCGACCCGCTTCATCAGCGGGATCGTGAAGGTGCCGGTGGTCACGGTGTTGGCGATCGAGGAGCCGGAGATCAGGCCGGTCATGGCCGACGACACCACCGCCGCCTTGGCCGGGCCGCCGCGCAGATGGCCGAGCAGTGCGAACGCGACCTGGATGAAGTAGTTGCCGGCCCCGGCCTTGTCGAGCAGCGAGCCAAACAGCACGAACAGGAAAACCATGGACGCCGAGACCCCGAGCGCGACGCCGAAGACGCCCTCGGTCTGCATCCAGAAGTGCCACATCGCCTTGCCGTAGGACGCGCCCTTCCACTGGATCACCTCGGGGATGAACGGCTGGTCCCCGAAGAACACGTAGACCAGGAACACCGAGGCCACGATCACCAGCGGCAGGCCGAGCGACCGGTAGGTCGCGATCATCAGAACCGCGAGCCCGAAGGTCGACACGATGAGATCGCCGGTGGTGGGCAACCCCGCCCGGTACGCGATGTTGCCCTTCTCGACGATCAGGTACAGGCAACAGGCGACGCCGATCACGGCCAGCACCCAGTCGTACCAGGGCACGCGGTCGCGCGGGGAGTTCTTGAACAGCGGATAGGAGAACGCCGCCAGGGAGAGCGCGAACGCCAGATGAACCGAGCGCGCCTCGTCCGAGTTGAAGATCACGTTGATCTTCAGCAGGTCGGTCAGGGCGTAGGGAATGTCCGAGGAGATGTAGAGCTGGAACAGCGACCAGACCAGCGCCAGGCCGGCGAGGAACACCCCGATCGGCCCCGTCGGATTGCGGCTGCCCGTGTCGCTCGAGGCGACCAGGTCCTGCAGGTCGATCTCGGCGTGCCTCGCGTCGCGCTCTGAACTCATCATGCCCCCCGGCCGACTTCAGGCGTCGGCTTATGTCGTTCCCGGTCGTCGTATTGTTGGTACCGGCCGAACCGGCCGGGGGCCATTCGGGCCCCCGGCCGGCGACGGTTACTTGAGCAGGCCGAGTTCCTTGTAGGCCTTCTCGGCACCCGGATGCAGCGGCGCCGACAGCGACGCTTTCACCATCTCCTCCGCCTGCAGATTGGCGAAGGCCGGATGCAGCTTCTTGAAGTCGTCCAGGTTGCTCATGACAGCCTTGGCGACCACGTAGGCCACGTCGTCCGGCACCGCCGCCGAGCTGACGAAGGTCGCGCCGACGCCGAAGGTGTTGGTGTCGTTCGGGTTGCCCGGATACATGCCGCCCGGGATCTTGGCGTGGCGGTAGTACGGGTTCTCGGAGACCAGCTTGTCGAAGACCGGGCCGGTGACGTTGACCAGGTTGGCCTCACAGGTCGACACGGTCTCCTGGACCAGTGCCGCCGGGTGACCGACCAGCCAGAAATAAGCGTCGATCTTGTTGTCGCAGATCGCCTGGCCGGTTTCCGCCGACTTCAGCTCGGCCGCCAGCTTCAGGTCGCTGCGCTGCCAGCCGACCGCCTTCTCGATCACTTCCCAGGTGCTGCGGGTACCGGAACCGGCGTTGCCGATATTGACCCGCTTGCCCTTCAGATCCTCGAAGTTGACGATCTTGGCGTCCTTGCGGGCCACGATCGTCACCGGCTCGGCATGCACCGAGAACACGCTGCGCAGTTCCTTGAACGGGCCGGCGCTCGCGAAGTCGCCGGTGCCGGTGTAGGCGTAGTACTGCACGTCGGACTGGGCGACGCCGAACTCCAGTTCGCCCGCGCGGATCGTGTTGACGTTGTAGGTCGACCCGCCGGTGGATTCCACCGAGCAGCGAATGCCGTGTTCCTTGCGGTCCTTGTTGACCAGGCGACAGATCGCGCCGCCGGTCGGGTAGTACACCCCGGTCACCCCGCCGGTGCCGATCGAAATGAACCGCTGATCGGCGGCCGAGGCCCCCTCGGTGCCGGCCGCTACCAGCGCGCCGGCGCCCAGCGCGACAGCAAATGTCGTAGCAAGAAGTCGCTTCATAAGAAGTCCTCCGAACTCTCCCGTTTCTCATCTGTATTCCGGTGACGGGAGCCCCTCCCTGGGACTGCCTCACCTGTCCGGCGACCGTGGCTTTTCGCTTCTCGGTCGCGCCGGGGCCTCTTTGTCCTGCAAACCCCGGCCTAACTATGCTCATTCTGGCTTATCCGCGTCAACGCGGGCCGGCCCCGCGCCCTGATCCGCAAGTGCTTGCACTCGGCCCGGAAATGCGGTTGGGTCGCGCAAAAAGCGAGCAATTCCACCAATAACTCGACCAAAACGGCGTGACCGCTATACGACAGTGCCATGACGGGCAATGATCCAGAGCGCTCGAGCGAGAAGGCCGGGCGGGCCGCGTTCGTCGTGGACGACGACGACCTGACCCGGCAGTTGGTGGCTGCCTATGCCGAACACCTGGGCTACCGCCCGGTCGAGGTGCAGCCCGACCGGACCGCCATCGCGGACGCCATCGCGGACGCCGGCACGGACGACGTCCTGATTCTCGACATCATCCTGGGTCCCGAGCTCGACGGCTTCGAGGTCATCCGCCTGCTCGGCGACGTCGCCTTCCGCGGGCGACTGATCATCGTCTCCGGTTTCGGCCAGGACTACCTGCAGACCCTCGGTTCCCTGGCGACCGCCCTGTCGATCCGGGTCGCGGGCGCGCTGGCGAAGCCGGTCACCCCGGCCGACCTGGAGCGTTGCCTGAACGGGTGAGCGTCAGCCGGCCAGGGCGGCGTCGACCGCGTCGCCGAGCCGCTCGACGATCTCGCCGATCTGGGACCTGTCGATGATGAACGGTGGCGCCACCAGCACGTGATCGCCACGGCGACCGTCGATCGTCCCGCCCATCGGGTAGACCATCAGGCCCCGCTCCAGGGCTTCGCGCTTGATGGCGGCGTTCAGCCGGCGGCCCGGGTCGAACGGCTCCTTGGTGGCGCGGTCGGCGACCATCTCGATGCCGAGAAACAGGCCGCGCCCGCGGATGTCGCCGACATAGGGATTGTTGCCGAAGCGCGATTCCAGCGCCTGCCGCAGCTCCGCGCCGCGCTCCCGCACGTTGTCCAGCAGGTTGTCGTCGCGGATGACGTGCTGCACGGCCAGGCCGGCGGCGCAGGCGGCCGGATGACCCATATAGGTATGGCCATGCTGGAAGAACCCGGAGCCGTCGCGGATCGCGGCGTAGATCCGGGCATCGACCAGGACCGCACCGATCGGCTGGTAGCCGGCGCCCAGGCCCTTGGCGATGACCAGCAGGTCCGGCGCCACGCCGTCCTCCTGGCAGGCGAACAGGTGGCTGGTCCGGCCCATGCCGCACATCACCTCGTCGAAGATCAGCAGCACCCCGTGCCGGTCGCAGATCTCGCGGATCCGCTTCAGATACCCGGGCACCGCGGGTACCGCGCCGGCGGTGGCGCCGACGACCGGCTCGCACACGAAGGCCGCAACCGTCTCCGGCCCGGCGGCGCGGATCGCCGCGTCCAGCTCGTCGGCGGCCCGGATGCCGTATTCCTCCAGGGTCTCGCCGTCGCGGCGGTCGCGGTACTCGTAGCAGGGAGCCACGTGGGTGGCGTCGATCAGGAGGGGCCGGAACTGCTCGCGCCGCCACTCGTTGCCGCCGATCGACAGCGCCCCGAGGGTGTTGCCATGGTAGCTCTGGCGCCGCGCGATGATCCGGTAGCGGTCCGGCTGGCCGACCTCGAGATAGTACTGCCGGGCCATCTTCAGCGCCGCCTCGACACCCTCGGAGCCGCCGGACACGAAATACACCATGTCCAGGTTGCCGGGCGCGGCATCGGCCAGGAAGTCAGCCAGCTGCTCCATCGGCTCGTTGGTGAAGAACCCGGTGTGGGCGTAGGGAATGGCGTCGAGCTGCGCCTTGATGGCGCCGATGACCCGGGCGTCGCTGTGACCGAGGCAGGAGACCGCGGCCCCGCCCGACGCGTCCAGGTAGCGCTTGCCGGACTTGTCGACGATGTAGACGCCATCGCCGCGGGTGGCGACCGGGGGGACCGACTTGGTCTGGCGATGGAACACGTGGGTCATGAGGGCCTCCTGCCGGCCGAGCCGGCGCTCCGTCAGGGGCAGTCAACGCCCGGCGCCCGGGACAGGTCAAGCACGCCTGAGCGGCCGGTCCGCTGACGATCCCGGCCGCTCAGGCGTTGATCGCCGGGTTGCCCAGGGTCCACACCACGATCTCGCGCAGCACCTTGCCGAGCACCTCGTCGAAGGTCGCGACGATCGACGTCATCCGATTGTCCGGAGCCGGCAGCGTTCGTTCCACGGTCGTCGCCGCCACGATGTGCCGCTGCGGCATGCGGACCAGCTTGACGTTGATCCGGACGCGAATCGTAGGCACTTGCGCGCCTTCGAGGTACTCCGCCTGGAACTCGCGCAGTTCGACCTGGAGCACGATGTCCGACCGCAGCGTCACCGACTCGCGGCCGACGCCGACGATGCGCTTGCTGTTCTCGAAGGATTCGATGAGCAGCCGCTGGACCATGTCCGGGGCCTCGTCGATCCAGCGCGCGCCGGCGTAGTAGTCGATGGTGTACGGCCCCCGTGCCACGGCAATCCGGGTGGTGGCGAGCGCCGCCGGCGACGACGGCCGGTCGACCCCGAGCTGCCGCGAGACGGTCGGCAGGTCCGCTGGAAAGGTGCTCTTCGGCGAGAGCGTATAGAGCGTCGGGGCCGGCCCGCCGATCGGAAGGCCGGAGCACCCGGCGAGCGCCAGGCCGGCGCCCCCGAGCAACAGGATGCGGCGGGTCGGGCGATGCGTCGTCATTGCTGTGTCTCCACCTGGCCCTCCCGGCGGCCGAACAGGAACTGTTTCGGGTCGCGGTCGATCTGCCGGACCACACGGTCGAGGCTGCCGACCAGCACCCGCGCCTCGATCAGGAACTGGGTGAGTTCGTAGAGCCCCGAGTTCGAGAAGTCCCGCATGCCGGGCCGCGCCTCGGCCACCAACGCCTCCAGCTGGGTGGCGGTGCCGCCGATCTTCTCGGTGGTCGCGCTCAGCCGCTCGGACAGGCGGCCGATCTCGACGTCGATGCCGGAGACGGTGCCGCGCGCCGCCGACAGCGTCACCGCGATCTCGTCGGTGATGGTCGCGAAGCTGCCCCGGATGTCGCGGATCAGCGGCACCAGTTCGGCCATCGCCGAGCGAACCTCGGACGCCGCCGCGGCCCCGTCGACCACCGCCGCCTCGATGTCGCCGGTACGCCGCCCGAGACTGGCGGACAGCACCGCAAGGTTGCGCAGGATCTCGGTCACCGAATCCTGGTTCTCCTGGCTGAAGAAGCCCTGCAGACGTGCCGTCAGGACCACCAGCTGGCTGGCGATCTCGGGCGCCGACTCGAACACCTTCTCCAGGCGCGACGCCCGCGACGGGATCGTCGGCGGCTGCCCGTCGACCGCCGCCGGCAGCAGCGGCGCGGCTTGCGACCCGCCCTGGATCTGGATGAATCCGACCCCGGTCAGCCCCTGGGATTCCAGGGTGGCGTACATGTCGGCCTTGATCGGCAGCGTAGCGTCGACCTCCAGGTCGACCTGGATCTTCTCGACATTGGCCGGGGCGATCTGGATTCCGGTCACCGAGCCGACCGGCACCCCGCGGTAGCGCACCGGGCTGCCGACCGACAGGCCGCCGACCGAGCCGTCGAACTCGATCCGATAGTCGGTCGCCTGCCGGTCGAGACGCAGGTCGCCGAACCAGACCGCCAGCCCCAGCCCGCCCAGGAACAGCACCAGGACGAAGGCGCCGACCAGTACGTAACCCGCCCGGGTCTCCATTCTCAGTGCTCCTCCCCGTCGTCCCGGGCGCTTGTCCGGGTCGCGGTCTCGAAAGCCGCTCGCGCCCGCGGGCCGTGGAAATACTCCTGGATCCACGGGTGCGGGTCGCGCATCAGCTCGGCCATGGTGCCGACCACGATGCGCTTGTCCACCAGCACCGCGATGCGGTCGCAGATCCGCGCCAGGCTGTCGAGGTCGTGGGTCACCATGACCACGGTCAGGCCGAGCGCGCGACGCAGATCCAGGATCAGTTCGTCGAAGGCGGCGGCGCCGATCGGGTCGAGCCCGGCGGTCGGCTCGTCGAGGAACACCACCTCGGGGTCCAGGGCGAGCGCACGGGCCAGGCCGGCGCGCTTCTTCATGCCGCCGGACAGTTGCGACGGGAACTTGCCGCAGGCGTCGGGCGGCAGCCCGACCAGGCCGACCTTCAGCCGCGCCAGCTCGTCCATCAGCGGCTTGGGCACGTCGCCGCGCTCGCGCATCGGCACCTCGATGTTCTGGCCGACGGTCAGCGCGCTGAACAGCGCACCCTCCTGGAACAGCATGCCGAAGCGCCCGGCCAGACTGGCGGTGGTCGAGCCGTCCCAGGCCACCGGTTCGCCGAGCAGCACGACCTCGCCCGCGGCCGGGCGCTGCAGGCCGATGATGGTCCGCAGCAGCACGGTCTTGCCGGTGCCGGAGCCGCCGACCACGCCGAGGATCTCGCCGCGCCGGACCTCCAGGTCGAGGCCGTCGTGGACGGTCTGCGGCCCGAACCGCGAGACCAGGCCGCGCACCGCGATGGCCGGCTCGGCACCGGGATCCGGCTCGACCGCCACCTCAGATCCCCATCTCGGCGAAGGCGATCGCGAAGATCGCGTTCAGCACGATCACCAGGAAGATCGACTCGACCACCGCCCGCGTGGTCTGCCGGCCCACGCTCTCGGCACTGCCGGACACGCCGAGCCCGTTGTGGCATCCGACCAGGGCGATCACCACCGCGAACACCGGCGCCTTGATCAGCCCGACCAGGAAGCTCCAGATCGTGACGCCGGATGCCAGCTGCGCCAGGAACTGCCCGGTCGAAAGGTCGAGCAGGAACAGGCAGACCACGGCGCCGCCGGCCAGCCCTGCCACGTCGGCGAACACCGCCAGCGCCGGCAGCGCGATCACCAGGGCCACGACCCGCGGCACCACCAGCACGTCGACCACCGACAGCCCCATGGTCTCCAGCGCATCGATCTCCTGGTTGACCTTCATGGTGCCGATCTGGGCCGCGAAGGCGCTGCCCGACCGGCCGGCCACGATGATCGCCGCCAGCAGGATGCCGATCTCGCGCAGCACCGAGACGCCGACCAGGTTGACGGTCAGGACCGCCGCCCCGAACCGGGCGAGCTGCAGTGCGCCCATATAGGCGAGCACCACACCGACCAGGAAGCACAGCAGGCCGACGATCGGCAGCGCCGTCACGCCGGTCGCCTCGATCTGCGCCACCACCGCGATGCCGCGCAGCCGTCGCGGCCGCAGGACCACCCGTCCCAGGGCCGCGACCACCAGCCCGAGCAGGCCGAGAAGGCCGCGGCCGGTGCCCGCGGCCTCGACGACGTGGCGACCGAGCTGTTCCAGGAACCGCGGCAGCGACCAGCGCGGCGGCGGCGCGACCATGGCCGCAGGATCCGACAGCGTCGCCTTGTCGAGGATCGCCCGCAGGCCGGCGTCCAACCCGACGATCTCGACCGCCACGCCGCGCTGTTCCAGCCTCGCGGCGGTCCGCCGGATCGCCCAGGCGCCGGCGCTGTCGAGCCGTGTCACCGCCGCCGCGTCCAGCGTCACCGCCCGGTCGCTCCGCTCGGCCAGCGCCCGCATGGCGGCATCGACGGTCAGCGCCGTCTCCAGGGTCCAGGCCCCGCGCAATCGCGCGACCACGGCGTCGCCGCGGCTCTCGACCGCCAGCGCGTCGGATTCCGGGATGCCGTTTCGACCCGCCGCCGGACGATCGATCGCCGTCGCCTGCACTCACTCCTCCCGTTCCCCCGATACAGAATACCAGGGTGGCCGTCGCATCGGCCAGGGCGCTGCACCGAGCGCGACAGTGGCACCCGGCGGCGGATTGTTCTACACGGGGCGGTCGGACGACGCAGGAGAACGCGATGAACCTCAAGGAGCACATCCGCTCGGTCCCGGATTTCCCGAAGCCGGGGATCCTGTTCTACGACATCTCGACCCTGCTGGCGCATCCGGTCGCCTGGAAGACCACCGTCGACCGGCTGGCCGACGCGATCCGCCCGTTCAAGCCCGACCTGCTGGCCGGCATCGAGAGCCGCGGGTTTCTGACCGCGGCGCCGCTGGCGCTCGAACTCGGGCTCGGCTTCATCATGATCCGCAAGAAGGGCAAGCTGCCCGGCCCGACCGTGCCCTACACCTACGACCTGGAATACGGCACCGACACCGTCGAGATCCAGGAGGGCGCGGTGCCGCCCGGCGCCCGAGTGGTGATCCTGGACGACCTGCTGGCGACCGGCGGCACCCTGAACGCCTCGGTGCAGCTGCTGCGCAAGGTCGGCGCCGACGTCACCGGCGGCGCCTGCATCATCGAGCTGACCTTCCTGAAGGGCCGCGACCGGCTCGACATCCCGTTCGAGGCCCTGCTGCCCTACGACGAGTAGCCCTTCGTGGCGCTCCGCCGACGCGGAGGGCTCCTCAGGATGTGGCGCAAGCCGAGGCTAAGGCTGTCGGTACCATCATCCTGAGGCGCCCCGCGAACGCGGGGCCTCGAAGGACACCACCGCGCGGCCGCGCACTTCGCCCTTGAGGATCGCCCGGCCGAGGTCCGGCAGCTCGTCGAACCGGTGCGTGTGGCTGACGGCGTCCAGCTTGTCCATCGGCAGGGTCGAGGCGATCGTCTGCCAGACCCGCTCGCGCCGGTCCTTCGGGCACATCACCGAGTCGATCCCGAGCAGGCTGACGCCGCGCAGCAGGAACGGCAGCACGGTGGTCGTCACTTCGTTGCCGCCGGTCAGGCCGACCGCCGCCGCCGCCCCACCATAGGCGATCTGGGTCAGCAGGTTGGCCAGGGTCGAGCCGCCGACGTTGTCGACCGCCGCCTGGAACCGCTCGCTGGCCAGCGGCCGCTTCGGCGGCTCCGCCAGCTCGGCGCGGTCGACGATGGCGGCCGCCCCCAGATCCTTCAGGTAATCGTGGGTCTCGGCCCGGCCGGTCGAGGCGACCACCGTGTAGCCCTTGGCCGCCAGCAGGGCGACCGCCACGCTGCCGACCCCGCCGGAGGCGCCGGTGACCAGCACCTCGCCGCCGTCCGGCCGCATCCCGGCGGCCTCCAGGGTGTCGACCGCAAGGCCGGCGGTGAACCCGGCAGTGCCGAGCGCCATGGCCCGCGCCAGGGTCAGCCCGTCGGGCAGCCTGACCAGGAACTCGCCCGGCACCCGCGCCAGCTCGCCGTAGCCGCCCCAGCGGGTCTCGCCGACCCGCCAGCCGGTCAGCACCACCGGGTCGCCCGGCGCCAGCCCCGCGTGCGTCGAGGCCTCGACGGTGCCGGAGAAATCGACACCGGGCACGTGCGGGTAGCTGCGCACCAGCCGGCCGATCCCGTTCATTACCATGCCGTCCTTGTAGTTGACGGTGGTGTAGGCGACCCGGACGGTGACGTCGCCTTCCGGCAGATCGGCCGTGGCGACCTGCTCGAAGGCGCCTGTGACCTTGCGGTTGTCGTCCTCGCGCAGGACGTATGCCTTGAAGCTGTCGGACATGCTGCCTCTCCGGTTCGATCGGGCGCGCGGTTGCCGAAGCCGCCCCGGGGTGCGAGGGTTTCGGGCCTTGCGCTGACGTAGTCGTTCCGGAGCCTGCCATGGATTCCTTCACCGCCGCAGCCCCCGCCGTGCCGCTTCGGGTCCAGCCGGAAACCCGGGACGTGAACGCATACGACGACGACCCGTCACTCGGCGCGCTGCTCGGCCAATACCTTTCCCCGACGGACCTCGCGGTGCTGACGCCGGCGCTGCGCCGGCTCGGCGGCCTGGTCGGCGACCGGCTCGACGACCTGGCGCACGCCGCCGACCGCAACCCGCCGGTGCTGCACCACCGCGACCGCACCGGCGACGACCGCCAGCGCATCGAGAAACACCCGGCCTATGTCGAAATGGAGCGCCTTGGCTTCGGTGAATTCGCGATGGCGGCGATGTCGCACCGCCCGGCCCTCGGCCTCGAGCGGCCGGTGCCGCACGCCGCCAAATACGCGGTCCAGTACCTGTTCGCGCAGTCGGAGTTCGGCCTGCTGTGCCCGATCAGCATGACCGACGCCCTGACCCGGACGATCCGGCGCTACGGCGACCCGGCGCTGGTCGAACGCTATCTCGCCGGCCTGACCGCCGAGACCCTGGACGAGCAGATCCAGGGCGCGATGTTCATGACCGAGCGCGCCGCCGGCTCCGACGTCGCCGCCACCGTCACCCGGGCGGTGCCCGACGGCGACGGCTGGCGGCTGTACGGCGACAAGTGGTTCTGCTCGAACGCCGATGCCGGGCTGGCGCTGGTGCTGGCTCGGCCCGACGGCGCGCCCGACGGCATCAAGGGCGTGTCGCTGTTCCTGCTGCCGCGCGACCTGCCGGACGGCAGCCACAACGCCTACCGGATCGTCCGGCTGAAGGACAAGCTCGGCACCCGCTCGATGGCGTCCGGCGAGATCACCCTGGAGGGCGCGACGGCCTGGATGGTCGGGGCGGCCGGCCAGGGCTTCGTGCAGATGGCCGAGATGGTCAACCAGTCGCGGCTGTCGAACGCCGTGCGCGCCGCCGGCATGATGCGCCGGGCCCTGCGCGAGGCGCTGGCGGTGGCGCGCGGCCGCGAGGCCTTCGGCCGCCGGCTGATCGAGCTGCCCCTGCAGCGCCGCCAGCTGATGAAGCTGACCCTGGCGACCGAGCAGGCGCTGTCGATGTCGATGTTCACCGCCGACGCCCTGGCCAGGGCCGATGCCGGCGACGACGAGGGCAAGGCGCTGCGCCGGATCCTGACGCCGCTGCTGAAGTTCCGGGTCTGCCGCGACGCCCGCAAGGTGACCGGCGACGCCATGGAGGCGCGCGGCGGGGTCGGCTACATCGAGGAATGGATCGAGCCGCGGCTGGTCCGCGACTCCCATCTCGGCTCGATCTGGGAGGGCACCAGCAACATCGTCGCGCTCGACGTGCTGCGGGCCGCCCGCAAGGAGATGGCGCATGTGGCGCTGGCCGGCGCGCTCGGTGTGCGCATGGCCGATGCCGGCGTCGCCGAGGAGCTGCGGGCCCGGCTGACCGGCCTACTGGCCCGCGCCACCGCCGCGGTCGACACCGCCGCCAAGGCCGGCGCCGAGGGCGACCACCGAGCCCGGGCCGTCGCCTCCGGCCTGTACCACGCCGCCTCGGCCTGCGTGCTGGCCTGCGACGGCGCGCTGCTCGGCGACCGGCGGCGCACGGCGCTCGCCGAGCTGGTTATCCGCCACAAGCTCACGCCGCGCGACCCGCTGGCGGAGCACGACCACGACCTCGACGCCGCGGCTGAGGCGCTGCTGCTGGGATAGGCCCGTCGCGCCATGGGTCCCGGAGCCGTCCCGGTTCAAGTCCGGGACTCTCCGGGATGACGAGCGTGTGTGCGCCCGCCTTTCCATCGTCATTCCGGAGGGGGCGCGGGAGCGCCCGGCTCCGGAACCCACCCGACGCTCCATCGTCGGGGATCGCCCTCAGATCGCCCGCGCCATCGCCATCCGGGTTTCCCGCGGGAAGCCGGAGCGCACCTGCTCGGCGATCTGGCGGCCGAGGAACACCTCGGCGCCGAGGTCGGGCACCTCGCGAAAGCCGATGCGCTCGTAGTACGGCCCGTTCCAGGGAATGTCGCGGAAGGTGGTCAGGGTCAGGCGCTGCACCCCGCGCGGGCCGTGGAAGGCGACGACCCGATCCAGCATACGGGCCGCCAGGCGGTTGCCGGCATGGTCGGGATGCACGGAAAGCTGGGCGACGTAGAGCGAGATCCGCCCGACCGGCTTGCAGTGCGCGAAGCCGACCGGCCGGTCGGCGCCGTCGATCGCCACCCACAGGCCCCAGCGGTCCTGGGCGTCGGCGAAGTCGGCGATCTCGGTGGTCGGGTAGCCGGCCACCAGATCTGCATACTCGGTCGCCCGGAACCGGGCGTCGGCCGCGACCTCGATGGCGGGAAGGGCGTCCAGCTCGTCGGGACGCGCGAGCCGGACGCCGTATGGCATGGTGTTACCGCAGCGGCTCGAGGATCGAGACGTAGTTGGCGACCGCCGCCCCGCCCATGTTGAAGATGCCGGCCAGCTTGGCGCCCGCGACCTGCATGTCGCCAGCCTCGCCGCGCACCTGCAGCGACGCCATGATGTGCATCGACACGCCGGTGGCGCCGATCGGGTGGCCCTTGGCCTTCAGCCCGCCCGACGGGTTGACCGGCAGCTTGCCGTCCTTTTCGGTCCAACCCTCGGCGATGGCGCGCGCGCCCTGGCCTTCCGGCACCAGGCCCATGGCCTCGTACTCGATCAGCTCGGCGATGGTGAAGCAGTCATGGGTCTCGACCAGCGACAGGTCGTCGAGGGTCAGGCCGGACTGCGCGAACGCCTTCTGCCAGGCCGAGGTGCAGCCCTCGAACTTCAGGATGTCGCGCTTCGACATCGGCAGGAAGTCGCTGGAATGGGCGGCGGCGCGGAACGCCACGGCCTTGTCCATGCCGAGTGCCGTGTCGACGTCGGCCAGCACGATCGCGGCGGCCCCATCGGACACCAGCGAGCAGTCGGTGCGCTTCAGCGGCCCGGCCACGAACGGGTTCTTCTCGCTCGGGTTCCGACAGAACTCGTAGCCCAGGTCCTTGCGCATCTGCGCATAGGGGTTGGCGACGCCGTTCCGGTGGTTCTTGGCGGCGATCCGGGCGAGCGCGTCGGACTGGTCGCCATGGCGCTGGAAATAGGCCTGGGCGATCTGCGCGAACACCCCGGCGAAGCCGCCGTCGATGCCGGCCTCCTCCTTGAGGTAGCTGGCCTTCAGCAGGGTCTCGCCGATCTCCTTGCCGGGCAGCGCGGTCATCTTCTCGACGCCGACGACCAGCACCCGGCGCGCCTTCTTCGCCTCGATCAGGGTCAGGCCCTGGTGGACGGCGGCGCTGCCGGTGGCGCAGGCGTTCTCGACCCGGGTCGCCGGCTTGAAGCGGAAGTCGTCGGACGCCTGGAACACCAGGGAGGCGGTGAAGTCCTGCTTCTCGAAGCCACCGTTGAAATGGCCCAGGAACACCGCGTCGATGTCCTTCGGCTCGAGCCCGGCGTCGGCCAGGGCGTCGACCGCGACCTTCACGATCATGCTCTCGGCATCCTCGCCCTCGCGCTTTCCGAAGGGCAGATGCGACCAACCGACGATGCAGGCGGTCATGACGGGATCTCCTCGTTCCGCAACAAACTGTGTAGATACATATAATACCATGCGCGCGACACAAGGTTGGCCAATCGGCGGCCGAGCGCAAGATGCCGCAAGGTAAACACGGTCGTGCCGCGGCTACGCCGTTGATCCGCCAGGACGAAGCCTGCGATGCTCGCCGTCTCACCGGGGGCGCCTCATGGACAGCGACATCTTCGACTACGTCATCGTCGGCGCCGGCTCGGCCGGCTGCGTGCTGGCCGACCGGCTGACCGAGGGCGGCGCCAGCGTCGCCCTGCTGGAGGCCGGGCCGCCCGACCGCCACCCGTTCATCCACATCCCGGCCGGGGTGAAGCACCTGCTGCACCATCCCGGCGTCAACTGGATGTACGCGTCGGAGCCCGAGGAGAGTTCCGGCAACCGCGCCATCCACTGGCCGCGCGGCCGGGTGCTGGGCGGCTCGTCGTCGATCAACGGCATGCTGTACGTGCGCGGCAACCCGGCCGACTACGACGGCTGGGCGCAGGCCGGCTGCCGCGGCTGGACCTGGGACGAGGTGCTGCCGTTCTTCCGGCGGTCGGAGACCTACGTCAGCGGCGGCGACGACGCGTTCCGCGGCCGCGACGGGCCGCTGGAGGTCGAGGACTACCGCACGATCCTGCCGCTGACCCATCGCTTCGTCGAGGCCGCCCAGCAGGCCGGGTTCCCGCTCAGCCTCGACCTGAACGGCGCCGAGCCGGAGGGCGTGGGCTACAGCCAGATGACCCGGGTCGGCCGGTTCCGCGGGTCGACGGCGCAGACATACCTGAAGCGCGCCCGCGGGCGCGGCGGCTTCCTGGTCGAGACCGACGCGGTCGCCACCAGGCTGCTGCTGGACGGGCGGCGCTGCACCGGGGTGGCGTTCCGCCAGCGCGGCCGCGACCGCACGGTCCGGGCGGCGCGCGAGGTGATCGTCGCCGGCGGCGCGGTGAACTCCCCCCACCTGCTGCAGGTCTCCGGCATCGGCCCCGGCGAGCACCTGCGCTCGATCGGCGTCGAGGTGGAGCACGACCTGCCCGGCGTCGGGCGCAACCTCTCGGACCACTACGTCGCCCGCGTGGTGCACCGGGTGCAGGGGGCGGTCAGCATGAACGAGCTGTCGCGGCTGCCCCGGGTCGCCGGCGAGATCCTGCGCTACGCCCTGTTCGGCAACGGCGCCCTGACCTTCGGCGTGACCAGCGCCATGGTGTTCTGCCGGTCGCGCGAGGGCCTGGCCAGCCCGGACCTGCAGCTGCTGTTCACCCCGGCCAGCTACGACGTCGGCCGGGTGCTGACACTGGAGGACGAGCCGGGGATCTCGCTGGTGGTCTGTCCGACCCGCCCGGCCAGCCGCGGCACGGTAATGGCCGAGAGTGCGGATCCGCTGGCCAGGCCGAAGATCCGGCCGAACTACCTGACCGACCCGGACGACGTGCGGGTCATGCTGGCCGGTTTCGCCCATTCCCGGCGCATCCTGTCGGCGCCGGCGCTGGCCCGCCACAGCGTCGCCGAGACCCGCCCAGGGCCGGACGTGACCACTCCCGAGGCCATCGAGGACTTCGCCCGGCGCGAGGGCACGACGCTGTACCACCCGATCGGCACCTGCCGGATGGGCACCGACCCGACCGCCGTGGTCGACCCGCGCCTCAAGGTGCACGGGCTCGACGGCCTACGGGTGGTCGACGCCTCGGTGATGCCGGTGCTGACCACCGGCAACACCAACGCGCCGACCATCATGATCGCCGAGAAGGCGTCGGCGATGATCCTGGAGGATGCGCGCAGCGGATGACGCCCCGGAGCGTTGCTGTACCCTGCACCCACCGCCGCCCACCCAGGAGCCCCGCCATGCGCCACACCCTCACCACCCTTGCCCTCGTCGCCGCCCTGGCACTCGGCGGCTGCTTCCACCAGGACTCCAAGGCCGAGATCGTCAAGAAGGCCGAGAGCGCCGCCACCAAGGACCAGCTGCGCAAGGCGCTGGGCGACCCCGACACCCTGAACAAGGCCGGGCCGCTGGAGGAATGGGTCTACGAGGCCTCCGACGGCGTGGTGCGGTTCCCGATCCTCGGCGACCGGGTCGGGCCGGTGGTGACCGGGGAGAAGGCGAAGAAGTAGGTTCCTTCATGCTCGATCGTTGATGATATATGATATCGATATCACATGCCTGAATGGCTTGTTGATCGCGGAGAACGAACATGCGGGCTCTCGTGGATATCGATGAAGGTCAGGTCCGGGACCTGGATCGCCTCGCGAAGCAGCAGAAGCGGTCGCGCGCCGCGCTCATCCGTGAAGCCGTCGCGGACTATCTGGAAAGGCGAGGCCGGCAGACGGCCGAGGATGCCTTCGGTCTCTGGGGGCAACACAAGACCGACGGGCTCGCCTACCAAGAAAAGATCCGTAGCGAATGGTGAAAGCACTGTTCGACACGAACGTTCTCGTCGATTTCCTCAACGCCGTACCCGAAGCACGCGAGGAACTGGGCCGATATGACGAGAAGGCGATCAGTGTTATCATCTGGATCGAGGTAATGGTCGGCGCCGATCCTGACGTGGAGGAAGCGACGCGGCGGTTCCTCGGAACGTTCACGGTTGTGCCGCTCGCGGGCGATGTCGCCGAGCGCGCCATTGCCCTGCGCCGGAAACATCGGATCAAACTGCCGGATGCCGTGATCTGGGCGTCGGCGGACGCTCGCTCCATGCTCCTGGTCACCCGGAACACCAAGGACTTCCCGGCCCAGACACCTGGGGTCCGCATCCCGTACACTCTCTAGCCGCCCTCCCGCCGCGTCCTCCTTCCGATCGAGGAAACCCCATGCCCTTCGACTATACGCCGTTCCTGCGCGCCGACCTGCCGGCCCCTGCCGCCCGCTTCGGCGGCTTCCCGAAATACAACTTCGTCGGCGGCCACAATGACGCCGACGCGGTGCCGGTCGCCGACCTGGTCGCGGCCGCCGCGGCGGCGCTGGCGCGCGAGGGCCGGACACTGGCGACCTACGGGCTGAACAGCGGGCCGCAGGGCTATCTGGCACTGCGCGAGGGCATCGTGCGCCACCTGGGATCCAAGGCCGGAATGGCCTGCACGGCCGACGACGTCCTGGTCACCTCGGGCTCGCTGCAGGCCCTCGACCTGATCAACGCGGTGTTCATCCAGCCGGGCGACACCGCGATCATCGAGGAGGGCTGCTACGGCGGCGCCATGACCCGCCTGAAGAAGCTCGGCGCCAGCTACGTCGGCGCGCCGCTCGACGGCGACGGCATCCGCATGGACACGCTGTCGAACATCCTGGACGACCTGAAGGCCAGGGGCACGACCCCGAAATTCGTCTACACCATCCCGACCGTGCAGAACCCGACCGGCTCGGTCATGCCGGTGGAGCGCCGGGTCGAGCTGCTGCGGCTCGCCGCCGCCCACGGCATCCCGATCGTCGAGGACGACTGCTACGCCGACCTGATCTGGGAGGGCGAGCGGCCGCCCGCAATCAAGGGGCTGCCGGGCGGCGACCGGGTCGTCTATTGCGGCTCGTTCTCCAAGTCGATCGCGCCGGCGCTGCGGGTCGGCTACATCGTCGCCGAGTGGCCGGTGCTGAGCCGCATGCTGCCGCTGAAGACCGACGGCGGCACCGGCGCGCTCGAGCAGATGGTGCTGGCGGAGTATCTCGCCGGGACCTTCGACAGCCATGTCGCCGAGCTGCGCGGCACCCTGAAGACGAAGTGCGCGGCGATGATGGAGGCGGTGAACCGGGAGTTCGGATCGGCCGCCGAGTTCAGCGCGCCCAAGGGCGGCATCTTCCTGTGGGTCACCCTGCCGGACGCGGTCGATACCGCCCGGCTGTTCAAGGCGGCGGGGGCGGAGGGCGTGGCGATCAACCCGGGCGGCGAGTGGTCGGCCGACGCGGCGGCCGGCGCCCACAAGCTGCGGCTGTGCTTCGCGCACCCGACGGTCGAGGCGATCCACGAGGGCGTGGCCAGGCTGGCCGAGATCTGCCATCGCGAGTTCGGCGTGCCGGTGCGCAGCGGCAATGTCGGGCGCAGCGGCTGACCCTTCGAGGCCCCGCTTCGCGGGACGCCTCAGGGCGACGGGCGCTCCTCTGTCGCCCTGAGGTGCGCGCCGAAGGCGGGCCGCGAAGGGCCGGCCGGGAACTTCTCAGGCGGCCATCACATAGGGCTCCAGCGGCATCGTCGCTTCGCCGCGAACGATCGGCAGGCAGTCCGGCGGGAAGTCCTGGCGAAACCGGCCGCCGGCGGCACGCACGGCGGCGATGAAGCGCGGCAGGTGCGCCATCGCCCCGGTCGGCAGGTCGTGGATCACCAGCAGGGTCCAGGGCTGGGCTGCGCACTGGGCCAGCGCGGTCTCGACCCAGGCGTCGGGCTCGGCCCAGTCGCGCGGGATGGCGTTCCACAGCACGCAGGTGTAGCCGCCGGCCTGCAGATGGTCGCGGACCGCCGGGCTCAGCAGGTGCGGGCCGATCCGGCCGCCGCCGCCGAACGGCCGGAACAGCCGGTCGGGACGCGCGAGATCGCCGATCAGCGCCTCGGTCCGGGCGATCTCGGCGTCGGCGACGCCGGGGTCGGCGCTGAGCCCGAGCGGGGTGGAGTGGCTGAAGGTGTGGTTGGCGATCCAGTGGCCCTCGGCATGGGCGCGCTCGGCCAGCGCCCGGCGGCCCGGCATCGCCAGCTTGTGGCCCAACACGAAGAAGCTGGCCTTGATTCCCTCCGCCGCCAGCACGTCGAGCACGCCCGGCGTCACCTCGGGCTCGGGCCCGTTGTCGAAGCTCAGGGTGACGTCGAAGGTCATCGGGCTACCATCGTCGATTCCAGCGGTTCCAGCGATACAGGACCGCCGCGAAGCCATTGTAGGCCCATCGCAACAGCGTGCGCAGCACCGGCAGCCGACTGATCCTGGCCAGCGCGCCCTGCTCCGGCGTCAGGCCCCACAGCGTCTCGAACGCCTCGGCGCCGACGCGCTTCCCGCCGCGCTCGTCGACCACGTGCAGGCGCTCGCGCACGAACTCCAGCTCGACCCCGATCTCGGCGGCGCGGGCGTTGTCGGCATGCACGTCGATCCACTCGACCTCCGCCGCGCAGTCCCGCATCCGCCCCTTCTGGTCGGCAATCCCGGCGGCGCATACCGGGCAGGCGCTGTTGTAGTAGACCCGGGTCTTCGCCATCTGCGTCACCTCGCGGCTGTGAATATGTGACGGAGCAGGCATGCGGCGAGCCCCCTGTGGCCCCATGCCGCGCCGCTATTGGGACGCCGATTGCGTTCGTGACGAGGTCGCCAGTCCCAGGAAGACCAGAATGGCGCGGTTGAGGCGCAGAACATCGTCGTCATGCAGGTGGCCGAGCCGGTGCCCGACCTTCGATCGCGGCACGGTAACGATCTTGTCGACCATCAGCCAACTGGCCAGCCGCAAGCCGTTCCGTTCGCTCGGTTCGACGGGAAGGCGGATCAGCGGCGCATCGGTTTCAGTGGTCGTGAGGATGCAGATGGTGACCGACGCCGTCGCATCGAAGCTGTCGTCCTGAATGACAACGGCCGGGCGAGGCTTTCCTGCGAAGCCCGCGCCGCCGCGCACCGTCCAGATCTCGCCTCGCCTCATTCACGGCCCTCGTCCCAATCGGCGACGGAGTCGACGAAGGCCTGGTCGTCGGTGTCCTGGTCCGCTGCCGCGACCGCCAGCGACTGGCGATGTGCTTCGGCCCTGAAGGCGGGGGAACGTACGTCCGGAACCCAGATCTGGACAGGGCGGAGCCCCTGCCGCCGCAGGCGGGCTCGATACGCCTGCACCTTCGCACGGGACGACTTCGAGCTCGATTCGGAAGGCATGGCGACCTCCATTCAGGATCGGTTACATGTTACCAACCCGGATATGGAAAGCCCAGGCGACGATTCGAGACGCCCTCACTTCCCCCGGAGCGTCGACCAGAACCGCACCGGCTCGCCGACCGGGGTGCCCAGCACCTCGTCGTCCTTCATCGCCAGATGGCCGCGCACCACGGTGGCGATCGGCCAGCCGGTGACCTTCATGCCGGCGAACGGGGTCCAGCCGCATTTGCTGGCGATCCAGGCGTCGGTGATCTCGCGCTCGGCCTTCAGGTCGACGATCGCGAAGTCGGCGTCCCAGCCCATGGCGATCCGGCCCTTGCCGGCGATGCCGTAAATCCGGTGCGGCCCGTCCGAGGTCAGGTCGACCAGTCGCTGCAGGGTCAGCCGGCCCTTGGCCATGTGGTCGAGCAGCAGCGGCAGCAGGGTCTGCACGCCGGGCATGCCGGACGGGCTGGACGGGTACGGCCGCTGCTTCTCCTCCAGGGTATGCGGGGCGTGGTCGGAGCCGATCACGTCGATGGTGCCGTCGGCGATCGCCCGCCACAGCGCCGCCCGGTGGCGCTCGTCGCGCACCGGCGGGTTCATCTGCGCCTTCGAGCCGAGACGGTCGTAGCACTCGGGTGCTGCCATGGTGAGGTGGTTCAGCGTGGTCTCGACGGTCGCCACGTCCTTGTGCAGCGCCAGGAACTCCAGCTCCTCGGCCGAGGTGACGTGCAGCACATGGACCGGCCGGCCGTAGTCGGTGCCGAGCTTGACGATGCGCCTGGTCGCCCGGAGTGCCGCCTCCTCGTCCCGCCAGATCGGGTGGGCGCGTGGATGCGCCGCCTCCTTGGCGATGTGCTGGCGCTCCTTCAGCCGGTCCTCGTCCTCGGCATGCACCGCAACCCGGCGACGGCCGTTGGCCAGGATCCGGGCCAGCAGCTCGTCCTTGTCGGCCAGCAGCGAGCCGGTCGACGAGCCCATGAATACCTTGACCCCGGCGCAGCCGCGGATGCGCTCCAGCTCGGCAAGGTCGGCGACGTTCTCCTCGGAGCCGCCGACGAAGTAGGCGTGGTCGCACCACGCCCGGCCCTGGGAGCGGGCCAGCTTGTCGGCCAGTTCGGCCCGGCCGAGGGTCAGCGGCGAGGTGTTCGGCATCTCGAAGAACGCGGTCACCCCGCCCTTCACGGCGGCCTTGCTGCCGTGGGCGATGTCCTCCTTGTGCTCCAGGCCGGGCTCGCGGAAATGCACCTGGGTGTCGATCACGCCGGGCAGCACGTGGAGCCCCTTGGCGTCGAGCACCGAGGCCGCGGCCGCACCCCCGAGGTCGCCCAGTGCGGCGACCTTGCCGCCGCGCACGCCGACATCGGTCGCCGTCGGCCCGGACGGCGTCATCACCGTGCCACCGCGCACCACCAGATCGAACGTCTCCGCCATCGTCCCCTTCTCCCATCGCCGGCTGTCCGCCGCAGCATAGTCGTGTCCGCCGAACCGGCAACGGGTAGCGGCAACGGATATCGGAATGGTTGTCGGTCCGCCCCCGCCATGTAGACTCTTCGAGGATCGACGGCGGGACGGGCGGAGAGCATGACCGAGCAACCGACGGGACCGGCCGGAGGCGGCCGGAGCGACAGCCTGCGTGCCTGGTCGGCCACCCGGACGCCCGGCGCGAAGCCGCGCCTTGCCTATGACTCGCCGGGCTACCTGGCGCTGCTGAAGCTGCATGTCGTCAACACGCTGCTGACGGTCGTCACCCTGTCGGTGTGGCGGTTCTGGGCGGTGACCCGGGTGCGGCGGCTGCTGTGGGCGCACATTCGGTTCGACGACCAGCCGCTGGAGTACACCGGCAACGGCCTCGAGATCTTCGTCGGCTTCCTCAAGGTCGTCCTGTTCGTCCTGCTGCCGATCGGCCTGGCGATGGCCGGACTCCAGCTGGTGCTGGCGGACGCCGCCCCGTCCCTGCCGGGCACCCTGTCGATCATGTACTTCCTCGGCCTGCTCTGGCTGATTGCGCTCGGCAAGTATCTGAGCTTCCGCTACCGCGTTTCCCGGACCCGCTGGCGCGGTATCCGCGGCCGGCTGTCGGGCAGCGCCGGCGGCTACTTCTGGCTCGCCTTCTGGACCTTCGCGGTCACCGTCCTCACCGTCGGCCTGTTCAAGCCGTGGATGGATGCCGACCGGATCCACTACGCGCTCAACGGCGCCCGCGCCGGCAGCCTGCGGGCGACCACCGGGATCACCGGCGGCACCCTGTTCCCGCCCTTCCTGCTGGCGCTGCTTCTGGTCCCGATCGCGATCGGAATCCTGTTCGTCGGTTCAAGCGTCTCGCCGGCGGTATCGATTGTCGCGGGGCCGCTGATCCCGATCGCCGCCATGGCGGGGTACTTCTGGTACCGCGCCGCGCTGTTCCGGCTGACCGCCGAGCGCACCCAGGTCGGCCCGCTGCTGTTCGACTTCACGGCGTCGGGCTGGGCGCATGCGTGGCTGTGGATCGGCAACATGCTGCTGCTGTTCGGGCCGGCCGCGCTGGTCGGCATCGTGACGCTTCCCTTCCTGTTCGTGTCGATCGCCGCGATGGCCGCCGGCGGCGCTACGCCCGACGCCGCGCAGCTGCAGGCGGTGCTCGCGCTGTCCAACCTGCCGATCTACGGCACGCTGGGGCTCTGCTATCTTCTTCTCATGCCGGTGGTCTGGCAGCGCCGGATCCGGTTCGTCTGCCGCCACCTCGCCGTTCACGGCGCGGTCGATCCCGCGGTCGTCAGGCAGGCCGCCGAGGATCCGTCGGTCGCCGGCGAGGGCCTGGTCGGGGACTTCGATGCCTTCTGACGATACCCGCACAAGCGGCCCGGCGGTCCTGTTCGACGGCGTCACGGCCCGCGACCACGCGGTCGTCGCCACGCTCTCGGCCGGACGGATGGTCCTGGTACCGGCGGACCCCGGGAACCCTCCGGACTGCCCGCTGACATGGCAGCTGGAGGACAGTCACGCAGTCGACGGCAAGACCGGCGACCGGCTGACGGTCGCAACCCGGTCCGCCCCGAACGCCCGGCTCGTCGTCCGGGATCCGGCCCTGCGGACCGCCCTCGCCCCGGCTCTGCACGACCGTCCCGGCCGGACCGACGAGCACCGCCGGGCGGTCCGCTGGGCCGCCGGCCTCGGCGTGGCGGTGCTGCTGATCGCCGCCACCGCCGGCCTCGCCAGCGGGTATGCCGCACGGTTCCTGCCGGCCGGCTGGGGCGGCGACCTGTCGGACCGGATGCTGCAGCAACTGTCGGCGGTGCAACCGCCCTGCTCGGGCCGCGAGGGCGTCCTCGCCCTGAACCGGCTGGCCGCCCTCATGGCCGACGCATTGCATGCGCCCGCCCCGAAGGTCGTGACGGTGCGCTGGGACCTGGTCAATGCCTTCGCCCTGCCGGGCGGGCGCGTGGTGCTGACCTCCGGCCTGATCGAGCACGCCGGCACGCCGCAGGCCGTCGCCGCCGTGCTGGCGCACGAGATCGGCCACGTCGCCCGCCGCGACCCGCTGGCCCGGATGCTGCGCGAGCATCTGGTCGACGTGGCGCTGTCGGCGGTCTTCGGTGTGTCCTTCGAGCTCGGCCCGAGCGGCGCCGCCGCCGGCATGCTGCTCGACAACAGCTACACACGCGACCAGGAAGCGGGCGCCGACGCGGCGGCGGTCCGGATCCTGAACGCCCTCGACATCGATCCGGGCCCGGGCGCGCGGTTCTTCGACCGGCTCGCCGCCGGCGAGAGCGGCCTCGGCGCCGTCACCTGGCTGCGCAGCCACCCGCTGTCGGCCGGGCGGGCCGAAGACCTGCGGCGCGCCGGCATCGGACGCGGGCCCGGTCTGTCCGCCGAGGACTGGAGGGCCGTGCAGGCGATCTGCCTGTAGCCGGCGCTACAGCGGCTTGCCGCGGACCCGGTCGCGCAACGCCTCGATGTTCGCCAGGCCCGGCAGGTGCGGATGGATCTTCAGGGCCGCCTCGAAGGCGGCCAGGGCGTCGGCCGGCCGGTCCTGGGCCAACCGCACCAGGCCGAGGCCGGAGAGCGCCCCGAAATGTCGCGGCTCCAGGACCAGCGTGCGCTGGATGTCCTCGGCGGAACCGGTCAGGTCGCCCAGCGCGTATCGGAGGGTGGCGCGCTTGTTCCAGCCCTCGGCGTAGTCCGGTGCCACGGTCACCACGGCATCGAACGCCCGCAGCGCGTCGTGGCCCTGCCCGAGCGACATCATCCGCAGGCCCCGCTGCATCGCGTCGGCGACCCCGACGCCGGCAGGCGGCTCCAGCCAGATCGACCAGATCCTCGCCTCCACGGCCTGCGCCCGCTCCGCGCTGCCGGTCGTGCCGAGTTCTGCGAACAGCGCGTCCAGTCTCGGATCCGTCTGGTCCGCGCTCGCGGGTACCGCGATACCAAGACAGAACGCGGCAACCACAAGTAATTTCAGTTGATCGCGCAAGGTCATGGCCGTCCTCCGATAAAATCCCAAAAACTCGCGGCGAAGTTCTCCGGCAACCTAACGTTAACCTTTGTCCCGCACCGTGGTGAGACCCTATTCGGGATTGGGAGGACAACAAATGACGACCAGGACTGTGCTTCACGGCGCCCTGCTGGCCACGGCCATCGGGCTGGTTGCCGCCAACGCCTTGGCGGAGGCGCCCGGCGTCTCGGCCGGGAAGATCGTATTCGGTCAGGCCGCCGCCTTCGAAGGCCCCGCCGCCGCCCTCGGCAACAACATGAAGCTCGGCATCGACGCCGCCTTCGCGGAAGCGAACGCCGCCGGAGGCGTCAACGGCCGACAGCTTTCCGTCGTCCGCTACGACGACAGCTACGAGCCCGACAAGTCCGTGTCGGCCACCCGCAAGCTGATCGAGGAGGACAAGGTCTTCGCGCTGATCGGTCCGGTCGGAACCCCGACCACCCTGGTCACCCAGCCGATCGCCACCGCCGCCGGCGTGCCGTTCATCGGCCCGTTCACCGGTGCCGGCTTCCTGCGCAAGCCCGAGAACGCCAACGTCATCAACGTACGTGCCACCTACGACCAGGAGACCGAGGCCTGGGTCGAGTATCTGACCACGACCAAGAAGGCGCAGAAGATCGCGATCCTCTACCAGGACGACGGCTTCGGCCGTGTCGGCCTGGCCGGCGTTCAGAAGGCGATGGACAAGCGCGGCCTCAAGCTGGTTGCCGAAGCCACCTATCCGCGCAATACCACCGCGGTGAAGTCCGCCGTCGTCGACCTGCGCAAGGCCGATCCGGACGCCATCGTCATGGTCGGCGCCTACAAGCCGATCGCCGAGTTCGTGAAGCTGTCGCGCAAGCTGAAGATGGATCCGACCTTCATCACCATCTCCTTCGTCGGATCCGAAGCCCTGGCGGCGGAGCTCGGGGCCGACGGCGCCGGCGTGATCATCAGCCAGGTCGTCCCGTTCCCGTTCGACTCCGGAATCCCGGTGGTCGCCAGCTACCAGAAGGCGCTGGCAGCGGTCGACGCGAGCGCCAAGCCGGGCTTCGGCTCGCTCGAGGGCTACATGGTCGGCCGGCTCACCGTCGAGGGCCTGAAGACCGCCGGGGCCGACGTGACCCGTGAATCCTTCCTGAAGGCGATCTACGATACCGGGGCGTTCGACCTGGGCGGCGCCAGCATGAAGTTCGGTGCCGGCGACAACCAGGGCATGGAATCGGTGTATCTCACCGAGATCCAGGCCGACGGCAGCTTCAGGGCGATCGGCTCGTCGACGAACTGACGCGCCGGAAGCCGAAACGACAAGGGCGGCTCCGAACTCGCCTCGGAGCCGCCCGTTCAAAGCAAGACGAGCGAGGGAGGAATGCAGATGACCGACAGCGAGTCGAGCGCCGATTCCGCGACCCCGGAGCGCCGGACCCGGTTCGGCATCGGGCCCCGGCTGTACTCCGCCTTCGGCGCGACGACGGCCCTGACCGTGGTGGCGGTCGGTCTGGCCTACGCCGCCTTCGAGAACGTCCGCGGCACCCTCGAGAACATCACCAACCAGTCGATTCCGGTCCTGGCCAGCAGCTTCCAGCTCGCGGCCGAGTCGGCGACGGCGGCCGCCGTCGCCCCGAACATCATCTCGGCATCCAGCGACGAGGCGCGTGACGCCGTCCGGGCCGAGATGGAGATCAGCCTTCGCCAGGTCGATGCGGCGACCGCGACGCTGGGCGCCTTCGACGCCACGACCGGCGACGCGATCCGCCCGCTCGCGCAGGGCCTGCGCGAGCAGCTCGGCGCGCTCGACGAGGCGGTCAAGCGGCGCGAGGTCGCCCGGGCCGGACTGGCCGATGCCATGGACCAGGCGCTGGCCGCGCACCGCGAGTTCCTGACGGTGATCCGTCCGCAGGTCGACGACGCGACGTTCAACCTGGTGATCGCCAGCGAGGACACGACCAGCGAGGTCACCGACACCATCGATCGCCTCGTGCAGGTCGAAGTCGCGGCCCTGCAGGCCGCGCTGACGCTGTCGGCCGAGGGTCAGCGCCTGCTCGGCATCATGGCCCGGACCAATCAGATCGAGAATCTGGACGAGCTGGCTGCCGAGGAGCAGCTGTTCGGAACCGCGGCGATCGCCATGCAGAAGACCATCGCCAACCTGCCGAAGACCCCGGAGGGCGACGCTCTCGGGCAGCTGGCCTCGAAGCTGATGGGCTACGGCCTGGGCGAATGGTCGGCCTTCGCGATCCGCAAGGGCGAGCTTTCCTGGGTCGACCTGACCCCGGAGCAGTACGACGAGGTCCAGCAGCAGCGGAAGCGCTTCGACGGCGAGATCGTCGACGTCGCCAGGGTCTTCGACGACGCCGTGGTGCCGGTGGTCAATGCCGCCCGGATCGCTCTCATCGGCGGCAGCAGCGACCTGTCCAGCAATCTCGAGGACCGGATCTCGACACTCATCGAGAAGGACGTCGCCAGCCTGCGGCAGATGCTCGAGACCCTGGCCGAATCCAACCTCGTCATCGGCCTGATGAGTACCGCGACCAGCGCGCCCGACAAGGACCGGCTGTCGGTGCTGCAGAGCGCGTTCGTCAACTCCGGCCAGAGCCTCGACGACCTGACGGAGGCGCTTGCCGAGATCGAAGGCATGGCGGCCGTTGCGGAGAGAGTACGCGGCCTGATCGCCTTCGGGCGGGAGCCCGGCAACATGTTCGAGCGGCGCCTGCAGGTGCTGAGCGAGGAGCAGGCCGCAACCGATGCGCTCGCCGAGGTGCAGGCCCTCGCGAAGCGGTTCGACGCAGTGGTCGACACGCAGGTCGCGAATGCGATGCGGCAGGCCGACGAGGAGGCCGGAGTCGCCTCCCTCGCCGTGGATCGCAGCGAGTTCGCCCTGTTCGGGATCGCCGGCATCAGCATCCTGATCAGCCTCGTGATCGGCTGGCTGGTGGTCAACCGCGCCGTGGTCGGCCGCCTGTTGCGGCTGGCCGATACCATGCGGGTGATCGCCGGCGGCGACCATCAGGTCGAGGTCGACACCACCGGCCGCGACGAGGTCACCGAGATGGCCCGGGCGGTCGCGGTGTTCCGCGACAACGCGATCGAGGTCGAGCGGCTGCAGGCCGACCAGATCGCCTCCGAGAAGCGGGCGTCGGAGGACCGCCAGGTGCAGCGCGTCCAGCTCGCCGACGCCTTCGAGAGCCGGGTCAAGGGCATCGTCGACAGGCTCGGCCAGGCGGCCCGCGAGATGACCACCAACGCCCAGGCCATGACCGGCGGGGCCGCCGACGTGCGCGACCGCTCGATCGACGGCGCCAATGCCGCCCAGGAGACCTCGTCCAACGTGCAGACCGTGGCCTCGGCCGCCGAGGAGCTGTCGGCGTCGATCCGCGAGATCTCCAGCAAGATCGCCCAGTCCTCGACCCGGGCCCGCGAGGCCGCCGACCAGGCCGAGACCACCAACCGGCTGGTCGAGAGCCTGGAGCAGGCGGCGCGCCGGATCGACACGGTGGTGACCCTGATCCAGGACATCGCCGAGCAGACCAACCTGCTGGCGCTGAACGCCACCATCGAGGCGGCGCGGGCCGGCGAGGCCGGCAAGGGCTTCGCGGTGGTGGC
>NZ_JAVJSE010000012.1:0-3990 GCF_040219615.1 Thalassobaculum sp.
GTGGGAATCGGTCAAACGCCACTTCCGCGAAATGGGCCGCGACACCCAGAGCGAGGACTTTACCGTGGTCGGCGTCGGCGACATGTCGGGCGACGTGTTCGGTAATGGCATGTTGCTGAGCCCACACATCCGGTTGCTGGCCGCCTTCAACCACATGCACATCTTCGTCGACCCGGAGGCGGACACGGCCAGGGGTTTCGCCGAACGCCAGCGTCTGTTCGACCTGCCACGCTCTGCCTGGAGCGACTATGACCCGGCGGCGCTGGGCGCCGGCGGCCGCATTTATGAACGCCGCGCCAAGAGCCTGAAGCTGACACCGGAGATTCGCGCCCGCTTTCACCTTGACCAGGACGAGGTGACGCCGAACGCGCTGATGCGCGCCATCCTGACGGCGGATGCCGATCTGTTGTGGTTCGGCGGCATCGGCACCTATGTGAAGGCGGCGCGCGAGTCGGCCGCCGAGGTCGGCGACCGGGCCAACGACGCCGTACGCATCGACGCGACGCAGGTCCGGGCCAAGGTGGTCGGCGAGGGTGCCAACCTGGGAGTCACCCAGCGCGGCCGCATCGACTTCGCGTTGCGCGGCGGCCGGATCAACACCGACGCCATCGACAACTCGGCCGGCGTCGACTGCTCCGACCACGAGGTCAACATCAAGATCCTGCTGGGCTCGGTGGTGGCTGCCGGCGACATGACCCTCAAGCAGCGCGACAACCTGCTGGAGGCGATGACCGAGGAGGTCGGCCATCTGGTGCTGCGCGACAACTACGACCAGACCCAGGCCCTGTCGATCGCGGCGTCCCGGGGCGTCGCCCTGCTCGACTCGCAGACCCGGCTGATCCGCGAGCTGGAGCGCGGCCACCTCAAGCTCAACCGGGCGATCGAGTATCTGCCGGACGACGAGACCCTGGCCGAGCGGGCGGCCGCCGGCAGCGCCCTGACCCGGCCGGAGATCGCGGTGCTGCTGGCCTACGCCAAGATGGCGCTGTACGACGAGCTGCTGGAGAGCGACCTGCCCGACGACCAGCAGCTCGGCGCCGACCTGGCGCTGTATTTCCCGGAACGCCTGCGCGCGAAGCATGGCGACGCCATCGCCGAGCACCGTCTGCGGCGCGAGATCATCGCCACCTCGGTCACCAACTCGATGATCAACCGGGTCGGCGCGGCGTTCGTGCACACCATGCAGGAGCAGACCGGCGCCTCCGCGTCGGGCATCGCCCGGGCCTACACCATCGTCCGCGACGTGTTCGGCCTGCGCTCGCTGTGGGAAGGCATCGAGGGCCTGGACAACAAGGTCTCGGCCGCGCTGCAGACCCGGATGCTGCTGGAGATCCAGGGTCTGGTCGAGCGCCTCACGGTCTGGTTCCTGCGCAACGGCCGGCAGCCCCTGGACATCGCCGCCCATGTGGCGGAGTTCGGCCCCGGCGTCGCCGACCTGAAGTCCTGCCTGCTCGAGGTACTCGGTCCGCACGACCGCGACCACCTGTCGTCGGCCGCCAGGCGCTATACCGACCAGGGCGTTCCGTCGGACCTGGCGCACGCGGTCGCCTCGCTCGACGTGCTGGCCTCGGCCTGCGACGTGGTCCGGCTGGCGGCGGCCTCGGGACAGCCGGTCGGCCTGGTGGCCTCGGTGTATTTCGGCGTCGGCGCCCGGTTCGCACTCGACTGGCTGCGCGACCGGGCCGGCGGCCTGGGGGCCGACGGCCACTGGCAGAAGCTGGCGGTCGACGCCCTGATCGACGACTTCTACGGCCACCAGAGCGTCCTGGCGCAGGACGTGCTCGCCCAGGTCGCCGGGGCCGCTTCCGGAGCCGCTTCCGGGGCCGGGACCGAGTCCGGCGGGCGGCGCCGGAAGGCGGCCGGCAACGGGCCGGACGCGGCGATCGCCGCCTGGGCGGCCGGCCGGCGCGACGGCGTCGACCGCACCGACCGGCTGCTGTCGGACATCCGGGCCAACGAGCAGGTCGACCTCGCCATGCTGGCGGTGGCGAACGGCCAGATCCGGACCCTGCTGGCCCGGTGACGGCGGACATCGACGGGAGTGCGTGCCCGGACGGCGGCCGGGTGACGTGGTCGGTCGATGCCGATCGCAGGCTGGTGCTGGTGACCTGCCGGGCGGCGGTCACCGACGACGACCTGCTGTCGGCGATCCCGCAGATCTGGCAGCAGCACCCCGAGGTGATCGGCTACGACACCGTGGTCGACGCCCGGGCGCTGACCAGCGAGGGCGGCTGGACCTGGCCGGCGCTGCGCGAGATCGCCCGGCGCTGGCGCGATTTCGCCCAGGGCCGCGATCACGGCCGGCGCACCGCCATCCTGACCACCGACAGCTGGGTGGCGAAGCTGACCGCGGCCTTCGTGCTGGACTACCGGGGCCGGCGGTTCCGCTGTTTCGGCGAGCCGGCGGCCGCCTTGGAATGGGCGCGCGGCACATGAGCCGGTGCCGGCGGGACGGCGGGCAGACCCGAGCGGCTTCCCGGGAACGCCATCCGGCGGTCGCGGGTTACAATGACCCGGCCGATCCGCGTCGGCTCGGCGGCACTGGCGGGGGACTCTTGCGATGACGGACGAGCGCAGCGGCTCCCAGGACGGGGCCGGCACCCCCGCGATCGCCGGCTGGTGCCTGTACGACTGGGCGAACTCGGCGTTCCCGACCGTGGTCTCGACCTTCGTGTTCGCCGCCTACTTCACCAAGGGCGTGGCTGCCAGCGAGACCGAGGGCACCTATCTCTGGGGCAACGCCGTGGCGGTGGCAGCCGTCTGCATCGCGCTGCTGAGTCCGGCGCTCGGCGCGATCGCCGACCGCACCGGCCGGCGCAAGCCCTGGCTCGGCGTGTTCACCCTGGTGTGCATCCTGGCGACCGCCGCGCTGTGGACGGTCCGCCCGGAGGCGGCCGACGTGCCGCGCGCCCTGGTGCTGGTGGTGATCGCCACCATCGCCTTCGAGTTCGCCGGGATGTTCTACAACGCCATGCTGCCGGCGGTGGCGCCGCCGGGCCGGATGGGTCGGGTCTCCGGCATCGGCTGGGGCGTGGGCTATCTCGGCGGGCTGACCTGCCTGGTGGTGGCGCTGTTCGGGCTGGTGCAGGCCGACCCGCCGCCGTTCGGGCTGGATCCCGGCGCGGCCGAGCCGGTGCGCGCCACGGTGCTGCTGGTCGCGGCCTGGTTCGCGGTGTTCGCGTTGCCGGTGTTCATCCTGGTTCCCGAGGAGGGGCCGGCCAGCCGCGAGCCGATGGGCAAGCTGGTGCGTCAAGGCGTCACCCAGCTCTGGGGCACCCTGCGCCGGCTCGACCCGCGCAGCCCGGTGGCCCGCTATCTGGTCGCCCACATGCTGTATGCCGACGGGCTGACCACCCTGTTCACCTTCGGCGGGATCTATGCCGCCGGCACTTTCGGCATGGACTTCTCCGAGATCATCGTGTTCGGCATCGCCCTCAACCTGACCGCCGGCGCCGGCGCCATCGCGTTCGGCTGGATCGACGACCGGGTCGGCCCGAAGCGCGCCATCCTGGCCGCCCTGGTCGGGCTGATGCTGTTCGGCGGGCTGGCGCTGGTGGCGCCCGACAAGACCTGGTTCTGGGTCGCGGGCATGGCCATGGGCACCTTCATGGGCCCGGCCCAGGCCGCCAGCCGCACCTTGATGGCCAAGCTGGCCCCGGCCGCCCAGCGTGCCGAGATGTTCGGGCTCTACGCCCTGTCCGGCAAGGCCACCAACTTCGCCGGACCGCTGGCCCTGGGATGGGCCACCCTGGCGTTCGACAGCCAGCGCGCCGGCATGGCCACGATCCTGGTGTTCCTGGCGGCCGGGCTGGCGCTGCTGCTGACCGTCAGGGAGCCGGCGCACCGCGCCGGCTAGGTTCTGTACCCATAAAGGGGATTCCCGTTATGGGCTGATTGTGATTCAAGCTTCCAAACTGCGGGAGCTTGATGATGAAGCGTCGTCACGATCTGACGGATCTGGAGTGGCGTGTCATCGCGCCGCTGCTTCCG
>NZ_JAVJSE010000013.1:0-449680 GCF_040219615.1 Thalassobaculum sp.
GGTTCCGGAGCCGTCCCGGATCAAGTCCGAGACCCTCCGGAATGACGAAAGTGGGGAGGATCTGGTCGGCTTCCCTCCCGACTCCAACCCTCACTTCGTCATCCCGGAGGGGCTGCGCGAGCAGCCGGCTCCGGGATCCACTGCGTGACGAGCACTGCGAAATACCTCGAGCGGCTGACGTTTTCGCGATGTGTGAACACCGTAGACGAAGCGACGGCTACCGGTAGGAAGTCCCGCCTCAGTCCCCCGTGGCCCGGGCCGCCGCGTCGGCAGCCGGCGGGGCGTATTCCGGGACCAGCCGGGACAGCACCCGCAGGGTCTGCGCGGAGTCGCGGGCGCGGGCCGCCGCCTCCAACTCGTCGAGGCCGCGGGCCAGCAGCGCCAGGTCGGTAATGCGCGGCCTTGCCCGGCGCAGGGCCGGTACCGGGGTCGGCTCCAGCGCCTCGGCGTCGTGGAACAGCTCCTCGTAGAGCTTCTCGCCGGGCCGCAGGCCGGTGAAGGCGATCCGCACGTCCTCGTCCGGTACCAGCCCAGCCAGCCGGATCATCTGGCGGGCGAGGTCGACGATCTTCACCGGCTCGCCCATGTCGAGCACGGTGATGCCACCGCGCCCGCCCTCGGTCGCTACCTCCAGGGCGGCGGCCTGCAGCACCAGCTCGACCGCCTCGCGCACGGTCATGAAGTAACGGGTCATCTCCGGATGGGTGACGGTCAACGGCCCGCCTTTCTCGAGTTGGCGCTGGAACAGCGGCACCACCGAGCCGGTCGAGCCGAGCACGTTGCCGAACCGGGTGGTCACGAACCGGGTGCCGCCGTTGCCGCCCGCCAGGTCGAGCGCCTGGGCGTAGGCCTCGGCCAGCCGCTTGGTGGCACCCATGACGTTGGTCGGGTTGACCGCCTTGTCGGTCGAGATAAGCACCACCGCCCGCACTCCCGACGCTCGCGCGGCGTCGGCGACGATCCGGCTGCCGACCGCGTTGGTCAGCACCGCGTCGTCGGCGTTGGCCTCCATCAGCGGCACGTGCTTGAGGGCGGCGGCATGGAACACGATGTCGGGGGCCGCCGCTGCCATCACCTGGGCGACCCGGGCGCGGTCGCGCACGTCGCCGATCATGGACCGGCGCTCAAGCTCCGGAGCCGCCTCGGCCATTTCCTGGTCGATGCTGTAGAGCGCGAATTCCGAGCTGTCGGCCAGGGTCAGGGCGGCCGGACCGAAGCCGGCCACCTGGCGCACCAGTTCGGAGCCGATGGTGCCGCCGGCACCGGTCACCAGCACCCGCCGCCCGGCGACCAGGGCGCGCATCGCGTCGCGGTCCAAGGTCGCCTGCGGCCGCCCCAGCACATCCTCGACATTGACCGGTCGCAGGGTCACGGCGCCGCCGTCGGCGGCCTCCAGGGCGCCGACCCGGGGCATCCGGCTGACCGGGATGCCGAGCGCGTCGCCCTGTTCGAACGCCCGACGCACGGTGGCGCCGTCCATGCGGGCGCGGGTCAGCACCAGGCGTTGTGGCCGGATGCCCTGGCCGGTCAGGCGCTCGACCACCTCCGTAAGGCCGTCGAGCCCCCCCATCACCCGCACGCCGCGAATCTGCCGGCCGGTACGGGAATCGCGGTCGTCGACGATGCCGACCACCCGGTACGGCGCCTCCTGGCCGCGCGCCATCTCGCGGATGAACAGGTCGGCGCCGTCACCGGCCCCGACCAGCAGCACCGGGATCCGGTCCTGGGCATTGCGCTCGAACAGCGCCGACAGCGTGCCGTCCTTCAGTAGCCGGTAGCCGAAGCGCGGCGCCGCCAGCAGGCCGGTCAGCACGAACGCCTCGATCATCAGGAAAGACCGCGGGAAGTCGTCGAGCCGGGTCAGCGCGAACTGCACGACCAGGAAGCCGGCGAGGATCAGGAGGACCGCCCGCACGATCCGCGCGAGGTCGCCGACCGAGGTGTAGCGCCAGACCGCGGTGTCGAGCCGGACCACCAGGAACACCGCGGCGGCGGTCAGGGTGAAGGCGACCAGCCCGGTCTCGACCACCTGCCGCGGCCACCACCAGATGCCGTCGCCGAGCCGGAGATACAGCGACAGCAGGAACGACGCCGCCGCCATTGCGACGTCGTGGCCGAGGATCGCGGCTGATCGTCGTAACGCCCGTCCGGTCACGGCCGGGTCCTCCGGTTGCTGCGGCGCCAGTCTATCACGGGGTACCGGCCGCTCGCGCGGCCCGTCGGGAACGGTTCACGCATGGGGATCGGGCCCGATCGCGACCGCATCGGCCATCGAGCGCTCGGGATCGAGCGGCGGCGACCAGCCGAGGGCGGCGCGAATCGCGCGGTCGTCGACCGCATAGGACTGGACCAGCCGGCGCGCCGCCTCCGGACCGAGCCGGGCCGCGACCAGGGTCTCCAGCACCGCCCGCGGCACCGGCACCACCAGGGCCCGCCGGCCGAGCGCCCGCAGCATCCGCCGGACCAGGGTCGCGGTCGACACCGCCTCGCCGTCCGACACCAGGAAGGTACCGCCGATGCCGTCCGGCGCCTCGAGGCAGCGCTGCAGGGCCGAGACCAGGTTGTCGCGGTGGATGAAGGACCGGCGGTTGCCGGTGTAGCCGAGCGGCAGCACCGCCGGGGCCCGGCGCAGGAACTCGATCATCTGCCGCAGGTTGCCGCCGCTCGCGCGGCCGTACACCGCCGGGCTGCGCACCACCAGGCCGCCCGGCGCCCCGGCCAGCACCTGCCGCTCGGCCTCCAGCTTGGCCTCGGCGTACTCGTCCTGCGGCACCGGGGTGTCACCCTCGGTCAGGGGCCGCGCACCGGATTCCTCGCCCATCGCCTTCAGCGAACTGACGAACACGAAGCGGCGGACCGCGGCCGCGCCGGCCTGCGCAAGCAACCGGCCGGTACCGTCGACGATCACCCGGCGGGCCTCCTCCCGCCGGGTCGCGGCGTCGGCGTCCATCAGCGCCGGCGATGCCATGTGCAGCACAGCCTCGACGCCGTCGAGAACGCCGCTCCAGTCGGTGCCGGCGTCGATCGCGCCGACCGCCACGGCGCCGGCCCGGCGGTGCGCCGGCAACCGGTCGAGCGTCCGCACCGCCGCCACCACCTCGTGTCCGGCGGATTCGAGCGCAGCCCGGGCAGCCCGCCCGACATAGCCGTTGGCGCCGGTCAGCAGGACCTTCATGCCGGGGTCTCGCTCATGCCCGCAGCCCTTAGGCCCGCCGCGCGGATGTCGGGACCGGCGCCGGCCGCAGCGCCGCGAACAGCACCGCCACCGCCACCGCGCCGGCCGCCAGCGCGACCAGCGGCGCCGCCGGTGCCAGGAAACAGGCGAGCCCGACCAGGACCAGGTTCGCGGCGGCGATCAGCAGGCACACGGCCGAGTGGCTGGCCCCGGCGATCACCGCCCGCTGGTAGACATGCTCGCGATGCGCCCGTGCCGGGTTCTCCCCGCGCGCCAGCCGGCGCCCGAGGGTCAGGGTGGCGTCGACCAAATAGACCAGCGGCGGCAGCAACGCCGCCACCAAACCGCCGGCTGCCGTGGCGCCACCGCCGCCCTCGCCCTCGCCGCCGGCGACCACCACCAGCAGCAGCCCGAGCAGATAGCCGAGCGGGACGCTGCCGACGTCGCCGAGGAAGATCCGCGCCGGATGCCAGTTCCACACCATGAACCCGGCGGCAGCGGCGACCAGCACCAGGGCCGGGCCGAGGACGGCGGCCGGCGCGATTCCCAGGACCGCGAGGCCGGCGAGGCCGAGCCCGATGGAGACCGTTTCGGTACCGGTGATGCCGTCGATCCCGTCCATGAAGTTGTAGAGGTTCACGAACCACAGCCAGCCGAGCGCGGTCAGCGGCAGGTCAATCCAGGCCGGCGCGAAGGCCGCCAGCGCGCCGCGGCCATCGAGCGCCCAGAGGCCGACCGCCACCGCCAGCGCCTGGGCGCCCAGCCGGACGCCGGCCCCGAGGCTGCGCAGGTCATCGACGAACGACAATGCCGCCAGCGCCAGGGTGGCGGCCAGCGGCGCCAGCCAGTGGACGGGCTCGGCGTCGGCCGCAGCCAGCCAGATCCAGCCGACGGCGATCGCCGCCACCACCGCCAGGCCGCCGCCGCGCGGCACCGGGGCGGTATGGCTGGAGCGCTCGTTCGGACGGTCCAGCACGGCCCGGCGGGTCAGCACGCCGATCAGCACGCGGGTACCCAGACACGCGAGCGCGAAGGCGAAGGCGGGCGCCGCCAGGACAATGAATCCGAACATGACCGCGCTTATACCGGAGTGCTCGAAACGGAGATAGATGCCAGCGGGCGGCGCGGCTCAGCCGGCCCGCCGGTCTTCGCGGCGCAACGCCCACTTGATGGTCAGCGAGCCGTCCTCGCGGACCGCGCCGGCCGGCGTCGCCAGGACCAGTTGGCGGCAGCGCTGCAGCACGCCGCGGTCGCCGAAATACACGCTCTCCTGCAGGCGCAGCGCACCGCCCGCCGAGCGCAGGCGCCAGCCGGCGCCGGATGCCGTGCGCAGTAGCGCCGCGGCACCGTTCTGCACCACCGAGGCCGCCACCCGCGGATGCAGGTGGAAGCGGATCACCGCCTCCGCCGGCCGAACGCCGGGGCCGCCGGTGTAGGTCAGCACGTCCTCGCCGCGCAGGTCGTCGCCGCCGGCCGCCATGTAGAGCCGGCGGCGGTGGGTGACCCCGTGGCTCTCGGCGTAGCCGTCATGCTCGGCCTCAACCCAGACCGCGCCGTCGGCCTCCCAGCGCTCGACCCGGACCCGGGTCGGGGCGCGGCCGATCCCGCCGCGCAGGTCGATCTCGGTCGAGTTGGTGTCGTCGATCACCAGGGTCGAGTGGGCTGCGGTCGCCCGCAGCGCGTTCTCCCAGCGCGGGTCGGCCGGAGCGGCGCCACAGTTGACGATCAGCCGCTCCTTGCCGACCGACAGCTCGAAGGCCAGGGTGCCGGCGTGCAGCAGCCCTTCCTCGACGGTCGGCACGCCGACATCCATGATCGCCACCGCCCGCCCGGCCACCAGCCGCTCGAAGCCGGTGTCCGGCGCCGAGCCGACCGCCCGCACCTTCGACTCGGTCCGGGCCAGCAGCGAGTCGATCCGCCAAACCGTGCCCTCGGTGGCGCCGTTGAACAGCGCCAGCCCGCCGTCGCCGAGACGCAGCATGCGCAGGATCCCGGTCATCCGGCCGATCGCGTCGTCGAGGGCGCCGGTCGATTCCCGGCCGGCGGCCCGCAGCGCCGCCCGCGAGTCCACGAGGCAGGCGAGCACGGTCATCTGGGCCCGCGGCGACCGCGCACGGTGGCCGCCGTCGGTCAGGATCTGCTCGCGCACGGCGGCATCCAGCCGGTCGACCAGCCCCTGCAGCCGGTCGCCGCCCTGGCCGAGGGCCACGCCGGCGGCGATGGCGCCGCGCAGAGCCTCTATCCGGGCGACCCCGTCCGGTCCGCTGGACAGCGCCCCGAGCAGGTGGCGATGCTGGCGTGCCAGGCTGGCCAGGACCGCTTCGCGGAACGCCTCGTCCGCCGATTCCCCGAAGAAGCCGAAGGTCGCAACCCAGGACGCCAGCCGGGCCGCCAGCACGTCCGAGCGCCACGCCAAGCGGTCCCAGCGGTCGAAGGTCTCGATCCAGCCGCCGACTAGGTCGCGGGCCTTGCGGCGGGCGGCGTCGCCGCCCAGGTCGCGCAGGTCGCGCAGCCACTCGAAGCGGTGCAGGACCTCGGCGGCGCCCGGGGTCAGGACCTCGGTCCGCCACGGGTCGGGACCGACATGCACGACCTGCCCGGCGACCGGGAACGCGCCCTCCAGGATCTCGCGGCCGGCGTCGGCCTCGCCCGGCCACGGATCGGTCAGGGCGACCGTCAGGCCCTGCGGCCCATCGCCGCTGATCCGCCAGGCATGCAGGGGAGAGGCGTACCAAGCCTCGCGGAGCCGCCGGCCGAGACCGCCGTCTCCGCTCATGCCCGGGCCCGGGCCGCGGCCTTCAGGGCGGCGATGTTGCCGGCATAGGCGTCGGGTCCGCCGCGGAAGGTCGCGGTGCCGGCCACCGCGACGTCGGCGCCGGCAGCGGCGACCGAGGCGATGGTGTCGACTGTCACCCCGCCGTCGACCTGCAGCCGGATATCGCGCCCGGTGACGTCGATCCGGGTCCGGGCGGCAGCGATCTTGGCGAGTTGGCTGTCGATGAAGGCCTGGCCGCCGAACCCCGGGTTCACCGTCATCACCAGGATCAGGTCGACCAGGTCCATGAGGTTGTCGAGCACCTCGACCGGGGTGCCCGGGTTCAGCGCCACGCCGGCCCGGGCGCCGAGCGAGCGGATCAGCTGCAGAGTCCGGTGGACATGCGGGCCGGCCTCGGGGTGCACGGTCACGATCTCGGCGCCGGCCTCGACGAAGGCGGCCACGAACGGGTCGACCGGCGCGATCATCAGATGCACGTCGAAGGTCCGCCCGGTGTGCGGCCGCAGGGCCTTCACCACGCCGGGCCCGATCGTCAGGTTCGGCACGAAATGGCCGTCCATGACGTCGATGTGGATCCAGTCGGCACCGGCGTCGTTCACGGCACGGACTTCCTCGCCCAGCCGCGCGAAGTCGGCCGAGAGGATCGAGGGGGCAATCAGGATGTCGCGGGACATGGAGCGGTCGTTATCAGGTTGCTGCTACGGCATCAAGCGCCGCCGGGCGACGGGTCAGGCCCGCACCAGGCGGCAGGCGTAGAACCCGTCGACGCCGCCAAGCGCCGCGAGCTGGTCCGGCCGGCTGCGCAGGTCGCCCTGTTCGGTCACCAGTTTGGTCAGGCCGCCGACCTCGTCGGGGCGAATCGGCTCGCGCCGCAGCTCCGGGTTCGCCGCGAGCGCGGCCGCTACCCGCTCCGGTCCCTCGACCGGTTCCAGCGAGCAGGTGCAGAACACCAGCACCCCGCCCGGGGCCAGCATGCGCACGGCGTTGGCGATCAGCCGGTCCTGCAGGGTGGCGAGCTTGGCCGGGTCGCCGGGGTGCTTCAGCCACGGCACGTCGGGGTGCCGGCGGATGGTGCCGGTCGACGAGCACGGCGCATCCAGCAGGATCGCATCGACCGGGCTCTCCAGCTTCATCTCGGTGGCGTCGGCGACCCGGGTCGCGGCGGTCAGGCCGAGCCGGGCCAGGTTGCGCTCCAGCCGCAGCAGCCGCGGCTTGGCGCGGTCGACCGCCAGCACGTCGGCACCGGCGGCGACCAGCTGGGCGGTCTTGCCGCCCGGCGCCGCGCACAGGTCGACGACCCGCTTGCCGGCGACCGGGCCGAGCAGCTTCGCCGGCAGGGCCGCCGCCATGTCCTGGACCCACCAGGCGCCCTCCTTGAAGCCCGGCAGCGCCTCGACCCGGCCGTCGAAGCCGCGCCGCAGGGTGCCGGTCGGCAGCAGGGTGGCCCCGAGCTTCCCGGCCCAGCCCTCGGGGTCTTCCTTGACCGAGATGTCGAGCGGCGGCTCCACGAAGCCGGCGGCGGCGATCGCCTCGGCGGTCGCGTCGCCGTAGGCGGCCCGCCAGCCATCGGCCAGCCAGTCCGGCAGCGCCTGCAGGGCCGGCATCTCAAGGATCGCGCCGCGCCCCTCGCGGTCGAGGCGGCGCAGCACCGCGTTGGTCAGCTTCACGAACGGCTCGAACCCGCGCGAGCGCGCCAGCGTGACGGCGCTGTCGACGGCGGCATGCGGCGCCACCCCCAGGATCAGCAGCTCGGTGGCGGCCAGCCGCAGGATGTCGCGCACCACCAGCGCCTTGGCCGGCAGCGGCTTGTCCAGGCAGCCGTCGACCAGCCGGTCGACATGGCCGAGACGGCGCAGTGCGGTGGCGACCAGCAGGCGGGCGAAGCCGCGGTCGCGGTCCGGCAGCTTGGCCAGCCCGTCATGGGCGGCGAGTGCCTCGTCGAACGGCGTGCGCTTCGTCAGGACGGCGCGGAAAAGGTCGAACGCGACGCTGCGCGACGCGGAGACCTTGGCTTCGGGAGTGGTGCGGGCATCGGCCATGGCGCCCTTTGAACACGCCCGGCCGCGGCCCTCAAGCCCCGTTGTTAACCCCAAGGCCCGCGTGCGGAATCCTGCCCGCCGGCCATGGCGCGCAGGCGCCTGATCCGCTCCTTCATCGGCGGGTGGGTGGAGAACAGCGCGCCGAGCGAGCGGGCGTGCAGCGGATTGACGATGAACAGGTGCGCGGTCGCCGGGTTGGCCTCGGCGGCGTCGTTGTCGATCCGGTGGGCGGCGGTCTCCAGCCGGTCCAGCGCCGAGGCCAGCCACAGCGGGCGCCCGCAGATCTGCGCGCCCAGGGCGTCGGCGCCGTATTCCCGGGTCCGACTGATCGCCAGCTGCACCACGGTGGCGGCGAGCGGTGCCACGATTGCCATCAGCAGCAGGCCGATGCCGCCGAGCGGGTTGTTCCGGTTGTCGGACCCGCCGAACATCGCCGAGAACATCGCGAAGTTGGCCAGCATCGACATCGCGCCGGCGATGGTCGCGGTGACGGTCATGATCAGGGTGTCGCGGTTCTTCACATGCGCCAGCTCGTGCGCCATCACCCCGGCCACCTCCTCATGGCTGAGCCGGCGCAGCAGGCCGGTGGTGGCGGCCACCGCGGCGTTCTCGGGGTTGCGGCCGGTGGCGAAGGCGTTCGGCTGTTCCTGGTCGATCAGGTAGACCCGCGGCATCGGCAGCTCGGCCCGGGCGGCGAGTTGGCCGATCATGTCGTGGAACCACGGCAGGTCGGCGCGCCGGACCTCCTTCGCGCCATACATCCGCAGCACGATCGAGTCGGCATTCCAGTAGGCGAAGAAGTTCATGGCGACGGCGACCGCCAGCGCGATCAGCATGCCGCCCTCGCCGCCCATGGCATAGCCGACTACCCCGAACAGCGCCACCAGGGCCGCCAGCAGCAATCCAGTGCGGAAGGTGTTCATGTCTCCTTGCCCATGGTTTTCGAGGAACCGTGGCAGAAATGGCCCGCGCCGGCGATGGCTTCAAGGACTGGCGGCCGGGTCAGCCGCGGCCTATATGCTGGGGTCATGAGCAAGCAGCCGCGCCCGTTCCGCAGCGTCCAGACACCGCAATCCAAGCCTGCGGCTCCTGCCTCTGCCGGCGCGCCCGTCGAGGTGCCGGACCGGCTCGACCGGCTCGACCCGCGCGCCGCCGCCACCGACCTGCCGCCCGAGCGCGGCGGCTACAGCGGCCCCGAACCGACCCGCTTCGGCGACTGGGAGCACAAGGGCCGCTGCACGGATTTCTGATGCGCGTCGCGAACTGAGATGCGCGCTCCTTTCCCTATCGCCCTTCGCGGCTCGCTCCGCTCTCACCTCAGGGCGACAGGGTGAACGAAGCTGTGCCACTCTCCCCCGCAAACGACGCTCCCACGGAGGAACCCCGATGGCATCCCTGCGCGACAAGCTTCGGCCCGGCAAGCTGCTGACCGCACCCGGCGTGTTCGACGGCATCTCGGTCCGGCTGGCCGACCGCATGGGGTTCGACTGCCTGTACATGACCGGCTACGGCACCGTCGCCTCGCATCTCGGGCTGCCGGACGCCGGGCTCGCCTCCTACCGCGACATGGTCGACCGGGTGCGGACCTTCGCCGGGCTGGCGAACACCCCGATGGTGGCCGACGGCGACACCGGCTATGGCGGGCTGCTCAACGTCGAGCACACTGTGCGCGGCTACGAGGCCGCCGGGGCCGCCGCCATCCAGCTCGAGGACCAGGAGTTCCCGAAGAAATGCGGCCACACACCGGGCCGCCGGGTGATCCCGATCGAACAGGCCGCAGCCAAGGTGAAGGTCGCCGCCGAGTCCCGCGCCAGCCGCGACTTCCTGATCGTGGCGCGCACCGACGCCCGCACCGCCCACGGCCTCGACGAGGCGCTGCGCCGGGCCGAGGCGTTCGCGAAGGCCGGCGCCGACATCCTGTTCGTGGAGTCGCCGGAGACCGTCGAGGAGATGGAGACCATCGGCCGCAGCTTCGACCTGCCGCTACTGGTCAACGTGGTCGAGGGCGGCAAGACCCCGGTGCTGAGCGCCGAGGAGTACATAAGCCTTGGCTACCAGATGGCGATCTACCCCGCGGTCGGGTTCCTGGCCATGGGCGCGGCCCTGGAGTCGGTCTACGGCACCCTCAGGCAGACCGGCGCCTCGACCGGCGTCACCGCCCCGCTGACCGACTTCATGGATTTTTCGAAGGCCATGGGCTTCCAGCAGGTCTGGGACTTCGAGAAGGAGCACGCCGGGCTGGAGGGCCGCTAGTCCGCCGTCTTCTGCAGAAGGATCAGCCGCGCCGCTCCGTACCGCCGGTCGTCAGCCAGCAGGTAGCCGGCCGGGGCCGCCACCTTCTCCTTCTTGCCGACCTCGACGGCGACGAGAGTGTCCGGGCCGACCCAGCCGCCGCGGTCGATGGTGTCGAGCGCCTCGGCCCACAGGCCGGAGCCGTAGGGCGGGTCCATCAGCACCAGATCTGCCGGCACCGGTGTGCGCTCCAGGAAGCGGGTGGCGTCGAGTTCGCGGACATGGGCGAGGCCGGCGGCGCGCAGCTTGGCGATATTGGCGTTCAGCGCGGCCAGCGCGGCCGGAGCGGTCTCGACGAAGATCACCTGGCCGGCGCCGCGCGACAACGCCTCCAGGCCGAGCGCCCCGGAGCCGGCGAACAGGTCGAGCACTCGCGCCCCGCGCAGGGTCAACGCGAAGCGGCCGCCCTCCAGGATGTTGAACAGCGCCTCGCGGGCCCGCTCCGAGGTCGGCCGCACCTCCAGCCCCTCGGGCGCGGTCAGCTTAGCCCCGCGGTGCTTTCCGGCGACGATCCGCACCCGCTCTCCCCCCGTTGCTCCTGCGATCGGTCGGGCCGTCACCCTCCGCCCCGGGCTTCAACCGCAAGGTGCCCGGCTTCGACGCCGCCGGTTTGCCTGCTGTCGGCTTGCCCAACGTAGCGCGACCGCCGGCCGACTGCCCCGGTCCCGCCTTGCCCGGTCCCGCCTTGCCTCTCGCCGCGTTGCCCCGCACCGGCTTGCCGCGGCCCGGCCTGGCCGGAATCGGTTCGGCGAGTTCCAGCCGATCGGCTCTCGGCTTTCCGGTTCCCGCCTTGCGGCCCGGCGGCGCCGTGCCTATCCGCTGCGGCCGGGCCTTGGCATGACCGCTGTCGTCGCCCTTGTCGAGACCGAGTTGGTCCTTCAGGACCCGGCGCTTGACCTCATCGACCCCGCCCGGCGGCACGTCGCCGAGCTGGAACGGGCCGTAGGTGATCCGGATCAGGCGGCTGACACTGAGCCCCAGATGCTCCATGACCCGCCGGATCTCGCGGTTCTTGCCTTCGCGCAGGCCGACGGTCAGCCAGGAATTGGTGCGGGTCGCCTTGTCGATGGTCACCTCGATCGGGCCGTACTCGACGCCGTCGATGCGGATGCCCTTCTTCAGGTTACCGAGCCTCGCCTCATCCAGTGGCCCGAACACCCGGACCCGGTATCGCCGGATCCAGCCGGTCGACGGCAGTTCCAGGTAGCGGGCCAGCTCGCCGTCGTTGGTCAGCAGCAGCAGGCCCTCGGAATCGATGTCGAGCCGGCCGACCGTGACCACCCGGGGCAGATCCTTCGGCAGCTTGTCGAACACCGTCGCCCGGCCCTCGGGGTCGCGGTTGCTGGTCACCAGCCCGTCCGGCTTGTGGTAGCGCCACAGCCGCGGCGGCTCCAGGTCGGGCAGCGGCTTGTCGTCGACCAGGATGACGTTGCCGTCGTCGACCTTGACCGCCGGCGAGGCCAGGACGGTGCCGTCGACCTTGACCCGGCCATCGGCGATCCAACGCTCGGCGTCGCGACGCGAGCACAGACCGGCCCGGGCCAGGCGCTTGGCGATGCGCTCGGGGCCGCGGCTCTCCTCGAACAGCGGGGCGAGATCGATGGGGGCGCGGCGGGGCGGCTTGGACGGGTTCTGGGGCATGGGCAGCCGGTGTAGCGCGCGCCGCCCGGCGTGACAATCGCCACGCGACGGCGTATGCCCGCGCCATGGACGAACGCGGCTCCCGACAGGGCTTCCCGGGCGGCGGCTTCATGACGCGGGCGCTGGCGCTGGCGCGCGCGTCGGCGGCCGCCGGCGAGGTGCCGGTCGGGGCCGTGGTGGTGCATGCGCCGAGCGGCCGGGTGCTGGCCGAGGCCGGCAACCGGGTCGAGGCGGACCGCGATCCGACCGCCCACGCCGAGATGCTGGCGATCCGGCAGGCCGCGCGGGCGCTGGACGAGCCGCGGCTGACCGAGTGCGATCTGTACGTCACCCTCGAGCCCTGCGCCATGTGCGCCCAGGCGATCGCCCATGCCCGGATCCGGCGGCTGGTGTTCGGCGCCTACGACCCAAAGGGCGGCGGCGTCGAGCACGGCGCGCGGGTGTTCGACCAGCCGACCTGCCATCATCATCCGGAGGTGGTCGGCGGCGTCGAGGAGACGCGAGCGGGGGAGATGCTCCGTGCGTTTTTCGCAGACCGACGCTAGCCGCAGGCCCGGTCAGGCCGTCGACCGCCATCCGAGATCTTTACAAGCTTCCCTTCCGGCCGCTAGATCGACGTCACACTCGGGATTCCAGCCTCTGATGAGCGACGACGCCACCATCGAGCGTATCCGCGGCGGCAAGGTGATCAACGATCCCTTCCCCCATGCCGTCATCGACGGGTTTCTGCACCCGGACCTGTTCGGGGCCATGCGTCGGTCGTTTCCCGACCCCGGGTCGATGCAGGACATCCGGAAACGCCGCGCCGCGATCGGCTATTCGGACCAGCGGCTGTTCCAGACCGCCGACGACCTTGCCACGGTTGTTGACGACCATACCGGAATCCGGCCCTTCGCCCGCCTGTTGGGCTTGGTTCGGTCCGAGGCGTTCACCCGGGCGCTGATCGAATTGTTCGCCGACACGGTTCGGGCGCAGCTGGAGCGCCAGTCCGGTGACGTCAGGCTGCGTACCCCCAACATCGACGTGATCTGTGACCGATCCGGCTTTGCCTTGCCGCCGCATACGGACGGCAACGCGAAACTCGTGACCGCGCTCGTCTATCTGGCCGATCCGGGGGACCCGGCCGAGCACGGCACGCGGCTCTACAGGCCCAAGAATCCCGACATGCGATGCGAGACCGGGGCAGCGGGCTATCCGTTCGAGGACTTCACGGAAGTAGCCGTCGCCCCATACCGGCCGAACACGGCCGTTCTCTTCGCGCGCTCGCCGATTTCGTTCCATGGTGTGGCGTCGTCGGGCTCCGAGATCCCGCGGCGCATCCTGCAAATTCCCCTGGTATTCGAGTTCCGGTCCAAGGCAGGGTGACGCCAACTTCCAGACTGGCGGACGATCCATGCGGACATCTGAGAGCGGCCCTTCGGACCAACGCCGTGACGCTGAACGGAACTATGCGCAGGACCTCGCCGAAGTGGCCCGCCGGCTGCCGGGCGAAGACTACCGGCAGGTGCTCGGTTGGATCCACGAGCATGGCCGGCCACGAAACTATCTCGAGATCGGGGTCAATTTCGGCAAGTCGTTCGCCCTGGCTCGCCCCGACACGCGCGCGGTCGGCGTCGACCCCGAGCCGAAGCTGACGTGCCCGGTCGGCGGCCGCATCGTCGAGATGACCAGTGATGCCTTCTTCGCACGCCCGGACCTGCTTGACGTAATCGAAGCCCCTGTCCAGTTCGCCTTCATCGACGGTCTTCACACCTTCGACCAGGTTCTGCGCGACTTCCTAAACGTCGAGCGGTTGTCCTCACCGTCCACGGTCGTAGCACTGCACGACGTCTACCCGATCCACCACGTGGTCGCGACGCGCGAGCGGCAGCGGATCTTCTGGACCGGCGACGTCTGGAAAGCGGCGGCAATTCTCTCGCGGGAGCGACCCGACCTGTCGCTGACCTTCGTGCCGGCCCCGCCCTCGGGGCTCCTGCTGGTGACCGGCCTGAACCCGGCCGGCGGACCGCTCCGGGGGAATCTCGATGCGATCATCGGCGCATGGATGGGCCGCCGACTCCCGGTCGACCCGGACAGTTTGGTCGCCGGATTCACGCGAATCGCGAACGACGAGGCATCGGTTCGCGACTACGTCAGCCGGATCTGGAACGCCCCAGCCAGCGCCTGATGCCGGCGATCGGAACTTCCAGGTCGGCATCGAACTGCTGTCGCTTCCCGCGTGCGGTCTCCGCGAAATCGCACTCCACGAGCGTCGCCTCGAGTCCGACCGCCTCGAAGAGTCCGAACAACATGTCGACATGCCCTGGCGCCCATGTCCGCCAGGAGGCCGGTGCCAGGACGCAGATACGGGTGCCGGGACGCGCCCAGATCAGGTTGATCATCGCACTGCCGTGGATCCCGACCACCTCCGACGCGTCGGCGATCAAGGCGATCTGGTCGACGAGTTCCAGGTCTTCCAGGTAGACCGTCTCGTAGCCGGCGGTCTCCAGCTCACCGCGGACCGAGGCCTCGTTGAGCATTCCCCTGCGCCCGGACGCGCGACGGGCAAGGTAGAGCCGACGACCCGCACCGTCCCGGCCGGCCGGGACGCCGGCGGCACGCCGGCCGCGGTCGCCGAGAAACCGCACGGTATCCGGATGGACCGCCGGCAGCTGCGTGCCGATCCCAGCAACCGTGAGTCGCCGGCAGTGCACGCGGTTGTCGGGAACGACCACATAGCCGTCGTCGTCGGCCGGCAGTCCGAGCCCCGCCAGCAACCGTCGATAGCCCGGGCGCGGCAGGCTCTGCACCAGGATCGGAGCTCTCGGCGGATGCCCGGCCATGGTGTGGGCATACAGCCGCTCGAGGCCCTCGACAATGAAGTGCCCATGCTCCGAAGGTCGGCCGAAATACGTCGCCCGCTCAAGTATCGGCACGTCCTCCGTCAGCGGCGCATGCACGACGACCGGCTGCTTCGGGGACATCAGGAAGGATCGGTATCGGAGCCCATAGCGGCGGCGGTAGGAGATCCCGTCGGCAACCACCCCAGCTTCCGGGACATGAAGCAGGAAGTTGGCTTCCAGCGTGACGCCCTGCAACTCGGCCAGATAGGGCCGGCCCGATGGCCAGTCCAGGCGCCGCTCGACACGCTCGTCGCCGTCCGCTCCCAGGACCGGCACGGAAGTGGTTCGCCTGGTCTCCGGTGCCGGTGCCTGCCACAGCAGTCCGTCCAGCTTCTCCGGCTCGACCAGCGCCGAAACCGCGAGCCTCCCGTCGGAGACGTAACGCTGGATCGCCCGGTTGACGTCGTTCGGCCGGTTTGCCGCTATCAGCAGGTGGACCAGATGAACGGCGTAGTCCGGCGCTTCGGTGGTGTCGGCGAGCGTCTCGATGACGCCGGCGGTGCCGGAATGCCCGCTCATTCCGCGCCGGGCGGCCACCTCCACAACGGTCGGGCGAAGCAACGCGTCGAGGATCACCAAGGCCCGCGCGCAGTCGGTGTCGGACGCAGCGCGTCCGGCCAGATGCTCCAGGACCGGCCAGATCCAGTCCACGCCAGTTGCCGGCTCGGCGCCCGGGACCAGCGAGGCCAACGGCTCCGGGCACCGCCGCCACAGCGGCACCAGGTCGGCCAGCAATCCTTCCCGCTCGGCGATGCGCGCGAGCACCCGGACGTCGTCGAGGCGGACCGCCACTCCCTGATTCTCCCGATATTGTCTGTTCGCCGATACGGGCGCGGCGAATCTGTTCAAGCCGACGCCCACATGCAAGCCCGCATGCCCGAACGCGCTCGTCCTGGCACGTCGTGCCGCCGCCGGCGGACCGGGCGACTTGCGGGAACACTTCCGCGATGCCGCCCTCGCCGGATCGCCCAGGGGTCCCTGCCGACCGGCCGCGCCGCCGGTTGCCCGGCAAGCGACTGCCGTGGTACGAAACGGCTGTCGCTAACCTGCAACCAGAGGAGGGCTGCGCGATGCTGATCTGGCGCTATCGACAGCGCGGCCCCGTTTCCGCCCTGCAAACGCGTTTGCAGGGCTGATCAGGAACCGACGACGCCCATCGTCTTTCGTCCCGATCCGCCCTTTTCGGCGCCCTGCGCCATTTCCGGAGGCAGCTCCGGGCGGAATTCGAAAGACCTCGTCATGTCCCTCGTCAGCCTCGATTCCCTGGGTGTCACCCTGGGCTCCCCGCTCTTCCAGGACCTCTCCCTCACCGTCGCCAGGGGCGACCGCATCAGCCTGGTCGCCGCCAACGGCCGCGGCAAGACAACCCTCCTGAACTGCCTCGCCGGCCGGCTGGAGCCGACCGCCGGCGGTATCGTCCGGGCTCGCGGGCTGCGCACGGCGCTGGTCCGGCAGGACCCGCCGGACCGGCTGCTTGCGCTCAACGCGGTCGAGGCCACGCTCGACGCCCTGCCGGCGGAGACCCGGGACTGGGAAGCCTGGCGCGCCGAGGTGACGCTAGACGACCTCGGATTCCCGGCGGCCTTGCGCGACCGGCCGCTGGCGGCGCTGAGCGGCGGCTGGCAGCGCATCGCGCAGCTAGCCCGGGCCTGGGTGACCGAACCCGATCTGCTGCTGCTCGACGAGCCGACCAACCATCTGGATCTCGCCCGGATCGCCCAGATCGAGCGCTGGGTCGCCGGGCTGCCGCGCGACACCGCGGTGATCGCCGCCAGCCACGACCGGGCGTTCCTCGACGCGGTCACGACCCGGACGCTGTTCCTGCGCGAGCACGGCTCGCCGCTGTTCGCGCTGCCATTCTCGCCGGCCCGCGACGCCCTCGCGGAAGCCGACGCCGCGGCCGCCCGCCGACACGCCACCGACCTGAAGCAGGTCGCCCAGCTGCGCCGGCAGGCGGCCAAGCTGAACAACATCGGCATCAACTCCGGATCCGACCTGCTGACCGTGAAGACCAAGCAGCTCAGGGCCCGGGCCGCGCGAATCGAGGACGAGGCGCGGCCGGCGCATCGGTCGCTGTCGGCTGGCACCATCCGGCTGGCGGACGGCAACGCGCACGCCAGGGCGCTGCTGACCCTCGACGCCGCCACGGTGACCACGCCGGACGGCACCCTGCTGTTCCGGACCGGCCGGCTGTGGATCGCACCGGGCGAGCGGGTCGTGCTGCTGGGCGGCAACGGCACCGGCAAGTCGTGGCTGCTCGCCGTCATCGCCGGGGTAGCGGCGGGTGGCGTGCAGGCGGGGATCGCCTGCGCCGGTTCCATGGTGGCCGGCATCTGCGACCAGGAGCTGAGCCAGCTGGACCGGGCGAAGACGCCGTTCCAGACAGTCACCGGCCGGTTCGACCTGGGCGACCGGCGGGCCCGCGCGCTGCTGGCCGGCGTCGGCATCGCCCTGGACCTGCAGGCCCGGCCGGTCGCGACCCTGTCCGGCGGGCAGCGGGCGCGGCTGGCGATGCTGGTCCTGCGCCTGCAGCGCCCGAACTTCTACATGCTGGACGAACCCACGAACCACCTGGACATCGAGGGCCAGGAGGCGCTCGAGGCCGAGCTCCGCGCCCGCGACGCCGCCTGCCTGCTGGTGTCGCACGACCGGCGGTTCGTGGCCAATGTCGGCAACCGGTTCTGGGAGATCGCGGGCAACCGGCTGGTCGAGGTGGAGAGCCCGCGGGATTTCTTCGACCGCTCCACGACGGCCTGACACTTCAGGTCACCCGGCGCACGGCTGCATGAAGCCCGCGAAGAATGCGGCAAGCTCGGCATGGGCGTCGATCGGCAGGACCTGGGCGACGTACTGGTCCGGGCGCACGACCGCCAGGCAGCCGCGGTCCCGGTCGATCCTGCGCATCGCGAACACGTCGTTGCCGGACTTCAGGTCGGCGCAGAATATCTTCTCGTAGTCGATCAGCCCGTAGCGGCCCTTCCGCGGCAGCAGGAAGTCCGGCATGGCTGCCAGGTCGAGGTCGCGGTGATCCTGCTGGAACACCGCCCGCAGGTCGATCACCGAGTCGATGTCGGCGGCCGGCGGCGTGTATCTGCGGACCGGCGAGTCGGGCGACCGATCGAGGAACCTGCACAGCGCCCCGATCCCGGCGGTCGCGGCGGCCGGATCCCCGGCACCCGCGAACGCGAAAACCCGCCAGCGGCCGTCGGCCTCGATCGTGTGGCCGAGGTGGACCGGCTTGGCGTCGGCCAGGCGGATGACCGGGGCCGAGTGGAACCGCATGCCCACGACCAGTCCCCGGGCCAAGTGCTGGTGGGTCGGCTCGCCGGTGAGCAGCGACGGCCGATATCGCGTCGCCGTTCCCGCCGTGTAGCGGCCGAATTTCTGGAAGATGCGCTGGAACTCGGCCGGATCGACACCGTCGCCCGTGTCCTCGGGCGAGCCCTTCGGCGGCGCGCTGAACATCCTGGCCCACTCGCGGTCGAAGTCGATCAGTTCCTGCGCGACCGCCTGGCGCTCGGCGGAGTAGCTGTGCAGCAGCGACGGCGCGCTGCGGCCCTGCAGGACGTGGGCGAGCTTCCAGCCGAGGTTGAAGGCGTCCTGCATGGACACGTTCATGCCCTGCCCGGCCTTCGGGCTGTGGGTGTGGCAGGCGTCGCCGGCGATGAACACACGGGGCGTGCGGGTTCCGGCGGCGCCGTCCGGCACGTCGTCGAACCGGTCGCACAGCCGCTGGCCGATTTCGTAGACCGACCACCAAGCGACCTCCTTCACCTCGAGGCTGTAGGGATGCAGGATGCGACGGGCCGCGGCGACCAGGTGGTCGGCGGTCAGGTTGCGGCGCGACACCCGCTCGTCCGCAGCCAGCTTGTCCATCTCGACATAGAGCCGGACCAGATAGCCGCCCTCGCGCGGAATGATCAGGACGTTGCCCTCGTTGGCCGACTGGATCGCCGCCTTGAAGCGGATGTCGGGGAAGTCGGTGACCGCCAGCACGTCCATGACGCCCCAGGCCTGGTTAGCGGATTCGCCGCGCAGGGTCAGGCCGAGCGACTGCCGAACGGCGCTGCGCGCGCCGTCGCAGCCCACCACGTAGCGCGCCCGCACGGTCTCAACCTGCCCGCCGTACCCCGGATCGGTCCGCTCCAGCCAGACGGTCACCGGGTGGCCGGCGGCGCCCGGGTCGACCTGCAGGTCGAGCAGGCGGCGCGCATAGTCCGGCTCCAGACGGCCGGGCGAGTTGCGCATGGCCTCCAGGTAGAAGTCGTGCACCCGTGCCTGGTTCAGGATCACATGGGGGAACTCGGACAGCCCGTCCTCGACGTCCTGGACCCGGCCGTGGCGGACAATGTTCCGGCGGTCGCCGTCGTCGGGCTTCCAGAACGTCGTCTCGTTGACCCAATAGGCCTCCTTCATCAGCCGCTCGCTGAACCCGAAGGCGTGGAACATCTCCATGGTCCGGCAGGCGACCCCGTCGGCCTGCCCCAGTTCGAGCGGACCGGGCTTCTGCTCGACGATCCGGGTCGTGATGCCGGGGAACCGGGCAAGCTGCGCCGCCAGGGTCAGGCCGGCCGGTCCGCAGCCGACGATCAGGACGTCGATTTCCCCGGGAAGGGCGTCGCTGCCGGACGATGCATCGGCCGGTCCGGAGACACCCGGATCGCCGGGGCGGAACCCGTTGAGGTGGAACTGCATGGCATTTCCCTGTCCAGATTTCGCGCCCGGCAGCCCTCTCGACACGCAGATCAGCGTCGGGACGGCAATGCGAAGGATAGCGCTTGCCCGCCCGGCCGCGCACCCGGTCGATAGGCCGACCGACCTGCGGACCGGCCGGCGATGGCTGCCGCCCAGCAGCTTCGGCGGCCGCAGGCCTCAGGTCGCCGCGCCCAGCTCCGACACAGCCAGCCGGTTCGCACCGGCCTTGGCCTGCTTCTTGAGGCGGGCGATCTCGGTCATCGCCCGGTCGGCCGGCACCGGCTCGCGGCCGGCCGGCAGCACCAGCAGCCCGACGCTGCAGGTCAGCAGGCCGAACCGGCGAACCTGGCCGTCGCGGCCGGCCGCCGCCAGGTAGCCCAGGCGCCGCGCCTCCGGTTCGTAGAAGCTCTCGACCTCGTGACGGAACCGCTCCAGCAGTTCCTGCACCTGGGCGCGAACCGCGGCCGCGTCGGCACCGAAGAAGCCGGCAAAGAAGTCGTCGCCGCCGATGTGCCCGAGGAAGGCGGCGCCGGCGAACGACTTCTGCATCAGCTCGGCGAACAGCTGGATCGCCCGGTCGCCCTGGCGGAACCCGTAGCTGTCGTTGAACGGCTTGAAATTGTCGAAGTCGAAATAGGCCAGCACCCGGTCGGTCCCGCCGTCGGCCAGGGCCTCGGCCACCCAGTCGCCGATCGACAGGTTGCCCGGCAGGCGGGTCAGCGGGTTCTGGTCGCGGGCCGCCGCCAGGTTCTTCTCGTGAACCGCCCGCAGGATCGCGATCGAGCCCATGAATCCGACATAGCGTCCATGCTCCACCATCAGAACGCCGGGGGTGTCGGCATGGTGGGCGAACAGCTCCAGGATCTTCTCGATCGGGGTCTCGACGGCCGCCACCGGGCACGGGTTCACGAGGTCGCGGAGCTGCTTGCCGTAGGTCTTGTTGGCCATCAGGTCGCGGCCGAACGGCGAGTAGACATAGGCCTTCAGGTCGACGTCGCGGATCACCCCCACGGGCACGTCGTCACGGTCGATCACCGGGAACAACGACATCTCGCCATGCCGGCGGAACGCCTCGAACACGTCGACCATGTCGAGGTCGGCGCGCAGCGGCGGCAACCGCTCGATCTGTTCCCGCACCAACCCGACGTCGCCCGATCGATTGCGACGCTCCGTCAGGTTGATGCGCTCCACCACAGGGTAGACGGAACGTAGCGCCGCGCGCTCGACGGTCGGATGCTGAACCAGGAAGCCCTGGGCGAGGTCGAAGCCGAGGTCCTTGCAGGTCCGGAACTCGGCCTCGGTCTCCACACCCTCGGCGATCATGCGGATGCCCAGCACGTGCATGACGTCGACGATGCGCGACACGAACAACCGCTTCTTCGGTTCCGCCGAGATCCCGGAGATGAAATAGCGGTCGATCTTCACGTAGTCGGGCTGGTGCTCGTGCAGCAGCCGCAGGCGGGAATAGCCCTGCCCGAAGTCGTCCAGCGCCAGGTGGCCGCCGGCCTCCTTCAGGCGCCGGAACACGCCGAGCGCGCCGTCGCCGGTGGCCAGTTCCTGGGTCTCCGGGATCTCCAGGCAGAATCGGTCGCGCCCGACGCTTCGGACGTCCAGTCGCTCGGCGATCTCCTCGGCCACCGCCTCGGCGGCCGCAACCCGGCGGGCGTCGACGTTGAAGAACAGGCGGACGGTGTCCGACGGGATCTCGGCGAAGGCGTCGATCGCCTTGGACTGCAGGAGTCGTTCCAGCGGGCCGAGCCAGCCGCGATGGTAGGCGAGGTCGAACAGCGCCCCGATGGATCCCAGGCCGAGGCCGTCGACGCCGCGCAGCAGGGCCTCGAAGCCGTGCGCGATCCCGGTGTCAAAATGGACGATCGGCTGGAACGCGTACGCGGTCGCCCCGTCCACCGCCGCCAAGAACGTCTCGAGCGACGCGAAGGCGCCCGACCGGGCGTCGTCCAGGCGCACGACGCAGCCGTCTTTGTCGTTGGTCACGCGATCCCCACCCGCAAGCCTTGACCTCGGCCACAACGCTCGACCACAACTCCTACCTGGATCCTACGAAGCGATGAACAATTCATGACCGATTCTCCCCCCGCGCAGGTCCGTCGATTGCACCTGATCTTCGACCTGCAGCGCGGCCGGCTGGTGGCCCGCGACTTCCTGCGCGAGCTGTCGGAGCAGAACTGGCCCCTGAAGGTGACCGGAGCCTCCAAGCGCGACGACCTGGATCCCACGCACCGCGAACTGGTCATGGTCGAGACAATGCGGAAGGCGCAGGTCGCGCTGGTGCTGGTGACGCCGATGGTGTCGACCAGCCGCAACGTGGTCGAGGAGGTCCGGTTCGCCAAGCATGCGAACCTGCAGGTCGCCGGCGTGCTGGTGGCCGGGTCGACCGCCCATACCCAACTGCCGCAGGGCCTGCACAGGTCGACCGTGGTAGGCTGGGACTGGGGTGCGCTGAAGAAGGCGGTCATGTAGCGACCGCGCCGGGCGCTACCCGCGGGCCACGGCCCGCCAGCCGATGTCGCGGCGGCAGAACCCGTCCGGCCAGTCGAGGCGGTCGACCGCCGCGTAGGCCCGCTGCCGCGCGTCGGCCGCGTCGGCGCCCAGCGCGGTCACCCCGAGCACCCGGCCGCCGGTGGCCAGCAGCCGGCCGTCGGCGCCGCGCGCGGTGCCGGCATGGAACACCACGACACCGTCCGCTTCCGCCGCCTCGACCCCGCGGATCTCGGTGTTCTTCGCATAGCTGCCGGGATAGCCGTTCGACGCCATCACCACGCACAGCGCGAACTCGTCGCGCCAGCGCAGGTCGACATGGGAGAGCTGGCCGTCCGCGACCGCGATCAGCGCCGGCAGCAGATCGCTCTTCAGGCGCATCATCAGGGGCTGCGTCTCTGGGTCGCCGAAGCGGACATTGTACTCGATCAGCTTCGGCCCCTCGGCGGTCAGCATCAGCCCGGCATAGAGCACGCCCTTGAAGGTCCGGCCCTCGGCGGCCATGCCGGCGACAGTCGGCCCGACGATCTCGGCCATGATGCGGCCGGCCATCGCGGCGTCGACCGCCGGAGCCGGCGAGTAGGCCCCCATGCCGCCGGTGTTCGGCCCGGTGTCGCCGTCGCCGACCCGCTTGTGGTCCTGGGCACCGGCCAGCGGCAGCACCGTGGCGCCGTCGGTCAGCGCGAAGAAGCTGGCCTCCTCGCCGGTCATGAACTCCTCGACCACGATCTCGGCACCGGCCTCGCCGAACGCCCTGTCGGCCATGATCGCGTCGACCGCGGCCAGCGCCTCGTCCACTGTCTCGGCAATGATCACGCCCTTGCCGGCCGCCAGTCCGTCGGCCTTCACGACGATCGGCGCGCCCTGCCCGCGGATATAGGCCTTGGCGGCCTCGGCATCGGTGAACCGGCCGTAAGCGGCGGTCGGGATTCCGTGGCGGGCGCAGAAGTCCTTGGTGAAGGCCTTGGAGCCCTCCAGCACGGCGGCCGCGGCGTTCGGCCCGAACGCCTTGATGCCGGTGGCGTCCAGCCGGTCGACGAGGCCGGCCACCAGCGGCCCCTCGGGCCCGACCACCACGAAGTCGATCCGTTCGTCGCGGGCGAAGCCGACGATGCCGTCCAGGTCCTCGACCGGGATCGGCACGCAGGTCGCCTCGCGAGTGATGCCGGCGTTGCCGGGCGCGCAGTACAGGGCGTCGACCAGCGGCGAGGCGGCGATCGCCCAGCACAGCGCGTGCTCGCGCCCGCCGGACCCGACGACCAGAATGCGCATGGCTGACCTCCTGCCCCTCGGGCTCGCTTCGGCGGGTTGATTTTGTCCGGCGCGGACGTTCACAGCAGCCGGTGTGTAGCATAGATTGGCGGCATGCAAGACGCCGCTTCCCCCCCCGAGTCCGCCCGCGACTCCACCCCCGGCAACATGCCCGAGTTCACCGTCACCGAGATCTCCGGGGCGGTGAAGCGGACCATCGAATCGTCGTTCGAGCGGGTCCGCGTGCGCGGCGAGGTCTCGCGCCCGACCCGGGCCGGCTCCGGCCACCTGTACCTGTCGCTCAAGGACGACCAGGCGGTGCTGGAGGCGGTGTGCTGGCGGGGCTCGGCCCAGCGCCTGTCGGTGCAGCCCGAGGAGGGCATGGAGGTCATCGCCACCGGCAAGCTGACCACCTATCCAGGCCGCTCCAAGTACCAGATGGTGATCGAGCAGATCGAACTAGCCGGCGAAGGCGCGCTGCTGAAGCTGCTGGAGGACCGCCGCAAGCGGCTGGCCGCCGAGGGCCTGTTCGACGCCGAGCGCAAGCGGCCGATTCCCTACCTGCCGCGGGTGATCGGCGTGGTCACCTCGCCGACCGGGGCGGTGATCCGCGACATCCTGCACCGCCTGACCGACCGCTTCCCGGTGCATGTGATCGTCTGGCCGGTGCTGGTCCAGGGCGAGGGTGCCAAGGACCAGATCGCCCGCGCCATCGCCGGCTTCAACGCGGTCCCGGCGACCGGCGGCCGGATAGCCCGGCCGGACCTGCTGATCGTGGCGCGCGGCGGCGGCAGCCTGGAGGACCTCTGGGCGTTCAACGAGGAAGTGGTCGTGCGCGCCGCCGCCGCCTCCGACATTCCGCTGATCTCGGCGGTCGGGCACGAGACCGACACCACCCTGATCGACTTCGCCAGCGACCGGCGGGCGCCGACCCCGACCGCAGCCGCCGAGATGGCGGTGCCGGTGCGCGCCGAACTGGTCGCCCGGATCGCCGAGGACACCGCCCGCCTGGCCCACGCCATGGCCCGGCGCCTCGCCGACGGCGGCAACCACCTGAACGGGCTGGCGCGCGGCCTGGGCGACCCGGCGGCCCGCATCGAGCAGGCCCAGCAGCGCCTCGACTACGCCGCCCAGACCGCCGGCTCCACCATCCAACGCCGGCTGGAGCGGCTGTCCGAGCGGGTCGCCCGCCGGCTGCCGACCCCGTCGGAGATGCTGGCCCGCACCGAGGGCCGGCTGACAGCCCTGCTGCGCGGCCTGCGGATCGAGCCGATCGCCCAGCGCCTTGCCCAGGACCGGCGCGAGGTCGAGCGCTTCGCCAAGGCCGCCGACTCCGCCGTCGACCGGGTCCTGAAAGTCGAGGACGACCGCCTTAAGGGCCTGGACCGGGTGCTCGAGGCGAACTCCTTCGTGCGGGTGCTGGACCGCGGCTTCGTGCTGGTGCGCGACGCCGACGGCGCCCCCGTCACCGCGGCCGAGGAAGCGCGCGACGGCCAGCCTGTGTCGCTCCGCTTCCGAGACGGCGAGCGGGCGGCGGTGATCGGCGCCGGGGGCAGCCGTCCGAAGCCGAAGCCGGTGGCCCCGCCGGCCTCTCAGGAGAGCCTGTTCTGATGCGCATCCTGGCGTTGCTGCTGGCTTTGCTGGCGTTCGTTCCCATGGCCCGTGCCGAGACCCGGCTGGACGGCACCCTCACCCAGGGCGGGCTGGTGATCGGCCGCACCGACCCGGGATCGACGGTGGTGCTGGACGACCGCAGGGTGCGGGTCGGGCCCGACGGGGTGTTCGTGCTCGGCTTCCACCGCGATGCGCCGGCGACCGCCGAGCTGACGGTGACCGAGCCCGGCGGCAAGGTCGAGCGCCGCAGCCTGGCGATCGCGCCGCGAGAGTTCGCGATCCAGCGCATCGACGGCCTGCCGCCGAAGATGGTGACGCCGCCGCCCGAGGTGCTGGAGCGTATCCGCCGCGAGAACGCCGAGATCGCCGCCCTGCGCGAGGTCGACAGGCCGGAGCCGATGTTCCGGACCGGCTTCGTGTGGCCGGCCATCGGCCGGATCAGCGGGGTCTACGGCAGCCAGCGCATCCTGAACGGCGAGCCGAAGCAGCCGCATTACGGCGTCGACATCGCGGCCCCGGTCGGCACCCCGATCAGGGCCCCGGCCGACGGCGTGGTCGTGCTGGCCGCCGACGATCTGTACTACACCGGCGGCACCGTGATCCTCGACCACGGCCACGGCCTGTCCAGCGCCTTCCTGCATCTGAGCGCGGTCACCGTGAAGGTCGGCGACCGGCTGCGCCAGAGCGACGTGCTGGGCAAGCTCGGCGCCACCGGCCGCGCCACCGGCCCGCATCTCGACTGGCGGATGAACTGGTTCAAGTCGCGGATCGACCCGCAGCTGCTGGTGCCGCCGATGCCGGGCGGGTAAGGGGCGCGAGCCAGACGGCCGGTCGGCGTGACGATCGGCTGCGGCCGATCCACCGACGCCGCCTACCTCCCTACCCCACCGCCCCGCGCACCCACCTCGCCACCGGCGCCGGATCCCGCCAGACCAGGGCCACCGGGAACACCTCGACCATCGCCCGCGCCGCTGGCGACAGCCGGGCGGCGTCCTTCTCGGTCGTCACCGGCACCGCGCCCAGGGACTGGGCCCGCTCGACCATCTCCATCACCTCGTCCTCGCGCCAGACGAAGTGATCCGGGAACGCCTCCAGCTCCACCACCCGGGCGCCGGCCTCGGCCAGGGTCTCGGCGAACTTGGCCGGGCGGCCGATGCCGGCGAAGGCCAGCACCCGCATCCCGGCGAACTTCTCGGTGCCCGGCAGCGGCTCCAGATGCGCCCGGAACACCGGCCGCGTGCCGCCGATCGCCGCCGCCACCCCGGCCCGGTCGTCGCCGACCAGCGCCACCGCGTCGACCCGGGCCAGCGCGTCAGCCAGCGGCTCGCGCAGCGGCCCGGCCGGCATCACCCGGCCGTTGCCGAAGCCGAAGCCGCCGTCGACCACCAGCAGCGCGGCACTCGGCGCCAGCGCCGGGTTCTGCAGGCCGTCGTCCATGACGATGACGTCGACCCCCTGGCGCTCGAGGAACCGGGCGCCGACCGGGCGGTCGCGGGCGATCACGGTCGGCGCCGAGCGGGCCAGCAGCAGCGGCTCGTCGCCGACCGCGGCGGCGTCGTGCACCGCCGGGTCGACCAGCAGCGGCCCGCGCTCGTAGCCGCCATGGCCGCGCGAGAGGAAGCCGACCCGCAGGCCGAGCGCCTTGATCTCGCCGGCCAGCGCCAACGCCACCGGGGTCTTGCCCGCCCCTCCGGCGACCGCGTTGCCGACGCAGATCAGCGGCACCGCCGGCCGAAAGGGCGTGGCCGCCCAGCGGCGGGCCCGGCCGGCCGCGGTCCAGGCGGTCGACAGCGGCGACAGCAGGCGCGCCTGCGTCCCGTCGACCGCCCAGAAATCCGGCGCCCTCACCGCCCGGTCTCCCCGGGCAGCAGCGGGTCGAGCGCCTCCAGGATGCGGTCCAGCCCGGCCCGGCCGTCGGCCGCCACCCGGCGCGCCGCCGCCGCCATGCCCGATGCCGTCGCCGGGTCGGCCAGCAGTTCGGCGACCGCCGCGGCGAGGGTCCCGGCATCGGCTACCGGGCGCGCCGCGCCGGCGGCGATCAGGGCGTCGGCGGCGTCGCGGTTGTTCGGCATCAGCGGGCCCAACAGCAGGGCGGTCCCGGCATGGGCCGGCTCGATCGGGTTGTGGCCGCCGACCGGCACCAGCGAGCCGGCCAGGAAGGTGACCGGCAGGGTGGCGTACAGCGCGCCCATCTCGCCCAGGGTGTCGGCCAGGTAGATCGCGGTGCCCGGTTCCGGCAGCGCGCCCAGCGAGCGGCGGGCCACCGCCAGGCCGCGGGCGACCGCCAGCTCGGCGATCGCCGCACCCCGGTCGGGGTGACGCGGGGCGATCACCGTCAGTAGGTCCGGCGTCGCCGCCGCCAACCGGGCGTGGGCGTCGAGCACGACCGCGTCCTCGCCGGGATGGGTGTTGGCCGCCAGCCAGGCAGGCCGGCCGGCGATCGCTTCCGTCAGGCTTCGGACGGCGTCGGCGTCGACCGGCGGCGGCGCCCCGGCGGCCTTCAGGTTGCCGACGAACCGCACGTCCGTGCAGCCGAGCTGCCGGAACCGCCCGGCCTGGGCCTCGCTGGAGGCCAGTACCCGCTCGAACGGCGCGAACAGCGGCCGCGCCAGCCAGCCGGCCCGGCGCCAGCGCCGGAACGCGCCTTCCGACATGCGGGCGTCGACCAGCGCCAGCCGCACCCCGGCGGCCCGCGCCTCGGTCACCAGCACCGGCCACAAGTCCGACTCGACCCAGATCCCGACGTCCGGCCGCCAATGCGCCAGGAATCGGCGCACCCAGACCGGCCGGTCGACCGGCACGAACTGGTGGATCGCCCCGTCCGGCAGCCGGCGCGCCATGGTCGCCGCCGAGGTGACGGTGCCAGTGGTGACCAGCATGGTCAGGTCGCGGCGCTCGCTTCGCAGGCGCTCGACAAGTGGCAGCAGCGCCACCGACTCGCCGACGCTGGCGGCGTGCAGCCAGACCAGCGGGCCGGGCGGGCGCGGGCAGCCCGGTACGCCCCGGCGCTCGGCGATGCGTGCCGCATCCTCCTTGCCGCGCTCGATGCGACGGCGCAGATAGGCGTCGATCACCGGCCCCAGGGCGGTGGCGGCACCGCGGTACAGCGACAGCATCACCGGCCGCGGCTCCCCTCGGGGGCCGGCTCGATCGGCGGGTGGCCGGTCAGCCGGTCGGCCTCGGCGGCGACGGCGTTCAGCGCGGCCTCGATCGCCAGCCGGCTGGCCTCCAGCGCGGCGGCGTCGGCGTCGGCCGGCACCCGGATCGGCGGGCCCAGCACCACCACGCCGCGGCCGAACGGCCAGGCGACGACGAACCGGTCCCAGGACCGCAGCACCTTGCGCCGCGACACGCTCCAGGCGGCCGGCAGGATCGGCACGCCGGACTGCCGGGCGGCCTCGACCAGGCCCGGGCGGCAGCGCATGCGCGGGCCGCGCGGCCCGTCCGGGGTGATCGCGACGCTCAGGCCGTCGTCGAGGGCCCGCAGCATGCCCTTCATCGCCGCCATCGGGTTGCGCCGCGACGATCCCCAGATCGGCCGGGTGATGTAGTCGCCGACCGCGATCCCGAGGATCCGGCTGTCGCCATGCTCGGACATCACCATGGCGACCGGCTTCGGGCGCGGCCAGGCGACCAGAATCAGCATCAGGCGATTGTGCCAGAACGCGCCGATGATACGCTCCTCGCTGCGCAGCAGGGCCAGCGACTCGGGATCGGCGACCCATTCCCAGCGCGTGGTCGCGCCGACGAACCGCACGATCCAGCCGGCGAGAATGCCGGCGGCGCGCAGGCCGGCCTCGCTCTTGAGCAGTCGTTTCAGCATGAACGCGGAATCTGGGCGGTCACCGGCAGCGGTCGGCAGGTTTCGGACGGCCGGAACCTACCACGGCGCACCCGGCATGGGTACGCGGCGAACGCGCATCGCCCGGGTGCCGGACCGTCAGGCCGCCGCCGTGCGGACCGGTTCCGTCTCGAACGGCTGCAGGTTGTCCACGAAGGCCTCGGCGCAGCGCCGCCAGGTGAAGTTCAGGGCGTGCGCCCGCGCCGCCTCGCGGTCGATCTCCAGGGCCCGGCGCACCGCCGCGCCGAGGTCCTCGTCCAGCGCCCCAGCGCCGGAATCGCCGATCACGTCCAGCGGTCCCGGCACCGGGTAGGCTGCGACCGGCACACCGCTGGCCAGCGCCTCGATCAGCACCAGGCCGAAGGTGTCGGTCCGGCTCGGGAACACGAACACGTCGGCCGATGCGTAGTGCGCGGCCAGCGCCTCGCCCTGCCGGGAGCCGACGAACACCACGTCGGGATAGCGGCGCTCTAGCTCGGCGCGCTGCGGGCCGTCGCCGACCACCACCTTGGTGCCGGGATGGTCGAGCGTCAGAAAGGCGCCGATGTTCTTCTCGACCGCCACCCGGCCGACATACATCAGGATCGGGCGCGGCAGGTCGAGGATCGACGGCCGCGGGTGAAACAGCGCAACGTCGACCCCGCGGGTCCAGTCCCGGATATTGGTGAAGCCGTGCGCCTCCAACTCGCGCCGCAGCGAAGAGGTCGCCACCATCACGCCGCTGGACGGGCCGTGGAACCGCCGCATGACCGCATAGGTCCATCCCAGCGGAACCCGGGCGCGGGCCCGGACATATTCCGGGAACTTGGTGTGGTAGGCGGTGGTGAACGGCAGGCCGCGGCTCAGACAGTAGCGGCGCGCGGCATGGCCGAGCGGGCCCTCGGTGGCGATGTGAATGGCGCAGGGTGCGGCCGCGTCGAGCAGCCGCGCGATCTTGCGCTGCGGCAGCACCGCCAGCCGGATCTCGGGATAGGTTGGACACGGCACGGTCCGGAAGTCGCCCGGCGTGATGAACGTCACCCGGTGGCCGAGTGCGGTGAGTTCGTCGCCGGTGGCGGCGAGAGTGCGCACTACGCCGTTCACCTGCGGGTGCCAGGCGTCGGTGACGACCGCCACGTGCAGCGGTCCGCCGGGGCTTTGAGGCAGGGTCATGCCGCGCGCCGGGCTCAGGCCGCGAACGAGAGCTGCCGAACCTCGGTCCAGTGCAGGATCTCGAGGCCGCCGTCCATGTGCTCGACCAGAGCGGTACAGCTCTCCACCCAGTCGCCGTCGTTGCAGTACAGGATGTCGCCGATCCGGCGCATCTCGGCCTTGTGGATGTGGCCGCAGATCACCCCGTCGACGCCGCGGCGCGCGGCCTCGGTGGCCAGAGCCGCCTCGAAACGCCCGATGAATTCGACCGCCCGCTTGGCCTTGTGCTTGAGGTAGGCCGACAGCGACCAGTACGGATAGCCCAGCCGGCGCCGGATGTCGTTGTAGACAGTGTTGAGCGAAAGCAGGGTGTTGTATGTCCAGTCACCCAGGATCGCCAGCCACTTGGCGTAGGTGACCACGGCGTCGAACTCGTCGCCGTGGATGACCAGGAAGCGCTCGCCCCTGCGGGTGACGTGGACATGCTCCGGCCGGATCTCGATCTGGCCGAAATCGGCGTTCAGGAACTCCCGGAACATCTCGTCGTGATTTCCGGGTATGAACATGACCTTGGTGCCCTTGCGGGCCTTGCGCAGGAGCTTCTGGATGACGTCGTTGTGCGCCTGCCGCCATGCCCAGGATCGCCGCATCCGCCACAGGTCGATGATGTCCCCGACCAGATACAGGTATTCGGACTCGGTGTGCTTCAGGAAGTCGAGCAGCTGTTCCGCCTGGCACCCGCGGGTGCCGAGATGGATGTCGGAGATCCAGATCGAACGGTACCGTGTCACGCCGCGCTCGGCATTCATCGGCTCTCTCCCATCCCGTCCCGGGTCGCGCGCAAGAAGCCCACAATTGGACCCGGTGGATAGGGGACCCGCTAAATCTGGTAAAGTGAAATATCCATGACAAACACTTCGGGTTATCCTGAGAAGACGGCCAAAACGGCACTGGAGTCTTTGTCATATTTTGGTAATACTTGAATAATGATTGATTCGCCCGACGACACCGCGAGGAACCACCCGGGAATGTACAGGAGCCTGGACGACAGCGATGCGGACACCGCCGCCGGCAATCCGTCGGCGGGCCGCCGAAGGGTCCTGATCATCCACAACCCCAACGCCGGCCGGCGCCGGCGCCGACACCGTCTGGCCACGGTGATCGCCGAGCTCGAACGGGCCGGCGCCCGGGTCGAACTGAAACCGACCGCCCGGGCCGGCGATGCCATCCGCTACGCCCATGCGGCGCTGGCGAGCGCAGCGCTCGGCGAGGGCCCCGACGTGGTGGTCGCGGCCGGCGGCGATGGCACCGTCAACGAGGTGGTGAACGGGCTCGCCGGCGGCACGCTCCCGCTCGCGCTGATCCCGCTCGGCACCGCCAACGTGCTGGCGGCCGAGATCGGTCTCGATGAACGGTCCGACGCACTGGTTCGCGCGATCCTGCACGGCCTGGCCGTACCGATCCACCTGGGTGAGGCCAATGGCCGGCGGTTCACCCTGATGGCCGGCATCGGCCTGGACGCCGATGTGGTGGCCTCGGTCAGTCAGCGGCTCAAGCGGCGGACCGGAAAGTTCGCCTACGCAGTCGCCACCCTGCAACGCTGGCTGGCGTATCGCCGCCACCGGTTCCTCATCGAGATCGACGGCGTCCCGCACCGGGCCGCGGCCGCGGTGGTGGCCAACGGCCACTACTACGCCGGCCGGTTCGTGTGCGCCGACAAGGCCCGGCTGACCGAGCCACTGCTGCATGTCTGCCTGTTCGAGAAGCCCGGGCGGTGGCAGGCGGTATACTACATGCTGGGGCTGTTCGGCGGGTTCCTGCCGCGGCTCAAGAGCTACCGCATCGTCACCGGCCGCGAGATCGCGATCCTGGAGGACGACGCCCGGCCGGTGCAGGGCGACGGCGACGTCATCGCCCGGCTGCCGGTGCGAATCCGGGTGGCCGACGAAACCCTCCCGCTGGTGATGCCGGCCGCCGGATAGCCGTCCGCGGGCTCCGGTCGATTTCCATGGTGCACTGCACACCGAGGTCGTGGACAATGCCGGTCCGCACAACCCCGACGGGACAGGCACCATGGAACAGGCGATCCAGAGCGGCGGAACGGACGGCGGCGGAGTGGAGAAGGACGCCCCGCTGCGCTACGACATCCGCCTGCTCGGCCGGATCCTCGGTGAGACCATCCGCGCCCAGGAAGGCGACGAGACCTTCGACACCGTCGAGCAGGTGCGCAAGACCTCGATCGGCTTCCACCGCGGCTCCGACGAGACCGCCCGCGGCGAGCTGCAGGCCATCCTGAGTAGGCTGCCGACCGACCGCGCGACTACCGTGATCCGGGCCTTCGGATATTTCTCGCACCTCGCCAACATCGCCGAGGACCAGCACCACATCCGCCGCACCCGCGCCCATGCCATGACCGGCGCGGCGCCGCGCCAAGGCACCCTGGCCCACGCGCTCGGCCGGGCCTACGGCGCCGGCGTGTCGGCCAGGCGGCTGCAGGCGTTCCTCGACGGCGCCCATTGCAGTCCTGTGCTGACGGCGCACCCGACCGAGATCCGCCGCAAGAGCTCGATCGACCGCGAGATGCAGATCGCCCGCCTGCTGGACGACCGCGACCGAATCCACTTCACCCCGGCCGAGCTGACCGCCAACCGCAAGGAGCTGCGGCGCGCCGTGCTGGTGCTCTGGCAGACCAGTATCCTGCGCAGCACCCGGCTGCGGGTGCTGGACGAGGTCGCCAACGGCCTCTCGCACTACGACCACACCTTCCTGTGCGAGTTGCCGCGGCTGTACGGCGACCTGGAGGACGAACTGAGGCTGGTCGAGGGCTGGGAGGACGTGACGGTTCCGTCGTTCCTGCGGGTCGGCAGCTGGATCGGCGGCGACCGCGACGGCAATCCCTACGTCACCGCCGAGGTGCTGCGCGAGGCGTTGCGCATGCAGAGCGCGCGGGCCCTGGATTTCTATCTCGACGAGTTGCACCGGCTGGGCGGCGAGCTGTCGCTGGACGACCGGCGGGTGGCGGTGTCGGACGGGCTGCGGGCGCTGGCCGAGCGGTCGCCCGACCATTCCCCGCACCGTGCCACCGAGCCCTACCGCCGGGCGATCGCCGGCATGTACGCCCGGCTGGCCGAGACCGCCCGGGTGCTCGACGGGGTCGAGGCGGCCCGGCACGCCGTCGGCGCCGCCCCGGCCTATGCCGGCGCCGGGGAGCTGCGCGCCGACCTGGACACCGTCTACGAGTCCCTGACCGCCCACGGCTCGGCCAGCCTGGCGAGGGGCCGGCTGCGGCGGTTGCGGCGCGCGGTCGACGTGTTCGGCTTTCACCTGGCCTCGATCGACCAGCGCCAGAACTCCGACGTCCACGAGGCCGTGGTCGCGGAACTGCTCGAGGTCGCCGGCGCCGAGGCCGGCTACCTGCAGGCCCCGGAGGAGCGCCGCATCGCGCTCCTGCGGGCCGAGCTGACTGGCGCCCGGCCGATGTCGGCGCCGCACCTGACCTATTCGGAGCGCACCGCCGGCGAACTGGCGACCCTGGCCGAGGCGGCGGACGGCCGCCGGCGCTACGGGCCGCAGGCGGTGCGCCACTACATCATCTCGAAGACCGACGGGGTCTCGGACATCCTGGAGGCGGCGGTGCTGCTGAAGGAGGTCGGCCTGCTGCACCCACGCGAGGCGCGACTGGACGTCGACATCGTGCCGCTGTTCGAGACCATCGGCGACCTGCAGCGCTGCGGCGAGGTCATGGACCGGCTGTTCGCGCTGCCGGAATACCGCTGCCTGCTGCCGTCGCGCGGCGAGACCCAGGAGGTCATGCTCGGCTACTCGGACAGCAACAAGGACGGCGGCTACCTGACCTCGATCTGGGAACTGTACAAGGCCCAGACCGTGCTGATCGAGGTGTTCCGCCGGCACGGCGTGGCGATGCGGCTGTTCCATGGCCGCGGCGGCTCGGTCGGGCGCGGCGGCGGCCCCAGCTACCAAGCGATCCTGGCGCAGCCGCCGGGCGCCATCCAGGGCTCGATCCGGGTGACCGAGCAGGGCGAGGTGATCGCCGCCAAGTACGGCAACGCCGAAGTCGGGCGTCGCAACCTGGAGACCCTGGCCGCGGCCACCCTGGAGGCGACCCTGCTGACCGCCGAGGGCCGCCCGCCGCCGGACGCCCATCTCGCCGTCATGGAGTCGCTGTCGGAGCGCGCCTTCACCGCCTATCGCGGGCTGGTCTACGAGACCGAGGGATTCGAGCGGTATTTCTGGGATTCGACGGTGATCGGCGAGATCGCCAACCTGAACATCGGCAGCCGGCCGGCGTCCCGCAAGAAGTCGACCAGTATCGAGGACCTGCGGGCTATTCCTTGGGTGTTCAGCTGGGCCCAGTGCCGGCTGATGCTGCCGGGCTGGTTCGGCTTCGGCAGCGCGGTGAAGGGGTGGCTGTCCGACAATCCGGACGGCCTGGAGACCCTGCGGGCGATGGTCCGCGACTGGCCGTTCTTCGGCACCGCCCTGTCGAACATGGACATGGTGCTGGCCAAGAGCGACATCGCCATCGCCTCGCGCTACGCCGAACTGGTGACCGACCGCGCGCTCGGCGCCACGATCTTCGCGCGGCTGCGGGCGGAATGGCAGGACTCGATCGATGCGGTGCTGGCGATCACCGGCCAGGCGACGCTGCTGGAGGGCAACCCGCTGCTGGCGCGTTCGATCCGCAACCGCTTCCCCTATATCGACCCGCTGCACCATGTGCAGGTCGAACTGCTGCATCGCCACCGCGCCGGCGACCCGGACCCGGCGGTGGTCGAGGGCATCCACCTCAGCATCAACGGCATCGCCGCCGGCCTGCGCAACAGCGGGTGACGGCGGGTCACGATCCGGCGGACCGCACGCGCTGACGCCAAGTGTCGTCGGCCTCGGCGATGTAGCCCTCGGGGTTGCGCTGCCAGAGCGCGCGCACCCGGTCGTTGCGGTGCAGGTAGAGGCGGCCGTCGATCACGTCGAACACCCGCGGATCGACATCGTAGGCCTTGCCGATCGCGGTGCCGTAGGCCCCGAAGCCGCCGTATTGCGGCGCATAGCGGGCCGGGTCGGCGACGAACAGGGCGCGGTTGCGCGCCGAGCTGAAACGCCATTCGGCACCGCGCCAGCTGGTGGCGAACTCGGCCGAGCCGGGAACCGCCTCGTGGTCGATCACATAGGCGACCGGGTCGTAGCCGTGGATCGCGATGCCGTCGGAGGCGTTCACGGCCAGGCCGGTCTCCATGTCGGTCACCGCCGGCGGCACCGCCGGTTCCTGCTTCGAGAGGGCGACGCCGCTGCCGAGAACCAGGGCAAGCAGGACCACGCGAGCCAGAGAGGTACAGGACGGCATATCGAACTCCAGACACCTTCCCCGATCCCGCAAGCCGCGAGATGGGGAGGGCGATGGGAAACTTCCAGGGAACGCCCGCTCACGAGCCCGCGAGCGGTCGACTGCCTATGGGATGGCGGGCAGGCCGCCGGGGGAGGCCTGACTCAGTCCTGGCCGCCGGCGACCAGCAGGCCCTCGACCCGGATCGTCGGCACGTCCATGCCGTATTTGAACACCAGGTCGTCGGCCGGGGTCAGGGTACGGAAGATGTCGCGGAGATGGCCGGCGATGGTCATCTCCGAGACCGGGAAGGTGATCTCGCCGTTCTCGATCCAGTACCCGGCGGCACCGCGGCTGTAGTCGCCGGTCACGAGACTGACGGAGGACCCCATCAGCTCGGTGACGTAGAAGCCGCGCTCGATGTCGCCGATCAGCGCATCCCGGCCGACCGTTCCCTTATCGAGATAGAGGTTGGTGGCCCCGGGACTCGGCGGCGAACCGGCGCCGCGGCCGGCATGGCCGGTGCTCTCCAGGCCGAGCTGCCGGCCGGTCGCCAGGTCCAGGAACCAGCTGGCCAGCCGGCCGTCGTCGACCATCGCCCGCCGGGTGGTAGGCAGGCCCTCACCGTCGAACGGCTTGGAGCGGTGGCCGCGCGGCCGGTGCGGATCGTCGACGATGCGGATTCCCGGCGCGAATAGCGCCTCACCCATGTCGTTCTTCAGGAAGCTCGTCCCGCGGGCGATCGAGACGCCGTTGATGGCGGACGCCAGGTGGCCGAGCACCGAGCGCCCGGCCCGCGGGTCGAACACCACCGGCAGGGTCGCGGTCTTCGGGCGCCGCGGGTTCAGGCGGGCGACCGCCCGCTCGCCGGCCCGCCGGCCGATCTCCTCGGGGGACTCCAGGTCGCCGTCGAACACCGCCGCGGTGTAGTCGTAGTCGCGCTCCATCTTCTGGCCGGACCCGGCGACCACCGAGGCGACGATCGAGTAGCTCGAGCGCCGGTACCCCCCGGCGAAGCCGTTGCTGGCGGCGAGCGCCACCTCGGTGACGCCCCAGCTGGCCTCGGCGCCCTCGGAATTGGTCACGCCCTTGACCGCCAGTGCCGACTCCTCGGCAGCCCGGGCGCGCTCGACCAGGGTCTCGGCCGACGGCTCGGTGGCGTCGAACATCTCGATGTCCGGCCAGGTCCGGGCGATCTGCCCGGGGTCGGCGATGCCGGCATACTTGTCCTCGGGGGCCGCCCTGGCCATGGCCAGGGCCCGGACGACCAGCTCGTCGAGCGCGTCGGTCGCGAAGTCGGTCGAGGATACCACCGCCTGCCGGCGGCCGACGAACACCCGCAGCTCCACGTCGCGGCCCTCCGAGCGCTCCACCGCCTCGGGCGTGCCGAGGCGCTGCGAGACCGACTGCGAGACGCCGCGCGCCATCAGGGCGTCGGCGGAATCGGCTCCGGCCCGGCGGGCGCGCGCCAGCAGGTCGTCGAGCAGGGAAAGGGCGTTGGTATCGGCGTTGTCGGTCATGGACTCGCTCAGGTCGGTCGGCTCGCGGGCACGGGACGGCGATGCTAGCCGCTCGGAGCGCGGATAGCATCATCGTCCCGTTGATAGGGCGTCGTAGTCGGGCTCAGATAGAGTGCCGGGCGACACTCCGCAACCGGAGCCACTCAGACTGGAGCCGGGAAATGACCTTGGAAATGGAACGCCTGAAGCACATCCGCAACGGGCGGCCGGCGCGCCGCACCTTTTCCGACGCCGAAGTGGCGCGCCGCCAGGACGGCCTGCGACGGATCCTCGGCGAGCTCGACCTGCACGCCGCGATCCTGACCTCGTACCACAACATCGCGTACTACTCGGACTTCCTCTACACCCGCTTCGGCCGGCGCTACGCGCTGGTCGTCACCGCCGACTCGGTGACCTCGGTCAGCGCCAACATCGACGGCGGCCAGCCCTGGCGGCGCACCGCCGGCGACAACATGGTCTACACCGACTGGCGCCGGGACAACTTCTTCTACGCCCTGCAGACCCTGCTGCCGAACGCCGGGCGGATCGGCATCGAGACGGACCATGTCGACCTGGAGACCCGGCAACTGCTCGGCGACGCCTTCGAGGATGCGGTATTCCTGGACGTCGCCGCCCCGGCGATGCGCCAGCGCATGGTCAAGTCGGCCGAGGAGATCGCCCTCATAACCGAGGGGGCGCGGATCGCCGACCTGGGCGGGGCCGCCTGCGTCGAGGCGCTCGGCGTCGGCGTGACCGAGCATGAGGTGGCGCTGCACGCCACCGGCGCCATGGTGCGGGAGATCGCCCGCAGCTTCCCGGACGCCGAGCTGATGGACAGCTGGACCTGGTTTCAGTCCGGCCTCAACACCGACGGCGCCCACAACCCGGTGACGTCGCGCCGGATCGAGCGCGGCGACATCCTGTCGCTGAACTGCTTTCCGATGATCGCCGGCTACTACACCGCGCTGGAACGCACGCTGTTCGCCGAGGAGGTGTCCGACGCCCACCTGCGCTACTGGGAGATCAACCTGGAGGTCTACCGCGCCGGGCTCGAGCTGATCCGGCCGGGCGCCCGCTGCCGCGACATCGCCCACGCGCTGAACGAGATCTATGCCGGCCACAGCGTGCTCGACCGACGGACCTTCGGCTACGGCCATTCCTTTGGCGTGCTGTGCCACTACTACGGCCGCGAGGCCGGGCTGGAGCTGCGCGAGGACGTCGACACCGTGCTGGAGCCGGACATGGTGGTGTCGATGGAGCCGATGATCATGATCCCGCAGGGCGAGCCCGGCGCCGGCGGCTACCGCGAGCACGACATCCTGGTGGTGACCGCCGACGGCGCCCGCAACATCACCGGTTTCCCGGTCGGGCCGGACGCGAACGTCGTCCGCAAGGACTGACCGGGCGCCCGGTCTCAGCAGCCCGGGCTCAGAGGTCGTCCAACTCCAGGCCGACGCAACCGATCATCTTGGCGTTCCCGAGCAGGGCGTCGCGGTACTGGCTGTCGGTGAAATCGGCCGACTCGATGCGGGCGCCGGTGAAGTTGGCGCCCTGCAGGTTTGCCCTCTGGAACCGCACCGGCATCTTGCGGCCGGTCCGGCGGCCACTGCGGTCGGCGAGCGCGGCCGACGAGATGCGGGCCCCGACGAGGCTGGCGCCCGCCAGGTTGGCGCCGACGAAGCTGGCCCCGGTGATGATCGAGAACGACAGGTCGGCGGCCGCCAGGTCCGCTCCCTTCAGGCTGGTGAACAGCAGTTCCGACTTGATGAACCGGGCGCCGGCCAGGTTGGCGCCGTCGAAGATCGCGGCCCGCACGTCGCAGCCCGAGAAATCCAGCCCCTTCAGGTCGCGCTCGGCGAAGTTGGCGACCGACCCGGCGGACCCACCGCTGGCGATCCACCGGCTGTGCTCGCGCAGGCTCGCCTCGATCTCCGGCGGCAGCGGATGCTCGAGGTCGCGGGTGACCGCGCCCTCCAGGTCGGCGTTCTCCAGCTTGCAGGTCGACAGGTCGACGTTGCGCAGGTTGGCGTCGGTCAACTTGGTATTCGACAGGTCGGCGCCGTCCAGGTTGGCGCCGGTCAGGTTGGCGCCGGTCAGGTTGGACCCCGACAGGTCGGCGCCCGACAGGTTGGCGCCGGCGAAGTTGACCGCGGTCAGCCCGGTGTCGGCAAACACGGTATCGACCGCCAGGGCCTCGGTCGCGTCCGCCCCCTCCAGGTCCGACCCGGTGAAGTCGGCGCTCGACAGGTTGGCGCCGGACAGGTTCAGCAGGCGCTTGAGCGTGGTGCCCCATTCGTCGACCTGGGCGGCCCGCAGGTCGGCGTTGCGGATCACCGCGCCGCTGAGGTCGGCCATGCAGAAATTCGCGCCGCGCAGGTCGGCCTGGCTCAGAACCGCCTTGCGCAGCTTCGCCCAGCTGAAGTCCACCGCGAACAGGTCGGCGCCGGAGAAATCCGTCATCTCGGCCGACGCCCTGGACAGGTCGCTGCCGGACAGGATCGCGGTCTGCAGGCGCAGGCCGTCCAGCGCCTTGCCGGACAGCTTGGCGTTCTTGCACGTCATCCGGCGACCGCCGCGACGTTCGACGAACTGCTGGTGATCGGTGATCTGCCGCAGAATCTCGCGGGGCAGATCGAGGGTTCGTGACCCTATGGACATGACGCGCGCAATGCTCCCAACAATCGTGCAGACCGCGACGCATGTTCACTTGGCGGGTCCTAAGCAGGTCTTAACAATGCCGGGAAAAATCGATTCAAACGTCGGCCTGCGACATCGCCGCCGGTCGACAGGCTGTGATCGCCTCCCTAGATTCCGAAGGTCCGCCATCAGCCGGGAGTTCCCCATGCGTCAGTTGCCGATCGCGGCTTTCCTCGCCCTCCTCGCCGCCGCGCCGTTGGCGGTCCCGCCGTCGACCGCCGACGCCCAGGAGGCCGGCAACAAGGCCAGGGGGCTGGACCTGGCGCTGCGGGTCTGCGCCAACTGCCACGCGGTCGCCGTCGGCGAGACGGTGTCGCCGGTGTCCGCCGCCCCGAGCTTCGAGGACGTCGCCGACACGCCCGGCATGACCGGAATGGCCCTGTCCGCCTTCCTGAGCACCCCGCACCGCACCATGCCGAACCTGATCCTGACGCCGGAGGAGATCGGCGACGTGACCGCCCACATCCTGAGCCTGAAGGACGGCGGCTGACCCGACGCCGGCCCTGCGGGCATCCCTCGATTGAACCGGCGGTCGCGCTCCGCTATACGGGCCGCACAGTCACGGGTGCGGTTCGGAGACGGCCATGAAGTACTGGGTGATCGGCGGCGAGTACACGGACACCAGCTTCACGCACATCAAGGGCGGCGACGCCGAGCAGCGCATCGGCCCGTTCAAGGACTACGACACCGCCAAGTCGATCTGGGCCAAGCTGGCCTGGGAGCATGTCGACGACGCCCATGTCCGCTATCGCATCCTGCACGAGGAGGCGACCGAGTTCTGGGTGGTCGGCGGGGTCTACAAGTCGACCGACTTCAACGAGACCGCCGACGGCTCGCCGGAGACCCGGATCGGGCCGTTCGACAGTTACGAGCAAGCCAAGTCGGCCTGGCAGCAGAAGGCCTGGGAGAGCGTCGACGACGCCCATTCGCGCTGGCGCATCGAGAAGGTCAGCCAGTAAGGCGTCAGCCGGTGAGGTTGCGGGCGACCGCCCGGTCGGCCACCCGCCGGAACCGCAGCACCAGCGCCGCCCAGACAACCGCCAGCCCGAGCGCGAGGCCGCCCCACACGCCGATGCCGCCGAGCTCGAGTTGGAACGCCAGCAGCAGCGCCGTGCCGATGCCGACCGGCCAGTAGCCGATCAGCGCGATCACCATCGGCACCCGGGTGTCCTTGAAGCCGCGCAGCACCCCGGCGGTCACCGCCTGGCCGCCGTCGGCCAGCTGGAACAGCCCGGCCATCGCCAGGAACGACACCGCGTAGCCGACCGCCGCCTCGCCGTGGCCGTCGCCGGCCGACAGGAACAACCCGGCGAGCGGCCGCCCGGCGGTGACGAAAAGCAGCGCCAGCGGGATCACCACCAGCAGCCCGACGATCATCGCCACCCGGCCGGCCCGGCGCGCGCCGTCGGGGTCGCCGCGGCCGACCGCCAGGCCGACCCGCACGGTCGCCGCCTGGGCGACCCCGAACGGCAGCATGAAGGCGATCGCCGCGTATTGCAGGGCGACCGCGTGGCCGGCCAGCGCCTCGACCCCGATCAGCCCGACCAGAAAGCCGGAGGCGGCGAACAGCCCGGCCTCGGCCAGCTTGGTCAGGCCGATCGGCAGGCCGACCGCCCAGACCTCGCGGAACCGCGGCCAGTCGGGCCGCCAGAACCGCGCCAGGATGCGGTAGCGCCGCCAGCGCCGGTCGCTCAGCACGACGCCGAGCAGCGCCAGGAACATTGTGCCCTGCACCAGGGTGGTGGCGATGCCCAGGCCGAACAGCTCCCAGCGCGGCAGGCCGAACTTGCCGAACATCAGCACCCAGTCGGCGAACGCGTTGACGCCGATCCCGACCACCAGGATCCACAGCGCGGCGCGCGGCCGGCCGTGGGCCGCGATGAAGTTGCGCAGCAGGCTGAAGCCGGCCATGAACGGGAAGCCCCACATGGCGCCGAGCGCGTAGTCCGCCGCCCGCGGCGCCAGTTCGGGATCCTGGCCGAGCAGGTGGACCAGCACCGCCTCGGCGTTCCAGAAGAACAGCCAGGCCGGCCCGGTCATCACCACGATCACCCAGAAGCCCTGGCGGACCGTGCGGCGCACCCCCTTGTAGCGGCGCGCGCCGATCTCCTGCGCGAACATCGCGGCGGTCGCGAACAGCACCCCGAGGGTGGTGATGAAAACCGGGAAGAAAAGGTTGTGGCCGAGCTGACCGGCGGCGAGCGCGTGCGGGCCGAGCCGGCCGGTCATCACCACGTCGGTGGTGTGCAGCGCCATCTGCGCGATCTGCGTCAGGGCGATCGGGATCGACAGCGCGACGGTCGCGCGGATCTCGTCCCCGAGGACGCGACCTGCGCCACCGCCGCGTGCGGCTGCAGCGATTGACATCTGGATCTCCGGGCTCCGCCGTCCGGCGACGGGCCGTTCCCGCTTTAGGTGCGGGCCGGCGGGGGGTCAAGGTTATTCACTGAATTCAGTGCCGCCCGGTAACAGGGAAACAACAGGGAAAATCCGCGCCGGTGCGGCCGGTCCGGCTGTCCAGTCGCGGTCCCGCCCCGGGCGCCGGGCTTGCATTCCGCCGCCCGAGCGATTAGAACCTTTTTCGAGGTTTCATACACGGTGCCGCGATGGCGTTCAAGCGCAACCAGGTCGAGGAGGCGGTCTGGCGGTTCCTGAGCCGGGACCGCGCCGGCCGGCGGCCGCAGGCGGTGTTCCGCACCCGCGTCAAGCGGCTGCTCGACCTCGACCGCGCCGCCCCGCCCGAGGCCGCCCCCGCTTCGGCCTTCGCCGCGGCGGCGCCGCCGGGGCGCGGCCACGAGGCCCGGTTCGCCGCCTTCGACGCGTTCTGCCTGGCGCTCGGCCTGCTGCTGCTGAACGCCGGCTTCAAGCAGCGCGAGATCGTCGACCTGCTGCGCCACCTGCGCCCCGAGCTGGCGCAGGCCTGGCGGCAGCTGGAGGCCAGCCCCGCCGCGCCGCGCCAGCGCATCCTGGCCGAGGATCGCCCCGGCTCGCCGTCCTACCCCGAAGCCGGCCTGCCGCTCGCCGACACCGAGATCTACCTGGTGCTCAACCGGGTCGAGACCACCGAGGTGTTCCCGGATCTTGCGCCTGGGTCGGTCCTGGAGCCGCTGCTCGTGCCGGGCGGCGAGCGACTGGCCGCGACCCTGCGCGAGCGCGCCTTCGGCTTCCCCGGCCACTATGTGGTCGAGCTGTCGGTCATGGCCGCCCTGCTGCGGCACTACCTGGCCGACGCCGCGCCGCGCCGCCGCGGCCAACCCGGCGGCCAACCGGGCGGCGGATGACGGGGGCGGCGGGGGCGGTCGCGGCGGCCGGTGGGTCCCGGAGCCGCCCCGGATCAAGTCCGGGGCCCTCCGGGATGACGAAGAGGGGGGTGATGACCTCGGCGGGATCCGCGCATTCCCCCATTCCTCGTCATCCCGGAGAGTCCGCGCGAGCGGGCGGCTCCGGGACCCACGGCGCGACGGGCGCGAGCCTCCTTCCCACCCGAAACCCCGACCGCAACCCCGACCGAGGCCGCTTCCATGACCGAGCATCCCCCCGACATCCCTGCCCCCGACATCCCTGCCCCCGACGCGCCCCCCGACCCGCCCGCCGGCTATGCCCAGCCGCCCCGGCAGCACCGGTTCCGGCCGGGCCGGTCCGGCAACCCGAAGGGCCGGCCGAAGGGCGTGCGCAACCTCGCCTCGCTGCTGGAGGCCGAGCTGCGGCGCCCGGTGACCGTGACCGAGGGCGGCCGCACCCGGCGGGTGCCGAAGGCCGCGGCGATGGTCGCCAGCCAGATCGACAAGGCGCTGAAGGGCGACACCAGGGCGTTCGCCACCGTGCTGCAGGCGACGGCGCGGCACCCCCGCGGCGAGCCGCGCGGCGGCCCGGACGGCGACGGCGACGACCCGGACGGCGACGGCCCGGGCGGCGCGGGCGCGGGCATCGCGCAGGCGCGCGACCGGCTGCTCGCCCGGTTGGACGGGCTGGCCCGCCGGCACGCCGACGAGCGCGACCGGCTGGCCGCCGCGCTGGCCGCCGCCGGCCTGGCCGAGGCGCATCTGGCGGTGCTGTTCGGCCCCCGCGGCGACCGGCTGCGGGACGCGACGACGGCGGCGCTCCGCGACGCCCAGGCGCGCGGCTTCGACCTGCGGCGGGTGGCGGAAGTCGCGGTATTCGCGGCGGTCGCCGGGGAGTGCGCGGAGGCGCTGCTGGAGGAGGGTGGGGACGGGTGACGGTGCCGGCGGCGCGGGCGGGCCCGGGGCCAGGGGGTCACCGCAGATCATCGACGACACTGCTTGAACCGCTCGAATGGGTGGGAAGCGGACACATGCAACTGTGCCCCACAGGCGCGACAGACAGTTCGGCAATCGAATTTCACGCAAACAGATATTTATACTCACAAGATGCAAATGACAATTCCAAATAACCGTTCAGCTTACTCGACGCGATCCTCTATTCGGATTTCAACACGATCATTGTAAGCACTATCTGGTGTTCTTCCTTCTACCGGATTCTCCCCACCGTATGCCCTGATAGTGATCTCACCTGGGTCTACACCGAGATCCGCCAATGCGCGCTCTACAACTTTTGCTCGGTTGGAACTTAATGGAAAATTAATTGCCGGTCGAACTTCAGAGGCGTGACCTTCAATAAGTACCGTTTTGGCGGACAGTGTGTTGATTATCTTGGCATATTCACGTAGCCGCTCAAGTGATTCCGGAAGTAATTTAGCAGTACCAAGCTCAAAGTAGAGCGGCCGAATCTTTACAGTGTCAGTATCACCACCCACCCCAATCGCGAGTGAGCGTGGAGCTAAGAATATACTCGATTTTTCATCCAGCCTGTCAGCCGCCGCCCACCAGCCTTCAGCCGTTCGATTTGACGAATCGTAATTCAATTCTAGACATCCGAAGCCTTGATCCTGCAGCCAGCCCCCAACCAAATGAACGCCAACTCGCACGGAGCCATACCGAGGCAATACCGGCTTAAGAGAAAGTATACCGTTTTGCCATTTATATTTTAACATTACCGCATCACCGTCTGAAATTATGTCAGAGATCGCGAACACCGGTGTGCCATGTTGAACATTTTCACTTGCCACACCGCCCTTCCAGGCAATGACCATCATCTCATCGGCAAGAGCTTTGCGGATACGTTGTGTGATTGTCGAGGCATCGGGATGAATTGGGCCTTCAATGCATCCGTTCACAATCGCTGTGAGATCAATGTGCCGACGAGGTGTCTCTTGTCCCCCCTCGAAATAGACGAACGCTGTCCAAATGGCACCCGTCAAAGTCGCCACCCCTGTGGCAATCCAGCCGAGAATTTCTCTATTTTCCCGAATAGCGACAAAGCGCCAAAACTTCTTCATTCTAAGCCACTTCCTCAGCTCCACCTTTCGAGCTCGTCAGGGTCGGATCCAGCCGAAAGGATACTCTAGCATTGCGCGCTTCTGAAGCGGAGTCGTGGCCCCGTACGCGGTTCAAGGCGACTTGGAGTAGATGCGGCTGCAGCGAAGTGCCGCCAAGTTGGGTACTTGCGCACAATGGCAGGCAACCACTTGCGGTAGCGGCCGGAGTACGGGTCATCCGGCCCTGCAGGGTCGCCGCCAGCCGAATGGCGGGCCGGCACTGCAGGGAGGGTGGCGGTCATTCAAAACTCAGGGCTCTCGGCCGGGCAATTGTATATCTGACGTAGCAACATGCGACACGACAAGAAGGATCAGGGGAATACGGGCGGCGGCGTGGTCATGGACGAGATAGTCAAGGCTGGGGTCAACGCTTACTTGGCTCGCGCCAGTCACGATGAGCTAAGCTTTGCCATTCCGGCAGAAGTGGTTGAGGCGATCCTGGTTGCAGGTCTCTCTGCGACACCATCCACGCAATGTGGTTGTCGAGTTGAACCAAGTCGCCATCCGCAAGCTGGAGGTTTTTGACGAACGCCAAGGCAGCCGTGATGGACGGATAGCGCCGTCCTGACCACATGGTGAGATCCCGTTGGCGTGCTTGTGGCCGGGTGATCTTTGGCGCTAGGCGCATCCGCATCGCCGCAGAACCAGCGATCGACCAGTTGTCGTGTACGTACCGATTGCGCTCCGGCCGAAGCTCGTTGTCGACGTAGTTCAGCAGTTCCTCGACGCGGTCATAGAACCCCGGAGAGTCGATCTCGTCGATCTGGTGAGCCAGTGCCTTCGCGGTAACAATCTTGCCGCGGATATCGAGGCTGGCGAGGGTCAGGTGGAGAATGTTGCGCGGGCTCTCCTTGTCAAATGCGGGATCCAAGGCCACTGCTAGGTGCAGAACGATGTCGTGGATGAGGTGTTCGAGGCTTGACCACCAGAAGCACACCTCGCCTACGGCCATGATGATCTGGTCGTAAGGATCAACGGGTTCAGTCATGACGCCCCCAAGAGCGACGACAGCACAAAGATTCCTGACGAGCGTTAGCGCGACGAGGTCCTTCGGGTCATGTTGAAGACCCCGTCGAAGCCGCACAAGCCGAAGGGCGGAAACGAAGACCACTCCTGCCGGATCGGGAAGTACCGAGAGGTAGGCGCCCTCGACAAGGCCCCACTAACACGAATGAAGGGTCTATAATTCCACGCTACCGGGAGGACTGGTCGCCTAGCGCTTGTCGAGGACCCGGGCGAGCATAGCGATCAGCGATGTGTCCGGTACGTTGTCCTCCTTGACGACGCCGTCAGTGCCCTGACGGAACAGCGCGCCAAGGACGATCGGCCGATCCGCTTCGCCCGCGTTACCCTCCTTGGTTAGCGCTAGATAAGTCTTGGCCATGGTTGCCCGTTCCCAGGCATCACCGGCGAGATGAAGCTCGCTGAGATAGAGGCGCACCAGAATACGACCGCCCCAGAAGGCAATCGTGAGCAGCGCTGCAGCTGCGGCGCCCGCGAACACAAGGGTCTCTCCCTTGTACTGCGGGGCCAGCTCGGGCAGGTCGCGCGCAAAGAAACCGATCACGCCAATCGACACTGCCGTATAGCCCAGCAACACCCAGCGCAACGTGCTCGCCTTTCTGGTGTGGTCGGCCTTCTTGTCAGTCCAGTAGTCGACTGGCGCCTGCAACTGCATCTGCTCGGAATAAGCCTGGTCCGTGGCCTCGAGCGACGCCAGGGCTTGGCCTGCTCGCTGGTTCATTCGCCGCCGGAAGCGGCGCCACACCTGAAGGGCATGGTGACCGAGCCTTCGGCCGTCGGCCACCATGGCGTCGTGAGCCGCCTGAACCGCCCTCTGGTCATCACGAAGGCCTTGCACCAAGCTGGAGGTTTGCTCGCGGATTTCGGCGATCGAAGCTTGTAGAGCGGCAATTTCAGGACTCCCCATCGTGGGTTCACCGAACTGTGACAGGTGCACATATGCCACCGCTCCGGACATGGCTCCGCGGTTTTCAGGTTGAAAGTCGCTGGACTTGATCGTCTCCAGCGCCCCCAGCGCGGCCTCCAGACCGAGCTTCTCGTAGATCAGCTTCACACGTGCGGCTGCCGCGTTGCTGGAGTGCAGGGTTTTCTTCGCGCGGTAGGCCTCGAAGCTCTCGTTCAGGCGGCGAACGGCGTCGGGATCGTCTGTTCCTGTATTGACCAGTTTCTCGCCGTGCACCGTAATCTGGCTGATATGGTCAGCGATGGTGCGAGCCAGTGTGTTCCTCGGGAGACTCTGGTGCCGTTCGACAAGGAACGCCCAGAACTCCCCCTCCCTCGTTGCCCAGTCGACAAAATCCTTCACGGTTTCGAATGCGACCTGGCCGCCGTTCTCGCCCAGATCCCCCTCAAGAAAGACCCGCCGATCGTTCGGTGTCGCCATCTCAGCCTCCGGTTGCCGCGACAAGAAGCAGAGTGGTGCGACAACCGGAGCTTGTCGAACGTTGAATGTCCGCCGGCCGGAGACGACGTGGTTGCCAGTCTAGTCCGAAACCGGCGCCTCGCTACTCGGGCTTCCGATGGGCGCCCTTGCAGCGGTTTGTCGCGGCGGTGCATGAGCGCTTACCACCGCTCTCCTACCAGCCCCATCTCCCGCGCCTGATCCAGCAGTTTCTTTACCGACGACACGTGCCATTTGAGCCGACCGCGGCGGGGGGCGGCTGATGCGTGCCCGTCAGCGACTTGGCAATTGCCTCCAGCGTCCGGGTGACCGCTCAGGGTCGACACCGGCCGGACCAGCTGTTCTTGCTGTTCGACCGGCTACGCAAGCTCAGCCCGCGATCTTCTGTCGAGTTGCAGGACACCCTGCTGGTCCACACGAGCCTTGCCGAAGACGAGACGCGTGTTCGGCACCGTTCCCGCTCGACAGCAAAAGCTCATACATCTAGCCTTATCGCTGAAACTGCCCATCACCGCCCGCCCCGCCAACCGGAGCCCCGCATGTCCCTGACCGTCGAAAAGTCCGACCGGATCGCCCGCGTCACCCTGGACCGGCCGCCGGTCAACGCCCTGACCCTGCAGCTCTACGCCGACATCGCCGAGCTGTTCGAGAGCTCTTCGGGCTGGGACGACGTCAACGTGATCGTGCTGTCCGGCGCCGGCAGCCGGGCGTTCTGCGCCGGGCTCGACCTCAAGGAGTTCATGGCCGCCACGGTCGAGGACGACCCGAAGCGCGGTGCGGTGGTGCGGCGCTGCTTCTCGGCGGTGCGCAACGCCGCGGTGCCGGTGATCGCCGCGGTCAACGGCCCGGCGCTGGGCGCGGGCTGCGTGCTGGCGTCGGTCTGCGACATCCGGATCGCCGCCGACAACGCGACCTTCGGCCTGCCGGAGATCAACGTCGGGCGCTGCGGCGGCGGCGCCCATATCGGCCGGCTGGTGCCGCAGGGCGCGCTGCGCCGGATGTTCTTCACCGGCCGGCCGATCGACGCCGCCGAGGCGTTCCGCATCGGCCTGGTCGACGAGGTGGTGCCGGCGGACCAGCTGGCCGCCGCCGCCGGGCGCCTCGCCGCGGTGATCGCCGACAAGGCGCCGCTCGGCCTGCGCTACGGCAAGCAGGCGCTGAACGAGATCGAGTTCATGCCGGTCGAGGACGGCTATGCCCGCGAGCAGCAGTACAGCACCCGGCTGATGGCCACCGAGGACGCCCGCGAGGCGACCCGCGCGGTGGTCGAGAAGCGCCCGCCGGTGTTCAAGGGCCGATGAAGGGGCCGATGACGGGCACAGCCGCCATGCCGGCGCCGGCTTCGCCCAGGAAGCCGGTCGACTTCAGCCGCAGCGCGATCGCCCGCTACATCCAGCTGGCGACCCTGTTCCGGCGGCGCATCGACTCCGGCCAGTGGCCGCTCGGCAGCCAGATCCCGACGGTCGACGCGCTGGCCGCCGAATGCGGGGTGGCGCGCGCCACCATCCGCCAGGCCCTCGACATCCTGGAGGACGAGAAGCTGATCGAGCGCTACCGCGCCAAGGGCACCTTCGTGCGGCGCCGCCCGCAGGAGGCGCTGTGGTGCGAAGTCGCCACCGACTGGTCGGGCATGCTGCGGCCCAGCCACAGCGCCCGCATCGAGATCCTGTCGGACGAGGCCGAAATCCGGCTGGAGCGCATCGCCTACCAGATCGGCGCGCTGGCGCCTTCCTACCGCCACCTGCACCGCCGGCACTGGCGGCACGACGCGCCGTTCCTGCTGACCGACGTCTACATCGACGAGCGGCTGCGCGACCGCATCGGCCGCGCCGACGTCGAGAGCAAGACCGCGCTGCGGCTGATCCACGACATCCCCGGCCTGACCATCGCCGAGGCCCGCCAGACCCTGACCATCGGCACCGCCGACATGGAGACCGCCGAGGCCCTGGCGATGCCGCTGAACGCCCCGGTCGCCTTCGTGCACCGGCGCGCGGTCGACGCCGACGGCACCGCGGTGCTGATCGCCGAGGGCATCTACCGCGGCGACGTCGTGCGGTTCGACGTCAAGCTGCGGTGACCCCTTCGTGGCCCCCGCCCCCCCGTCGTCATTCCGGCCGGACGCGCCGCCCCGGCGCGGCCGAGCCGGAACCCACGGAGCGACGGGAGCGCGCCGCGGCACGCGCCGTGCGGCGGGTGGGTTCCGGATGCGTTCCGCCGCCGGCGTACCGCTCCGGAATGACGACGGGGGTGGGAGGTGTGCGGCCCTTCGTGGTCCGCCGCGGCGCGGCCGGTCCCTTCCCCCTTTGTCGTCATTCCGGACGGACGCGCCGCCCCGGCGCGGCCGAGCCGGAACCCACCGGGCGGAATGACGAAAGAAGGAGGGTGATCGATGCCTGATTTCCACACGGTCGAGATCGACGGGCTGCGCTTCCGCTGCCGCCTCGACGGCGACGACGCCGCGCCCTGGCTGGTGTTCAGCAACTCGCTCGGCACCGACCTGACGGTGTGGGACGGGCAGGTGGCGGCGCTGGCCGGGCGGTTCCGGATCCTGCGCTACGACCAGCGCGGCCACGGCGGCACCACGGTCCCGGCGGGGCCCTGCGACTTCGCCCGGCTCGGCGGCGACGTGGCGGCGCTGCTCGACCGGTTCGGGATCGCGCGCTGCGGCTTCGTCGGCCTGTCCATGGGGGTGCCGACCGGGCTCGACCTGGCGGCGCGCCATCCCGAACGGGTCGAGCGGCTGGTGCTGTGCGACGGCCAGGCCGCCACCGCCCCCGGCGGCGCCGAACAATGGGCCGAGCGGATCCGCCAGGTCCGGGCCGACGGCATGGCGGCGTTCGCCGAGGCCACGGTGGCGCGCTGGTTCGCCCCGGGCTTCGTGGCGTCCGGCCGGGCCGACAAGGTGCGGGCGATGGTCGCCGCCACCCCGGCCGAGGGGCTGGTCGCCTGCGCCACCGCCCTGCAGGGCTTCGACTACGCCGCGGTGCTGCCGACGCTGCGGGTCCCGGTCCTGCTGGTGGTCGGGGCGCGCGACGGCGCCCTGCCCGCCACCATGGCCGCCATGCGCGAGAAGATCCCCGGCGCGGCGCTGGTCGAGATCGCCGACGCCGGGCACATCCCGAACGTCGAGCAGCCGGCGGCCTTCAACCAGGCCCTGGCCGGCTTCCTCGATCAATAGGTCATAGATATGGTTTATTGACACTTCGAAAGCACCGGGACTAGCCTGGGATTGCGAAGGAGCGAGGGAAGGAACGCCGTCCGTGAAACTGCACTGGTCCCCGCGTTCGCCGTTCGTGCGCAAGGTGATGATCGTCCTGCACGAGACCGGGCAGGCCGGCCGGGTGGAATGCGTGCGCTCGGCGGTGGCGTTCGCCGCCCCGCCGAACCCGGCGGTGCTGGCCGACAACCCGCTCGGCAAGATCCCGGCACTGGTGCTGGACGACGGCACGACGCTGTTCGACTCGCGGGTGATCTGCGAGTACCTGGACGGCCTGCACGACGGCCCCCGGCTGTTCCCGGCCGAGCCGGCGGCGCGGTTCCGCCAGTTGCGCCGGCAGGCCCTCGCGGACGGCCTGACCGACATCCTGCTGCTGTGGCGCAACGAGCGGATGCGCGCCGCCGGGCCCGACCCGGTGATCGCGGCGGCCTTCGAGACCAAGGTGCGGGCCTGCTTCGCGGCGCTGGAGGCCGAGGCGGCGGCGCTGTCCGCCGAGCCCTTCGGCATCGGCCAGGCGGCGACGGCCTGCGCGCTCGGCCAGATGGACTTCCGCTACGCCGGCAGCGGTTGGCAGGCGGCGCATCCCGGGCTCGCCGCATGGTACGCCGGGATCCAGGCCCGGCCGTCGGTGGCGGCGACCGCGGTGCGCGACGACAGCGGTGCGCCTGCCGGCGACGACTCGCGGTCGCCTTTTACGTTCGGGGGGGCCTGACCGTGGCCGGGCCGCTCTCGCACATCCGGGTGCTCGACCTCAGCCGCATCATGGCCGGCCCCTGGGCGGGCCAGATCCTCGCCGACCTGGGCGCCGACGTGATCAAGGTCGAGCGCAAGGGGGTCGGCGACGACACCCGCAAATGGGGCCCGCCGTTCCTGAAGGACAAGGACGGCAACGACACCAGCGAGCCCGGCTACTACCTGTCGGTCAACCGCGGCAAGCGCTCGGTCGAGCTCGACCTGGCGAGCCCGGCCGACCAGGCGGTGGTGAAGGCGCTGGCGGCGCGCTCGGACATCCTGCTGGAGAACTTCAAGGTCGGCACCCTGGCGCGCTACGGCCTCGGCCGGGACGACCTGAAGGCGGTGAACCCGCGGCTGATCTACTGCTCGATCACCGGCTTCGGCGAGACCGGGCCGAAGCGCGACCAGGTCGCCTACGACTTCATGATCCAGGCCATGGGCGGGCTGATGAGCGTCACCGGCGAGCGCGACGACGCCCCCGGCGGCGGGCCGCAGAAGGTCGGGGTGCCGATCGTCGACATCCTGACCGGCATGTACGCCACCATCGCCTCGCTGGCCGCCCTGGCGCGCCGGGCCGAGACCGGCGAGGGCGAGCACATCGACGTCGCCATGCTCGACGTCTCGGTCGCCGCGCTGTCGAACCAGGCGATGAACTACCTGGTGTCGGGCGCGACCCCGACCCGCAAGGGCAACAAGCATCCCAACATCCAGCCGCAGGACGTGTTCGCGGTCGCCGACGGCCACATCGCGCTGGCGGTCGGCAACGACGAGCAGTTCCGCCGCTTCGCCGAGGCGATCGGCCGGCCCGAGCTGGCCGACGACCCGCGCTACGCCACCAATGTCGAGCGGGTGCGCAACCTCGACGTGCTGCACCCGCTGATCGTCGAGCGCCTCGCGACCGAAAGCCTGGACCACTGGATCGCCGCGTTCGGCGAGAAGGCGGTGCCGTGCGGGCCGATCAACACGGTCCCGCGGGTGTTCGAGGACCCGCAGGTCCGGCATCGCGGGATGCTGCGCGAGCTGCCGCACCCGCTGGCCGGCAAGGTGCCGCAGGTGGTCAGCCCGATGCGCTTCGGCAACGCCCCGCTGGCCTTCGAGACCCCGCCGCCGCTGCTCGGCGAGCACACCGCCGAAGTGCTCGCCGAACTCGGCCTCGACCGCACCGGAGACTGAGCCCATGGCCGAGGCCCGCATCCCGCTTCCCGACCCGGACTCGATGACGCCCGAGCAGCGCGCGGTCTACGACACGGTGGTCAGCGGGCCGCGCGGCGCCGTGATCGGGCCGCTGCGCGCCGCCCTGCACAGCCCGGAGCTGGCCGACCGCTGGCAGCGCCTGGGCGAGGTCCTGCGCTACCGGCTGACCCTGCCGAAGCGGCTCGGCGAGCTGGCGATCCTGGTGACGGCGCGGCGCTGGAACGCCGAGCTGGAATGGGTGGTGCACGCCGAGGCGGCACTGGCGGCCGGCGTCGCCCCGGCGATCGTCGAGGCGATCCTGGACGGCCGCCCGCCGCGGTTCAGCGACCCGGACGAGGCCGAGGTCTACGTCTTCGTGCGCGAGCTGCAGCTGTCCGGCCGGGTCGGCGACCCGGCCTACGACGCCGTCCGCAGCCGCTGGGGCGAGCGCGGCGTGGTCGAGCTGACCGCCCTGACCGGCTACTACACCATGGTCGCGATGACCCTGAACGCCCACCGCATCCCGCTGCCCGACGGCCTCGCCGCCGCGATCCATCCCGACGGCGAGCCGCTGGTGCCGTCGCTCAGCGGCATCCCGGGAGTGCCGGCATGAGCCCCCGTCGCCCGGTGGGTTCCGGCTCGACCGCGCCGAGGGCGGCGCGTCCGTCCGGAATGACGATCCATTTTCAGACGTCATTCCGGAGAGGACGCGGCAGCGTCCGGCTCCGGAACCCACGGAACGACGGGCGGCATTCGCGATCGATCGCAGGAACGCGCCCATGACCATCACCTACGACCTGGTCCGATCGGTCGTCCGCCGGATCCACGAGGCGGCGCTGAAGAAGGTTCCGGAGGACACCAAGGCCGCCCTGCAGCGGGCGCTCGAGGCCGAGACCAAGGCGGTCTCGCGCGACACCCTGAAGCTGATGCTGAACAGCGCCCGGGCCGCCGAGCAGAAGGACCACCTGTTGTGCTCGGACTCCGGGGTGCCGGTGTTCTTCGTGAAGCTCGGCACCAACGCGCGGCTCGGCTTCGACATCAGGCAGGCGATCTCCGACGGCTTCGACGACATGGTGGCGACCATCCGGCCGCCGATCCTCAAGCACGTCACCAACCCCCTGACCCTGGAGCGCGGCTACCAGGGCAAGGAGATGCCGATCACCACCTTCGACGTGATCGCCGGCGCCGACCACATCGACATCCTGTGCTCGCCCAAGGCGCTCGGCTCCGGGCGCTGGGCGGCGCTGGAGATCTTCAGCTTCCCGAGCCTGGAGACCATCGAGACCTACGTCATGGACTGCGTGATGAAGGCCGGCTCGCAGCACTGCCCGCCGGTGATCATCGGCATCGGCATCGGCGGCACCTTCGACTACGCCGCCAAGATGGCCAAGGAGGCGACCCTGCGCACGCTCGGCTCGACCAACCCCGAGCCGATCCTGCAGGCCATGGAGGAGCGGCTGACGGCGGCGGTCAACGCCACCGGCTTCGGGCCGATGGGCACCGGCGGCGACACCACGGCGCTGGCGGTCCACGTGAACTACGCCGCCAGCCACGGCTTCGTGCCGGTGGCGGTCTGCTTCAACTGCTGGATCAACCGCCGGATGGGCGCGCGGATCGCCGCCGACGGCTCGGTCGAGCTGTACGAGTGAGGCGCGCGCGATGGGCATGACCAGGACCATCACCTTCCCGCCGACCGAGGCCGACATCCGGTCGCTGCGGGCCGGCGAGATGATCCGCATCGACGGCGAGATCGTCATGACCGCCGGGCTGCCGACCCACCAGCGCCTGATGCGCTGCCTGGAGACCGGCGAGGCGCCGCCGACCGACCTGACCGGTGCCGGGTTCTTCCACCTCGGCAGCTACAACACCGAGGCCGACGGCGCGTTCGACGTGCTGTACCTGAACCCGACCACCAGCACCCGCTTCAACCCCTACATGCCGACCCTGATCCGGACCTTCGGGCTGCGCGCGGTCGGCGGCAAGGGCGGGCTCGACCGGGCCTGCGCCGACGCCATGAAGGAGGTCGGCTGCGTCTACCTGTCGTTCCTCGGCGGCGGCTGCACGGTGCTGTCCGAGGCGATCCGCGAGGTGGTGTCGGTGAGCTGGAACGACATGATCTCGCACTACCGCATCGTGAAGCTGCGGGTCGAGCAGCTGGGGCCGCTGACGGTGGCGATCGACGCCCACGGCAACAGCCTCTACGACGACCTGCAGGCGGGCGCCGAGAACGCCATGCCGGGCATCCTGGAACAGCTGCGGGCCGCCCGCGAAGCCGCCGCAAGCGGAGGACAGTCATGAGCAAGGGCACGGTCCTGGTCGTCACCCCGGTTCCCAGGGACCTGCGCGACGCGCTGGCCGCCGACTGGGAGCTGCGCGACCACCGGCGGGGGGATGACGGCGGCTGGCCGCCGGTCCCCGGCATCCGCGTGGCCCTGACCACCAGCATGGCCGGCGCCGACGCGGCGCTGATGGACGCGCTGCCCGACCTGAAGCTGATCGCCTGCCAGGGGGCCGGCCTCGACCGGATCGACCTGGCCGCCGCCGCGGCGCGCGGGATCGCGGTGGCGAACACCCCCGACGTGGTCACCGAGGACACCGCCGATTTCGGCATCGCCCTGATCTACGCGACCGCCCGCAACGTGGTGCGCGCCGACCGGTTCGTGCGCGACGGCCGCTGGGCGAGCGAGCGGATGGCCCTGTCGCACCGGGTCGCCGGCAAGACCGTCGGCATCGTCGGCCTCGGCCAGATCGGATCGCGACTGGCGCGCAAGGCGACCGGCCTGGAGATGACGGTGCTGTACACCGGCCCGCGCGCCAAGCCGGACGCGCCCTACGAGTACGTGGCCGATGTCGCCGACCTGGCGGCCCGGGTCGACTTCCTGGTCATGACCTGCCCCGGCGGCCCGGCGACCGAGAAGCTGGTCGACGCCCGCGTGCTGGCGGCCCTCGGGCCGACCGGTATCCTGATCAACATCGCCCGCGGCTCGGTGGTCGACGAGCCGGCGCTGATCGCCGCCCTCGGGAACGGCACGATCGCCGGCGCCGGCCTCGACGTGTTCGCGTCCGAGCCGGCCTTCGACCCGGCGTTCCTGACGTTCGACAACGTGGTGCTGCAGCCGCACTACGCCACCCTCACGGTCGAGACCCGGCGCGCCATCATCGGCCTGCTGCGGGACGCGATCGCCGGCGTGCCGGGAGGCTGACGGTGCGCGCCTCGCGGCATGCGTCTCCGGACAACGGCGGAACCGTGTTCCAGCGCCTCCCCCCTATCTCGTCATTCCGGACGGATGCGCCGCCCCGGCGCAGCCGATCCGGAACCCACGGTGCGACCTACGGTGTTCACACATCGCGAAAACACCATCTGCTTGAGGCATTTGGCAATGCCCGTCACGTCGTGGATCCCGGAGCCGGCTGCTCACGCAGCCCCTCCGGGATGACGAAGCGAGGGTTGGCGCCGGGAGGGAAAGCCGACCGGATCCTCCCCAATTTCGTCATTCCGGAGGGGACGCGCGAGCGTCCGGCTCCGGAACCCACCCGCCGCCGCAACCGGCTACCGCCGCCGGTGCCCGTCGCCCCGTGGGTTCCGGATCGACTGCGCCGGGGCGGCGCATCCGTCCGGAATGACGAGAGGAAAGGGGGGACACGACCGGGCGACGCCCCTGCCGCCCCCTCCCCCGTCGCCCTGAGGTGCCGCTCGCGCCAGCGAGGGGCCACGAAGGGCCGGCCGGGGACAGGCTCCCCCGCCCAAGCATGATGACCCCGGAGGCCCCGTGACCGCGTCCAACAAGCCGACCTTCACCCCGGAAGCCACGATCGGCCCGTTCTTCCCGTTCCGGTTCACCGACGGCTCGCAGTGGCAGGCCCTGCCCGCCCCCGGCACCGGCCACCGTGCCGACGGGGTGCCGGTGGCGCTGACCGGCCGGATCCTCGACTGCCAGGGCGCCGGCATCCGCAACATGATCGTCGAGAGCTGGCAGGCCAACGCCCACGGCCGCTATCGCCACCCGGACGACGACCATTCGGACCACCAGGGCGACGCCCCCCTGGATCCGGCCTTCGACGGCTTCGCGCGGGTCCGCACCGACGCCGACGGCGGCTTCCGGATCGCCACGATCAAGCCGGGCGCGCACCCTGCCGTCTCCGGCAACGCCATGCGGGCGCCGCACCTGCGGCTGACGATCTTCGGCTCCGGCATCGACCGGCTGGTCACCTTCGCCTATTTCGACGACGAGCCGGCGAACCCGGCCGACCCGCTGCTGGCCAGCCTGGAGGAACCCGACCGCGGCCGGCTGGTCGCCCGGCGCTCTCCGGCCGAGGACGCCGACGGCAGCACCGCCTACCGGCTGGACATCGTGCTGCGCGGCGACGCCGAGACCCCGTTCTTCGACGACTGGCAGGAGTGAGCGCGATGACGCCGACCCGTACCCTGGACGTCGTGACCCAGGACCGCGAGAGCGAGGCGCGCACCCCGGCCAAGCCGCTGCGCGCGATCCCGCCGGCCGCCCGCGACGGCTACGCCGCCCAGCCGCCGCGCCCGGAATGGCCGGGGCCGGCGCTGCTCGACCTGTCGCGGATCGCGCCCGGCCGGCCGACGGCGCAGGGCGAGGTGATCGAGGTGTCGGGCCGGATCGTCGACGGCGACGGGCGCCCGGTCGGCGGCGCCGTGGTGGAGATCTGGAACTGCAATGCCGCCGGGCGCTACGCCCATGTCGACGACGCCAATCCCGACGCGCCGCTCGACCCCGACTTCCACGGCTTCGGCCGGCTGATGACCGACGCCGACGGGCGCTACCGGCTGCGGACCATCCGGCCGGCCGCCTATCTGGCGCGCGCCGACATCGGCTGGTGGCGGCCGCCGCACATCCATTTCTCGATCCTCGGCGGCGGGCCGCGCCTGGTCACCCAGATGTATTTCCCGGGCGACCCGCTGAACGCGCAGGACCCGATCCACATGGTGATCCCGCCCGACCAGCGGCCGGCCGCGATCGCGGAGGCCACGGCCGACGGCCTGGTCTGGGACATCGTCATGCGCGGCCGCCACCGGACCCCGTTCGAGGGCGACTGACGCCGGGATCGCTCAGCTCGACTTTGGCCAAAATTGGCGGGGCGCTCGCCGCGCCGGCAGGGGCCGGGCTTCCCCGCTTTGTCGTCATTCCGGCCGCAGCGACGAAGTCGCGAAGAGCCGGAACCCACCCGCCGCTCCGGCCTCGCCGCCGCCGGCGCTCGTCGCCGCGTGGGTTCCGGCTCGCCCGCGCCGGCGCGCGGGCGTCCGGGATGACGACAAAGGGGGGGATGATGAACGACCGGGACAGCAAGGAATTCTCACGGCATGGCTCAACTGCCGCACGGCAGTGGTAGCCTCGCTGCCAATTCTGGCCAAAGTCGAACTCAGAGCGTGAGAATGTATTCCGGCATGGCTTCCTGACGCGACCCGAAGGGCCGGCTTTCCGCGCCCGCCCGCGGCGTCGGCCGGGCTTCCCCCCCTTTGTCGTCATTCCGGCCGCAGCGACGAAGTCGCGAAGAGCCGGAACCCACCCGCCGCTCCGGCCTCGCCGCTGCCGGCGCTCGTCGCCGCGTCTACGGTGTTCAGACATCTCGAAATGGCGTGCGGTTTCATGCAGTTCGTGACGCCCGTCACTTCGTGGTTCCCGGAGCCGGCTGCTCGCGCAGCCTCTCCGGGATGACGACAGGGGGGTGGGATCTCGCGGTGAAATCGGCCGAATTCCACCAAACTTCCGTCATTCCGGAGGGGACGCCTGAGCGTCCGGCTCCGGAACCCACCAGCCGCCGAGAAATGTGTGAACACCGTAGGTCGCTGGGTGGGTTCCGGCTCGATCCGGTCCGCTGGCGCGGGCCGCCCCGTCCGGAATGACGAAAGGCGAGGGGAAGCGGTGCGGCTCCCTTCCCGTCGTCATTCCGGACGGACGCGCCGCCCCCGGCGCGGCCGGGCCGGAACCCACCCGCCGCCACGCTCACCGCAGCCGCTCGAGCCGGCTCTTCTGGAAGTCGCCCTCGCCGAGGCCGAGCCCGAAGGCGTAGTCCGAGAAGCTCAGGGTGGTCGACTTGCCGGTCTGCCGGTTCTGCATCTCCAGCCTGTGCGCCCGCCAGTACTTGCCGAGGTATTGGCGGTATTCCAGCAGGTCGAGGGTCTTCAGCAGGTCGCCCTTGCGGTCGTAGAACTCGATCTTGCGGGGCTGGAAGTCGGTATGGTCGATCCACACCACCTGCCTGGTGTAGCCGGAGTGCTCGTACACCGGGAACCGCTCGGTGACGTAGCAGGTCCGCTCGCCACACGGCTCGTCGCGCAGGTACTTGTACGTGTAGCGCTCGACCTCCTGGCTCACCAGGTCCTCATAGGCGAACTCCGAGCCGACGAACGGGCCGGACTTGTTCTGCGACGAGATCCGCTTCACCCGCTTGAGGGCCGGCAGGTACAGCCACTGGTCGTCGGGATCGTGGATCCGGGTGTGCGACAGGAAGGCGGTGCCCTCGATGTCGCGCGGCTCGGCGAACAGGGTCAGGCTGCGGTCGCCCAGCATCGGGTCGTCGACCTCCAGCGAGGCGAGGCTGAGCCTGCGGACGCTCGACTGGCCCTCGCGGTTGCGCAGGGTCATGGTGAGGTGGGCCTCGCTGTCGCCCCAGCCGAGGTCGCGCCGGTCGGTCTGCTCGGCGATCCAGCGGCCCTTCTCCTCGGCGGTCTCGGAGGCGACCGGGATCGCCGAGAAGCACAGGATGATCCCGGCGATGACGGCGGCGGTGAGGTTGTTCATGGCGGTCACTCCGCGGCTTGGTTGACGGGTTCGAGGGCGCGCCGGTTGCCGCGCCGGCCGGGCAGCAGGAGCAGCAGGGTCGGCAGCAGCAGGAAGTCGGCGACGATGCCCATGAACAGGGTGATCGCGGTCAGCTGGCCGAGCGACGAGTTGATCTCGAAGCTCGACAACGACAGCACCGCGAAGCCGGCGATCAGCACGGCGGTGGTCACCCAGAGCGCGGTGCCGACGGTCGAGAACGCGTAGCGCACGGCCTGCTCGGGGTCGGCGCCGGCGGTGCGGCGGGCCCGCTGGTACTTGGAGAGGAAGTGCACGGTGGCGTCGACGATGATGCCGAGGCTGGTGGCGGTCACCACCGAGGAAGCGAGGCCGATCTGGCCGACCAGCAGCGACCAGACCCCGAAGGCCATGAACGCCGGCACCAGGTTCGGCACCAGGCTGATCAGGCCGAGCCGGACGCTGCGCAGGGCCACCATCAGGCTGGCCGAGATCAGCACGAAGGCCACGAAGGTGCCGGTCAGCATGCCCTCGATGTTGCGCTTGGCGATGTAGGCGAACATCACGAACGGGCCCGACGCCGTGGTCCCGGCGGCCGATGGCAGGTTGCCGCTCAGCCAGGCCGCCGCCGCGTCGTCCAGCGCCCGCAGCTCGTTGGTGGTGACGTTCTCGAGGGTGGCGACGATCCGGGTCGCCGACTTGTCGACGTTGATCTGGTTGTTCAGGTCGAGGCCGTAGGGCAGCGACATCTCGAACAGCAGCAGGTACTGGGCCGCCAGGTCGCGCTCCCGCGGCAGCCGGTACCAGGCCGGGTCGTCGCCGTGCATGTTGCGGTTCAGGCGGTTGAAGATGTCGGTAATGGTCTGGACGTGCACCACGCTGTCGCGGGCCCGCAGCCAGGCGGCGAAGTCCTGGACCCGGGCGAGGTAGTCCGGATCGGCGATCCCGCCCGGGCCCGGGGCGGGGAGCGACCACTGCGCCTGGTAGATGCCCGACAGGTGCTCCATCGCGAAGTCGGTGTCCCGGCGGAACGGGATCGAGCGGTCGAAGTAGTTCACGAACTGGTCGTTCAGCTCGATCCGCGGGACCTGGCTGACCAGGCCGGCGACCACCACCAGCATCACCGCCAGCACGGCGCGCCGCCGGCCGACCACGAAGTCGGCCAGCCGGTCCATGGCGCCCGAATAGCCGACCGGCCGCTGCTTCACCCGCATCGGCAGGATCGCCATCAGCGCCGGCAGGAAGGCGATCGAGTAGACCCAGGCCGCCACCACGCCGATCGCCGTGATGTTGCCCAGGTCGCGGAACGGCGGGGCGTCGGAGAAGTTCAGGCTGAGGAAGCCGATGACCGTGGTCAGGCTGGTCAGGAACACCGGCTCGAAGTTGATCTTCAGGCTCTCGACCAGGGCGGTGCGCTTGTCCACGCCGCGCCGCATCTGCTGCAGCATGGTGATCAGGATGTGGACCGAGTCGGCGATCGCCAGGGTCAGGATGATGGTCGGCGCGGTCACCGACGGCGGCGTGAGCATGATGCCGAGCCAGCCGGCCAGCCCCATCGCGGTCGTCGCCGACAGCCCGATCACCAGCAGGGTCGCGAAGGTGCCGCCGAGCGAGCGCAGCAGCACCCCCATGACCAGCAGCAGCACGCCGTACATCAGCGGCACCAGGGTCGCGATGTCGCCCTCGGCGGACTCCGAGAACGCGTTGTTCAGCGCCACCGAGCCGGTGAGCGCGACCCGGACCTCGGGATGGTCGGCCTGAAAGGCGTCGGCCAGCGCGCGCGCCTTCGCCATCGCCTCCGGCACCTCGGTCTGCGACTGCAGCGGCAGGGTGACCGTGACGTTGACCGACAGGGTGCGGGAATCCGGCGCGATCAGGCGGTCGAGGATCAGCGGCTCGGCCAGCGCGGCCGAGCGGATGCGGACCAGGTCGGCGGCATCCAGGGGGCTGTCCTGCGGCACCAGGTCCCGCACCGCCAGGTCGTCGCCCTCGGCGGTGCTGTTCTGGAAGTTGGTGATGCTGTCGACCCGGGTCGCGTAGGGGATCGTCCAGGCAGCCTCGGTCAGCGCCCGCACGTCGCGCAGCAGGCCGGCGTTGAACACGTCGCCCTGGTGCGGGTGGATGACGATCGAGATGTTGTCGTCGCGGATATAGATGCGCTGCAGCGACTCGAAGGCCTGGAGCTGCGGGTTCTGCGGGCTGAAGAACACCCGGTAGTTGGTGGAGAACCCCAGGAACTGCCCGCCGGCGCCGGCGGCCAGCGCGGCCACCACCGACACCATGACGACAATCCATCGCCACTTTATCAGCCACTCCGCGTATCCCACCACGCGCCGGTCCAGCCACCCCGGGTTCCGTGCCATTCCCCTGCTCCTGCGCTACGGTTCGCCCGTGCTATGTTTTCGTCCCGGTGAACGGGCAGTCATGTAAACTACACGGTGTAGTTTCTGTAAACTGGTGAGTGTACCCGAGTGAGTCAAGAGGCGATGGCCACGGAATTCGCGCCCTATTCGGAACCGGAAACCCGGTCGCCCAAGGAAGCCCAGATCGTCGAGGCGGCCCGCCGGCTGTTCCTGGAGCAGGGCTACGAGATCACCTCGATGGACGCGATCGCGGCCGAGGCGAACGTCTCCAAGCGCACGGTCTACAACCATTTCCGCAGCAAGGAGCTGCTGTTCGTCGAGGTCATGGAGGGGATGTGCGCGCAGTTCGGCGTCGGCGACCGCGAGGCAATCGACCCGGCGGACGCGCCCGAGCGCTATCTGTGCTCGGTCGCCAAGTTCCTGCTGTCCAAGGTGCTGGACCCGCGCATGCACTCGGTCACCCGGACGATCGCCGCGGAATCGGCGAGCTTCCCGGAGATGGGGCAGCGGTTCTGGGCGATCGGCCCCGGCAAGCTGGTCCAGGAAGTCACCGAGTACCTTGCCCGCCAGCACGAGGCCGGGGCGCTGTCGGTTCCGGACCCGCGGCTGTCGGCCGGCATGTTCCAGAGCATGGTGGCGGGCCCGATCTTCCTGCCGACGCTGTTCACCGGCGAGGCGCCCTACACCGAGGCCGACCGCGACCGCATCGCCCGCGAGGCGACCCGCATGTTCCTGGCGGCGCACCGGCCGACGCAGGGGTAGGACGCCCGTCGCCTCGTGGGTTCCGGCTTCGTCCCGCCTCCGGCGGTCCGATCCGGAATGACGAAAGAGGAGGAGCGACCTAACACCCCCCTGCCGTCATTCCGGACGGACGCGCCACGGCGCGGCCGATCCGGAACCCACGGGCCGACGTGCGCCCCCCTCAGTCCTCGTAGGAATGCCCGGCCCTGAGGCCCTCGCGCACCCGGTGGGCGATTTCCAGGAACTCCGGGCTCTCGCGGATGTCGAGCGGGCGCTCGCGCGGCAGGGTGCTCTCCACGATGTCGGTCACCCGACCGGGCCGCGGCGACATCACCACGATGCGGGTCGAGAGATAGACCGCCTCGGGGATCGAGTGGGTGACGAAGCAGATGGTCTTCTCGGTCCGCGCCCACAGCTCCAGCAACTGCTCGTTCAGGTGATCGCGGACGATCTCGTCGAGCGCCCCGAACGGCTCGTCCATCAGCAGCAGGTCGGCGTCGAAGGCCAGCGCCCGGGCGATCGAGGCGCGCTGCTGCATGCCGCCCGAGAGTTGCCAGGGGTACTTCTTCTCGAAGCCCGTGAGGTTCACCAGTTCCAGCGTCCGCGCCACCCGCTCGCGCTGTTCCTCCTTCGAGAAGCCGGAGATCTCCAGCGGCAGGGCGACGTTCTTCTCGATGGTCCGCCAGGGATACAGCGCCGCCGCCTGGAACACGTAGCCGTAGGCCCGCTTCCGGCGCGCCTCCTCGGGGCTGACCCCGTTGACCCGGATGCTGCCGGCGGTCGGCTTCTCCAGGTCGGCGACGATCCGCAGGAAGGTGGTCTTGCCGCAGCCGGACGGCCCGATGAACGACACGAAGTCGCCCTTGCCGACCCGCAGGTCGACATCCGACAGGGCATGGACCGGACCGTCGTTGGTCTCGAAGGTCAGCCCGAGACCCTTGGCCTCGACGATCGGTCCGCTCATCGCCGCCGAAGTCCAGGCATCAGACCCCCGCCGGCATGTTCTTCGGGTCGCGGACCACCTTGCGGGGTGCCGTGATCTCCTTCCACGTCGACAGCGCCCGGTTCGGCGCCGGGTTGGCCTCGCGCTTCACGAACTCGCCGTGGCCCGGCCGCGCCTTGACCGTCGATTCCTCGACCGCCACCTCGCCCCGGGTCAGGGTGAAGCGCGGCAGGCCGGTCACCTCGATGCCCTCGAACACGTTGTAGTCGATCACCGACTGCTGGGACTTGTGGGAGATCGTCTTCGAGCGCTTCGGGTCCCACACCACGATGTCGGCGTCGGCGCCCTCCACGATCGCGCCCTTGCGCGGGTACATGTTCAGGATCTTGGCGATGTTGGTGGAGGTCACCGCCACGAACTCGTTCATGGTCAGCCGGCCGGTGTTCACGCCGCGGGTCCACAGCACCGGCAGCCGGTCCTCCAGCCCGCCGGTGCCGTTCGGGATCTTGGTGAAGTCGCCGACGCCATAGCGCTTCTGCTCGGTGGTGAAGGCGCAGTGGTCGGTCGCCACCACCTGCAGGCTGCCGGCGGCCAGGCCGGCCCACAGCCCGTCCTGGTGCAGCTTGCTGCGGAACGGCGGCGACATCACCCGGCGTGCGGCGTGGTCCCAGTCCGGATGGGCGTATTCGCTCTCGTCCAGCACCAGGTGCTGGATCAGCGGCTCGCCGAACACCCGCATGCCCTTCTGGCGGGCCCGGCGGATCGCCTCGTGGGCCTGCTCGCAGGACACGTGGACGATGTAGAGCGGCACGCCCGCCGTGTCGGCGATCATGATGGCGCGGTTGGCGGCCTCGCCCTCGACCTCGGGCGGCCGCGAGAAGGCGTGCGCCTCCGGCCCGTTGTTGCCCTCGGCCATCAGCTTGGCCTGCAGGTGGGCGACCACGTCGCCGTTCTCGGCATGCACCAGCGGCATGGCGCCCAGGTCGGCGCAGCGCTGGAACGACGAGTACATCTCGTCGTCGCCGATCATCAGCGCGCCCTTGTAGGCCATGAAGTGCTTGAAGGTGGTGATGCCGCGGTCGACCACCGTCGCCATCTCCTTCCAGACCTGCTCGCCCCACCAGGTGATCGCCATGTGGAACGAGTAGTCGGCGCAGGCCTTGGACGACTTGTTGTCCCAGGCCTGCATGGCCTCCAGCAGCGACTGGCCGGGGGCCGGCAGGCAGAAATCGACCACCATGGTGGTGCCGCCCGACAGCCCGGCGCGGGTGCCGGACTCGAAGTCGTCGGCGGAGTAGGTGCCCATGAAGGGCATCTCCATATGGGTGTGCGGGTCGATGCCGCCCGGCATCACGTAGCAGCCGGCGGCGTCCAGCACCTCGTCGCCCTTCAGGTCGGCGCCGATCGCGGCGATCCGGCCGCCCTCGACCAGCACGTCGGCCTTCCAGCTGCGGTCGGCGGTGACGATGGTGCCGCCCTTGATCACCTTGCTCATGCCTGCCTCCTCACGCCCCTGCGGCCCTAAGAAACGATCCCGGCGGTCTCGACCACGGCGTGGAACAGCACGTCGGTCCCCGCCTTCGCCCATTCCGGCGAGATCTCCTCGGCCTCGTTGTGCGACAGCCCGTCGACGCACGGGCACATGATCATCGCGGTCGGCGCCACCCGGTTGATCCAGCAGGCGTCGTGGCCGGCGCCGGAGATGAGGTTCCGGTGCGAGTAGCCGAGCCGCTCGGCGGCGGCCCGGACCGTGCCGACGCAGGTCTCGTCGAAGGTGACCGGGTCGAAATGCCCGACCTGCTCGATCTCGATGCCGAGGCCGATCTCGTCGGCGATCTTCTTCGCACCCTCGCGCAGCCGCGCGTCCATGTCGTCCAGGATCGCCTTGTCCGGCGACCGGAAGTCGACGGTGAACACCGTGCGGCCCGGGATGATGTTGCGGGAGTTCGGGTAGACCTCGACATGGCCGATGGCGCCGACCGCCTTGGGCTGGTGGCTCCAGGCGATCTCGTCGACCAGCTCGGTGACCCGGGCCATGCCGAGGCCGGCGTTCACCCGCATCGGCATCGGGGTCGAGCCGGTGTGGCTCTCCTTGCCGGTCAGGGTGACCTGGATCCACTTAAGGCCCTGGCCGTGGGTGACCACGCCGATGTCCTTGCCCTCGGCCTCCAGGATCGGGCCCTGCTCGATGTGCAGCTCGAAGAAGGCGTGCATCCTGCGGGCGCCGACCTCCTCGTCGCCGACCCAGCCGATGCGCTCCAGCTCACCGCCCAGAGTCTTGCCGGCGGCGTCCTTGATGGCATAGGCCCAGTCCAGCGCGTGGACCCCGGCGAACACGCCGGACGCGACCATCGGCGGCGCGAAGCGGGTGCCCTCCTCGTTGGTCCAGTTGACCACCACGATCGGGTGCTTCGTGCGGATCCCCAGGTCGTTCAGGGTGCGGACCACCTCGAGGCCGCCCAGCACGCCGAGCACGCCGTCGTATTTGCCGCCGGTCGGCTGGGTGTCCAGGTGGCTGCCGACATAGACCGGCAGGGCGTCCGGGTCGGTGCCCTCGCGCCGGAAGAACATGGTGCCCATCCGGTCGACCCCCATGGTCATGCCGGCATCCTCGCACCAGCGCTGGAACAGCGCCCGGCCTTCGGCGTCGAAGTCGGTCAGGGTCTGGCGGTTGTTGCCGCCAGCGATGCCGGGGCCGATCTTCGCCATCTCCATCAGCGAGTCCCAGAGGCGCTCGCCGTTGATTCTCATGTTCGCGGCGGGTGCTGTCATGTCCCCTGCTCCCGGTTCTGCTGCTCGGTGGCGGCGGGTCGTGACGTCGCCCGCGCAGTCCACGCTATCCCCCTGTCGGCCACCCGTCCAACGCCGCCGTCCAGCGCCGCGCGCCGCCGCACCGCAGCCCGGAACCTGACCGATTGGACAACCTTAGCCGGGCGCCGGACCCGGTCAAGCCGAAGCTTGCCGCTCCAGCGCCGCCGGCAGCTCCGCCAGCAGGACCCGCGCCCGCTCGGTGGCACCGGCCGCCCGCTCCGGGTCGGGGGCGCCGAGGCGGAACACCAGGGCGAACATCAGCGCGGCGTCGAGGTGATAGAGAATGCGGGCGGCGGGCGGCACCCGGGCCGCCCAGTCGCGGTCGCCATAGCCGTCCAGCACCGCGTCGGTCAGGGTGCCGGCCTCGTGCATGCGCGCCAGCTCGAAGGCCGGATCGGCGATTGCGGCATTCGACCAGTCCAGGACCGCCCGGATCGCCCCGCCGCGACAGCGCAGGTTGGCCGCCCGGAAGTCCATGTGCAGCAGGCGGCCCGGCCGGACGGGCAGCGCCGCCCGCAGCCGCCCGGCGTCGAGCCGGGACCGGTCGGCCGCCAGGGCCTCGCCGGCCAGCCGCTCGACCCGATCGAGCCGGTCCGGGATGCGCGCCGCCAGCGCGGTCCGGAAATCGCCCGACGGCCCGTGCACGACCGGCACGAGTTCGGGCGGCGGCGCCGCGTGCAGCCGGCTCAGCAGGGCGCCGAGCCCGGCCGGATCCGGCGGCCGGTCGTCGCCTTCCACATAGGCCGAGACCAGCAGGTCCTGATCGTCGGTCTCGTGCAGGGCAAGCGGCCGGGCGACCGGCAGCCCGGCGGCGGCGGCCCAGGCGGCCAGGACCCGCTCCTGGCGCAGCAGCGCCCGGCAGTCGACCCCGGCGCCGTAGCTGCCGCCCGGGAAGCGCCGCCACGGCGCCTTGACCGCCACCGCTCCGTAAGGTTCCAGCTCGGTCAGGAACACCACCGCCTCGAGACCGTGCCCGACCGGCCGGAGCGCGCCGTGCCAGGCCGGGTGGCGGTCGGCGAAGACCCGGGCGACCCTGTGCGCCACCTGCTCTGCGGTCATCCTGGCGATCCAATCCGTTGCGGCGCCATCCGGGACACGGGCCGGGCATCCGCAGACGGGTGCGACAATAGCATCCCGGCAGCGATCGCGCGCGGCCGACCGGGGCCGCGTCCTGCCCTGGCCCGGCCCGGCCCGGCCCGGCGACGGCCGATTGCCGGTCCGCCCCGGCGATGCTAGCGTCCGCGGCGACTCGACGGGCCGGAGCGACGCGGAGCCATCATGTCCATCAGCACCGCGACCGAGGGGATCCGCTTCGCCGTTCCGCCGGCCTTTCAGATCCACAGACAGGTTCTGGCGAAGGACGGGGTCGCGGGCATCCGGGACTACGTGACCAGGGTACTGGGCAACCGCCCGCCACCGGCCGAGGGCGAGGCCGATCGCAACTGGTCGGTCCAGTTCCGCACCCTGATGGTGCAGGGACATCTGAAGAATCCGGGAGAGCTGGTCGGCGTGCTGCGGCAGTCAGAGGTTCCGGCGCTGTGCCGGGAGATCCTGGGGCCCGGGCTCGTGTACTCGATCGACAAGTCGCTGCTGCGGGACTTCAACCCGCGTCTCCGCTCGGCGCCGGCGACCATGCATTTCGACGCCCATGTGTTCGGGCCGCACATCCCGATCGTCACCGTCTGGGTGCCGTTGAACCCGGTCGGCGTCGACGCGCCGGGGCTGGCGATCGCGACCCGCCCGCACTGGCCGCTGGACTACTGGAACGAGTTGGCAGGCCGTGTCGACGACGCCGGCCTCCTGTACCGGCGAATCGATCCCGGCCGGGCCGGAATTCCGCAGGACGAGATCTACGCGCTGGCCCGGGCCGAGGACGAGTGGCCGCTGGTCGAACCGGTCCTGGACGTCGGCGACGTCATGATCTTCGACCACCAGTACATCCACGGCACGCAGCCCGGCATCGCGAATCCCGGCCGACGGATGTCGATGGAGGTGCGGGTGATGCCCTATGCGATGGCCCAGCGGCTGCTGGCGGCCGGCCTGCCGCAGATGTTCGCCAGCCTGGATTAGCCCTGGACGGCCCGGCCGCGGCGTCGCCTCAGCCTTCGCGCATCGCCACCAGCCAGACCAGCGCCGCCACCGTGGCGGCGACCCCCGGCAGCACCGGGGCGGCGATCCAGCCATGGCCGAGCAGCCCCTCCTCGACCGCGACCAGGCTCGGGATGAGGTAGCCGTAGGCCATGACCTTGGCGGACGGCAGCCGCAGGGTGGCGTAGCGCAGCAGGAACAGGGTGACCGCCGAGGTGCCGAGCGCCAGGTACAGCAGCGCGGTCCACACCACCGGCGGCAGCGCCGGCCAGTCGGTCGCCGCCAGGGCCGGCGCGGCATAGACCGCGGTGACCGCGCCGGCGGCGCACAGGGTCCAGAAGGTGAAGGCCAGCCCGCTCTCGCCGCGCGCGAAGCGCCGGACCAGCGGGATGTACAGGGCATGGCACAGGCAGCCGACCAGGAACAGCGCCTCGCCGGCCCCCAGGTCGAACGCCAGCAGACGGTCGAGATCGGCCCGGAAGATCACCCACAGCGCACCGGCCGCCGCCAGCAGCAGCGCCGCCAGCACCGTGGCGGTCACCCGCTGCCCGACGACCAGCCGGGCCAGCCCGGCGGTCATCAGCGGCGTCATGGTGAAGACCGCGGCGATGCTGACCGGGTCGGCCAGCCGCAGCCCCTCGAACATCAGCACGAAATACGTCGCCAGCAGGCCGCCGACCACCGGATAGCGCCAGGGCGACGCCAGGTCGGCGCGGCGCAGCGCCCCCATCGCCACCGCCGCCGCCCCGATGACCGCGGCGGCGATGACGAAGCGCATGGCGGTCAGGGCGGCCGGGTCGATGAACGGCGCCGCCATGCCGCCCAGGCTGAACGACCCGCTGATCAGGGTCGCGAACACCAGCATGGCGGCGTGGCCGCGCATCGCGTCGCGGCGGACCGGGGCAGCCTGCCCGGGCATGGGAGCGGCGGGTGGGTTCCGGAGCCGGGCGCTCACGCGCCCCCTCCGGAATGACGGAGGCGAGGAGAATACGGGCGGCTCATCGGCCAATCTCTTTTCGTCGTCCCGGAGGGGCGGCGCCCGCCGCCGGCCCCGGGATCCACGAACGCCGCCAGCCCCACCGGGTATAGCGGGCCATCGGCCGCACCGCTACTCCGCCGCAGCCGAGGCCGGGTTGTTCGGGTGGGTCGTCCAGTTGGCGTAGTCCGGCGACACCGGCCGGCCGGTCCGCCGGTCGATCGCGCCGGCCGCCAACGGCACCATGGTGATGCAGCCCTCGACCGGGCAGACATTGACGCAGAGATTGCAGCCGACGCACTCCTCGTCGATCACCTCGAAGCGCCGCACCCCGTCGACCGTGCTGGTGATCGCCTGGTGCGAGGTGTCCTCGCAGGCGATGTGGCAGCGCCCGCACTTGATGCAGGCGTCCTGGTCGATCTGCGCCTTGGTGACGTAGTTCAGGTTCAGATACTGCCAGTCGGTGACGTTCGGCACCGCCCGGCCGGTGAAGGCGGCGAGGTCGGCGTGGCCCTTCTCGTCCATCCAGTTCTCGAGGCCGGCGATCATCTCCTGGACGATCTTGAAGCCGTAGGTCATGGCGGCGGTGCAGACCTGCACGTTGCCGGCGCCCAGCGCCATGAACTCGGCGGCGTCGCGCCAGGTGGTGATGCCGCCGATGCCGGAGATCGGCAGCCCCCGGGTCTCGACGTCGCGGGCGATGTCGGCCACCATGTTCAGGGCGATCGGCTTGACCGCCGGCCCGCAGTAGCCGCCGTGGCTGCCCTTGCCGTCGATCGAGGGCTCGGGGGAGAAGCTGTCCAGATCGACCGAGGTGATCGAGCTGACGGTGTTGATCAGCGACACCGCGTCGGCCCCGCCCTTGTGGGCGGCCCGCGCCGGGTAGCGGATGTCGGTGATGTTCGGGGTCAGCTTGACGATCACCGGCATGCGCGACGACGCCTTCACCCAGCGCGTCACCATCTCGATGTATTCCGGCACCTGGCCGACCGCCGAGCCCATGCCGCGCTCCGACATGCCGTGCGGGCAGCCGAAGTTCAGCTCGACCCCGTCGGCACCGGTATCCTCGACCTGCTTCATGATGTCGGCCCAGCAGGCCTCCTCGCAGGGCACCATCAGCGACACCACGACCGCCCGGTCCGGCCAGTCGCGCTTGACCGCCTTGATCTCGTCCAGGTTCACCTGCAGCGGCCGGTCGGTGATCAGCTCGATGTTGTTGAGCCCGAGCAGCCGGCGGTCGGCGCCCCAGACCGCGCCGTAGCGCGGGCCGTTGACGTTGACGATGTGCGGGTCGAGGCCGAGGGTCTTCCACACCACGCCGCCCCAGCCGGCCCTGAAGGCGCGCACCACGTTGTATTCCTTGTCGGTCGGCGGCGCCGAGGCCAGCCAGAACGGGTTCGGCGACCTGATCCCGACGAAGCTGCTGCGAATGTCGGCCATGTCCGTCTCCCTCAGCTCAACGCCGCATGGATGCTCTCGGCGGCGTCGCGGCCCATGGCGACGGCCGAGACCGTGAGGTCGTCACCGCCGGCCACGCAGTCGCCGCCGGCCCAGACCTTCGGCGCCGAGGTGCGGCCCTCGGCGTCGACCCTGATACGCCCGTTCTCCAGTTCGACCGCACCGGCCAGCGGGTCGGCGACGAAGCTCTGGCCGATCGCCCGGAACACCTGGTCGGCGGCCAGGGTCAGAGTCTCGCCGGTGCCGGCCAGCCGGCCGCCCTGCACGGCGGTGTATTCCAGCGTGATGCCGGTCACCTTGCCGGACTGGGTCTGCACCCGCTTCGGCCGCAGCCAGTGCCGGATGGCGACACCGCGCGAGGCCGCCAGGTCCTGCTCCCACTCCGACGCGTTCATGCTCTCCTTGCCGCGGCGGTAGCAGATGGTCACCTCCTCGGCGCCCAGCAGCTTGGCCTGCACCGCCACGTCGATCGCCGTCATGCCGCCGCCGATCACCACCACCCGGCGGCCGACCGGCAGGGCCGCGAGGTCGCCGGCCTGGCGCAGCTCGGCGATCCAGTCGACCGCGTCGGTCACGCCGTCGGCGTCGCCGCCCTCGACCCCGAGCGCGTTTACCCCGGCCAGGCCCATGCCCAGGAACACCGCGTCGCAGCCGCCGCACAGCTCGGTGAGCGTGACGTCGCGGCCGAGCGCCTTGCCGTACTCGATGTCGATGCCGCCGATCGCGGTGACGTAGTCGACCTCGGCCTGGGCGAAGCCGTCGACGGTCTTGTAGGCGGCGATGCCGTATTCGTTCAGGCCGCCGGCCTTGGGCCGGGCGTCGTAGACGGTGACCGCGTGGCCGTGCACCGCCAGCCGGTGGGCGCAGGCCAGGCCGGCCGGCCCGGCGCCGACCACCGCCACCCGCTTCCCGGTCGCCGCGGCGCGCCCGTAGAACTGCTTGCCGGCGGCCATCGCCGCGTCGGTCGCGAAGCGCTGCAGCCGGCCGATCTCCACCGGCTTGCCCTCGGCGGTCTCGCGCACGCAGGCCTGCTCGCACAGGGTCTCGGTCGGGCAGACCCGGGCGCACATGCCGCCCAGGATGTTCTGGTCGAAGATCGTCCTGGCCGAGCCGATCTCATTGCCGGTGGCGATCTGCCGGATGAACAGCGGGATGTCGATGCCGGTCGGGCAGGCGGTGACGCAGGGCGCGTCGTAGCAGAAATAGCAGCGGTCGGCCGCCACCAGCGCCTCGTGCCGGTCGAGCGGCGGGTGCAGGTCGGCGAAGTTGCTCGCGTATTCCTCGGGCGCCAGCCGTCCGGCCGCCACCCCCGCCTCCAGACGTCGCTCGGACATCCGACCCTCCTGCCGTTGCGTGGCCACCCGCCATTCTGGCACCGAAGTTGATCGTTTGGTCAATTTCATTGTTCGGCGGCGCGCTTGCGAAAAGCCGTTTCAAAGTGTCAGATTCACGCCAATGGCCGCCGCAGACGGCCGCGGGAGGAGCAGGGGCCGTGATCAGCCTTTCAGCCGACATCGTCAGCGGCGACCGCCGGGTTCCGGCCGCCGCCACCGCGGCGCGCGCCCAGCGCATCGCCGGCGGGCTGCAGGCGCTCGGCGTCGGCCCGGGGGACTGCGTCGCGATCCTGATGCGCAACGACCCGGATTTCCTGGCGGCGACCTATGGCACCATGCTGCTGGGCGCCTACGCGGTGCCGGTCAACTGGCACTTCAGGCCCGAGGAGATTGCCTATGTGCTGCGCGACTGCGGCGCCCGGGCGGTGTTCGCCCACGCCGACCTGCTGGCCACGCTCGGGGCCGCGATCCCGCCGGGGCCGGCGGTCGTTTCGGTGCCGGTCCCGCCGGAGGTCGGCGAGGCCTACGGGATCGCGGACGATCTGCCGGAGCTTCCCGGCGCCGTTGCTCTCGAGGCCTGGCTGGCCGGCTGCGCACCGTATGACGGCCCGGCCCTGCCGCCGCCGCAGAGCATGATCTACACCTCCGGCACCACCGGCTATCCGAAGGGCGTGCGCCGCCGGGCCCCGACCGCCTACGAGGCCGAGACGACCGGCCGGCTGCGCGCCCTGGTGTACGGGCTGAAGCCCGGCATCCGCGCCGTCCTGCCGGGCCCGCTGTACCACTCCGCCCCGAACAGCTACGGGGTCGCGGCCGGCCGCCTGGGCGCGCTGGTGGCGATGATGCCGCGGTTCGACCCGGAGGGCTTCCTGGCACTGGTCGAGGCGCACCGGATCGACACCGCCTTCATGGTGCCGACCATGCTGATCCGGCTGCTGAAGCTGCCAGAGGAGGTCCGGCGGCGCTACGACGTGTCGTCGATCCGCCATGTCTGCCACGCCGCCGCGCCCTGCCCGGCCGAGGTGAAGCGGGCGATGATCGAGTGGTGGGGGCCGGTGATCCACGAGTTCTACGGCGGCACCGAGACCGGGCCGGTGACCTACTGCACCAGCGAGCAGGCACTGGCCAGGCCCGGGACCGTCGGCCGCGCCTCGCCCGGCTGCAGCCTTCGCTTCCTGGACGACGACGACCGCGAGGTGCCGGACGGCCAGCCCGGCGAGATCTACTCGCGGATCGACGGCTATCCGGACTTCACCTACCAGAACGACCCGGACAAGCGCCGCGCGGTCGAGCGCGACGGGTTCCTGACCTGCGGCGACATCGGCTGGCGCGACCCGGACGGCTACGTGTTCCTGTGCGACCGCAAGCGCGACATGGTGATCTCCGGCGGCGTCAACATCTACCCGGCCGAGATCGAGGCGGTGCTGCACGGCCTGCCCGGGGTGCAGGACTGCGCGGTGTTCGGCATCCCCGACCCGGAGTTCGGCGAGGCCCTGATGGCGGTGGTCGAGCCGCAGCCGGGCGCGGTGCTGGAACCGGAAGCGCTGCGGGCGGCGATGCTGCCGCAGCTCGCCGGCTACAAGGTGCCGAGGCATTTCGAGATCCGCACCGGCCTGCCGCGCGAGGACAGCGGCAAGATCTTCAAGCGCCGCCTGCGCGACCCGTACTGGGAAGCCGAAGGGCGGCGGATCTGAGCCGCAGAACGAGGCAAATCCCGATCGACCGCGGGCCACCCTTCGACCTGACTGGATTTCCGCTGCCGAGGGAGGCAATCGGTCTCTCGCTTGAATAGATCTCACCGCGCCCTACGCTGACGCTTTGGCAGGCGGTGGAAGCTCGGGCGTGAGCAACGAACAGCTGAAGGGTTATCCGGACGGCTTGAACACCCGGTTCTTCCGCGACGTGTTGAAGATCCGTCACCTGCGGATTCTCGCAGCTCTGGACCAGCTGGGCCAGATCACCAAGGTCGCCAGGGCGTTCAACGTCACGCAGCCGGCAGTCTCCAAGCAGATAGCCGATCTGGAGCGTGAACTCGGCAGCGCGATCATCCTCCGCCAGGGCAATACCGTCGGCTTCACCCCGGTCGGGGCCCTGCTCGTGCGTCACGCCAAGGACGTGCTGAACCGCATGCAGCGCACCGAGTTCGATATCGAAGCGCTGCGCAAGGGCCTCAGCGGACATGTCAGGATCGGCGTCGCGGCGAGCCTGATGCCGACCATCCTGCCGGAAGCGATACGGCTGATGGTGCAGGCCGCGCCATCGGCTGTCGTGACGGTCTCCGAAGGGCATTTCTACCAGATGCTGCCGACGCTGTTGGGCGGCGAGATCGACATGATGCTGACGCGGGTGTGGAGGCCGGCCCCCCTCGATGGCGTGGAGCAGCTGTCGCTCGGTGTCGACCCGCTGCTCGTCGTGGCCGGCTCCGGCCATCCCCTGGTGCGGCAGAACACCATCACCTGGGAGGCGGCGCTGGAATGGCCGTGGCTGCGGACCACAGCCGGATCGGTGGCCAGCGACGCGATGGACGCGTTCCTTGCCGAGCGCGGCCTCCGGCGGCTCGCCGGCCAGGTCGAGGCGGCATCGATCCTCCTGAGCCTCAGCCTGATGCGCACCATGCCCTATCTGGCGCTGTTTCCCGAAGGCTTGGCCCGCTATCACTCGTCACGCGGCGAGCTGTCGATCCTGCCGCTGCACCTGGACGGCATCCTGTCGGAAGCCAGGTGCTTTTGGCTGTCGAACGAGGCGGACGAAACCGTCACCCTGTTCAGGGCCTGCCTGGTCCAGGCGGCCAGGGATCTGTTCAAAGGCTAGACGTTCGCGTTTGAGCATTACTTAAAGGTTATGGCAGCGGAGGGAAATGTAATTTGTTGCAGAATTGGTCGGCTGATAGCGTCTGCGGGGGATGGAAGGTTGCCCTGCCACGCTTGCGCGGCAGGTATGAAATGAGGCATTGATCGACCGGGGCGCACAGAACAGTGCGGATATGACCGTGGTCCGGAAACGACGGCAGGCGCCGCACTTCCGACGATCGAGCGGCTCACGGGGTGCGCTCGGGTCAGGAAAGGCGACAAGAATCCGCCGGATCTCAGGTGGGTGAAACAAGAAGATCAGGGAGTTACTTCAAGATGGACAGCATCAAAAATCGGCGTGGGGGCTGGATGGGTCTGGCGTTGTCGGCAGCTATAGGCGCCGCCGGCGTCACGATGCTGGCCTCCGGCGACGCTCATGCCAGCAAGGCCAACGACACCCTGAACATCGCCTGGGAGCGCGAACAACCGACGCTGGACTACTACTTCCAGAATTCGCGCGAAGGCATCATCATCAACCGCCACGTCTGGGACTGCCTGCTGTGGCTCGACCCGGCGAGCGGCGAGTTCAAGGGACTGCTGGCGAAGAGCTACAAGGTCGTCGACGACAAGACCTTCGAGTTCGAGATCCGCGAAGGCGTCAAGTTCCACGACGGCACCACGCTGACCGTCGACGACGTGGTCGGCACCATCGCCTTCCTGACCAAGGAAGGCACCGGCATCCTGCAGAACCAGCCGGTCGCCTGGATCGACCGCGCCGAGGCCACCGGGCCGAACACGGTGCGGATCTACGCCAAGGACACCACGCCGCTGGCGCTGCTGTACCTGTCCGCCGACATCCCGATCTATCCGATGGCTTACTACAACAAGGTCGGCGCCGAGGGCATGGGCGTGAAGCCGATCGGCACCGGGCCCTACAAGGTGACCACCGTCGAGCCCGGCAAGCGGATCGTGTTCGAGAAGAACGCGGACTATTTCAAGGACAGCCCGAAGGGCCAGCCGAAGATCGGCAAGATCGTCCAGCGGACCATCCCGGACGTGAACACCCAGATCGTCGAGCTCGCCTCGGGCAACCTGGACTGGATCTTCAAGGTGCCGGCCGACCAGGCCGAGAAGCTGGAGACCCTGCCGAACCTGGTGGTCAAGCCGGCGTCGACCATGCGGATCGGCTACATGACCTTCGACGCCGCCGGCCGGTCGGGTGAGAACCCGTTCCAGAAGCTCGAGGTCCGGCAGGCGGTGGCCCATGCCATCGACCGCCCGGCGATCGCCGACAACATCGTGCGCGGCGGCTCCACGGTCGTGCATTCGGCCTGCTATCCGGAGCAGTTCGGCTGCACCCAGGACGTCACCAAATACGACTACGATCCGAAGAAGGCCAAGGAACTGCTGGCCAAGGCCGGCTATCCGGACGGCTTCAAGACCGAGATCTACGCCTATCGCGACCGCAACTTCCTGGAGCCGATCATCGGCTACCTGTCGGCGATCGGGATCAAGACCGACCTGCGTTTCGGTAAATACGCCGCCACCCGCGACGCGATCCGCAGCAGCAAGGTGCCGTTCGCCTTCATGACCTGGGGCTCGGGCTCGGTGCCGGACGTCGACGCCATCACCGCCGTGTTCTTCGGCGGCGGGCCGGACGACACCTCGATGGACGCCGAGGTGCAGAAGTGGCTGGCCGAAGGGGCGGGCACGATGGACAGCGCGGTCCGCAAGGCGGCCTACGCCAAGGCGCTCGGCAAGATCGCCGACCAGGCCTACTGGGTGCCGCTGTTCACCTATCCGACCAACTACGCCATGACCAAGGACCTGAACTGGACGCCGACCGCGGACGAGATCCCGCGCTTCTTCACGGCCTCCTGGCAGTAAGACGCAGACCCGCGGTCACCGTCCATCCGGGCGGTGGCCGCCCTCTTTTCAAGGCGGACCCGGATGCTCGTCTACACAGCGAAGCGGATCGTGCTGGCCATCCTGGTGGCGCTGACGATCTCCATGCTGGTGTTCAGCCTGCTCTATCTGAGCGGCGATCCCGCCACCGCCCTGGCCGGCGAGAGCGCCACCGACGCCGACATCGAGAAGCTGCGCCGCGACTACGGCTTCGACCGGCCGGTCTGGGTGCAGTACCTGTCCTGGCTGGGCAACGCCGCGCGCGGCGAGTTCGGCACCTCGCTGTATTTCCGCCTGCCGGTATCGGAGCTGATCCTCGAGCGGCTGCCGACCACCATGACCCTCGGGGTCAGCGCGATGTCGTTCGCGGTGCTGCTGTCGATCCCGCTCGGCGTGCTGGCGGCGATGTATCCGAACAGCCTGATCGACCGCAGCGCGCTGTTCCTGGCGGTGGTCGGGCAGGCCATGCCGAGTTTCTGGTTCGCGCTGATGCTGATCGTGCTGTTCGCCTTCACCTGGCCGGTGCTGCCGGCCTCGGGCTCGGACAGCTGGGCGCATTTCGTGCTGCCGACCGTGGTGCTCGGCTACTACGCCACGCCCGCCTTCATGCGGCTGACCCGCACCGGCATGCTCGACGTGCTGTCCTCCGACTACATCCGGACCGCCCGGGCCAAGGGGCTGCGCCCGGCCTCGGTGCTGTTCAAGCACGCGCTGCGCAACGCCATCATCCCGGTGGTCAGCCTGGCCGCCGTGCAGTTCGGCTTCATGCTCGGCGGTTCGGTGATCATCGAGACGGTGTTCGCCCTGCACGGCGCCGGCTTCCTGGCCTGGGAGTCGATCTCGCGCTCCGACTTCCCGACCGTGCAGGCGATCCTGCTGCTGTTCTCGCTGCTCTACATCGTGCTGACCTTCGTGGCCGACCTGCTGAACGCATGGCTCGACCCGCGCATCAGGGTGGGCTGAGAGCCTGGGAGTGGATCTGAGATGAGCGTCGTCAGCAGCGGGCTGCCCTCGGCCCAGGAGATAGTCGGCCCGACGCCGGGCCAGCGTCTGCGCCGGCGGATCTTCGGGCATCGCGGCATCGTCCTGGGTGGCGTGATCCTCGGCATCATCGTGCTGATGGCGGTGCTGGCGCCGCTGCTGGCACCCTACGACCCCTACGAGCAGATCCTGACCGCCCGCATCAAGCCGCCGGTCTGGTATCCCGGCGGCACCTGGGAACATGTCCTGGGTACCGACCAGGTCGGCCGCGACTACCTCAGCCGGCTGATCTACGGCGCCCAGATCTCGCTGATGATCGGCCTGTTCGCGGCCGTGCTGTCCGGCATCATCGGCACCGCGATGGGCGTGGCGGCGGGGTATTTCGGCGGCCGCGTCGACCTGGTGGTGACGTTCCTGATCACCTGCCGGCTGTCGCTGCCGGTGATCCTGGTCAGCCTGGCGGTGGTGGCGGTGATCGGCGGCTCGCTGGAGGTGGTGATCCTGGTGCTCGGCCTGCTGCTGTGGGACCGCTATGCCGTGGTGATGCGGGCCAGCACCCTGCAGGTCCGGTCGCTCGACTTCGTGGCGGCGGCCCAGACCACCGGCTGCTCGACCTGGCACATCCTGGTCAGCGAGATCCTGCCGAACGTCATGAACCAGCTGATCGTGGTGGCCACCCTGGAGTTCGCCCACGCGGTGCTGCTGGAGGCCGCGCTAAGCTTCCTCGGCCTCGGCGTGCAGCCGCCGCTGCCGTCCTGGGGCCTGATGATCGCCGAGGGACGCAACTACATCCTGTTCGACGCCTGGCTGATCGCTATCCCCGGCCTCGCGCTGTTCACCCTGCTGCTGGCGGTGAACCTGCTGGGCGACGGGGTCAGAGACGTCACCGCTCCCGAGAATCGAGGCTAGGCCTGCAAGATGAACGAGTCCGAAGGCCCCTCCCTTGAGGTCGAGAACCTGACGGTGTCGATCCCGCTCGCCGAAGGCACGCTGCGCGCCGTGCGCGGAATCTCGTTCCAGGTGGCGCGGGGCGAGACGCTCTGCATCGTCGGCGAGTCCGGCTGCGGCAAGTCGCTGACCTCGCTCGCCCTGATGGGACTGCTGCCGGCCAAGGCGGTGCGCGGCGCCGACCGCCTGGTGCTGCACGGCCGCGACCTGACGGCCCTGAGCGAACGCCAGATGTCGGACGTGCGCGGCGAGAGCATGGCGATGATCTTCCAGGAGCCGATGACCTCGCTGAACCCGGCCTACACCATCGGCAACCAGCTCGAGGAGGCGCTGCGCCGGCATCGCACGCTCGGCCGCGGCGAGGCCCGCGAGCGGGCGATCTACCTGCTGGAGAAGGTCGGGATCACCGCCGCCGCCAGCCGCCTGCAGCAGTATCCGCACCAGCTGTCCGGCGGCCTGCGCCAGCGCGTGATGATCGCCATGGCCCTGATGTGCGGGCCGGACCTGCTGATCTGCGACGAGCCGACGACGGCGCTCGACGTCACCATCCAGGCGCAGATCCTGCACCTGCTGCGCGACCTGCAGCGCGAGTTCAACATGGCCATCATCCTGATCACCCACGATCTCGGGGTGGTGGCGCGCATGGCCGACCGGGTCGCCGTGATGTATGCCGGCCAGATCGTCGAGACCGGCACCGCGGCCGAGGTATTCGCCGCCCCGACCCATCCCTATACCCAGGGCCTGCTGCAGTGCATCCCGATCCCGGGGCGGACGCCGCGCGGCGAGCATCTCGGCTCGATCCCGGGCGTGGTGCCGTCGCTGATCGGCGAGATCGCGGGCTGCTCCTTCGCCAACCGCTGCCCGCATGCCATGCCGGCCTGCCAGGCGGAGCCGCCGATGCGCGACCTGGCGCCCGGCCGCATGGTGCGATGCGTGCTCGACCCGGCCGGCGCGGCCGCCCGGCAGGCGGAGATGGCGTGATGGCGGCCCCGACGACTGCTTCCCCGACGACTGCTTCCCCGACGACCGCTCCCCCGACGATCTCGACCGACGACCTCACCTGCGTGTTCCAGGTCCGCCAGGGGGTGTTCAAGCCCAAGCGCCCGCTGAAGGCGGTGAACGGCGTCTCGATCAGCGTGAACAAGGGCGAGGTGCTCGGCCTGGTCGGCGAATCCGGCTGCGGCAAGTCGACCCTGGCGAAGATGCTGCTGGGCCTGCAGAAGCCGACCTCCGGCAGCATCGCGATCGACGGCGAGCCGCTGGTCGGGCTGGACCGCAAGGCGGTCGCCCGGCGCATCCAGCCGATCTTCCAGGACCCGTATTCCTCGCTGAACCCGCGCAAGTCGATCTCCTCGATCATCTCGCTGCCGCTGCGGGTGCACGGCGTCGGCGGCCCGGCCGACTGGGAGCGCAAGGTGAAGGAGATGATGGACCTGTGCGGCCTGCCGCGCCGGGCCTATGACGGCTATCCCAACCAGCTGTCCGGCGGCCAGCGCCAGCGCGTCGCCATCGCCCGCGCCCTGGTGATGCGCCCGGAGGTGGTGATCTGCGACGAGCCGACCTCGGCGCTCGACGTCTCGGTGCAGTCGCAGATCCTGAACCTGCTGCTCGACCTGCAGAAGGAACTGGGGCTGACCTACATCCTGATCAGCCACAACCTCGCGGTGGTGCAGCACATCGCCACCCGGGTGGCGGTCATGTATCTCGGCCGGATCATCGAGGAGGCCGACAGCGAGACCCTGTTCCGCGCGCCCCGGCACCCCTACACCCAGGCGCTGCTGAACTCGGTGCTGACGCCGGAGCCCGGGCTCGGCGTGCCGGACGCCCAGCTCGGCACCACCTTCCCGAACCCGATCGACCCGCCGCCGGGCTGCACCTTCCACCCGCGCTGCCCGCACGCCATGCCGGTCTGCCGGGAGCTGGCGCCGCGGCCGCTGACGGTCGAGGCCAGCATGGTCGAGTGCCACCTGCACGATCCCGCCCACCGCGACCCGGCGCACGCCGCCGCACAATAAGGCCCACCGATGACCGAGCTCTGCGAACTCAGCGCCCTGACCCTGCGCCGGATGATCGGCGCCCGGCAGATCTCCCCGGTCGAGCTGCTGGCGTCCTGCCGGGCCCGGATCGGGCGGGTGAACCCGCGGCTCAACGCCTTCGTCACCTTCTGCTGGGAGCGCGCCGAGGCCGAGGCCCGCGCGGCCGAGGGCAAGGTGATGGCCGGCGGGCCGCTCGGCGCCCTGCACGGCCTGCCGATCGGCATCAAGGAGACCATGGTGTCGGGCGGCGTGCGCACCACCTTCGGCTCGCCGATCTACGCCGACAACGTGCCGGCCGAGGACGAGCGGATCGTCGCGGCGGTGCGCGGCGCCGGCGCGGTCGCCGTCGGCAAGACCAACGTCCCGGAGTTCGGGGCCGGCGCCAACACCACCAACCCGGTGTTCGGGCCGACCGGCAACCCGTTCGACCCGGCCCGCATCTGCGGCGGCTCGTCCGGCGGCTCGGCGGTGGCGCTGGCCACCGACATGGTGCCGCTGGCCACCGGCTCCGACACCGGCGGGTCGCTGCGCACCCCGGCCGGCTATTGCGGGGTGGTCGGCATGCGGCCCAGCCCCGGCCTGGTGCCGATGTCGCGGCGCGGGATCGGCTACACCTCGATCTCGGTGCAGGGCCCGATGGGCCGCGACGTGGCCGACACCGCGCTGATGCTGTCGGCGATCGCCGGCCGCGACCCGGTCGACCCGCTGGCCTGGAACGGCGACCCCGCCGCCCTGGCGATCCTGCCGGAGGTCGACCTGAGCGGCCTGCGCGTCGCGGTCTCGGCCGATCTCGGCTTCGCGCCGGTCGACGACGGCATCCGCCGGACCTTCGGCGAGGTGATCGCCGACCTCGGCGGCGCCTTCGCGAGCGTCGACGACAAGGCGCCGCCGCTGCAGGGCGCCGACGAGATCTTCGAGGTGCTGCGGTCGATGTCCTTCCTGATCGGCCACGAGGCCCACTACCGCGACCGGCGCGCCGACCTCGGGCCGAACCTGATCGCCAACATGGAGCAGGCCTACGGCTATTCCTTCGCCGACGCCGCCAAGGCCCAGGCCGGCCAGACCAAGCTGTACCGGGCGTTCCTGGCCTACATGGACGACTACGACATCCTGCTGGCGCCGACCGCGGCGGTGCCGCCGTTCCCGGTCGCGCAGCTCTACCCGACCCATATCAACGGCGAGGAGCTGCGCAGCTATTTCCACTGGCTGGGGCTGGCCTACGGCCTGACCCTGACCGACCACCCGGTGATCTCGATCCCCTGCGGCCTGGACGCCACCGGCACGCCGTTCGGCCTGCAGGTCTGCGGCCGGCGCTGGGGCGACCACCGGCTGCTGGCGGTCGCCGCCGCCCTGGAGCGCCACCTGCAGACGATCCCGGCAAGGGCGCGGCCGAAGCCGGACATCGCGGCGCTGAGCTGAGCGTCGGCGGCCGAGATCCCGGTTCGGTCACCCCGCCAGCGGATATTCCCGGATCAGCACCTCGGCCGGCAATCCGAAACGCTCGTGCAGGCCGCGGATCATGGCGATGGTCAGCGGGCGCCGGCGGTTCAGGATCTCCGACACCCGTCCCGACGAACCGAGCACCGGCCGCAGATCCGCCCTCGTGAGGGCACGCGCCTCCATCAGATGCTCGATCAACGCGACTGGGTCGGCCGCCTCGATCGCATGGTTGCGGCTCTCATAGGCCTCGACGAGCGTGACCAGCACATCCAGCTCATCGCCCTCCGCCGTGCCGGGCTCTGCCGCCATCAGCGATGCGATGCGGTCCAGCGCGGCCTCGTGATCCGCCGCGTCGCGGATCGGCCTGATTTCGGGTTGCGTCATCGCTAGACCTCCGTGACGTCGATGGCGTCGTATTCCCGGTGCGTGCCCACGAAGCGGACATAGAGCACGCGATATGGATAGTTGATCCACGCGACCAGCCGGTACTTGTTCCCGGCGATATTGAACACCGCGCGGTCGCCGACGAAGCTGGCCGACCGGTACTGCGCCTTGACGTCGGCCGGGCCGGGCCAGTCCGCGGCCGCCGCGATCGCGTACCAGGCCTTCAGCGGCTCCTCGCTGTCCCGGCGCCCGGGCTTCTCCCAGTGATCCCGGAGCGTCTTCCGCGCGATGATCCGCATCGCTGCAGAATAGAGCACTCCCAAAATGGGAGCAAGTCGCTACCGCTTCCAACCCACGGTCCATCGACCCTACACTCCGCCCAACGAACACTCGTCCCGGGAGGACGCCATGCCGCTACCGTTCCAGCCCAAGGGGGTGATCCCCGCCTGCCTGCTGCCGTTCCACGCCGACCTCTCGATCGACGAGGCCGGCTACCGTGCCCATCTGCGCGACGTCGGCGCGGTCGAGGGCATCACCGCGGTCACCGTCAACGCCCATGCCAGCGAGGTCGCGACCTGCACCATCGAGGAGCAGGAGCGGGTGATGGCGATCACCATGGAGGAGGTCGGCGGCCGCCTGCCGGTGGTGCACGGGGTGTATTCCGACGGCTCGCACCTGGCCGCCGCCATCGCCCGGCGGGCCGAGCGTGGCGGGGCGAGCGCCCTGCTGGTGTTCCCGTCCGGCACCTTCGCGGCCGGCGGCGCGATGCGGCCGGAGATGGCGCTCGGCCACTTCCGCACGATCCGCGAGGCCACCGACCTGCCGATCGTGGTGTTCCAGTACCCGCTGGCAACCGGCCTCGGCTATCCGGTCGAGACCCTGCTGCGGATCTGCCAGGAGATCGACACGGTCGTGGCCATCAAGGACTGGTGCAACGACACCAAGCAGCACGAGCGCCAGGTCCGCGAGCTGCACGCCCTGCCGCGCCGGATCTCGGTGCTCTCGACCCACTCGTCCTGGCTGCTGTCGTCGCTGGTGCTGGGCTGCGACGGCCTGCTGTCCGGGGCGGGCAGCGTGATCGCCGCCCTGCAGGTCGCCCTGTTCCGGGCGGTCCAGGCCGGCGACATGGCGGCCGCGCGGGCGGTCGCCGACCGCATCTACCCGACGACGGGCGCGTTCTACGACCCGCCGTTCCTGGACATGCACAACCGCATGAAGGAGGCCCTGGTGCATCTCGGCCGGATGAAGGCGGCCCACGTCCGGCCGCCGCTGATGAAGCTGCCGGACGCCGAGATCGCCAGGATCGCCCGCGCCATGGACGCCGCCGGCCTCAGCGGCGAGACGGTGTACGCCAAGGTCGCATGAGGACGGTGCCTGCTCCGCTTCCCTCGCCGCGCTACGAGATCGACACCGCCGCCATCCGGCACAATTTCGGCCGGCTGCGCGGCCTGCTGCCGGCCGGGGTGGCGGCGTTCTGCTCGCTGAAGCGCGACGGCTACGGGTTCGGGGCCGGGCCGGTGGCGGCGATCCTAGCGGCGGCCGGCGCCGACGGCTTCGCCGCCGCCCGCCTGGACGACGCCGCCGCGATCCGGGCCGCCGCCCCGGACAAGCCGGTCCTGCTGTATGGCGGCACGCTGGCCGAGGAGGCCGCGGAGGCCGAGGCCCTCGACCTGACGGTGACGATCGCCGGCGAGCACGACGCCGTGTCCTGGAACGCGGCGCTGCGGCGGCCCCGGCCGGTGTTCCTGAAGGTCGACGTCGGCCTGCTGCGCTTCGGCTTCGGCGAGGCCGAGCTGGCCGGATTCCTCGAGACCATCCTGCCGCAATGCGACCGGCTCCACGTCGTCGGGGTCTACACCCACCTGTCGGAGAAGCCCGACGCCCCGGCCGAGGCGATCGCCGCGCAGAAGCGGATCTTCGACCGGGCGGTGGACCTGTGCCGGCGGCATTGCCCGGCGCTGCGCTGGGTGTGCGCCTCCAGCACCGACACCGTGCACGGCGAGCGCGACCTGGACTACTCCATGGTCGACGTCGGGGTCCTGCTGTTCGGGCTGAGCCCGCCGGCCAAGCGCGCCGCCCTCTGCCTGCAACCGGCGCTGACCGGCATCCGCACCCGGCTGACCGCGATCCGGGCGATCGGGCCGGAGACCCCGGACACCGTCGGACTGCCGGCCGGCATCCGGTCGTTCGGCATCGCCGGCTTCGGCTGGGGCGACGGCTTTCCGAAGCGGACGCCCGACGGCGCCTGGGCCCTGGTCCGCGGGCAACGGGCCCCAGTCGTCGGCCCGCCCCACCTGGAGCAGATCCGCCTGGACCTGACGGGGATCCCCGATGCAACGGTCGGCGACGAGGTCTGCCTGCTCGGCCGCCAGGGCGACGCCGGAATCACGATGTACGAGCTGGCGGCCCAGTGGGGGCTGAAGACCGAGGACCTGATCTGCGGCATGCGCGGGCACGTCCCGAAGCTCTACCTCTAGGGGCCGGACCGGCGGCGTAACGCTGTGTTAACCGGTCCCTGGCATGGTCCCGGCGAATCGCCGCCCCCATCCCACGGACGACCGCCGCCAAACCGATGACTGGCCCGATCCGCCGGCCCCAGCCGACGTTCCGCCCGGAGCGTCTGGCCGCCTTCGACCCTGCGTCGCCGCCGGCGGCGCTGGCGGCGTTCCCGCTCGCCAGCCGGCTGGTCGAGGTCTGGCAGGGCTGGGCCGGCGGCCGGAAGGCGCCGGAATGGAGCGACGTCGACCCGCTGGCGATGCCGGCGCTGCTGGCCAACCTGATCGTGCTCGACGTCTGCGACGGCGACTTCCGGTTCCGGCTGGTCGGCGAAGCGGTGAAGGCCCGCTATCGCATTCGCAAGGGCTCCACCCTGCGCGAGCTGATGCCGGCGGGACCGGCGCTCGACGAGACCCTGTACGAGCACCGGCGCTGCGCCGAGGACCTGGCCGGCGTGTTCGTGGTGAACAGCGTCGGGGTCGCCGGCCTGGACGACCTCAACCTCTACGCCCGCCTGCTGCTGCCGGTCGGGGCGGAGGACGGCCGCGCCCGGCTGATCGTCGGGGTGATGGAGTTCTTCAGCGACCGACCGGCCGGTCAGGCGCTCTTCACGAACCCCTCATAGCCCTTCGCCGCGACGTCGTCGCAGATCCTGCGGTAGTGCGCCATGCCACCGGCATAGGGCATGAACACCCGCGGCTTGCCGGGGATGTTGGCGCCGAGATACCAGGAATGCCCGGCCATCGGCAGCAGGGTGGCGTCGGCCGCGGCATTGACGTGGGCGACCCAGCCCTCGGCCGCCTCGGCGGCCGGCTCGATGCGGGAAACACCCTTCTCGCGCATGGCGGCGATGCAGTCGGTGATCCACTCGACATGCTGCTCGATCGCCACCGGCATGTTGCACAGCACCGACGGGCTGCCCGGCCCGGTCACGGTGAACAGGTTCGGGAAGCCGGCGACGCCGAGGCCGAGATAGGTCTTCGGGCCCTCGCGCCAGGCCTCCTTCAGGGTCAGGCCGTCGCGCCCGGTGATTCCGATGTTCAGCAGCGGCCCGGTCATGGCGTCGAAGCCGGTGGCGAACACGATCACGTCGAGCGCGTGCTCGGCGCCGCTGCGCAGGGTAAGGCCGGTCGGGGTGATGCGCTCGATCGGGTCGGACCGGACATCCACCAGGCTGACGTTCGGGCGGTTGAAGGCCTCGAAGTAGTGGCTGTCGATCGGCGGCCGCTTGGTGGCGAACGGGTGGTCGATGTCGGACAGCAGCCGCGCGGTCTCCGGGTCCTTCACGGTCTCGCGGATCTTGCGCTTCAGGAAGTCGGCGGCGGTATCGTTGGCCGCCTTGTCGACCAGCAGGTCGCGGAAGGTGGCCCGGAACTGCAGGCCGCCCTTCTCCCACGCCGCGGCGTAGACCGCCTCGCGCTCGTCCGGGGTCATGTCGTGGGCCGAGCGGTCGGCGATCGCGAAGGCGTGGCCGTTCGGGGTCGACTGCATCAGTTCGCGGATCGCCGGCCGGTTCTCCCGGATGTAGCGCTTGAACTCCGGGGTCAGCGGCGCGTTGCGGGCCGGGATGCTGTAGTTGGCGGTGCGCTGGAACACGGTCAGGTGGCCGGCGGTCTCGGCGATCACCGGCACCGCCTGGATGCCGGTCGAGCCGGTGCCGATCTGGCCGACCCGCTTGCCGGAGAAGTCGACGCCGTCATGCGGCCACTGGCCGGTGTGGTACCAGTCGCCGGCGAAGCTCTCGAGCCCCGGCAGCTTCGGCACGTTGGCCGAGGACAGGCAGCCGACCGCGGTGATCAGCCAGGTCGCCGCGAACCGCTCGCCGGCCCCGCCTTCGGCGTCGGCGGTCTCGACCGTCCAGCGATCGGCGCGGGCGTCCCAGCGCGCCGCCGTCACCCGGGTCCCGAACCGGATGTCGCGCCGCAGGTCGAAGCGGTCGGCGACGTGGTTCATGTAGCGCAGGATCTCGGGCTGCTCGGGATAGCGCTCCGACCACTCCCAGCTCTCGTACAGGTCCTTGTCGAAGGTCAGGCAGTAGGAGTGGCTCTCGGAGTCGCAGCGCGCGCCGGGATAGCGGTTCCAGTACCAGGTGCCGCCGACCCCGTCGCCCTGCTCCAGCACCCGCGCGCTCATGCCGAGGCGGTCGCGCAGGCAGTGCAGCTGGTACATGCCGGAGAACCCGGCGCCGATGATCAGCGCGTCGACGACCGTGGCGGGGGATTCCGCCCGATCCGGAACTGCAGTGCTCATGACGGTCACGGACTCCTTCGATGCAGCGAAATGAACAATGACCCATCGTTCATTTTTTGACAATCCATCTGTGCGGCGCCCGACCCACCCGACATGGCCCGGCTTCAGGCGCGGCCGGCCGACACCCCGCCGTCCACCATGTAGACGCCGCCGGTGCAGAACGAGGAGTCCTCGGATGCCAGGAACAGCATCAGCCGGGCCACCTCCTCCGGCTGGCCGTAGCGCTTCAGCGGCGTGCCCTCGGCCATCGGCTGGCGGTTGCCGCGGCTCGGATTGTAGGCGTCCTCGAGCCGGTGGATCATGTCGGTCTCGATCGGCGACGGGTTCACGGTGTTGACCCGAACCTTCGACGCCGCCCCCTCCATGGCGCCCGAGCGCATCAGCCCGATCACCGCGTGCTTGCTGCAGATATAGGGCGAGATGCCCGGCACCGCCCGGATGCCGGCGGTCGAGGCGGTGATCACGACCGAGCCGCCGCCGCGCCTGGCGATCTCCGGCATGGTGTACTTCAGGCCGAGCCAGACGCCGCGCACGTTGACCGCGATCACCCTGTCAAAATCGTCGTCGCCCTGGTCCTGCATGCGGGCGACCTTGCCCTCGATGCCGGCGTTCAGCAGGGTGACGTCGACGCCGCCGAAGCGGTCGACGGTCTTGGCGATGTAGCCCTTCACCTGCTCGGCGTCGGTGACGTCGGCCACTGCCCAGTCGGCACGGTCGTCGCCGATCGACTGCGCCAGGGCGGCCAGCCGGTCGCCGTCCAGGTCGACCAGCATCAGCTTGGCGCCCTCCGCGGCGAACAGCCTCGCCGCCGCGACGCCGATCCCGCCGCCGGCCCCGGTGATGATTGCGACCTTGCCGTCGAGCTTGCCCATGGGTGGTGTTCTCCTGTCTAGCGTTTGTGGCGGCGGGTGGGTCCCGGGTCTCGCTCCGCTCGCCCGGGATGACGTCAATGAATGGGACCCGCCCCTCCTGACGTCATCCCGGACGAGGCCGCGCGCGCGGACTCGATCCGGGACCTACGGAGCGACGGGCGTCGCCCCGGCGAGCTTACGCCCCGTGGTGGCCGATGATCGAGATCGAGCAGACGTTCTGGTGCGGGAAGCCACCCAGGTTGTGGGTCAGGCCGATGCGCGGGGTCTCCTTGCGCTGGCGCTCGCCGGCGCGGCCCTGCATCTGCAGGTACATCTCGTAGATCATCCGCAGGCCCGACGCCCCGATCGGGTGGCCGAAGCACTTCAGCCCGCCGTCGATCTGGCAGGGCATGGTGCCGTCGGCGTCGAAGAAGCCGTCCAGCACGTCGTGCACCGCCCGGCCCTCGGGCGAGATGTGCAGGTCCTCCATGGTCACCAGCTCGGTCACCGAGAAGCAGTCGTGGACCTCCATCAGGTTGACCTGCTCGCGCGGCTTCTCGATGCCGGCCTCCCGATAGGCCCGGGTCGCGGCGATCCGGGTGGTCGCGAAGTAGCTGCCGTCCCAGGAATTGTGCTGCGCCTCCTGGCCGTTCGAGACCGCCAGCTGCAGCGCCTTGACGGCGACCAGGTCGCGCCGGCCCATGCCGCGGGCGATGTCGGGGGTGGTGACGATGGCGCAGGCGGCGCCGTCGCTGACACCGCAGCAGTCGTACAGCCCGAGCGGCTCGGCCACGGTCGGGGCGTTCAGCACGGTGTCGATGGTGATGCGGTTGCGCAGATGCGCCTTCGGGTTGCGCGCGCCGTTGTCGTGGCTCTTGACCGAGATATGGGCCATCGCCCGCTTCAGGTCCTCGGGCGCCGAGCCGTGCTTGGCCCGGTACGCGGCGGCCAGCTGGGCGAACGAGCCGGGCGCCGACAGGTTCGGCCAGGTCATGTTGTTCAGGGTGCCGCGGCCGCGCTGCGGCAGGCCGCCGTAGCCGGTGTCCTTCAGCTTCTCGACGCCGAGCGCCAGCGCGATGTCGGCGGCCCCCGAGGCGACCGCGTAGACGGCGCCGCGGAACGCCTCGGTGCCGCTGGCGCAGTAGTTCTCGACCCGGGTGACCGGGATGTAGGGCAGCCGCAGCGCCACCGCGAGCGGCACCCCGGACTTGCCGACATGCTGCTCCTCGATGGCGGTGCCGAGCCAGGCGGCGTCGAGCTGCCTGGTCTCGATCCCGGCGTCGGCCAGCGCCTCGGTGTAGGCCTCGACCATCAGGTCGTCGGCGTCCATGTCCCAGCGCTCGCCGAATTTCGAGCAGCCCATGCCGAGGATGACGACCTTGTCGCGGATTCCCTGGGGCATATCCGATCCTCCCTATCGCGGCTGGCTGCCGCCGGTTGCGGGCGCGGCCTTCCAGAAGTACCGGCGGAACCCGCGCTGCGTGTCGATGTCCTTGATCCGGAACGTCATCCGCATCGCCTGCCCGACCGCCAGGTCGTCGGCGTCGATGTCGGTGAAGTCCATCATCCAGCGGCCGCCGTCGTCGAACTGGATCATGCCGTAGCAGGCCGGCGGGTCCGGCGAGTAGGTCAGCCGGTCCGCCGTGTAGGAGTTGACCCTGGCCCGCTTCTCGGCGAACGGGTGCGGCTCCTGGCTGTCGACCGCGTTGCAGTTCGGGTTCACGCAGATCCGGCTGCGCGGGAACTGCAGGGTGCCGCACTGCCGGCAATGGCCGCCGACGAAGCCGGTCACCGCGTCGCGGTTGCGCCACATCGCCGACAGCGGGGTCAGCTTGTCGGCCTCGGCGCGCATGCCGCGCTCGACCTCGACGGTGTCGTTGAACGCCAGGAACCTGGCGTAGCTGGTCTCCTCGCGCCGGCGGGCCAGGTGGCCCTTCACGCCGAGCCCGGCCGGCCGGGCCGCTATCGCCGGGGTGACCTCGAACAGCAGCGCGTCGGCGCCCTGGCCGAAGCCGACCACCAGGATGCGGTCGCCGGCCCTGGCGTCCTCGAGCGCCGCCACCAGCAGCATCAGCGGGTGCGCGGCACCGGTGTCGCCGCACACCGCCGCCAGGTTGTCGCGCACCGCGTCGTCCGGGATGCCGGCCGCCTTGGCGACCATCGCCGCGACCCGCGGCAGCGTCGTCGGCATGCAGAAATGCGTGACCTCGGCGGCACCGACCCCGGCCGCCGCCAGGCAGCGGCCGATCACCGGCGGCACCGTCGGCATGTAGCCGGCGTCGCGGATCCAGCGCTCCTCCCACTGGTAGTCGTAGACCGAGTCGGCGGTCCGGTAGTGGTCGACGAAATCCACCGTCCGGGCGGCGCTGGCCAGCAGCACCGCGACCGGCTCGCCGTCCCCGACGAGCACCGCGGCGGCTCCGTCGCCGGCCGCCATCTCCAGCGGGCTGGCCGCCCTGGCCCGGCGTTGCTCGGCGGCCACCACCAGGGATTCCGACCCGCTCTTCAGGGCGGCCGCCAGCGCCGAGGTGGCGGCGCGCTGGGTGGCGCCGACGTCGGTCGCGGCGATCTCCTCGGACAGCCGCAGCGCCTCGGCGACCACGCCGCCGTTCAGGCGGTCCTGGAACGGGAAGGTGGTCGAGGCGAAGCGCAGCTCCGCCACGGTCGCGCGGTCGCGGCCGGCCAGCGCGTCGCGGGCCGCCTCGACCGCCATGGTCACCGGGTCCTCGTCCCAGTTGCAGATCGCCCGCTCGCCGCGCGCCAGGCCCTTCAGCGCCGGGTTCAGCCAGCCGTTGGCCTCGGCGATGACACGGCGCTGCAGCCGCAGCCGCGGAATGTAGGCGCCGTAGGCGAGAATGCCGGTGGTCATGTCATGGTCTCCGGGCTGCCATCGGGACGGTGGGTTCCGGCTCGACCGCGCCGAGGGCGGCGCGCCCGTCCGGAATGACGACGGAGGAGAACGTGGCGAGGACCGCGCCTTCCCCCTTCATCGTCATTCCGGACCGGACCGCCGGAGGCGGGACGGAGCCGGAACCCACCCGCCGCTCCAAGGCATCCCCACTCATCTCACACCGGGTCCCAGGAGAAGATGTCGCCCGAGCGGTCGAGCGGGTAGAACGACGACCGCAGCGCCGGGATGGCGTGCTCGGCGATGCTGTCGCAGGTCCAGCCGTCGGAGCGGTGTACCGAGCGGATCGGCCGGGACTGGCCCATCAGGTAGATCTCGTTCATCCGGACCGCGAAGATCTGCCCGGTGACGTCCTTCGCCGCGTCGCCGAGCAGGAAGGCGCTGAGCGGCGCGATCTTCTCCGGCCCCATGGCCTGGATGCGGGCGACCCGGGCCTTCTCGGCCTCGGTCGAGGTCGGGATGGTGCCGATCAGCCGGCTCCAGGCGAACGGCGACACGCAGTTCGAGCGCACGTTGAAGCGCGCCATGTCGAGGGCGATCGACTTCGACAGCCCGACGATGCCCATCTTGGCGGCGGCGTAGTTGGCCTGCCCGTAGTTCCCGACCAGCCCCGAGGTCGAGGTGAAATGGACGAAGGACCCGCTCTCCTGCTCGCGGAAGATCCGGGCGGCGGCGTGGCTGACGTAGAAGCTGCCCATCAGGTGGACTTTGATGACGGTCTCGAAGTCCGCCACGCTCATCTTGTGGAAGATCGCGTCGCGCAGGATGCCGGCGTTGTTCACCACGCCGTCGAGCCGGCCGTAGTGGGTCAGCGCGGTCTCGACGATGGCGGCGGCGGCCAGCGGGTCGGCGACGCTGTCGAAACTGGCGACCGCGGTGCCGCCGGCGGCCCGGATCGCCTCGACCACCTCCTCGGCCGGCGCGGCGCTGGCGCCCTCGCCGTCGGGCGCGCCGCCCAAGTCGTTGACCACCACCCTGGCGCCCTCGGCGGCGGCCAGCAGCGCGATCTCGCGCCCGATCCCGCGGCCGGCGCCGGTCACCACCACGACCTTGCCGTCGAGGGCCCGGCCGGCGGACGGGTTGCCCGATTCCATGTCGTCTCTCTCCCGGACTCGTCTTCGTCTGCTTCTTGCGGCCCCGAAGCTTTGCACCCGGGAACGGCGGCGTCAATCGACCGAAACGCCGTTTCACCGGACGAAATCGAGAGGCGATCAGCCGCCCGGACGGTCGCCCGGCAGCGCCCGCGGGCGCAGCATCGCGAAGGCGACGCGGCCGACCAGCATGGCCGCCGCGACGTGCAGGAAGGCGAGGCCCCAGCCTTGCGTCGACATGCCGCCGGCGAGGTCCAGCACCACGCCCATGATCAGCGGTCCGGCGAAGCCGCCGGCATAACCGAGCATCGAATGCACCGCCAGTGTGGCGCCGCGCCGGCCGGGCAGGGCGCTGCCGGCGGCCCCGGCGGTGAGCGACGAGGAGTCGAGCCAGATCACCACGCCGTAGACCAGCACCAGCGCCACGGCGACGCTGTAGGAGACCGGGCCGAGGAAGCCGATTCCGGCGGCGCAGACGGCGGACGCCAGCATCGCGGCCCGCACCAGCCGCTGCCGGCCCAGGCGGATCGACGCCTCGTTGCCGGCGACGCTGGCCCAGGTCCCGGCCAGCCCGACCAGGGTGATCGCGGCGGTCGCCGGCAGCCACGGCTCCTCGCCGGTGGTCGCCGCCACCCAGACCAGGAAGGCGACGCCCCAGCCGCGCAGGGTGTTCATCTCCCAGGTGTGGACGCAGTACGCGATCGCGTAGGCCATGGCCGAGCGGTTGCGCAGCACCGGCATGAAGTCGAACAGCCTTCCGGCCAGCGGCTCGCTGCGCCCCGGCTGGGCCGGGGCCGCGAGCGCGACCGTCAGCCAGGCCGCCGCCGCGCAGGCCGCCGACCCCCAGAACACGCTGCGCCAGCCGAACAGGTCGTCGAGCACGCCGGCGAACAGGAAGGACGCCGCGCCGGCCAGCCCGATGCTGAGCGCATGGCCGGCGACCGCCCGCGACATCAGCCGGTCGTCGACCCGGTCGGCCAGCAGCTTGAGCCCGGTCATGTAGGTCCCGGCCCAGCCGACCCCGGCCAGCACGCGCGCGAAGGCCGCCGACCAGAAGCCGTCGGCGATCGTCGCGAAGACCAGATGGCCGACCACGGTCACCGCCACGCCGAACAGGTAGACGCGCTTGGGATCGACCCGGTCGGTCAGGGTCACCAGAACCGGCACGGCGACCGCATAGGCCAGGTAGAACAGGCCGGTGATCCAGCCGGCGTCGGCGTTGTCGATGCCCCACGCCTCCATGCGGCCGGGCACCAGGGCCGGCCAGGCGTAGGCGCCGATCTGCGCCAGCACCTGGGCCGCACAGACGATCGCCACCAGGCGACGCGGCGAGACCGGCCCGGCGGCGAATGGCGGCATCGGCGTTCCCGCGGCCGCTATGCGGCGGGACGCGGCGCCAGCCCCAGTTCCCTGGCCAGCAGGCTGTAGCTGGTGTGCCGGGCCTGCTCGTCATGGGCCCAGGTGACGATCGCCACCTCGTCGACCTGCAGCCGACCGGCCAACTCGCGGATCCGGGCCGCGACCTCGGGTGCGGTGCCGACCATCGCGGTGCGCCGCAGCTCGGCGATCCGGGCCGCCTCGGCGGCGGTGTAGTCCTGGCCGAGCGCATGTTCCGGCGGGTCGAGCGGCAGGTAGATGCCGCGGTCGCGGTGCAGCTGCCAGTGGGCCCGCGAGCTGTAGTGGTACTGCGCCTCGTCCGCGGTCTCCGCGGCCAGCGCCCACACGCAGATCCCGGCGTTCGGCTCCGGATGCCGCACACTCGGCTGGTAGTGGGTGCGGTACAGGTCGAGCGCCTCCTGGCCGCCGCGGCCGTCGGTGAAGAACCAGGCGAAGCTGTAGGGCAGGCCGAAATGCGCCCCGACCTGGGCGCCGTAGTTCGAGCTGCCGAGCATCCAGATCTCCGGTGCGGTGTCGCCCTTCGGCATCGCCTCGACGACCGCGAAGGGATGGCCCTCGCGCAGCGGCTCGCCGTGCAGCCATGCCATCAGGTCGGCGACGTCGCTCGGGAACTGGGCCGGCCGCTCGTTGGCCAGCGGGTTGAGCGCGAACGCCGTGCGGCCGTCGGACCCGGGGGCACGTCCGAGCCCGAGGTCGATGCGGCCGGGCGCCAGGGCGTCCAGCACCCGGAACTGCTCGGCCACCTTCAGCGGCGCGTAGTGCGGCAGCATCACGCCGGCGCTGCCGACCCGGATGGTCTTCGTGTGGGTGGCGATCGCCGCGATCAGGATCTCCGGCGCGGTGCCGACGATGGTCGGGTGGCTGTGATGCTCGGACACCCAGAACCGGTGGTAGCCGAGGGCGTCGCATTTCTGCGCCAGCGCCAGGGTGTCGCGGATCGCCTGGCCCTGCGGGCGGCCGGAGCCGGCGATCGACTGGTCGAGGATCAAGAATTTCACGAGACGGGCTCCTGGAGACGGTCCGGCACCATGGCGACCATATCGGGCGAGCGGCGGGGGCGATAGAACGGCCGTGCCGCGCATGGGTGTCGTCGCGTTTCGCGACCGAGCCGCAGCTTTTCGAAACGATATTTCATTCGTCGGGTCATCCCGCTAGGCTTCGACCGACGAAGGGCCGGCAACGGGCCCGCCGAGGCAGGGAGGAGCCGATGACCGAGCCGCTGTTCCGCGAGGAGCACGCGCTGTTCCGCGAGACGGCGCGCCGCTTCGTCGAGGCCGAGGTGGCGCCGCACCACGCCCGCTGGGAACAGCAGGGCGTCGTCGACCGCGAGCTCTGGCGCAAGGCCGGCGAGGCCGGGCTGCTGCTGACCGCCATCCCGGAGGAATACGGCGGCGGCGGCGCCGACTTCCTGACCTCGGTGGTGATGATCGAGGAGATGATGCGCCACGTGTATTCGGGGCCGGGCTTCCGCCTGCATTCCGACATCGTGGCGCCCTACATCCTGCACTACGGGTCGGAGGACCTGAAGCGCGCGTGGCTGCCGCGCATGGCCCGCGGCGAGGTGGTGACCGCCATCGCCATGACCGAGCCCGGGACCGGCAGCGACCTGCAGGGCGTGCGCACATCGGCCGTGCGCGACGGCAATCACTACGTCGTCAACGGCCAGAAGACCTTCATCACCAACGGCCAGCTGGCCGACCTGATCGTGGTGGTGTGCAAGACCGACCCGGCCCTGGGCGCCAAGGGCACCAGCCTGATCCTGGTCGAGGCCGACCGCGCCGGCTTCGCGCGCGGCCGCAACCTCGACAAGATCGGGCTGAAGGCCCAGGACACCTCGGAGCTGTTCTTCGACGACGTTCGGGTCCCGATCACAAATCTGCTGGGCGAGGAGAACCAGGGCTTCCGCTACCTGATGCAGGAGCTGCCGCAGGAGCGCCTGCTGATCGCCATCTCGGCGGTCACCGTGATCGAAGCGGCCCTGGAGTGGACCATCGCCTACACCCGCGGGCGCCAGGCATTCGGCCGGGCGATCGCCGACTTCCAGAACACCCGCTTCAAGCTGGCCGAGGTCAAGACCGAGGCGCATGTGGCCCGGGTGTTCCTGAACGACTGCATCGCCAGGCACCTGCGCGGCGAACTCGACGTGCCGACCGCGGCGATGGCGAAATGGTGGCTGACCGAGCTGATGGGCAAGGTGGTCGACACCTGCCTGCAGCTGCATGGCGGCTACGGCTACATGACCGAGTTCCCGATCGCCCGCGCCTATGCCGACGCCCGGGTCCACCGGATCTACGGCGGCACCACCGAGATCATGAAGGAGATCGTCGCCAGAAGCCTGTAGCCGACGCCCGCCGCCCGTCGCATCGTGGGTTCCGGCTCCGTTCCGCCGTTCGGCGGCCCGGTCCGGAATGACGAGATGGAGCGTCGTCGTCACCAGCCTTCGTCATTCCGGACCGACGCGCCGCCCTCGGCGCGGCGGAGCCGGAACCCACCGGCCGCGAGAAATGCAGAGGAGAGATCACAGCATGCCGATCGACTACGACAAGCTGATGAACTGGCCGTTCCCGGAGCTGGAGCACAGCTACACCGAGCGCGACACCATGCTGTACGCGCTCGGGGTGGGCTGCGGCCACGACCCGCTGGACGCCGCCGACCTGCGCCATGTCTACGAGGACGGGCTGCAGGCGCTGCCGACCATGGCGGTGGTGCTGGGCTATCCGGGGTTCTGGCTGAAGGACCCGGAGACCGGGGTCGACTGGCGCAAGGTACTGCACGGCGAGCAGGGGCTGGTCCTGCACCGCCCGCTGCCGCCGTCCGGCACGGTGATCGGACGGTCGCGGGTGACCGAGATCGTCGACAAGGGCGAGGGCAAGGGCGCGCTGCTGTTCTCGGAGCGCGACGTCGTCGACAAGGCCAGCGGCGAGGTGCTGTGCACCGTCACCTCGACCACCTTCATGCGCGGCGAGGGCGGATTCGGCGGCCCGTCCGGCCCGACCCCGGCGCCGCACGCGATGCCGAACGGCGACCCGGAGCTCGTCCTGGACCTGCCGACCCTGCCGCAGGCGGCGCTGATCTACCGGCTGTCGGGCGACACCAACCCGCTGCACGCCGACCCGAAGGTGGCCCGGGCGGTCGGCTTCGACCGGCCGATCCTGCACGGCCTCGCGACCTACGGGGTCGCCGGGCGGGCGGTGCTGCGGGCGTGCTGCGGCAACGACCCGGCGCGGCTGAAGCGCCTGGACGTGCGGTTCTCGGCACCGGTCTATCCGGGCGAGACCATCCGCACCGAGATCTGGCTGGACGGCGGGACGGTGTCGTTCCGCTGCCGGGCGGTCGAGCGCGACACGGTGATCCTGAACAACGGCCTGGCGGTGATCGCGGGATGAGGGGAGCGACGGAGCGGCCGGTGGGTTCCGGCTCCGTTCCGCCTGCGGCGGTCCGGTCCGGAATGACGAAGAAAGGGCAGGCGGAACGGCTCCACCTCACCCCCATCTTCGTCATTCCGGACGGACGCGCCGCCCTCGGCGCGGTCGATCCGGAACCCACGGTGCGACGGGCGTCAGGCCCGCCGCCGCTCGGTCCGCTCGTTCAGCGCCTCGGCGATCCGGGCGGCGGTGCGCTGCAGCGGCTCCAGGAACTGCCGCACGCCGTCGGCCTCCTTCACGGCACTGTGCAGCAGCATGACGTTGATCGCCGCGAATACCCGGGCCCCGGTGCCGACCGGCACGCCGATCGCCCAGACCTTGTCGTCGAACATCTCGTGGCTGTAGCTCGGATCGGTGATCGCATAGCCGCGCCGGCGGACCTCGGCCAGGATGCCTTCCAGCCGCGCCGGGTCGCGCGCCAGCTCGGTCGCCGGGCCCGGGATCTCCGCCAGCCGCGCGATGATCGCCCGGCGCTCATCGTCGCCGCAATAGGCCAGGTAGGCGCGCCCCAGCGAAGTGGTCAGCACCGGGATCCGGAAGCCCGGCCGGCGCCGCACGAACAGCACCGAGCCGCGTTCCTGGGCGGTCTGCGAGATGATCATCGCGTCGCCGTCGAACAGCGCGATGTCGACCGGCCAGCCGACCTGGTCGCGGACCTCCTGCAGGATCGGGTCGGCCACGCTGCCGACCCAGAGATGCTGGTTGTAGCCCTGGCTGAGCAGCAGGGTGCGGCCGGTCGGGGCGTAGGCGGCGCGCTCCGGGTCGCGCATCACGTAGCCCTCGTGCTCGAGGGTCTCCAGCATCCGCACGATGGTCGCCTTGTCGAGGCCGATCGCCTTGTGGATCGAGCCGACGGTGGCCAGCCGCTCCTGGTTGACCACCCGCAGCACGTCGAGGCCGCGGGACAGCGCGATGACGGGCTTGAATGACGGCATGGTTTCCTCCCGCCGAAAACGAAGCGGCACCATACCACAAAATGAAATGGTATTTCAACAGATGAAGCGCCAATCCCCAGGCACCCGCTACTATAGCACTCCCAGGCCCTTCCGGTGAGGCGGCAATGAGTGCGACCGCAGACATGATCGACTTCGCCGGCCTGGTCCGGCCCGGCGACACGGTGGTGGTCGGCCAGGCCTCGGGCGACCCGACGGCGCTGTCCGAGGCGCTGGTCCGGCAACGCCACGCGCTGGGGCCGCTCACGGTGTTCGTCGGCGCGCTGTTCTCCGACAGCTTCGCGCCGGCGGCGACCGACGGCCTGGCGTTTTCCGGCTACGGCGCCATCGGCGGCGCCGGCGCCCTGGCCCGGGCCGGCCGGCTCGACGTGGTGCCGGCGCAGTACAGCCGGATCCCCGGGCTGTTCGCCGACGGCATCCTGCCGGTGGACGTGGCGCTGCTGCAGCTGGCGCGCGACGGCGACGGCCGGCTCGGCCTGGCCTGCAACAACGACTACTCGCTGGCCGCCGCCCGCCGGGCCCGGACGGTGATCGCCGAGGTCAACGACCGGGCGCCGTTCTGCTTCGGCGCCGAGTGGCCGGACGACCTTGAGATCGCCCTGACGGTCGAGACCTCGCGCCCGCTGGCCGAGCTGGCGCCGGCCCGGATCGGGCCGGTCGAGGAGCGCATCGCCGAGCTGGTCGCCGGGCGGATCCCCGACGGCGCCGTCATCCAGACCGGCATCGGCGCCATGCCGGACGCCATCCTCTCGGCGCTCGCCGGCCACCGCGATCTCGGCGTGCATTCCGGCATGCTGGGCGACCGCTTCCTCGACCTGATCGAGGCCGGTGCCGTCAGCAACGCGCGCAAGCCGTTCGACACCGGGATCACCACCGGCGGCTCGCTGTTCGGCACCGGGCGGCTGTTCCGCTTCGCCGACCGCAACCCGGCGGTGAAACTGGTGCCGCCGGCAATCAGCCACGGAGTCGACGTGATGGCCCGGCTGCCGGGATTTACCGCTATCAACTCGGCGGTCGAGGTCGACCTCTCGGGCCAGGTCAACGCCGAGGTCGCGGGGAACAGGTATGTCGGCGCGGTCGGCGGCCAGGTTGACTTCGTCCGGGCCGGCAACCTGGCGCCCGGCGGACGGTCGATCATCGCCCTGCCCTCGACCGCCCGCGACGGCGCGGTCAGCCGGATCGTCGCCAGCCTGGACGGTCGGCCGGTCACCAGCCTGCGCAGCGACGCCGACCTGGTGGTCACCGAATGGGGCGTCGCCGAGTTGAAGGGCCGCAGCCTGGCCGAGCGCGCGCGGCGGATGATCGCGATCGCCGATCCTGCCTTCCGCGACGATCTGGAACGGGCCGCCGGCGCCCTGCTGAAGAGCGACTGAGAGCGTGAGAATGTATCCCAGCACGGCCTGCGTCGCGTCAGGAAGGTCGCCGGCCAGGAGCGGCGGCGAAGGCGATGCGGCGCATCGGCGAGACGTCGCAACGCCGTCCGGCGGCCTTCCTGACGCGACCCGAAGGGCCGGTCTCCCGCGCCCGCCCTCGGCGTCGGCCGGCTTGCCCGATGCACCGCATCGCGCTGCGCCGCCCTCCTGGCGGACGGACGCGGGAGACCGGCGCAGACCGCGCTGGGATACATTCTCACGCTCTGACGAGGAGACGCCCATGGGACCGCTCGCCGGATTTCGTATCGTCGAGTTCGCCGGCATCGGCCCCGGGCCGATGGCCGCCATGCTGCTGGCCGACATGGGGGCGACGGTGCTCAAGCTCGACCGCATCGAGGCGGCCGGCGACCTCGGCATCGCCTCGCCCGACCGCTTCAAGGTCACCCACCGGGGGCGCCGCTCGGCCGCCATCGACCTGAAGCAGCCGGAGGGCGTGGCCCTGGCGCTCGATCTGGTCGCCCGCGCCGACGCCCTGGTCGAGGGCTTCCGCCCCGGCACCATGGAGCGGCTGGGCCTCGGGCCGGACGACTGCCTCGCCCGCAACCCGCGTCTGGTCTACGGCCGGATGACCGGCTGGGGCCAGGACGGCCCGCTCGCCAGGGCCGCCGGCCACGACCTGAACTACATCGCGCTGACCGGCGCGCTCGCCGCCATCGGTCGCGAGGGTGCGCCGCCGACGCCGCCGCTGAACCTGGTCGGCGACTACGGCGGCGGCGCGCTGTATCTCGCCTTCGGCGTGGTCTGTGCGCTGCTGGAGACCAGGGGCTCCGGCCGGGGCCAGGTGGTCGACGCCGCCATGGTCGACGGCGCCGCCTCGCTGATGGCCGGCTTCTACGGCATGGCCGCCGCCGGGATCTGGGGCGAACGGCGCGGCGCCAACATCCTGGATTCCGGGGCGGCGTACTACGAGGTCTACCGCTGCGCCGACGGGCGCTGGCTGTCGGTGGCGCCGATCGAGAAGCGCTTCCGGGCCGAGTTCTTCCGGCTGATCGAGCTCGGCGACGACGCGCCCTCCGGCGACGACCCGGCCGACTGGCCCGAGCTGAAGCGCCTGGTCGCGGCCCGGATCGCCACCCGGACCTGCGACCAGTGGTGCGCCGTGCTGGAGGGCACCGACGCCTGCGTCGCCCCGGTCCTGACCATGGCCGAGGCGCCGGGCCACCCGCACAACCGGGCGCGCGGGACCTTCGTCGAGATCGACGGCGTGACCCAGCCGGCCCCGGCCCCACGCTTCAGCCGCACGGTGCCGGCGACCCCGACGCCGCCGGAGGCCGCCGGCGCCGGCACCGGCGCGGCGCTGGCCGACTGGGGCGTGGAGCCGGGGCGGATCGCAGCGCTCCGGAAGGCGGGGGTGGTGGGAGGCGGGTGAGGCACGGTGGCGCGGTATCGGGCCGTGCCTCGGTGCCGCTTCGCCGCGCGCCCTCGCCGTTTGCGTCGGATACTCGGCAAGGGTCCGCTGATCCGGGCTCTGGCGCCGCCGTGAATCGGTGGGACGGACACGGCCCGTCAGGTAGGTTGAGCGGAGCAGGCCCGTTCAGAGTTCCTCGCGGCTGTTGTGTGGGAGAGGTCAGTTGAACGATTTCGATCACGGTGCCTCCCTGTCCCTGGAGGAGCTGCGGCGGCGTTTTCCAGTGTCGGAACGCGTGAACTATCTCAACCACGCGGCGACCGGACCGATCTCCCGCGGCGTCCAGGAAGCGATCCGTCGGCAAACCGAGATCCACACGACCCAGCATGAAACCGCGACCGAGAGATATGAGCCCGTCTTCAGGGAATGCCGCGAGTCCGTTGCGCGGCTGGTCGGCACGAGTGCGGCGCATGTCGCATTCGTCCAGAACACCTCGCACGGCATCTCGCTCCTGGCCAACGGTCAGGACTGGCGCGCGGGCGACAACGTCATCGTGCCCGAGATGGAATTTCCATCGAACTACCTGGCATGGCTCAACCTGGCGGATCGGGGCGTCGAACTCCGCAGATTGAAGGTCGTCCAGGGTCGGGCAACGGCGGAGGAACTGAGCCGCGCGATCGATGACCGCACAAGAGTGGTCGCTCTCAGCCATGTTCAGTATTTCAACGGCTTCCGAGCGGACCTGTCGGCGATCGCCGAGGTGGCCCATGCCCGCAACGCACTCCTCGTGGTCGACGGAACGCAAAGCGTCGGTGCGGTCCCGATCGATGTCGAGGCGATGGGAATCGATGCACTGGTCGTCAGCGCCCACAAGTGGATGCTCGGCCCCCTGGGCATCGGTTTCATGGCCTTGTCCGGCGAGATGCTCGCCAGAACACGCGTAACCCAGCTCGGCTGGCTGAGCGTCAACGACCCCTTCGCCTTCAATCGTGAAATCGACCTGCCCGACAATGCCACCCGTTTCGAACCCGGCACCGAGAACGCGGCGGGGATCTTCGGATTGGCGCAGCGGATCAGAGAAATCGAGGCCTACACGATCGAGGGCATCGAACGACGAATTCTTCACCTGAACGACCGGTTTGCCGACCTGGCGCGACGGCACGGCTTCGAGGTCAGAAGTCCGATGGAAGCCGGCGCCCGGTCCGGGATACTGAGCTTCCACCATCCGGCGATCGCCGATCCGGAAACCGTCGCCTACCTGCGGGATCGGGGCATTCACATCGGCTTTCGCGAGGGTGCGCTTCGCGTCTCGCCACATTACTACAACTCGGAGGACGAGATCGACGAGTTGGCCGCCGCTCTCGTCGAGAAGTCCGGCATCCGCTGAAGACCCGAGGTTTCATGGCCCAGCGTCAGATGCATCTGGTCGCCTACCTCAAGACCGGGCCGACCGCGCTGCATGTCGGCGGCTGGCGGCACCCGGAATCGACCCTCGACGACATCCTGCACCCCAGCCGCTACCAGCACATCGCCCGGGTGCTGGAGGCCGGCTGCTTTGACGGCTGTTTCTTCGCCGACCTGTTCGGGCTGTAAGACATCCACGGCGCCGGCTTCGACCCCTATGTCCGGCGCGGCGGCCAGATCAGCTTCCTCGACCCGACCGTGGTCCTGCCGGTCATGGCGGCGGCGACCACGCATCTCGGCCTCGGTGCCACCCTGTCGACCAGCTTCCACACGCCCTGTCACCTGGCGCGCTGGCTCGGCTCGCTCGACGTGCTGAGCGGCGGTCGGGTCGCCTGGAACGTGGTGACCTCGGCGACCGACCTGGAGGCCAGGAACGCCGGCATGGACGCGCTGCCGCCGCGCGAGGAGCGCTCGATGAAGGCCGAGGGCCTGACTCTCGCCGAGGCCGCGGCCCGGCGCCACCGCCGGCGCGAGCTGGTCGGCACCCCGGCGCAGATCGCCGACCGCCTGCAGGGGCTGTTCGAGGCCGGGGTGCGCGACGGCTTCGTGCTGTCGCCGACCATGTTCCCGGGCATGTTCGAGCAGTTCTGCCGCGCCGTGGTGCCGGAGCTGCAGCGTCGCGGGATCTTCCGCAAGCGCTATACCGGCAGCACCCTGCGGGAGAATCTGCGGGGGTAGCCCCTCGCGGCTGGCCGACCCTTCGCTGCGCTGCGGGCACCTCAGGGCGATAGTGATATATTCTGTCGCCCTGAGGTGCCCCCGGCCTCGCGCCGGGGGCCGCGAAGGGCCGCTACCCCCAATACGCCGCCCGCAGCTCGCGCTTGAGGATCTTGCCGATCTCGCTGCGCGGCAGGTCCTCGCGCAGCTCGACCGCCGACAGCCGCTGGGTCTTGCCGAGGCGGGCGTTCGCCCAGTCGCGGATCGCCTCGGCGTCAGCGGCCGTCCCTGGCCTCGCCACCACCAGGCCGAGCGGGGTCTCGCCCCATTCCCGGCTGGGGATCGCGATCACCGCCACGTCGGCGACGTCGAGGTGGCCGCGCAGCACCGCCTCCAGGTCGGCGGCGTAGATGTTGAAGCCGCCGGAGATGATCATGTCCTTCTTGCGGTCCAGCAGCTGCAGGAAGCCGTCCGCGTCGAACCGCCCCATGTCGCCGGAGCGGATGAAGTCGTCGCCCTCCGGGCTGCGCCAGACCATCTCGGCGGATCTGTCGGGGGCGTTGAAATAGCCCTGCATCATGGCGCCGGATCGGCCGACGATCTCGCCGAACGACCCCGGCGGCAGTTCCGTTCCGTGCTCGTCGATGATCCTGACGTCGGCGCCCGGCGACGGCCGGCCGGCGGTGTCCCACTTGTCCGGGTGGGCGGCGCAGTCCAGCGTCGTCGAGATGCCGCCCTCGGTCAGGCCGTAGATCTCGATCAGGTTGCCCGGCCAGCGCGCCATCACCCGCGCGATCAGCGGGCCGGGCAGCGGTGCGGAGGTCGAGAACTTGGCCCGGTAGGACGACAGGTCGAAGCGGTCGAATTCCGGCTCGTCCATCAGCCGCATGTACTGCACCGGCACCAGCATGGTGTGGGTCGCCCGGTGGCGCTGGCTGAGCGCCAGGAAGCGCTTCGTGTCGAACCGCGCCATGGTGACCACCGTGCCGCCCAGCGCCAGGGTCGGCAGCACCGCCACCAGGGTGGTGTTGGAGTACAGCGGGGTCGAGGCCAGCATGATCGTGTCGGGGCCGATCCCCATGGTCGCGAAGCGCCGGATCTGGCGCGAGCGGAAGCGGTGCGGGTGCAGGATGCCCTTGGGCGTGCCGGTGGTGCCGCTGGAATAGATGATGTTGAACGGGTCGCCGGGGTCGACGGCCACGGGCGGGCGCGGGGCGGCATCGCCGCACCATCCGTCGATGTCGGCGAGGTCGACCGTCTCCGTCGCACCGAGGCCTGTGGCGGTCGCCATCCGGGCGGTCGAGGCGAACAGCAGCCGCGCGCCGCTGTCGTCGCGCATCTTCCGCAGGGCGTCCGGGGCGGCGCTGAACGGCAGCGGCACCATGCAGGCGCCGGCACTCAGTGCCGCGGCGTACAGCGCCACATGGGCGGCCGAGTTCTCCGCCAGGCTGGCCACGTTGTCGCCGCGCCCGACCCCGGCCGCCGCCAGCCGGGCGGCGATCCGGGCGGCCAGGACGCCGAATTCGCGCCAGGTGAGCGTGCGGTCCTCGTCGATCACCGCCGGCCTGTCCGGGAACGCGGCGGCGTTGGCGGCGACGCGGGCGCCGAAGTCGACCAGTTCCTCGCCGGCGATCTCGGGCGCCCGGATGGGCTGGGACGGTTCGGTCATGGTCTGCTCGGGGTTCGGTCGGGGTCGGCGCCTGGAAACTTCTCGGCGGTGGGTGGGTCCCGGATCTACGCGGCTGCGCCGCTGCGTCCGGGATGACGACAATATGCGGATAGGGCCTCCGACGCCTCCCCTCCCTTCGTCATTCCGGACCGGGCCGCCGACGGCGGACCGGAGCCGGAACCCACCCGCCGCCCCGCACCTCACCCGCCCTTGAAGTCCGGCTTGCGCTTGCCGCGGAAGGCCGCCACCCCCTCGGCGAAGTCGGCGCTGCCGAAGGCGGTGGTCTGGGCCATCGCCTCCAGTTCCAGGAACCCCTCCAGCGGCAGCTCGAAGGCGCGCTGCAGCAGCTGCTTGGTCAGGCCGAACGCCAGGGTCGGGCCGGCGGCGAGCTGGCCGGCCAGTTCCAGCGCGGTGTCCATCAGCGCGTCGGGCTCGGCCAGATGCGCCACCATGCCGATCTCGTGCGCCTGGGTAGCCGAGACCTCGCGGTTGAACAGCAGGATGTCCTTGGCCCGCACCATGCCGACGGCGCGCGGCAGGGCATAGGCCAGCGCCAGGTCGGGCACCGCGCCGATGCCCGGGAAGCCCGGCTTGAATTTCGCCTCGGTCGAGGCGCAGACCACGTCGCCGGCCAGCGCCAGCGAGAACCCGGCCCCGGCGGCGACCCCGTTGACCGCGGTCACGACCGGCTTGTCGGATGTGAGCAGCGGGACCAGCCAGCGGTAGGTGCGCTGCATGCGCAGCCGCATCGCCGTGGTGTCGCGCTGGTCGAAGGCCCGGATGTCGCCGCCGGCGCAGAACGCCCGGCCGGTGCCGGTGATGACGATCGCCCGCACCGCGGAATCGGCCACCAGCGCGGGGATGTGGGCCTCGATGCCGTCCTTGATGCCGGCCGACAGCGCGTTCAGCGACGCCGGCTCGTTCAGGGTGACCACCGCCACCGCGCCCTCGCGGCGCAGCAGCACCGATTGCCCGTCGCTTCCGTCCATGTCGTGCCTCCCTGGATCCGATCGATTTTCTTGAACTGTCGTTTCGTTCTGCGAAATTGACAATCGTCTTCGCCGCCGCCCTATCATCCCTCCATGCTGGCCCCGAAATCCGACTTCATCGGCCTCGACGACGGCCGCGTCCACCTGGCGACCGGCGGGCAGCCGCCGCTGCTGAAGGCCCACCGCGCCGCCTTCGAGGCCTATGCAGCCGACAAGGCCGGCGGCGCCGCCGGCTACCACCGGCACTGGGACGTCGGGCTGGAGGCCAAGGACCGGCTGGCCGCCCTGACCGGCCTGCCGCCCGCCGACCACGCGCTGATCGGCAGCGCGTCGGAGGGCATCGCGCGGGCCCTGTCGGCGATCGACTGGCGGGAAGGCGACAGCGTGGTGGTCTCGGCGCTCGACTACGCCGCCGGCCGGCACGCGATGCTGCGGCTGGCCCAGCTCGGGGTCGAGCCGCGCGTCGTGCCGGGCCGCGGCTGGCGGATCGAGCCCGCCGACCTGCTGGCGGCCTGCGACGCCCGCACCCGGGCGCTGTATGCCAGCCAGGTCACCTCGCTGACCGGCCAGCGGATCGACGTCGCGGCGCTGGCCGCGGGCCTGCCGGCCGGCACCATGCTGATCGTCGACGCCAGCCACGCGCTCGGCGTGGTGCCGGTGGACGGCACCCTCGCCGACGTCACGGTATCGAGCTGCTACAAGTACCTCTGCGCCACCCAGATGGGCGTGCTGGCCTGGAACCGGGCGCGCCGGCCGGACTTCGAGCCGCTGGCGGTCGGCTGGTGCTCGGGCAGCGACGGGCCCGACCACAGCCGCTACGTTCCGCACGCCGACGGCCGCCGGGCCCAGGCCGGCAACTCAAACCATCTCGACGTCTACCTGCTGCGCGCCTCGCTCGACTACCTGGCCGGCTTCGGCATCCCGGCGATCGCCGCCCACGCCGAGCGGCTCGCGACCCGCCTGCATGCCGGCCTCGCGGCGCGCGGCCTCGAGATGGTCACCCCCGGACCGGCCGCCGAGCGGGCCGGCAACGTCGCCTTCGCGCACCCGGACGATGCCGGCATCGTCGCCCGCGCCGCCGCCGCCGGCATCCACCTGTGGGACGGCTCCGGCCGGGTGCGCTGCTCGGTCCACCTGTTCAACGACGACGGCGACGTGGACCGGCTGCTCGAGTGGCTGGCGGCGGAGGGGGTGCGGTAGGGGGCGCCCGTCGCCCTGTGGGTCCCGGAGCCGCCCGCTGTCGCGGGCCCTCCGGGATGACGGAAACATTAGGTCGTCATCCCGGAGGGGCTGCGCGAGCAGCCGGCTCCGGGACCCACGCAGCGACGAGCGGTAGATAGGGTATGGCGCGCGCCCGCTCGCCCGCCATATCCTCCGCCGTCCGCCACCTACCGGTTTCCGCGCCATGCCCTTCGCCGCCAATCCCGACGTCGTGTCCGTCGTCGAGCCGCCGATCGCCGAGGCCAAGGGCTGGGTCGCCGGACGCACCTACCCGGCGCACCGGCCGCTGCTGGACCTCTGCCAGGCGGTGCCGAGCTATCCGCCGGCCGAGGAGCTGCGCGCCCACCTGGCCGAGCGCGTGCGGCTGTTCGAGACCGCGCAATACACCGCGATCACCGGTATAGCACCGCTGCGCGAGGCGCTCGCGGAGCACATGGCCGGGGTGTACGGCGGCTCGATCGACGCCGACAACGTGCTGGTCACCGGCGGCTGCAACCAGGCCTATACCCTGGCGCTGATGGCGCTCGCCCGGCGCGGCGACGAGGTGATCCTGCCGCTGCCCTACTACTTCAATCACCAGATGTGGCTGGATGCCCTCGGCGTGACCGCCCGGCACCTGCCGTTCCGGCCGGACCGCGGCGGCGTGCCCGACCCGGCCGACGCCGTCAAGCTGATCGGCCCGAACACCAGGGCGCTGGTGCTGGTCACCCCGAACAACCCGACCGGCGCGGTGATCCCGCCCGACGTGCTGGCGCAGTTCCGCGACGTCTGCGCCGAATACGGCATCGCCCTGGTGCTGGACGAGACCTACAAGGACTTCCTGGACCCCGGCGAGCCGCGCCACGGGCTGTTCCGCGACCCGGCCTGGGGCGACACGGTGATCCAGCTCTACAGCTTCTCCAAGGCGTTCAGCCTGACCGGCTACCGGGTCGGCTCGATCGTCGCCGGCGCCGGCTTCGTCGACCAGGTCGCCAAGCTGATGGACACGGTGTCGATCTGCGCCTCGCGGATCGCCCAGGACGGCGCGCTGTACGCGTTGCGGCACCTGCTGCCCTGGGCCGACGGGAAGCGGGCCATGATGGCCGGCCGGCGCGAGGCGCTGCTGCGCGAGTTCGAGAGCGGCAACCTCGGCTTCGAGCTGGTGTCGACCGGCGCCTATTTCGCCTATCTGCGCCACCCCTTCGTCGGCGAGACCGCGGCGGCCGTCGCCAAGCGGCTGGCCCAGGAGCACGGCGTGCTGGCGCTGCCCGGCACGGTGTTCGGCCCCGGCCAGGACCCGTATCTGCGACTGGCCTTCGCCAACCTGGAGGCCGAGCGCATGGGCGAGGTCGGCGACCGGCTGCGGGGCGCGGTGTGAATGCCGCCGGCGTCCGGGTCGTCCGGCTGGACGGGCCGGCCCGGCTGCCGCAGGTGCTGGCCGCCATCCACGGCGCCTTCGCCGAATACGAAGGGAAGCTGGCGCCGCCGTCGGCGGCCATGAAGGAGACCGTCGACAGCCTGGCCCGGCGGCTGGCCGCCGGCGCGCTGTTTGTCGCCGAGGATGCCGACGGCACGGTGATCGGGGCGGTCTGTGCCGAGCGTAAGGGCGAAGCGATCTATCTAGACCGTCTGGCGGTGCCGCCGGCGGCCCGCGGGCGCGGGGTGGCGGCGGCCCTGGTGGCGGCGGTCGAAGCCTTCGCCGCCGAAACCGGCGCCGCCTCGGTGACGCTCGGCGTGCGGCTGGCCCTGGCGGATAACATCGGGATGTTCGAGCGGCTCGGCTACGTCGAGACCGCGCGCACCGCGCATCCCGGCTTCGACCGCCCGACCTCGGCGTCGATGGCCAAGCCGGTCGGCCGGGGACCGGGCGGCCGGGGACCGGGCGGGCGATGACCGGGCGCCCGGCGCTGTGGGCCGCCGGCAGCCTGGCCGCGGCGGTCGCCGACCTCACGGCGCGGCCCGGAATGGACGCGGACATCACGGTCGGCCCGTCGGGCCTGCTGCGTCGGCGGATCGCCGCGGGTGAGCGCTGCGACCTGTTCCTGTCGGCCGACCTCGGTCACCCGCTGGCGCTGGCCCGCCATGGCTGGGCATCGGCGGTCGTGCGGTTTGCCGGCAACGGGCTGTGCGCCCTGGCGCGACCCGGCCTCGCGGTCTCGCCGGGGACCCTGCTGGACGTGCTGCTCGACCCGGCGGTGACGGTCGGCACCTCGACGCCCGGCGCCGATCCGTCCGGCGACTACGCCTGGCGGCTGTTCGCCGCCGCCGACACCCTGCGGCCGGGCGCCCGGGCCGCGCTGGTGGCCAAGGCCCGGGTGCTGACCGGCGGCGAGGTCCCGCCGGCCGCGCCGCCCGGCCGCCACGTCTACGCCTGGCTGGTCGACGGCGGCCAGGCCGACCTGTTCCTGACCTACCGGACCAACGCGGTCGCGGCGATCGCCGACAACCCGGCGCTGCGGATGGTCGACCCGCCGCCGGCACTGTCGGTGGCTGCATCCTATGCCCTTGCCGTACGGCGCCACGCCCCCGCCTCGGCCCGCCGGCTGGCCCTGGCTATACTGGCGCCGGACGGCCGGGAGGTTCTGCAGGTCCACGGCTTCACGACCGACGGATGACGGACCGGGACGCATGGTGCAGCGGGTACTCCTGATCCTGGCGGTGTTGCTCGCGGCGCTTCCGGCGGCGGCTCGGACCGTCACCGATTCCGCCGGCCGAACCGTCGAGGTCCCGGACAGCGTCGGCCGGGTGTTCGCCGCCGGCCCGCCGGCCTCGGTGCTGGTCTACGTCCTGAAGCCCGAGGCGCTGCTGGGCTGGCCGCGCGCCCTGCGCGCCGAGGAGCGGCCCTACGTCGCCGAGCCCTACCGCGACCTGCCGGAGACCGGCCGGCTGACCGGGCGCGGCGGCGACGCCAACCTGGAGCTGGTGCTGGCGCTGAAGCCGGACGTGATCGTCGACTTCGGCTCGGTGCGCGACACCTACGTCTCGCTCGCCGACCGGGTGCAGGCCCAGACCGGCATCCCCTACCTGCTGTTCGACGGCCGGTTCGAGAGCACCGCCGCCTCGCTGCGGGCCGCCGGCGCGGCGCTCGGCGTGGCCGATCGCGGCGAGGCCCTGGCGCGCGACGTCGAGGCGAGCTTCGCCGGGCTCGACGCCGCGCTGGCGGAGATTCCGGAAGCGCAACGACCGAGGGTTTACCTGGCGCGCGGACCGGACGGGCTGGAGACCGGGCTGAAGGGCTCGATCAACACCGAGATCATCGAGCGCGCCGGCGGCCGCAACGTCGCCGACCCCGGCGACGGTCGGCGCGGCCTGGTACAGGCCTCGCTCGAGCAGGTGATCGTCGCCGACCCGGACACCATCGTGACCTGGGACCGCAACTTCTACCGGGCGGTCCGGACCGACCCGCTGTGGGCCGGTATCGCCGCCGTGAAGCGCGGCCGGGTCTACCTGTCGCCGACCGCGCCGTTCGGCTGGATCGACCGGCCGCCGTCGCTGAACCGGCTGATGGGCCTGAAATGGCTGGCCGGGCTGTTCTACCCGGAGCGATTCCCGAGCGATCTGCGCACCCAGGTCCGAACGTTCTACAGCACCTACTACCATGTGAACCTCGACGGGCCGGCGATCGACCGGCTGATCGAATGGGCCGACGGGCGGGCGCCCTGACCGGCCCGGGCGCGATGCGGTCGCCCGGCGCGGTCGCGATCCTGGCGCTGCTGCTGGCGGCCGCGGTGCCGGCGGCGATGCTGGTCGGGCCCTACCCGCTGACGCTTGCCCAGGTGCTGGCGGCGGTCGCCGCCCGGCTGTCCGGAAGCGCAACGATCGGCGACAGCGTCGACACCGTGGTGTTCGCGATCCGGCTGCCGCGGGTCGCCGCGGCGCTGCTGGTCGGCGGCGCGCTGGCGGCCGCCGGCACCTGCTACCAGACCCTGTTCCGCAACCCGCTGGTGTCGCCCGACATCCTCGGGGTGTCGGCCGGCGCCGGGCTGGGCGCGGTGCTGGGGATCTTCCTGTCGCTGCCGGTCGCGGCGATCCAGGGCATGGCGTTCGCCGGCGGCCTCGCCTGCGTCGCCCTGGTGGCGGCGGTGGCGGCTGCGGTCCGGGGCCGCGACCCGATCCTGGTGCTGGTGCTGGCCGGCGTCGTGGTCGGCGCGCTGGCCGGGGCCGCGACCTCGCTGCTGAAGGTGCTGGCGGATCCCTACGACCAGCTCCCGGCCATCACCTTCTGGCTGCTCGGCAGCCTGGCCTCGATCCGCGCCGGCGACCTGGTCCCGGCGCTGCCGGCGGTCGCCGTCGGGCTGGTGCCGCTGGTTCTGTTGCGCTGGCGGATCAATGTCCTGGCGCTCGGCGACGACGAGGCCCGGGCGCTCGGCGTCGAGGTCCGCCGGCTGCGTGCCGGGGTGATCCTGTGCGCCACCCTGGTGACCGCCAGCGTGGTGGCGATCGCCGGCGTCGTGGGCTGGGTCGGGCTGGTGATCCCGCATGTCGCGCGCATGCTGGTCGGCCCCGGCTTCGGCCGGCTGCTGCCGGTCGCGGCCCTGCTCGGCGCCCTGTACATGCTGGTGGTCGACACCCTGGCCCGCAGCATCGGGACCGCCGAGGTGCCGCTCGGCATCCTGACGGCGGCGATCGGGGCGCCGTTCTTCCTGTGGCTGCTGGCGCGCGGCCGGCGCAGCTGGTCGTGACCGCGCGCCCCATGAACCCGCTCGTCGAAGCCGGCGGCCTGGCGATCGGCTATCCGGGCCGGGCGGTCGGCCGCGACATCGACCTGGCGGTCGCCGCCGGCGAGGTGCTGTGCCTGCTGGGGCCGAACGGCTCCGGCAAGACCACGCTGTTCCGCACCCTGCTCGGCCTGCTGCCGGCGCAGGGCGGGACGGTGCGGCTGGGCGGCGACCCGCTCGACCGGATGCCGCGGCCGGAGATCGGCCGCCGCGCCGCCTATGTCCCGCAGTCGCACGCCCCGGTGTTCCCGTTCAGCGCCCACGAGGTCGTGCTGATGGGCCGGACCGCCCGGCTCGGCCTGTTCGCGCAGCCCGGCGCCGCCGACCGGCAGGCGGCCGACGACGCGCTGGCGGCGGTCGGGCTCGCGGAGCGCGCCGGGTCTCCCTACACCGACCTGTCCGGCGGCCAGCGCCAGCTGGTGCTGATCGCCCGGGCGCTGGCCCAGGCGGCGCCGCTGCTGGTCATGGACGAGCCGACCGCCAGCCTGGATTTCGGGAACCAGGCCCTGGTGCTGACCGAGATCCGGCGGCTGGCCGACCGCGGCCTCGGCATCGTGCTGTCGACCCACGACCCGGACCACGCCTTCGCGGTCGGCGACCGGGTGGCGCTGCTGCAGGACGGCCGGATCCGCGGGCTCGGGGCACCGCCGGAGGTGCTGACCGACGCCGCCCTGAGCGCGGTCTACGGCGTGCCGGTCTCGGTCGAGACCCTGGCCTCCGGCCGCCGGGTCTGCGTGCCGGCGCTGGCCGAGCCCGGCACCGGCTGATTCCGGTATCGTGCCTCCTTCCCTTTCGTCATTCCGGACGGATGCGCCGCCCCCGGCGCCGCCGAGCCGGAACCCACGTGACGACCTTCGCGATTCACACATTTCTCGGCGGCGGGTGGGTTCCGGAGCCGGACGCTCGCGCGTCCCCTCCGGAATGACGAAGGTGGGCAGGATTTGGCCGGTTTCCCTCCTGGATCCACCCCTCACTTCGTCATTCCGGAGGGGCTGCGCGAGCAGCCGGCTCCGGGATCCACTGCGTGACGGGCACTGCCAAATACTTCAAGAAGCTGACGTTTTCGCGATGTGTGAACACCATAAACGTGACGACGGGTGCCACCTCCTGCGACGGCTGCGGCTGTTGGGTTCAGGCTCCGTCCCGCCTGCGGCGCTCCGCTCCGGAATGACGACAGGGGAAGAGAGGGCGCTGGCCGGTCAGCCGGCGCGCAACGGGTAGAGGGTCGGCGGCGCCAGCCGGAACGGGAAGCCGGCGATGTCGAGGGCGGCCGGTCCCGGCGCGTCGATGTCGATCATCGCCGGGCAGATCGCCCCGAAGGCGGCCCGGAAGTGGTTCTTGGCCTTCACGCAGAGCACCGCGGTCGCGGCGACGTCGATGCCGTGCAGCGCGAAGAACGCCGGGTCGTGCGCCGAGCCGCAGGCGGTGGTGACGATGATCCCGACGTTGCCGACGTCGATCATCGCGGTCGGGCCGAGCGACATCGGCAGGCCGTGCATCATCGGGCCGCTGTTCACGTAGTTGCCGTCGGTCAGCCGCCGCACCGTCCCCGCGAACGGCACCGGCGGGCCGAAGTCGCGGCTGATCCGGCCGCCGAGCGTGCCCTCGACCGTACCTCCCTCGCCGGCGGCCCGGCAGCGCTCCACCAGGCCCGGATCGGCGAGGAACGCGAACACACAAGCGATCTCGGGCGCGGCCGCCAGCAGGGCGCGCAGCATCTCCGGGGTGTCGGCGATGCCGCCGGACAGCGGGTTGTCGCCGGAATCGATCACCGCGACCGGCCGGACCTCGCTGCGCAGCGCCCGGGCGATGCCCTCTTCGGCGCTCGGCAGCGCGATGTAGAAGCGGTCGAGCCGGCGGCGCATCTCGTCCACCAGGCGCCCGGCGGCGGCGCGGGCCAGCTCCCGGTCGCCGTCGGCGAACACCATGGCGCCGGCGCCGGCCACCGCGGTGTCGCCGTAGGAGAAGCCGCCGAACGGCGAGGCGTCGAGGATGCGCGGGTCGCACTCCAGGCCGCGCGCGAACGCCTCCAGTTCGGCCATCGGGCCCTCGGCGGTGCGCATGTTGATGCTGGGCAGGATGGCGTCCAGCTTGGCGATGTGCCCGACCGGCCGGATCTCGCCCCGGACGGTGCGGTCGAGCAGGTCGAGCACGCGCCCGGCGGTTTCGGCCATGTCGGTGTGCGGATGCTCCTTGAACCCGGCCGCGACGGTGACCAGCCCGGCGATCCGCGGGTCGAGGTTGGCGTGCAGGTCGAAGCTGACGCCGAGCGGCAGGTCCGGGCCGATCGCCTCGCGGATCCGCCGGACGGTCTCGGTGTCGGCACAGTCCATGCCTTCGACCAGCATGGCGCCGTGCAGCGAGACGAACACCGCGTCCCAGCCCTCGCCGCCCGGCCCGCCGCCACCTGGGCCGCCGCCACCTGGGCCACCGTCGCGCAGGTCGGCGACGATCTCGCCGACGATCGCCTCGTAGGCGTCGCGGGTGACCGGCCCGGCCGGGGTCGCCCCGGTCATGCGCAGGAAGCTGCCGCGCCATTCCGGACGGGCGTCGAGGAACGCGACGGCGCCGCCGCCCTCGGTGGTGGTGCCGCGGTAGACCGCCTCGGCCTCCTGGCCGCGATACCACTCGCGCCGGAATTCCGGCAGGCCGGTCGGCACCGGCGAGAAGGAGTTGCCTTCGTGCGAGAACCGGGCGACGGCGAGGCGGGGCATTGCAGGCTCTCCGTGGCGGAGCGGACGGCGGCAATGCCGCTGCGATCGCAGAGGTGATCACGTGCCAGCCGGGTTGTCGACCGCGGGCCCCGGAGCCGCCGGAACCGCCCGCGGCACCCTTCGGGCCGGACGGCCGTCGGCGCCGTCAACTTGCTCCCGGACGCTCGCCTTGCTATACGCCGCCCCGGGCGAGACCCGTCGCCGGCGCATGTCTGCAGCCGCGCCGGGTCAGGGGCGCCGACGCGCCGCCCGTCGATTTTCCGCTGCACAGGGAGCCGTACATGGCCGAATTCACCGACTACAAGGTCGCCGATATCAAGCTGGCCGACTGGGGCCGCCGCGAGATTGCCATCGCCGAGACCGAGATGCCCGGCCTGATGGCGATCCGCGAGGAATACGGGCCGTCGCAGGCACTGAAGGGCGCGCGTATCACCGGCTGCCTGCACATGACCATCCAGACCGCCGTGCTGATCGAGACCTTGACCGCTCTCGGCGCCGAGATCCGCTGGTCGTCCTGCAACATCTTCTCGACCCAGGACCAGGCCGCGGCGGCGATCGCGGCGGCCGGCATCCCGGTGTTCGCCTGGAAGGGCGAGACCGAGGAGGAGTACGAGTGGTGCATCGAGCAGACCATCGTCGGCAAGGACGGCTGGCGCCCGAACATGCTGCTCGACGACGGCGGTGACCTCACCGTCATCATGCACGAGAAGTACCCCGAGCTGATGAAGGACGTGCGCGGTGTCTCCGAGGAGACCACCACCGGCGTGCATCGGCTCTACGAGATGGCCAAGAAGGGCACGCTCGCGGTGCCGGCCATCAACGTCAACGACAGCGTCACCAAGTCGAAGTTCGACAACCTGTACGGCTGCCGCGAGAGCCTGGCCGACGGCATCCGGCGGGCGACCGACGTGATGTTCTCCGGCAAGGTCGCGGTGGTGGCCGGCTACGGCGACGTCGGCAAGGGCTCGGCCCAGGGCCTGCGCAACGCCGGCGCCCGCGTGGTCGTCACCGAGGTCGACCCGATCTGCGCGCTGCAGGCGGCGATGGAAGGCTACCAGGTGGTCACCATGGAGGAGGCGGCCCCGATGGCCGACATCTTCGTGACCGCCACCGGCAACAAGGACGTGATCACGATCGACCACATGCGGGCCATGAAGGACCGGGCGATCGTCTGCAACATCGGCCACTTCGACACCGAGATCCAGATCGGCGCGCTCCGGAACTTCAAGTGGGAGAACGTCAAGCCGCAGGTCGACGAGGTGGTGTTCCCGGACGGCAAGCGCCTGCTGGTGCTGGCCGAGGGCCGGCTCGTCAACCTCGGCTGCGCCACCGGCCATCCGAGCTTCGTGATGAGCGCATCCTTCTCGAACCAGGTTCTGGCCCAGATCGAGCTCTGGAAGAACCACGCCAACTACCAGAAGCAGGTCTACGTGCTGCCGAAGAAGCTCGACGAGCGGGTCGCCGAACTGCATCTGAAGAAGATCAACGCCAACCTGTCCAAGCTGTCCGAGGAACAGGCCAGCTATCTCGGCGTCGCGCCGCAGGGTCCGTTCAAGCCCGAGGCCTACCGCTACTGAGGTTCGGATCGTCCGCCGCTGCGCGCGGCGATCGCTGGAAGGGGCGCCTCAGGGCGCCCCTTTTCGTTTCTGCAGAACCGGGATGTATTCGTCAAACTCTATACTACATGGAAAAATTAACCATTTTTATCTGAATTATACTGTTTTTCGAACGATACTTGACCCTTTGCCCAGGACCCCGACCGCAACCGAATCCGTCGAATGAACGACAGAGAGCGACGGTTTTGCGCTCATCTGGATATCATGACGCCGGCGCCGGCCGATTCCGCAGGCTGAAACGCATAAACGAATCTCATAATTATAATTTAATATCAATAGCTTATGATCAAACTCACCGACCGGAAAGTCAAATTTCCCCAAAAGGGGGTTGCTTTTCAGATCTCGATCGGTTGAATCAACCATACAACCAGACATCATCGGCCCGATCGCGAGCGCACAAGACTCCGGGTCGATCCTGTACGCGAATGCGCCAGATATTCGCGCCCGATTGATTGTTGCCGTCGTGGTGCCGCATTCCAGCGCGCGGCCGCGATGTCCTGCGACCCGGCGCCGTCTGTGCCGGTCGCCCGACCAGAGACCCACGGAGACCTCGACATGCAGAACGACATCTACAAGCGCGAGTACACGCGGGAGTTCGTCTCGCGCTGGGACGATCTGATCGGCTGGGACGGCCGGGCCGAGGGCGAGAACGGCTTCTTCGAGCGGCTGTTGCGCCGCAACGGCTGCAAGACGGTCGCCGACATCGCCGCCGGTACCGGCTTCCACGCCATCCGGCTGGCGCATGACGGGTTCGAGGTGACCGCGTCGGACGGCGCCGAGACCATGATCCGCCAGACCGCGCAGAACGCCGAGGACATGGAGGTCCAACTGGCCGAAACCCGGACGGTCGACTGGCGCGAACTGCACAAGGCGTTCGGCCCCAACCGGTTCGACGCCCTGGTCTGCCTCGGCAACGCCTTCTCCCACCTGTTCGAGGAGGACGCCCGCCGGGAGGCGCTCGAGTCGATGCGGACGGTGCTGCGGCCGGGTGGCCTGCTGATCCTGGATCACCGCAACTACGACAAGATCCTCGACCACGGCTACAGCTCGAAGCACCGCTACTACTACGTGGGCAACGGCGTCGACGCCCGCCCGGCCGAGATCCGCGACGATCTGGTGAAGTTCGAATACTCCTACCCCGACGGCAAGAAGTACCACCTGTCGCTGTTCCCGCTGCGCCGGCACTACGTGCAGAATCTCTTCGACGAGGCGGGCTTCGCCAACATCACGACCTACGGCGACTTCGAGACCAGTTTCGAACACGACGAGGTCGACTTTTTCCAGCAGATCGCCGTCAAGCCGCGCCACTGAGCGCCGCCCCAACCATCCGGGAGGAGACCATGAATCTTCAGACCAAGGACCGGGCGGCGGTGACCGACGTCGTCGCCCAGACGAAGAGCTACTACGACGGCCCGGCCGACCAGATCTATCGCCACATCTGGGGCGAGAACATCCACATCGGCTACTTCGAGAGCGACGACGAGTCGTTGCGCGAGGCCATGAAGCGCTCGAACGAGCGCATGGCCGAGGGCGTCGACCTGGGGCGCGGCGACGTCGTGCTCGACGTCGGCAGCGGGTACGGGGCGCTGGCCCGCTTCCTGGCCCGGCGCTACGGCTGCGAGGTGGTGGCGTCGAACATCTCCGAGCGCGAGCTGGAGTGGGGCCGCGAGCTGACCGCCGAGCAGGGGCTGGAAGACAAGGTCCGGTTCGAGTTCGCCGACTTCCACGACCTGCCGTTCGAGGCCGAGGGGTTCGACTACTACTGGAGCCAGGAGGCCTTCCTGCACGCCGCCGACAAGTCGACGGTGCTGACCGAGGCCAACCGGGTCCTCAAGCCCGGCGGCGCCATCGTGTTCACCGACCTGCTGGTGCGCGACGGGACCCCGGAGGCCGACCGCGAGCGCATCTACGAGCGCGTGAAGTCGCCGGACATGTGGGACACCGCCGCCTACCTGTCGGCCCTCGAGGCGGCCGGCTTCACGGTCGACACCCACGAGAACTGGTCGGAGCACGTGGCCCCGACCTATGCCTGGGTGCGCGACCAGCTGGAGCTGCGCCGCGACTGGTTCGAGGACCGCATCGGCAAGGACGCGGTCGACCGCACCTCGGCCGCCCTGCAGTTCTGGGTCGACGCCGCCGACGCCGGCAAGATCGGCTGGGAGTACTTCGTCGGCCGCGCGAACTGACGCCACCCCTTGACCCGCCGGGCGCGGCCACGGCCGCCGCCCGGCGGGGTCCCCGGCATTCCTAAATCCGACACGGAGCTATCGATGAGCAACGCCTATATCCTGACCTCGGAGTCGGTCGGTCCGGGCCATCCGGACAAGATCGCCGACCAGATCTCCGACGCCGTGCTCGACGCGCTGCTGGCCCAGGATCCGAACAGCCGGGTGGCCTGCGAGACCCTGGTCAACACCGGCCTGATCCTGATGGCCGGCGAGATCACCACCACCGCCCAGGTCGACTACACCCAGGTCGCGCGCGACGTGGTGCTCGACATCGGCTACGACGACAGCCGGCTCGGCTTCGACGGCGCCAGCGCCGCCGTCCTGGTGGCGCTCGACAAGCAGTCCCCCGACATCGCCCAGGGCGTGAACGAGGGCAGCGGCCTCGACCTCGACCAGGGCGCCGGCGACCAGGGACTGATGTTCGGCTACGCCTGTCGCGAGACCGAGGAGCTGATGCCGATGCCGATCATGCTGGCGCACCGGCTGACCCGGCAGCAGAACGAGGTCCGCCGGTCCGGCAAGCTCGCCTGGTTGCGCCCGGACGCCAAGGCCCAGGTCTCGGTACGCTATGTCGACGACAAGCCGGTGGCGGTCGACACCGTGGTGGTCTCGACCCAGCATGCCGAGGACGTCGACCACAAGACCCTGACCGAGGCGGTCGTCGAGGAGATCGTCAAGCCGATGATCCCGGCGAACATGATCTCCAACGAGACCAGGTACCTGATCAACCCCACCGGCCGGTTCGTGGTCGGCGGCCCGCACGGCGACTGCGGCCTGACCGGGCGCAAGATCATCGTCGACACCTACGGCGGCATCGGCCGCCACGGCGGCGGCGCGTTCTCCGGCAAGGACCCGTCCAAGGTCGACCGCTCGGCCGCCTACGCGGCACGCTACGTCGCCAAGAACGTGGTCGCGGCCGGGCTGGCCGAGATCTGCGAGGTGCAGGTGAGCTACGCCATCGGCGTCGCCCAGCCGACCAGCGTGCACGTCAACACCCAGGGCACCGCGCGGGTGCCGGAGCGCCGGATCGAGCAGCTGATTCGCGAGCACTTCGACCTCCGGCCGAAAGGCATCATCAAGATGCTCGACCTGCTGCGGCCGATCTACCGGCAGACCGCCAGCAACGGTCACTTCGGCCGGTCCGAGCCGGAGCTGACCTGGGAAAACACCGATCGGGCGGCCGGCCTCGCCGCCGCCCTCGACCGCGACGCGGCCGATTGAGGGGGATGCCGCACCCGGCGGCCGAGCGGTCGCCGGGTGCGCGCTTGTCGCGACAGGCCCGGCACGCGTAGGCTCTGGTCGTGAAGACCAGGAGCCTGAGAGCGTTGATTCCGGTCGGGGCGGCGATTGTCGCCCCGCGGTCCGCGCTCGCCCAGACGGCCGAGGCGGCGGCGCCCGGCATCGACGTCATCACCATTCTGGCACTCTGCGGGTTCACCCTTGTCCTGGCCGTGCTGTACGCCCGGCAGATCAGGCGGACCGCCGAGGCCGAGCGCGCCCTGGCTGCTGCCCGCGAGGCGGCCCGCGAGGCCGAGGCGGCGCTGCCCGATCGGCTGGCGCGGCACGAGCGCTCGATCCTCGAGGCGGTCGCCGTCCCGGTCTGGCGGCGCGACCGCGGCGGCGCCCTGCAATACGGCAATGCCGGCGCCCGCCCGCTGTTCCCCGAGCTGGAGAAGACCGCAGGGCTGGCCGAGCGGGCCGCCAAGCTGGGCCGCGCCCAGAGCGAAAGCCGCAACATGGTGATCCACGGCGATCGCCGGCTGGTCGACGTCACCGAGGCCCCGACCGGGACCGGCGAGCCGGACGCCGCGGCCGGCACGGTCGGCACCGCCCGCGACCTCACCACCCTCGAGCAGCTGCAGTCAGAGCTGGCCCGCCATGTCGACGCCCATGCCGAGGTCCTGGAGACCCTGCACACCGCGGTCGCGGTGTTCGGCCCCGACAAGCGGCTGATCTTCGCCAACACCGCCTTCGGCCGGCTGTGGGGTGTCGACGCCGACCTGCTGGAGCGCGACCCGACGCTCACCGAGGTGCTGGAGCGGGCCCGCGAGAACCGCCGCCTGCCCGAGCAGTCCGACTTCCGTGCCTGGCGCGACGACTTCAACCGGCTGTTCGCCACCCTGATCGGCAGTCACGAGGAGCTGCTGTTCCTGCCGGACGACACCACCGTGCGCATGGCGGTGAACACCCACCCGTTCGGCGGCCTGCTGATGGTGTTCGAGGACGTGACCGACCGGCTCACCCTGGAACGCTCCTACAACACCCTGACCGCGGTCCAGCAGGAGACCCTGGACAACCTCTACGAGGGCATCGCCGCGTTCGGGGCCGACGGCCGGCTCAAGCTGATCAACCCGACCTTCCGCAACCAGTGGGGCCTGCCCGACGGCTTCGGCGACGACGAGCCGCATGCCGGGCTGGTGCTGGAGGCGATGCGGCCGCAGTTCGTCGAGCAGGACCGCTGGGACGTCGTGAAGGCCGACTGGGTGTCGCGGCTGGCCGAGCGCGAGCCGCGGTCCGGGCGGCTGGAGCAGGCCGACAGCCGGATCCTCGACTACGGACTGGTGCCGCTGCCGGACGGCGCCATCCTGCTGAACTTCCGCGACGTCACCGACACCCTGGCGGTGCAGCGCGCCCTGCAGGAGCGCACCGAGGCCCTGGAGATGGCCGACCGCCTGAAGAGCGAGTTCCTCGCCAACGTCTCCTACGAGCTGCGCACGCCGCTGAACGCGATCATCGGCTTCTCGGAGATCCTGGAGCAGGAATATGCCGGGCCGATGAACGACCGGCAGAAGGAATACGCCCGCGCGATCCTGCAGTCGTCGAACCGCCTGGTCCGGCTGGTCAACGACATCCTGGACCTCGCCTCGATCGAGGCCGGTTATCTCGAGCTGGACCGCGCCGAGGTCGATCCTGCCAGGCTGGCCGAGGCGGTCGAGCATCTCGGCCGCGAGCGGGCGCGGGCCCGGCGCATCGACTTCTCGGTCCGGTCCGACGGCGCGATCCCGCCGATCCTGGTGGACGAGCGCCGGCTCACCCAGGCGCTCTACAACCTGGTCTCCAACGCCTTCTCCTTCACTCCCGACGGCGGCCGGGTGCAGGTCTCGGTCGAGGACGACACCGACGCCGTGATCTTCCGGGTGACCGACACCGGGGTCGGGATCGCCCACGAGGACCAGGGCCGGGTGTTCGACCGGTTCGAGCGTGCCGGGCGCGACGCCGGTGCCGGGCTCGGGCTGGCGCTGGTAAAGTCGCTGATCGAGCTGCACAACGGCACCGTCGCCCTGATCTCGGAGCCGGGACACGGCACCGAGGTGATCTGCCGCATTCCGCGCACGGCCCCACGGGTCGCTGCCCAGCAGTGAGCGTCCCGCAATGACCGCTCCACAGTGAACGTCCCGCCGTGACCGCTGCAGAACCCGAGACCGCCACGATCGACCTGCCCGAGCTGGCCGCCACCGAGCGGCTGGCCGGCAAGGTCGCCGCGCTCGCCCGGCCCGGCGAGGCGGTACTGCTGTCCGGTCCGCTCGGCGCCGGCAAGTCGGCCTTCGCCCGCGCCTTCGTGCGCGCCTGGCTCGGCGACCCGGCCGCCGAGGTGCCGAGCCCGACCTTCACCCTGGTGCAGCCCTATGACGGCCCGCGCGGCTCGGTCTGGCACTGCGACCTGTACCGGCTCGGCGATCCCGACGAACTCGCCGAGCTGGGAATCGAGCAGGGACTGGCCGAGGCCGTGCTGCTGGTCGAGTGGCCGGACCGGCTTGGTCCCTGGGTTCCCGTCGACCGCCTCGAACTCGCCCTCGAAATGTGCCAACAAGCGGAGGACGCCCGGCGCGCGACGCTCGTCGGGTTCGGCGGCTGGGCCGGACGCATCCGCGCCCTGGCGGCCGGCTGATGCAATGGAGGCAGGGGACGGCCGTGACCACCGCAGTGGCCGCCGGCACGACGGCGGCACCGGACAATGACCGCGAGTACCGGCTGCGCGGCTTCCTCGCCGCCTGTGGCTGGGCCGACGCCGAGCGCCGGCCGCTGGCCCGCGACGCCTCGTTCCGGTCCTATGACCGCCTGACCCGCGACGGCCGGCGCGCCGTGCTGATGGACGCGCCGCCGGACAAGGGCGAGGACGTGCGGCCGTTCCTGTCGGTGGCGGCCCAACTGCACCGCTTCGGCTACAGCGCGCCGCAGGTGCTGGCCGCCGACCGCGAGGCCGGCTTCCTGCTGCTCGAGGACCTCGGCGACACCACCTACACCCGGGCATTGGCCGGCGGCGCCGAGGAGATCGCGCTGTACGCCTGCGCGACCGACCTGCTGGTCGACCTGCACCGGCGGGCCGGCGAGGTCGGCTACGACGTCCCGCCCTACGACGACGCCAAGCTGGTGGCCGAGGCGGCACTGCCGCTCGACTGGTACTTCCCGCTGGTGCTGGGCCGCGAACTCGACGCCGGTGAGCGCGCCCGCTACCTGGAGGCCTGGCGCGAGGCGATGCCGGTGCTGCGCGGCGCGCCGGAGACCCTGGTGCTGCGCGACTTCCATGTCGACAACCTGATGGTGCTGGGGTCTCGGCCCGGCATCGCCGCCTGCGGCCTGCTGGATTTCCAGGACGCGGTGGCCGGGCCGGCCCCCTACGACCTGGTGTCGCTGCTGCAGGACTCTCGGCGCGACTTGGCCGACGGCCTGGAGGACGCCATGCTCGACCGCTACCGGGCGGCGATCCGACCGGCCGACCCGGTGGCGTTCGACCGCAGCTACCATGCGCTCGGCGCCCAGCGCGGCCTGAAGGTGTTCGGCATCTTCGGCCGGCAGTCGGCGCTGTACGGCAACCCGCGCTACCTGCACCACATTCCGCGCATCTGGCGGCATGTCGAGCGCGACCTGGCCCTCGCCGGCCTGGACCGTGTGCTGGCCTGGCTGGCGGCCGTCGTGCCGGCGTCGGCGCGCGTGCAACCGGCGCCGGAGGCCCGCCGCCCATGATCCAGACCCACCCGTCCCGCCCCACCGCCCCGAAGACGCCATGCTGCTGCCCGGACTGAAGAAACGCTCGCCCTGGGTGCCCGACACCGCGATGGTGCTGGCCGCCGGCCGCGGCGTGCGCATGGCGCCGCTGACCGACAGCTGCCCGAAGCCGCTGCTCGAGGTCGGCGGGCGGGCGATCCTCGACCGCATCCTGGACAAGCTTGCCGATGCCGGGGTGTCGCGGGCCGTGGTCAACGCCCATCACCTGAGCGACCGGATCGAGTCGCATCTGGCCGACCGCGAGACGCCTGCGGTCACGCTGATCCGCGAGGCCGAGGCGCTGGAGACCGGCGGCGGCGTGGTGAACGCGCTGCCGGTGCTCGGCGACCGGCCGTTCTTCGTGATCAACGGCGACAGCGTCTGGCTGGACGGACTGCGCGACGCCCTGCACCGCTTCGCGGAGATCTGGGACGACCAGGCGATGGACGTGCTGCTGCTGCTGTACCCGTTCGCGCGGGTGCTGAGCTGGCACGGCCTGGGCGACTACCGCATGGACCCGGACGGCCGGCTGACCCGCCGCCCGGAGAGCCACGTGGCCCCCTACGCCTATATGGGGGTGTCGATCCTGCACCCGCGGGCGCTGGACGGCGCGCCGGACGGGGCGTTCTCGCTGAACGCGGTGTACGACCGGGCCGAGGAGGCCGGCCGGCTGTTCGGCGCCGTGCACGACGGCCTGTGGTATCACATCTCGACCCCGGCCGACCTCGACGAGGCGAACCGCCGGTTCGCCCAGGGCCACGTGCCCGACACCCCCTTCGTGTAGGCGCGTCATGCAGGGCGGCCGCGTCTACAGCATCCCGGTCGGCGCGCCGTTCCTGGACGCGCTGGCGGCGGGGCTGTGGGACGCCAGCGGCCGCGACCCGATCGCCCTGTCGCGCGCCACCGTGCTGCTGCCGACCCAGCGCGCCGCCCGCTCGGCGGCCGAGGCGTTCCTGCGGCTCGGCGACGGCCGGCCGATGCTGCTGCCGGCCCTGCAGGCGCTGGCCGACGTCGACGACCAGGACCTCGACCTGGCGCATGGCGACGACGCCGGGGTGGCGGCCGCCCTCGACCTGCCGCCGGCGATCCCGCCGCTGCGCCGCCAGTTGCTGCTGGCCCGGCTGGTGCTGGCCTATGCCGACCGGCTGGAGGACGACGGGGTGGCTGCCCCGCGCTCGCCCGAGCAGGCCGCCCGGCTGGCCGCGGCGCTGGCCCGGCTGATCGACCAGGTGCAGGCCGAGGGCCTCGGCTTCGAGCGGCTGGCCGACATCGTGCCGGCCGACTATGCCGAGCACTGGGGACTGACCCTGCGATTCCTGTCGATCGTCACCGAGATCTGGCCGCAATGGCTGATCGAACAGGGCGCGGTCGACCCGGTGACCCGGCGCGACGCCCTGATGCAGGCCCGGGCCGCGGCCTGGCAGGCGGCGCCGCCGGCCGACCCGGTGGTGATCGCCGGCTCCACCGGTTCGGTGCCGGCGACCGCCGGGCTGATGCGGGCGGTGCTCGGGCTGCCGTGCGGCGCCCTGGTGCTGCCGGGGCTGGACCTGGAGTCCGACGCCGACGCCTGGGCGGCGGTCGGTGGCGACCCGGCGCATCCGCAGCACGGCATGCACCGGCTGCTGGCCGGCCTCGGCGTCGAGCGCGGGGATGTCGCGCCCTGGCCCGGCGCCGCCGGCCTGCCGGTGGCCGCCCCGGGCCGCGCCGCCATGCTGCGCGAGGCCATGCGGCCGGCCGCCACCACCGAGGCCTGGCGGGCGCTGGCGACCGGTGCCGACCCCGGCCTGGACGGATCCGCCTTCGACGGTATCCGGCGGATCGACGCCCCCGGCCCGCGCGAGGAGGCCGGGGCGATAGCCCTGCTGATGCGCGAGGTGCTGGAGACCCCGGGCCGCACCGCCGCCCTGGTCACCCCGGATCGCGGCCTGGCCCGCCGGGTGGCGAGCGAGCTGGAGCGCTGGGAGCTGACCGTCGACGACTCCGCCGGCCGGCCGCTGGCCGAGAGCGCGCCGGCGGCGTTCCTGCGGCTGGTCGCCGACCTGGCCGCCGGGCAGGCCGCCCCGGTGCCGCTGCTGGCCGCGCTGAAGCACCCTCTGGCGGCCGGCGGGCGGTCCCGCGATTCCTTCCTGCGGCTGGTCCGACGGCTGGAGCGGCGGGTGCTGCGCGGTCCGCGCCCGGGCCCCGGCATCGACGGGCTGCGCCGGGCGGTCGCCGGGCTGGAGGACAAACTGGCCGACGAACGCGCCGGCCTGCTGGTCTGGCTGGACGACCTGGACGCCCGGCTCGACCCGCTGCTGGCGCTGCTGGCCGAACCGTCGGTGCCGGCCGCCGAGGTCGCCGCCGCCCACGCCCGGGCCGCCGAGGCACTGGCCGCCAGCGCCGAGGAGTCCGGCGCCGACCGGCTGTGGCGCGGCGACGCCGGCGAGGCCCTGGCCCGGCTGTTCGACGAGCTTCGCGACGCCCTCGAGGTACTGGACGCGATCCCCGGCCGCAGCTGGCCCGGTCTGTTCGAGGCGCTGCTGGAGGGCCGCGCGGTGCGGCCGCGCTGGGGCGCCCATCCGCGGCTGCACATCCTGGGCGCGCTGGAGGCCCGGCTGCAGCGCTTCGACCGCGTGGTGCTGGGCGGCCTGAACGAGGGCACCTGGCCGGCCGAGCCGGCGCCGGACCCGTGGATGAGCCGGCCGATGCGCCGCGACTTCGGCCTGCCGGCCCTGGAGCGCCGGATCGGCCTCGCCGCCCACGACGTCACCATGGCGCTGGGCGCGCCGGAGGCCGTGCTGACCCGCTCGACCCGGGTCGAGGGCACGCCGACGGTGCCGTCGCGCTGGCTGCTGCGGCTCGACACCGTGGCCCGGGCACTGGGCGCCGACGAGCGGTTCCGGCCGGACCCGGTGCCGGCGCTGTGGCACGGCCGGCTCGACCGGCCGGACCGCACCGAGCCCGGCGCCGCCCCGCTGCCCCGCCCGCCGGTCGACAGGCGGCCGCGCCGGCTGTCGGTGACCCGGATCGAGACCTGGCTGCGCGACCCCTACTCGATCTACGCCTCGCAGATCCTGCGGCTGCGCCGGCTCGACGACCTGGACACCGACCCGTCGGCGGCCGAGCGCGGCGACGCCATCCACAAGGCGCTGGACGCCTTCGTGCGGGCCTGGCCCCGCGACCTGCCGCCGGACCCGCTGGCGCGGCTGCTGGAGTTCGGTCGCGCGAGCTTCGCCGGGCATCTCGACCGGCCCGGCGTGCAGGCGTTCTGGTGGCCGCGCTTCGAGCGGGTCGCCGCCTGGTTCGTCGAGGTCGAGCGCGAGCGCCGCAGGTCGCTGTCGGCGACCGCCACCGAACAGCACGGCGAGCTGACGCTCGACGGCCCGGCCGGCCCGTTCGTGGTGACCGGCATCGCCGACCGGATCGACCGGCTGGCCGACGGCAGCTACGCCATCGTCGACTACAAGACCGGCGGCAACCCGAGCAAGGGCGAGCTGAAGAGCGGTTCGGCGCCGCAGCTGCCGCTGGAGGCGCTGATGCTGGAGCGCGGCGGCTTCCCGGGCCTGCCGACGGCGCCGGTGTCGTCGCTCGCCTACTGGCGGGTCGGCGGCGGCGAGCCGCCCGGCCGGATCGACGAGGTCGCGGACGGCGTCGCCGACCTGGTGGCCGAGGCCGAGGCCGGGCTGCGCGACCTGGTCGCCACCTTCGACGACCCGGCGACCCCCTACCACGCGGTCCCGGACGCCGCCCGCCGGCCGCGCTTCAACGACTACGAGCACCTCGCCCGGATCGGCGAGTGGGCCGCCGGCGAGGAGGACGGGTGATGACGGTGCACCTCCCCATCGCCCGTCGCACCGTGGGTCCCGGTTCCGGTCTGCCTGCGGCACATCGGACCGGGATGACGACTGTATTTTCTGCTGACGTCATCCCGGCCGCAGCGGCGCAGCCGCGAAGAGTCGGGACCCACCCGCCGTTCCATCGCCGGGAGCCTCCGTCATGACCGACGCCAGCGTCATCGCGCTCGCCGGCGAGCGGCAGCGCCAGGCGGCCGACCCGGCGGCGTCGGCCTGGGTGGCGGCGTCGGCCGGGTCCGGCAAGACCAAGGTGCTGACCGACCGGCTGCTGAACCTGCTGCTGGACGGCGCCTCGCCCGAGCGGCTGCTGTGCCTGACCTACACCAAGGCGGCGGCGGCCGAGATGGCGACCCGGCTGCAGACCCGGCTGGCCGCCTGGACCGTGGTGCCGGAGCCGAAGCTGGTCGACGACCTGGCCGGGCTGTCCGGCGCGGTGCCGAGCCGGGCCCGCCTGGCCAAGGCCCGCCGGCTGTTCGCCGAGGTGCTGGACGCGCCGGGCGGGCTGAAGATCCAGACCATCCACGCCTTCGCGCAGTCGCTGCTCGGCAGGTTCCCGCTGGAGGCCGGGGTGCCGCCGCATTTCCGGCTGGCCGACGACCGGGCCAGCGCGGTGCTGCTGGCCGAGGCCGAGGCGGCGGTGCTGGCGCGCGCCCATTCCGGCGGCGACCCGGCCCTGGCGGACGCGCTCGGCACGGTGACCGAGAAGGCCGGCCAGGAGCAGTTCCGCGACCTGATGCGCGCCGCCCTGGCGGCCCGCACCCGGCTGACGGCGGCCCTGGCGGCGACCGGCGGGGTCGACGGCATGGCCGCCGCCATCCACGCCCGGCTCGGGGTCGAGCCGGGGCAGAGCGACCGCGACCTGCTGCTCGCCGCCTGCCGGGACGGCGCCGTCGACGCTCCGGCCCTGCGCCGGGCCGCCGAGGCGCTGGCGCACGGCTCGAAGACCGACATCGAGCGCGGCACCGTGCTTGCCGACTGGCTGGCCCTAGGAGACCCGGAGCGCCGGGCGGCGGCCTGGGAGGACTATCGCGGCGTGTTCCTGACCGCCACCGACGGCCGGCCCCGCAAGACCCTGGCCACCAAGGGCGCGCTCGGCTTCGACGCCGGCGCCGGCGACGCCCTGGCGGCCGAGGCCGAGCGGCTGGTCGCGGTCGAGGCGGTGCTGCGGGCGCTGGCGACGGCGACCCGGACCGCGGCCCTGGTGACCCTGGCGGCCGCGGTGATCGCCGCCTACGAGGCCGCCAAGGCGCGCCGGGCCGAGCTCGACTACGAGGACCTGGTGGAGCGCGCCCGCAGCCTGCTGCGCCGGCCCGGGGTGGCGGCCTGGGTGCTGTTCAAGCTCGACGGCGGCCTCGACCACGTGCTGATCGACGAGGCGCAGGACACCAGCCCGGCGCAATGGGACATCGTGCGGGCGCTGGCCGAGGAGTTCTTCGCCGGGACCGGCGCGCACGAATCTCGCCACTCGGGGGCCCGGCACCCGAAGGTCGAGCGCACGATCTTCGCGGTCGGCGACGTCAAGCAGTCGATCTACAGCTTCCAGGGCGCCGACCCGGCCGGCTTCGGGGCGGCGCGCGGGCATTTCGCGACCCGGGTGGCCGACGCCGGCAAGCTGTTCCGCCGGGTCCCGCTGGAGCAGTCGTTCCGCTCGACCGACGCGGTGCTGCAGGCGGTCGACGCGGTTTTCGCGCTGCCGGAGGCCCGCGACGGGGTCGCCGAAATCGAGGCCGACGGCGGCGCCGTCCCGATCGTCCACAACGCGGTGCGCAGCGGCCATGCCGGCCGGGTCGAGGTCTGGCCGCCGGTCGACCCGGTGGAGGCCGAGCCGAGCGCGCCCTGGACACCCCCGGTCGAGCGTCGCGGCGCCGACGAGCCGCGGGCCCGGCTGGCCCAGCGCATCGCCGAACGCATCGGGGGCTGGATCGGGACCGAGCTGCTGGCGGCGCGCGGCCGGACCGTGCAGCCCGGCGACGTGCTGGTGCTGGTGCAGCGCCGCGGGGCGTTCGTCCACGAGCTGGTCGCCGCACTCAAGAAGGCCGGGGTGCCGGTCGCCGGGGTCGACCGGCTGGTGCTGACCGACCAGATGGCGGTCAAGGACCTGGTGGCGCTCGGCCGCGCCGTGCTGCTGCCGGAGGACGACCTGACCCTGGCGACGGTGCTGAAGGGCCCGCTGGTCGGGCTGACCGAGGACCAGCTCTACGACCTGTGCCAGGGCCGGGCCCAGCCGCGGGTATGGCGCGAGCTGCAGCGGCGCGCGGCCGAGGGCGGCGCCTTCGCCGAGGCCCGCCGCCGGCTCGGCGACTGGCTGCGGCTGGCCGACCGGGTGCCGCCGCACGACTTCTTCCAGCGGGTGCTGGCGCGCGGCGGCCGCGAGCGGCTGGTCCGCCGGCTCGGCCCGGAGGCCGAGGATGCGATCGACGAACTGCTGGCCCAGGCGCTGGCCTACGAGCGCGAGAGCACGCCGTCGCTGCAGGGCTTCCTGCACTGGCTGGCGGCCGGCGACTTCGAGGTCAAGCGCGAGCTGGAGGGCGCCGGCGGCACCGTCCGGGTGATGACCGTGCACGGTGCCAAGGGGCTGCAGGCGCCGATCGTGGTGCTGCCCGACACCCTGCGGGTGCCGCGACTGCAGGACCAGTGGCTGTGGCACGCCGCCGGCGACGGCACCGAGATCCCGCTGTGGACCGCGTCGTCGCGCGAGGCCGACGAGGTGTCGGCGGCGGCCCGTGCCGAGGCCCGGCGGCGCCAGGACCAGGAGTACCGCCGACTGCTCTACGTCGCCATGACCCGGGCCGAGGACCGGCTGGTGGTGTGCGGCTGGAACGGCCGCAAGGCGGCGACCGCCGGCAACTGGTACGAGCTGATCCACCGTGCGGTGGCGCCGCTGGCCGAGGACCGGCCCGACCCGGCCGACCCGGCGGCGCCGCCGCTGCTGGTGCTGGAGACCGCGCAGACGGCCGCCGCCGGGGCCGAGGCCGAGGCCGCCGAGCCTGCCCCGCCGCCCCTGCCGGAATGGGCGACCCGGCCGTCGGCGGTGCCGGAGCCGAGCCCGCCGCGCCCGCTGGCCCCGTCGCGCCCGGCCGGCGAGGAGCCGCCGGTGCGCTCGCCGCTGGACGCCGACGACGGCCGGCGGTTCAAGCGCGGGCTGATCCTGCACCGGCTGCTGCAGACCCTGCCGGACCTGGCTCCCGGACAGCGTGCCGCGGCCGGGCGGCGGTTCCTGGCCCGGCCGGTCCACGGCCTCGACCCCGAGACCGCCGAGGCCTGGCTGGCCGAGGCCCTGGCGGTGCTCGACGACCCGGCCTTCGCCGCCGCCTTCGCGGCCGGGTCGCGGGCCGAGGTGCCGGTGGTCGGGGTGATATCCGGGCCGGACGGGCCCGAGGTGGTGTCCGGCCGGATCGACCGGCTGGCGGTCACCACCGACGCGGTCCTGGTGGTGGATTTCAAGACCAACCGGCCGGCCCCTGCCGATGTCGATGCCGTCCCGGAAGCATACCGGCGCCAGATGGGCACCTACCGGATGCTGCTCGCCGACCTTTATCCGTCACGAGAGATTCGCTGTGCGCTGGTGTGGACCGACGGCCCGCGGTTGATGGAGCTTCCGATACCCTAGGGCTGCGGCCGGCTTGCGGGCCGAAACGCGGCGATGCTTGACCCCCCACCTTCCCGTTCCTAGATTCGCCCGGAACGCATCTGAGAGAGGAACACTCGATGGCGACGGTCCCGGTTTCCGACGGCTCATTCGATGACGACGTGCTGAAGTCAGACAAGCCCGTGGTCGTCGACTTCTGGGCGGAGTGGTGCGGGCCCTGCAAAATGATCGCCCCCGCGTTGGAGGAGATCTCGAGCGAGCTCGGCGACAAGGTCACGGTCGCCAAGGTCAACATCGACGACAACCCCAAGACTCCCGCAGCCTACGGGGTCCGGGGCATCCCGACCCTGATGCTGTTCAAGGACGGCCAGGTGGCCGCCATGAAGATCGGCGCACTCCCGAAGGGCGACCTCAAAGCCTGGATCGAGTCGTCGATCTGATCCCATAAGCGTGTGTGCGACGCTTACGGCCTCGCTTCGGCGAGGCCGTTTTTGTTTCCGGCGCCGGTCGCTGCGTGGGTTCCGGCTCGATCCGGTCCGCTCAAGCGGACCGTCTCGTCCGGAATGACGGAAGAAGGCAAGCGGCACCCTTTCCCATCGTCATTCCGGACCGTACCGCCGTCCCGGCGGGACGCATCCGGAACCCACCCGCCGCCGCGAGATGTGTGAACCCCGTAGACGGAGCGACGGGCGCGCTATCCGTGATCCGCCAGCACCTTGCCGGCGAGATACAGCGAGCCGGCGACCAGCACCCTGCCCCCGGCGCGCGGGTCGGCGCCGGCACGGCTGACCGCCTCGGCCACGCTGGCGGCGGTCGCGGCCGGCACGCCGGCATCGCCGGCCGCCGCGGCCAGGTCCTCGGCGCTCAGCGAGGCCTGTTCGCCGGGAATCGTCACGGTGGCGACGCTGTCGACCAGCCCGGCGAAATGCCGGAGATAACCGCGCGGATCCTTGGTGTTGAGCATGCCGAGCACCAGGTGGACCGGCGCGCCGGGGGCGGCACGGCGCCAGCCGGCGACATGCTCGGCGATCACCCGGCCGGCGTCCTCGTTGTGGCCGCCGTCCAGCCACAGCGACCAGTCGGACCGCAGGCGGCCCAGCAGCGGGCCGCGGGCCAGGCGCTGCAGCCGGGCCGGCCAGACCGCCCGCTCGAGGCCGCGGGCGCGGTCGACGGCGCCGTTGCCCAGCACGCCGGCGACGGAGCGCGCCACCGCCAGTGCCAGGGCGGCGTTGCCGAGCTGGTGGGCGCCTGGCAGCGCCGGGCGCGGCAGGGTCTCGCGCACCCCGTCCATCTCGAACACCAGCCGCTCGCCCTCGGACCGGGCGCTGAACTCGCGTCCCCAGCGAACCAGCGGGGCCCCGACCGCGGCGGCGCGCGCCTCGATCACCGCCAGCGCCCTGGGGTCCTGGATGCCGACGATCCCCGGCACGCCCGGCTTCAGGATGCCGGCCTTCTCGAAGGCGATCTGCTCCAACGTGTCGCCGAGATACTGCTGGTGGTCGATCGACACCGGCGCGATCGCGGTGGCGATCGGGCGCTCGACCACGTTGGTGGCGTCGAACCGGCCGCCGAGGCCGACCTCCAGCACCAGCGCGTCGGCCGGGGTGCGGGAGAACGCCAGCAGGGCGGCGGCGGTCGTGATCTCGAACAGGGTGATCGGCACGCCGCCGTTGCGCGCCTCGCATTCCTCGAGGATCGCCGCGAACGCCGGGTCGTCGATCTCGCGGCCGGCCAGCACGATGCGCTCGTTGAAGCGCACCAGATGCGGCGAGGTGTAGGCATGCACCCGGTGGCCGGCGGCCTCCAGCACGGCGCGCAGATAGGCGCAGGTCGAGCCCTTGCCGTTGGTTCCGGCGACGTGGATCACCGGCGGCAGGGCGCGCTCCGGGTTGCCCAGCGCGTCCAGCATGCGCTGCATCCGGCCGAGCGACAGGTCGATCGCCTTCGGATGCAGGCGGAGCAGGCGCTCCAGGATGGTCTCGGGCGCCACTGACAACGGTATGACGATCGGAGGATCCTCCGGTCAGGGGCCGGCGTCGTGCCGGCCGGACGCTGGAAAGCTAGCGGGAATCGCCCTTGGGTGCAGGTGCGCCGGCGACGCGGTCCGTCGTTTTCCCGCCGTCCTTGCCGGCGGGCGCCCCCTTGTCGGTCGCGGCGGCCGGGTCGGCGACGGCGGGCTTGCCGGCCGCCGCCTTGTCCGGGATCTCCAGTTCGGGCTGCGGCAGCGCGACGATCTGCGCGGTCGGCCCGGGGCGCATCAGCAGCGCCAGGATCCGCCCCAGGGTGGCCCGCAGCTCCTTGCGCGGCACCACCGCGTCGACCATGCCATGCTCCAGCAGGTACTCGGCCTTCTGGAAGCCGTCGGGCAGCTGCTCGCGGATGGTCTCCTGGATCACCCGCTGCCCGGCGAAGCCGATGATCGAGCCCGGCTCGGCCAGGTGGATGTCGCCGAGCATGGCGAAGGACGCGGTGACGCCGCCGGTGGTCGGGTCGGTCAGCACCACCACGAAGGGCAGGCCCTTCTCCTTGAGGCGCTCGACCGCCGCCACGGTGCGCGGCATCTGCATGAGCGACAGGATGCCCTCCTGCATGCGGGCCCCGCCCGAGGACGGGAACACCACCAGCGCCGCGCTCTGGGTCTCGGCCAGCCGGGCCGCGCGCACCAGGGCGTCGCCGACGCCGGCGCCCATGGAGCCGCCCATGAAGCCGAAGTCGAACACCGCGGCGACCGCGCCGACCCCGCCGACCGTGCCGTGCGCCACCACCATGGCGTCGCCGCGGCCGGTCTTGGCCTGGGCCTCGCGTAGCCGGTCGGAATAGCGCTTGCTGTCGCGGAACTTCAGCGGGTCGACCGCCGGGCGCGGCAGCTCGATGGTCTCGTACTTCGCGTCGTCGAACAGGATCTTCAGGCGGTCGACCGGGCCGATCCGCAGGTGATGGCCGCATTCCGGGCAGACATGGAGGTTCTGCTCCAGGTCGCGGTGGAAGATCATCTGCCCGCAGGCCACGCATTTGTGCCAGAGGTTGTCCGGCACCTCGCGGCGCACCAGCGCCTGGATCTTCGGCAGGACCGTGTTGGTGATCCAGTTCATCTCGGAACTCCCTAGCGTCGTGCCCCGCGCACGCCGTCGGCCAGGCCGCGCACGAAGCCGAGGGTGTCGGACACCGTGGTGCCGGTCGCCCGGCCCTGGGAATCCAGCGACGCCTTGATGGTGTTCACGACCGCCGTGCCGACGATGGCGCCGTCGGCGCAGCGCGCGACCCCGGCCGCCTGCTCCGGCGTGGTGATGCCGAAGCCGACGCAGACCGGAATGTCGGTGTGGCGCTTCAGCCGCTCGACCGCCCTGGTCACCAGGTCGGTCGGCACCGCGGCGGTGCCGGTGATACCCATGATCGAGACGTAGTAGACGAAGCCCGCGGTGTTCTTCAGCACCGTCGGCAGCCGCCGGTCGTCGGTGGTCGGGGTCGCGAGGCGGATGAAGCCGAGGCCCTTGGACAGCGCCGGCAGGCACAGCTCGCGGTCCTCCTCCGGCGGCAGGTCGACGACGATCAGGCCGTCGACCCCCGACGCCAGGGCGTCGGCGACGAAGCGGTCGACGCCGTAGCTGTAGATCGGGTTGTAGTAGCCCATCAGGACCAGCGGGGTGTCCCGGTCATCGACGCGGAACGCCCGCACCATCTCCAGCACGCCCTTCAGGGTCATGCCGGCCTTCAGGGCGCGCTGGCTCGATTCCTGGACCGCCGGGCCGTCGGCCATCGGGTCGGTGAACGGCATCCCGAACTCGATCATGTCGGCGCCGGCGCCCGGCAGGCCCTTCAGGATAGCCAGCCCGGTGTCGAAGTCCGGGTCGCCGGCGCTGACGAAGATTCCGAGCGCGCCACGGCCCTCGGCCCTGAGGGCCGCGAACTTCGCATCGATGCGCGACACGCCCGCGCGCCCCGTTGCCGCCTTGCCCACCGCGTCGCTCACAGCAGCCCCATCTTCTCGAGCTTCGGCATGACCGCGTCCATGTCCTTGTCGCCGCGGCCGCACAGGTTCATCACCACGATCTGGTCCTTCGGCCGGTCGCCGATGAAGGTGCCGACATGGGCCAGCGCGTGGCTCGGCTCGAGCGCCGGGATGATGCCCTCCTTGCGGGTGCACAGCGCGAAGGCGCGCAGCGCGTCCTCGTCGGTGGCGGCCACGTATTTCACCCGGCCGATGTCGTTCAGCCAGGAATGCTCGGGCCCGATGCCGGGATAGTCGAGGCCGGCCGAGATCGAATGCGCCTCGGTGATCTGGCCGTCGTCGTCCTGCAGGAGATAGGTACGGTTGCCGTGCAGCACGCCCGGCCGGCCGCCGTTCAGCGAGGCCGCGTGCTTGCCGCTGTCGAGCCCCAGGCCGCCGGCCTCGACCCCGATGATCTCGACGTCGACGTCGTCCAGGAACGGGTGGAACAGGCCCATGGCGTTGGAGCCGCCGCCGATGCAGGCCACCAGGGTGTCCGGCAGCCGGCCCTCGGCGGCCATCATCTGGCTCTTCACTTCGACCCCGATGATCGACTGGAAGTCGCGGACCATCGCCGGATAGGGGTGCGGGCCGGCAACCGTGCCGATGATGTAGAAATGCGTCTCGGCCTTGGAGACCCAGTAGCGCAGGGCCTCGTTCATGGCGTCCTTCAGGGTGCCCGAGCCGGACGTCACCGGGTGCACCTTGGCGCCGAGCAGGCGCATGCGGTCGACGTTCGGCTTCTGGCGCTCGACGTCCTCCGCGCCCATGAAGACCTCGCACTCCATGCCGAACAGCGCGCAGGCGGTGGCGGTCGCCACGCCGTGCTGGCCGGCGCCGGTCTCGGCGATGATCTTGGACTTGCCCATGCGCCTTGCGAGCAGCGCCTGGCCCATCACGTTGTTGATCTTGTGCGCGCCGGTGTGGTTCAGCTCGTCGCGCTTGAAGTACAGCTTCGCGCCGCCGAAGTGATCGGTCAGGCGCTCGGCGAAATACAGCGGGCTCGGCCGGCCGATGTAGTGGGTGTGGTAGTACTGGATGTCGCGCTGGAACGCCGGATCGGCCTTGGCTTCCTCATACGCCTTCTCGACGCTGAGGATCAGCGGCATCAAGGTCTCGGCGACGTAGCGCCCGCCGAAAATGCCGAAATGCCCGTCGATGTCCGGGCCGGCGCGCAGGCTGTTGGGTTGGGCCGTGGCGGCCATGGAAGCCCTCTCGTTCGCGATTCGGTGTCCCGCCCCGGTCTTAAGGCCGGGCGGCGGACGGCGCAAGGGTCGCCCGGCCCCCGACGTCCCCCTGGGCCGCCTCCGGGCCTGCGGCCTTCGCCGCCGCCACGAAGGCCCGGATCTTATCCGGGCTCTTGACCCCCGGCCGGTCCTCGACCCCGGACGAGGTGTCGACCGAACCGGCGCCGGTCAGGCGGACGGCCTCGGCGACGTTCTCCACCGTCAACCCACCCGCCAGGGTCCAGGGCGTCGCCAGGCGCAGCCCCACCAGCAGCCGCCAGTCGAAGGACAGCGCGTTGCCGCCCGGCAGCGCGCCGGCCATGTCCTTGGGCGGCCTGGCGTCGAACATGATGCGGTCGACGACCCCGTCATAGGCGGCGGCGGCCTCGACGTCCGCCCGGTCGGCAACCGGCAGCACCTTCATGACCGGCAGCCCGGTGCGCGCCTTCAGGGCTAGTATCCGTTCCGGCGTCTCGCGGCCGTGCAGCTGCAGCAGGTCGATCACGCCGGTCGCCGTCACCGCGTCGACCAGCGCGTCGTCGGGATCGACCAGCACCGCCACCCGGACGATGCCTGCCGGCAGCCCGCGCGCCAGTTCGGCCGCGCGCGCCGGGGTCACCGCGCGCGGGCTCCTCGGATAGAACATGAAGCCGACCATGTCGGCCCCGGCCTCGGCGGCGGCCCGCACCGCCGCCGGGTCGTTCAGCCCGCAGATCTTGACGAGGACGCCGGTCACCGGTCGCCCTGTCCGGCCGTCTCGGCGATGTCGGCGGCGATCGCCCGGGCGGCTGCGACCGGATCGGCGGCCTGGGTGAGCGGCCGGCCGATCACCACCCAGTCGGCCCCGGCGGCCACCGCGCGGCCCGGTGTCGTCACCCGCTTCTGGTCGTCGTCGCCGCTGCCGGCCGGCCGGATGCCCGGCACCACCAGCGCGAAGCCCGGCCCGCAGGCGGCCCGGATCGCCGCGATCTCCAGCGGCGAGCACACCACCCCGTCGCAGCCGGCGTCCTGGGCCAGCCGGGCCAGCCGCAGTGCCTGCTCGCCCGACGGGCCGCGCTGGCCGACCGCCTCGAGGTCGGCGTCGTCCAGGCTGGTCAGCACGGTGACGGCGATCAGCTTCGGACGCGCGATGCCCTCGGCATCCGCGGTCTCGCGGTTGGCCGCGACCGCCGCGCGCATCATGGCGGGGCCGCCGGCGGCGTGAATGTTGATGATCATCGGCCGGCAGGCGGCGACCGCCGAGCGCACCGCCCCGGCCACGGTGTTGGGGATGTCGTGGTACTTCAGGTCCAGGAACAGCGGCCGGCCGCCGGCGACGGCGCGGATGCCGTCCGGGCCCTGGGCGTTGAAGAACTCCATGCCGAGCTTGATGCCGCCGACCGCGTCGCCCAGCCGCTCGGCGAGGCCGATGGCGACGCCGCGGTCCGGCGTGTCGATGCCGACCAGGATCCGGTCCTTGGGCTGGATCCCGGCTTCGGGTCTTCTGAGAGCTTGCGTCATGCGGCCTTCCCCGGGCGCCGGTCGACCAGGGCCGGGCGGCGCTCCGCCGGCACGGCGCGGGCCCGGATCTCCTCCTCGCGGATACGCATCACGGCGATCTCGCGCTCGAGGTCCTCGGCGCGCTTCTCTGCCCGATCCGCGCGCCGCTTGTGCCCCAGTTCGCCGGTCCAGGCAATAACCTCGCCGATCAGCAGGCCGATCCCCAGCGCCGGCAGCACCACCAGCGACAGCGACACCTCGAGGCTCCCGGGAATCGGCCACAGCCGGATCGGCACCGCGTCCAGGTTGGACACCGCGAACAGGATCACCAGCACGGTGATCGGGAACACCACCACGAACGACACCAGCCGGACCGCCCAGTTGCGTCGCGCCATGCTCGATCTCCTCGCTTCACGATCGCCGCAGCATACCGGCGGCCCCATGCTTGGACAACGCCGGGCCGGGCCGGTAGCTTCATGGAAAAATGGGACCGGGCGGGCTGAATGCCAGCCGTCACCGGTTCCGGATCAGGGAGGTGGCCGGTGCACGGCCTGTTCGCGACACCCGACATCGCCCGCGAGGATCGGCCGGACGGCAGCATCCGGCTGTGGTCGCGCACCCCGCTCGACCGCTATCCGCCGACCCTGTGCCACCATCTCGAGGAGCGGGCCGCCGCCCATCCGGACCGGGTGTTCCTGGCCGAGCGCGACGGCGACGGCTGGCGGACGATCACTTTCGGCGAAATGCGCGGCCGCGCGCGCGGCCTCGCCCAGGCCCTGGTCGACCGCGGCCTGGCGGCCGGCGACCCGGTTCTGGTGATCTCCGACAACGCGATCGACCACGCGCTGCTGCAGTTCGGCGCGCTGTATGCCGGCCTGCCGGTCTGCCCGGTCTCCACGGCCTATGCCCAGGGTTCCGGCGAGTTCGACCGGCTGCGGGCGGTGGCGGCCAAGGTCCGGCCGCGCGCGGTCTACGCCGGCGACCCGGAGCGCTACCGCCGCGCCGTCGCCGGCCTCGGCCTGGACGGCGAGGTGCCGGTCCTGGACCCCGGGGCGGTCGCGACCCTGGCGGCGACGCCGGAGACCGCGGCGGTCGACGCCCGGCTCGCCGGGATCGGGCCGGACACCGTGGCCAAGGTGCTGTTCACCTCCGGCTCGACCGGCGGGCCGAAGGGCGTGGTCAACACCCACCGCATGCTGTGCGCCAACCAGCAGATGCTGGCGCAGATCTGGCCGTTCCTGACCCGCCGGCCGCCGGTGCTGGTCGACTGGATGCCGTGGAGCCATACCTTCGGCGGCAACCACAACCTGAACCTGGCGCTGGCCCGCGGCGGCACCCTGCATATCGACGACGGCCGGCCGGTGCCGTCGGGGATCGGCCGCACCGTCGACAACCTTCGGCTGGTGTCGCCGACCCTCTATCTCAATGTCCCGCGCGGCTACGACGCCCTGCTGCCGCATCTGGAGGCCGACCGGGCGCTGCGCGACCGGTTCTTCGGCGATCTCGACCTGCTGTTCTACGGCGGCGCCAGCCTGCCGCAGAGCCTGTGGGCACGGCTGGAGGCGCTGGGGCTGGCGGCGACCGGGCGGCGGCCGGCCCTGACCACCGGATACGGCTCGACCGAGACCGCGCCGCTGGCGGTGGCGCCGCATTTCCCGACGGACCGCGCCGGCGTCATCGGCGTGCCGGTGCCGGGCACCGAGGTGCTGCTGCGGCCGGAGGCGGGCAAGCTGTCGATCGGCCTGCGCGGCCCGCACATCACCCCCGGCTACCTGAACGACCCGGACCGCACCGCCGAGGCGTTCGACGCCGAGGGCTTCTGGCAGAGCGGCGACGCGGTCCGGCTCGCCGACCCCCGGCGCCCGGAAGCCGGCCTGCTGTTCGACGGCCGGCTGGCCGAGGACTTCAAGCTGCTGACCGGGACCTGGGTAGCCGCCGGCACCCTCAGGGTCGCCGCCGTCGCCGCCTGCGCCCCGGTCGCCCAGGACGTGGTGGTCGCCGGCCACGACCGCGACGCGGTGGCGATCCTGGTGTTCCCGAACCTCGGCGAGTGCGCCCGGCTGGCCGGGCTGCCGGCCGGCACCGACCCGGCCGCCGTGCTCGCCCACCCGGCGGTGCGCGCCGCCGTGCGCGACGGCCTGGCCGCCCACAACGCCGCCAACCCGGCCTCCAGCACCGCCGTCGCCCGCGCCCTGCTGCTGGCCGAGCCGCCCGACGTCGAGGCCGGCGAGATCACCGACAAGGGCTATGTCAACCAGCGCGGCGCGCTGGAGCGCCGGGCCGACGCGGTGGCGGCGCTGTATGCCGAGCCGCCGGGCGACGCGGTGATCGTCGTGCGGGAGCCGCGATGACCCTGCACGAGACCGAGTTCGGTGCCGTCGAGGCGCTGGAATGGGGGACCGGCGACCGGCTGATCGTCCTGCTGCACGCCCTGGCGGCCGGGCCCTGGGGCTTCGGGCCGCTGGCCGAGCGGCTGCTGCGGCCGGGCCGGCGGATCGTGGCGCCGGCGCTGCACGGCTACGGCGGCACCCGCGTGACCGGGGCGACCGACCCGGTCGACGCCCACCTGGCAGTGGCGCGCTGGGCGCTCGGGTCCGGCGGCGACGGCCGCAGCGTCCTGTTCGGCCACTCGATGGGCGGGATCACCGCGCTGCTGGCGGCCGGCGGCCGCGACGACCTGGCGGCGCTGGTGCTGTTCGAGCCGATCGTGCATGCCGCCCTGCACGACGACGACCCCGAGGACCGGGAACTCGGCGCCGCCGAGCGGGCGATGATCCGGGGCATCGGCGCCGGGGTCGAGCGCGGCGCGCCGGAGGCCGAGCTCGGGGCCTTCATCGAGGCCTGGAACGAGGCGCCCTGGGCCGACCTGGCGCCGAGGCTGCGCGAACGGCTGCTGGCCGACGCCGGCCGGCTGGCGAAGGAGACCGACGCGGTCGCCGGGCGGGCGATACCGGCCGGCTTCTGGGCGACCGTCACGACGCCGGCCCGGGTGCTGCACGGCGACCGATCGCCGCCGCTGGCGGCCCGGCTGGCGGAGCGGGTGGCCGGCCGGCTGCCGGACGCCCGGCTGCAGACGCTGCCCGGCCTCGGCCACATGGCGCCGGCCCTGGCCCCCGACGCGATCGCCGCGGTAATCGAGGATGCGCTGGCGTCGCCGCCTCAGCCGGTCGCAAGCGCGTCGTAGCCGCGCGCGGAGAACCGCAGCACGCAGAGGCCGTGGCCCCAGGGATCGGCCAGATGGGCGATCCGGCCCCAGCCATGCGTCGTCGGCCCGCCCTCGAGCACCGCCCCGGCCGCCACCGCCCGGCCGACGGTCTCGTCGACGTCGTCGACCACGAAGTCGAGATGCACCGGCGTCCAGTGCCGGGCGTAGTCGCGGCCGGCCGCGCCCGGGGCCGGCGCGCTGCCGGCCGGCTGGTGCAGCAGATAGATCGGGCTGGACGCGCCGAGCAGCTCGACGACCCCGTCGCCAAGCCTCCGGCCGGCGCGCAGGCCGAAGGCGGCGGTGTAGAATGCCTCGGCAGCGGCGAGGTCGCCGACGTCGATGTTCACGAGCAGGTTCACCGCAGCCTCCAATCGTCCTTCCGGGACCGCAATGCCCGTCCGCCGCCGTCGGCTACCCGCCGAGCCGGCGCATCCAGGCGGCGGTCTCCACGGTATCCGGCCGGGCCAGGGCGTCGAGCGCCGCCGTCACCCCGCCGCGGTCCGCCTCGCCCTTGTTCTGCGACAGCTTGGCCTTGGCCTCGAGCCGGTCGACCGTCAGCCGGAAGGCGGTGATGCCCTTCATCATCCGCCCGGCCGTGCCCGGCGCCATCTTGCCCAGGGTCCAGGGCCGCTTCGGGGCCAGGGCCGCCTCGTGTTCGGCCGACAGGTCCGCCAGAAGGCGCTCGACCTCGGCCGGGTCGTCGACAGGCTCGAGCGCCCCGGCGGCGTGGACCGCCAGGTAGTTCCAGGTCGGGACCTGGTTCTCGGCCTGGTACCAGTCCGGCGACACGTAGGAATGCGCGCCGGAGAACACCACGGTCGCGCGCACCGGGTCGGCGGCCGACGAGCCGGCGATCAGCCCGGCCGCCGGGTTGGCCTTCGAGACGTGGCCGCGCAGCGCCAGGGCATCGCCGGCGGCGTCCACCAGGATCGGCAGATGGGTGATCTCGAGCTCGCCGCGGCCGGTCGCCACCACCAGCAGGGCGAACGGGTTGCCGCGCATCACCTCGAGGGCGGCGGCGCGGTCGTCGAGCCGGAAGGCGGGTGGGATGTACATGGCTGGAATCCTTCGGGAACGGTCGCAACGCGGGTTCGCTTACGCTCGATTTGGTCGTATCATGAGTACCAAAGTCGATTTGGATATGGGGCCAAGATATGGCGGACGCCTTGCCGGTCTGGAGCGTGTTCCAGGTCGACCGTGCCGAGACCACGCCGATGCAGGAGCAGATCGCCGGGTTCTTCCGCCGGGCGATCGCCGACGGCCGCCTCGGCCCCGGTGCCCGGCTGCCGTCGACCCGCAGCCTGGCCGAGCAGATGACGGTGGCCCGCAACACCGTCAGCCTGGCCTATGAGCGACTGGCCGCCGAGGGCTATGTCGAGGGCCGGCGCGGCGGCGGCACCCGGGTGGCGCGCGACCTGCCGGACCTGACGCCGACGGTGCCGGCGGCGACCCGGGCCGCCCCGGTGGCGCCGCCGCCGGTGCGGCTGGCCGCGGCGGCGCGCATCATGCTGGCCGAGCGGGTCGGCACCGCCGGCGCCGGCGCCGGCGCGATCCCGGAGCCGCTGCAGCCCGGCCGGCCCGGGCTCGACGCGTTTCCCGGCCGGATATGGGCAAGGCTGGCCGGCCGGTTCTGGCGCGAGACCCCGGCCACCGACTTCGGCTACGGCGACCCGGCCGGGCACCCGATGCTGCGCCAGGCGCTGGCGCGCTATCTCGGGGCGTTCCGCGGGCTGTCGCTCGATCCCGACGCCATCATCGTCACCTCCGGCGCCCAGCAGGCCATCGACCTTGTGGCCCGCGCCCTGCTCGACCCGGGCGACCCGGTGGTGCTGGAGGAGCCCTGCTATCCCGGCCTGCGCGGGCCGATGGCGGCGACCGGGGCCAAGCTGGTGCCGGTACCGGTCGACGGCGAGGGACTGGACGTCGCGGCGGCCCGGCGCCGGGCCCCGAACGCCCGGCTGGTGACCGTCACCCCGACCCATCACTTCCCGCTCGGCGTCACCCTGTCGCTCGGCCGCCGCCGCGCGCTGGTCGACTGGGCCGGCGGGTCGGCGGGCGGCGGGTCGGCGGCGGGCGACGGCGGGCCCTGGGTGCTGGAGGACGACTATGACGGCGAGTTCCGCTACGGCGGCAAGCCGGTGCCGCCGCTGAAGGCGCTCGACGGCGCCGGCCGGGTGCTCTACGTCGGCACCGTCTCCAAGGCGCTGGCGCCGGCCCTGCGCATCGGCTTTGTCGCCGCGCCCGGCCCGCTGGCCGAGCCGCTGGTGCGGCTGCGCGGGCATTTCGACCGGCAACCGGCGCTGGACGCCCAGGTGATCCTGGCGCGCTTCCTTGACGACGGCCACATGGCCGGGCACCTGCGCCGCATGCGCACCCTGTACCGCGACCGGCGCGACGCCCTGGCCGACGCCCTGGAGGGCGCGCTCGGGGCCCGGGCCCGGGTCGAGCGGCCGGAAACCGGCATCAACCTGACGGTCGACCTGGAGGCCGGCCCGTCCGACGTCGCGGTGGTCGGCGCGGCGCGGGCGCGCGGCGTGTCGCCGGCGCCGCTGTCGGGCTTCTATCGGGGAACCGCGCGGCGCAACGGCCTGCTGATCGGCTTCGCCTCGCTGCCGCGGGCGCGGGCGAGTTGGGCGGCCCGCATGGTACGCGAAGCGATCGACGCCGCCCTTCGGGGCCCTTCGCTGACGCGAAGGGCGCCTCAGGATGAGGAGCGTATGGTGGTCAGCCGTGATGGCTCCTCATCCTGAGGTGCCCCCGCGAAAGCCGGGGCCACGAAGGATCAGGTGTTCAGCTTGTCGCGCAGCAGCTTGCCGGTCTTGAAGAAGGGGACGAACTTGGAGTCCACCTTCACCGCCTCCCCGGTACGGGGGTTTCGGCCGACCCTGGCGTCACGCTTCTTGACGGAAAACGCGCCGAACCCGCGCAGTTCCACCCGATCGCCACGCGCCAGGGCATTGGAAATCTCGTCGAAGATCGTCGACACTATTCGCTCGACGTCCCGCTGAAACAGGTGCGGGTTGGCTTCCGCCAGCCGTGCGATCAATTCGGACTTCGTCATGATCGCGAACCTCCGCGATTCCGAGTCGCGGAGCGGCTGGCGCCCTGTCGGAGGTGCACTAACCCGCCCCGTCTTGAAGAGTGCCAGCGACGAAACACCGCGTCAAGCGTAAGTATCTCTAATAGAACCGTTTTTCGCAGAAGATTGCAGTTTATGAATCGAAACGGGCCGCCCGCCTGTGGCGAACGGCCCGTCCGAACTCCCGGAACGACTGGAATCAGTCGCCCTGGCGGTCCTTCTCCTGGCGCTGGCGGAGCGCCGCACCCAGGATGTCGCCCAGGCTGGCGCCGCTGTCGGACGAGCCGAACTCGGCCATCGCCTGCTTCTCCTCGGCGACTTCGCGGGCCTTGATCGAGAGCGAGACCTTGCGGGTCTTGTTGTCGATGTTGGTGACCTTGGCGTCGACCTTCTCACCGACCGCGAAACGCTCCGGCCGCTGGTCCGACCGGTCGCGCGCCAGGTCCGACTTGCGGATGAAGCCGGTCATGCCGTCGCTGAGCGCCACCTCGATGCCGCCCTCGGTGATCTGGGTGACCGTGGTGGTCACCACGCCGCCCTTCTTGAGGCCGGCGGCACCGGCCGCGAACGGATCGCTGGACAGCTGCTTGATGCCGAGCGAGATCCGCTCCTTCTCGGTGTCCACGTCCAAGACCTTGGTCTTGACCATGTCGCCCTTCTTGAAGTTCTGGATCGCCTCTTCGCCCGGGGTCTCCCAGTCGATGTCGGAGAGGTGAACCATCCCGTCGATCTCGCCGGGCAGGCCGACGAACAGGCCGAACTCGGTGATGTTCTTGACCTCGCCCTCGAGCTCGGTGCCGGCCGGGTACTTCTCCGCGAACTCGTCCCACGGATTGCCCATGCACTGCTTGAGGCCGAGCGAGATCCGGCGCTTGTTCGGATCGACGTCCAGGATCATCACCTCGACCTCCTGGGAGGTGGAGACGATCTTGCCCGGATGGACGTTCTTCTTGGTCCAGCTCATCTCGGAGACGTGCACCAGGCCCTCGATCCCCGGCTCCAGCTCCACGAAGGCGCCGTAGTCGGTGATGTTGGTCACGCGGCCGGTGAACTTGGTGCCGACCGGGTACTTGACGTCGACGCCCTCCCACGGATCCGCCTCGAGCTGCTTCATGCCGAGCGAGATGCGCTGGGTCTCCGGGTTGAAGCGGATGACCTGCACCTTCACGGTCTGGCCGATCTGCAGGGCCTCGGTCGGGTGGTTGATGCGGCGCCACGCGATATCGGTGACGTGCAGCAGGCCGTCGACGCCGCCGAGATCCACGAACGCACCGTAGTCGGTGATGTTCTTGACCACGCCCGACAGGATCATGCCTTCCTTCAGCGAGGCGACCAGCTCGGAGCGGGCCTCCGCACGGCTCTCCTCGAGGACCGCGCGACGCGACACCACGATGTTGCCGCGACGACGATCCATCTTGAGGATCTGGAACGGCTGCGGGGTGCCGAGCAGCGGGCCGATGTCGCGCACCGGCCGGATGTCGACCTGCGAGCCCGGCAGGAACGCCACCGCGCCGGACAGGTCGACGGTGAAGCCGCCCTTGACGCGGCTGAAGATGATGCCGGTCACGCGCTCGTTGCCGTTGAACGCGTTCTCGAGCTGCGCCCAGGCCTCCTCGCGGCGGGCCTTGTCGCGGCTCAGCATCGCCTCGCCGTTGCGGTCCTCGAGACGCTCGACATAGACCTCGACGACGTCGCCCGCCTTCAGTTCCGACTTCTGGCCGGGCGACAGGAACTCCTTCAGCGCGACCCGGCCTTCGGACTTGAGGCCGACGTCGATCAGCGCGAAATCGTTCTCGATGCCGATGATGACACCCTTGACCACGCTGCCCTCGATCGACGGCACCTGGCCGAAGGACTCCTCGAGAAGGGCCTCGAAGTCTTCGGAAACGGCTGCTTTAGCCATGAATTCTCCTCAACGCGTAGGACGGCCGCGCTGGGCGCGTCCGTCGGCTCGGCGGCTCGAACTGGGATCGACAAGGCCCGATCCTGTCTCGGGCGGCCCGGGTCTCCGTCCCGGGCGTCGGCCGAAGTCCGCGGCCGCCGGGTTGGTGGTTGACTGACCGGCCGGGCCCCATGCCGCGGTCGGCTATGCTTCACGATCGCGCGTCGATCGCCGCGAGGGCACGGTCGAGGACCTGGTCCGGGGTCAGATCGGTAGTGTCGATCTCGACCGCGTCTTCGGCCTTGCGCATCGGCGCCACGGCCCGTCCCGCATCACGTGCATCCCGCGCCTCGATCTCGACGCGAACGCGCTCGTATATACTGGCCTCGCCCCTGGCAAGCAACTCCTCGTGGCGCCGGCGCGCGCGCTCGGCCGCGGAAGCGACGATGTAGAGCTTCACCGGCGCGTCCGGCAGCACCACCGTCCCAACGTCGCGGCCGTCCAGCACCGCCCCCGGCGGGGTGGCGGCGAACGCCCGCTGGAAGTCCAGCAGCGCCTGCCGCACCGCCGGCACCGCCGCCACCACCGAGGCGGCGTTCCCGACCTCGGCGGTCCGCAGGTCCGGGGAGTCGAGCAGGGCGATATCCAGGCTGCGCGCCGCCCGCTCGGCGGTCGCCGGGTCGGCCGGGTCGCCGCCGGCGCGCAGGACCTGCAGGGCGGTCGCCCGGTACAGCCCGCCGGTATCCAGGTGCCGCAGCCCGAGGCGGTCGGCCAGGGCCTTCGCCAGGGTGCCCTTGCCGGCGCCGGCCGGCCCGTCGATCGCGACGATCAAGCCGCCACCTCCGTGCCGGGCGCGATCGCCGCCCCGGCACCGTTCATCAGGTCGGCGAAGCCCGGGAACGAGGTCGCGATGGCGGCGGCGTCGTCGATCGCCAGGCCCTCGTCGGACACCATGCCGAGCACCAGGAACGCCATGGCGATGCGGTGGTCCAGGTCGACCGGGATGGTGGCGCCGCCGGCCACCCCGTTGCCGCCGCCGTGCACGATCAGGTCGTCGCCCTCGACCTCGACCCGGACCCCGCAGGCGGCGAGGCCGCCCGCCATGGCGCCGAGCCGGTCGCTCTCCTTGACCCGCAGTTCCTCGAGCCCGCGCATCACCGTCGTGCCCTCGGCCAGCGACGCCGCGACCGCCAGGATCGGGTACTCGTCGATCATCGACGGCGCACGTTCCGGCGGCACCTCGATGCCCTTCAGGCGGCTGGCCCGGACCACCAGGTCGGCGACCGGCTCGCCGGCCTCGGTGCGCGGGTTCGTCAGGGTGATGTCGGCGCCCATCTCCAGGAGCGTCTCGAACAGCCCGAACCGCAGCGGATTGGTCCCGACGCCCGGCAGGGTGATCTCCGAACCCTCGACCAGCAGGGCCGCCACCGCCGGGAACGCCGCCGACGACGGATCGGCCGGGACCACTACCGGCCGGCCGGTCAGTTCCGGCTGGCCGACCAGCGTGACCCGCCGACCGCCGCCGCCCAGGATCTCCACCCGGACCTCGGCGCCGAAATGCCGCAGCATGGTCTCGGTGTGGTCGCGGGTCGGCTTCGGCTCGATCACCGTGGTCTCGCCGGCCGCCCCCAGCCCGGCCAGCAGGATCGCCGACTTCACCTGGGCGGACGCCACCGGCAGGGTGTACTCGATCGGCACCAGCACCTCGGGACCGATCACCGCCCCCGGCAGCCGGCCGCCCTCGCGGGTGGCGAAGCGCACGCCCATCCGGGTCAACGGCGTCATCACCCGGCCCATCGGCCGACGCCGAAGCGAGGCGTCGCCGGTGAAGAAGGTGGTGATCGGCTGCTGGCCGGCGACTCCCATCAGCAGGCGGGCCCCGGTGCCGGCGTTGCCGCAGTCGATCACGTCGGCCGGCTCGTCGAGGCCGGACACGCCGCGACCGTGCAGCCGCCAGACCCCGTCGCCGCCGCGCTCGACCTGGCAGCCGAAGGCCCGCATGGCGGCCGCGGTCGCCAGCACGTCCTCGCCCTCCAGCAACCCCTCGATCGTGGTCTCGCCGACCGCCAGCCCGCCGAAGATCAGCGAGCGGTGGGAAATCGACTTGTCGCCGGGCACCCGCACCGTGCCGGTCAGCGGGCGGGCGCGGCGGGACAGCAACGGTGTCGGCATCGGATCCTCCCGGCCGGTGCGCCGGCCTGCTCTGAAACCGCGGCGTCTTAGCATGCTCCATCCGGAACCGCGAGCCGGCGGAAGCGATATAAGCCGCCGTCCCCAGGGGTTTTGGGAAATTTGCCTTTGACATGGGTTGGGGAACGTGGATATTGCCGCGCCACGCCGCCCCACGGGTGATTTTGCGGAGGGGTGGTTTCGTCCGACAGACGCGGAGCGACGACGGTGGTAAAGCCGGAATGGGGCATCAAGCGTCTCTGCCAATCATGCGGGGCTCGCTACTACGACTTTCTGCGCAGCCCGATCGTGTGCCCGAGTTGCGGCGCCACGTTCGATTCCGAGGCGGTTCTGAAGAGCCGGCGCGCGCGTCCGCTGCCGGCGGACGACGTCAAGCCGAAGCCGCGCAAGGAAAAGGCCGTGGTCGACCCCGAAGAGGTCGATGACGAGGAAGAGGACGAGGAAGAGGACGACGACGTCGAGGAGCTCGACGAGGAGGAGGTCCTCGACGATGTCATCGAGGAAGCCGACGAGACCGAGAAGCCCGTCAAGGGCCTGCCGGCCGTGGACGACGATGACGACGACGAGGACGACGCCGAGGTTGTCATCGACGACGACGACGACGAATTGCCGCCGATCGGCGACGATGACGACGACGACGAGCCGGACGAGAAGGAGACCTGAATCCGGTTTCGGGGGCGGCGTCACGCCACACCCACAAACCCCTTGATCACCCAGGGCGGACCCGCTACCTACTGCGGGCGTCCCGGGCAGACCGGGGCACCCAGTTTTCGGGGCCATAGCTCAGCTGGGAGAGCGCTACAATGGCATTGTAGAGGTCAGGAGTTCGATCCTCCTTGGCTCCACCAAATACCCACCGGGCCCGAGGCGATGCGCTTCGGGCCCGGTGTCGTTTCGGCCCCCTGAACCGGGCGCGATCCGGCCGCCGGCTGGCCATTCCCGGCTGCCCGCCCTACCCTCGGCCGCAGGCATGACTGCAGGCGGGGAGGGCTGGGTTTGACGGCGGACGGGCCGGCCGGATTGCCGGAGCATCTTCTGGCGGCGCTCCAGCAGGAGCGCGACCGGCTCGCCGCGAACGGGCCGGCGGGGCCCGCCGCGGCGGTCGCGGCAATGCTCGCCATCGCGCACCGCCTGCCCCGCCTGTTCCAGCTGCCGCACCCCACGGCTCCCGGGCTGTGCCTGGTCGGCGCCGGCATCGACCCCGCGGCCTTCATCGCCGGCCGGACCGGCGCCGCCGCCAGCGCGACCGGCAAGGGGACGACTCCGCTGGCCGCCACCCTCGGCTGCCTGGGCGAGGCCGCGGAATACCTGTCGCAGCAGGCCTGGGGCGACGAAGTCCTGGCGGTCGACGCCCGGCCGCCGTCGCTGCCCGCGGACGACACCGGAACGGCGCGACTCCTGGCCTTCGCCGGCTACCCCGAGGCCGCGGCCGTGCCGCCGCTCGCCTGGGCACCGGCCCGGCGACTGCACGATGGCGCCGCGACCTGGCTGCCGGCCGCCCTGTGCTACCGGGAGCCCGGCCGGGCCGAACCGGGAGGCGGGCCGACCGCCCCGGCCGTCCGCATCAAGCTCGGCTCCGGCTGCGCGGTCGGCGCGACGCCGGCCGAGGCGCGGCTGCACGGGGTGCTGGAACTCGTCGAGCGCGACGCGGTGGCGCTGTGGTGGCTGGGCGGCCGCCGGCCGCGCCGGGTTTCGGGCGAGACCGCCGAGGCTGCCGGCATCGCCGGCCTGATGGACCGGCTCCGGCGCGGGCGCACCGGTCGCCGGCACTGGCTGCTGGACGTCACCACCGATCTGGCGGTGCCGGTCGTCGTGTCGGTATCCTGCGCGCCCGACGGGTCCGGGCTGGCCTGCGGCTTCGCCGCCCGGGCGGACCCGGCCGACGCGGTCCGCGCCGCCGCCCTCGAGATGTGCCAGATGGAAATCGTCATCCACCTGGTCCATCTCAAGCGCGCCCAGCAGGGCGAGGCCGCCCTCGACGCCGCCGACCACGCCCATCTGAGACGGTGCCACGGCTTCGACGCGGCCGGCTGCCCGATCCTGCTCGAGGATGCGGCGATGCCGCCGGCGGACCGGTTCTGGCAGGCGCCCCGGGCGCCCGCCGCGGCCGTGGCCGAGGCGCTGGTCCTGCATCTCGCCGGGCATGGCGTGCACGTCCACGGCCTCGACCTGACCCGCGAGGCGCTCGGAATTCCGGCGTTCCGGGCGATATCCGCCGACCTGCAGCCGATGCCCGGAACCGTCACCGGACCGCGGCTGGCCCGCCAGATCGAGCGCAGCGGCGGCGGACCGGGCCTCGGCGGAATCGAGCTTCTGTAGAGGAGTGCACCTATGTTGATTGATATACGCGGCCGCGCATACACTCAATGTGTGATGCACCAGCAGGCGGGGGCAGGGTGCGGCAGATCCTGGACAGAGATGCGATGCCGTCCCGGCGTGATACCGCCCCGGATCAAAGTTCCCGCCTGAGGATAGAGGTTCTCGGCGGGCTGACGGTCAGAAATGCGGGCCGTCCGGTCGAACTCTCCAGCCGCAAGGCCAAGGCGCTGGTGGGTTATCTGGCCTGCACCCCGAACGGCGTCGCCAGCCGCGAGCATCTGGTCGGCCTGCTGTGGAGCGAGTCCTCCGAGGAAAAGGCCCGGGCGTCGCTCCGGCAGGTCCTGCGGGCGCTGCGCCAGAGCTTCCAGGACATCGGATTCGACGGTTTCGAGGCCGGCCGCAGCGAGGTCCATCTGCGGCCGGGATCCGTCAGCCTCGACCTCGCCGAGGTGACCGCCGCGGTCGAGGACGGCAGCGTACCGGCGGCGATGGTCGATCAGGAACGAATCGCCGAGTCGCTGCTCGCGGAGTATGACGACGTCGATCCGTCGCTGCGGAACTGGCTGATCGTCCAGCGCGAGAAGCTGGGGCAGAAGCTGGCGCGCGGACTCGAGGCGACGCTCAACGAGGTCGCCCCGACCGACGCGGGGACCGGCAGGCTGGCGGCCGAGGCCCTGCTGCTCATGGATCCGACCCACGAGGGCGCCTGCCGGCACCTGATGCGCGTACGCGCCCGGGCCGGCGACACCGCGGCGGCGCTCGCGGTCTACAACCGGCTCTACGAGCTGCTCGACAGCGAGTACGACGTCGAGCCGTCGGAGCCGACCCAGGAACTGGTGGCGGCGATCAAGCTCGGCGAGGTCGAGGCGGTCGACGCCCGGCGCCCCGCGGACTCCGACGTGGCCAACCCTCGGCGCGGCGACCCGGCACCGGGCGAGCCGGACCAAAGGAGCCAGTCGCGCCTGACCCTGCTGGTCGGGCATTTCGACCTCGACAGCATCACCGACGAACGAAAATACCTGTGCCTGGGCTTCCGGTCGGAGCTGATCTCGACGCTGACCCGGTTCCGGTTCTGGTCGATCGTCGACGTGTCGAACTCGCGGCCCGAGATCAGCGCCCCGATGTTCAGCGCCCCGACCTATCTGGTTCACGGCCAGCTCTACCAGGACGACGCCCACGTCTACCTGGTGATGGAACTGAAGGACCCGACCACCGGCGTGCTGATCTGGAGCGAGCGCTTCGTCCTGATGCTCGACAACTACTTCACGGCGCAGCAGAAGGTGGTCCGCAAGATCGCGTTCTCGCTGAACGTCCACATCTCGCAGGAGCGGCTGCAGCGGGTCGCCGGGAAGCCGGACATCTCGCTCGACCTCTACGATCGCTGGCTGCGCGGCCACGCCTTCGTGCTGAAATGGGCGCCCGACCTGCGCTGGCGGGCGGTCGACATATTCAAGTCGATCATCGACGATTCGCCGCAGTTCGCCATGGCCTACAGCAGCCTCGTCGGCGTGCTCAACAGCAACCACTTCGTGTTCCCGGGAATGCGCCGCAGCGAGGAGGTGCAGCGCGAGGCGCTGTCGCTGGCCAAGAAGGCCGTCGACATCGACCCGCTGGACTCCCGGTCGCAGCTGCACCTGGCGTGGTCGCAGGCGATGAACGGCGAGCATTCGATCGCCGAGCTCGGCTTCAAGCTCGCCTGCGAACTGAACGAATACGACTCCTGGACCACCGCCTCCGCCGCCGGCGGGCTGGCGTTCTGCGGTCGACCCGAGGTGGCGCGGCCGCTGTCGGAGAAGGCCATCGAGCTGGCGATCGCCCCGGTCCCGATGGTCTGGGCCTATGTCGGCTGCGTCCGCTATATCTGCAGCGACTTCGAGGGCTGCCTGCAGGCCGCGACCCAGTCCGAGGAGGAAGTGCTGGTGATGGCCGGCTGGAAGGTCGCAGCACTCCGGCGCCTCGGCCGCCACGCCGAGGCGAGCGCCCATGCCAGGCCCCTGCTGGACCGGATCGCCTCGCACTGGCGCGGCGACGGCGATCCGACCGTGCCGGCGATGATCGAATGGCTGGTGAACTGTTTCCCGATCCGCGACCGGAGCGTCCTCGACGACCTCGGCCGGCAGCTGCACGCCGCGATCACCGGGCCCCGCCCGGTCGACCGCGACGCACAACCGGTCCTCGGCCGCGCCCGCTCAGGTACAAAGTGAGCAGGTGTAGTCGCCGACGCGGAACTCGAAGAACGCCGCGTCGTTCGGGAACTCGCCGTTGACGCGCTTGCCGTAGTTCGGGTCCAGCGGATAGTCGTGCTTCGGGCTGGCGATCCGGTTGCGGGTGTCCTGCAGCATGTCCGGCGGCGGCAGCTTGATGGTCCAGACCTCCTTGGTGGTCGGGATGAAGTTCAGCGCCGTGATGTAGCTGGGCAGCGGGAACCGCAGGATCCCGGTGAGCTGCTGTTCCGCCTCGTCCAGGTCCTTCGGGACCGGCACCTTGCCCTCCGACCATTCCATGACCCGGCGCCCGAACGCCTGGCGGTCCAGGATCTCGATACGCTCGATGAACTCCTCCGAGGGCGCCGCCGCGGCCTCCGGCTGATCGTCGGCTCTGTCGTGTCGTCTGTTCATGGCCTTCCCCTTTTGCGATGAATGCTTCCCCAGGCAACCCGTCCGGACGCGGTCCGGCCGGTGAACGGTTGCGACGGTCATACCGACGGCTCGCCGCGCCGCACGCGGTCCTGCTCCACGAAGGCGATCAGCTCCGGCATGGTCTGCGGGACGTCGCCGTCGAACACCCGGCCGGCGGCCCCGGTGACCGCCGCGCTGCCCTCGAGCACCGGATACAACGGCCGCAGGGCCGAGAGCATGACGCCGGCGACGATGGTCGAGCCGAGCGTCCCGAGGCGCTCGCCGCACTTGTCGCGCGCCGCCTCGAACAGGGTGAACAGATAGAGCGGCGGGTTCTTGGCGACGGCGTCGATCTCGTCGGCGCCGGCGAAGATCTCGTAGCCGGTGGCGTCCAGCCACTCCTTGATCTCCTGCCGCCGGACGTCCGGCAGCAGGAGCAGGTTGGACCTGACCTTGTCGCCGGCCGGCAGGTTGGCGATCAGCGACTCGACCGAGCGGAGGCCGGTCCCGACGCCGCGCACCAGGTCCCGATAGTAGATCCCGTGCCGCGAGCCCGCATCCTCGCCGAACAGGGAGATGCTGGTCGCCATGGTGCCGGCGCCGACGTCCGGACCGATGCGGCGGCTGAGATTGGGCCTGACGTTCTCGTCGGTCTCGAAGAAGTACTTCCAGTCGATCAGCCAGTCGACGGCGATCGGGGTCAGCCGGGCGCTGCGCCCCGACGACCGGTCGAGCAGCTCGAGGATCCGCGGACGCCGGCCGGACGCCGCCTGCTGATCGTTGAGCACGTAGTCCGGCCGGATCATCGAGTGGGCGAACCGGAACACCGCGTGCGAGAACTCGACCGGCACCCGTCGGGTATCCGGCGCGACCCCGAACAGCGGATGGCTCGGCTGCCCGACCGACAGCCCCATCAGGGCAGTCTCCAGTCCGCTGAAGACCTCCTTGTCGAGCAGCCGTCGCAGCAGGTCGTGGACCACGATCCGGCGATACACCAGGGCGACGATCCGGCGGGTGTCGATGAAGTGCCGGTAGGCCAGCCCGTCGCGGTCGCCGGCGGCGACCGGCCCGGACGGCGCCGTGCGGTCGAGGACGATGTTGTGCAGCTCGTGGAACAGCGCGGTGAGCTGCGAGATGATCAGGTGGTCGTCGTTGCGCGGGTCGGCGACCATCGCGTCAGTCAGGCCCGGCCGCACCGGCTCGGTGACGAACGGGCACCGGGTCCGCGGAATGTCGCGCGCCGGATGATCGGTGCCGACCAGCGTCTCCGACCAGGGCCCCGGATCCCGGCCCTGCTCGGGGATCGCGACCCGCCCCAGCCGCAGTCGGGTGCGCTGCTGCATGCCTTCGCCCGGCACCGCGTAGGGACCCGGCTCGATCAGCGGGCCGCCGCCGTAGATGGTCTCCAGGAACAGGCGCTGGGTGCGGAAATTGCGGGCTTCCGGCACCCCGACCTGGTCGGGATCGGGGACCGGCGCCACATGCGCGACCAGGTCGTGGGCCACGAGCTGCGCCAGGTAGGTGTAGCCGGCCGGGATGTTGACGTTCTCGTCCGATTTGTAGACGCAGTGCCGCTGCCGGTAGATCTTGTTCGGCAGAAAGGTCATGCGCCGCGCCAACCGCTCGAGCGTCTCCAGCGTGTGCCGGTGGCCCGGCCCCTCCCGGTCGGGCAGCCGGTCGTCGTCGATGCGGATGACGTTGCCGTCGTGCCCGTAGCCGTGGAACAGATCCGCCGGGTCCGCCGGACCGAATGCGTTGCTGCTTGCGACACCGGCTGCCGTCGCCTGCGTCATCGCGGGTGATCCGCTGAACGGACAGTGCACCTTCGCCCCCTCTGGTCTGCCCTCGTCGTCTGGCCATCATTCTGGAGAGCAAGCGTGATTCCAACGTGATTCGCGCGAACGACCGCACGGTCTGCGACCGCGCCGGTTGCAGCGGCCGGCGCGGAACTCCGGGGCCCGTCGGCACTGCGGCAGCGGTTTCACGCTGCATTCACGCCGGCCGTGGGAGCGTCGGGGTGCATCCACGGCCATCGGTCCCGACCGGTCGCGTCGTGGAAGCCATCCGACGCTGGCGACAGTCGACGATGATCGGTTCCCTGATCCCTCCCAGCGGACTCGCTCCGCAACTCGCCGTACCCGCTCGGGGATCGCACCCGACCCGGGTACGGCAGTTCTTTCGAGGGTCTCGGCCGTCATCGCGGAAGGGTCGCCAAGCGTCGATCACGGGGATCCGGCCGGGGGGGCCGGGGAGGGGAGAGCGGGACATGCGACAAGACGGGACGGGCACGACTCCGCGCCGACCGGTGCGCCGGCTGCTGCTGGCGGCGGCCGTAGCCACCGGGCTGACGGGATGCGCCGGCGCGCATTTCTACAGCCCGGAGAACGACAAGACCGCCGCCGCTGCGAAGGCCGCCAGCGACGGCCTGAACCTGGTCGCCACGATCGATCAGGAGCGCGGCAATCTCGAGAAGCTGCTGCAGAGCGACATCGCCATGACGGCGGCGTTCTCGCGGACGCTGCGGGACGGCGAGCTGCAGGCGCTGATCGAGGACTCCGCGGGCGATCCCCTGAGCAGGCGGCTGCAGGATTCGATCGCCCGGCGCATGCGCACGCTCACACGGGGCCAGGCCGGCGCGACCGACGATGCGCCGTCGCCCAAGGCCATCCTGGACAATGCCGACGCCCAGTCGTCGGCGCTGAGCGGCCTCGTCTCGAAGCGCAGCAACTACACCAACACCCTGCTGATTCCGTCGCCGGCGTGCCCGGCGGACGGTCCGGCCGTCGCGGCGGACGCGGCCGCGGTCGACGCGGTTCTGACGCAAGCCCGCCAGGCGTGGGACGATCATCCCGACGTCACCCGGGATCTGGTGGCGGGCGTCCACGGCACCTATGCCGAAGCCTGCGCGAAGTACCAGGACGCCGCAAAGGCGCTGACCGGCCTGGTCGAGGGCTTGATCGGTCAGCGCGCCGCCGCCTGGCGCACCCGGCAGGAGGAACTGGGCGATGCCGTGGCGAAGGCCGAGGCCGCCAAGCTCGACTACGAGAAGGCGCTCGACGACTACCTGAAGGCAAGCAAGGCGGCAGGCGCCAATCCCTCGGAAGCGGCGAAGAAGCAGCTCGCCGACGGCATCGGCAAGGTCCGAAATGCGCTCGGGAAGCTCGCCGATGCCAACGCCTTCGGCAAGGCCGAGGCGACCGGCGAGCAGATCGCGCGGATCGACCTGATCCTGAAGGCCGCCGCGAGCGGTCCGCTCGATGCCGAGACCCTGGGGAAGGCCGACGAGGAGACCAGGAAGGCTGCGGCCGTGGCGGCGATGCTGCCCAGCCTCGCCGGCCGCCTGTCGACGATCGCCGCCCTGGAAGCGGCGCCGCCGGTGAACGCCCTGATCTTCGAAAAGAACCGGCTGCTCGCACTCAAGCTCGGAGCCGATCGCGCGGTCGACCGTGCGAAGGCCCGGGTCGGACTGCGGCAGCGCCAGTTCGAGGCCACCGTTGCCGAGCTCGAGATCCTGCTGGATGCGGACCTGCAGCGCGCCCGCGCCACCGCGGGCGGGGCGATTTCGACGTCCGACCTGCTCAGGCCCGACGCCCGGCCCGAGAAGGCACGACGCCAGATGATCGCGGCGGTCGCCACCTATCTCAATTCGTTTACCGGGCCACGCCGGATCGCCCGCGAACTGGACTACCGGCTGATCGACGTGACCCACGCCGGGGCCCTGGACGCGTCGGAGACCTCGTTGCGGCTGTGGCAGGACGCCGTACAGCAGCCGGTGACGGTTCTCGCCGCCTACCACGAGTCGGGCGTGCGCCAAGAAGACCTCATCGAGATCCTGAAGGCCGTCGGCCTATTCGCGATCGCCGGGAGTGTGAACTGATGACGAAGCCGATCATTTGGGCCGCGTCGGCCCTGCTGCTCGCCGGACTGTCGGCCGGCTGCACGACCCCTCCCGACGTCCGCGACCTGGCCAGGACCACGGCAGCCAACGCATCGGTGGTCAACTCGCAGCTCTCCGAGTTCGCCGGCGTCCGCCGCGCACTCGCCGAGCGTCGCGCCGATGCCACCGCACAGCTCCACGAGGCGATCGAGGCCCGGCAGGCCGGCTTCGACGGCTTCCTCGAGAGCGCCCGCGCGTCGGCGGTCGTTGCCGGTACCGACGACAAGCCGAACCTGGGGACCCTGATCGTCGAGCTGCGACGCGTCGCCGACGCGATGCAGGCACGCCAGGACGAGGCCGAACGGCGGTCTGCCCGGGTGCGGGCGGACGTCCTGGCCTCGCAGGCTGCGCTGACCCTGCCGAAGGACCAGCTCTCGACGATCTCGAGCCGGGTCGGCGAGCTGGCCAAGGAGCCGAGCCGGGGCGACCGGCTCGCGTTCTTCAAGAGCTTCCTGGAGGCGGTGCTTGCCGAAATCGACGACGCCCGCAAGGAAGCCGAGTCCTCGGGGAAGTCGGCGGAGACGGACATCGCCGCGTCCGCGAAGGCGGTGGCCGCCGATGTCAGGGGCACCGCGAGGCAGTAGGCCGGCACGCCTGCAACACAGCACGACGGGGGAACGGACATGCCGAAGAAATCCACCCTGGGCCCGGCCCAGCGCAATGCCTACTACAGCGCGCATGAGCGGTGCCGCGAGACCATCCTGGGGTCGATCGACAGGCTCAGGAGCCGGAACCGCGAACAGATCGACGCCGGCGAACGGGCCGTCAACGACAACGAGATCCTGTCGTTCAAGGGCGACCTGCACCTGCACGACGCCAAGAAGACGGCGTTCGACGCGGAGAATGCCGCCATCAACCCGCCGACCGACGCGCAGCTCGAAGCCCTGAAGAATACGCTGGCGAAGGTCGAGCGGCTGACGGCCAACAGCCGGATCGCCGAAGAGATCGTCGCACTGGTCAAGGAAGGCATCGGGGTCTTCGAGCAGGTCCAGCCGAGCGAACAGTAGCGGCAGAGGCAGGGCCGGCTCACGGCAACCCCGGGACATTCGGTCCGGCGGCCCGGCAGACCGGCGAGTGTCGTCACCAGAGAGGTTCAGCGATGAGGAAGAAGCCCGACCTGAGCATCCCGGACCGGCAGGCCTACGACCGCGCCTACGAGCGCCGCGAGGACGCGATCCTGAGGTCCATCGAGAAGCTCGAGGACCGCAACCGCATCACGGAGGACGACGCCGAGCGGACCGCCAACCGCGCCAGGATCGCGGCGCTCGAGGACGAACTGGACCGGCACGCCCAGAAGCGGGTCGCGTTCATCGCCGGACGGCACGCGATCAATCCGCCGACGCACGAGCAGCTCGAACGTCTCGGCGGCAACCTGGAAGAGGTCGAGCTGCTGACGGCGAACCACCGCATCGTCGATCAGATCGTCGCGCTGGCCCACGACAACGGCCGGACCTTCGAGGCGATCCACCCCGGCAACCAGTGACCGCCCCGGGACCGATGACCGCCGGCGGCATGCCTCAGGAATCGGCGGGCGACAGCGCGTAGCAGGCGATCGCGCGTGCCAGCAGGGTGGCGCCGCAGGCGACATCCGGCCAATCGGTCCATTCGCCCGGCGCGTGGCTGAGACCGCCGACCGAGGGCACGAAGATCAGCCCGGCCGGCACGTGACGGGCGAAGGTCTGGGCGTCGTGGCCGGCGCCCGAGGACATCACCGTAGCCGCTGCGCCGGCCGCCGCAGCCAGTGACGCCAGCCGTTCCGTCACCGCCGGGTCGAGACGGGTCGGCGGCAGCCAGCCCTGCTCGGCGATCTCGACGCGCAGGCCGTGCCGCGCCCCGGCCCGGCCGATCTCGCGACGGCAGGCAGCGGCCAGGTCCCGCATCACCGCCTCGTCGACGTCGCGGCCGATCAGCGAGAACGCGGCGGTCCCGGCGATGCTGTGCGGGAAGTTCGGACCGAGCGCCATCCTGCCGACGGTCAACCGGGTCTCCGGTCCGCCCACGCCGCCGACGATGTCGCCGATCACGGCGCCGAACTCCGCCAGGCCGCGGAACGCGTCGCGCCGCATGTCCATCGGCGTGGTGCCGGAATGATTGGCCTCGCCGGTCAGCGTCACCGACCAGTTGAACACTCCGGACACTGCATCGACCACCCCGACGGCCGCGCCGCCCCGCTCCAGCACCGGGCCCTGCTCGACGTGCAGTTCCAGGAACGCCGCGATGCCGGCCGGGTCGCGCGCGACGCTGACATCCGGGTCCAGGCCGCAGCCCCGCAGGGTGTCCGCCAGCCCGACGCCGGCGTCGTCGACCGCCCGGGCGATCCAGTCCGGACCGACCTCGCCGCAGATCGCCTGGCTGCCCAGCATGCCGCCGAACCGGCCCTCCTCGTCGGCGGTGGCGACCACCTCCACCGGCCGCGCCGGGGTCAGGCCGGCATCCTTCATGGCCCGCACCGCCTCAAGCGCCGCACACACGCCGAGGGTGCCGTCCAGCGGCCCGCCCTGCGGCACCGTATCGAGATGCGAACCGGCCAGCACCGCCGGACCGACGCCGACCTCCCAGCGCCCGAACACGTTGCCGACCGCGTCCATCCGGGCGGTCAGTCCGGCATCCTCCAACCGCCGCATCAGCCAGCGCCGCCCGGCCATGTCGGCCGCCGAGAAGCTGACCCGGTTGATGCCGGGAACCCCGTCGAGCGTGCCGATCCGGTTGACCGCCTCCAGGTCGGCCCGCAGGCGCGCCGGGTCTATGGTCAGGTCGGGCGGGACGAAACCGTCTGTGGAGTCAGTCATTAAGCATGGCCGCCCGGCGGACGGCTCCTCCTTGATTCGATTTATGATGATCAAATTTTGACACATCAGAATTTATCATGAACAATTCATCAAAGTCCAATCGGACCGGCCTGCCGACAGGAGGATTGCCGATGCTCAGCCAGCTCCGCCGAACCGCCGCCGCGCTCGCGCTTGCAGCCCTGGCGACCATGCCGTTCGCGGCCGCCCGGGCCCAGACGCCCCCGGGCGTGCTGATCGTCGCGCAGATCGCCGAGCCGAAGTCGCTCGACCCGCACGCGGTGACCGCCGTCAACGACTTCCGGATCCTGATGAACGTCTATGACGGGCTGGTCCGCTACAGGGACGGCACCCTGGAGGTCGAGCCGGCGCTGGCCGAAAGCTGGACGATCGGCGACGGCGGCAGGACCTACACCTTCAAGCTGCGCCAGGGCGTGACGTTCCACGACGGCACGCCGTTCGACGCCGGCGTCGTCAAATTCAACTTCGAGCGCATGCTCGACGAGAACCACCCGTTCCACGACACCGGCCCGTTCCCGCTGAGCTTCTTCTTCGGCGCGGTCGACAAGGTCGAGGCCCCGGACCCGGCGACCGTGGTGTTCCGGCTGAAGGAGCCCTACGCGCCGTTCCTGTCGAACCTGGCCTACCCGACCGGCCTGATCGTGTCGCCGGCGGCGGTCGAGAAGCACGGCAAGGACTTCGGCCGGCACCCGGCCGGCACCGGGCCGTTCCGCTTCGTCGAGTGGGAGTCCAACGCCAAGGTCGTGGTCGAGGCCAACCCGGACTACTGGGGCGGCGCGCCGAAGCTGCAGGCCGTGGTGTTCCGGCCGATCACCGACCCCAACACCCGGGTCGCCGAGATGCTGTCGGGCGGCGTCGACCTGATGGTCGAGGTGCCGCCGGACAACCTGGCGACCTTCGCGGACGACGGGGCCTTCGCGGTCAGCGAGCAGGCCGGGCCGCATCTGTGGTTCCTGATCCTGAACGCCAAGGAAGGCCCGATGGCCGACAAGCGGGTGCGCCAGGCCGTGAACTACGCGATCGACAAGAAGGCGCTGGTCGACAACGTGCTGCAGGGCACCGCCGAGGTGGCGGCCGGGCCGACCCCGCCTGCCTTCGCCTGGGCCTACAACGAGGCGCTGGAGCCGTATCCCCATGACCCGGCCAAGGCCAGGGAGCTGCTGGCCGCGGCAGGCGCCGAGGGCGCCGACCTGACCTTCTACGTGACCGAGGGCGGTTCCGGCATGCTCGACCCGGTCGCCATGGGCTCGGCGATCCAGGCCGACCTCGCCGAGGTCGGGCTGAAGGTCGAGATCGAGACCTACGAGTGGAACACCTTCCTCGGCAAGGTGAACCCGGGGCTCGAGGGCAAGGCCGACATGGCCGAGATGGCCTGGATGACCAACGACCCGGACACCCTGCCCTACCTGGCGCTGCGCAGCGACGCCTTCCCGTCCGAGGGCGGGTTCAACTCCGGCTACTACTCGAACCCGGAGGTCGACGAGCTGCTGGAAGCGGCCCGGCGCGAGACCGACCAGGCCAAGCGCGCCGCGCTCTACAAGCAGATGCAGGAGATCGTCCACGAGGACGCGCCCTGGGCATTCATCGCCAACTGGAAGCAGAACGCGGTGACCAGCGCGGCGGTCGAGGGCTTCGAGCTGCAGCCGTCGTTCTTCCTGCTGCTGCACGACGTCGAGAAGGGGTGAGGTGGGACGGAAGGCGGTCATGCGCCCGTCGCTTCGTGGGTTCCGGATGCGTTCCGCCTCCGGCGCCACGCTCCGGAATGACGAAATAGGAAGGACCGTCATTCCGGACGGACGCGCCGCACTCGGCGCGGGCGAGCCGGGACCCACCCGCCGCTGCGCCGTCGGGAACTAGCCTGCCATGTGGACCTACATCGGCAAGCGGCTGCTCGCCACGATCCCGATCCTGCTCGGCCTGTCGGTGGTGGTGTTCGGCATGATGGCGCTGATCCCGGGCGACCCGGCGACCGCCATTCTCGGCAGCTACGCCACGCCCGAGAACGTCGCCCGGCTGAACCGGCAGCTCGGCCTCGACCGCTCGCTGGTCGAGCAGTACCTGACCTGGCTCGGCAACCTGGCCCAGGGCGACATGGGGCGCAGCTACACCCTGAACCGGCCGGTGGCCGACGAGGTGTTCGAGCGCTTCGGCGCCACCCTGGTGCTGGCCGGCGCCTCGCTGCTGCTGTGCTCGGCGCTCGGGCTGGTCGCCGGTATCGCGGCGGCGGTCCGGCAGTTCGGCTGGACCGACCGGATCGTCACCTTCCTGGTGCTGGTCGGCATCTCGACCCCGTCGTTCTGGCTCGGCCTGCTGCTGATCATGCTGTTCGCGGTGCAGCTGAAATGGCTGCCGGCCTCCGGCATGTTCGCGATCTACGGCGGCGGCGACCTGCCCGACCTGCTGGCCCACCTGGCGTTGCCGGCGGTCACCCTGGCGGTGGTCGCGACCGCGGTGATCGCCCGGCTGACCCGCGCCGCCATGCTGGAGGTGCTGCGCCAGGACTACATCCGCACCGCCCGCGCCAAGGGCGTGTCGGAGCGCCGCGTGGTCTACCGCCACGCCTTCAAGGCCGCCCTGGTCGCGGTGATCCCGGTGATCGGCATCCAGGCCGGCTTCGTGCTCGGCGGCGCGGTCTACATCGAGACCGTGTTCCAGTGGCCGGGCATCGGCCGGATGCTGGTGACCGCGATCTCGACCCGCGACCTGCTGCTGGTGCAGGGCGGGGTGCTGGTGGTGGCCGCCAGCTACGTGCTGTTCAACCTGCTGGCCGACGTCGCCCAGACCGTCGTCGACCCGAGGCTGCGCTGATGGCCGCGATCGCCGAGCCGGCCGGGAGCGTCGCGGGCAGCGGCCGGCCGTCGCCGTTCCGCCTGCTGGTCGCCAACCGGCTGTCGGCGCTCGGCCTGGCGGTGCTGGCGGCGATCGTGGCGCTGGTGCTGGTGACGCCGCTGCTGCCGCTGCCCGACCCGGACGTGACCGACCCGGCGCGCCGCCTGCTGACGCCGGGCGAGGGCGGCCACCTGCTGGGGACCGACCATCTGGGCCGCGACCTGCTGGCCCGGCTGTTGTGGGGCACCCGGGTGTCGATCCTGGTCGGGCTGTCGGCGACCCTGATCGCCGCCCTGGTCGGCTCGCTGATCGGCCTGACCGCGGGCTATGCCGGCGGCCGGACCGACAGCGCCCTGATGCGCGGCATCGACCTGGTGATGGCGTTCCCCTACATCCTGCTGGCGCTCGGCATCGTCGCGGTGCTGGGGCCGGGGCTGCTGAACGCGCTGTACGCCATCGCGATCGTCAACATCCCGTTCTTCGCCCGCAACATCCGCGGCATCACGCTCGGCCTCTCGCGCCGCGAGTTCGTCGACGCCGCCCGGCTGTCCGGCGCGTCGCACCCGGCCATCCTGTTCGGCGAGGTGCTGCCGAACGTGCTGCCGACCATCGTGGTGACCATGTCGACCACGGTCGGCTGGATGATCCTGGAGACCGCCGGCCTGTCGTTCCTCGGGCTCGGCGCGCAGCCGCCGCAGGCCGACCTCGGCTCGATGCTGGGCGAGGGCCGCAAGCTGCTGTTCAACGCCCCGCATGTCTCGGTGATCCCGGGGCTGATGATCTTCGCCCTGGTGATGGCCATCAACCTGGTGGGCGACGGCATCCGCGACGTGCTCGACCCGCGGCTGAAGTCGGGCGCGCTGGCGGCACCGGGGGCCGCGACCGCGGTGCGCCGCGACGCCGTGCCGGACGCGCCCGCCGGCGACGCGGTGCTGGCGGTCGACGGGCTGCGCACCGAGTTCCGGACCGGCGACCGGGTCTACAGGGCGGTCGGCGGGGTCGACCTGACCCTGGCGCCCGGCGAGCGGGTCGGGCTGGTCGGCGAGTCCGGGTCCGGCAAGTCGGTGACCGCGCTGTCGCTGCTGCGGCTGGTGCCGTCGCCGCCCGGCACCATCACCGGCGGCCGGGTGACGATCGCCGGGGCCGACCAGCTGGCGGCCGGGGTCGAGGAGCTGCGGGGGCTGCGCGGCGGCCGCGTGGCCTACGTGTTCCAGGACCCGCTGACCACCCTGCACCCGCTGTTCGCCGTCGGCGACCAGGTGGTCGAGGCGCTGAGGGCGCACCGGCCGCTGTCCCGGCGCGAGGCGGAGGCGAAGGCGATCGAGCTGCTGGAGCTGGTGCAGATCCCGTCGGCAGCGGCCCGGTTCGCAGCCTACCCGCACGAGCTGTCGGGCGGCATGCGCCAGCGGGTGTGCATCGCCATGGCGCTGGCCAACGACCCGGAGCTGATCGTCGCCGACGAGCCGACCACCGCCCTCGACGTCACCGTCCAGGCCCAGGTGCTGAAGCTGCTGCGGACCCTGTCCGAGGAGCGCGGCTCGGCGGTGCTGTTCATCACCCACGACTTCGGCGTGGTGTCCGAACTGTGCGACCGGGTGGCGGTGATGTATGCCGGCCGCATCGTCGAGATCGGCCCGACCGAGCGGGTGCTGGCGGCACCGGCGCACCCCTACACCGCGAAGCTGATCGACTGCGTCCCGGTGCTGGGCGCGCCGGAGCGCCGGCTCGACGCCATCGAGGGCCTGCCGCCGCCGGTCGACCGGCTGCCGCCGGGCTGCGCCTTCGCCGAACGCTGCCGGTTTGTCGAACCGCGCTGCCGCGAGGGGGAGATCGCCCTGGAAGCACTGTCCGGCGACCGGGCGGCGCGCTGCGTGAAGCCGCTCTGGACCGGCGGCCGCGGGGGTGCCGCATGAGCCCGGCGATCGAGGCCGACGGCCTGACCCGCGTCTTCGGCGGCGGCCGCACCCTGTTCGGCGCCGAGCGACCGGCGGTACACGCCGTGCAGGGCGCCGACCTGACCGTCGAGGCCGGCGAGACCCTGGGCGTGGTCGGCGAGTCCGGCTGCGGCAAGTCCACGCTCGCCCGCATGCTGGTCGGCCTGGACCGGCCGACCGCCGGGACCATCCGGCTCGACGGCGAGGATGCCGGTACGCTCGGCGACCGGGATCCCAGGGCGCTGGCCCGCCGCGTCCAGTACGTCTTCCAGGACCCGGTGGCCTCGCTGAACCCGCGCAAGACCATCCGCCAGGCCCTGGAGGCGCCGATGCGACGGCTGCTCGGGCTCGACGCCGCCGCCCGGGCCCGCAGGCTCGACGAGCTGATGGCGGCGGTCAGCCTGCGCGCCGAGTTCCTGGACCGCTATCCGCACGAGTTCTCCGGCGGCCAGGCCCAGCGCATCGGCATTGCCCGGGCGCTCGCCGCCGATGCCCGGATCATCGTGCTCGACGAGCCGGTGTCGGCGCTCGACGTATCGGTGCAGGCCCAGGTGCTGAACCTGCTGGACCGGCTGAAGCGCGATTTCGGCTTGACCTACGTGTTCATCAGCCACGATCTGAGCGTGGTGGAGAGCGTGTGCGACCGGGTGGCGGTGATGTATTTCGGGCGGATCGTCGAGCTGGGCAGCGCGCGCGGGATCTTCGCCCGGCCGCGGCATCCCTATACCGCCCTGCTGATGCGCTCGGCGCCGGCGCCGGGCCGCCGGGGGATCCAGGCCGAGGCCGAGCCGGCGGAGCTGCCGGACCCGCTGAACCCGCCGCCGGGCTGCGCCTTCGCCTCGCGCTGCCCGCGCGCCGACGGCCGCTGCACGACGGAGCGGCCGCCGCTGGAGGCCGGCGACGCCTGCCACGCCGCCGCCTGCTGGCATCCGCTGGCATGACCCACCCCCTGCACTGCCTGGGTTCCGGCTCCGTGCCGCCTTCGGCGGTCCGGTCCGGAATGACGTCAGAGGGGGGAGGGCGTTCCCGCCTTTCCACCCCGACGTCATTCCGGACGGACGCGCCGCCCTCGGCACGGCCGAGCCGGAACCCATACGTCGCTCCGAAGCCCGCACCTCCCGCCCTCGGAAGGCCCGCATGAGCGATCCCGAGAGCGCCGACCGCAGGCCGCTCGGCGCGCTGCCGCGCCGCCGCCGGCAGGACAGCATCGGCGAGCAGATCAAGGACCTGATCATCGAGCAGGGCCTGCGCCCGGGCGAGCGGCTGCCGGGCGAGAGCGCGCTGATGGCCCGGTTCGGCGCCTCCAAGGGCTCGATCCGCGAGGCGCTCAGCGCGTTGCGCTCGGAAGGCATCATCCGGACCCGCACCGGCCCGGGCGGCGGCGTGTTCCTGAGCGAGATCGGCACCGGCCGGGCGATCGCGCATCTGTCCAACTACTTCCTGTTCCGGACCCCCAGCGTCACCGACATCTACGACGTGCGCTGCGAGCTGGAGCCGGAGCTGGCGGCCTCGGTGGCCGGCCGGCTGTCGGAGGTCGACTTCGCCCGGCTGGAACGCACCATGCGGCTGTACGACGCGCCGCCGGCGACCGCCGAGGAGGAATACCAGCAGCGCATGGCCGAGCTCGACTTCCACAGCGTGCTGGCCGAGCTGTGCCCGAACCCGGTGCTGGGGCTGTTCTGCGGTTTCCTGCAGACCCTGCTGCGCGAGATGGCGGTGTGCCGGCGGATCTACGACGCGCCGCACCCGGAGCTGCGCGACACCGCCCTGCACTACCAGATCCACCTGATGCGGGCGCTCCGGGCGTCCGACGCCGAGGCGGCCCGGACTGTGATGGCCGAGCACATGATCGCGGCGCGGGACTACATGGTGCGCATGGAGGCCAGCATCGCCGGCCGCTTCCTGCGCGCCGACGGCGGGCGGGGCTGATCGGGCGGCCTACTCCTTCGGGCGGCCTACCCCTTCGGCTGCACCAGGTCCCACTTGTTGCCGAACGGGTCCACGAACACCGCGACCCGGCCGTAGTCCTCGTCGCGCGGCGGGCCGGCGAAGGCGATGCCGGCGGCGGTCAGCCGGGCATGGTCGCGGTCGAAGTCGTCGGTGTGCAGGAACAGGAACACCCGGCCGCCCGTCTGATTGCCGATCGCGGCGCGCTGCTCGTCGGTCGCGGCCCTGGCCAGCAGCAGCGCCGCTCCGGACCCGCCCTTCGGCGCCACCCGCACGAACCGCTTGCCGGGCGCCTGAGGGGTGTCCTCCAGCAACTCGAACCCCAGTGTCCCGACGAAGAAGGCGATGGCCTCGTCGTAGTCCGGGACCACCAGGGCGACGGTGACGATCGACTGCTTCACGGGGCAGGCTCCTGGAACCGGTTGGCGGCGTCGCTATAGCACGGGGGCGGGTCTCGTGCCGAATAGTCACTATCATCATAATAGCAACAGGCGCATCCTCCCCCCCATGCAACGCAAATCCTTCGACTCCATGCCCTGCCCTATCGCCCGCGGCCTGGAACGTGTCGGCGAGTGGTGGAGCATCCTGATCATGCGCGACGCCCTGCGCGGCACGACCCGGTTCGACGACTTCCAGACCGGCCTGGGAATCGCGCCGAACATGCTGTCACGGCGGCTCGCCACCCTGGTCGAGGCCGGGCTGCTGGAAAAGCGCCTCTACTCCGAAAAGCCGCCGCGCTTCGAATACCTCCCGACCGAGTGCGGCCGCGACTTCCGGCCGGTGCTGCAGACCTTGCTGGCCTGGGGCAACCGCCATTTCGCGCCGGACGGGCCCGGCGCGGTGATCGTCAACACCGAGACCGGCGAAGTCGCCGATCCCGTCCTGGTCGACCGCAGGACCGGCCGTCCGCTCAGCGACCCGGTGTTCCGCACCGTCCGGGGCGAGGCCGCCCGGGCCGCCCGCGCGAAGGAAACGCCGTGAACGTCAGCCCGACCCTGGCGCCGGCTCCGGCCGCCGCCACCCAGATGAGCGACCGCACCCGGCGGCTGCTGCAGGACCCGATCCTGCCGCTGCTGCTGAGGATGGCGTGGCCGAACGTGCTGATCATGCTGGCCCAGGCCTCGGCGCAGCTGATCGAGACCTGGTGGATTTCGCATCTCGGCACGGCGGCGCTGGCCGGCATGGCGCTGGTGTTCCCGCCGATCATGCTGACCCAGATGATCTCGGCAGGCGCCATGGGCGGCGGCATCTCCTCGGCGATCGCCCGGGCGCTCGGCGCCGGCCGGCGCGACGAGGCCGACGCCCTGGTGCTGCACGCGGTGGTCATCAACATCGTTCTCGGCCTGGCCGTGTCGGCGGTGTTCCTGCTGTGGGGCCGGGAGATCTTCACGGTGCTCGGCGGCGAGGGCGCGGCGCTCGACGCGGCGGTGACCTATGCCAACGTCGTGTTCGCGGGCAACGCCCTGCTGTGGCTGCTGAACGGGCTGGCCAGCGTGATCCGCGGCACCGGCAACATGCTGGTCCCGGCCCTGGTGATCTGCGCCGGCGTGGCCCTGCTGGTGCCGCTGTCGCCGGTGCTGATCTTCGGGCTCGGGCCGATCCCGGCGATGGGCATCGCCGGCGGCGGCGCGGCGCTGGTGCTGTTCTATGCCGCCGGCACCGCGGTGCTGGCCTGGTACATCCTGTCGGGCCGCAACCTCGCCCGGTTCCGCCGGACCGCGCTGCGCTGGCCGCTGTTCCGGTCGATCCTGCGGGTCGGCGCGGTCGGCGCCGTCACCTCGCTGCAGACCAACCTCACCATCGCCCTGGTGACCGCGCTGGCCGCCAGCGTCGCCGGCACCGCCGCGGTCGCCGGCTTCGGCACCGCCGTGCGCCTGGAATACCTGCTGGTGCCGCTGGTGTTCGGGCTCGGCGCCCCGGTGGTCGCCCTGGTCGGCACCAATGTCGGCGCCGGCCTGCACGACCGGGCGCTGCGCATCGCGCTCACCGCCGGCGGCATCGCCTTCGCGATGACCGAGAGCATCGGCCTGGCCGCCGCGATCTGGCCGGAAGCCTGGCTCGGGCTGTTCAGCGCCGAGCCGGCGATGCTGGCGGCCGGCAGCGCGTATCTCAGGATCGTCGGGCCGGCCTACGGGTTCTTCGGCCTGGGGCTGGTGCTGTACTTCGCCTCGCAGGGCGCCGGGCAGCTGCTGTGGCCGCTGTGCGTCGGGTTCACGCGCCTGGCGATCGCCGGCGCCGGCGGCTGGCTGGCCCTGCACCTGACCGGCGACCTGCGCTGGCTGTTCGCGACGGTGGCGCTGGCGCTGGTGGTGTACGGCGTCACCCTCGGGCTGGCGGTGCGCTCCGGCGTCTGGTTCCGGGCGTCCCGCTGAACTCGCCCCACCCTCACGAGGCGGGCGCGAGCGGCGCGATCACCGGATGCCCGTGCGAGGTCCGCAGGATTTCGGCCTCCACACCGTAGGCCCGGCGAATTCCGGCCGGCGTCAGCACCGCGTCGGGCGAGCCGGCGACGACCAGCGCGCCGTCCTTCATCAGCAGCAGCGACGAGGCGTAGCGCGCCGCCAATGACAGGTCGTGCAGGGCCATCACCACCACCGCCCCGCTCTGCCGGGCATAGTCGGACAGCCGGTCCAGGACCCGCATCTGCCGGCCGAGGTCGAGCGCGCTGGTCGGCTCGTCCAGCAGCAGCAGCCGCGGCCGCCGCACCAGCCGCTGGGCCAGCAGGACGAGCTGCTGCTGGCCGCCGGACAGGGTGTCGATCCGGACCCGCGCCAGCCCACCGACGCCGAGCGCGTCGAGGGCCCCGGCCGCCTGCGACAGGTCCTCGGCCGCGACCCGCCAGCCGAGCCGATCGAGGCGCCCCAGCAGCACGACCTCGAGCGCGGTCAGCGAGGCCCGTACGGCGGTCGACTGCGGCATGTAGGCGACCTCGCCCGGGTGCGACGGCCGGCCGTCCAGCAGGATCGTCCCGCTGCACGGCAGCACTCCTGCCACGGCGCCGAGCAGGGTCGACTTGCCGGCCCCGTTCGGCCCGATCAGCGCGGTGATCGATCCACCGACAAGCGCCGCCGACATCCCCGTCACCACGTTCCGGCGGCCACGCGCCACCGTCACGCCCCGCAGGACGAGGCCGCTGTGTTCCGGGTCGCTCACGACCGCTCTCCGGCGCCGCGGCGCAACACCAGGGCGAACAGCATCGGCACCCCGATGATCGCGGTGACGATGCCGACCGGCAGGACCGCGCCCGGCGACAGCGTCTTGGCCAGCACCGACGCGCCGACCAGCATGATCGCACCGACCAGGGCGGCGAGCGGCATCAGCACCCGCTGGTCCTCGCCGGCCAGCGCCCGCGCGGCGTGCGGCGCCGCCAGCCCGACGAAGCCGATGGTTCCGACGAAGGCGACGGCACCGGCGGTCAGCAGCGCCACGCACAGGAGCACCCGGCGGCGCAGCCCGGTAACCGCCACGCCGAGGCTGCGGGCATGCGCCTCGCCCAGGCGCAGCGCGGTCAGCTGCCAGACGTCGCGGGCCAGCACCGGCAGCACCGCCGCCATGATCGCCGCCAGCACCGCGATGCTGGTCCAGTTTGCCTTGAGCAGGCTGCCGAACAGCCAGAACACGATCTGCTGCAGGACCTCGGGCGAGGCCATGTACTGCAGCAGCAGCTGCAGGGCCTGGAACAGGAACAGCACGGCGATGCCACCCAGCACCAGGACCTCCGGGCCGCTGCCGCGCAGCCGCGCCACGATGTACACCAGGCCGGCCGCCGCCAGGGTGGTGACGAAGGCCGCGGCCGGCGCCAGCAGCCAGCCGGCGACCGGCAGCGCCGCCCCGAACATGATCGCCAGCGCCGCCCCGAAGCCGGCGGCCGCCGAGAAGCCGAGGGTGAACGGGCTGGCCAGCGGGTTGTCCAGGATGGTCTGCATCTGCAGGCCGGCGACCCCCAGGCTGGCGCCGACCAGTACGCCCATCAGCGTTGTCGGCAGCCGGATCTGCCACAGGATCGCGGCGAGCGTCCTGTCGGCACCCTCCGGCCCGGCTGCCAGTGCCCGCAGGGCCTCGGCCAACGGCATGGCCGACGGGCCGGTTGCCAGGTCGACGGCGCAGATTCCGGCCAGCAGCAGGCAGGCGGCGGCGAGCAGGATCGCCCGCCGCCGCTCGTCCCGCCGATAGCCGCCGAGCAGGGCGGCGGTCGTCACGGCCGTGCGGCCAGCCGCAGCATGAAGGTGCCCTCGGCCGCGATCGGCAGGTTGCGGGCGTAGTAGGCCTTCAGCTCGGCCGCCGGGTCGACGTCGGCGAACGCCGCCGGGTGCAGCACCTTGGCGAGATAGCGCAGGTAGACGTAGTCGTAGAGCGTGCGCGTGCCGCCGTGATACAGCGCGTGGACCTGACCGCCGGCGACCGCCGGCAGGTCCTGCCAGCCCGGCCGTCCCGGATACCCGGCAAGTCGCTCCCGGGTCAGGCCCTGTTCGATCCCGAAGCCCATCAGCACGCCGTCGGGAGCGTTCAGCCATTCCGAGCCGGTGATCAGCACGACCTCGGGTTGGCTGGCCAGGACGTATTCCGGGCTGAGCGGCCCCCAGCTCGCCACCTGCCCGGCTGCGATGTTGTCGCCGCCGGCGAGCGCGATCACCCCGGCCCACATGCCGTTGCCGTAGCTGTTGCCGTACTCCGCCGGGCCCTTCTGGCCGAGCTCGACGTAGACCCGCGGCCGCCCGCCGTCGGCGCGTTCGACCCGGGCCGTCGTGTCCTCGACCGCCGCCCGGTACGCGGCGGCCAGCCGTTCGGCGCGCGCCTCCGCGCCCATCACCTTGCCGATCACCAGGGTCGATGCGACGTGCCGCTCCACGGTCTGGGCGTTGTAGTCGACCACGACCACCGGAACGCCGGCCGCCTCCAGGGTGGCCACCGCCGGGCCCAGGCCCTTGAACTGCCAGGCCGCCAGGATGGCGACGTCCGGCCGGGCCGCGACCGCCGCCTCGACGGCGAAGCTGCCGGCATCGAGGCTGCCGACGTCGGCCAGCGCCTCGATCCGCGGGATGGCCGCGGCATAGGCCCGATACTGCATCGGACGCCAGTCCTTCCAGGGCGCCCGGGAGATCGCCACCACCCGGTCCATGGCGCCCGGCCCGACGATGGCCAGGAAGTCTTCGTAGTAGAAGCCGAGCAGCACGCGCTGTGCGGGGGCCGCCAGGGTCACCCGCCGGCCCTCGACGTCGGTGACGACGATCTCGGCCTCGGCAGAGGGGACGACGGCCAGCAACGCGCAGCCGAGCGTCAGCATCGCGGCAAGCGCCGCGGTCAGTCGGTTCATCGGAGTTCCTCGATCGGGCTCGGGCCGGGCCCGGGCGGCAGCGGGCGCGCCAGGTCTGGTGCGCCGCGCCGCGTCCGGGCGACCGGCGGCGAGACTCAGTTGTGGCCGGTGCCGCTATGCCCGGCGCCGATCGGCGCGACGGTGAAGCTGACCTCGACGGTGCCCGCCTTCTCGAAGGTCAGGGTGCCGGCGAAGCTTTCGCCCGGCTTCAGCATGCGCTTCAGGCCGATGAACATCAGGTGATAGCCGCCGGGCTTCAGCGCGAGTTCGCCGCCGGCCGGGACCACGACCCCGTCGGCCAGCGGCCGCATGGTCATGACGCCGTCCTTCATCGCCATCTCGTGGATCTCGGCATGCTCGGCGATCTCGGCGGTGGCCGACACCAGCCGGTCGTCGGCGGCGCCCTTGTTGGCGACCGCCACGAAGCCGCCGGCGACCTTGGCGCCGTGCGGCGTGGCGCGCGCCCAGGGATGGTCGATCTGCAGGTCGCCGAGCTTGTAGTCGTGGGCGGACACAGCCGGGCCGAACAGGGCGACGGCGGCGAGGACGAGTGCGCCGGCGAGGCGCGACGGATTGAACAGCTTGGTCATTGCAGGCTCCTTCGGGGGGCCGCCCGCCGGGGTGGCGGCGCGGTCCTGATGCGACGAAATCGGTCTGGGCCCGCGCAATCGCGGGCGGAAGGTCAGACCGCCGTCGGCGGAGCCCGGGTGCTGCGCGGCGAGTCGGGAAGCCCGTCGGTCAGTCGTCCCGTCGGTACGGCGATCTGCACGGTCCGGGGGGCGGCCGACGGTGACAATGCGGCCGGCTGCGGCGGCGGCGCCAGACCGGCCCCGGTTCCGGGGCAGCCGAGCAGGCAGCAGCTCATGTCGTGCGGGCGATCCGGCCCGTCGACGGGAGCCGCGGATCCGGGCGCCGGCTGCAGCCCGGCGGGCGTGCAGATGACCGCCGCGAAGGCGTCGCTGTCGCCGGCCGCCGCATGGCCGGCGACGGTCAGGCCGGACAGCATGGCCTGGACGACCAGAAGCCAGCACAGGGCAAGCGTCGCCAAGGGACGCCCCCTTCCCGGTCTTCTGCTGTCCTGCCGGTCCGCCATCGCCACCGCCTGTGGAACCCGGCATCCGGTTAGCATGCCGGCGGCCGGCCGACAACCGGACCGCGGCGACGGCGCCGGGCTTCGGCTATGCTGACGCCCAGGCAACCGGCCCGGGAGGCGAGCGTGAGGACCGTGCGCAACGGCGAGGCGACCATCGGCTACCGGGTCGACGGCGACGGGCCGCCGGTCGTGATCCTGGCCTCGACCGGCCGCGGCACCGCCGAGTTCGACGCGCTGGCGCAGCGGCTCGTCCTGCGTGGCCACCGGGTGCTGCGGCCGGAGCCGCGCGGCATCGCCCCCAGCGCCGGGCCGATGGACGGCGTGTCGTTCCACGACTTCGCGGCCGACGTGGCGGCGGCGATCGCGGCCGAGGGCGGCGGGCCTGCGGTGGTCGCCGGCCACGCCTACGGCAACTGGATCGCCCGCACGCTCGCCGCCGACCGGCCGGCCCTGGTGCGCGGCGTGGTGCTGGTGGCGGCCGGGGCCAAGGTCATGCCGCAGGCGACGATCGACGCGCTGACCATGATCAACGACCCGGCCTCGACCGAGGAGCAGCGGCTGGCCGGGCTGCGGCTGGCGTTCTTCGCGGCCGGCAACGACCCGCGGCCCTGGCTCGACGGCTGGCACCCGGCGGTGACCGCCAGCCAGCGCACGGCGCGGCCGCTGACCGACGGCGACTGGCGGGCCGCCGGCACCGCGCCGATGCTGGACCTGCAGGCCGCCGACGACCCGTTCCGGCCGCCGGAGACCCGCGACGAGCTGCGCGCCCAGTACGGCGACCGGGTGACCGTCCGGGTGATCGCCGGCGCCAGCCACGCCCTGCCGGCCGAGAAGCCGGTCGAGACCGCCAACGCCATCGCCGACTGGGCGGCGGGGCTGCCGTAGGCGGAGGGAACGGCGCTTAGATTATGCGCGCCCTGAGCCGCGAGCCGACCTGCTCGACCAGGATCACCAGGGCGAACACCGCCAGGATGATGGTGGCGGCCAGGTCGTAGGCGAACAGGTCCATCGCCACCTTCAGCTCGATGCCGATGCCGCCGGCGCCCACGAGCCCCAGCACCACCGACGACCGGGTCGCCTTCTCCAGCGCGAACAGCGCGGTGGCGATGAAGGACGGCATGGCCTGCGGCACCACCGCCGAGAACACGATGCCGAGCGGCCGGGCGCCGAGCGCCGACAGCGCCTCGCGCGGCCCCGGGTCGGTCTCCTCCATGGCCTCGGCGAAGAACCGGCCGCAGAACCCGATGCAGTCGACCGCGATCGCCAGGGTGCCGGCGACCGGGCCGAGCCCGACGGCGATCACGAACAGCAGCGCCCACACCAGGTCCGGCACGGTCCGGCAGAACGACACCACCGCCCGCGCCGCCACCTGCACCGTCGGGTGCGGCGACAGGGTGCGGGTCGCCAGGATCGCCAGCGGCAGGCTCAGGGTCACCCCGATCACCGTGCCGACCAGCGCCATCTGGAAGGTCTCGAGAATCGCTAGGCCGATCTGCGGCAGCCGGGTCAGGTCGGGCGGGACCATCTGGCCGAGGATCCGGCCGATGTTCGGCAGTCCCTCGATCAGCCGCATCGGCGACAGGCCGACCGCGGTGAAGGCGTGCACCAGCACCGCCAGGGTCACCGCCCAGGCCAGGAAGGCCAGCGGCGACGGGCGTTCGAGGCGGGCGGGCAGGAAGCGGCCGGCGGCCGGTCGGAGGTTCGACAGGTCGGTCATCGCGTCACCCGTAGACGAAGCCGAGGTCGCGCGGGGTCAATTCCGCCGCCGGGCGGTCCAGCACGATGGCTCCGTCCTTCAGCGCCACCACCCGGTCGGCATGGGCCAGCGCGTGCTCCAGGTTGTGCGAGGTGAACACCAGGGTCGCCCCCTCCTCGCGGATCAGCCGGACGAACACCGCCATGACCTCCTCGCCGGCCGCCGGGTCGAGGCTGGCGACCGGCTCGTCGGCCACCACCATCGCCGGGCGCTGCATCAGGGCGCGGGCGATCGCCACCCGCTGCGACTGGCCGCCGGACAACCGGTCGGCGCGCAGCGGCGCCAGTTCGGCCAGCCCGACCCGGTCCAGGCAGTGCATGGCCTCATCGCGCGCCGCCGCCGGCGCCAGCGACTGCAGCCAGTAGCGCGGCCCGGCATGGCGTGCCTGGGCGCCGTGCAGCACGTTGGACAGGGCCGACAGCCGGCCGACCAGGTTGTGGCGCTGGAACACGAAGCCGATGCGCGACCGCAGCCGCCTGAGGCCGCCGCGGCCGAGCCCCTGGACGCTTTCGCCCAGCAGCGTCGCCTCGCCGCCGTCCGGCTCGATCAGGCGCAGGCAGCAGCGCAGCAGGGTCGACTTGCCGGCGCCGTTCGACCCGATCAGCGCCACCGCCTGGCCGCGCGGCACCGCCAGGTCGACGCCCCGCAGCACCGGGCGCGTCCCGAAGCGCTTGGTCAGGCCGCGCACCGCGAGGTCCACGCAGGCGTCGACCGCCGCCGGTTGCCCGGCGGCGGCCATGTCCGCGGCCATGTCTCCGGCGAGGGCCAGGGCCATCAGTTGCCGACGAAGCTGTCGAACGCGGTGACGCCGATGGTGTGGTACATCGACCGCACGTAGTCGTAGTCCGTGTCGGCGACCTTCGGCAGGAACACGCCGCCGCTGTACTTCTTGTTGTCGTCGCCGGTCAGGATCGCCGCCATCAGCACCTTGGCATGGTCGGTGAAGGCGGCGCGCATCTTGGCGACCGTCGCCTCCGGCACGTGCGGGCCGGCGACCAGGATGTCGTTCGGCAGGTCGCGGCCGCGGGCGATCACCCGGAAGCCGTGGTCCGGGAACGCCTTCCGGATCTTCTGCAGATGCGTGAAGTTCATGCCGACGGCGGCGATGTCGCCGCGGATCAGGCCCTCGACCGCGACGTTGCGGCTGATGTTCATCGGCGTGTAGTCGGTGCCGGGCATCAGGCCGAGGTCGGCCAGCGCCTGCGCCGGGCCGAGATGGGCCGAGGTCGAGCCGACGTCGCCGAACGCGATCTTGCTGCCCTTCAGGTCGGCGGCGACCTGGTACCGGCTGTCGGCCATCACCACGACCTGCGCGAAGTAGTCCGGGCGCTGCCAGCCGATCACCGGGGCCGCCTTGGACTTGGAGCGGAACACCACGTATTCGGCCGGGCCGGTCAGCACGAAGTCGACCTGCTTCGAGTTCATCGCCTCGACGGCGGCGGTGCGGCTGCTGACCGGGAAGAACTTCACCTCGGCGCCGGTGGTCTGCTCGAGCGCCGCCTTGAAGTCCCCGAACTCGGTCTGCAGGCTCTCGAGGCCGGCGATGTCGGTGACGGCGAAGCGGATGGTCTCGGCCGCCGCGGTCGCGGCGGCGCCGAGGCCGACGGCCAGCGCCAGCGCGCCGCCGAGGATCGCGCCGCCGAGCTTGGCTGACATCGTCATGGGTACCCTCCCTGGAATCCGGAGCCGGCCGCAGTCGCACCGGCGGCGCAGGATGGCCGGCGATCGGTGACAGCCCGGTGACAGCGCGATGAAAGTTTCGGCGCAAATCGGCGACAGTCCGGGGTTCGGTGGGGACAGTCGACCCGCGGCCCCGACCGCCCCGCCCCGACCGCCCGCCTCGACAGCGTGCGCCGGCGGCGGCACGCTGGCCTACCCCGGTCAGGAACCGCGGCACCGCCCCCTGATCCGAATCCCGCCGGCGCGCGTAGACATGGCGTAGTTCGAGAGAGAGGACCGCATGCGCATCGCCGTCATCGGATCGGGTATCGCCGGGCTCAGCGCCGCCTGGCTGCTGAGCAGCCGGCACGACGTGACGCTGTACGAGAAGGATTCGCGCCTCGGCGGCCACGCCAACACCCTGTCGGTCGACTACGACGGCGCCCGGATCGACGTCGACACCGGCTTCATCGTCTACAACGAGATCACCTATCCCAACCTGGTCCAGCTGTTCCGGCAGCTCGACGTCGCGACCGAGGCCAGCGACATGGGCTTCGGGGTGTCGGTCGACGACGGGCGGCTGGAATACGCCGGATCGCTGCGCGGGCTGCTGGCCCAGCCGGGCAACCTCGCCAGCCCGCGCTACCGGCGGATGATCGCGGACATGCTGCGGTTCTTCCGGAGCGCAACCGACCTGCTGCGTGAGCCCGGCCCCGGCCCGAGCCTGGGCGACTGGCTGGCGCGCGAGGGCTACGGCGAGGGCTTCGTCGAGGACCACCTGCTGCCGATGGGGGCGGCGATCTGGTCGTGCCCGGTCGGCACCATGCTGGACTTCCCGGCCCGCTCCTTCGTGCAGTTCTTCCAGAACCACCAGCTGCTCAACCTGGTCGTTCGGGAGCCCTGGCGCACCGTCACCGGCGGCTCGAAGCAGTATGTGGCGCGGCTGGCGACCCGGCTGACCGGGCGGATCCGGCTGTCGTCGCCGGTGCGCCGGGTGGTCCCCGACCGCGACGGCGTGACGGTCGCCTGCGTCGACGGCGATATCCGGAACTACGACCACGTGGTGCTCGCGACCCATGGCGACCAGGCGCTCCGGCTGATCGCCGAGCCGACGGCGGCCGAGACCGCCGTGCTCGGCTGCTTCCGCTATCAGCCGAACACCGCCATCCTGCACCGGGACACCGCCCTGATGCCGCGCCGCCGCGCCGCCTGGTCGGCCTGGAACTACCAGGCCGAGCGCGCCGGCGCCCGGAACCGGCGGGTGGCCCTGACCTACTGGATGAACCGCCTGCAGAACCTCGACCCGGCCCGGCCGCTGTTCGTCAGCATGAACCCGCTGCGCGAGCCGGACCCGGCCAAGGTGTTCGCCTGCATCGCCTACGAGCACCCGGTGTTCGACGCCGCGGCGATCGCCGCCCAGGACCGGCTGCCGGAGATCCAGGGCGGCCGGCGCCTGTGGTTCTGCGGCAGCTACGCCGGCTGGGGCTTTCACGAGGACGGCCTGAAGTCGGCGATCGCCGTGGCGCTGTCGCTGGGCGCCCGGCTGCCGTGGCCGAGTGCCGTGACGCCAGCGAGCGTCGCCGCGGGGAAGCCTGCCGCGACGCCGATCCTGGCCGACGCGGCGGACTGAGCGGATGCCCGGGTTCCCCGACATCGACCCCTCCGGCCCCGCGGCGCTGCGCTCGGCCCTGTATGTCGGGCATGTGATGCACGCCCGCCTCGGCGCCCACCGCCACCGGTTCCGCTACCGCGTGGTGTCGCTGCTGCTCGACCTCGACGAGCTGGAGGCGGTCGACCGGCGGCTCGCGACCTTCTCGGTCGACCGCGCCAACCTGTTCAGCTTCCACGCCCGCGACCATGGCGCGCGCGACGGATCGGCGCTGCGGCCCTGGATCGAGGCGAGGTTCGCCGACGCCGGCCGGCCGCTGGACGGCGGCCGGATCCTGGCGCTGTGCTTCCCGCGCGTGCTCGGCTACGCGTTCAACCCGCTGACCGTCTACTGGGGCTATGCCCCCGACGGCCGGCTGGCCGGCGTGCTGTACGAGGTCAAGAACACCTTCGGCGACCAGCACGGCTACCTGATCCCGGCCGCACGCGACCGCGTGCCCGGCACGCCGCTGATCCAGGCCGCCGACAAATGCTTCCACGTATCGCCCTTCCTGCCGGTCGAGGGCGGCTACCGGTTCCGGCTGGACGAGCCGGGCGAGCGGCTGCGGGTGCTGATCCGGCTGGTCGGCCCGGACGGCGCCGACCGGCTGATCGCCACCCAGACCGGGGTGCGGCGCCCGCTGACCGATGCCCGGCTGCTGGCCAGCCTCGCCAGCCATCCCTGGAACACCGTCAAGGTCACCGCCGGCATCCACTGGGAGGCGCTCAGGCTGTGGCTGAAGGGCGCCCCGTTCCACACCCGGCCCGAGCCACCGGCGACGCCGGTGTCGCTGGGCCGCGACCTGCTCCCGGAAACCATCCGGTCGGAGACCTCATGAGACCGCTGTTCGCGACCGCCACCGGGGAGTACCCGCCGCGCAACCGGCCGCGGGCCGGGTCGACGGCCGCCGCACCGCACGACTGGAAAGGGCTCGACCGCTGGACCCGCGCCGCCTTCCGGCTGCTGGCCGGGCTGTCGGTCGGGCAGCTGACCGTGATCCTGGCCGACGGCCGGGCCGCCCGGTTCGAGGGCCGGACCCCGGGCCCCGAGGCGACCGTGCAGCTGCGCGACCCGCGTGCGGTGCGCCGCTTCATGCTGGGCGGCGACCTCGCCTTTGCCGAGGCCTACATGGACGGGACGGTGGACTGCCCCGACCCGGCCGCGCTGATCGAGCTGTACGTGCGCAACCAGGACGCCCTCGGACGCACCGCGCTGGGCGGCGCCGCCCAGGTTCTGCTGCGCCGCGTCCGGCACTGGTTCAATGCCAACACCCGGCGCGGCAGCCGCCGCAACATCGCCTACCACTACGACCTCGGGAACGACTTCTACGCGCGCTGGCTCGATCCCTCGATGACCTACTCGGCGGCCCGCTTCGGCCATCCGGAGCAGACCCTGGAGGCGGCGCAGACCGCCAAGTACCGGCAGCTCGCCGACATGCTGGCGCTGCGGCCCGGCCACAGGGTGCTGGAGATCGGCTGCGGCTGGGGCGGCTTCGCCGAGGTCGCGGCCCGCGACTACGGCGCCGAGGTGCTCGGTGTCACCCTGTCGCGCGAGCAGCACGCCCATGCGGTCGAACGGGTCCGCCGGGCCGGGCTGGCCGACCGCGTCCGCTTCGAGATCCGCGACTATCGCGACGTCGCGGGCCGGTTCGACCGGATCGCCTCGATCGAGATGTTCGAGGCGGTCGGCGAGCGCTACTGGGACCGGTTCTTCGGCACCCTGAACGACCGCCTCGCCGACGGCGGGCGCGCCGCCCTGCAGGTGATCACCATCGCCGAGGACCGGTTCGCCGAGTACCGGTCGACCCCGGACTTCATCCAGCGCTACATCTTCCCGGGCGGCATGCTGCCGACCAGGCGCCACCTGCACGCGCTGGCGGCACCGCACGGCCTGCGGGTCGACGGCGAGGACCGCTTCGGCCTCGACTACGCCCGCACCCTGGCGGTCTGGCGCGACCGCTTCCTGGCCGAGTGGCCACGGATCTCGCCGCTCGGCTTCGACGACCGGTTCCGGCGGATGTGGGAGTACTACCTGGCCTACTGCGAGGGCGGCTTCCGCGGCGGCCAGATCGACGTCTGCCAGATCGCCTATGCCAAGGGCTGACCGGGGCGGAGATCGACGGACCGCCGCCGTCGTCCCGTGGGTCCCGGAGCCATCCCGGATCAAGTCCGGGACTCTCCGGGATGACGGCAATGGAGGATCGTCATCCCGGAGAGTCCGCGACAGCGGGCGGCTCCGGGACCCACGGGACGACGGGCGGTTCCCGCGACATGCCTGACCCGACCCGCCTCGGCTTGCCGCGCCTCGTCGCCTACGGGCTGCCGGCCCTGCCGGCGGCGGCGCTCGGCCTGCCGCTCTACATCTTCCTGCCGACCTTCTACACCGCCGGGCTCGGCCTGCCGCTGGCCGCCGTCGGCGCCGCCCTGCTGGCGGCCCGGCTGTGGGACGTCGCCACCGACCCGGTGGTCGGCCTGCTGTCGGACCGCACCGGCGGCCGGTTCGGCCGGCGGCGGCCCTGGCTGGTTGCGGCGCTGCCGCTGCTGGTGCTGTCGGTATGGATGCTGTTCCGGCCGGCCGAGGGCGTCGGAGTCGGCTATCTCGCGCTCTGGAGCGCCGCCCTCTACCTCGGCTGGACCATGCTGGCGCTGCCGCACTACGCCTGGGGCGCCGAGCTGTCGGACGACTACCACGAGCGGGCCCGGATCAGCGCCGCCCGCGAGGTGGCGCTGGTGATCGGCACCCTGGTGGCGGCCGGGCTGCCGGTGGCGGTCGGCATCGACGGCCAGGGCGATCCCGGCGCGGTGCTGGCGCTGCTCGCCGTGCTGCTGGCGGCCGGGCTGCCGGCGGCGGTGGCGATCGCGGTCGGTTTCGTCCCGGACACCCGGGCCGCGACCGCACCGCCGGTGCCCTGGCGGCAGGCCGGCGCCCTGCTGGCGGCCAACCGGCCGTTCGTCCGGCTGATCGCCGCCTACCTGGCCAACGGGGTCGCGAACGGCCTGCCGGCCACCCTGTTCCTGCTGTTCGTCGCCCATGTGCTGGCGGCACCGGAGCTGCAGGGGCCGCTGCTGTTCGCCTATTTCCTGTGCGGCGTCCTCGGCGTGCCGGCCTGGCTGGCGCTGGCGCGCCGCCTCGGCAAGCACCGGGCCTGGTGCCTGGCGATGACCGCCAACTGCCTGGTGTTCGCCTGGGCGCCGCTGCTCGGCGCCGGCGATGTCGGGCCGTTCCTGGCGATCTGCATCCTCTCCGGGCTGTGCCTGGGCGCCGACCTGGTGCTGCCGAGCGCGATCCAGGCCGACGTGGTCGACGTCGACACCGCCGCCGGCGGCGGCCGGCGCACCGGGCTGTATTTCGCGTTCTGGGGCATGGCGACCAAGCTCGCCCTGGCGCTCGCGGTCGGCGCGGCGTTCCCGCTGCTGGAGCTCGCCGGGTTCCGGGCCGACGGCGGCGGCAACACCGCGACCGCCCTGCTGGCCCTGGCGCTGCTCTACGGCGCCGCCCCGGTGGCGTTCAAGGCCGTCGCCATCGCCCTGATGTGGCGCTTCCCGCTGGACGAGGCGGCGCAGAGCGCGCTGCGCCAGCGGATTCGGAAAATCGAGACGGAACGGAGGGCTGATCCATGATCCGGCGGATTGCGTATGTCCTAATATTACTGCCGCTGCTGGGGGCGTGCCAGGCGATGAACATCGACGATTTCGAGGGCACGACGCCGCAGCTGGTGCTGGAGGACTACTTCGCCGGCGAGACCAAGGCCTGGGGCATATTCGAGGACCGCTTCGGCAACCTGCGCCGCGAGTTCAAGGTCGACATCGCCGGCAGCTGGGACGGCCGGGTGCTGACCATGACCGAGGATTTCGTCTACGCCGACGGCGAGACCGACCGGCGGGTCTGGCGGATCGAGAAGCTCGGCGACGGCCGCTACCGTGGCCGCGCCGACGACGTGATCGGTACCGCCGAGGGCACGGTCAAGGGCAAGGCGCTGACCTGGTCCTACGACATCGTGCTGAAGGTCGGCGGCAGCGACCTCAAGGTCCGCTTCACCGACTGGCTGTTCCTGCAGGACGATGAGGTGATGATCAACCGCGCCTCGGTCACCAAGTTCGGCATCGAGATCGGCACGGTGACGCTGTTCTTCCGCAAGCCGGTCACCCAGGCGCTGGCGGTGCCCTCAGACCCCGGCGGCAAACAGGCGGCGTAGGCCGCGGATCAGCCGGCCGACCAGCGGCAGCCGGGCATAGACCTGGCCGGCGGCGTCCCAGTGGTCGACATGCTCGCGGATGCGCCCGTCCGGCGCGAAACGCAGCTCGCTCATGCCGTCGATCTCGACCTCCCGGCCCCGGACCGAACCGGTGAAGCGCCAGCGGATGCAGCCGATCTCGGCCCCGACCGCGCTGTCCACGATCGCGAAGCGCGGTTCATCCACGGAGCGGAACATGTGGGCGTAGAGAGCGACATACCGGTCGATCCCGGCGATCTCCTGGAACGGGTCGACGAACCGGATGTCGGCGGTGCACAGCGCCCGGAGTTCGTCGAGCCGCTCCGGAGCCAGGGTCTCGAACAGCCGGCAGTACGCCTGCAGCGTCGCGTTCCGCGGATCCTCGGGCACGGTCATTTGCCGGTCATGCGGTGCATCAGGGCAAAGTACAGCGGGTCCGGCAGCAGGCCCAGCAGCTTGAGGATCAGCGCGAACCGGCGCGGGAAGGTGATCTCGAAGGCGTTGCCCTGCAGGCCGCGGTACAGCCGCTCGGCGGCCTCGTCGACCTCCATCAGGAAGGGCATCGGAAACGGATTTCGGTCGGTCAGCGGGGTGCGCACGAAGCCGGGGCAGACCACCTGGGTGACGATGCCCAGATGGTCCAGGTCGAACTTCAGGGATTCCGCGAAGTTGATCAGCCCGGCCTTGGTGGCGCCGTAGCCGGCCGAGGTCGGCAGGCCGCGGTAGCCGGCGACGCTGGACACGATCGCCAGCCGCCCGGCCCGTCGCTCGATCAGCCCCGGCAGCACGGCGTCGACCGCGTGCACCACCCCCATCAGGTTGATCTCGACCAGCTCGCGCACCGCCGCGGCGTCGAAGCGCCGGGCCTCGACCGGCGTGTGCAGCCCGGCCGCCAGCACCGCCGTCGCGACCGGCCCGACCTCGCCCTCGATCCGTGCCACCGTCGCCCGGCAGGCTGCCAGGTCGGTCACGTCGAGCGGGAACGGCAGGATCCGGCCGGCGGTCGGCTCCGCAGCCAGGGCCTCCAGCGCCTCGGTGCCGCGCGCGCTGGCGGCCACCGTCCAGCCGGCACGGGCCATGCGGCGGGCCAGGGCCGCGCCGATGCCGCTGCTGGCCCCGGTGATCCAGACGATCGATACGCCCATCGATACCCCTCCTTCGTGGTCAGGCCAGCTGCGCCAGGAACCGCCCGGCCTGGCGCAGCAGGGCGTCGCGGCGGTCCGGCTCGAACCGGTCGAGCGTCCGGTACGGCATGGCGAGCCGCGGGTTGCCGCCCAGGGTCGCGCGGTTGCGATCCAGAAAGTGCCAGTACAGCGCATTGAACGGACAGGCTTCCGGCCCGACCGCGACGTCCGGCCGATGGCGGCAGCCCCCGCAGTAGTCCGACATGCGCTGGATGTACCTGCCGCTCGCCGCATAGGGCTTGGAGCCGAGCAGGCCGCCGTCGGCATGCAGCACCATGCCGTGGGTGTTCGGCAGCTGCACCCACTCGACCGCGTCGGCATAGACCTCGAGGTACCAGCGGTTCACCGCCGCCGGATCGGCCCCGATCAGCAGCGCGAAGTTGCCGATCACCATCAGGCGCTGGATGTGATGGGCATAGGCGTGCCGCCGGGTGTCGCCGATGCAGGCGGCCAGGCACGCCATGTCGGTGTCGCCCGACCAGAAGAACGCCGGCAGCGCCCGGTCGGCCCCCAGGGCGTTGCGGGCCGCATATTCTGGGCCCTGCTGCCAGTAGATGCCGCGCACATATTCCCGCCAGCCCAGGATCTGGCGCACGAAGCCCTCGGCGGCGTTCAGCGGGACCGATCCGTCGCGCCAGGCCCGCACCACCCGGGCCAGCATCGCCCGGGCACCCAACAGCCCGACATTCAGGTAGGGGGCGACCACTGCGTGGAACAGGAACGGCCGGCCATGGGCCATCGCGTCCTGGTAGTCGCCGAAACGCGGCAGCCGCTCGACCACGAAGCGCTCCCACAGCGCCTCGGCATCGGAACGGGTCACCGCATAGCCGAAACCGTCGAGATCGCCGAAATGCCCGCCGAAGCGGTCGCGCACGAGCGCGATCACGGCGCGGGTGACGTCGTCCGGCGCGATTCCCGGCACCGGCGGCGGCTCGACGCCGTCCGGCAGCCGGCGGCGGTTCTCGGCATCGAAGTTCCAGCGCCCGCCGGCCGGCCCTCCGCCGTCCATCAGGATGCCGGTGCGCCGACGCATGACCCGGTAGAAGTGCTCCATCCGGAACTCGCGCCGTTCCTCCGCCCACTCGGCGAACACGGCGTGCGGACACAGGAAGCGGTCGTCCTCGCGGATCTCGACCGGCACGCCGGCACGCGCCTGCCAGCCGGCCATGTCGGCCGCCAGCCGCCATTCCCCGGCCTCGGTCGCGATCACCCGGACGGCCCGGTGGCGCGCGACCGCCCGCGCCACCTCGCCGCCGAGGGTGCCGGTGTTGCCGGGATCGTCCAGCCGCACGTAGTCGACCGGCACGCCGGCGGCCTCCAGCTCGGCCGCGAAGTGCCGCATGGCGCTCAGGAAGAACACGATCTTCTGCGGGTGGTGGCGGACATAGGTGGCCTCGGCCGCCACTTCGGCCATCAGCACCACGTCGCGCTCCGGATCGAGGTCCCGCAAGGCGGCGATCCCGGGGCTCAGCTGGTCGCCGAGCACCATGCGCAAGGTGGTTCCGGGTGCGGGCGCGCCGATGCCGGTCACGCCGCCGGCAGGCCCCGGCCATCGCGCAGCGGCGTTCGGAACCGGCCGGCGTCGCCCGGCTCGGGGGCGATCCGCGTGTATTCGATGAAGCTGCCGCCGATGGTGAAGGTCATCTTCTGCCAGACCCGGTCGGCGTCGTACCAGAAGTCGAGGTCGATATCGCCGCGCATGGCGTAGCGCAGGGTGTCGACCGGGCGGCCCAGGGCAATGACGGTCTCCGCCCCGACCGGGTCGATGGTGAACTCCACGATCCGGCCGAGCTGGCTGTCCAGCATGCGGCGCTGCTCGACGAAGCGTGGGTGCCAGTAGCTCGACGGCAGGATGTCGGCCGGCGCGACCAGCCGCCCCTGCATGCCGTCGACCCGCAGGCCGTCGGAACCGGCCCGCGCGGTCACCGCCTGGTCGGTGCCGTCGTCGTTGGTCACGGTGTCGAGCGCCGCCAGCCGGCCGTCGCGCCAGCGCTCGCGCGAGCGGTGCTCGTAGCGGTACAGCGCGATGCCGGCGAAGCCGACCACGAAGTCGATATAGACCTCGGCCACGCCGTCGGCGCCGTCCGGGCCGAACCGCTCCATCACCACGCCGAGCGGCGAGCCGTCGCGGGTGACGGCGAATTTCAGGATCTCGGGATAGGCCGCGGCCAACGCCGGCCCGGCGGCCGCCGGCCGGATCCCTGAGAGCGCCAGGCCGCCGGCGCAGGCCAGCCCGCCGATGAATCCGCGCCTGCTGGTTCCGATCATGGGGTCGCTCCGCACCGTGGCTTGCGCTGCCGTCGAGATGCGCTGGATACGGGCGAAGCCGACGATCGGATCACCGAGGCGCCGGGCGACGGGATCAGAGGCGGAGGCCGCCGATCGCGGTCAGGCTCTGGATCAGCCGCGCGAGGCTGCCGCTGCGCTGGACGCCGAGCTTCTCCTGGACCCGGCGCAGGGTGGTCCGGACCGTGGTGACCTTGACGCCGCGGCGCCGGGCGATCTCGTCATGGGAGAGCCCCTCCGCCAGGCCCAGGGCCACCGCGATCTCAGGCTGGGTGAGGTCGAGCAGCAGACCGAGAATCGCCTCGCCGTCGTCCGGCACGGGCTCCGGCTGCAGCACCCGGACGACGGCGGCGGTGCCCGCTTCGTCGGGAGTCGCCGTGATCAGCAGGGCCGGCGCCCGGACGCCGGGGCGGCCGATCCCGAGCCGGACGAGCCGCACGTCGCCCGGCGCATCGGCGATCCCCGACAGGGCGTCCCCCAGCTCGCGGTCGGCGCGCGGGTCGCTCGCCCGCAACTGGCCGCCGCGCTGCAGGAGCGGGCCCGGCGCACGCAGCAGCTCGCCGGCGGAACGGTTCAGGATCCCGATACGGCGGTCCCGGTCGGTCACCAGGATCGGCATCCGCACCATGTCGACCGTCGACTGCTGGAGTCCGACGATCCGCACCGCGGCCCGGTGCTCCTGCGCCAGGGTCATGAAGGATCGCGCGACCCGGGTCAGCGCCGCGAAGCGTCCGACCTCGTCGGACGTGAACGCCGGCTCGGACGGCGCCCGTATCACCGTGAGCCGGGTGAACGGCAGGACCGACGACCGACCGTCGTCGACGATCCCGACCAGGACCCGGCCGATCTCGTAGCGGCGCAGGTAGTCCTGATGGAACGCACTCCGCACCAGCCGGTCCCGGGAAACCAGGCCATCGGTGTCGTAGACCCGCCCGGTCTGCGGCGGCGCTTCGCGGCGCGCGGCCTGGGCCCACAGGTCCAGGTCGCGATACCGCGCCATGTAGTCGTGCAGCGATTCGGGAGCCAATCCCCGGGACCGCCAGACCCCCTGCGGCGACCCGAGTTCCAGGTCGGGGGTGTACAGCGACGACGCCCGCCCAGGCACCACCCGCAGGGCGTCGGACAGCAGGCTGTCCAGGCCGACCGATGGCTGGGTGTCGTCCGCGCGTCGCGCCATAGCGTCCCCGTCAGGCGAAAATTGATCAGGGACAATCCGTATGTGGAAGATACCAGGCTTTGATCCAGATCAATGCGGATTGCCTACAACTGTAGGCCGCCCGGCGACCCTAGACGGGGCGGCCGGATCGCCCGCGATAGATCGAAGCGGCGAGGACGATGTCGATCCGGCGGCCGTCGGAGGTCAGCGGCAGGAACGTACGCTCCAACGCCCGGATGTCGTGGTTCGGGAAAGTCAGGTTGGGGTCGCCAGATCGCCAGGATCCCTGCCCGGTCTCCCGAACCCGCGTCAGGGCGGCGAAGGTGGCCGTGCTCGCGAAGTCGGGGAAGACCTCGTCGTAGTAGCGCCCGGTCGGATTGAAGCCGAGCGCCTCGACCAGATGCGAACCGCACAGCCGGAACCGGAACCGCGCCGGTTCGCGCTCGGCATCGACCATCCAGACATGCGGCAGCAGCCGGACCGGCAGGTCGAGCGGATCGAAATCACGCCGCATCGGCACGCCGATCGGACCGGCCGGCAGGCCGCTCCAGTACTCGACGACCGCCCGTATCCGCGAATCGCATTCCGCCGGCAGGAAGCCGCTGTCGCTCTTCGCCATGGATCCCGTTCGTCCTATCCGCCGATGGGTGTATCCAGGCGACACCGTCTCGGCTCGAATGCCCTTCGACTCCAGAACGAATCACACCCGACGTCAATCGATCTTCACGGCGCGTGACGGCTTCAGGCCATCAAGACCCACCTCGATCTACAACCATCACTTATGATGACAGCTAGATCAGAAATTCAATACACCAGCAATTCTTCATACTCTAACAATATAAAATATTATTTCGTTTCAAAAAAGAATAATTGTTATTCTTTAACAATTTGATTTTTTATCATTGTCAATCATCGATCTCAATTTATAGAAACTAACGATATATTATACGGCGTCAAAAATAATGATAAAATCTAATGATTCAATTAATAAACAGAACTTACTACCATTTCGAACAAAAATACAAGAAGACAGTGATCGACTTTATTTAGATTCAACGCATTTTAATATGTTGTTAAGGAGTTATATTGCCAAATTACCGACAAGAAGCGGATGGCGCGGTCACCGGCAAGACCGGTTCGACCACGTACAGGCCGCCCGTATCGATGGCTGTCCGGAGGGGGCAATCATGACATCGGACCTGCACGCCGAAGCGAACGGCATTTCGACCCGAATGACCTTCACGCGCATCGACACCGAACTGACGGCCACGCTCCGGGAGATCTGGAACGTCGTGGAGCCGACACTCCCGATGGTCCTCGACCGGTTCTACCGTCATGTCGCGGCCACGCCGGCGCTCCAGGCCCTCATCGACGGCAGGACCGAGCGGTTGAAGCTCGCACAGGCCGAGCACTGGCGCCGCCTGTTCACCAGCGGGTTCGACCAGGGCTACGTCGACAGCGTGCGGACGATCGGCCTGGCGCACAGTCGGATCGGCCTGAGTCCGCAATGGTACATCGGCGGCTACACCTTCGTGCTGCAGGAGCTCATGACGGTGATCGCCGGCCGCAACCGCTGGTCGGTCGAGAAGACCCGCAACAGCCTGGCGGCCGTCAGCACCGCCGTGCTGCTGGACATCGACTTTGCGGTGTCGGTGTATCACGAGGCGGTGCAGGCGGAACGGCAGCAGCGCCAGGACAGCGTGGCCTCGGCGATCGCCGCCCTTCGCGACTCCAGCCGGGCGCTGCTCGGCCAGGTCGCCGAGGCATCGGCGGCCATGCAGGACACCGCGCGGTCGATGGCCGGCATCTGCGAGCGGACGTCCGAGGGGGCGACCGCGGCCGCGTCGGTCGCCGACCGGGCATCCTCCAACGTCCAGGGGGTGGCATCGGCCGCCGAGGAGCTGTCCGCCTCGATCGGAGAGATCGCCAGGCAGGTCAGCGAATCGAGCGGCATCACCGCAACCGCCGTCAGCAGCGCCGAGCAGACCAACCTGCAGATCGAGGGCCTGGCCGCCGCGGCCCAGAGCATCGGCGACGTCGTCAACCTCATCAACTCGATCGCCGGCCAGACCAACCTGCTGGCACTCAACGCCACCATCGAGGCGGCCCGGGCCGGCGACGCCGGCCGCGGCTTCGCCGTCGTCGCTTCCGAGGTCAAGTCCCTGGCGACCGAGACCGCCCGGGCGACCGACGAGATATCGGGCAAGGTCACGGAGATGCAGAGCGCGACCGGCCTCGCGGTCGCGGCGATCCGCGAGATCACCGGGACCATCCGGCGGATCAACGAGATCGCGACGGCGATCGCCGCGTCGGTCGAGCAGCAGGGCGCCGCCACATCGGAGATCACCCGCAACGTGCAGCAGGCCGCGACCGGCACCCGGGAGGTCTCGACCCGCATCACCGGGATCACCGAGGGCGCCGGCGAGCTCAGCGTCGGGGCGGGCGCCGTGCTCGACTCCGCCGGCACGGTCAGCGGGCGGGCGGCAGATTTCAACCGCGACCTCGAGCGGTTCTTCGCACAGATCAACACGGCCTGAACGCGGCCTCGGCGGCCGGGACCACCGGCCCCGGCAACACGCGGTGGAGCGCGATGCACTTCGGCACCGACCTGGACCTGTTCAACGCCCTCGACGAGGGGGTCGTCGCCACCGACCCCCTCGGCTGCATCCTGTTCGTGAACCCGGCCGCCGAGCGGATGTTCGGCCGCGGTGCCGCCGAGCTGGTCGGCCAGCCGCTGGACGTCGTGATTCCGGAGGGCAGCCGCGAGGCGCATCGCCGGCATGTCGAGGACTTCCGGCAATCGGGCGCGCGCAGCCGCATGATGGGTCAGCGCAGCGGTATCCAGGGTCGCCGCGGCGACGGATCGGTCTTCGAGGCCGAGGCATCGATCTCCAGGAGCCGGATCGGCGGCAGCGAGGTCCTGTTGGCGATCATCCGCGACGTCAGTGCCCGCAAGGCCGAGGAAGCCCGCCTGCTGGCATCAGAGCAGAAGCACCGGGCGATCCTCGATACCTGCAGCGATGCCATACTGCTGGCCGACGCCGACAGCGGCCGGATCACCGAGGTGAACCCCCAGGCCGCCGCGCTGTTCGGCTGCAGCATGGACGACCTGCTCGGGCGTCACCAGAGCGAGCTGCATCCGCTCGAGGACCGCCGCCGGCTCAGCCAGGCCTTCCGCGAGCATCTCGAGATCGGCCGGGTCCTGGTCCCGGACGCCACCATCCAGCGCGACGACGGGACCGTGGTTCCGGTGGAGATCACGGCGCGCCCGACCCGGATCGGCGGCGTCCGGACCCTGGTGGGCTTCTTCCGCGACGTCACCCATCATCGCGAACGGGAACGCGAGCTGATCGAGGCCCGCGAGGCGGCGATGGCGGCCACCCGCAGCAAGACCACCTTCCTGGCAAATATCAGCCACGAGCTGCGCACACCGCTGAACGCCGTCATTGGTATGTCCGAGATGATCGGCGGCGAGTTCTTCGGGCCGGCCGGGCACCCGAAATACGCCGAGTACGGTCGCGATATCCGGGACAGCGGAAGCCACCTGCTCGACATCATCAACGACATCCTCGACCTCTCGCGCCTGGAGATGGGCAAGCTGGTCCTGCACGAGACCGAGGTCGACCTGGCGGAGCTGGTCGACCTGGCATGCCGGACGATGGCGCCGCTGATCGAGGAGAACGGACTGGTCTGCACGCAGCGCGTCACGCCGGAGGCACGCCGGCTGCATGCCGACCGGCGGGCGGTGCGCCAGATGCTGCTGAATCTGCTGTCCAACGCCGTCAAGCACACGCCGGCCGGCGGTCGGGTCACGGTAATCGCCACCTGCACCGGATCGGACGGCGAGGTGACCCTGAGCGTCGCCGACACCGGCCGTGGCATCGACCCGGAGCGTCTGGCCGACGTCACGCAGCCGTTCAACAGCGGCGCCGACCCGAGCGATCGGGGACCGGGCGGTACCGGCCTCGGGCTCGCTATCACCAAGGGACTCATCGAGCGCCACGGCGGCCGGCTGGAGATCGCCGGCCGCTCGGTCGGCGGCACCTCGGTCCGCCTCGTCTTCCCGGGAAATCGGGCGCGTCCGGACCGCGGCGAGGCGCCCCGGGACTGACCGCCGCCGGCTACTCGGCCGGATGCGGCACCGCGCCGGCGTCGCCTGCGGCAACCGGGGCGCGGCGGCGCGAGAACAGGGTGTAGGCGGTCGGCACCACGAACAGGGTCAGCACGGTCCCGAAGGTCATGCCGCCGACGATCACCCAGCCGATCGCCTGCCGGCTCTCGCCGCCGGCGCCATGGGCGATCGCCAGCGGAACCGCGCCGCACACCATGGCGCCGGTGGTCATCAGGATCGGCCGCAGCCGCAGGGTCGCGGCCTCGACGACGGCCTCGCGCATCGCCATGCCGTCCTCCTGCAGCTTGTTGGCGAACTGCACGATCAGGATGCCGTGCTTGGTGATCAGCCCGATCAGGGTGATCAGGCCGATCTGGCTGTAGATGTTCAGGGTTCCGCCGGTCAGGTGCATGGCGCCGAGCGCCCCGACCATCGACAGCGGCACCGTCAGCATGATGATGAACGGGTCGACGAAGCTCTCGAACTGCGCCGACAGCACCAGGTAGATGAAGCCGAGCGCCAGCACGAAGATGAAGGCGAGGCTGGTCCCGGTCTGCTTGAACTCGCGGCTGATGCCGCCGTAGTCCTGGCGGGTGCTGTCGGGGAGAACCTTCTCCGCCGTCGCCTCCAGGAAGTCGAGCGCCTCGCCCAACGTGTAGCCGGGCGCCAGGTTGCCGGTGATCTTGGCGGCGCGCAGCTGGTTGAACCGGTTCAGCGCCTTCGGCGAGACCGTCTCCTCGATCCGCATCAGGTTGGACAGCTGGATCATCTCGCCGCCCTGGCCACGGACATAGATGTCCTGGAGATCCGCCGGGGTCTGGCGCTCGGTCGCGGCGACCTGCACGATCACGTCGTACTGCTCGCCGTTCATGTTGAAGCGCGTGACCTTGCGCCCGCCCAGCAGCGTTTCCAGCGTGCGCCCGACGGTCAGCACGCCGGCACCGGCGTCGGCGATGCGCTCGCGGTCGAGCTCGACCTCGATCTGCGGCTTGTTCAGCCTCAGGTCGCTGTCGAGGTTCAGCAGGTTCTCGTTCTCGGACGCCGCCTCCAGGAACCGGCTGACATAGGCGTCGAGCTGCTCGTAGGGCTCGGCGGTCAGGATCAGGAACTCGATCGGCCGGGCCCGGGCGCTCTGCCCGAACGAGCCCGGGTTGTTGACCGAGGCCCGCAGGCCGGCAACCCGGCGGACCTTGGGCTGCAACTCGGCGCCGATCGCAATCTGCGAGCGCTCCCGGGTCTCCCAGGGCTCGAGCTGCGAGAACGAGATGAAGTCGGTGACCTCGGGCGAGCCGGAGATCACGAAGTTGTGGTTCACCTCCGGGATGTCGGCGAGCAACGCCTCGACCTGTAGCGCGTAGCGGCTGGTGAAGTCGATGGTCGAGCCTTCCGGCGCCGATCCCTGGATGAACAGCACGCCGCGATCCTCGATCGGCGCCAGCTCCGACTTCAGGCCGGACAGCAGGAACCACGATCCGCCGGCCACCGCCAGCACCAGCGTTACGATCAGCCAGCGCACCCGCAGGGTGCCGAGCAGCGCCGCGCGGTAGCCGCGGTTGAGGGCGGCGATGCCACGCTCCAGGAAACGCGTGACCGGGCCCTGCTTCTCGTGCGCCCGCATCAGCTTCGAGCACATCATCGGCGTCAGGGTCAGCGCCACCAAGCCGGACACCAGCACCGCGCCGGCCAGGGTCAGCGCGAACTCGGTGAACAGCTTGCCGGTGCGCCCGGGCGAGAACGCCACCGGTGCGTAGACCGCCGCCAGCGTCAGGGTCATCGCGACCACCGCGCCGGAGATCTCATTGATGCCGGTGACGGCGGCACGCACCGGCTTCATGCCGTTCTCGATGTGCCGGTGGATGTTCTCCAGCACCACGATGGCGTCGTCGACCACCAGCCCGATCGCCAGCACCATGGCCAGCAGGCTGAGCGTGTTGATCGAGAAGCCGAGCGCGTACATGAAGGCGCAGGCGCCGATCAGCGACACCGGGATGGTGACCAGCGGGATCAGGGTGGCGCGGACGGTATGCAGGAAGAAGTAGATGACCAGCACCACCAGCGCCACCGCCTCGGCGATGGTGGCGAACACCGCCTCGATCGAGCGGTCGATGAAGATCGACTTGTCGTAGGCGACCACGGCGTTCATGCCGGCCGGCAGGTCGTCGCGGATGATCGGCATCACGTCGCGCAGCGCCACCGACACGTCCAGCGGGTTGGCCACCGCCTGCTTGACGATGCCCATGATCACCGCGGTATTGCCGTTGTAGCGGGTGGTACGGCGCTCGTCCTCGGGACCGACCTCTACCCTGGCGAGGTCGCCGATCCGGACCGCGAAGCCGTCGGCGTCCTTGACCACGATGCGCCGGAACCCCTCGGGCGTGACCAGTCCGGTGCGCGACAGCACCGTGAACTCGCGGTCCAGGCTCTCGATCCGGCCGGACGGCAGCTCGACATTCTGCTGGCGCAGGGCGGTCTCCAGGTCCTGGACCGTCAGGTCGTAGGCGGCCAGCCGGGTGCGGTCGACCCAGATCCGCATGGCATAGCGCCGCTCGCCGAAGATCCGCACCTCGGCGACCCCGGGCAGGTTCTGCAGCCGGTCGCGGATGTAGCGGTCGGCGTAGTCGGAGATCTCGATCGGGCTGTGCCGGTCGCTGGTGAAGGCGATGAAGATGATCGACTGGGCGTCGGCCTCGACCTTGGCGATCACCGGCTCCTCGACCTCGGCCGGCAGCCGGCCGCGCACCCGGCTTACCCGGTCGCGCACGTCGCTGGCGGCGACGTCGGCGTCGGCGCTCAGCAGGAAACGCACGGTGATCCGGCTGCTCTCCGGCCGGCTGATCGACTCCAGGATCTCGATGCCCTCGATGCCGGCGATCGAGGCCTCCAGGATCTGGGTCACCTGGGATTCGATGATCTGGGCGCTGGCCCCGGGATAGTCGGTGGTGACCGACACCACCGGCACGTCGATGTTCGGATACTCCCGCACGGTCAGCCGCATCAGCGATACCAGCCCGACCAGCACCAGCACCAGGCTGACCACCGTCGAGAACACCGGACGGCGGACGAAGAACTCGAGGAACCCCATCTTGCGACCCGCCTGTCTCAGGAGCCGGACTTGCCCGTACCACCGCCGGGCCCGGCCACGACCTCGACCTTGGCGCCGTCGCGAAGCTGCTGGTGCCCGGCCGTCACCACCACGGCCTCGGGCCCGATCCCGTCCTGCACCTCGACCCGGCCCGGCAGCCGCCGGCCGATGGTCACGGCGGTGCGGACCGCCTTGCCGTCCTCGACCCGGTACACGAACAGCCCGCCGCCGGCCCGGAACACCGCGGCTTCCGGCACCAGCACCGCCTGCGGGCGTTCCTGCACGACGATGCGGATGCGCGCGAACATGCCCGGCAGCAGCAGCGCGTCGGGATTGCGGACCTGGGCGCGCAGGCGGACAGCCCGGCCGTTGACGTCGACGATCGGGTCGACCGCGACGATCTCGCCGTCGATCGTCTCGCCCGGCCGCGCGTCGACGGTCATGCGCACCGGCAGGCCGGCCCGCAGATGCGGCAGGAACACTTCGGACACCCGGAAGTCGACCTTCAGCGGGTCGATGCTGGCCAGCTCGACGATGCGGTCGCCGGGGCTGACATAGGCGCCGACGCTGACCGACCGGAACCCGACGACGCCGGAGAACGGCGCGGTGACCACGGTCTTGGCGAGCCGCGCCTCGGCCAGGGTCAGCTGGGCCTCGGCAGCGTGATAGGCGGCCTCGGCCTCGTCGCGGGCCCGCAGCGTGCCGGTGCCCTGCTTGGCCAGGGTATGTGCGCGGTCGTGGTTGGCGGTCGCCAGCGACAGGTCGGAGCGGGCGCGCAGCAGCTCGGCCTTGAGGATCTCGCCGTCGAGCTCGAACAGCACCTGGCCCTTCTCGACGCGCTCGGTCTCCCGGAAGTTGAACCGCGCGATGCGGCCGGGGATCTCCGGGGACACCACGACCGACTCGTTGGCGACCAGCGTCCCGAAGGCGCGTATGTCCTCGACCACCAGGTCGGTCTCGGCGGCGACGGTCTCGACCGCGACCCCGGTCCGTTTCGGGGTCGCGGCGGCCTTGGCCTCGCCGACCGGCTGGTCGGCGCGGTGCAGCCAGACGCCGCCCGACGCCAACGCCCCGACGACGACCACGCCGACGACGAGAGCCCAACCACTCTTCGTCATGTCAGAGCTTCTTCCCAGGCGATCGGACCGGCCCGGCGGAGCGCCGCGCCCCGCCTTCCCCGGAACTCCGATCCGGCCGCCTTGCATGCTAGCGGAAAGGCGGGCTCCGGGGAATGCGGATCGTGGGCTAGGCCACGGCGGATTCCGGCGCGAGATCGACCGCCGCCCGGTCGCTGCCGTCCATGTAGAACGGCACCGACTCGTGCTGGTGGACGATCTTCCAGTTGCCGCCGACGCGGCGGAACCCGAAGGTCTGCCGGAACCAGACCGTGTCGCGGCCACCGCCGACCTTGGTGCCGCTCAGCCGGCTCAGGCAGTGCCCGAAGCCGGCGTCGCCCGAGATCACGAGTTCGAGATCGCGGAGCTCGAGGCCGATCGGACCCTCCCAGGTGGCGAACCAGGCGTTCAGCCCCGGCACGTCGGCAGCCGTAGACACCAGCGGCGGGGCCAGCGAGTACTGCAGGAAGTCGGAGGACTGGTGACGGACCACGCCCTCGGCGTCCTTGCTGCGCAGGGCCTCGGCCCAGGCGTCGAGCATGCTGCGCAGGGCGGTTCGGTCGCGGTCGATGCCGGCGGTCATGGCGATCTCCTTTCAGGTTGGCAGCCTGTCCGGAGGACGAACGGCGGCGATGCGGCCCGACATCGCCCGGGGCCGAATTTCAGGACCGCGCCGGCGGACCGGCGCCGCAATCCGTCATCAGCCGGTCGAGATGCTGGCGGATATGGGCCGCCTCGGCCGGGGTGCCGGCCAGCGCGATCGCCCGTCCCCAGGCCTCCCGGGCTTCGTCGGCACGGCCGAGCTGCCGGAGCAGCGCGCCCCGCACCCCGAAGAAGCGGAAGTAGCCGGACAGCTTCGGCGCCAGCGGCTCGATCAGCTCGAGCGCCGCCGCCGGACCGGCTGTCCTGGACAGCGCGACGGCCCGGTTCAGGGTCACCACCGGCGACGGTTGCATCTGCTCCAGGGTGCGGTACAGCCGCTCGATCCCGGCCCAGTCGGTGTCGGCGGGCGTGGCGGCCCGGGCATGGAGCGCGGCGATCGCGGCCTGTACCTGATACGGACCCGTGCGGCGGTGGCGCATCGCCTTGTCGAGCAGCGCCAGTCCCTCGCCGATCAGCCCCTGGTCCCAGCGGCCGCGGTCCTGGTCCTCCAGCAGCACGATGCCGCCCTCGGCGTCCAGCCGGGCCGGGGTGCGGGCATGCTGCAGCAGCATCAGCGCCGCCAGCCCCAGGACCTCCGGCTCGCCCGGGAACAGCCGCAGCAGCAGCCGGGCCAGCCGGATCGCCTCGTCGCACAACGGGGCACGGACAGGGGATTCGCCGCCGCTCGCCGAATAGCCCTCGTTGAACAGCAGGTACAGCATGGCCGCGACCGCGCCCAGGCGCTCCGACCGCTCGACCGCGCCCGGCGCCTCGAACGGCACCCCGGCGCCGGCGACCCGGGCCTTGGCCCGGGTGATCCGCTGCTCCATGGCGCTGTCGCCGACCAGGAAGGCGCGGGCGATCTCCTTGACGGTCAGCCCGGAGACGATGCGCAGCGCGAGTGCGATCTGCTGGGTCGCGGGCAGGTCCGGGTGGCAGCAGATGAACAGCAGCCGCAGCACGTCGTCGCGATAGCCGGCGCCGTCCAGCCGCTCGGCGAGGGTCGCCTCGGCGTCCTCCAGGTCCGAGATGACGTCGTCCGGCGGGAGCTCGGTCGTCCGGCCGGACCGGCGGACCGCGTCGATGCCGCTGTTGCGGCCGACCATGATCAGCCAGGCCGTCGGGTCGCGCGGCGGGCCGTTCTGCGGCCAGCTGCGCAGGGCCCGCAGGCAGGCTTCCTGGAACGCCTCCTCGGCGGCGTCCAGGTTTCGGAAGTATCGCAGCAGCGCCCCGACCGCCTGGGGCCGCGCCGCGGTCAGGGCGGCGTCGATCCAGGCGAGCTCGCTCACCCCGCGACCCCGGCCGCGACCGCCGCGTTCGGCTTGAAGGTCGACACTGGTCGGATCTCGTAGGACCCGCCGGACGCGTTCGCCCTCGCCAGTTCCTTGGCGGTCTCGATCGCGTGCTCCAGGTTCTCGCAGTCGACGATGAAGAAGCCGAGCAACTGTTCCTTTGTCTCGGCGAACGGGCCGTCGAGCACCACCGGCTCGCCACCCTTGCGGATCGTGGTGGCGGCGGTCGTCGGCATCAGCTGCGCGACCGGGCCGAGCCGGCCCTGGGCGGACAGCCTGTCCTCGACGGCATGCAGGCGCGACATCACCTCGGCATGCCTGTCACGCGGCCAGGCCGAGACGGCGTCTTCGCAGTCGTAGCAGAGGATGGCGTACAGCATGGAACCCTCGCGTGCTTTGACAGAGGACGCGGGCGACAACCGCGCCCCGACACCCGAAGCGAAATTCCTTCGGCAACGGGCGCCGGACGCGCCTCAATGGGTGAAGTGGAGACGGACGACGGCCTCGCCACCCTGCTGTTCGGTTCGCACGCGGTCGGCGAGCCGGGACAGCAACAGCGTTCTGAGGCGCACCGCCGCCTCGTCCGGCGACAGTTGCATCAGATGGTCGGGCTTCGGCGCGCCGTCGTCCGGGAGATCCGGGGCGGCTCCGGCATAACGGATCTCCATCTCGATCGCGAATTCGTCGTAGCTCACCTCGACGCGGGCATCGGATCCCGCCGCCAGCAGATCGTCCGCATGCTCGCGGAACTCGACCAGCGCCGCGGTTACCTTGGCGATGACCTCGCGCCGGGCGCCCCACTCGCTGCCGTGCTCCTCCATGAACGTGTAGGGCAGGTCGGGATCGGAACCACCGGACAGCGTCAGGGTCGCGCGCCGCGCGATCCCGATCCGGAACAGCAGGTTCAGCAGGATGGCAGTCAGCAGCGCCACCACCAGGTTGGAGCCGAAGATGCCCCGCAGGGTCGCCGGCATGGCGGCGTACAGATCCGGAAACAGGTCGTAGGTGAGCCCCAGGATCAGCGACAGGCCTATCAGCACGGTCTTCCGGGCATCCAGCATGCGGGTCATGATGACCTGGACGCCGCTGATGATGATGAAGCAGGCGGAGAACAGCAGCACCCCGCCGGCCACCTCCAGAGGCACCGCCGCCAGCAGCCGCCAGACCGGCGGCAGCGCCGACATCGCCAGGAAGATCCCGCCGATCGCCCACGCCACGCGGCGCGCGGTGATACCGGTGGCGACCGAGATACCGATGCTGCCGGAGAACGTGTTCGTCCCGACGGTGCCCAGCAGCCCGGCAAGCACGGTGCCGAGCCCGTCGGCCAGCAGCCCGCGCTGCACCGACGGCATGTCCTGGCGCCGCCATTCGGGGTCGTTGATTTTCTGGCAGGTCGTTATGTCGCCCATGGCCCGGAGCGCGCAGGCGAGCGCGGCCACCAGGAAGTCCGGTATCAGCGCCGGGTCGAAGGAAGGGACCAGGCCGAGCGGCCGCGGCAGGGCCAGCAGACCGGCAGAGCCGGTGGCGCCGGGCGGAAACGCCAGCGTCCCGAGCGCCGCCGCCATCAGGCAGCCTGCGGCGAAGCCCAGCAAGGCGGCGAACTGGCGCAGCCAGCCATTGCCCCAGATGGTCAGCCCGGCGGTCGCCGCCAGCACCACCAGGCCGACCGTCGCCCGCGGCAGCAACGGGTCGGCGTGCGGCAGCCCCGCATCGTTGGTGAACACCAGCCGGAAACCGAGGGTCCCCAGAATGATGCCGATCACCAGCACCGCCAGTCCGGCGATCTCCGCCGGCAGGTAGGGGCGCAGCCGGTGGACGACGCGCGACAGGACGACCCCGGAGATTCCGGCGAAGATCGTCATGCCGAGCACCAGCGGCATTCCGCCCTGCTCGGCCGCCTTCAGCGAGGCCGGAAGATAGGCCGCGGTGAACACCGCCGGCGCCAGGAAGCCGGAACCGATCGGGCCCCACCGGAGGCACTGCAGCAAGGTCGTGACGCCGAGTGCCAGCATGGACAGCCCGATGATCGCCTGCCGGGTCTCGACGGCGACACCGGCACGGTCGGCCACCAGCAGCGGGAACACCATGCCGATGACGGTGATCACCGCGACGTGCTGCAGCCCGCTCAGCAGCAGAACGCGGAGGGGCGGACGGTCGTCCAGGGCATAGGTCAGTTGGCTCGGCCGCACGTTGCGTCTCCTCTTTCCGGCCGCGAAGCATGCCGGGCACGGTGGGCGTGATGCAACATGGCGGCCGGCGAGCGCCTCCTCCCCGGCGCACCGCGGCCCTCGACCCGATGCGCCGAGGCATCGGCGGTCTAAAGATACCGCTCGGCGAGGTCGACGCTGGTGCGGTTGCCGAGCGCCTCGAAGGTCTCCGCCAGCCAGGTGTCGGCGCAGTCCCGGCCGACCCCGTGCAGGTGCGCCAGAAACCGCGGGTCCGGGTTCATCTTGCTGGTCAGGCGCAGGCTGCGCATGTAGGGCTCGTCGGCGATCGCGTGGATCAGCATGCGCTTCATCGCCCCGGGCCGGACCGTGCCGTCGTCGATCATCCGGCTGACGAAGGCGATCGCCCGCATCTCGCGCATCAGCGAGGAGTTGAACGACAGCTCGTTGACCCGGGACAGGATCTCGCCGGCCGTCCTCGGCACCTCGTCGCGCTCGATCGGGTTGATGTGCACGATCACCACGTCGACCGCGTCGCAGTGGTAGATCAGCGGGAAGATCGCCGGGTTGCCCATGTAGCCGCCGTCCCAGTAGGCCTCGCCGTCGATCTCGACGGTGTGGAACAGGAACGGCAGGCAGGCCGACGCCAGCACCGCGTCGGCGGTGATCTCGTGGTTGCCGAACAGCCGGATCTTGCCGGTGCGCACGTTGGTCGCCGACAGGAACAGCTTCACCGGGCAGTGCCGGCGGATCGCCTCGAAGTCGACGGTCTCCTGCAGGACCCGGCGCAGCGGGTTGATGTTCAGCGGGTTGAGTTCGTAGGGCGACAGCACCCGGGTCATCAGGTCGAACATCAGGAAGGCCGGCGAGTGCATCAGCGAGTGGTCGTGCTGCAGGCGGTCCCAGACCGACGGCTGCAGCGGGCTGGCGGCCGCGGTCTCGCCGACCCGGCGCCAGAACTCGGCGAGCGCCCGCCTGGCCCCGTCCCGTCCGCCCTCGACCAGCCCGTAGGCCAGCACGGCGGCGTTCATCGACCCGGCGCTGGTGGCGCTGATGCCGTCCAGGCCGATGCGCTCGTCCTCCAGCAGGCGGTCGAGCACGCCCCAGCAGAACGCCCCGTGCGCGCCGCCGCCCTGCAGGGCCAGGTTGACGGTCTTGACCGCCGGCGCGGCCGGACGCGCCCCGCCCCGCCTGCGCCCGCCCCGCCTGCGCCCGCTCTGCTCGGCCACGCTGGTCGTCCTCCCGTCCCCCGGCCGCGGCCCTTCCGGCATGGTGGGCTGGCGCCCGGCCGTCTGCCGCGCCATTCTCCTGGCCAATGACCGCCGACGTCCAGCCCCTCGACCCGGACAGCCGGGCCGCCCCCCGCACGGTCGCCGCCCGCACCCTGGCGGCGATCCGCTGGGTGGCGCTGGCCGGCCAGGTCGTGACCCTGGTGGTGGTGCACTACGGCTTCGGCTTCCTGCTGCCGATGACGCTGGCGCTGGCGATCGTCGCGGCCTCGGCGGCCCTCAACCTGACGCTGCTGCGGCGACGCCCCGGACGGGACCGGCTGAACGAGAGCGAGGCCGCGTTCTACCTCGGCTTCGACATCCTGCAGCTGGCCGCCCTGCTGTTCGTCACCGGCGGCCTGGGCAACCCGTTCGCACTGCTGCTGCTGGCGCCGGTGACGGTGTCGGCCACCATCCTCACCCTGCGCTCGACCATTCATCTCTGCCTGCTGGCGATGGTCTGCGCCACCGCGCTGGCGTTCGCGCACCTGCCGCTGCCGTGGTTCGACACCCGGGGCTTCAAGCTGCCGCCGGTCTATACCGGCGGCCTTTGGGTCGCGCTGATGGTGGCACTGATGTTCAACGCCGCCTATGCCTGGTGGGTGGCCGAGGAGGCGCGGCGGATCTCGGCGGCGCTGGCCGCGACCCAGGAGGCGCTGGCCCGCCAGCAGCGGCTGGCCGCGGTCGGCGCGCTGGCGGCGGCCGCCGCCCACGAGCTCGGCAGCCCGCTCGGCACCATCGCCGTGGTCGCGCGCGAGCTGGCCCGCGAGCTGCCGGCCGACAGCGACCTCGCCGAGGACGCCCAGCTGCTGCTGTCGGAGAGCCAGCGCTGCCGCGACATCCTGGCGAGCCTGGCGCGCCGCTCCGAGCCGGAGCCGCACAACGCGTTCGACGAGCTGCCGTTCGACGCCCTGGTCGAACAGGCCGCCGAGCCCCATCAGCGCGACGGCATCGCGGTGATCATCGAGGCGCACGGTCCCGAGAGTGCCCCGGTCAGCGCCCGCGCCCCGGCGGTCCGGCCGACCCCGGAGCTGCTGCACGGCCTCGGCTCGATCATCCAGAACGCCGTGCAGTTCGCCGCCGGCACCGTCGAGGTCACGGTCGCCTGGGACGAATCCGGGGTGCTGTCGGTCGAGGTCGAGGACGACGGGCCCGGCTTCGCGCCGTCGGTGCTGTCCCGCCTCGGCGAGCCTTATGTGTCGACCCGCGCCGGCCGCGACGGCCACATGGGGCTGGGCCTGTTCATCGCCCGCACGCTGCTCGAGCGGACCGGCGCCCAGGTCGGCTTCGCCAACCGCCCGGACGGCGGCGCCCGGGTCGACGTGCACTGGCCGGACGGGCTGCGGCTGGACCCCGGTCGCTGAGCGGGGTGCACCGCAGGACACCGGCCGCTGCCTTGGAATCGGTCAAAAGACTTGATTCGCGGCAGTATCCGCGACATTTCATGAAAGCCATGCCGACAGCCGATCACATTCCCGCTCCCCTGACTCCCGCTCTGCCGGCGGGTGCCGATGCGACGCTGCTGATCGTCGACGACGACGGCCCGCTGCGGAACCGCCTGTCGCGCGCCATGGAGCGCCGCGGCTTCGTGGTCACAGCGGTGGAGAGCGTGCGCGAGGGCCTGGCCGCCACTCGGGGCGCGCCGCCGGCCTATGCGATCATCGACCTGCGGCTGGCCGACGGCAGCGGCCTGGACGTGGTCGGCGCCCTGCGGGACGCCCGTCCGGACGCCCGCATCGTCATGCTGACCGGCTACGGCAACATCGCCACCGCGGTCGCCGCGGTGAAGGCCGGCGCCATCGACTATCTGCCGAAGCCGGCCGACGCCGACGCCATCACCGCCGCCCTGCTGGACCACGCCGACGCCCTGCCGCCGCCGCCGGAGAACCCGATGTCGGCCGACCGGGTGCGCTGGGAGCACATCCAGCGGGTCTACGAGCAGTGCGACCGCAACGTGTCGGAGACCGCGCGCCGGCTGCGCATGCACCGCCGCACCCTGCAGCGGATCCTGGCCAAGCACGCCCCGCGGGGGTGAGCCGGAAGCCCGTCGCTGCGTGGGTTCCGGATGCGTCCCGCCTCCGGCGATCCACTCCGGAATGACGATAGTTTGTGCTTGGATGGTGCGGCCAACCCCCTTGCCGTCATTCCGGACGGACGCGCCGTCCTGGCGCGGCCGATCCGGAAGCGACGGGCGCTCGCAGCGGCCGCCGGCCGGTCAGCCGACGCGGCCCTCGCTGGTCAGCAGCTTGTCGATGTAGCGGCCCTGGTACATCGTGATCCCGAGCGACTGGCCGAAGCGCACCGCCTCGTCGCTGTCGCAGCGCGCCAGGATGATGCGCGCCCGGCCGCAGCGGTCGATGTGCTCCTTCAGCTCGGTGGTCCGCGAGCCCGACAGGTCGTCGGCCATGTCCGGCGTCCAGATCAGCTTCAGCAGGTCGAGGCCGAGCCGCTCGCGGTCGATGAACTGCAGGGTCAGGTGGTTCAGCCCGTCCAGGCAGATCCGGTAGCCGCGCTCGCGCATGAAGTCGCGCGCGAACATGTAGGCGCCCATGTCGCCGAAGATGTCGATCTTCTGCAGCTCGATGACCACGGTGCCGCGGGCGATCGCCTTCAGCGAGGAATCGAAGTTCAGGAACGGCGGCGACAGGATGGTGCCGACGTTCAGGTTGATGCTGAACGAGCTGGCGATCGAGCTGTCGTCGTTGCGCACCAGCATCGACAGCATGCGGCTGTCCAGGGTCTGGGTCAGGTGCTGGAACAGCCAGAGATTCGACGCCAGGTCGAACTCCGGCAGCACCGACTGCTGCAGGTCGGCGATCGAGATGTACAGTTCGCGGAACACCGGTTGCGGCGCCTGGCTGCCCGGGGTGATGGCGCACACCGCCTGGCGGCGCATCAGGTTCGACAGGTCGGCGCGGCGCAGGAAGTTCTCGAGCTTGCCGAGCTGCTCCGGGTCGAGCGCCTTGCGCGAGCCCTTGTTGAGCTGCGCGCCCTTCTCGCTGGCGACCGCCAGCCGGGCCTTGCGCTCGCGCTCGCGGTGCATGGACTTCACGATGTCCAGCAGCTCGTCGAACTGGCTCTCGACGTTGTACCAGGTGCAGAACCGCGCCAGGTCCTCTTCCTCGTCGCCCTGGCTCAGCGGGTCCTCGCTGAACAGGTAGCGGACCTTCATGATCGCGGCGTCGATGTCCTCGATCGCGGCGTCCTTGCAGATGAAGAACAGGTCCGAGTTCGAGAGCACGAAGATCTGGCCCTCGTAGTTGTTGACCATGCCCTCGAAGGTGGCCGCGGCGATGCGGATGTGATGGTCCTGGCGATTCTGCGGTCGCAGGCGCGACAGGTGGATGTGCACGGCCATCCGACCTTCGAGGTTGCGTCCGAGCCGCTGCAGATAGTCGAGCAGGAGATACTCCTGGCTCGGCCCCCGCGACCGGTTCTGCACTTGACTGATCGCCATGGATCTCCCGTCCGTCGAAGCGACGATGTCGGCGTGACGGCGCTCCCCACTCGCGCCCGCGTTCAACGCTAGCACCGCGCCGTGCGTGCGTAAACGAGCCCCACAAACGCTAGCAACTAGCTGCAAATCGAGGCAAAATCCAGTGAATTCAAGGGCACACCGGCGCAAGCCTTGCCCCTCGCATGATTATTCAATCAAAAATCTCTTTTAGTCAAATGTTTAGTAGGATAAATTGATGTATGATATAAGCTGATGTGCGGATGATCGCCGGAATGACCCACTCATATCAGCCCGCAACTCGATTCCGCGGAAACGGCCGACCCGCCTCCCTGCGGACGTCGATGCTGCTGGCCGGCGTCGTCCTGTCGGCCGGCCTGTGCACCGCCTGCCCGGCGGTCGCGCAGACCTATGAGGCGGAGGAGGAGTCGGTCGGCCGGCGGCCCCGCCTCGACTTCGAGAGCTACGGCCTGTCCCTCGACGGACTGGACCGCGGCGCCAAGGTCACCGGAACCTCGCCGGTCTACTCGTTCAGCCGGCTGGAGGTCGAGGCCGGTCACGACAGCAACGTCCGGCGCACCGCCAGCGGCGAGACCGCCAGCCTGTTCACGGTCACCCGGCCCGGGGTCTCGCTGAACGTCGACGGCGAGAACCACCAGAGCATGCTGGTCGGCCAGGCCGCGATCGGCCGCTACGGGTCGTCCGGCGGCGACGACTACGAGGACCTGGAGCTCAACCTGGTCAGCCGGATCGAGATCGACGAGGACGCCGACCTGGTGGTCAATGCCGCGGCCGCCCGCAACCATATCGACCGCGGATCGGACCTCGACCTCGGGCCGTCCTTCGGCACCCAGACCTATCGGAGCTACACGGTCGGCGCCCAGCTGCAGTCGCTGGCCTTCGCGGACAACCCGGTCTCCGGCACGGTGCAGTCGACCTGGTACCGCTTCGACGACGCCGACGGCGTCGACCGCAGCGGGCTCGACCGCTGGATCGGTGCCGGCAACGCCCGGATCGGATTCGCGCGGACCGGCGAGGTGTCGTATTTCGTGCAGCCCGGCGTGCAGCGCGTGAACTACGCCGAGGACAGTTCCGGCAACGTCGATTCCACCCGGCTGGACCTGGCGGTCGGGGCGACCTATTCGGGCGGGGCGGTGTCCCAGTTCACCGGCTTCGCGGGTCTGTCCCGGCGCAGCTTCGAGGAACCCGGCCTGTCCGCCGAGTACTCCGCGCTGATCGGCGCCAACGCGCTGTGGAACGCCACCGAGCTGATGACCCTGCGCAGCGAGCTCTCGGTGTCGAACGAGGATTCAGAACTATCGGCCGCGAGCAGCGTTACCACCACCGAGTTCTCCCTCGGCCTCGACTACGAGGCCTGGGACAACCTGGTGGCCGGGACCGAGATCCGCTGGACCGACAATCGCTACAGCGGCGACGTCGCCGACGAGCGCCTGCTCGAAGCCGGGGTGGGCCTGCGCTATCTGTTGAACGAGTACGCCTATCTCGGGGCCGGCCTGCGCTGGGAGAACCAGACTTCGGACGACCCGGCCGAGGAATTCCGGGCAACGGTGGCGTCGTTGCGCCTCGGCATCAAGCTCTGCTGCCTGCGGGACTTCGTGGTCGAGGAGCCGGGCGGACGATCGCTGCGGCAGGGAGTGGTGAATGGCGTATTCCGCTGAACGACGATCCCGGAACGCACGGTCCCGTGCGGTCGGCCGCGTCGCCGGCCTCGCGATGGCGACACTCGCCCTGGTCGCCTGCGCCGGCGAACCGGCGCCCCCCGAGCCGGCACCGCCGCTATCGGCCTATGTCATCGGCTCCGGCGACCGGATCAAGATCACCGTGCTGGAGATCCAGGACATGACCGTGGAGACCGACGTCGCCGCCGACGGTTCGGTCGATCTGCCCCTGGTCGGCTCGATCCGGGTGGCCGGACGCACCACCACGGAACTCCGCAACGTGCTGGCCGAACGGCTGGCGCGCGACTACGTCAAGGATCCGAAGGTCAACGTCGAGGTCGCGAAGTACCGTCCGTTCTACGTGCTCGGCCAGGTCAACAAGCCCGGCAGCTATCCGTTCGAGCCTGAGCTCGACATCCGCAAGGCGGCGGCGATCGCCGGCGGCTTCAATCGCCGGGCGGACACCGACGCGGCCTATCTGGTCCGCGAGGTCGACGGCCGGAACGATCGCCGACGCGTCGGTCTCGGGACCCGGGTGTTCCCGGGCGACGTGATCGAGATCGATCGCCGGCTGTTCTAGGGAGCGGCAGATGTCGAACGTCGCCGCCTTCCCCCGCCGACAGCAGGATACTGCCGACAGCCCCGGCCCGCGGGCGCCGGCGCCGGTCTTCGTGACCACCGAGACCTACGACGTCTGGTGGCTGATCAGCATCCTGCGCCGGCGCACCAAGCTGCTGCTGGCGGTGATGACGGTCATTCCGATCCTGACCGCGCTGTACGTCAGCTCTCTGCCCAAGCAGTACGCGGCGAGTTCGCGGCTGCTGATCGAGGCGCAGCGCGAGCGGGTGCTGGGAATCGAGGCGGTGCTTCCGGCGATCGGCGGCGACAACAACACCGTGCAGACCGAGGCCGAGTACATCGCCTCTCGCGAGATCGCCATCCGGACCGTGAAGTCCCTGGGGCTGATGAGCGATCCGGAGTTCAACCCGGAGCTCGACGAGGAGTCGCGCCGACACTGGGCGGACCGCCTCCTCCCGGATGCGCCCGACGAGCTGCTGGCCCCGCTCGAGCCGCTGGTGCGTTGGATCATCGACACCACGTCGAGCCAGCCGGAGTCCCGTAGCGGTCCGATACCGGTCGCCGACACCCTGGCGCTGGTGACCGATCATTTCCTGGACCGGCTGACGGTCGAGGCCTCGCGGTTCGCGCGGGTGATCACCATCCGGTTCCGGTCGACCAGCCCGGAGACGGCGGAGCGGGTCGCCAACGGCGTCGCCGACGCCTATCTGCGCGACAACCAGGAGCGTCGCGAGGACGCGCTGCGGCGCGCCTCGTCATTCCTGACCGGCAGGGTAAGCGGCCTGCGCCAGAGCGTGATCGACGCCGAGCGCAAGCTAGAGCAGTTCCGGCGCGACAACGGCCTGGTCGAGACCGGCGGCGCCACCCTGCTGCTACAGCAGATCACCCATCTGAACGAACAGCTGATCGCCGCCGAGACCGCCCGCGTCGAGACCGAGGCGCGCTTCAGCCAGGTTCGGGTGCTGAGCGGCAGCGACGGCGGCCTGGAGAGCCTGGACGCAGTCCTGCGCTCCAACGTGATCACCCAGCTGCGCAACGAGGAAACCGAGCTGCGGCGCAGGATCGCCGAGCTGCAGACCCAGTTCCAGCCGCGCTATCCCGCGCTGGTCCAGGCCCGCGACCAGCTCGCCGGCGTGCAGGCCCAGGTCCGCGCCGAAGTCGATCGTATCGCCCAGAGCCTGCGCAACGAGGTGCAGATCGCCCGGGTCCGCGAGGCCAATCTCGCCGAGGCCATCCGCCGGCTGCAGGAGAAGCTGGAAGGCCAGACCGATGCCGAGGTCACCCTGCGCTCGCTGGAGAGCGAGGTGGAGGCGAGCCGCGACCTGTACGAGCTGATCCTCGGCCGCCTCAAGGCGACCGACGTCCAGGACGAGTCGGTGAATGCCCCGGAGGCGCGCATCATCTCGCGCGCCGTCACCCCGCAGAGCGCGGTGTCGCCGCGCCGCGGCGTCGCCGTGCTGGCTTCGGTCCTGGGCGCCATGGTCGTCGGCTGCTTCCTGGTGCTGATCATCGAGTTCGCGATCCGCGGTTTCAAGACCCCGCAGCAGCTGGAGCTCGCCACCGGCCTGCCGGTCCTGGCCCAGATTCCACTGAACAACGACGTCACACGGTCGCTGCCGATCCACCGGCTGGTCGCCGAGCGCCCCGGCTCCTCGATCACCCAGGCACTCCGGCGGCTGCGGACCACCATTACGCTCAGTCTCGGCGAGACCGAGGCGAGCCGGGTGGTGCTGGTCACCTCGACGATCGCCAGCGAAGGCAAGAGCTCGGTGGTCGAGGGACTGGCGACCCTGTCGGCGCTCGCCGGGCGCCGGGTCCTGGTGATCGACGCCGACATGCAGAACCCGACCCTGCACGGCCGCTTCGGGCTGGCCAACGTGGTCGGCCTGTCGGAAGTGCTGACCGGCAGCATCGAGATCGACGACGGCATCGAGTTCGACCCGACCACCGGGCTGTATTTTATGTCGCGCGGCCACAGCGTCCCCAACCCGGACGACCTGCTGGGCTCGGAGGCGATGGAAGCGCTGCTGCGGACCGCGCGCCGCCAGTTCGACCTGGTCATCATCGACACGGCACCGGTGTCCAGCGTCGGCGACGCCCTCATCATCACGCCGCGGGTCGACGGCGTGCTGTTCGTGGTCGAGTGGGAGCGCACCCACCGCGAGATGGTGATCCAGAGCCTGCGCGACATCTACGAAATCGGGGAGAATGTGCTCGGCCTGGTGCTTTCGAAGGTGGACGTGCGCATCCAGTCCTTCGACAGCGGCACCGAGTACTACTATTACGCCCAGGACGATCGCGGTCAGGACGCGGCCTGATCGGTCTCGAAGCGGGCGCTGGGAGACGCGGACTGTGAGGGAGACTCTTTCGATCGCCATGGGCGTGCTCTCGATCGTCGAGGCCGTCCTGCTGATCGGCTGCGGGCTGATCGCCCACCTGCTGCTGAATTCCGGCTGGAGCCCGGCCGGCTGGTATCCGTCCGGATCGCTGGCCCTCGGGATCGCGGCGCTCGGGCTGATCCGGGTGTTCGGCGCCTACCGGGTCAGCAGCGCCGAGCCGCTCGATCCGCGGGTGTTCCAGGCGCTGGCCGGCTGGACGGCGGCGATGGCGGCGTTCCTCGCCTTCCTCAACCTGACGCAGACCACAGAGGCGTTCTCGCGCTCCTGGATCGTCACGACCTTCGCGCTCGGGGTGTTCGCCCTGCTGATGGCGCGGGCGATCTCGCTGCATTATCTGCGGCAGATGGGCAGCCTCGGCAGGCTGGGCCCGCGGCTGGCCGTGATCGGCCGCGGGGCGGCCCTCCACGACACCGCCCAGGCGGTGCTGCGCGACCCGTTCGGCCTCGCCCGGCTGATCGAGGCCCACGACCTCGACCCGAACCCCGAAGCCGCGGTCGAACGCCTGGTCAAGTCGATCCGCGCGGGCAAGGTCTCGGGGGTCATGATCGCGCTCGACGAGCCGGGCGACACGCTGGAATCGCTGATGCACGTCCTGAAGTCGGAGGCGGTCACCGTCCACCTGGCCCTGCCGGCCTCTCTGCGCCGGGTGCCGGTCCTCGCCTTCGACCGGCCGGCCGGCCTGCCGGCCCTCTCGCTGTCCGAGGTCCCGCTGTCCGGATGGAGCTCGGTGGTCAAGCGCATCGAGGACATCGTCCTCGGTGGCGTGCTGCTGATCCTGGTGGCGCCGGCGATGGCGACGATCGCGCTCGCCATCCTGCTGTTCATGGGCCGCCCGGTGCTGTTCCGACAGCAGCGCCATGGCTTCAACAACAATACGTTCATGGTGTGCAAGTTCCGCACGATGACGTCGACCGACGACGGCAAGGTGGTTCCCCAGGCCACCCGCGACGATCCCCGGATCACCCCGCTCGGACGGATCCTCCGGCGCACCAGCCTGGACGAGCTGCCGCAGCTGGTGAACGTGCTGCTGGGCGACATGTCGCTGGTCGGCCCGCGCCCGCACGCGGTGTCGCACAACACCAAGTACGGCGAGTCGATCGACGGCTACCTGGGGCGCCACCGGGTCAAGCCGGGGATCACCGGCTGGGCGCAGGTCAACGGGCTGCGCGGCGAAACCGACACGCCGGACAAGATGCGCCGGCGCCTGGAATACGACCTGTACTACATCGAGCACTGGTCGCTGTTGTTCGACCTGCGGATCATCGCCCAGACCATCACCATCCTGATGGGCGACCGCAACGCCTACTGAAGCGTCGGCCCGGCCAGGCGCCCGCCTGTCTGGTGCTCGGCCAGCCAGCCTTCGATCAGTTCCCGCATCTCGGCGACGAAGCGCGCCCGGCCGAAGCTCTCGGCGTGCCGGCGGATCGCGGCCGGGTCGAACGATCCCTCGACCGCCTCGAACCGGTCGAGGGCGGCGCGCAGGGACTCCGGCGTCTGGGCGTCGAAGAACAGCCCGGTGCTGCCGTCCACAACGGTCTCGCGCGCGCCGCCGCGGCCGAAGGCGATGACCGGCCGGCCGCTCGCCATCGCCTCCAGCGGCACGATGCCGAAATCCTCCTCGGCACAGAACACCAGGGCCCGGCACCGGGCGTACAGCCGTGCCAGCTCGTCGTCCGAGACCCGGCCCAGGAACCGCACATTGGGGGTCGCGATCCGGCGCAGCGCCGCCAGTTCAGACCCTTCGCCGACCACCAGCAGCTGGCGGTCGATGCCTGCGAAGGCCCGCACCGCCACGTCGGCCCGCTTGTATCCGACCAGCTGGCTGGCGAACAGGAAGGCATCGCCCGGTCCGTCCGGGTCGATGGCGAAGCGGTCGAGTTCGACCGGCGGGTGCACGACCACCGAGTCGCGGCGCCAGTACCGGCGGATCCGGCGGGCGACGGTCCCGGAATTGGCCACGAAGCGGTCGACCCGCGGCACCGTGCTGACGTCCCAGATCCGCATCCGGTGCAGCAGCCAGGCCGCCAGCGGGCGCACCGGTGCCGGCAGTTCGGCGAGGTAGCCCTCGGGCATCACCCAGGCATAGCGCATCGGGCTGTGGCAGTAGCAGACATGCAGGGCGTCGGCCGGCGGCAGCACCCCCTTGGACGGGCCGCCCTCGCTGCTGATCACCAGGTCGTAGCCGGACAGGTCGAGCCGCTCGAGCGCCAGCGGCATCAGCGGCAGCAGCTTCTGGTAGATCCGCCGGGCGCCGGGAATCCGCCCGATGAAGGTGGTGCCCTTGAGGCGCGCGGCGATCCGCGGCGACAGCGCCGCCGGATCGGCCACATGGGTGTAGACGTCGGCGTCGGGATACAGCTCCAGCAGCGCGTCCAGCACGCGCTCGCCGCCCCGCATCGTCACCAGCCAATAGTGAAAGATCGCGACCCGCACCGCACTCCCCGTTCCGCCCGCCCGCTTCGCCCGTGGCGCCCGACCCTAGCACCGCCGGGGGCGCCCCGGCCATGCGGCCGGATTGCGGCATATCAATTCAAGACGACCCGGAAGGAGCGTTCTTGTAAAACCCCGAAGCGGCTTTATTTTAAATGTCTGTTAAATTGTTCTCCGTACAATCGAGTGACCGACGTAACCGCCGGACCGGCGCTGCCGGCACTTGCTGAGAGGGGCAGTCGTGGCCAAGAAAAAGACGATCAGGGGCACAGCCGGCGATGATGCGGTCACCGGAACGGCCGGCGACGACAGCATGAACGGCGGGGCAGGAAACGACCTGCTCTCCGGTGGCGCCGGCAACGATACGCTGCGCGGCACGCTCGGCGCCGACACCCTGTCGGGCGGCAGCGGCAACGACCTGCTCGGCGGTGGCCAGGACAACGACGTGCTGTCCGGCGGCGACGACGACGATCTGTTGTTCGGCCGCAAGGGCGACGACCTGCTGGTCGGCGGGTCCGGCGCCGACATCCTGCGTGGCGGCCAGGGCGACGACACCCTGTCGGGTGCCGACGGAGCCGATTCGCTGCGTGGCGGCGCCGGGGCGGACCTGCTGGAGGGCGGAGCCGGCAACGACACCCTGATCGGCGGCGCCGGCGCCGACGTCCTGTGGGGCGGCGACGGCGACGACAGCCTGACGGGCGGTGCCGACGCCGATATCCTGTACGGCGGCGACGGCAGCGACGTGCTCGGCGGCGGCGCCGGGGACGACACCTTGTCGGGCGGCGACGGCGACGACGCGGTCGGCGGTGGTGGCGGGTCGGACGTCCTGCACGGCGGCAACGGCAACGATACGCTGCAAGGCGGCGGCGGCGCCGACGTGCTGTACGGCGGCGACGGCATCGACGACCTGTATGGCGGGGCCGGCGACGACGTCATCTATGGCGGCGCCGGGGACCGGCTGATCCACGGCGGGGCCGGCAACGATACACTCTATATCGGCTCCGAAGCCGACCTGGCGGGCATCGACATCCGCAACATCGAGCACATCGTCTTCACCGGCACCGGCGAGGAGACCCAGCCCGGGGGCGGCGACGACACGCTGATCGGGACGGCCGGCGACGACGCCCTGTATGGCGGGGCCGGCAACGACGTCCTGTCCGGCGGCGACGGCGAGGACGTCCTGTTCGGCGAGGACGGCAACGACCTGCTGATCGGCGGCGGCGGCAACGACCTCCTGTATGGCGGCGACGGCGTCGACACGCTGTCCGGCGGGGTCGGCGACGACACCGTCTGGGCGTCGGTCGGCGACGGTCCGCTCGACGGCGGCGACGGCAGCGACGTGCTGGTCGTCGCGCAGGGCACCGACCTGGGCGCCCTCGACCATGCCGGCTTCGAGACCGCGTGGTTCGTCGACGCCACCGGCACCGTCGTCGAGACCCGGGACCTCTCCGGCCCGGTCGACCTGAACGGGCCGACCTTCCTGTTCCGGTCCGGAGGCCTGGTGCAGGCCATGCAGGTCGACGGCGCGGCGGCCGCCCAGTTCGGGGACGTCTACGGCCTCGGCACCGAGTGGCATCTGGCCGGCAAGGGCGACGTCAACGGCGACGGCCAGGACGACTATGTCTGGCGCAACGGGAACGACGGCTCGTTCGCGGTGTGGTCCCTGGACGAGACCCGCCCGCTCGATCTCGGCAACGTGTTCGGTCTGGAGACACGCTACGACCTGGCCGCGCTCGAGGACTTCAACGGCGACGGGACGGACGACTATCTCTGGCGCGACCAGCAGTCCGGCGACATCGCGGTGTGGACCACGGGCGGCCTGAACGACGTCGCCAAGGGCGACCTTCTCGGCATCGACAACAGCTGGTCGATCGCCGCGGTCGACCAGTTCGGCACCGGCGGCTCGGACATTCTGTGGCGCAACGCCGCGACCGGCGACATCGCGATCTGGGAGATGAACGGCACCGGCGAGCCGACCCGCGGCGCGGTGCACGGCATCTCGACCGACTGGCAGCTAGCGGAGACCGCCGATTTCGACGGCGACGGCAAGGCCGACATGCTGTGGCGCAACCAGAACGACGGCTCGCTGGCGGTCTGGGGGTCCGACGGCGGCGGCGAGGTGTCCCGCGGCAACGTGCTCGGCCTGTCGAGCGACTGGGAAGTCGCGGGGGCGGCGGATTTCGGCGGCGACGGCAAGGCCGACCTGCTGCTGCGCAACGAGAGCCTCGGCCAGGTCGCGGTCTGGCAGATGGACGGCACCGGCGAGCCGGTCCGCGGCGCGACCTTCGCGGTTCCCGCCGAGTGGAAGATCGAGGCGGTCGGCGACTTCGACGGCGACGGCAAGGCGGACATCCTGTGGCGCAACAATGATATGGGCGCCATGTCGGTGTGGGAGATGAACGGCGACGCCTCCTCGCAGCGCTACGACTTCGGCTTCGATGCCGACCTGACGGTCCTCGCCATCCGCGACCTCTCCGCGACTGGGGACAAGGGCATCCTGGCGCAGAGCGCGAACGGCGACCTGGCGGTCTTCACGTTCAACAGCGGCGAGGCGCCGACGATCGCCCAGATCGGCCAGCTTTCGACCGACTGGGAGCTGCTCTGACCGCTTTCGCCCTGCTGTCGGTGCCCCGGCGGCAGGGCGATCGCAACGTCACCCGGAAAATAGATACAATTTTATTGAAATACTGAAATAGTCACCCTATCTTAACCTCCGAAGTGCATTCTGCGTTCGTGGGGAGCGCATCGGGGGTTGCGGGCGAGCGGTCGTTCGTCTGCGTTCTCATATGCCTCTCGGAATCCGCATAAACCCCTGCCGCGCCCAACCACGGGACCGGGCATGGCGGGGACGCCGGCCGAGCTAGCTCGACCGGCGGAACAAGGGGGGTCGCCGTGGCGAAGAAGAAGAAAGACCCGATCGTGGGCAGCAGCAACGCCGACACGCTCGTTGGCACCTCCGGCAAGGACACCCTGTCCGGCCGGAGCGGCGACGACGTGATCTCGGCGGGTGGCAACGACGACCGGGTCTACGGCGGCGACGGCAACGACCTGCTCTCCGGCAGCAGCGGCAAGGACATCCTGTACGGTGGCGACGACGCCGACACCCTGTCGGGTGGCTCCGGGCGCGACTCCCTCTACGGCGAGAGCGGAAGCGACGTTCTTTCCGGCGGCGCCGACAACGACCTGCTGCGCGGCGGCGCGGGCAGCGACACCCTGGTCGGCGGCAGCGGAATCGACACCCTGTCCGGCGGCGACGGCAACGACGCGCTGTCCGGCGGCGACGGCAACGACCAGGTGAGCGGCAACGACGGCGACGACCTGCTCTCGGGCGGCGCCGGCAGCGACACCGTCAAGGGCGGAAACGACGACGACACCATCTACGGCGGCGACGGCGCCGACCGGCTGTCCGGCGGCAACGGCGACGACGCCATCTACGCCGATTCCGACGACAGCTACATCGACGGCGGGTCCGGCAACGACACCCTCTATGTGGGTTCGGCCGCGGACCTGGACGGCATTACCGTCCGCAACGTCGAGCACATCGTCTACACCGACACCCCCGAGACGCCGGCCGGCGGCGACCAGACCCTGTCGGGCGGCTGGCGCGACGACACCCTGTCGGGCGGCGACGGCAACGACCTGATCCAGGGCGGCGGCGGCCAGAACCTGCTGTATGGCGGCGCCGGCAACGACACCCTGTCCGGCAACTGGGACAACGACACCCTGTCCGGCGGCGACGGCGACGACCTGTTGCTCGGGCGCGGCGATGCCGATCGGCTGGTCGGCGGCGCCGGCAACGACACCCTGTCCGGCAACTGGGCCGGCGACACCCTGTCCGGCGGTAGCGGCGACGACGTGCTGCGCGGCCTCGACGGCGCCGACCTGGCGGTTGGGGGCGACGGCGACGACACCCTGTCCGGGGGCGGCGCCGGCGACACCCTGTCCGGCGGGGCCGGCAACGACCTGCTGTCCGGCGGCGCCGGCAGCGACATGCTGTATGGCGGCGACGGCAACGACAGCCTCTCGGGCGGCGCCGAGGACGACACCCTGAGCGGCGGTGCCGGCGACGACACCCTGGTCGGCGGCGACGGCAACGACCGGCTGTCGGGCGGCGAAGGCAACGACGCGCTCAGCGGCGGCCTGGCCGACGATACCCTGGTCGCGGCCGGCGGTGCCGACAGCCTGCATGGCGGCGACGGCAACGACAGCCTGGCCGGCGGCGACGGCAACGACCTGCTGAGCGGCGGCGCGGCCAACGACACCCTGGTCGGCGGCGACGGCAGCGACAGCCTGTTCGGCGGTGCCGCCAACGACACGCTCTCCGGCGGCTCCGGTACCGACCTGCTGTCCGGCGGCGACGGCAACGACAGCCTGCTCGGCGGCGACGGCGACGATACCCTCAGCGGCGGGGGCGGCAACGACGCGCTGTCGGGCGGTGCGGGCAACGACCTGCTGTACGGCGGCGCCGGCGACACCGTGATCGACGGCGGCGACGGCGACGATACCCTGTACGTGGCGCAGCGCGGCGACCTTGACGGGGTCGAGGTCCGCAACGTCGAGCACATCGTCTACGGCGACGCGCCGCAGCCGGGCGAAGACCAGACCCTGGTCGGCGACTGGCAGAACGATAGCCTGTCCGGCATCGACGGCGACGACCTGATCCGGGGACAGGGCGGCAGCGACACCCTGATCGGGGCCGAGGGCGACGACACCCTGTCCGGCGGCGGTGCCGGCGACAGCCTCTCCGGCGGCGCCGGCAACGACCTGCTCTCGGGCGGCGACGGCCTCGACCTGCTGTCCGGCGGCGCCGGGTCCGACGTGCTCTCCGGCGGCGCCGAGGACGACACCCTGATCGGCGGCGACGGCGACGACAGCCTGGCCGGCGGCGACGGCAACGACGTCCTGTCCGGCGGGGCCGGGGCCGACGCGCTGAGCGGCGGCGCGGCCAACGACACCCTGGTCGGCGGTGACGGCGGCGACAGCCTGTTCGGCGGCGCGGCCAACGACACGATCTCCGGCGGCGAGGGATCCGACCTGCTGTCGGGCGGCGACGGCAACGACAGCATGCTCGGTGGCGCTGAAGACGATCTGGTTGTCGGCGGCGCCGGCAACGACACGCTCTCGGGCGGCGAGGGCGCGGACACGCTGAGCGGCGGGGCCGGCAACGACGCGCTGTCCGGCGGCGCCGGCAACGATGCGCTCTATGGCGGTGCTGGCGACACGGTGATCGACGGCGGCGACGGCGACGATACCCTGTATGTCGGGCGCCAGAGCGACCTGAACGGCGTCGACCTGCGCAACGTCGAGACCGTCGTCTACACCAACGCCCCGCAGCCGGGCGAGGACCAGACCCTGGCCGGCGACTGGCAGAACGACAGCCTGTCGGGCATCGACGGCGACGACCTGATCGTCGGCGGCGGCGGCAACGACACGCTGATCGGCGCCGCGGGCAACGACACCCTGTCGGGCGGCTGGGCCAACGACATCCTCTCGGGCGGCGACGGCGACGACGCCGTGACCGGCCTCGGCGGCACCGACCTGCTCGACGGCGGCGCGGGCGACGATACCCTGGTCGGCAACTGGGCGGCCGACACCCTGTCGGGCGGCGACGGAGACGACAGCCTGGTGGCCGGCGGCGGCGCCGACGTGCTGTACGGCGGCGACGGCGCGGACACCCTGTCGGCCGGCGGCGGCGACGACGCGATCTACGGCGGTGCCGGGGACGCGGTGATCGACGGCGGCGACGGCGACGACACGCTGTACGCCGAGAACCGCGCGGCCCTCGACGGCGTCGACGTCCGGAACGTCGAGACCATCGTCTACGCCAGCGACGATGACCTCCTGAGCGGGACCTCGGGCGACGACACACTGAGCGGTGGCATCGGCAACGACACCCTGGTCGGCGGTGCCGGCAACGACGCCCTCTCCGGCGGGGCCGGCAACGACGTGCTCTCGGGAGGCGACGGTGCAGACAGCCTGTCGGCCGGCAGCGGCGACGACGCGATCTACGGCGGTTCCGGTGACGACCTGGTATCGGCGGGTGCCGGCAACGACGTTCTCTCGGGGGGCGACGGAGCGGACACGCTCTCGGCCGGCTCCGGCGACGACGCGATCTACGGCGGCGCCGGCGACGCGGTGATCGACGGCGGCGACGGCGACGACACCCTGTATGCGGAGAACCGGGCAGCCCTCGACGGCGTGGACGTGCAGAACGTCGAGACGATCGTCTATGCCGATCACAATGACGAGCTTCAGGGCACCAGCGGTGACGACACACTGAGCGGCGGGATCGGCGACGACACGGTCGTCGGCGGTGCGGGCAACGACGCGCTGAGCGGTGGCGCTGGCAACGACGTGCTCTCGGGCGGAGACGGTGCCGACACGCTCTCGGCCGGCGCTGGCGACGACGCGATCTACGGCGGTGCCGGCGACGCGATCATCGACGGCGGCGACGGCGACGACACCCTGTATGCCGAGAACCGGGCGGCCCTCGACGGCGTCGACGTCCGGAACGTCGAGACCATCGTCTACGCCGATCACGACGACGCGCTGCAGGGTACCGCTGGCGACGACACGCTCAGCGGTGGCATCGGCAACGACACCCTGGTCGGTGGTGCGGGCAACGACGCGCTGAGCGGCGGTGCGGGCAACGACGTCCTCTCCGGTGGCGACGGCGCGGATACGCTCTCCGCCGGCTCGGGCGACGACGCGATCTACGGCGGTGCCGGCGACACGATCATCGACGGCGGCGACGGCGACGACACGCTGTATGCCGAGAACCGCGCCGCGCTCGACGGCGTCGACGTGCGCAACGTCGAGACCATCGTTTACGCTGACCACGACGACGCGCTGCAGGGTACCGCTGGCGACGACACTCTCAGCGGTGGCATCGGCAACGACACCCTGGTCGGCGGTGCCGGCAACGACGCCCTCTCCGGCGGTGCCGGCAACGACGTCCTCTCGGGCGGCGACGGGGCGGACAGCCTCTCGGGCGGCTCCGGCGACGACGCGATCTACGGCGGGTCCGGCGATGCGGTGATCGACGGCGGTGACGGCGACGACACGCTGTACGCGGAGAACCGGGCGGCCCTCGACGGCGTCGACGTCCGCAACGTCGAGACCATCGTCTACGCGAACGACGACGACCTCCTGAGCGGGACCTCGGGCGCCGACACACTGAGCGGCGGCATCGGCAACGACACCCTGGTCGGCGGTGCGGGCAACGACGCGCTGAGCGGCGGTGCGGGCAACGACGTGCTCTCGGGTGGCGACGGTGCAGACAGCCTGTCGGCCGGCAGCGGCGACGACGCGATCTACGGCGGGTCCGGCGATGCGGTGATCGACGGCGGCGACGGCGACGACACGCTGTACGCCGAGAACCGGGCGGCCCTCGACGGCGTCGACGTACGGAACGTCGAGACCATCGTCTATGCAAACCATGACGACGAGCTCCAGGGCACGTCGGGCGACGACACCCTGTCGGGCGGGATCGGCAACGACACCATAGTGGGTGGCGCCGGCAACGACGCGCTCTCGGGCGGTGCGGGCAACGATGTCCTCTCGGGCGGCGACGGCGCGGACACGCTCTCGGCCGGCAGCGGCGACGACGCGATCTACGGCGGTGCCGGGGACGCAGTGATCGACGGCGGCGACGGCGACGACACGCTGTATGTCGACAGCCGGGCCGACCTGGTCGGCACTGACGTGCGCAACGTCGAGACCATCGTCTACCGCACCCCTGACGATACCCTGACCGGCACGGCGGGCGACGACACCATCACCGGCGGCGACGGCGACGACATCCTGTCGGGGGCTGCCGGCAACGACCTGCTGTCGGGCGGCATCGGTAGCGACACGCTGGGCGGCGGCGACGGTGACGACACGCTCGACGGCGGCACCGAGGCCGACGCCCTGTCCGGCGGCAGCGGCAACGACAGCCTCGCGGGCGGCGCCGGCAACGACGCCCTCTCGGGCGGGACCGGAGACGACGCGGTCGACGGCGGCGGCGGTGACGACAGCGCCCTCGGCGGCAGCGGCAACGACGCCCTGACCGGCGGCGACGGCAACGACGTTCTCTCCGGCGGCGCGGGCAACGACATCGCGGTCGGCGGTGCCGGATCCGACGTGCTGGCCGGCAACGACGGCGACGACACGCTGGCCGGCGGCGGCGACGCCGACACCCTGTCGGGCGGCAGCGGCGCGGACGCCCTGTCCGGCGGCGACGGCGACGACCAGATCGGCGGCGGCGGCGAGGCCGACGTCCTGAGCGGTGGCGCCGGCAACGACGCGCTCAGCGGTGGCGAGGGCAACGACCAGCTGTCCGGCGGTGCCGATGCCGACACCCTGAGCGGCGGCGCCGGCCTCGACACCCTGTATGGCGGCGACGGTGCCGACGACCTGTCGGGCGGCGACGCCGAGGACGTGCTGGTCGGCGACGCCGACGCCGACGCACTGGCCGGTGGCGGCGGCAACGACACCCTGATCGGCGGCGGCGGCAACGACTCGCTGTCGGGCGGCGACGGCGCCGACTCCCTGGTCGGCAGCGACGGCGACGACGTGGTCGCCGGCGGCGGCGGCATCGACCTGCTGGTCGGCGGCAACGGCAACGACACCTTCGCCGCCGGCTCGCTCGCCGACATCGACGGCGACACCATCGCCGACTACACCGACGGCGACGTGGTCGAGGTCGCAGACCTCGATTCCGGCGTCGCCGCGGTCACCCTGACCCGCAGCGGCGGCACCACCACCGTCACCGTCGACTCCGATGGCGACGGCAACGCCGACGCCAGCTTCGACCTGACCGGTATCTTCACCGCCTACACCATGGACGAGGGCTCGCAGGTCGGGTCCTCGACACTGACCTTCCAGTCGCCGCAGGCCCTTTCGGTCGAGTCCATGGGCGTCGTCGACCTGAACAACGACGGCAACCTCGAGCAGATCTGGAAGATCACCAACCCGAACGGCGACAGCCTCGAGGTCACGGTCGACCTGTCCGGCACCGCCGACCCGCGGGACGGCACCGTCACCTCCGGCCCCGGCACCACCTACCACTGGACCGAGGCCGACAGCGGTACCCTGGAGATCAGCTGGTCCTGGGACGGCGGCTCGACCACCGACGGTGCCAGCGCGGTGTCCAGCGAGGAGCCCGCCGACCTGGCGGCCCTGGAGGCCGACGGCTTCGAGAACCCGTTCGGCCCGACCGACGGCGACGACACCCTGCTCGGCACCGCCGGCGCCGACACCATCTCGGCACTCGCCGGCGACGACCTGGTCTCGGCCCGTGACGGCGACGACGTGGTCGACGGCGGAGCGGGCAACGACACGCTCTCGGGCGGCGGCGGCAACGACGTGCTGTTCGGCGAGAGCGGCAACGACCTGCAGATCGGCGGCTTGGGCGCCGACACCCTGTCCGGCGGCGACGGCAACGACACGCTGTCCGGCGGCGGCGGCAACGACCTGCTGGTCGGCAGCAGCGGTGCCGACGTCCTGATCGGCGGCGAAGGCGATGACACCCTGTCCGGCGGCGACGGCGAGGATGCCTTCGGATCCGGCGATGCGCTGTCGGGCGGCGACGGCAATGATGCCCTGTATGCCGGTAGCGGCGCGAACACCCTGTCAGGTGGCGCCGGTGGCGACACGCTCGTCGGCGGCAGCTGGTCCGATCTGCTGGTCGGTGGTGACGGCGACGACAGCATGATCGGGAGCCTGGAAAGCAGCCTCCAGGATGACACGCTGTCGGGCGGCGCCGGCAACGACACGCTGTTGGCGGGGTCCGGATCCTTCGGGAGCGCGTTGCTCAATGGCGGCACCGGCGACGATCTGTTGGTCGGCGGCAGCCGCAACGACATCCTCGTAGGTGGCGACGGTAACGACACGCTGTCAGGCCGCTTCGGCCATGACACCCTCTCCGGGGGCGCCGGCAACGACGTCCTGTCGGGCGGAGCCAGCAACGACGTGCTGTCGGGCGGCGACGGCGCCGACATCCTCTATGGCGGCGACGGCAGCGACGCGCTGTATGCCGGCCTCGGCGACGACACCGTCTGGGCGGCCTTCGGCGACAGCACCATCGAGGGCGGCGACGGCACCGACGTCGTGGTGGTGGCGCAGGGCACCGATCTCGACGCCCTGAATATCTCCGGCTTCGAGACCGCCTGGTTCGTCGACGAAGCCGGCAACGTGACCGAGACCCGCGACCTGACCGGCCCGCCGGAACTGCAGGGGCCGACCTTCCTGTTCCGCGCTGCGGCCGGACCGGTCCAGGCCATGCAGATCGACGGCACCGAGGCCGCCCAGTTCGGCGACGCCTACGGGCTGGACTCGGCCTGGCAACTCGCCGGCAAGGGCGATGTCGACGGCGACGGCGCCGACGACTACATGTGGCGCAACCAGGAGACCGGCGACTTCGCCATCTGGTCGGCCGAAGGCACCGACGCGATCTCGCTCGGCAACATCCACGCCATCGAGACCCGCTACGAGCTGGCGGCCTTCGAGGACTTCAACGGCGACGGCACCGACGACTACCTGTGGCGCGACGAAAGCACCGGCAGCATCGCGGTCTGGGGCACCAACGGGCTGGACGAGCTCGCCAAGGGCAACCTGCTCGGGATCGACAACAGCTGGTCGATCGAGGCGGTGGACCAGTTCGGGACCGGCGGCCAGGACATCCTGTGGCGCAACACCGATACCGGCTCGATCGCCATCTGGGAGATGAACGGCGCCGACGAGCCGACCCGCGGTGCGGTCCACGGCATCTCGCAGGACTGGGCGCTTAACACCACGGCCGACTTCGACGGCGACGGCGACAGCGACCTGCTGTGGCGCAACGAGAACGACGGCAGCCTGGCGATCTGGTCGTCGGAAGGCGGCGGCGAGGTCGCGCGCGGCAACGTGCTCGGGCTCGGACAGGAGTGGACCGTGGCCGCGGTCGACGACTTCGGCGGCGACGGCAAGGCCGACCTGCTGCTGCGCAACGAGCAGGACGGCCTGGTCGCGGTCTGGCAGATGGACGGCACCGACGAGCCGATCCGCGGCACCACCTTCGGGGTGTCGTCCGACTGGTCGATCGCCGGGGTCGACGATTTCGACGGCGACGGCAACGCCGACATCCTGTGGCGCAACCAGCAGAACGGCGTCATGTCGGTCTGGGAGATGAACGGCGACAGCCCGGAGCAGCGCTACGACTTCGGCTTCGACGGCAACCTCGAAATCCTGGCGATCCGCGAACTCGACGGCGACGGCGGCATGGGCATCCTGGCGCAGGCGCCGAGCGGCGACATCGGGGTGTTCATGTTCAACGACGCCGAGGCCCCGACCTTCGCGCATATCGGCAACGTACCGACGGACTGGCAGCTGCTCTAAGCTGAGTCCTCCAGGCCACCGACCGACGGGAACGCCGTGCCCGGCATGACAGAGTCCGCGCCAGAATCCGGACCGGAATCCTGGCCCGCCCCGGTCTACGTCAACGGCCGCTTCCTGGCCCAACGCCAGACCGGCGTGCAGCGGGCCGCGGCGGAACTGGTCACGGCGCTCGACGGCCTGCTGTCGTCGGACGGCCGGTCGCCGCTGACGGTGCTCGCCCCGCCGGACGCCGACACCGGCCGGCTGCGGCTGGACGGCACGACGGTCCGCCGGATTGGCCGATGCACCGGCTACGCCTGGGAGCAGTGGGAGCTGCCGCGCGCCGCCGGCGGCAGCCTGCTGATCAACCTCGGCAACACCGCGCCGCTGCTGCACCGGCGCAACGCCATCCTGATCCACGACGCCTCGGTGTTCGACCGCCCGGATGGCTATGGCTGGAAATTCCGGACCGCCATGCGCTGGCTGCTGCCGGTGCTGGCCCGGCGCGCCGAGGCGCTGTTCACGGTCTCCCGGTTCTCGGCCGACCGGCTGGCGGCGCACGGCATCGCCAACCGGCACGGCTGCACGGTGCTGCCGAGCGGGACCGAGCACGTCGCCCGCCTCGCCGTCGACGGCGGCGCGCCGGCCCGCCACGGCCTGGAGCCGGGGCGCTACGTGCTGTTCGTCGGCTCGCCGCATCCGAACAAGAACCTGGCCGGCGCGCTCGCCGCGATCGGCCGGGTCGGCGATCCGGGCCTCCGGCTGGCGGTGGTGGGCGCCGCCGACCCCCGGGTGTTCGCGGCCGACGCCCCGGCCGCGGCGCGACCCGGCGACCGGGCGGTGTTCCTGGGCGCGGTCGACGATGCCGAGATGGCCGGGCTGTACGCCGGCGCGCTGGCGCTGCTGTTTCCGTCCTACTACGAAGGCTCCGGCCTGCCGCCGCTCGAGGCCATGGCCCTGGGCTGCCCGGTGATCGCCAGCGACCGCGCCTCGATCCCGGAGGTCTGCGGCGACGCCGCCCGGCTGGTCGACCCGGACGACCCGGCGGACATGGCCGCGGCGATCGACCGGCTGGCGGCAGACGACCCGGCCCGTGACGACCTGATCGCGCGCGGCCATGCGCGCGCCGGCCTGTTCACGTGGCGGGCGGCGGCAGAGCGTCTGGCGGCAACCCTCGGTCTCGCCGGCCGGCCCACCAGCCGCGCCAGCGATTGACCAGCTGGCCCGCGTAGTAGCGCACCCGGCCGCGGCGGCCGGCGACCGCGAACAGTACGATCGCCACCAGCGGCTTCAGGAGATGCGGCACCAGCTCCAGCGGCGAGTAGCCGTTCACGCCCATCACGTAGCCGACGCCGCGGGCATAGGACGCCGCCTTGCGCAGGATCGCGGCCTCGTCGCGCTCGAACTTGTTCGGATGACCGAACACGATGTCCGGCCGGTAGCCGATCCGGCAGCCGGCCGCCAGGCCGCGCAGCAGCAGGTCCTGGCCCTCGCCGGCGCCCCAGGGGCCGCGGCTGCCGACGCCGATCGCCTCGCGGAAACCGCCGACCCGTTCGAAGAACCGCCGGCGGAACACCATGGTCGCCTCGGCCCCGACCCGCCAGACGTTGCCGCGGGTCGCCTGCACCGGCCGGTCCGGCCAGCGCCCCATCGACGGCCGGCCGTCCTCGTCGACGATGCGCCCGGCCACCACGTCGGTCTCCGGCTCCCGTTCCAGGCACCGGCGGATCGCCTCGAGCTGGCCAGGCGTCGCCCAGCCGTCGTCGTCCGGGAACCAGACCACCGCCCGGCGGACATGCGCCAGGCCGACGTTGCGGGCGTGGGAGGCACCGCGCGCCTCGGCCCGGACCCGTTCCGGCCGCAGGTCGGCGGCGGCCGCCAGCACCGGGCCCAGCCGGTCGTCGGAGTTCTGGTCGATCACCACCAGCTGGTCGCCCGGGCCGAGCTGCGGGCGCAGCGAGTCCAGCAGCCGCCCGACCTCCTCGACCCGGCCGACCGTCGGCACCACGATCGACAGCGGCGTGCCGGCGCCGGTTCCGGGCGCGGTCGTACCGTCGGTCACGGTCCCGGTCATGGCGCCGGGGTCCGGAACAGGGTCGGGATCCGCCGCAGGGTCTCCGCCAGCACCGCGCGGACCAGGGCCGGCGCGAACATCCCGGAGCCGGGACCGCAGCGCAGGCCGAGCCGGCGCCGGGTGATCGCCAGATAGGCCAGGTTGCTGGCGGCGGTAACGATCGCCGCGCCGGCCGCCGCGCCCTCGGTACCGCCCAGCGCGATCCCGGCCGGCACCGCCGCCGACAGGCCGGCCGCGCTGGCGAACTGGACCGCCGTCAGCGGCCGTTCCAGGCCGGTCATCCGCAACACCGCGCTGACCGGGCCGGCCAGCACCGTGGTCATCTGGCCCAGTGTCAGGATGCACAGCACCGCCCAGCCGGACTGGAAGTCCGGCCCGTACAGGCCGAGCAGCAGCCAGCCACCGCCGGCGATCACCAGGGCGATCGGCATGCCGGTCGCGAAGGACGCCAGGCTGCCGCGGGCCATCAGGTCCTGCAGGCCCGGCTGGTCGCGGTCGGCGAAGCGGCGCGCCACCATCGGCTCGAGGGTCAGGCGAACGGCGTCGACCACGAAGGTTACCAGGACGGCAAGCCGCTGGGCGGTCAGGTAGATCGCCGCCGCCCGCAGATCCAACAGGGCGCCGACCAGTACCACGTCGCCGCGGGCGATCCAGTGACCGAGCGCCTCGGCCAGTACCATCGGCCGGGCGATCCGGTACCATTCGGTCCGCTCGAAGCGGTCGCGGACCGCCGCGAGATGTCCGACGGTCGCGGCGATCCGCCGGGCGTCGAGTGCCGCGATCACGGCGAGGCCGCAGACGAACGCCGCCAACGCGGTCTCCACCGTCAGCCAGCCGGCCAGCGCCAGGGCGACGGCGGCGAGCCCCGGGATCAGCGCGCGCAGGATGTTGAACCCGAGGAAGCCGGCCAGCACCCGGTCGACCGCCCGCAGGGTCTCGCGGTGCAGGTCCATCGCACCGTACAGCGGCAGGCCGACGGCGACGATCGCCACCACGCTCCACGGCACCGCCGTGCCGACCCCCAGCGCGGCCTCGAAGGTCGCCCAGACCAGCAGCGCGCCCGGCAGCGACGTCAGCACGATGGTCCGGCGGGCCTCGCCCAGCAGCCCGGCCAGCGCGGCCGGCCGGCCCTGGTGCCAGTATACCGAGCCGTGGCGCAGCATGGCGCTGTTCAGCCCGAAGCAGGTGAGCGGCCCGGCGATCGTCAGCACCGTCACCGCATACATCACCAGGCCGTAGTCGTCGGCCGTGAGAAGCCGCGCCAGGAGCACGGTGTAAACCAGCCAGAGAGCGGTTCCCGCGACTTTCATGAAGGTCACGACAACCATGTCGGTCAGCATCTAGAACCCGCTCGTCCAGGGCTTTTCCACATCCCGGCGAACGTAGCACCGGGACTGTCGGTCGGGTATACAGTCGAGGTACGCGGCAGATCGGATCGGCCCAGCCTCCAATGCTTTCGACACTCAAGGCCTGGACCGTCGCAGCGCTGTTCCCGCTGGCGCGTATCCTGCTCGGCGGCCGCCGCCGGCGGTTCCGCGCCAACGGCGTGACGATGCGAATCGACGTCGGTCATTCGCTGATGAGCCTGCTGCGGGCGCTCGGCCTCTACGAGCTGCGCAAGACCGCCGAGATCGAGGCCCGGCTGGGCCCGGGCGGCGTGTTCGTCGACGTCGGCTGCAGCGAGGGCGACTTCGCGCTGATCGCCGCCCGGATCGTCGGGCCCGGCGGCCGGGTGGTCGCCTTCGAGCCGGATCCCGGCAACGTCGGGATCATCCGGGACAACGTCGCCCTGAACGGATTCGCCTGGGTCGAGGTGCATCCGATCGCCCTGTCCGACCGCGACGGCGAGGCCGAACTGTTCCGGTCCTCGGTCAGCGGCTGGCATTCGCTGCTGCCGGGGCTCGAGCACCGCGACCGCGACGTGATCACCGTCCCGGTGGCGCGGCTGGACAGCTTCGCGCTGGACCGCCTCGACATGATCAAGATCGACGTCGAGGGGGCCGAGGTGGCGGTGCTGGAGGGCGCACGCGACAGCATAGCCCGCCACCGCCCGGTGATCCTGCTGGACACCCACCCGTCGCTCGGCGCCGACGTGGCCCGGCTGCAGGCGCTGGCCGACACCCTCGGCTACGACGTCCTGGATTCCGACCGGCACAGCTCGCGCCCGCGCCCCGACGGCATCCCGGCCGAGGACGCCGACCTCATCCTGGTGCCGCGGGCGGCGCCGGCATGACCGGTGTCGACATGCCCGGTGTTGACATGCCCGGTGACGACACTATCGGGGGCGCCCTGGTGCTCGGCGGCGCCGGGTTCATCGGCGGGCACCTGCTCGCCGACCTGGCGTCGCGCGGCGTGCGGCCGCTGATCTCGGTCGACATTGCCGATCCGGAACGACCGGTCGCCGGGGTCGACTACCGGCATGGCGACGTGCGCCGGCCGTTCGCCGAGGTGGTGCCGGAGTCAGTCGAGCGGATCTACAACCTGGCCGCCATCCACCGCACCCCCGGCCACCCCGACCACGCCTACTACGAGACCAACGTCGCCGGCGCGGTCAACGCCTGCCGCTACGCCACCCTGCGCGGGGTGCCGCGGATCCTGTTCACCAGCAGCATCTCGGTCTACGGCCCGCGCGAGGAGCCGTGCGGCGAGTCCGCGCCGCTGCGCCCGGAATCCGCCTACGGCCGTTCCAAGGCCCTGGCCGAGGCGGTGCAGGAGGCCTGGGTCGAGGCCGATCCGGGCCGCCGGCGGCTGGCGATCCTGCGCCCGGCCGTGGTGTTCGGCCGCGGCGAGCGCGGCAACTTCGACCGGCTGCTGCGGCAGCTGCGGCGGCGGGCCTTCGTGTTCCCGGGCCGCCGCGACACCGTCAAGGGCTGCGGCTATGTCGGCGAACTGGTGCGCGCCATGGCGTTCTGCGGCACCCGCGACGAACCGGTGTACCGGGCCAACTTCGCCTATCCGGAACCGGCCACGATCGAGGCGATCGCCCGGACCGTGGCGCTCGAGGCCGGCCTGTCGCCGCCGCGGCTGACGATCCCGACCGGCGCGGTGATGACCGCCGCCTTCGTGCTCGAGCTGCTCGGCGGCCTCGGCCTCAGGACCGGCATCAACCGCGACCGGGTCCGCAAGCTGCTGGTCAGCACCGATGCCCGGCCGGACCGCCTGCTGGCCGACGGCTATCGTTTCGAGACCGACTTGGCCGCCGGCGTGCGGGCCTGGCTGGACTCCCTGCGGACGGGCTGAGCCACCCGGTCACCCGCGGCTCCGGTCGCCGCGGCCGCCCACCGGTGCCAGCGGATGCACGCTGCGCTGGACGATCGGGGCGGTCGCGACCTCGCGATGCCGGACCATGAAGACCACGATCGCGACCGTGACGATCAGGGTCGGGAAATACTTCGACGAGCCCCAGTAGAACAGCCGCAGGATCTCGTACACCCCGATCATCCAGGTCGGGTGGATCAGCATGTACTGGAACTTGCCCTGGACGTAGCCGTCGTAGATCCGACCGCTGAGCACCCCGAGGAAGAACCACATGAGGATGCCGAAGACCGCGCCGAAATCGTGGATCGGCGCGAAGATCCCCGAGGTGTTGTTGAATTCCTCGGTGGCATACTGGAAGGCGTATTCCCAGAACGTCGGCTCGTCGGCCTCGACCCATGGGAACAGCGGGAACCGGTAGAACCAGTTCATGGTATAGGCGCCGTCGAAGGTCGGCAGATACAGTTCGGCCAGCCCGGCGCCGTTGTTCAGCGCCGTCAGGTAATAGCCCCAGATGCGCGACAGCACGAATTCGGTGTAGTCGGTGTAGTAGTAGCGGTAGTAGGTCCATGACCGGAAATACTCGGTCACCGCGAACAGCGTTACGATTCCGACGATCCCGAGGATCGGCGCGAACGCCAGCCAGGCCCGCCAGCGCGCGCCGACCGTGCCGAACCAGATGATCCCGATCGGCAGCACCACCTCGATGATCGCCAGCCGCTCGGAATTGAAGACCGCGCGCATCATCACGGCGAAGAACACCATGGCCGCGAAGCTGTGGTCGAACCAGTCGAGCGGCCGGTCGGCGATCTTGGGTTTCAGCGCGTAGAGGGCGGCGAACAGGGCCGCCAGGTTGCTGACCGAGGTCAGGCCCGGCACCTGCAGAGTGCGTTCCTTCAGCAGCGCGAACACCGACGCCTTGCCGCTCAGGAACGCGATCACCAGACCGGGATCGGCGAGCACCGGCAGGACCACGGCGATGTTCCCGGCGAACGCCACCAGACCGACCAGCAGCATCACCCGGCGGTAGTGGCTGTGCAGGATCCGGCTGGCGGGCGCGCCCCCGGTCTTCTGGCGCCGGGCGCTGCGGGTGACGTATCCGACGATCCCGCTGCCCGCGGCGAACGCCAGCATTCCGGCCAGGGCGACCAGCAGCTGGGTGCCCGCGAAGAACTGCCGGGCCTGGTCGAATTCCAGATAGGCCTGCTTCGGCATTGCGGCGACGATCAGGCTGATCGGCACCATGAGCAGCAGCGTCACCCAGCCCGGGTTGGCCCACCAATAGGTCCGCACGAACGCTCCATCGCCGCTGCCGGCACTCGGTCGTCAGGCCGGCATTCTCGGCGACCGCTAGAGCGGGGTCCAGTTCGGATCGAGCTGGCCGACCAGGGTGATCTCCGGCGCCGCCCCGTCGGCCGTGGCGATAGTGAAGAACCGGCCCTCGGAGTCCCGCACCAGGATGTCGTCGGTGGCGTCGTCGTTCAGCTTGCCGATCGACATGATCGTCCAGTCGGCCTCCATGCCGAAGTCGTAGCGCGCCTCGCTGGCCGGGCCGTTCATCTCCCATACCGAGGCAGTGTTGGTGGCGTCGTTGCGCCACAGCACGTCGGCCTTGCCGTCGCCGTCGAAGTCGTGCACCGCCGCAACCTTCCAGTCGGCCGAGACGCCGCCGAAGGTCTCGCCGCGGGTCGGCGTGCCGCCGTCCATCTCCCAGACGGTGAACAGGCCGTCCTGCTCGTTGCGCAGCAGCAGGTCGTCCTTGCCGTCGCCGCCGACATCGGCGACGCCCGCGATCTCCCAGGCCGAATCCAGGCCCAGCACCTGGCCATGGGTCGAACTGGCGAGGCCGTTGTTGGTCCAGGCCGACAGATTGCCGGTGGCCTGCTCGCGCCACAGGATGTCGGTGCCGCCGTCGCCGTTGAAGTCGCCCAGCTTCTCGATCTGCCAGCCGGTATCGACGTTCTGCGTGACGCCCTTGGACGCATTGCCGGCCGCGTCGAAGCCCCACAGCGCGACGTCGCCGGTATCGGCGTTGCGCAGCAGCAGGTCGGCGCCGCCGTCGCCGTCGAAGTCCTCGGTCCCGGCGACCGCCCAGCCGCTCTGGCCGAGCAGTTCCACCGGCCCGCGGCCGAACGCATCGTTCCAGACCGCCAGCGCGTTGAGCCCGGCGTGGCTCCACAGGATGTCGGCCTTGCCGTTGCCGTCGAAGTCGGCCAGCCCGGCGACATCCCAGTCGGTGCCGATGCCCTGGACGATGCCCATCTCGATGCCGGCGTCGCCGAACTCCCAGATCGCGATCGACCCGGAGTTGGTGTTGCGCAGCAAGACGTCGTCGACGCCGTCGCCGTCGAAGTCCGCCATTCCGGCCGACTCCCAGTCGGTCGACAGGCCGGCGGTCTCGATCGTCGCCATCGGGATGCCGGCCTCGAACTGCATCGCCTGCACGACGCCGTCGGCGTGGAGGAAGCCCAGCACCGGGCCGGTCGGAACCGGGATCGTCAGGTCACGGGTCTCGACCACCGTACCGCTGCCGTCGACGAACCAGGCGGTCTCGAAGCCGCTGTGGTTCAGCGTGCCGAGGTCGGTGCCCTCGGCCACCACCAGCACGTCGTTGCCGTCGCCGCCGTCCAGGATGCCGGCCAAGGTGCCGTCGACCGTGTCGGCGTAGACCGTGTCGTCGCCGAGGCCGCCGAACATCCGGTCGCTGCCGGCGCCGCCGTAGAGCACGTCGTTGCCGGCGCCGCCGAAGACCTCGTCGTTGCCGGCACCGCCCGACAGCACGTCGCTGCCGGTGCCGCCCATCAGGGAATCGCCGCCGTCGCCGCCGACCAGGGTGTCGTCCCCGTCGCCGCCGCTCAGCGTGTCGCCGTCGCCGCCGCCGGACAGCAGGTCGTTGCCGGCGCCGCCGGACACGAGATCCGAGCCGATCCCGCCGAGCAGGGTGTCGTTGCCGGCGCCGCCCGACAGGGTGTCGCTGCCGGCCAGCCCGGACACCAGGTCATCGCCGCCGAGCGCCGCCAGGACTTCGCTGAACACGCTTCCGACCAGGGTGTCGGCGCCCTCGGTGGCGACGTTCGGCGCCGTCGAGGAGAGCGTCACGGTCACCCCACCCAGGCCGTCGTCGGCGAGGCTGGCGCCGTAGTAGCTGCCGCTGACCGTGAACACCGAGTCCGGGTTGCCGTCGCCGTCGGCGTCGACCGTGACCGTGGTGACCCCGTCGGCGACCGCCACCGCGATCGTCGCGACCGCGGCGGAGACGCCCTGGATCGCCAGCACGTCGCCCGGGCCCAGGTCGGCGATGAAGTCGCCGTTCAGGTCGGCGGCAGTGCCGATGATGGTGTCGATGCCGTTGTCGCCGAGCAGGGTGTCGGCGCCGGCGCCGCCGACCAGCAGGTCGTTGCCGGCACCGCCCGAGAGCACGTCGTTGCCGGCGCCGCCGGACAGGGTGTCGTTGCCGTCGAGCCCGGACACCAGGTCGTTGCCGGCGAGCGCGGCGATGCTGTCGTCGCCGGCGGTGCCGGTCAGGGTGTCGTCGCCGGTCGTCGGCAGCTCCGGCAGCAGCTCGCCGCCCGGTTCGCTGCCCGAGACCAGCCGGATGTTGTCGATCAGCGCGCCGTAGGTGTCGGACGTGCCGTCGGCATCGCCGCCGACCAGGGTGATGCTGTGGCTGCCGACCCCGAGCTCGAGGGTGAACCAGTCGCTCTGCCAGGCATGCGCCGCGTCGGTCTGGGTGTAGACCGTTTCGCCATCGATCTGGATCGAGAACTGGCTGGTCGCGGCGGTCTGGCCCTGGAACTGGCGGGCCGCGAAGTCGAAGGACAGGGCGTGGGTGCCGGCCTCGAACACCGTGAAGGTCTGGGTGACCTTGACGTTGGTATGGCCGCCGACGCCGCCGTTGTCGGCGTGGCTGTCGAGTTCCAGCACCTGGTTGCTCGACGACCAGCCGTCCGGCATCGCCGGGGCGCCGGACTGCACGCCGCGCTGGATCTCGATCGGTGCGACGCCCGGGGCGCCGGCGTCCAGATCCTCGGCAGTCCAGCCGGCGATCTGGGTGAAGGTGCCCCAGCTGCCGTGGTTGAAGCCGGTGACGTCCTCGAAGTCCGAATTGATCAGCAGGTTGCTGCCGGCCGCCGGTGCGGTCACGCCGTCCACCACCAGGTGCTCGATGCCGGAGACGTCGAGCCCGGCCAGGTCGTCCAGGTCGCCGACATACAGGGTGTCGTCGCCTTCGCCGCCCTCGACGGTGCCGCCGCCCTGGCCGGCGTACAGCGCGTCGTTGCCGGCGCCGCCGACCAGCGTGTCGGACCCGTCGCCGCCCGACAGGGTGTCGTTGCCGGCGCCGCCGGACAGGACGTCGTTGCCGGCCAGCCCGGACACCACGTCGTTGCCGCCCAGGGCGGAGATCGTGTCGTCGTCGGCGGTCCCGACCAGGGTGTCGTCGCCCTCGCTCGCCGGCAGCGCCACCGGGCCGGTCAGCAGCTCGCGGGTCGGCACCTCGCCCTGCACCAGCTCGATGTTGTCGAGCAGCGCGCCCTGACGGTCGGCGATACCCTCGCCGACCAGCGAGATGGTGTGGGTGCCGACGCCGAGCTGGAGGGTGAGCCAGTCGCTGGTCCAGCCGAGCTGCGGATCCAGGTTCGAGTAGACCGTTTCGCCATCGATCTGGATGGAGAAGCCGCTCGAGGCGCCGGTGTTGGCGCCGGCGTCGCGCGCCGAGAAGTCGAAGGACAGCGCGTGGGTGCCGGCGTCGTAGACCGTGAAGGTCTGCGAGATCAGCGCGTTGTTGTTGCCGACCGGCTGGCCGCCCAGTTCCGGGCCGGAGTCGAGCTCGATGACGTTGTTGGTCGACGACCAGCCGTCCGGCGATTCCGGGGCACCGCCGATGCGGCCGTGCTGGATCTCGATCGGCGGGGTGCCGGCGATCTCGGGATCCGGGTCCTGCGCGGTCCAGCCCTCGATCTCCTGGAACATCGTCCAGACCGAGTTGGTGTTCAGCGGGCCGGTGGTCTCGAAGTCGCCGTTGACCAGCAGGTTGCTGCCGGCCGCCGGCGGCGTCACGCCGTCGACCACCAGGTGCTCGATCCCGTCGAGGTCGATGCCGTCCAGGTCCGCGGGCGAGCCGACGCACAGCGTGTCGTCGCCGTCGCCGCCGACCACGGTGTCGCCCGCGCCGCCGTACAGCGCGTCGTTGCCGTCGCCGCCCGACAGGATGTCGTTGCCGGCGCCGCCCGAAAGGGTGTCGTCGCCGCCGCCGCCCGACAGGATGTCGTTGCCGGCGCCGCCCGAAAGGGTGTCGTCGCCGCCGCCGCCGAGCAGGGTGTCGTCGCCGGCCCCGCCGGTCACGGTGTCGTCGCCTGCCGTGCCGCTGCGCAGCACCCCGGCGCCGCCATCGCTCAGGAAGATGTCGGCCGAGCGGCCGTCGCCGGCGACGATCTCGGCGGTATCGAACGTGCCGTCGACCGTCATGGTCGCCTCGGCGATGCCGTCGCCGTTGTTGTCGATGGCCACGGTGGTGACGCCGTCGACCGTCGACAGGGTGACCTGGGCGCGGCTGAGGTTCAGCGAGTCGACGTGGATCGCGTCGCCGTCGCCGTAGTCGGCGATGTGGTCGCCGTTCAGGTGCGCGAGGCTGCCGGAGAACCGGTCGTCGCCGTCGCCGCCGGCCAGGGTGTCGGCCCCGGCGCCGCCGGACAGGGTGTCGTTGCCGGCCCCGCCCGAGAGCGCGTCGTCGCCGGTCCGCCCGCGCAGGGTATCGTCGCCGGCGCCGCCGACCAGCGTATCGGCGTCCGTGCCGCCGAGCAGCGAGTCGTCTCCGTCGCCGCCCGAAAGGGTATCGTTGCCGCCGCCGCCCAGCAGGGTGTCGTTGCCGGCCCCGCCCGACAGGATGTCGCCGTCGCGGCCGCCCTTCAGCAGGTCGTCGCCGGCGCCGCCGGACAGGGCGTCGTTGCCGGCGATCCCGAGCAGGGTGTCGTTGCCGTCGCCGCCGACCAGGGTGTCCGCGCCGGTGGCGCCGCGCAGCGAGTCGTCGCCGTCGCCGCCGGACAGCAGGTCGCCGCCGCCGTTGCCGATCAGGGTATCGCCGCCGCTGCCGCCATACAGGGTGTCGCCGTCCGCGCCGCCCTTCAGCAGGTCGTCGCCGGTGCCGCCGGACAGGGTGTCGGCGCCGCCGCCGCCCTGCAGGGTGTCGTTGCCGCTGCCGCCCAGCACCAGGTCGGCGTCGCGGCCGCCGACCAGCGAGTCGTCGCCCTCGGCGCCGTCGATCAGGTCGTTGCCGTTGCCGCCGTGGATGGTGTCGTTGCCGACGCCGCCCGACAGGATGTCGTTGTCGCGCCCGGCCCGGATCAGGTCGTCGCCGGCACCGCCGTACACCGTGTCGTCGCCAGCGGAGTCCTGGATGGTGTCGTTGCCGTCGGCGCCGACCAGCAGGTCGTTGCCGGTGCCGCCGCGGATCGAGTCGTTGCCGGCGCCGCCGGACAGCACGTCGCCGCCGCCGTAGCCGTACAGGGTGTCGTCGCCGTCGGCGCCGTACAGGGTGTCGTTGTCGGCACCGCCCTTCAGCAGGTCGTCGCCGGCGCCGCCGGACAGCAGGTCGTCGCCGCCGTTGCCGACCAGGGTGTCGTTGCCGACCCCACCCGAGAGGGTGTCGGCGTCATGGCCGCCGGCCAGCGAGTCGTCGCCCTCGGCGCCGTACAGCACGTCGTTGCCGCCACCGCCGTGGAGGGTGTCGTCGCCGATCCCGCCCGACAGGATGTCGGTGTCGCGGCCGCCCTTCAGCAGGTCGTCGCCGGCGCCGCCGTAGAGGGTGTCGAGACCGGCGATGCCGACCAGGGTGTCGTTGCCGTCGGCCCCGACGATCAGGTCGTTGCCGGTTCCGCCGCGGACAGAGTCGTCGCCCTGGCCGCCCGACAGGATGTCGCCGCCGCCGCCGCCGTGCAGGGTGTCGTTGCCGGCACCGCCCGACAGGGTGTCGGCGTCCTGGCCGCCGTGCAGCACGTCGTCGCCCTCGGCGCCGTACAGCACGTCGTTGCCGCCCCCGCCTTGCAGGGTGTCGTCGCCGATCCCGCCGGACAGGATGTCGGTGTCGCGGCCGCCCTTGATCAGGTCGTCGCCGGCGCCGCCGTAGAGCGTGTCGAGGCCGGCGATGCCGACCAGGGTGTCGTTGCCGTCGGCCCCGACGATCAGGTCGTTGCCGGTGCCGCCGCGGACCGAGTCGTCGCCCAGCCCGCCCGACAGGATGTCGCCGCCGCCGCCGCCGTGCAGGGTGTCGTTGCCGGTGCCGCCGTACAGGGTGTCGTCCTCGGCACCGCCGTGCAGCACGTCGTTGCCGTCGGCGCCGGACAGCAGGTCGGATCCGCCGCCGCCCTTCAGGGTGTCGTCGCCGCTGCCGCCCGACAGGGTGTCGGCGTCACGGTGACCGACCAGCGAGTCGTTGCCGGCGCCGCCGGAGAGATCGTCGGTACCGCCGCCGCCGACCAGGGTGTCGTCGCCGAGCCCGCCAGACAGGGTATCGGCGTCGGCACCGCCATGCAGGGAGTCGTTGCCCAGGCCGCCCGACAGCACGTCGGCGCCGGTCGCCCCCACCAGGGTGTCGTCGCCGGCACCGCCATACAGGGTGTCGTCCTCGCCGCCGCCGCGGACCGAGTCGTTGCCGGCGCCGCCGGACAGCACGTCGACCCCGCCGCCGCCCTGCAGGGTGTCGTCGCCGGCGCCGCCGATCAGGGTGTCGTCGGAGGCCGCGCCGACCAGCTTGTCGTTGCCGTCGCCGCCGGACAGGGTGTCGCTGTCGCCGCCGCCGACCAGGGTGTCGTCGCCGTCGCCGCCGACCAGCAGGTCGGAGCCGCGGTCGCCGCGCAGCGAGTCGTCGCCGTCGCCGCCCGACAGCACGTCGGCATCGTTGCCGCCGCGCAACGTATCGTTCCCGGCACCGCCGGACAGCGCGTCTGCACCGCTGTGGCCGAGCAGGGAGTCGTCGCCCTCGCCGCCGATCAGGGTGTCGGCGCCGTCCTGGCCGAGCAGGGTGTCGTTGCCGGTCATGCCGTCGACCAGGTCGTCGCCGGCCTTCGCCGAGACCAGGTCGTCGCCGCCGAGGGCGGAGATGGTGTCGGCGTCGTTGGTGCCGGCCAGGGTGTCGTCGAACTCGGTGGCGCCGAACGGGTGGGCGAACGGGTTGACGAAGCCGTCGGCCGCCAGGGCCTCCAGGTCGGCCGGATCGGCGCTGGCCGCGGCGGTCACGCTGCGCGCGCCGTCCGGGCCGGTCCAGCTGACCTCCAGGGTGCCGGCCTCGGCCTCGGTCCACACATAGCTGCCGCCGGGGACCGCCGTGAACGGGCCTTCCTGGCTGTCGCTGGCGTCCAGCAGGTCGAGGGTCGCCGCGACGTCGGAGTCGGTCGGGTTGACGACCCGCCAGATCTGCTCCAGGTCGCCGTCGCCGTCGAGGTCGGCGGTGCCCATGGCCTCGAGCTGCAGCGGCGGCACGGTGTCGAGCGACACGAGGGCGGCGCCGTCGCCGGAGTCGGTCAGGGCGCCGGCCTCGTAGCTGCCGGCGACCGTGAAGGTGGCCTCGGCGGTGCCGTCTCCGTCGGCGTCGATCGCCACCGTCGACATGCCGTCGGCGGTCGTCACGGAGATCGTCGCGGTCTCGGCGTTCAGGCCGTCGACGCGGATCGTTTCGCCCTGTTGATAATCGGCGATCGAGTCGCCGTCCAGGTCGCCGACCGAGGCGGCCCGGAATTCGTCGTTGCCGGCCCCGCCCGACAGGGTATCGGCCCCGGCGCCGCCCAGCAGCACGTCGTCGCCGGCGCCGCCCGAGAGGGCGTCGTTGCCGGTGCCGCCGGACAGCGAGTCGCTGCCGTCGCCGCCGGCCAGAACGTCGTCGTCGCTGAAGCCTTCCAGGCGGTCGTCGCCGAGCCCGCCGATCGCGGTGTCCGCGCCGGAGTTGCCGGCCATCCAGTCGTTGCCGTCGCCGCCTTCCAGCAGGTCGTCGCCGGCGTTGCCCCACAGCACGTCGTTGCCGGCGCCGCCCAGGAGGGTGGCGTCGCCGTAGCTGTACACATGGCTCGCGAGGTCGATCACGTCGTCGCCGTCGCCGCCGTCGATCACCTCGATGCCGCGCAGCCGTTCGCCGCCGAAGTGCAGGGCGATGTTGTCGTCGCCGGCGGTGCCGCTCAGCGTGTCGATGCCGCTGGTGCCGTCGTCGAGGTAGCTGTCGTGCTGCGAGTGGCCCGGGTCGTCCGGCCTGAAGGTGTCGGCCGACTGCCAGTTCGTGCCCTCGTAGTTGTGGTTCTCCGGATCGCCGACCTGGTAGTGGACGATCGGGCTGCCGGAGTCTGTGGACCACTGGTAGAGGTCGCCGCCCTCGCCGCCGTTCAGGGTGTCGTGGCCGGCTCCGGCCACCAGCGTGTCGGACCCGGCGCCGCCCTGCAGGTCGTCGTTGCCGGCGCCGCCGTCGAGGCTGTCGTTGCCCGCACCGCCCGACAGGGTGTCGTTGCCGGCCATGCCGGACAGCACGTCGTCGCCGTCGAGGCCGGAGACCAGGTCGTCGCCGCCGAGCGCCGAGACGGTGTCGGCGCCGGCGGTGCCGGTCAGGGTGTCGTCGTTCTCGGTCGGGCCGAGCGGCGTCTCGCTGAGCACGATCTCGGTGACACCGTCGGCGGTCGCCAGTTCGGCGCCCAGGAAGCTGCCGGCCACCGTGAACGTTGCGTCTGCGGAACCGTCACCGTCAGCGTCGATGCTGACCGTGGTCACACCGTCGGCGACCGCGGTTGACACCGTGGCGCTCTCGCCCAGCGGGCCGCCGACCCGGATGACGTCGCCCTCGGCGAAGTCGGCGATGGTGTCGCCGTCCAGGTCCGACAGGGTCGCCGCCTCGAAGGTGTCGTTGCCGGCACCGCCCGACAGGGTATCCGCCCCGGCGCCGCCGGTCAGGACGTCGCTGCCCTCGCCGCCGCGCAGCAGGTCGCCGTCGCCGCCGCCGGCCAGGGTGTCGTTGCCGTTGCCGCCGGACAGCAGGTCGGCGCCGGTGCCACCCAGCAGGGCGTCGCCGCCTTCGCCGCCGAACAGGGTGTCGGCGCCGTCGCCGCCCGACAGGGCGTCGTTCCCCAGGCCGCCGGACAGGCTGTCGGCCCCAGCCCCGCCGCGCAGGGTGTCGGCATCCTCGCCGCCGAGCACCGTGTCGTCGCCGTCGCCGCCGTCGATCGCGTCGGCCCCGAGCGCGCCGGACAGCAGGTCGTTGCCGGCGCCGCCGTCCAGGCTGTCCGCCCCGGCGCCGCCGCGCAGGGTATCGTCGTCGGCGCCGCCCGAGAGCACGTCGTTGCCGGCACCGCCGGACAGGACGTCCGCGCCGGTGCCGCCCAGCAGGGCGTCGTCGTCGTCGCCGCCGGCGAGCGTGTCGTTGCCGCCGCCGCCCGAGAGCGTGTCGTTGCCGGCCATGCCGGAGACCACGTCGTCGCCCGCCAGCGCCGAGACCAGGTCGTCGCCGCCGAGCGCGGAGATGGTGTCGGCGTCGGGCGTGCCGACCAGGGTGTCCGCGCCCTCGGTGGCGATCGCCTGCTCGCTGAGGACGATCTCCCGGCCGAACGGGCTGGCGGCCAGCTCGGCGCCCAGGAAGCTGCCGGTGACCGTGAAGGTCGCATCGACGGTTCCGTCGCCGTTCCCGTCGATGCTGACGGTGGTGACGCCGTCGGCGACGGCGGTCGAGATCGTCGCGCCCGGCAGAAGCGTCGAGCCGAGCCGGATGACGTCGCCCGCGCTGTAGTCGGCGATATGGTCGCCGTCCAGCTGCCCCAGATTGACCGCGTGAATCACGTCGTCGCCGGCGCCGCCATACAGCGTTTCGGATCCGGAACTGGCGTACAGCGTGTCGTGGCCGGCGCCGCCGTAGAGCGTGTCGCCACCCTGGCCGGCAATCAGGACGTCGTCGCCGTCACCGCCATCGAGCACCGTCGGTCCGCCGGCGCCCCCGCCGATGCTGTCGAGCCCGTTGGCACGCAGGGTGTCGTTGCCGGCGCCGCCGGACAGCGTGTCGTTGCCACCGCCCGCGACCAGATAGTCCTTCCCGTCGCCGCCCCGCAGCAGGTCGTCGCCGGCGCCACCGTCCAGGGTGTCGTTGCCGACGCCGCCGGACAGCACGTCCTGGCCGGACCCGCCGTTCAGGCTGTCGTTGCCCGCGCCGCCGTAGAGCGAGTCGTCCTGGCCGCCACCGAGCAGCCGGTCGTCGCCGGCGCCACCGTCCAGCACCGCCGGTCCGCCGGCGACGCCGCCGCCGATGCTGTCGAGCCCGCTGACCCGCAGGGTGTCGGCACCGTCGCCGCCGGACAGCGTGTCATTGCCGGCCCCGGTGTACAGCTGGTCGTTGCCCGCGCCGCCCTGCAGCAGGTCGTTGCCGGCGCCGCCGGACAGGACGTCGTTGCCGGCACCGCCGGACAGGCTGTCGGCCCCGGCTCCGCCGCGCAGGGTGTCGTCGTCGGCGCCGCCGGACAGCGCGTCGTTGCCGGACCCGCCCGAGAGGACGTCGGCCCCGGTGCCGCCCACAAGGGCGTCGTCGTCGGCGCCGCCCACCAGGGTGTCGGCACCGTCGCCGCCCGACAGGGTGTCGTTGCCGGCCATGCCGGAGACCACGTCGTCGCCCGCGAGGGCCGAGACCAGATCGTCGCCGCCGAGCGCCGAGATGGTGTCGGCGTCCGGCGTGCCGAGCAGGGTGTCGTCGAACTCGGTGGCGATCGCCGCCTCGCTGAGGACCAGCTCGGTCACGCCGCCCGCGGTCGAGAGCTGGGCGCCGAGGAAGCTGCCGGTCACCGTGAACGTTGCGTCTGCGGAACCATCGCCGTCGGCGTCGATCGAGACCGTGGTCACGCCGTCGGCCACCGTCGTCGAAACGGTGGCGCTCTCGCCCAGCGGGGTGCCGATACGGATGCTGTCGCCGTCGCCCAGGTCGGCGATGCTGTCGCCGTCGAGATCGGCCAGCGTAGTCGCGATGAACACGTCGTTGCCGGCACCGCCGACCAGGGTGTCCGATCCGGCGCCCCCGACCAAGGTATCGGCGCCGTCGCCGCCGGACAGCAGGTCGTTGCCGCTGCCGCCCTCGGCCAGGTCGGCCCCGCTGCCGCCGGCCAGGGCGTCGTCGCCTTCGCCACCCGACAGGGCGTCGTTACCGGCGCCGCCTGACAGGGTGTCGGCGCCGTCGCCGCCCGACAGGGTGTCGTTGCCGGCCATGCCGGACACCACGTCGTCACCGGCCAGCGCCGAGACCAGGTCGTCGCCGCCGAGCGCCGAGATGGTGTCGGCATCCGGCGTGCCGGTGACGGTGTCGTCGCCCTCGGTCGGGCCCGGCGGCACGTCGCTGAACACCAGCTGGGCGACCCCGCCCTCGTCGGTCCATTCGGCGCCGCCGACATAGGTGCCGGCGACCTGGAACGAGACCTCGGCGGTGCCGTCGCCGTCGACGTCCAGCGCCACGACGGTGTTGCCGTCCACCTCGGTCAGCGTGACGGTCGCCACGTTGGCGTCGACGCCCTCGATGCGGATCGCCTCGCCGGCCTGGTAGTCGCCGTAGACGTCGCCGTCGATCTGGTGGAATTCGGTGACCTGATAGACGTCGTTGCCGCTGCCGCCGGCAACGGTGTCGGCCCCGGCGCCCGCGAAGATCACGTCGTCGCCGTCGCCGCCGTCGACCACGTCGTTGCCGACGCCGCCGGACAGGACGTCGTTGCCGAGACCGCCGCTCAGCGTGTCCTCGCCCTCGCCGCCATACACCGAGTCGGCCTCGGCGCCGCCCTGCAGCAGGTCGTTGCCGGCGCCGCCGGTGAGCGCGTCGGCCCCGGCCTCGCCGATCAGGGTGTCGTCGCCGACATAGCCGCCGAGGGTGTCGTTGCCGTCGCCGCCAAGCACCAGGTCGTCGCCCTCGACGCCGCCCAGCACGTCGTCGCCGGCACCGCCGGACAGGGTGTCGTTGCCGTCAGCGCCGTGCAGAGTGTCGTTGCCGACCCCGCCGATCAGCAGATCCGCGCCGCTGCCGCCCAGCACCAGGTCGTCGCCATCGCCGCCGTCGGCGACGTCGGCGCCCTTCTCGGCGATCAGGGTGTCGGCCCCGGCGCCGCCGGACAGGGTGTCGTTGCCGTCGCCGCCGATCAGCAGGTCGTCGCCTTCGCCGCCGGACAGCTGGTCGTCGTCCAGGCTGCCGAACAGGGTGTCGGCGCCGCTGCCGCCGATCAGGGTGTCGTTGCCGCCGCTGCCGGACAGCGCGTCGTTGCCGGCGCCGCCGGTCACCTCGTCGTCGCCGAAGCCGGCGAACACCAGGTCGTCGCCGCCCAGCGCGTCGATGGTGTCGTTGCCCGAAGTGCCGGTCAGGGTGTCGTTGCCCTCGGTCGGGCCGCCGAACGGATTGACGAAGCCGTCTGCCTCGAGTGCCGCCAGGTCGGCCGGATCGGCGCTCGCCGCGGCGTCGGCAGTCTCGACCGTCGATCCGCCGTCCATCGACCAGCTGATCTCGAGGGTTCCGGAGTCGGCGTCGGTCCAGTGGTAGGTGGTGCCCTGCGGCACCGTGACGGTGCCCTCCTGCGGGTCGCTGCCGCCGACCAGATCGATCGCCACCTCGACCGACTCGCCGTTCGGGTTGGTGATCTTCCAGATCTGCTCGAGATTGCCGTCGTTGTTCAGGTCGGCGGTGCCCATCGCCTCGACCGACAGCGCCAGCGTCGACTCGAAGGAGAATTGAACCGCGCCGTCGGCACCGGCCTCGATCGAGCCGCCCGAGAACAGCCCGGTCAGGTCGAAGCTGGCGTCGGCATTGCCGTCGCCGTCGGTATCGACCGTCACCGTGGTGGTGCCGTTGCTGCGGGTCAGGCTGATCGACGCGGTCTCGGCATCGACCCCGCCGACCTCGATGGCCTCGCCGGCCTCGTAGTCGGTGATGGTGTCGCCGTCGAGATCGGACAGTGAGGCCGCCCGGAAGGTGTCGTTGCCGAGGCCGCCGGCCAGGGTGTCGGTGCCGCTGCCGCCGATCAGCACGTCGTCGCCGTCGCTGCCGACCACGGAATCCTGGCCGTCGCCACCGTCCAGGGTGTCGTCGCCGCCGCCGCCGATCAGCGTGTCGTTGCCGACGCCGCCCACCAGCGCGTCGGAACCGCCTTCGCCGACCACGACGTCGTCGTCGCCGCCGCCGTCGAGGGCATCCGCATCCTCGCCACCGTACAGGGTGTCGTAGCCGGCGCCGCCGGACAACGTGTCGGTCCCGGCGCCGCCCGACAGCAGGTCGTTGCCGTCGCTGCCGCTGAGCCCGTCGTTGCCGGCACCGCCGGCCAGGCTGTCGTCGCCCGCGCCGCCCTGCAGGCTGTCGTCGCCGTCGCCGCCGGACAGCGTGTCGGTCCCGGTCCCGCCGACCAGGCTGTCGCCGTCGCCGCCGCCCGAGACCTGATCGTTGCCGGCGCCACCCGACAGGGCGTCGGAACCGGCGCCGCCGACCAGCGTATCGTCCTCGCTGCCGCCGGAGACCTGGTCGTCGCCGGAGCCGCCCGACAGGACATCGGTGCCGGCGCCGCCCGACAGGGTGTCGCCGTCGCCGCCGCCGTCCAGGCTGTCGTTGCCGTCGCCGCCGACCAGGGTGTCGGTCCCGGCACCGCCGGAAAGGGTGTCGTTCCCGAGGCCGCCGTCGAGACTGTCGCTGCCGTCGCCGCCGACCAGGGAATCGTCGCCGTCGTTGCCCTGCAGGCTGTCGTTGCCGCCGCCGCCGACCAGGGTGTCGTTGCCGGCACCGCCCGACAGGGTGTCGTCGTCGCTGCCGCCGTCGAGCGAGTCGTTGCCGCCGCCGCCGTTCAGGGTGTCGAAGCCGGCGCCGCCCGACAGGGTGTCGTCGCCGGGGCCGCCGTCGAGGCTGTCATTGCCGCTGCCGCCGACCAGGGTGTCGGTCCCGGCGCCGCCCGACAGGGTGTCGTCGTCGCTGCCGCCGTCGAGCGAGTCGTTGCCGTCGCCGCCGTTCAGGGTGTCGAAGCCGGCGCCACCCGACAGGGTGTCGTCGCCGGGGCCGCCGTCGAGGCTGTCGTTGCCGTCGCCGCCCGCCAGTGAATCGTTGCCGTCGCCGCCGCCCAGCGTATCGGAGCCGGCACCGCCGTTCAGGGTGTCGCTGCCGGTACCGCCGTCCAGGCTGTCGTCGCCATCGCCGCCGTCGAGGGAATCGTTCCCGTCGCCTCCGACCAGCGTGTCGTTGCCGGCACCGCCGGACAGGGTGTCGTTGTCGGCGCCGCCGTCGAGGCTGTCGTCGCCGTCGCCGCCGGCCAGCGTGTCTGAGCCGCCGCCGCCGAAGCCGGTGTCGTCGCCGGTGCCGCCGTCGATGCTGTCGTCGCCGTCGCCGCCCGACAGCACGTCGTTGCCGGCCCCGCCGGACAGGGTGTCGTCGCCGATGCCGCCGGACAGGGTATCGTCGCCGACACCGCCGGTCAGCGCGACGTCCTGATCCTCCAGGAATCCGAGATCGGTATAGGTGACGCCGCCGACCGTGGTGGTGACCGGCACCGCGGTGCCGAAGTTGCCGGCGACCGTGAACGACAGGTCGGGCGAGCCGTCGCCGTCGAGGTCGATCTCGACCAGGGTGGTGGTCTCGTCCTCGGACGGGGTCAGGGTGACCGCCGAGGCATCGATGCTGGCGCCCTGCAGGCGGATGCTGTCGCCGTCGCCGAAGTCGGCGAACACGTCGCCGTCGAACTCGGGCGCGGCGCCGTTCTCGACCTTGATGACGAAGACGTCGTCGCCGGCCCCGCCGTAGATGGTGTCGGTCCCGGCCCCGCCGTCCAGCAGGTCGTCGCCGGCCCCGCCGTACAGCACGTCGCCGCCGGCCCCGCCCACCAGGGTATCGGCGCCGCCGCCGCCCTCGAGCAGGTCGTTGCCGGTGCCGCCGTCGACGTAGTCGCGGTAGTTGCCGCCGCCGATGGTGTCGTCGCCGGCACCCGCGTCCAGGCGCAGGCCGCCGCTCGACCAGCCGATCAGGTCGTCGCCGCCGGTGGCGGAACGGGCGATCGAGGACAGCGAGTTGGCGTCGACGACCATGTCGCCGAACTTGATGTTCTCGATCTTGCGGAACGAGTCGGTCCAGTCGTCGAGCCGCACGCGGTCGGCGATCGCCTCCCACGGCAGCGACTCGCCGCCCGGCAGCACGACCTCCAGGTCGGTGCCGTCGAACCAGAAGGTGGCGTCGTCCAGCGACAGGCCGCCGTCGAACTGCAGCGTGTCGTTGCCGCCGTCGAGCAGCACCGGGTTGTAGATGTGGCCGAGCGGGCTCTGCTGCTGGAACCAGTACTCGTCGCGGATCAGGTCGGCGCCGTCGCCGGCGGAATAGCGGTAAAGGTCGCCGCCGCCGCCGCCGAGCATGGTGTCGGCGCCGGTGCCGCCGACCAGGGTGTCGGCGCCGGCCTCTTCGTTCGTGCCGGTGTTCTTCTGGCCGCCGCTGCCGAGCAGCACGTCGTCGCCGGCGCCGCCGGACAGCAGGTCGGCGCCGCTGCCGCCGTCGATCGTGTCGTTGCCGGTGCCGCCCAGCACGGTGTCGGCGTCGCCGCCGGCATGCACCGAGTCGTCGCCGTCGCCGCCGGACACCAGGTCGGCGCCGCCGCCGCTGCTGACGGTGTCGTTGCCGGACCCGCCCGACAGGGTGTCGTCGAAGCCGCCGGTGACGACCCGGTCGTCGCCGTCGGCCGCCCGGAATCCGACCGCTGTCTCGCCGAAGCTCAGGGTGTCGTTGCCCGCGGTCCCGTCGAGGCGGGCCATCATGTCGTCGACGTCGAGGCTCGAGCCGTCGTCGAACTGGATGGACTCCAGGCGCCGGTCGAGGCTGCGCCAGTTGTCGACGGTGATCTGGTTCGACAGCTCGGCCAGCGGGGTGTCGCCGTCGCGGATGCCGACCACCAGGTCGTCGCCGATCAGGTCGATCCAGAGGTTCTCGGCCGTGATCCCGGGGCCGAGCACCAGCGTGTCGACGCCGCCGTCCATCAGGATCGGATTGTCGATGTGCCCGAGCGGACTCTTGTAGTGGTAGTTGTACTCGTCGCTGATCGTGTCACGGCCATCGCCGAGTTCGAAGCGGTAGACGTCGTCGCCGCCGCCGCCGCGCAGCAGGTCGTTGCCGAGACCGCCCGAGAGCGTGTCGGCGCCCTCGTCCTGATTGTAGGAGTCGATCTCGCCCGCCGAGCCCCGCAGCTCGTCGTCGCCGTCCCCGCCGATCAGCAGGTCGGCGCCGTTGCCGCCGTCGACGGTGTCGTTGCCGACGCCGCCGCTCACCGTGTCGTTGCCGCCGCCGCCGTGCAGGTTGTCGTCGCCGACGCCCCCGACCACGCGGTCGACACCGCCGCCGGCGCTCAGCGTGTCGTTGCCGCTGCCGCCCGAAAGAGTGTCGGCGAATTCGCCGGTCGATACCGCGTCGTCGCCGGTGCCGGCCGACATCCCGACCGGCGAATACCCCCAGGATATGTTGTCGTCGCCCTGCGACCCCTCGAGGCGCGAGGTCACGTCGTTGAAGGTCAGCGTGGTGCCGTCGTCGAACGAGACGTACTCGAACCGGTGGAACGGGTCGGAGAGCGATTCCCAGCGCAGCTGGTCGGACAGGTCGTGGATGTCCGTGCTGCCGTCGCGCAGCCCGACCACCAGGGTATCGCCGTCCAGGGTGAACCAGGCGTCGTCGGCATCGACGCCGACCAGCTTCAGGGTGTCGACCCCGCCGTCGGACGGAACCGGGGTCCCGATTTTTCCGAGCGCGCTGCGCGGATGATAGATGTAGTAGTCGCGGACGACGTCGTGATCGTAGCCGGTGCCGAACACATAGACGTCGTTGCCGCCGCCGCCGCGCAGCGTATCGTCCCCGGCCTCGCCGACCAGGGTGTCGTTTCCGGTCGGCTCGTTGTACGAGCCGATATTACCGGCGCTGCCGTCGATCAGATCGTTTCCGGCGCCCCCATACAGGAGGTCGGCGCCGGCACCGCCGTCGATCGTGTCGCTACCCGAGCCGCCCGAAAGCGTATCGCCGGCGCTTGTGCCGCTAATGGTGGCCATTCTTGGACCCCTCTTCCCAGTACAGAACATACAGGGAGTCTGGCGATTGGGAAAGAACGAATCGGGGCTTTTGCTAAATTTTTATGTATTCTTGCCACGACCAGTGTCGGGCCACGCTTGGCTTCCTGGCGCGCAGGCGGTACACGGTCGGGACACGGCCTCACCGGTCCGGACCCGCCCCGATGGATATTGACCGCTTCTTCGCCGCCGAACTTGCCGAGCACGCCGCCGTCACCGCCGCGACTCGCGAAAGCCTCCTCGAACCCTTCAGGCAGCTGGTGGTTCTCGTAGCCGACACGGTCCGGACGGGCGGCAAGATCATGCTGTTCGGAAACGGCGGCAGCGCCGCCGATGCCCACAACATCGCGACCGAGTTCGCGGTCCGCTACAAGCGCGACCGCAGGGCGATCCCGGCGATCGGCCTCACGACCGACGGCGCGGTGCTCACGGCGATCGGCAACGACCTGGGCTTCGAGCAGGCCTTCGCCCGCCAGGTCGAGGCGCTCGGGCGGGCCGGCGACGTTGCGATCGGCATCTCGACCTCCGGCCGGTCGCCGAACGTGATCGAGGGCCTGGGCCGCGCCCGCGCCATGGGGATCGCCACGGTCGGTCTCGGCGGCGGCGACGGCGGGCGGCTGGCCGAGGTCTCCGACCTGCTGCTGATCGTGCCGTCGCGGACCACGGCGCGGATCCAGGAAATGCACATCCTGCTCGGCCAGATGCTCTGCGGGGCGGTGGAAGTCGAGCTCGGCCTCGTGGAGGAAAAGTGACCTGGGATTCCGATCTCGCGGAGCTGGTCGGCCGACTGGCCGAGGTGCGGGTACTGGCGGTCGGCGACCTGATGCTGGACCGCTTCGTCTATGGCGCGGTCGAGCGGATCTCGCCGGAGGCGCCGGTCCCGGTGCTTCGCATCGAGCGCGAGCAGGCGATGCTCGGCGGGGTCGGCAACGTGGTGCGCAACCTGCGCGCCCAGGCCGCCTCGGTCTGCCTGGTCGCCCTGCTGGGCCGCGACGAGGCGGCCCGCGAGATCAAGGGATTGCTGCGCGACGACGTCGAGATCGAGAGTCACCTCCTCGAGGAGGACGACCGGCCGACCACCATCAAGACCCGCTACATCGCCGGCGGCCAGCAGATGCTGCGGGCCGATCGCGAGCGCGTGCAGGCGGTCTCGGGCGCGATCGAGGAGGAGATCATCGCGCGCGCCGAGGCCGATCTCGGGCTGGCCCAGGCGCTGGTGCTGTCGGACTACGGCAAGGGCGTGCTGACCGGACGCGTGGTCCAGCGGCTGATCGCCGCGGCCCGGCCGCGCGCGGTGCCGGTGATCATCGACCCGAAGGGCAGCGACTACACCCGCTACAGCGGCGCCACCCTGGTCACCCCGAACCGGCGTGAGCTGACCGAGGCCACCGGGATGCCGGCCGGCAGCGACGAGGAAGTGGTCGCCGCCGCCGCTTTCCTGATCGAGCGGGCCGGCGTCGAGGCGGTGCTGGTGACCCGCAGCCAGGACGGCATGACGCTGCTGTGCCGGAATGCGCCGGACGCGCCGCTGCACCTGCCGGCGACCGCCCGCGAGGTGTACGACGTTTCGGGCGCCGGCGACACGGTGGTCGCCACGGTGTCGGCGGCGCTGGCCGCCGGCATCGACCTGGAGAGCGCGGCCCGGCTGGCCAACGCCGCCGCCGGTATCGTGGTCGGCAAGGTCGGCACCGCGACCGCCGGCTCGACCGAGCTGACCGCAGTGTTCCGGGCCCGCGAGCTGGAGACCGGCGAAGCCAAGTCGGTGACCCTGGAAGACGCGCTCAGCCATGTCGAGGCCTGGCGCGCGCAGGGTCAGTCGATCGGCTTCACCAACGGGGTCTTCGACCTGCTGCATCCTGGCCACATCGCCCTGCTGCGCGAGGCCAAGGCGCATTGCGACCGGCTGATCGTCGGCATCAACAGCGACGCCTCGGTGCGGCGGCTGAAGGGCGACAGCCGGCCGATCCAGAACGACGCCGCGCGCGCCCTGGTGCTGGGCTCGCTGGCCGCGGTCGATCTGGTGGTGATCTTCCCGGAGGACACGCCGGAGCCGCTGCTCGAGGCGCTGCGGCCGGACGTGCTGGTGAAGGGCGGGGACTATTCCATCGACCGGGTGGTCGGCGCCGACATCGTGCGGGCCTATGGCGGTCGGGTGATGCTCGCCAACTTCCGGGACGGCCACAGCACGACCAAGTCGATCGAGCGGGCCAACAAGGGCAAGAACGTCTGAGGCGACGCGGTCCCGGCCGGGCCCCTGGCGGTCAGGCCGCCTCAGCGGCGCCGGGATTCAACACAGGTCCTGGCAGTACAGGTCCTGGCAGTCGGGGAACCCGGCCGCGGGCGGTACGCCGTGTAGGAGCGCCCCACCAGGGCGTGCCGCCGGCCGGGCCGGATGCTCAGACAACGGCGAACTTCAGGGCGCCGTTCAGGGCCACGATCGCGATGGTCGCGAAACCCAGGCCATACACGATGGCAGTCTTGGTGATGTCGATCATGGTCGCCTCCGCAGAGTTCGGCGGCGGGTCATCCGCCGTCATTCGCAGATGCAATATGTGACTCGAAACAGGTCAGAGGTACTGACCTTGTTGTCACGGTATTGATGCTTAAATCGAACCAATTATACGTGTATACAATTTATCCATTGGCACATGGCCATCAAATAGGACGACGACACCGAATCGTCTTCGCATCCGCAGCATCAAATGCGAGGGTCGGTCAGGGCGCGCAGCCGCTGTGCGGCGACCCGCGCGATCCGAACCGTCACGGCGCGCCGGCGCGCCGGCGGCAGGCGCCGCTCCGGGGCCGGCCGCAGGATCGCCGCCTCCCAGGCGTCGGCCACGATGACCCCGCAGACGTCCCCTTCCGGCAGCAGGTCGCGCGGGAACCCGGGCGCTACCGCGAAATAGAAGGCATCGCAGAAATCCACGTATTCCGGCCATTTGCCGTCGGCCCGGAAGTCCGGCACCCCCGACTTGACCTCGACCAGGGTGATGCGGCCGTCGCCGGAGAGCGCCGCGACGTCGGCCCGCCTGCCGTTGGCGAGGGCGAACTCGGTGACCACGGCACAACCGAGGTCCTCGAACAGCCTGGCGGCGCCGCGGGTCACCTGCCGGGTGGTGCCGGGGACCGAGGTGACATCGTCGCCGGCCGGTCCGTCGGGCCCGGCTCCGGCCGCTGTCACGGGTTGTGCCCCTTGGCGCCGCGCAGGTCGGCATCCTGGAGTTTCGCGCCGCGCAGGTCGGCGTCGGTCAGGTCGGCATCCTGCAGGTTGGCGCCGGTCAGGTCGGTGTCGCGCAGGTCGGCCTCGCTCAGGTCGGCGTTCTGAAGCTGCGCATAGGACATGTCCACGCCCCGCAGCTTGGTCCGCATGAGCCGGGCGTGCTCGAGATGGGCGCCCCAGCGCTGGACGTTGGAGCCGATGATGTTGATCGGCGACAACTGCGCGCCCAGCAGGTTCGCCCCGGTCAGGTTGGCGCGCCGCAGGGTGACCCCGCGCATGTCGGCATAGGTCAGGTCGGCGTCGCGCAGGTCGGCGAACGACAGGTCGGCCATCAGCAGGTCCATGCGCGACAGGTCGCAGCCGACCAGCACCACGAACTCCATGTTCGAGGCCGACAGATTGACCCCGGACAGCGACTGCCCGCTGGCGTCCCGGCGCGTCAGGTCGGCCCGCTTGCCCTGGCGGCCGCTCGAGCGGATCCAGGCGTCGTGCGCAATCAGCATGGTCCGGGTTTCCTGGCTGAGCGCGTCCAGCACCTTCGGCAGCCTGGCGCCGGCGAGATACGGCGCCTCGCGGTCCAGCTTGGTGAACGCCGCGCCGGACAGATCGGCGTCGGTCAGCGTGGTGCCGGAGAAGATCACGTTGTACAGCACCGCGCCGTGCAGGATCGCGCCGGTCAGGTTGGCCTCGGTGAGGTCGGCGCCCTCCAGGTTCGAGCCGGTCAGGTTGGCGTGGCTGAGGTCGGCGCGGTAGAGCTTGACGTTCCGCATCAGGGTATCGGTCAGGTCGGTCTGCACCACGAAGGCGTTCGACATCTTGGCGTTCGACATGTCGGCGCGGACCGCGGTCGCGGTCGCGATGTCGGAGGACGTCGTCTCGAACCCGGTCGCCACCAGGTTGCCGCGCGCGTCCGGCTTCAGCAGCACGCCGTCGCGCAGGTCGGCCTCGACCATCTTGACGTCGGACAGGTTGGCCCCGCGCAGGCAGGCGCCGCGCAGGTCGGACCGGCTGAGGTCGGCGAACCGGAAGTCGGCATGCCGCAGGTCGCAGGCGAAAAGGTTGGCGGCGGCCAGCACCGCTTCGCGCAGATCGGCATGGGCCAGCCGGGCGCCCGAGAAGTCGGCACCTGTCAGGTCGCGGCCCTTGAAGTCGAGATATCCGAGGTCGCAGCCGGCGAAGCTGGCCCGCCCGCCGCCGGTCCGGCCCTGCTGGAACAGCTGGTGGCGCTCGGTCATGTCGTCGACGTCGCGCTGCGACAGCTTGCGCAGGCGGAGCGCGGTCGGGCGGTCGTCGCGCGGGAACTCGTGACCGGCCGCATGATCGGCGATCACGCGGGAGATCCCGCTCTTCGAAGGTCCGGTTCCGGGAGGTTTGGTGTCCTCGCGCCGATCCGTCATAGTCGCATCCGTCCACCCTCTCCCCTGTGACGGCAACCCTGTCGAACGTCGGGAGGTTCCCGCATCCTATCGCGGACGGCGCCGCCGCGAACACCGGAGAGTGACCCGTTGGCCTGGGACCCCGCTCAGTACCTGAAGTTCGCCGACCATCGCCTGCGCCCGGCGCTCGACCTGCTGTCCCGAATCGGCGCCGGCTCGCCGGCCCGGGTCGTCGACCTCGGCTGCGGCACCGGCAATGTCACCGCCATCCTGGCCGGACGCTGGCCGGGGGCCGCGGTGACCGGGGTGGACCCGTCCGCCAGCATGCTCGAGCGCGCCCGGACCGAGCATCCCGGCCTGGCCTTCGAGACCGCCGACGCCGCCCGCTGGTCCGCCGTCCCGCCGGTCGACGTGCTGTACTCCAACGCCGCGCTGCACTGGCTCGGCGACCATGACGGCCTGTTCCCGCGGCTGTTCGAGCAGGTCGCCCCGGGCGGCTGGCTGGCCGTGCAGATGCCGCGCAATTTCGGCGCCCCGTCGCACACCTCGGTGGCCGAAGCGGCCGGCGACGGGCCCTGGGGCGAACGGATCCGCCCGATGCTGGCGCCGCCGCCGGTCGACCCGCCGGCCGAATACGTCCGGCGGCTGGCGCCGATGGCCGCGTCGCTCGATGTCTGGGAAACCGAGTATCTGCAGATCCTGGAGGGCGAGAATCCGGTCGCGGAATGGACCAAGGGCACGTGGCTGCGGCCGTTCCTCGACGCCCTGGAGGAGCCCGAGCGCGCCGGCTTCGAGGCGGCCTACCGGGCCCGGATCGCGGCGGCCTACCCGCCGGCCGCCGACGGCCGCACCCTGTTCCCGTTCCGGCGGCTGTTCATGGTGGCGCGCCGCCGCTGAGCGGCCGGGGTCCGGGCCGGCCTACAGCCAGTCGTGGGTCTGTGGAAAGTGGAAGGCGACGAACCGGTAGGTCGCACGGACCGCGTCGCGGATGTTGTCGTGGCGGCGTTCCAGGCCGATATCCCAGGCTGGAATGATCTCTTCCCAGATGATCAGCCGCTGGTGCAGCTCGTCGCGCATCTCGCGCACGTACTTCACCATCGAGTCGTAGCTCTTGAGGACCGAGACGATCTCGCTGGTCTGGGCATCGGCCTGCTCGAACAACCCGACGAAGCTCTGGATCGCCGGCCGGAACAGGATGCGGGCCCGGCGCACCTCCTCGTAGAAGAGCTTCTCGTCCCGGTACAGGCGCTCGACGACCACCAGCTTGTCGGCGATCCCGGCCCCGAGGTTGTAGCGGTCGCGCAGCGCCTCGATGTAGCTGAGTTCGCGCGCGAACCGGTCGATCATGTCCAGGACCTCGTCGCGTCGGTCGGCGCCGAGGCCGAGGGCGGTCGCGATCTTGGACACGCCGTCGCGGACGCGGTCCTGCATCCCGGCATCCACCGACATCCGCCGCAGTTCCCGGAGGTCCAGAACCACCGACTCGTGGCCGACCAGCCAGGTGGCGATCTGCACCATCAGGCGGTTCTTGGCGATCTCGCGGTGATGGTCCTGAACGCGCCAGCTCGCGGTCCCGTCCAGCAGTTCCGACGGGATCGAGTCGCCCGGTCGGATGTCCTTCACGAAGCGCAGCCCCTGGGCGACCTGGACCAGCAGGCGGCCGTCCTGGGAGTCCGGCTTGATGCCGAACTCGGAGGCGACGTCGTCGATCGGGATCACCGCGTCGATGTCGCCGAGCTTGACCCGCAGCACCGGCGAGCGCTCGCGCCCCGCCATGTCGAAACGGGCGTCCGGCAGCGAGAAGATGCGATGCTGGAACGCGAAATGCGTGCTGGGATCGGGCCTGGATCGCTCGTCAGACAACGCGGCGGGCATCGGTTCCTCTGAGGGGTCATCGCGACCGTGGCGCCAGCATCGCTGGATTCGATTAACAAGGTGCTAACAGTGACGGGGCGCGGTGGCGGAGCACCGCTGCGACGGTTTCGCTTAACGCAAATTTAATCGGTGGCGGGCAGGATCTCGCCACCCGGCTGACGGTCGAAGGGTGGGGAGTTCCACGATGGCACATGTGCCGATGAAGCAGTTCTCTGTCGAGCGCCGCGCCCAGTTCGTGGCCAAGCCGACACTGGCGTCCGCACCGCAGGTCGCGCCGATGAACGGCGAGGTCCTGGAGGAGTTGCGGGCGTTGCGTGCCGAGATGGCCGAGATGCGCGAGATGATCGGCCAGGTCGCCAGCACCCCGCCTGCGGTCGACGAGATCGACGAAGACGCCATGAAGCGCGACGTCCGGGTCGAGATCGCCCTGATGGTCCGCAGCATCGGCCGGGCCAAGGCCGAGATCGCGGCGATCAAGAACCCGACCGCCGAGACCGACCAGATGGAGACCGCCTCCCATCAGCTCGAGGCGATCACCGCCACCACCGAGCGGTCGACCAACGACATCATGGCGGCGGTCGATGACATCGAGCAGACCCTCAAGAAGATCACCCATCTCACGGTCGACGACGGCGAGGTGGCACCGCTCATCGACCACGCGTCCGAGCGCCTGATCGAGATCATCGAGGCCTGCTCGTTCCACGACCTGACCGGCCAGCGCGTGACCCAGGTGGTCAGGACGCTGCGCTTCATCGAGAGCCGCATCCTGGCGATGATCGACATCTGGGGGCTGGAGGCGTTCCGCGATCTGCCGCTGCCGGCGGAAAGCGAGCCCGAGGACGAGCGCGAGGACGCCGAGCTGCTGAACGGCCCCGCCCTCGGCGGCGCCGGGCTCAGCCAGGAAGACATCGACGCCCTGTTCGACTGACGCCGGTCAACTGACGGCGGTCAGCGCAGTGTCAGCCGGTCGACCGGCGCGTAGTCGTCGGTCAGGACCGGCGCGTCGGCGGTGGCGGGCGGCGCCGGCCGCACCGTCCATGACCGCCCGCCGCCGGCCTCGGTCACCGGGGCCGGGTCCAGCGCGCCCTGCGATGCCAGCAGGATGTAGGGCGTCCGCCTGCCGGGCCGGACCGGGCCGGTATCGGACCGCCAGACCGTCACCTCCGCGAACACCTCCCGCAAGCTGCGCAGCATGGCCGCCAGGAACCGCGGGTCGCGGGCCCAGTCGTAGGCGTTGATCGCGTAGATCCCGCCGGGCTCGAGCCGGTCGCGCACCAGGCGATGGAACTCCACCGTGACGAGATGCGCCGGCATGGTGTGCCCGGAGAACGCATCGGAGAATACCAGGTCGTAGCGCACGGCGCCGCGGCGCAGCACCGAGCGGGCGTCGTCGTCATGCACCCGTATCCGCCGGCTCGGCCGACGGAAGCCGATCTCGGCCGCGAAAGCCGTGACCGCCGGATCGATCTCCGCGACCACCGCCTCGGCATGCGGCCAGCGCGCCACCCAGCGCGTCGGCAGCGAATAGCCGCCGCCGCCGATGAAGAACGCGCGCCAGGCGTCGTCGGGGCCGTGACTGCGGCGCGCCCACGCGTCCAGGAAGGCGTGGGCCTCGATCGCCAGCCGGTCGGAGCCGTCGGTCGGTTCGACGCTCTGGATCCAGCCGTCCAGGAACATGCCGCGACTCGGGAAGCCGGCCCAGGCCGTGGTATCGACCAGGTCGAGGCAGTAGTACCGGCTCTCGACCCGGCAGTACGGCGCCGCCAGCAGCGGCGCGCCGGACCCGGCCAGCACGCCGGCGATCACCAGCACGCCGACCACCGGGGCCCGCAGGTCGCGCAGGAACAGTGCGGCGACCGCCGCCTCGGCCGCGGCGACCACCGCCAGCGAGCCGATCGAGCCGACCCATTGCAGCAGCACGAAGCCGGCGAGCATGGTGCCGAGGATGGCGCCGGCGGCGCCCAGCGCGAACATCCGGCCGATCACCAGGCCGGTGCGGTCCGGCGCCCCGGCCACCGCCGCCGCCGTCAGCACCGGGGTGACGGCGCCGGCCAGCAGGCTCGGCATCGTGAAGCAGACGCCCGCGACCGTCACGGTCGCCGCCATCCATCCCAGGCCGAGCGTCTCGGCGCCGGCGTGCACCGGTGCTACCAGCAGGATCGGGGTGGTGGTGAGCACCGCGGTCGCGATCAGCATCTGGAACAGCCGGGCGCCGAGCCGGGCCGGCTCGCGGTCGGCGACGATGCCGCCGATCCAGTGCCCGGCGCTGAGCCCGGCCAGCACCGTCGCGATCACCGCGGTCCAGCTGAACACGGTCATCCCGACCAGCGGCGCCAGCATCCGGGCCGCCACGATCTCGACGACCATGGCGCCGGCCGAGACGACGACCATGGCGACAGCGTGACGCATGCGGTGGTTCCGTGTGGTTGGCTCCTTTGCAATAAACGGCATCCGCAGTAAATTGAAGCGGTGGCTTGCACCCTGAGGACGACCGTCATGACGGATCAACCGCAGTCGAACCCGGAATCCGCAGCGCCGGATCCTACGGCGTCGGAGGTTTCGGCGGATCGCCGCAGGGCGCTGGTACGGCTCGGCTTGGCGGTTGGTGCCGCCTATCTGGCGCCGACCGTGCTCTCGATCGACCGCAGCGCCCGGGCCCAGGGTCCGTCCTGCGCCAAGAATCCGAAGAATTGCTGAGCCCGCGGCACCGCTCGCTCCTGTCCCCTTTCACGCCGATCCGCCTGTGCCAGCCGGTGCCGCCCGAAATACCGCAGGCGCTGGCCCTCGCCGCGCCCGGCTGGCCGACAGCCACCGCTGACGACGGTGTCCGGGTCGTCCGGACCTCCCACGGCTTCCGGGTCTCGGGCGACGGCGCGGACCGGTTCGCCGACGACGCCTGGGAAGCCGCGCACTGGGTGCTGGCCGCCGCCATCGGCCGCTTCGCCGAGGCTCGTTCCGGCCGCTTCGTCCTGAATGCCGGTGCCGCCCTGACCACCGGCGGAGCCGTGGTGTTCGCCGGCGAGAGCCATGCCGGCAAGAGTTCGGTCGGCCTGCACCTGGCCGCCGACGGCGTGGTGACGCTCGGCGACGACCGCCTGATTCTGGATACCGCCGCGTCGCCCCCGACGGCGATCGCACTCGGCCTCGCCCGCAAGGTCCGCACGCCGCTGCCGGACGACTTCTCGGACGCCGCCCGCCGCCTGGCTGCGGCGACCCGCGCCGGGCATGCCGCCGGCGCCGACGTGCTGCGCTGGGACACGGCGATCGACATGCCGGCCGGCACCGCCGCGCCGGTCGACCGCATCCTGCTGCTGCGCCGCGACCCGGGCCTCGATACCGCACGGATCTCCGGCCTCGGCGCCGCCGAGGCGGTGGCCGCGCTGCTGGCGTTGTGCGGTCGCCACGCCGGCCCGGCCGCCGCGCTGCTGGACGCGGTCGCCGGCCTGGTCCGGCGGGTCCCGGTGCAACGCCTGGAGGCGGGCAATTCCGCGGCAGCCGCCACGGCTCTGGCCGGGACGCCGGCAGCGGCGGCCGACCGATGACCCGGCTGCGGCGTCATCCCGAGGCGCGCGCCACCGAGCTCGACGGCGAGGCCTTCCTGGTGCGACGCGACAGCGACGCCATCCTTCGCCTCAATCCGACCGCCACCGCGCTGTGGCATGCGCTCGCCGAGCCGGCCACGCCCGAGGAGCTGGCGGGCCTGTTCGCGGCGGCATTCCCGGACGTCCCGGTGGATCGGCTGGCGGCCGACATCGACCTTGCCCTGGCAGCGCTGCGGGCGGACGGCATGGTGGCGGATGACCCGGCCTGACGACGGCCGGTTCACCGGGTGGTGGCGCCGCGCGCTCGGCCTGGACGAACCGCCCGGCACGACCATCTCCGCCGCGCTTGCCTCCGAGGCGGTGGCCCTGCTGTCCCCTGTCCTCGGGCCGCTGCTGGCGCGCTGGCCGGTCGCCGGGCTGGTGCCGCCGGCTCCGTCGGAGGCCGCCGAGGCCGCCTATCGCCGGCTGCTGCTGGCCCGCCAGGCTGAGATCCTGGCCGAACTGCGGGCGGCCGGGTTGCCGGTGCTGGCGATCAAGGGTTTCGACGCGGCCCGGCTCTACGATCCGCCCTCGGTGCGCATCCTCGGCGACCTCGACCTGCTGGTGCCGCCGCGACAGGCCGGCGCCGTGGTGCAGGAGCTGAAGCGACGGGGCTTCGCGCTCGAGACCTCGCCCCAGGGTGCGCTCGGCGTCACCTCGGATGTCAGCTTTCACCCGATGGTCTCGCCCGACGGCCTGGTCTCGGTCGACCTGCACACCGCGCTCGATGCCTACCCCCTGTCGGCGGTGCTCGGCGCCGAGACGGTGTTCGCCCAGGCGACCGCCGGCGACGGCGGCCGGATCGCGCCGCATCACGCGGCCCTCGCCGCGCTGTCGAACGCCGCCAAGGAACGGTTCGCGCCCTATGCCTGGCGCCACCTCCTGGATCTCGGCCGGCTGGCCCTGCGGGAGTCGGTGGACTGGCCGGCGGTCGACCGGGTGGCCGTGGCCGCCGGCCTCGGCCCGGCGCATGCCACCCTGTTCGGCGCCCTGCACCGGCTGGGCGTGCCGCCGCAACGGCTGCCGGCGCATCCCGACCCGGAATTCGGCCCGGCGCGGCGGCTGGCCCGCGACCTCGGGCAGTTGCGGACCGCGGCGCCCGGAAGGCTCGCCAAGACCGTTCGGGAAGCCGGCTGGTGCTACGCGCCGGCGACCGTCGCCCGGCTGTGGCGGTTCCGCCTGGCCGGCCTGCTGCGGCCACGCAGCGGCCGTCCGCCCGGCCTCGACTGAGGGCGCTGGACCGAAGAACCGGCGGAGCGGGAGGGGAAGCTGGAGCGGGCGACCGGAATCGAACCGGCATAAACAGCTTGGAAGGCTGATGTTCTACCATTGAACTACGCCCGCGAAAGCGCCGCACCATACCCAAGGCCTCCGGCGAACGCCACTGCGAATACGGGGCATCGCGGCCCTCGCGGTCGCGCCGGCGACCGCGCCGTGCTACCAGGGCGGCGGACGATCCCGACCGCGTCGAGGCAGCGACCGTGAGCGAACCGACGGCACCGTCGCCGGAAGGCGACGGCACCCGGCCGATCCATCCCGACATCGACTGGCAGGCCGGTCTGTTGGCCGAGAAGGTGCTGCGCCGGGTCATGACCCTGGCCGCCGCGACCGAGGAGCTCGCGGCCTGGCAGGACGAGGCCGCCGGCGACGCCTGGCGGACGGTCGAGCCCCGCGCTCTGATCGTCACCCACATCATGAATCGGCTGCTGTCGCGCGGGTACTGAGACGCCGGGTCGCATTGCAGTCGCCGGCTGCGGCCGCCAACACTATGGTTCCGGAAACAGTCGTCGCACCGCTTCGAAGGACCCGCCCATGACCACCCTCCGACGCCACCGCCTCGGCCTCGCCATCCTGGCGGCCGCGACCGTCCTCGCCGGCGGGCCCACCCTTGCCGAGGGCGACCCGGCCGCCGGCAAGAAGGCCTTCCGCAAATGCGGCGCCTGCCACACCGTCCAGGCCGGCAAGAACCGAGTCGGGCCGAGCCTGGCCGGGATCGTCGACCGCCAGGCGGGCAGCGTCGAGGGCTTCAAGTATTCCAAGGCGATGCTGAATTTCGGCGCCGGCGGCGGAATCTGGGATGCCGCCACCCTGGATGCCTACCTGGCCGACCCGCGCGGCTTCATCAAGGGCAACAAGATGGCCTTTCCAGGCATGAAGGACGCCCAGGAGCGCACCGACGTCATCGCCTATCTGAAGGCCGCCGACGGCGAGTGATGCCGTCGCCCGACCCGGAGCGCCCCATGGACCCGCGATCGGCGACCGAAGCCCTGATCCGCCGCTACTACGACGCCTTCAACCGGGATGACGTCGAGGCCATGGCCGGCTGCCTCGCCGACGACGTCGCCCACGACGTCAACCAGGGTGGGCGACGGGTCGGGGTCGCGGCGTTCCGGGCGTTCTGCGCCCACATGGCCCGGTGCTACCGGGAGCGGCTCGAGGACATCGCGATCATGGCGACCGACGACGGCCGGCGCGCCGCCGCCGAGTTCGTCGTCGACGGCAGGTACCTGGCGACCGACGACGGGCTGCCGCCGGCGACCGGGCAGGCCTACAGGCTGCCGGCCGGGGCATTCTTCGAGCTGCGCGACGGCCGCATCGCCCGGATCACCACCCACTACAACCTGGCGGACTGGACCGCCCAGGTGGCCGGCGGCGGATGACCCTCCGCCTCGAGCGCCTGACCCGCGGCCCGGTGCTGGACCGCCTGCTCGATCCGCTGGCCGACCTGCGGATCGAGGTGTTCCGCGACTGGCCCTATCTGTACGACGGCAGCCGCGACTACGAGGCGTGGTACCTGGCGCGGTTCGCCGCCGCCGAGGGCGCGGTGCTGGTCGCGGCGTTCGACGGCGACGACCTGGTCGGGGCCTCGACCGGCCTGCCGCTGGCGGCCGAGCACGCCGATTTCGCGGCCCCGCTGGCGGCCGCTGGCTATCCGGTCGGAGAGCTTTATTACGGAGCCGAGACAATCCTGCGGCGGCAGTATCGGGGCCGCGGTCTGTACCGGCGGTTCTTCGCCGGCCGGGAGGCCCATGCCGCCGCCCTGGGCGGGTTCGCGCAGCTGGTGTTCTGCGGGGTGGTCCGGCCGGACGACCATCCGCTGAAGCCGGCCGACGCGCGCCCACTGGATCCGGTCTGGCGACGCTTCGGCTATCGTCGCCTGGACGGCGTCACCGCCGGGTTTCCCTGGAAGGACGTCGACCGGGCGGACGAGACCGTCAAGCCCATGCAGTTCTGGATCAAGCCGCTCGAGGTCAGGCAGCTGCAGGTCAGGCGGCCCGGGCCCCCTTGAGGTAGCCCTCGACCTCGGCCCGCAGGGTCGCCGACTGCTCGGCGAGATCGCCAGCGGCATCCGCCACCTCGCGCGCCGCCCGGTCGGTGTCCGAGGCGGCCTCGCGGACCAGCCCGGTGTTGCGCGCCACCTCCTGGGTGCCGATCGCCGCCTCCTGCACGTTGCGGGAGATCTCGGTGGTGGTCGCGGCCTGCTGGTCGACCGCCGCCGCCACCGCCGCCGAACGCTGGCTGACGTCGGCGATCGCGGTGACGATCTGGCCGATCGCGGTGACCGCCTCGGCGGTCGCCTCGCGGATCCGCGCGACCTGTTCCTGGATGCGCTGGGTCGCCTGCCCGGTCTGGTTGGCCAGGCTCTTCACCTCGCCGGCGACCACCGCGAAGCCCTTGCCGGCCTCGCCGGCACGGGCGGCTTCGATCGTGGCGTTCAGCGCCAGCAGGTTGGTCTGCTCGGCGATGTCGGTGATCAGGGTGACCACGCTGCCGATCTCCGAGGCCGCCTCGTTCAGGGCCTGCACCATGGCATTGGCCGCCTCCGCCTTGGTGGTGGCCTCGCTGGTGGTGCGGCCGGCCTCGGCGACCTGGCGGGTGATCTCCAGGATCGAGGCCGACAGTTCCTCGGCCGCCGAAGCCACCGTCTGCACGTTGGCCGAGGCCTGCTCGGTGGCGGCGGCGACCGCGGTGGTCTGGTCGGTGGTGGAGTCGGCGAGCTGGGTGAGGTTGCCGGCGGTGCCGCGCATCTGCGCCGCCGCCGCCGCCACCGAGTCGACCACGCCGCCGACCTGCCGCTCGAAGGTGTCGGTCAGGGCCGCGAACTGCAGGACCTTGGCCGCCATGGCGTCGGTCGCGTCGTTGATCCGGGCAGCACTGATCGAGAAGTGCCCGCCCAGCCCCTCGGGCCGGATCTTGCGGTAGTAGACGCCCTTGGACACCGCCTCCATGGCCGCCCCGGCCTCGCGCACGAAGGCGTCGGTCACGTCGATCATGTCGTTGACCGCCAGCAGCATCGCGGTCGGACTGCCCTTGCCCTCGACGCCGATCAGCCGGCGCTCGAAGTCGCCGGTGGCGACCGCCGCGCAGACCTGTTGGGTGCGGGCGATCCAGGCATCCGTCGAGGCCGCCAGCCGGAACGCCACCAGCGCGGCCGCGGCGGCGATACCGGCCGCGACCGACGCGGCGGCCGCCGGCACCGCGGCGTCGACCGGCAGCGGCAGCCAGGGCAGCAGGGCGGCGAGCGCCGCACCGACGGTCGCCAGCAATGCGCAGGCCGGCGCCCTAGAGCGAGAGGACGAACTGGTCATAACCGACCCCCTTTCCCTGGAGCACGCCGGCGAGATGGTCGGAGGCGGCGGTCATGCCGTCCTTGCGGCTGTCCGGCCGCGCCTCGATCGCCACCAGGTCGGCGTAGAGCCGCTCGACCGCGGCGACCGCGGCCGGGTCCGGCAACCGTCGGTTCGAGTGGTAGCCGAGGAGGTTGCCGCCGGCGTCCAGGCTCGGCGTCACATGCGCCAGCACCCAGTAGTGATCGCCGTTGCGGGCCATGTTCTTCACATAGGCGAAGATCTCGCCCTTGGCGGCGATCGTGTCCCAGAGCAGCTTGAAGACGCAGCGCGGCATGTCGGGATGCCGGATGATGCTGTGCGGCTGCCCCAGCAGTTCCCGCTCGGTGAACCCGGCGATCCGCCGGAACACGTCGTTGCAGTAGGTCAACCGGCCTTTCAGGTCGGTCTTGCTGACGATGATCTCGTCGCGCCCGAACGTGACCGCACGTCCGGTCGGCGACACTGCGTACTTGGCCAATCCGCCATCCTCCGGAAGGACAAACAGCCCCCCGACCGGCGCGCCCGCGACGCCCGGGGGGACGAAAGTCAGGCTGCGCCTGAAGTCGGCGGGGAGCATTGACCCATGACAATGAATACGGGGTTAACGGGAGCCGCGATGCAGGTCCTCGATGCGCCCGGCCAGCGCCACCAGGCGCTCCGCCTCGGCGACATGCAGGGCCTCCACCAGCTTGCCGTCGACCAGCAGCACGCCCTTGCCCTCGGCCTCGGCGGCGGCGTGCGCGGCAGTGATGCGGCGGGCCCAGGCCAGCGCCTCCTCGGACGGCGCGAACGCGGCGTTGGCCGCCGCGATGGTCTTGGGATGGATCAGGGTCTTGCCGTCGAAGCCGAACTGGACGCCCTGCCGGCACGAGGCGGCGAAACCGTCGTCGTCGGCGAGGTCCAGGTAGACGCCGTCGAGGATCGCCAGGCCGTAGGCGCGGGCCGCCAGCAGGCACAGGCCGAGTGCCGTGACGAACGGCAGCCGGTCCGGGGTGTGCAGGCAGTGCAGGTCCTTCGCCAGGTCGGAGGTACCCATCACCAGCCCAGCCAGGCGCGGGGTCGCGCCGGCGATCCCGGCCGCCTCCAGAACCCCGCGCGGAGTCTCCATCATGCACCACAGCGCCAGGCCGTCCGGTGCGCCGTGCGCCGCCAGCACCGCCTCCGCCCGCCGCACGGCATCGGCGCTCTCGACCTTGGGCAGCAGCACCGCATCCACCGGCTGGCCGGCGGCGAAGGCGAGGTCGTCGTGGCCCCAGGCGGTGTCCAGGCCGTTGACCCGCAGCACCAGCTCGCGGCCGCCATAGCCGCCGCCCCGCAGGGCCGCCGCCACGGTCTCGCGGGCCGACGCCTTGGCATCCGGCGCGACCGCGTCCTCCAGGTCCATGACGATCACGTCGCAGGGCAGGTCGCGGGCCTTCTCAAGCGCCCGCGGATTGGAGCCGGGCATGTACAGGGCGGAACGGCGCGGGCGCAGCGGGGCGGGCATCGGGATCTCCAGTCCGGAATCTCGGGGCGAACCGGCGGCACCGTAGCTTCGCGAGGCAGCCGGCGGAAGAGACGTCCTGCCCCCAATGCATGCCGCGATACATGCCGCTGGCACCGCCCGCCGGGGCGACTATAGTCGCGGCCATGCCGATCCTCGCCGTCTCCTCGCACGTCGCCGTCGGGCATGTGGGCAACGCCGCCGCCGCGCCGGCGCTGGAGCGGCTCGGCCACCCGGTCTGGCGGGTCGACACGGTGGCGTTCTCCAACCATCCGGGGCACGGCCACCACGCCGGCACGGTGCGGCCGGACCACGAGGTCCGCGACCTGCTGCAGGGGGTCGGGCGGCTGACCGGCTGGCAGGGCTGCCACGGGGTCTACTCGGGCTATCTCGGCGAGGCCGGCAGCGGCTGGGCGGTCGCCGACGCCGTCGACGCGGCGCGCGCGGTCGAGTCCGGGCTGGTCTATCTCTGCGACCCGGTGATCGGCGACCACGGCCGGGTGTTCGTGCGCGACGGCGTCGAGAAGGCGATCCGCGAGCGCCTGGTGCCGCGCGCCACGATCGTCACGCCCAACGCCTTCGAGCTGGAGCGGCTGACCGGCCACCGGGTCGAGACCGTCGACGACGCCCGCGCCGCCGCCGTGACCCTGCTGGAATGGGGGCCGGACATCGTGCTCGGCACCGGCATCCCGGACGGCGACGACCGGCTGGCGATCGTGATGGTGACCGTCGAGGGCGAGGCGGTGGTGCGCACGCCGCGCCGCAGGCGGGCGTTCTTCGGCACCGGCGACCTGTTCGCCGGGCTGTACCTGGCCCACTACCTGGACGGCCGCGACCCGTACCGGGCGATGCGGCGCAGCGTCGCCGGGCTTGACGTGGCGACCGCCGCGACCGAGGCGGCCGGGACCGTCGACCTCGACCTGATCCCGAACCTCGACGCGATCGTCCGGGCCGACCGCCCGGAGTGAGGCGGGATCGGGCGATGCCCGTCGCTCCGTGGGTCCCGGAGCCGCCCCGGATCAAGTCCGGGGCTCTCCGGGATGACGATATGAACACTGTCCGTCATTCCGGAGAGGGCGCGCGAGCGTCCGGCTCCGGAACCCACCCGCCGCTCCAGGACCTCGGGGTGCGTCAGGCCGCCTTCTTCAGGTGGCGGGCGATCAGTTCCTCGGCGATCTGCACGGCGTTGAGCGCCGCGCCCTTGCGCAGGTTGTCGGACACGCACCAGAACACCAGGCCGTTCTTCACGGTCGGGTCCTTGCGGATGCGGCTGACATAGACCGCGTCCTCGCCGGCGCTCTCGACCGGGGTGACATAGCCCTCGTCGGCGCGGTGGTCGACCACCAGCAGGCCGGGGAAGCCCTTCATCGCGGCCCGCGCCGAAGCCTCGTCGATCGGCTTCCGGGTCTCGATGAACACCGCCTCGGAATGGCCGATGAACACCGGCACCCGGACGCACTGGGCGACCACCGCGATGTCCGGGTCGAGGATCTTCTTGGTCTCGACCGCCATCTTCCACTCCTCCTTGGTGAACCCGTCCTCCATGAAGACGTCGATATGCGGGATCACGTTGAAGGCGATCTGCTTGGTGAACTGCTCCTTGGAGATCGGGTCGTTCACGTAGACGGCGCGGGTCTGGTTGAACAGCTCGTCCATGCCGTCCTTGCCGGCGCCGGACACCGACTGGTAGGTCGAGACCACCACCCGCTTGACCCCGAAGGCGTCGTGCAGCGGCTTCAGCGCCACCACCAGCTGCGCGGTCGAGCAGTTCGGGTTGGCGATGATGTTCTTCCTGCCGTAGCGCGCCAGGGCGTCCGGGTTGACCTCCGGCACCACCAGCGGCACGTCCGGGTCCATGCGGAACGCCGAGGAGTTGTCGATCACCACGCAGCCGGCCTGCCCGACCTTCGGGGCGTATTCCTTGCTCACGTCGCCGCCGGCCGAGAACAGCGCGATGTCGGTGGTCGAGAAGTCGTACTTTGCCAGATCCTGGACGGTCAGCGTCCCCTTCTCGCCGTAGGAGACCTGGCCGCCGGCCGACCGGCCTGACGCCAGGGCGATGACCTCGTCGGCCGGGAAGCTGCGCTCGGCCAGCGTGGTCAGCATCTCGCGTCCCACCGCACCCGTGGCCCCGACGACCGCAACCTTGTAGCCCATGTCCTCAACTCCTCTCGAAACCGCACGGCATCGCATCGCCCGGGGGTCCGCCTGGGCCCCCCGACCGCCGATCGCTCGCGCGCGGCAGGAGGCCAGACCCCTAGAGGGTGGTCTTGCCGGCTTTCGTGGTGGTGGTGGTGGCGAACGCGCCGGAGCGCGGGCAGGGCGAGGGCACGGCGGGGCGCTGCGCCCCGTCGGCGTGCATGCGGATCCCGGAACGGAAAGCCGTCTCGTCCATGGCGCGCTTCATACGGCAAAACGCCGGGGATGAAAATGGGGGAATTTCCGCGGCAGCGGGTGTCTCCCGGAGCCGGGCGCTCGCGCGCCCTCTCCGGAATGACGAATGGTATGGAGAGGCAGACCCTCAGCCGGCCGCCAGCTTGTCCAGCTCCTTGAGGATGCTGTCGGTCATCACGTTGGTCGACACCTTGGCCTTGCCGGGCTGCATGATGTCGGCGGTGCGCAGGCCGGAGCCGAGCACGTTGTCGATCGCCTTCTCGATCAGGTCGGCGTCCTCGCCCATGTCGAAGCTGTAGCGCAGCAGCATGGCGAAGGAGAGCAGCTCGGCGATCGGGTTGGCCGAGCCCTTGCCGGCGATGTCCGGGGCCGAGCCGTGCACCGGCTCGTACAGGGCGTGGCGGCGGCCGGTGGTCGGGTCCTGGGCGCCGAGCGAGGCCGACGGCAGCATGCCGAGCGAGCCGGTCAGCATCGCCGCACAATCCGACAGGATGTCGCCGAACAGGTTGTCGGTGACGATCACGTCGAACTGTTTCGGATTGCGAACGAGCTGCATGGCGCAGTTGTCGGCGAACATGTTCTCGTATTCCAGGCCCTCGCCCTCGGCCTTGTGCAGGCCGGTCATGACCTCGCGCCACAGCACGCCGGACATCATGACGTTGGCCTTCTCGACCGAAGTCACCTTGCCGCGCCGCTTGCGCGCCAGGTCGAAGGCGACCCGGCCGATGCGCTCGATCTCCGGCGTGGTGTAGGCCTGGGTGTCGAAGCCGCGCTTGCCGCCGCCGGGCAGGTCCTCGATGCCGCGCGGCTCGCAGAAATACACGCCGCCGGTCAGCTCGCGCAGGATCATGATGTCGAGCCCGGCCACCAGTTCCTTCTTGAGCGAGGAGTTGTCGGCCATCGAGGCGAACACCATGGCCGGCCGCAGGTTGGCGAACAGGTCCATTTCCTTGCGCAGGCGCAACAGGCCGCGCTCGGGCTTCTTCTCGAACGGCAGGTCGTCGTATTTCGGGCCGCCCACGGCGCCGAACAGCACGGCGTCGGCGGCGACCGCATCGGCCAGGGTCTCGTCGGTCAGCGGGGTCCCGGACTCGTCGTAGGCCGCACCGCCCACCAGACCTTCCTGCACGTCGAACGATACCGACCGCTTCTTCGCCATCCAGTCGACGACGCGCAGGGTCTCGCGCACCACTTCCGGGCCGATACCGTCGCCCGGCAGCACGAGCAGTTTCTTGTTGGACGCCATGACGCTCCTTTACCCCCGATCATCGGCTTGGATGAGCGATTGCTTATCCGAACCGCCGGGGCGTGGCAAACGTGGATATCCGCGATGCGGGATCGCGCGGGTGGGTTCCGGACGCGGCCTCAGGCCCAGGGCTGGGCCAGCTTGCGCTTTTCCTCGAACGCCGTGATGTCGCCCTCTTGCTTCATGGTCAGGCCGATGTCGTCGAGCCCGTTGATCAGGCAGTCCTTGCGGTGCGGGTCGATCTCGAACGACACGCTCTCGCCGTTCGGCCGGCCGATCGTCTGGTTCTCCAGGTCGATCTCCAGCACCGCGTTCGAGCCCTTGGAGGCGTCGTCCAGCAGCTCGCGCAGCTGCTGCTTGGTGACCTTGATCGGCAGGATGCCGTTCTTGAAGCAGTTGTTGTAGAAGATGTCGGCGAAGCTGGTGCTGATCACGCAGCGGATACCGAAGTCCAGCAGCGCCCAGGGCGCGTGCTCGCGGCTCGAGCCGCAGCCAAAGTTGTCCTCGGCGACCAGCACCTGGGCGCCCCGGTACTGCGGCTTGTTGAGTACGAAGTCCGGCTTCTCCCTGCCGTCGTCGTCGTAGCGCATCTCGGCGAACAGGTGCTTGCCAAGCCCGGTCCGCTTGATGGTCTTCAGGTACTGCTTGGGGATGATCATGTCGGTGTCGACGTTGATCATGTCGAGCGGGGCGGCGGTGCCGCGCAGCTGGGTGAACTTTTCCATCGGTGCTCTCCTCCCGCTCAGTTCGTCAGTTCGCGAACGTCGGACAGCCGGCCGGTGATCGCCGCCGCCGCCGCCATCGCCGGGCTGACCAGATGGGTCCGCCCGCCGCGGCCCTGCCGGCCCTCGAAGTTGCGGTTCGAGGTCGAGGCACAGCGCTCGCCCGGCTCCAGCTTGTCGGCGTTCATCGCCAGGCACATTGAGCAGCCCGCCTCGCGCCAGTCGAAACCGGCCGCCATCAGGATGTCGGCGATGCCCTCGGCCTCGGCCTGCTCCTTCACCAGGCCGGAGCCCGGGACCACCATGGCGTGGACCCCGTCGGCGACCTTGCGGCCCTTGGCGACCGCCGCGGCGGCGCGCAGGTCCTCGATCCGGCCGTTGGTGCAGGAGCCGATGAACACCTTGTCGACCTTGACCTCGGCGATCGGGGTGTTCGGGGCCAGGCCCATGTACTTCAGCGACCGCTCGATCGCCGCCTTCTTGTTCGGGTCGCTCTCGGCCGCCGGGTCCGGGGTGCGGCCGGTGACCGGCACCACGTCCTGCGGGCTGGTGCCCCAGGTGACCTGCGGCGCGATGTCCGACGCCTTCAGGGTCACTTCCTTGTCGTAGGCGGCGCCGGGGTCCGACGGCAGAGTCTTCCAGTACGCCACGGCGGCCTCCCAGGCCGCGCCCTTCGGCGCCATCGGCCGACCCTTGAGGTACTCGAAGGTGGTGTCGTCCGGCGCGATCATGCCGGCGCGGGCGCCCGCCTCGATGGTCATGTTGCAGACCGTCATGCGGGCTTCCATCGACATCGCCCGGATCGCCTCGCCGGCATACTCGACCACGTGGCCGGTACCGCCGGCGGTGCCGATGGCGCCGATGATCGCCAGCACCACGTCCTTGGAGGTCACGCCGGCAGGCAGCTCGCCATCAACGGTGATCCGCATGTTCTTGGCCGGGGCCTGCACCAGGGTCTGGGTCGCCAGCACGTGCTCGACCTCGGAGGTGCCGATGCCGAAGGCCAGCGAGCCGAAGGCGCCGTGGGTCGCGGTATGGCTGTCGCCGCACACGATGGTCATGCCCGGCAGGGTGAAGCCCTGCTCCGGCCCGATGATGTGGACGATGCCCTGGCGGGCGTCCAGGACCGGGAAGTAGGGAACCCCGAACGCCTTGACGTTGCTCTCCAGGGTCTCGACCTGTATCCGGCTCTCCTCGTCCTCGATCCCCTTGCTGCGGTCGGTGGTCGGGATGTTGTGGTCGGCGACCGCCAGGGTCAGCTCGGGACGGCGCACCTTGCGGCCGTTCTGGCGCAGGCCCTCGAAGGCCTGCGGGCTGGTGACCTCGTGGACCAGATGCCGGTCGATGTAGATCAGGCAGGTCCCGTCGTCCTGGACGTCGACCAGGTGCGACGCCCAGATCTTGTCGAACAGGGTGCGGGGCTTGGCCATGGCTCGGTATTCCCTCCTGCGGGCCGTCGCGCGTTCAGTCGGCGCGGCGGTGCCTCGTGTTCTCCGGAGGCCGGACATTACAAAGTTGCGCCGCCGAGGCAAACCACGAAACGCGCAAGGGGGCTTTGCAGAGCCGCCAGGCCCGATGCCGGCGGCCATCCGGACGACGTGATGAAATCAGGACCGGCGTGGGCGCCCGGAACCCGCCAACGCGAAACGCCCCCGGACGTTGCCGTCCGGGGGCGCTGGATCCCGTTCCGGATGTGCAGGCTTACGCCTCGGTGCCGGCCTCGGCCTCGGCGGCCTTCGCCTCGGCCTTGGCGGCCCGCTGCTCGGCCTGCTCGGCCAGGCGCGCGGCGCGCGCCTCGGCGGCGACCGCACGATCCTCGGCGGCAGCCTTGCCGGCGACGCCGGTGGTCTTCTCGGCGATACGGGCCGACTTGCCGGTCCGGCCGCGCAGGTAATACAGCTTGGCGCGCCGCACCTTGCCGCGCCGGATCAGCTCGATCCCGGCGATCCGCGGCGAGTACAGCGGGAAGATCCGCTCGACGCCCTCGCCGTAGGAGATCTTGCGGACCGTGAACGACGAGTTCACGCCGTCGTTGCTGCGGGCGATGCAGACACCCTCGAACGCCTGGATGCGCTCGCGCGTGCCTTCGACGACCTTCACGTCGACCCGCACCGTGTCGCCCGGGCCGAAGACCGGGATCTGCTTGTCGGCCGAGAGGGCCGCGACCTGCTCGGTCTCGAGCTGCTCGATGATGTTCATGGCGTGGTCTCCGTATCCTCGTCGTCGGCCGTACCGCCGGCCCGTTCACACTGCCCGGAACGGCGGGCCCACAGGTCGGGGCGCCGCTCCCGGGTGATCCGTTCCGCCTCCCGGCGCCGCCACGCCCTGACATTGGCGTGGTGCCCGCTGGTCAGCACCTCGGGAACGGTCATCCCGTTCCAGTCCCGAGGCTGGGTATAGAGGGGATACTCCAGCAGCCCCTCCTCGAAACTCTCTTCCGCCAGCGTCTCCGCCGCGCCGAGAACCCCCGGCAGCAGGCGGATCACCGCGTCCATCACCGCGAGCGCCGCCGGCTCCCCGCCGGAGAGCACGAAATCCCCGAGGCTCAGTTCCTCGAGGCCGCGGGCGGCGATCACCCGTTCGTCCAACCCCTCGTAGCGCCCGCACAGCAGCACCACACCCGGTTCCGCCGCCAGCGCCCTGGCCCGCGCCTGATCGAACCGCCGGCCGCGGGGGCTGAGATAGATCCGCGGTCCGGGCTGATCCTCGATCGAGGCGAGCGCCGCATCGACGACGTCCGGCCGCATGACCATGCCGGATCCGCCCCCGAACGGGGTGTCGTCGACGGAGCGGTGCTTATCGCGTGCGAATTCCCGGATGTCCAGCGCTTTCAGCGACCAAATCCCGGCATTCAGCGCCTTTCCGGCCAGCGACAGCCCGAGCGGCCCCGGAAACATCTCCGGGAACAGAGTCAGCACCGTTGCCTGCCATCCGGTCGCCGCAGCGTCGGCCATCGCTCCTCACTCCGCCGCCCTTCATCAGTCCAGCAGCCCCTCGGGCGGATCCACCAGCAGCCGGCCGCCGGCCAGATCGACCTCCGGCACCACCGCCTCGGTGAACGGCAGCATTTGGGACCTGCCGTCGGCGCCGACATACTCGATCAGGTCGCCGGCCCCGAAGTCGTGCATCGCCGTGACCCGGCCGAGTTGCCGGCCGTCGGTCGCGACCACCGCCAGGCCGATCAGGTCGGCGTGGTAGTACTCGCCGTCCGACGGCTCCGGCAACACCGAGCGCGCCACGTAGAACCGGGTACCGCGCAACGCCTCGGCGGCATCGCGGTCGGCCACGCCGTCGACCCGGACGATCACCCCGTCCTTGTGGCGGCCGGTGACCTGCAGCTCGAACCGGCGGTCGCCGGACTCGTCCTCGACCGGGCCGTAGGCGGCCACGTCGTCCGGGTTCTCGGTGAAGGGCCTGACCTTCACCTGACCGCGGACGCCATGGGCGCCGGTTACCGCCCCCAGGCAGACGCGATCGACCACCGCCGTTCCCGCCCTGCGCTCGCGATCAGGCCTCGGCCGATGCCTCGGCCGGCGCCTCTGCCGGCGTCTCGGCGGCCTCCGCGGCAGCCTTCTCGGCGGCGTCGGCGGCCTTCTGCGCGGCCTCGGCCTCGCGCTCGGCGCGCTTCTTGCCCGGTGCCGACTTCAGCGGCTGCGCGTTGTACTGGAACGGCTCCATCAGGCCGGCCTGGCCGAGCATCTTGTGCATCCGGTCGGTCGGGCGGGCGCCGACGCTCAGCCAATGCTGGATGCGGTCGGCCTTCACGATCAGCCGGTCGGCATGGTCCTTCGGCAGCATCGGGTTGTAGGTGCCGATCTTCTCGACGAAGCGGCCGTCGCGCGGGCTGGTCGCCTCGGCGACGACGATCCGGTAGAACGGGCGCTTCTTGGCGCCGCCGCGGGCGAGACGAATGCGAAGCGACATGGTTTGGTCCTTTCGTGTTCCTGCAGTCCGATGAGTATCAATTCGGTTCGTTGACGATCGCCGGCGCGCTTATTTGCGCTTGCCGGGAAATCCGGGGGGCAGGCCGCCGCCAAGCCCTGGAAGCCGGGGGCCGCCGGGGCCGCCGAGGCCCGGGAAGCCGCCGGGCATCGGCGGCAGCGAACCACCGCCGGCGGGCGGAGCGGGCATGCCGCCGCCACCGCCGAACAGGCCGGCCAGCGCGCCCTTGCCGCCCATCTTGCCGACCTGCTTCATCATCCGCGCCATGTCCTGGTGCTGCTTCAGCACCTTGTTGACGTCCTGCACCTGGGTGCCGGAACCGGCGGCGATGCGCTTGCGGCGCGAGGCGTTGAGCAGCTTCGGGTTGCGGCGCTCGTCGCGGGTCATCGAGGAGATGATCGCCTCGTTGCGCTTCAGCACCTTGTCGTCGAGATTGGCGCCGGCCATCTGCTTCTGCAGCTTGCCGATGCCGGGCAGCATTCCCATGATGCCGCCGAGCCCGCCGAGCGTGCGGACCTGCTTCAGCTGGGCCGCCATGTCGTCGAGGGTGAAGACGCCGCGCATCATTCGCTCGGCGGTCTTCTGGGCCTCCTCGGCGTCGATCGTCTCGGCGGCCTTCTCGACCAGGCTGACCACGTCGCCCATGCCGAGGATGCGGCCGGCCAGGCGCTCCGGGTGGAAGTCCTCCAGGTCGTCGACCTTCTCGCCGACGCCGAGCATCTTGATCGGCATACCGGTGACGCCGCGCATCGACAGCGCGGCACCGCCGCGGCTGTCGCCATCGACCCGGGTCAGCACGATGCCGGTGATCCCGACCCGCTCGTGGAAGTTGGTGGCGGTGGTGACCGCGTCCTGGCCGGTCAGCGCGTCGGCGACCAGCAGCACCTCGTGCGGGTTCACCGCCTCGCGGACCGCCCGGGCCTCGGCCATCAGCCCCTCGTCGATCGAGGTGCGGCCGGCGGTGTCCAGCATCACCACGTCGAAGCCCTGCAGCCTCGCCGCGGTCATAGCCCGCCTGGCGATCCCGGCCGGGGTCTCGCCGGCGACAATCGGCAGGGTGGCGACGCCGACCTGCTCGCCGAGGATCCGGAGCTGCTCGCGCGCCGCCGGGCGGGTGACGTCGAGCGACGCCATCAGCACCTTCTTGCGCTCGCGCTCCTTCAGGCGCTTGGCGATCTTGGCGGTGGTCGTGGTCTTGCCGCCGCCCTGCAGGCCGACCATCAGGATCGGCACCGGGGCCGGGGCGTTCAGGCTGATCGACTGGCTGTCGGAGCCGAGCATGTCCACGAGCTCGTCGTGGACGATCTTGACGACCATCTGGCCCGGCGTGACCGAGCGCAGCACCTCGCGGCCGACCGCCCGCTCGCGGACCTTGTCGACGAACTGCTTGACCACCGGCAGGGCGACGTCGGCCTCGAGCAGGGCGACCCGGACCTCGCGCATGGCGGTCGCGACGTCGGCCTCGCTCAGCGCCCCGCGCTTGCGCAGCCGGTCGAAGACCGATCCCAGCCTCTCGCTCAGTCCTTCGAACAAACCGTCACTCCAGACAAACCGTTGCCCCAAACGATATCGCGCCCGTGCTCGAACCCTCGAGGACGGACGGAACCCGTTAAGGTCTCAGCAGACAGGGTCTCGCCGAGAAGGCCGCCTTATACGCGCGGCGGCCGGGAGGGTCAAGGCGAGCGGCGAGATCCGCTCAGTCGCGGTCCGGCGCGCCGAGCGGAAACAGGTGGCGGAACGGGCGGGCCTCGTCGACGGCGCGGGCGAAGGAAGGCCGGGCCAGCAGCCGGTCGCGGTACCGGCGCAGCGCCGGAAACCGGTCGCCCAGGGGATGCGCCCAGTCGGCATAGAACAGGGACGGGGCCGCCGCGCAGTCGGCGAGGCCGAACCCGCCGGCCGCCCACTCGCGCCCGGCCATCCGGGAATCGAGCCAGCCATAGGCGGTGTCGAGCATGCCCCGAGCCTCGTCCACGCCCTGCCGGTCCCGCCGGTCGGCGGGACGCAGGCTGTCGCCGACGATCTTCTGCAGCGGGGTCATGACGTAGTTGTCGAACACTCGGTCCAGCATCCGTGCATCGAGGGCCGCCGCCGGATCCTCGGGGATCAGCCGCAGCGGTCCGGGATGGTGCACGTCCAGGTACTCGATGATGACCGTCGTCTCGAACACCGTCCGGTCGCCGTCGGCCAGGACCGGGAAGCGCTTCATCGGCCACAGCGCCGTCATCTCGGCGAACGCCGCAGGGTCGTCGTCCTGGCCGATCCGGCGGTATCGGAAACCTGTGCCGTTCTCGTACAGCGCGATCAGCGCCTTCTGGCAGTAGGACGAGAACGGGTGCGCATAGAGCGACGGGACCAAGGCGGATCTCCTCCGGCAGGATTATGAGTTGATATCAACTCATAAAGTCGACCGATGTCAAGCCCGCGCCGCCTCGCGCCGCTCGCGGGCCAGCGAGGTCAGGCCGAAATCGTCGAGGATGGCGTAGAACGCCGGCACCACGAACAGCACCAGGAAGGTCGTGGTGGTCAGGCCGAAGGCGATGCTGGTGACCAGCGGGATCAGCAGCTGGGCCTGCAGGCTGGTCTCGAACAGCAGCGGCAGCAGCCCGGCCACGGTGGTCAGCGAGGTCAGGAAGATCGCCCGGAACCGCGCCTTCGCCGCCTTCGGGGCGGCGGCCTCGACGGTGACGTCGCCGGGGGCGTGCTCGCTCTTGATGAACTGCACCAGCAGGATCGAGTCGTTGACCACGATGCCGGCCAGCGAGATCAGGCCGAGCAGGCTCGGCAGCGCCAGGTCGATGCCCAGCAGCAGGTGCCCGGCGACCGCGCCGATCAGCGCGAACGGGATCAGGCTCATCACCACCAGCGGCTCGACGTAGCTGCGGAACTGGAAGCTCAGCACCAGGAAGATCCCGACCAGCCCGAGCACCAGCGCCTTGGCCATCGACGTGCCGGTAGTCCGGCCGCTGGCGACCTGGCCCTCGATCGACACCTCCAGGCCGGGATAGCGCCGGCGAAGTTCCGGCACGAAGCGGGCGTAGGTGTCGTTGACGATCTCGGTGGCGTTCGCCACCCGGGTGTCGACGTCGCCCTGGACGGTCACGGTCGGCCGCCGGTCGATCCGCACGATGCGGGCGTAGCCGCGGTTCCAGCGGGCGGCCGCGACCTCGCTCAGCGGCACCAGCTTGCCGTCCGGGGTCGCGATCACCGCGTCGTCCAGGGCGGCCAGGCTGCCGCGGTCGACGCCGGCCAGCCGCACGTCGATCTCGTAGGATTCGACGCCGACCTGGATCTCGTCAGCGGTGCTGCCGAAGAACGCCGCGCGCAGCTGCTGGGCGACGGTGCGGGCGTCCAGGCCGAGCTGGCCGGCCCCCTCCTTCAGGGTCAGCACGATCTCCGGCTTGCCGGCCTCCAGGTCGTCCAGCAGGTCGCGGGTGCCGCGGTAACCGGCGAGCCAGCCCTCCAGGTCCCGGGCGGCGGCGTCCAGCGCCGGCAGGTCGGCGCCGGCCAGCCGGAACTCGATCGCCTTGCCGGCCGGGCCGGCCGTGGGCTCGGCATAGGTGACGCGGACGCTGTCGAGCAGCGGCCCGACCTCCCGGCGCCAGCGGTCGACGATGCCGTCGTTGTCGACCGTGCGGATCTCCGACGACAGCAGGTCGATCGACACGGTCGCCAGGTTGGCGCCGGTGTCGCCGGTGTCGGCGTTCTCGTTGTAGGTCAACAGGACATGGCGGACCAATGGCCGGCCGTCCGGCTGCCTCGGCGCGAGCTGTTGGTTCACCCGCCCGGCGGCGTCGACCAGCCGGGCCACCATGGCCTCGGTGTCGGCCAGCCGGCTGCCGCGCGGCAGCGTGACGCGGGCCTCCAGGGTGTCGCCGTCGAGTTCCGGAAAGGCCTGGAACTTCAGCACACCGCCGGCCAGCATCGCCACCGCGACCAGGAAGGCGCCGAACGCGATGCCGACGGTCAGGTAGCGATGCGCCACGGCGCGCGCCGCCAGCGGCCCGACCTGCCGGTCGCGGACCCGCTCCATCCAGCCCTCGGCCCAGCGCCGCACCCGCCCGGGCCGATCGGGGCCGTGTTCGGTGTCATGGGGATCGTGGCTGAGGTGGTTCGGCAGGATCAGGAAGGCCTCGACCAGCGACACCGCCAGCACCAGCAGCATCACCACCGGCACCACCGACAGCAGCTGGCCGAGGTCGCCGCTCAGGAATGCCAGGTAGCCGAACACCGCCGCGGTGGTGACGAAGGACGACACCACCCCCGGCAGCACCTGCACCGTGCCGTCGATCGCGGCCTGCAGCGCCGGGCGGCCGCGCTGGCGGTGCGCCTGGATGTTCTCGGCGATCACGATGGCGTCGTCCATGATGATGCCGATCACGATCAGCAGCCCGACCATGGTCAGCATGTTGATCGAGTAGCCGAGCAGGGCCATGGCGGCGAGCCCGCCGAGGAACGACACCGGCAGGCCCATGGAGATCCAGAACGCGGTGCGCAGGCCGAAGAACAGCCAGACCGCGGCCGCCACCAGCACGATGCCCTGGACGGCGTTCTCGAACAGCATGGTCAGCCGGTCGCGCACGATCGACGACCGGTCGCTGGTGATCGCCAGCACCGCGCCGGGCGGCGCCCGCCCGCGCTCGTCCTCCAGGAACGCCTGCAGCGCGGCGATGACGTCCAGGCTGTCGGCCGACCATGTCTTGGTGATCTCCAGCAGCGCCGCCGGCTTGCCGTTGAACTCGATGCGGACCTCGTCGTCCTGGAACCGGTCGGTGACCGTGGCGATGTCGCCGAGCCGGATCTGCCCGCCGCGGCCGCCCTCCACCACCACCAGGTCCTTCAGGGCGTCGACCGAGACCCGCTGGTCGTCGAACCGCAGGGCCACCACCCGGTCCGCGGTCTCGATGTCGCCGGCCGGCAGCTCGACGTTGCGGCGGCCCACCAGGTCGGCGATGTCCGACACGCTGAGGCCGAGCGCGCGGGACATGCCGTCCTGCACCTCGATGCTGATCTGGTGGTCGGAGAAGCCGGTGACATCGACGTTCGGGATGCCGCCCCAGCGCAGCATCCGGGCCTTGACCGCCTCGGCATAGGCCTTGAGTTCCGGCAGGCGGTCCGGCCCGGTGATCGCCACCGCGGCGACGAAATCGGCGAGCCCGAGCTGCTTGACCACCGGGGTCTCGACCTCGTCGGGGAAGCTGTCGATGGCGTCGACCTCGGTCTTGATGTCGAGGAAGAAGCGGTCGAAGTTCGACCCCTCGGTCATCTCGAAGGTGGCGATCGCCAGCCCCTCGCGCGCCTCGCAGCGGATTTCCGCCATGTTGTCGACGCCGTCGACCGCGTCCTCGACCCGCTGGCAGACCGCGTCGGCGACCTCGGCCGGGGCGGCCCCCGGATAGGCGATGCGGGCCTGCACCTCGTCCGGGTCGATGCGCGGGAAGGTCTCGCGGCGCAGGCTCGGGGCGATCGCGATGCCGGCCACGACGAAGGCCAGCATCAGCAGGTTGGCGGCCGTCGGATGGCCGGCGAAGTAGCGGATCATCGCCGGCCCGCCTCGCCCGCAGCCCGGCGCCGCAGCGCCTCGGCGGCGCCGGCGTCGGGCACCGGCGTCAGCAGCATGCCCGGAATCGCCGCCGGCAGGTCGTCCAGTACCACCATGTCGCCGGGCGCCAGGCCGGACCCGACCACCACCAGGTCGCCGAACGCCCGCATCGCCGATACCGGCCGGCGCTCGAGGCGGGCCTCCGGGCCGACCACGTGGACCGCGCCGTCGCGCACCGCCGAACGCGGCACCACGATCGTATCGGCGATCGCCGCCGCCCGCAGCTCGACCTGGACGAACATGTCCTTGATCAAAGGCGGCCGCTCGCCCGGGCGGGCGCGGGCATAGGGCTCGTCCACCACCACGATCAGGCCGACGGTCCGGGTCGACGGGTCGACGGTGTCGCTGACCCGCGCCAGCCGGCCGGGCCACTCGATGTCGCGGTCGTCGAAGCGCAGCCGCACGGTGGCGCTCAGCCCGGCCCGGTCGACCAGGTCGCGGAAGTTCGCGACCGGGTCGGCGGTCTTCCCGAAGCCGCCGAAGCCGAGCTCGGAGAACGGCTTCATCCGGGACTGCGGGACCTGCATGTCGACCTCGGCGGTGTCGATGCCGTCCAGGGTCGCCAGCACCTCGCCGACCCCGACATACTGGGTGGCCTCGACCTTGACCTCGGCGATCCGGCCCTCGAATGGCGTCCTGATCGCGGTCCGGTCCAGGTTCAGCAGCGCGGTCGCCAGGTCGGCCTCGTCGACCGCCTTTGCCAGCTCCTGGGTCCGACGTTTCGTCGGCATCAGCCGGAGGTCGTTCTCGAGTCCCTGGACGGTGGCGCGCTGCCGGACCACCGCCAGATCGCTGTCGTCGACCGACGCCTGCGAGGTGTTGCCGCGCCTGACCAGGTCGCGCTGGCGCTGCAGGTCGCGCTCGGCCAGCGCCAGCGCCCGCTGCTCGATCTCCAGGCTGGTCCGCAGGTTGGCTTCGTCCATCGCCAGCTCGTCGAGGCCGGCCTGGGCGGCATTGATGTCGGCGTCGGCCTTGGCGACCGCCAGCTGGTAGTCCTCGTCGGCGATCTTGACGATCTCGGTGCCGGCCGCGACCCGGGCCCCGCGCTCCAGCTCGGGCGCGGTCCGGGCGACCCGGCCCGCGACCTGCGCGACCGCCGACCAGCTGCGGCCCGGTGCCACCGTCCCGTAGCCGGTGAGCCGCGGCACGAAGGGCATGGCGGCGACCTCGAGCACACGGACCCGGGCCGCCGTCTCCCCGGCCGGCTCGCGCGCCGGCTCGCCGCGGGTCGCAACCACTGCAGCCAGCACCAGCGCGCCCAGGACGACCGGCGGCAGGATCAACAGCTTGCGCGAAACCGCCATGGCTCATCTCCGGGTAGCGACCGGCCCAGAGTAACCGCCGACGCGGGGTTTCAAAGTGGCAATTGCCGCCATCGACGACCGCGCCGCGACCGGCGGGCGGCAACCCCGGAGCGGAGCCCCCGGTGTGGATCCCCTGGGGCTACTTGGCGACGATCACGCCCCTGGCGGTCTTGTCGTGGCGCTGCCCGACGAAGCGATACTCGCCCGGCTTCAGCGGCCGGATCGAGATATAGCCCTTGCTGTTGCCGCGGATGACCTTCTCGAGCCGAAGGTCCGTCAGGTCGAGATGCTCGGCGGTGCCGTCCGTGTTGTGCACCAGCAGGGTGAACAGCTTGCCGGCCGGCACCTCGAGGCGGGCCGGATGGAAGTGGTGGTCCTTGATGGTCAGCTCGACCGGCTTGTCGACGTTCGCCGACGCCGGCACGGCCGCGAGCAGGCCGGCGGCGAAGGCGGCGGCACGGGCGATTGGTCGGACATTCATGCGCGGTATCCTCTGCTCCTGAGTTTCCCCCGGCGCCCCCCGGGCTGGTTCAGGCCTGCCACAGCGCTACCAGTCCTGCCGGTCGGATACAATGGCGCATGCCCGACACGATCGGCCGGCCGGGCCCGGTCGATCAGCGGGCGCCGCGCTCGATCTCGGCGATGATCGCGTTGTTGCGGTCGCGGGCCAACCCCGGGATCAGCAGGGCGTCGACCAGCCACCACAGGAACGGCAGCACCAGGATGACGTAGCCGATCAGGATAATGCTCAGGGCCGTGCCGACGGCCCACAGGGCCAGCATCAGCAGGCCGCTGAGCACATATCCGAGATAGATCCGGTGCAGCCCGAAGAAGCCGAGGAAGAACCACAGCAGGTAGGCGACCAGGACCGACTTCTTCGCGGCGTCGAACCGCATCAGCTTGCCGGCCTCGTCCATCCGTCCCCGGTCGTCGCTCATCCCCGGCTCCCGTTCGGTCCGTGCAGGTTCCCGGAGGCTAGCAAGTTCAGCCCGCGAAGTCCGCCTCGCTCAGGCCGGCCTCGAGCCCGGCCCGGCGCATCTCGCCCCAGGTGTTGTCGTCGATCCAGATGCCGTTGGCCTGGCGCTCGGCCATGGCCGCGCGCTCGGGATCGCCCGGGAACTGCACCTTGTCGAAGCCCTTGGCCGGCTTCGAGGAACTGACGTGCTCGACCAGCTTGTCGATCTCGTCGCGGAACGGGATGTCGGCCCCGAAGCCCTTGGGGTCGATGACGATCATCAGCATGTTGTTGCAGATCGTCTCCTGGTCCATCAGCTCGTCGCGGGCGGTGCCGCCGCCGGTGATGCCGGCCGCCAGGATCTCGCAGATCATCGCCAGCCCGTAGCCCTTGTGCTGGCCGAAGCTCATCATCGCGCCGTAGGGCTCCTCGAAGATCACCTTCGGATCGTCGGTCGGCAGGCCGTCGGGGCCGATCAGGGCGTCGGCCGGGGTCTTCTTGCCGGCGTAGTAGGCGACCCGGACCTTGCCCTGGGCGACTCTGGAGGTCGCCATGTCGAGCACGATCATCGGGGTCTTGTCGGTCGCCGGGATCGCCGTGCAGTAAGGGTTGGTCGAGTAGCGCGCCTCGTAGCCGCCCCACGGTGCCACATAGGGCCGGTGACCGGTGGTGTTGACGTAGTGGATCGAGATCAGCCCGGCCCGGGCGCACATCTCGCCCCAGGCGCCGATCCGGCCCATGTGGTGGGTCCGGCGCAGGCCGACGATCGCGGCGCCCTTCTCCTTGGCCCGGGCGATCGCCATCTCGGTGGCGTCACGGCACACCGTCTGGCCGTAGCCCATGTTGCCGTCGAGCAGCAGGTAGACGCCGTTGTCGGTCACCACCGTCGGCTTGACGCCGAGGTTCATGGTGCCGGTGCGGGCATGCTTCATGTAGCGCGGCGCCAGCCCGACGCCGTGGCTGTCGTGGCCCATCAGGTTGGCCTGGACGAGGTTCTCGGCCACCGCCGCGGCTTCGGCGCGGTCGCTGCCGGCCCCCTGGATCATGCGCGTGACGAGTTCGGTCAGGCGCTCGTGCCCGATGATCATCGGTGCTTCTCTCCCCTGGATGCGGTTTTTCGCGGAAGGCGGTAAGGCGTGGTTGCGCGCGAGCCTACACCGTCTCTATATCTGCCGTCATGGACGGTTTGCCCTTCACCAAAATGCATGGCCTCGGCAACGACTTCGTCGTGGTCGACGGCCGGGCCATGCCGGCCGCGCTCAGCCCGGCGCAGTACCGCGCCGTGGGCGACCGCCGGCGCGGGGTGGGCTACGACCAGTTCCTGACCATCCTGCCGGCCCGCAACGGCGGCGCCGCCTACATGGCGATCCACAATCCGGACGGCTCCGAGGCCCAGGCCTGCGGCAACGGCACGCGCTGCGTCGCCTCGCTGCTGATGCGCGAGGCCGGCACCGCCGAGGTGGCGATCGAGACGGTCGCCGGCCGGCTGGTCTGCACCGACGCCGGCGACGGCCGGGTGACCGTCGACATGGGCCCGGCCCGGCTCGGCTGGGACGAGATCCCGCTGGCCCCCGCGGAAAACGCTGCCGAAGCGGACACCCTGTCCTTCACGGTCCCGGGGGCCGAGGCCTTCGGGCCGGCGACCGCCGTGAACATCGGCAACCCGCACGCGGTGTTCTTCGTGCCCGACGCCGAGGCCGTCGACCTGGCCGGCGTCGGCCCCGGGATCGAACACAGCCCGGCCTTCCCGGAACGCGCCAACATCGAGTTCGCCACCGTGCTGGCCCCCGACCGGCTGCGCATGCGGGTGTGGGAGCGCGGCGCCGGCATCACCCAGGCCTGCGGCTCCGGCGCCTGCGCGACCCTGGTGGCGGCGGCCCGCCGCGGGCTGACCGGCCGGCGCGCCACCGTCGACCTGGACGGCGGGTCGCTGGAGATCTGGTGGCGCCCGGACGGCCATGTCGAGATGACCGGGCCGGTGGCGACCAGCTTCGCCGGCATCCTCGACGCCGACCTGCTGGCGGTCTGATGCCGACGGTCGTGCGATGAGTCTGGCGGTGCTCGGGCGGCCCCGGCTGAAGGCTGCCGACGCCGCCTGGATCACCGCGTTGCGCGACCGCCACGGCAAGGCGCTGGCGACCCCGGAGATCGGGCCGCACGTCACCCTGGTGTTCCCGACCGGCGCCACCGACGCCACCACCGCGACCGGCCACCTGGCGATGGTCGCCGGCGAGACCCCGCCGCTCGACCTGGCGTTCCGTTGCGCGCTGCCGGTGCCCGACCCGGACTCCGGCGACACCTTCGTCTACCTGGTGCCCGACGAGGGCTTCTCGACCCTGGTCCGGCTGCACGACCGGCTGTATTCCGGGCCGTTCGCCGAGGCGCTGCGGCTCGACCTGCCCTACATCCCGCACATCACCCTCGGCCGCATCGCCGAGGCCAAGCTGGCCCGCGCGCTCGCCGACGACCTGAACGGCCAGGAGCCGGAGATCGGCGCCCGACTGGAGACCGTCGAGTTGTTCCGCCTGGACGGCAAGGAACCGGCCCGCCGGCTGGCCGAGGTGGCGCTGCGCGGCTGACCGGCGCGCGCACCGGCCTTGCATTCCCGTCGCCGTGAAGGCATCTACCGGCCCATGGCACGCGCGGCCGACATCCCCACCGCTGCTTCCCACCGGGTCGAGACCTTCGGCTGCCGGCTGAACGCGCACGAGTCCGACGTGATCCGCGGCCATCTCGCGGCCTCCGGGGCCGGCGACACCATCGTGGTCAACACCTGCGCCGTCACCGCCGAGGCCGAGCGGCAGTCGCGCCAGGCGATCCGCCGGCTGGTCCGCGACAACCCCGGCAGCCAGGTGGTCGTCACCGGCTGCGCCGCGCAGATCGACCCGGCCCGCTATGCCGCCATCCCCGGGGTCGCCCGCGTGGTCGGGAACGAGGAGAAGCTGCAGGCCGGGACCTGGTCGGCCGTCGACGACGCCCCGGCCGTGCTGGTCAACGACATCATGAGCGTGCGCGAGACCGCCGCCCACTTGGTCACCGAGGCCCAGGGCCGCGAGCGCGCGATCGTCCAGGTCCAGCAGGGCTGCGACCACCGCTGCACCTTCTGCATCATCCCCTACGGCCGCGGCAACAGCCGCTCGGTGCCGATCGGCGCCGTCGTCGAGCAGGTCCGCGCCCTGGTGGCCGCCGGCTACCGCGAGATGGTGCTGAGCGGGGTCGACATCACCTCCTATGGCGGCGACCTGCCCGGCAGGCCGAGCCTCGGCCAGATGGTACGCCGGCTGCTGGCGCTGGTGCCCGAGCTGCCGCGCCTGCGGCTGTCCTCGGTCGACCCGGTCGAGCTGGACGACGACCTGTTCCGGCTGATCGCCGGCGAGCCGCGCTTCATGCCGCACCTGCACCTGTCGCTGCAGGCCGGCGACGACATGGTGCTGAAGCGCATGAAGCGCCGGCACCTGCGGGCCGACGCGATCCGGCTGGTCGAGAAGGTCCGCGCCCTGCGCCCGGACGTGGCGTTCGGCGCCGACGTGATCGCCGGCTTCCCGACCGAGAGCGACGCGATGTTCGAGAACACCGCCGCCCTGCTCGCCGACCTCGGCATCCAGCACCTGCACGTGTTCCCGTACTCGCCGCGCCCCGGCACCCCGGCCGCCCGCATGCCGCAGGTGCCGGGCGACGTCCGCAAGGCCCGGGCCGCCCGGCTGCGGGCGATCGGCGCCGCCAGTCTCGACGCCTGGCTGGCCGGCCGGGTCGGGACGACCGACCGGGTGCTGGTCGAGGCCGACGGCATCGGCCGCGGCGAGAGCTTCGCGCCGATCGCGCTGGAGCCCGGATCCGCGGCCGAGCCCGGCACGGTGGTGCCGGTGACGATCCTCGGCCTGGAGAACGGCCGCCTGATCGGCCGCCCGGCGCTGCGCGCCGCAGCGTGATGACCGCTGCGCGCCGCCGCCTGATGCCCGCTTCGCCGGAGACCGCCCGATGAGTGCCGAGCCGACCGCGCCCCAATCGGACTCGTCGGGAAGGAAGGGCTGGTTCGCCCGCCTGCGCGACGGCCTCGCCAAGTCGTCGCGCCGGCTGGTCGACGGCATCTCCGGCCTGTTCGTCAAGCGTCGGCTGGACGCCGCGACGCTGGAGGAGCTCGAGGACCTGCTGATCACCGCCGACCTCGGCGTCGAGACCGCCGCCAGGCTCACCGCCAACCTGGCGCGCGAGAAGTTCGACAACGAGGTCACCGGCGACGAGGTGCGGGCCGCCTTCGCCGCCGAGATCGCCGAGATCCTCGCGCCGGTGGCGGTGCCGCTGGAGCCGCGGGACGTCCCGGCCAGGCCGTTCGTGGTGCTGATGGTCGGGGTCAACGGCTCCGGCAAGACCACCACCATCGGCAAGCTGGCCCGGCAGTGGACAGCCGCCGGCAAGACCGTGGTGCTGGCGGCCGGCGACACCTTCCGGGCGGCCGCCATCGAGCAGCTGCGGATCTGGGGCGAGCGCACCGGCTGCCACGTGGTCGAGAAGCCGCACGGCTCCGACGCGGCGGCGCTGGCCTACGACGCGCTGGTCGAGGCGCGGGCCCGCAACGCCGACGTGCTGCTGGTCGACACCGCCGGCCGGCTGCAGAACAAGGCCGCCCTGATGGAGGAGCTGGCCAAGGTCATCCGGGTGCTGAAGAAGCAGGAGCCCGACGCCCCGCACGCCACCGTGCTGGTGCTGGACGGCACGGTCGGCCAGAACGCCCACCAGCAGGTCAAGGCGTTCCGCGAGATGGTCAACGTGACCGGGCTGATCGTCACCAAGCTCGACGGCTCGGCGCGCGGCGGCATCGTGGTGGCGCTGGCCCAGAGCCAGGGCCTGCCGGTGCACGCGGTCGGCGTCGGCGAGGGCGCCGACGACCTCAGGCCGTTCGAGGCCGAGGCCTTCGCCCGCTCGCTGATGGGGATCGAGGGGTAGCGGCGGCCTACAGGGCCTTGAGCATCTGCTCGACCTCGGCAAGGGCCTCGTCGACGCGGCGCGCCCGACGCTTCGCAGCTTCAAAGAGCCCGGTCAGGTTGACGCCATCCGGCTTCATTGCAAAGCCGAGAGGCTGAGATACGACGGACTGAATTGGGCGACCATCAGCGTTGAACAACGTGAGTGTCAGTCCTTCGCGCGAAGGCTTCAGCTGTAGCTTGTACGGCGGGAGTATGGCCTCGAGTTCGTTGAAGTCGGGCTCTTCCCATTGAAGGTTGCCCAATTCGGTCTTCGCCAAGATGTCGGGAACCATTGCAGCCAAGTCAGCCATCGGCTTCCTCCGGAAGGGATCTCTTCGCGCGCTGCACGCGCCGTGACAGCACCCTGCGTATATCGTTGAGATGGGACGATATCATAGCCGGGTCCAGGCTCGCGTCAGGCGAGACCATCGCTTGGTCGAAGTGCTGCTCTAGGATACCGACGGCGCGATCCATCGACCGATGCTCTCTATCCGCGGCATTGTCCCCGCCAGCGGTCGCTTCCAGACTGTCTATCTTGGCCCTCAGCATCTCCAGGCAAATTCTCGCAACCTCTAATTTGCCTGTCTCGGCATGCTCCTTGATCCGCTGAGTGACCTGGCCAGCCTCGCCGAGCTCCGCGATATGATCGCTTTGGTTCAGCCGGCGAACCGTTGCCGCAGTCGCCTGCCGTGCCGCTTCGGCAGCTCTCCGAGCACCGCGCGCCTGCCGATAGGTCAGGGCCAGGCCGACGATGGTAATCACACCGGCGCCCCAAGTCGCTCCACCGACCCAAAGCGAATCCGTAAGGATGTGAACGACCCAGTCCGGCACCCGCCCCTCGCCTCGTACCAATCAGCTCGAAACCCAATCAAGTTGATCTAACGGTACCATAACGGCAACGTACCGCCGCAGCGAACAACCTATGGGGAAGCCAGAGCGTTTCCACCTGCACGACTGGACACCAACCTCGGCCACGATCTCACCGACTGTCGCGCAGCGACACCCAACGCAGGTCGATTATCTCGGTCTCGGCCTGCAGCACCGGAATCGCCGCCGACTTCGCGTAGACCGTCATGCCCACCATGTGGTCGGCGGGGCCGTCCGCCGGGCCGACCGGCAGCACCACCCGGTAGCCGGGCATGCGCTGGCCGGCGTTGGTCGGGTGCTGGGCATAGGTGTAGCAGGCCGCCGGCTCGGTCACGACGCGTCGCCAGCGCGCCAGGATGGCGGCCGCGCCGGCCGGCCGGAACAGGTCGCCGGCCCGCTTGCCGACGATGCTGCCGCCGTGACGCTCGTAGATCTCCTGGCCGGCGAGCCGGTATTCGAAGTCGGCGCCGCCGTCCATGGCGCGGACCACGAACAGCCGCGACAGCGCCCAGGGCAGGTCGACCGGATCGATGTCCTCGAAGCACGGCATCCGGCGGCCGGCCGCCCTGGCGATCCAGTACGCCGCCAGCCGGCGCAGGTCGCCCGGGGCGTCGGCCGGGACCAGGTCGTCAGGCGAGTCGAGCACGGTCCGTCCTTCGCCTCGTCGGGAGCCGCCTTCTGCGCTCCGCCATCGGTCGCCTCCGGGGCATTTCGCCGATCGCCGAGGATAGAGCAACGGCCGACGGCGTCAGCAGGAATCCGGCGGGTCCGGGTCGCGGCCCCGGGTCAGCCCGCAGCCGACAGGTCGGCCCAGCGGATGTCGTGGGTCTCGGCGCCGCTGATCACGGCGCTGCCGGCCGCCGGGCGGCTCTCGAACACGGTCATGCCGATGATGTGGTCGACCGGGCCGCCTACCGGCCCCAGGGGCATCGCGATGCGCAGGCCCCTGATCCGGAGGCCGCTGGTGGTCGGGTGTTCGCCGACGACGTAGTAGGCGGCCGGCGACTCGACCACCCGGCGCCAGCGCGCGAACACCTCGGCCGCCGCACTCGCCTCCAGCAGGTCGCCGACGCGCTTGCCGGCGATCGCGCCCTGGTAGCGCAGGTTGATCGCCTCACCGGCCAGCCGGTAGACGAAGTCGCGCCCGCCGTCGAGGACCCTCACCACATAGACCCGCGACAGCGCCCACGGGATCTCGACCGCGTCGATGTCGGCGAAGATCGGCATCTGGCGCCCTGCGGCCTTGGCGATCCAGTAGCCGGCGAACCGCCGGATATCGCCGGGCGCGTCGTCCGGGAGCAGGTCCTCCGGCGTGCGGAGCATGACTGGGTCCACTGCCGTCAGAACATCGTCTCGACGACCCGGTCCGGCGGGGTATGGCCGTCGGCGAAGGACCGGATGTTGACGATCACGCGCTCACCCATGTCGCGGCGCCCCTCGATGGTCGCCGACCCCATGTGCGGCAGCAGCACGGCGTTGTCGAGACCGAGCAGGTCCGGGTTGACCTGCGGCTCGTGCTCGTAGACGTCGAGGCCGGCACCGGCGATGCGCTTGTCGCGCAGCGCGTCGATCAGGGCCGCCTCGTCGATCACCTCGCCGCGCGCGGTGTTGACGATATAGGCATGCGGCTGCATCAGGTCGATCCGGCGGCGGTTCAGCAGATGGTAGGTCGCCGGGGTGTGCGGGCAGTTGACCGACAGGATGTCCATCCGGCCGACCATCTGGTCCAGGTTGTCCCAGTAGGTCGCCTCGAGCTCGGCCTCCAGGTCCGGGTGCACCGGCCGGCGGTTGTGATAGTGGACCGACAGCCCGAAACCGCGGGCCCGGCGCGCCACCGCGGTGCCGATCCGCCCCATCCCGACGATGCCGAGGCGCTTGCCGTGGATCCGGTGGCCGAGCATCCCGGTCGGCGACCAGCCGGTCCAGGTGCCGGTGCGGATCAGCGCGCTGCCCTCGACGATGCGCCGCGGCACCGCCAGGATCAGCGCCATGGTCATGTCGGCGGTGTCCTCGGTCAGGACCCCGGGCGTGTTGGTGATGGTGATGTGCCGGGCCTTGGCGGCCCGCAGATCGATATGGTCGACGCCGGTGCCGAAGGAGGCGATCAGCTTCAGGCGGTCGCCGGCCTGCTGGATCAGCGCGGCGTCGATCCGGTCGGTGACCGTCGGCACCAGCACGTCGGCCTCGCGCATCGCCGCCGCCAGCTGGTCGTGGGTCATCGGCACGTCGGACAGGTTCAGGCGGGTCTGGAACAGCTCCATCATCCGGGTCTCGACCGGATCCGGCAGCTTGCGGGTGACGATGACCAGCGGCTTGCTATGCGGCATGGAATCCTCCCGGGCCCTCGGTCTCCGTCGGCTCGCCGCGGGCCGCACCGGCTCGTGACCGTCCAGGCATCGGTTAGCAGGGCCGCGACCGGCTGTCACCTGTCCCGTGCGGTCGAGCTTATATCGTAGGCGCGCCGCTTAACGAGCGCTATGGATAGCGGTATAAGCGATCGACGACAGGGATGATGACCGGATCGATGCGACCCGCCGCGCTACTCGCCATTCTCGCCCTGACGACGGCCATCGGGCTGGCCGCCGGCACGGCTCCGCGACCGCTGCTGGCCGCCACTGTCGGGATCGAGACCGGCCTGCCGATCCCGCGCTACGTGACCCTGCGCGCGCGGGAGGTCAATGTGCGCGCCGGGCCCGGGGTGCGCTATCCGATCGACTGGGTCTACCAGCGCCCGAACCTGCCGGTCGAGGTGATCGCCGAGTTCGATACCTGGCGCAAGATCCGCGATCCCGACGGCACCGAGGGCTGGGTGCACCAGTCGATGCTGTCGGGCCGGCGGACCGTGGTGGTGATCGGCGGCGAGCATCTGCTGCGCCGAACGCCCGACCCGGCGGCGGCGCCGGTCGCCCGCCTGGAAGCCGGGGTAATCGGCTGGCTGGACGGCTGCCGCAGGGACTGGTGCGAGATCGATGTCGGCGGCCTCGACGGCTGGATCCAGCGCGCCCATATCTGGGGCGTACGCGCCGACGAGGTGGCGAGGAAATAGCCGCAGCCGGCCGCGTCCCCTGATTGCGGACCCGTTGGATCAGTCGAAGTCCTTCGCCAGCGCCGCCCGCACGTCGTCGGTCAGCACCGTCATGTGGGCGTAGGCCGGGTGCTTGACGCCCAGCGTCACCTCGGTCCCCGGCGCTGCGAAGGCCGCGGCCTGCGCGTCGGTGAAGGGGAAGTGCAGGAACTGCACCGAGGAGGCCTTGCCGTCGGCGGTCGTGCGGTCGACGTCCGCCTCGGCGGTGGCGACGATCTCCTGCCCGGCGAGCCGCAGGAACACGGTCTCCTCGACGCCGCCGAGCTTCGACAGCACCGCCTTGCGCAGATCGGGGTTGTCGATCTCGAACATCAGGGTGGCGACCAGTTCGCGGCCGTTCGGGATCAGCGGGTTGTAGGCTTCCAGCTCGTCCGGGATCTGCGCCTCGCCGCCGCGCTCGATGAACAGCATCTCGTGGATCTGCTGCCACATCGTCTCGTAGTTCTCGAAGTAGAAGGTCGCGTGCGGGCCGAGCGGCACCCGGCGGTTGCGCTTGATCCCGACCAGCGCCTTCCGCTTCTCGGCCCGGACCTTGGCGTACTCGGCCATGTCCAGGATGTCGGCGCGGGTGATCTCCTTCGCCATGACGGTCATTCCTCTGTTCTCCTCGGCCCGGCCGCGGCGACCGGGCACCGTGATTCGATTGTTTCGGTTCCGGTCAGAGCCCGTAGGCCCGCGCGAACAGCTCGATCGGATGGTGCGTGACCGCCGGGATCGCGGCCTCGCCGTCGACCCGCTCCATGCCCTGGCGGATATGGTCGGCGGCCAGCGGACAGCCCGACGCCAGGTAGGCCTTGCCGGCCTGCCGGGCCTGGCGGGCGACCGGCTTGCCGACCTTCAGGGCGACCTCGAAATTGTCCTTCATGACGCCCCAGGAGCCGCCATGGCCGGAGCAGCGCTCGATCACCTTGAGGTCGGCCTCGGGGATCAGCTTCAGCAGCTCGGTCGACTTCTGGCCGATGTTCTGGGCGCGGGCGTGACAGGCGATGTGCAGCGTCACGCCGCCGTCGAGCGGCCCGAGGCCCGCAGCCAGGCCCTCCTTGCGGGCGATCCCGACGACGTATTCGTCGATGTCGCGGGTCGCCGCCGACAGCGCCCTGACGTTTTCGTCGTCCGGGCACAGCAGCGGCCACTCGAACTTCAGCATCAGCACGCAGGACGGCACCAGGCCGATCACCGTCCAGCCCTCGTCGACCCGGGGCCGCAGCTCGGCCGCGACCTTGGCCGCGGTCTCGGCGACCCGGGCCAGGTCGCCGTGCTCCATCTGCGGCATGCCGCAGCAGGACGGATAGACGACCTCGGTCTCGACCCCGTTGTGCGCCAGCACCTTGCGGGCGGCAATGCCGATGTCGGGGTCGTTGTAGTTCGAGAAACAGGTGGCATAGAGCAGCGCCCTGCGGCCGAACGCCGGGGCCTCGCGGTTGACCTCGGGCACCTCGCTCCGGGCCTGCAGCGTCAGGGGGCGGGCGTGGTACTTCGGCAGCTCGGCGTCGCGATGCACGCCCAGGGCCTTCTCGATCAGCGGCCGGGTCAGGCGGTTCGCGTTGTCGCTCGCCCAGTTGCAGAGCCCGGCGACCGGGCGCGCCAGGCTGCCGTTGCGGTCGGTCTCGGTCAGCTCGCGCTCGCCCCGGGGGATCAGGCCCTTCTTCAGCTCGACCGCCCGGTAGCGCAGCATCAGGTGTGGGAAGTCGAGGTTGAACTCGTGCGGCGGCACGTAGGGGCACTTGGTCAGGAAGCACATGTCGCAGAGCGTGCAGGCGTCCACGACCGGCTTGAAGTCGGCACTGGCGACGGTGTCGAGCTCGCCGCTCTCGGATTCGTCGATCAGGTCGAACAGCCGCGGGAAGCTGTCGCACAGGTTGAAGCAGCGCCGGCAGCCGTGGCAGATGTCGAAGATCCGGCGCATCTCCTCGTCGAGCGCGGCCTCGTCGTAGAAGCCGGGGTCCTGCCAGGCGATCGGGTGACGGATCGGGGCTTCCAGGCTGCCTTCGGCCATCGGGTCCTCGCGGGGAGCGCTACGTTACGCGAATGAAACGACGGCCCCGGCGGGTTGCCCCGGGGCCGTCGGGTCGATGCTCAGGCGTCGAGGCCGTCGAGCGCCTTCTGGAAGCGGCCGGCGTGGCTCTTCTCGGCCTTCGCCAGGGTCTCGAACCAGTCGGCGATCTCGTCGAAGCCCTCGTCGCGGGCCGAACGCGCCATGCCCGGGTACATGTCGGTGTACTCGTGGGTCTCGCCCGCGATCGCCGCCTTCAGGTTCAGCGAAGTGTCGCCGATCGGCTCGCCGGTCGCCGGGTCGCCGACCTCCTCCAGGAACTCGAGGTGGCCGTGGGCGTGGCCGGTCTCGCCCTCGGCGGTCGACCGGAACACGGCGGCGACGTCGTTGTAGCCCTCGACGTCGGCCTTCTGGGCGAAGTACAGATAGCGGCGGTTGGCCTGCGACTCGCCGGCGAACGCGGCCTTCAGGTTTTCCTCGGTCTTCGAGCCCTTGAGCTGGGTCATGCGCCTCTCCAGTAGACGGTTACGGAAACGGACGAGCCCTGGAACTGCCGGGGTGGCGCGCCATGGCGACACCTGCCCGGCGACGGGCTTGGCCGTCTTATATGAATCGTCGGCCCACGCGGTCAATCTGTTTTGAATCGTTCCAATTCGTGCTCAAGCTGAACGAAAATGTACATGGCGGCGGCGCGCCGATTCGCCGCCCCGGACCGCCACGACCGCGCCCGCCGGAACCGTCGCCGGACCGGCGACGCCGAGCGATGAGAGCGAGTATTCATGCCGGCCTCCCGACCGAGGGTCCCCATGCCGACCGATGATCCGCGATACACCCACCGCCGTCTGCCGATGCGCCGCGACGAGGCCCTGGAAGCCGGTCGGCGGATGCACGAGGCGACCGCCGACCCGACGAACCCGCAAGGCGCGTGGTCGGCGACGCTCGCCGGCTTCAGGCTGCGCTGCGGCCTGGTCGACCGCTATCTCCGCGAATGCTTCGGCAGCACCGTGCAGGCCGGCCCCTTCAAGGGCATGCAGTACGGCGGCCGATCGGCGGGCTCGATGTACAGCCCGAAGATCCTCGGCAGCTACGAGCAGGAGTTGCACCCCTACATCGAGGCCCTGCCGCGCTACCGGCGCTTCGTGAACATCGGCTGCGCCGAGGGCTACTATGCCGTCGGCGCCCGCCTGGTGGCTCCCGACGTCGAGGTCCACGCCTTCGACATCGATCCGGAGGCGCGCCGGCTGTGCGCCGAGCTGGCCGCCGTCAACGGGGTGGCCGACGGCCTGCGGATCGGCGAGCGCTGCGACCCGGCGACGCTGGCGGAGCTGGCCGGACCCGGAACCCTGGTCATGGTCGACATCGAGGGTGCCGAGGTCGCCCTGTTCGAGGCCTTGGACCCGGGCCGGGTCGCCGCGGACCTGATCGCCTACTGCGACTTCCTGGTCGAGACCCACAGCACGTTGAACCTCGGCCTGACACTGCCGGCGGTCCTCGATGCCCTCTCCGGCAGCCACGAGGTCACGATCGTCGACCAGCAGCCGCGCGACTGGAGCGGGATCCCCGAGTTGCTGCCGCTCGGGCAGATGGACCGCTTCCTGGCACAATGGGAAGGCCGCGGCCCGGAGCCCTGGGTGTTCGCAAAGGCACGCAGCGGCTGAGGCGATCAGCCCGGCCGACTGTCGGCGAACAGGCGGTCGAGAGCGGCAACGGCGGCGGTCAGGTCGGTTATGCCGTGCATTGTGAGAAGCCGCGTCCGTCGCGGCCGGCGAAGCACGAAGCCGGTCGGGCCGGTGCCCTCGGCGGATAGCTGACTGATGACAACGGTTCCCCGATCGCCGGTCCAGTTCTTTCGTTCCACCGACAATTGTCTGGAAGGCCGGAACGACGCTACTGACTGTCCGGTCCATCGGTTGAGGACGATGATGCGGACGTCGGTTATGGCGAAGTAAGTCCGCGCCGCAGCCGCCGCATCCCAGGCATGAAGGGCCAGCATGCGGGCTGCACCAAAGGCCGGGACCAACGCAAGCCACGCGAGCGCCATTGCGAACATCTGTTGGCCGGACAGCACCCCGATGACGAGGCCGGCCGAGACCATTCCGGCCGCTACTGCCCCGCGGAGGAGGGTCTGGTACAAGCCGTGCCCGGCGACAGCCCAGGGGCTGGGACGACCCGTCCAGACTATTTCCTCGCCCAATTGAAGAATGGAGCGGAGCAAATGGTGGGCGGCCCCGTCCGAACTGGATTCCGGGACGGGCTGCCAGCGGCTGCCGACGCCCGGGCCACCGTTCCGGCGGCTCACCGTCATCGCCCGGGGGTTGCCAGAGCCAGACGCTCGATCGCTCCAGCCGCCTGTTGGACTCCGGAGACGCCCGGCAAGGTCAGTATCCGGTCCCGCGAACTGGGGCGATACGACCCGCGCAGCCACGGAAATCGTCCTCCCGGGACGTCGGCGGCGACCAGACGAAGCACGATGGTCCCGCGGTCGCCGCCGCTCTTGCGTTCGACGCTCGCGATCTGGGAGGGAGCATACAACTCGGCCGAACGGCCCGGCCACAGACGCACAACCACGACGCGGGTGGTCGTGACGAAGTAGAAGTGCCTGGATGCCAGCAGAACCTCGGCCGCCGCGAAGAGCAGGGCCGCAGCCGCGCCGAACGCGGGGGCGATGGCGAAAAACCACAAGATCTGGGCCAGCCCGCCCACGAGATGACCGACCGCAACCATACCAAGGGTGAGCATGGCCAACCCGAGGAACGGGCGGCACCGGTCCCCGACCAAAGCGAGCAGCCCCGGGCGACCGGCCCACACGATCCGCTCGTCCCGAAGTAGAATCGAGGCGAGATAATCGAGGGCCTTCTCCTCCGCCGCGTCACCGACAATCGCACTGCGATGCATGGCGGGCGGGACAGCGCTACCGGTTCCCCCGGCGCCGACTTCCGCAACCCTGCGATCCAACCCCGATCCCGCCGGTTGCGCCATCAGGACGCTGATCGCGTCCATCGCCGCTCGAAAATTCCGGATACCGTACAACCCGTCGTCGAGAGAGGCGTATCGAACATTGCGACCGAAAATGTTCCCCCCGCGAGTATGGCGCAGCTTCACGGTCCCCCGGTCGCTATCGGCATCATAGCGAATGACACGGTCGAAGCTGGCCGGACAGATCACGATTTCCCGCCACCCGAACCAGCGGCGCGCGATCAGGACCCGTTCCGACGTGATCGCGTACACCGTCCGGCGAGCGCGAAGCCAAAACCACAGCGGGGACAGGGCCAGCGCGAGCGCCACACAGGCGAACAGCACTGCAAACGGAATACCCAGGTAGTTTCGGGGTTCGCCCGACTCGTACAGATGCCAAGCTCCCAGAATTCCGAAGGCCGCCATCAGAACACCCCAGACGCCGGCGGGTAGTGTACGAAGAAAGACAGTGCGACGAGCAGGATGCCCCGCCCACACGATCACCTCATCGGGCGAAAGCCGAGTCCGCAGATGAAGAAGCAGAGGATGGTCGGGTGATGGAAACGCCGGTGTCGCGTCCTTGCTTCCCGCCATCGACCACCGGCCCGGTTTCAGCGGCTGCGGATCCGGATCACCAGGTCGACGCGCTCGATCTCGGCGCCCGGCGGCGGCGGCGGCAGGTCGCCGATCGCGATCTCGTCGCCCGGGATGTCGGTCAGCGTCCCGGTGGAGATGTCGAAGAAGTGGTGGTGGCCGCCGGTGTTGGTGTCGAAGTAGGAGCGTCCCGCCTCGACCACGACCTCGCGCAGCAGATCGCCGTCGGTGAACTGGTGCAGGGTGTTGTAGACGGTCGCCAGCGACACCGACACGCCGGCCGACTCGGCCTCGGAATGCAGCTGTTCGGCGGTCACGTGCCGGTCTTCGCCGTCGAACAGCAGCCGGGCCAGCGCCAGGCGCTGGCGGGTCGGCCGCAGCCCGGCCTTGCGCAGGCGGTCCAGGGCGGCGGCGTAAGGGCGTGCGGTCATCCTCGACCCCGTCTCCGGCGGCCGCGCCGGTGCGCGGGCCGCGAACATCGATATTGTTGAGAACCGCTATCATGAAGCGACCGCGCTGGCAACGCGCTGCCCGGCGGCCGTGGCGTGGCGGGGAAGCCGCACTTTGCAACTGTCCGGCTCCTATGGTTTGCTTCGTCCTTGAAGTCGGCTGCCGTGTCAGTTACCTCGAAGGGGTTGGGACGACGCTTCCCGGAGGGTGGAGGCGGCGGCCCGTCTGTCGACAAGACGGCGCGCGCGACCGGGAGTGACGCGGACCGCCGGGCATCAAGGGGGAAACCGGAGTTGAACGCTCAGAAGCGCCACAGCTTCTCCTACAAGGACCTGCTCGAATGCGCCCATGGGCGCCTGTTCGGGCCGGGCAATGCGAGGCTGCCGCTGCCGCCGATGCTGATGTTCGACCGCATCACCCACATTTCCGAAGAGGGTGGCGCCAACGGCAAGGGTGAGGTCGAGGCCGAGTTCGACATCAAGCCGGACCTCTGGTTCTTCCAGTGCCACTTCGAGGACGACCCGGTGATGCCGGGCTGCCTGGGCATGGACGCCCTGTGGCAGTTGCTCGGCTTCACCCTGGGCTGGCTCGGGGGCCCGGGCTCGGGACGCGCCCTGTCGGTCGGCGAGGTGAAGTTCACCGGCCAGGTGCTCCCCACCGCCAAGCTGCTGAAGTTCCATCTCGACCTGAAGCGCATCATCAGCCGGCGGCTGTATCTCGGGATCGCCGACGGCTGGGTCGAGTGCGACGGCGAGAAGGTCTTCGAGGCCAAGGACATTCGCGTAGGGCTGTTCGCCAATCCGGCGGCGGCCATGGCATGACGGAGGTCGCATTGCGCCGCGTCGTCATCACCGGGATCGGCATCGTCTCCAGCATCGGCAACGACAAGGCCGAGGTGACGGCGTCGCTGAAGGCCGGCCGTTCGGGCATCGTCCTCGCCGAGGAATACCGGGAGATGGGCTTCCGCAGCCATGTCCACGGATCCCTGAAGGTCACCCTGCCCGACCTGATCGACCGCAAGCTGCTGCGCTTCATGGGCGACGGTGCCGCCTACAACTACCTCGCCATGGAAGAGGCGATCGCCGACAGCGGCCTGGAAACCGGCGACATCTCCAACCCGCGGACCGGGCTGATCATGGGCTCGGGCGGACCGTCGACCCAGAACATGATGCTGGCCTTCGACACCGCCCGCGAGAAGGGCCCCAAGCGGGTCGGCCCGTACATGGTGCCGCGCGTGATGTCGTCGACCAACTCGGCGAACCTGTCGACCGTCTTCAAGATCAAGGGCCTCAGCTACTCGATCAGCTCGGCCTGCTCGACCAGCGCCCACTGCATCGGCAACGGCAGCGAGCTGATCCAGCTCGGCAAGCAGGACGTGGTGTTCGCCGGCGGCGGCGAGGAGCTGCACTGGACCCTGTCTGTGCTGTTCGACGCCATGGGTGCGCTGTCGTCGAAGTACAACGACTCGCCCGAGAAGGCCTCCCGGCCCTACGACACGACGCGCGACGGCTTCGTGATCGCCGGCGGCGGCGGCGTGGTGGTGCTGGAGGAACTCGAGCACGCCCGCGCCCGCGGCGCCAAGATCTACGGCGAGATCGTCGGCTACGGCGCCACCTCGGACGGGGTCGACATGGTGGCGCCGTCCGGCGAGGGCGGCCTGCGCTGCATGCAGCTGGCGCTGGCCGGGCTCAACGAGCCGGTCGACTACATCAACACCCACGGCACCTCGACGCCGGTCGGCGACATGGTCGAGCTCAACTCGATCCGCGAGGTCTTCGGGGCACAGAACCGGCTGCCGTTCATCAGCTCGACCAAGTCGATGACCGGGCACAGCCAGGGCGCGGCCGGGGTCCACGAGGCGATCTACACGCTGCTGATGATGAACGGCGACTTCATCGCCCCGTCGATCAACATCGAGACCCTCGAGCCGGACGCGGAAGGCATGCCGATCGTCCGGGAGCCGATGTTCGACCAGAAGATCAACCTGGCGCTGTCCAACAGCTTCGGCTTCGGCGGCACCAATGCGGTCCTGGCCCTGCGCCGGTTCGACGCCTGACCCTTCAGGCGCCCCACCGCGGGCCGACTTCGAGAGGGCCCGCGATGGCGCGGTCCCGGCCGACCGACGAAGGATGAAAATGAGCGAGACCGCGACCAGCGAGACCGCAGCTCCCCGCCCGCTCATGGCCGGCAAGCGCGGTCTGATCCTGGGTGTCGCCAACGAGAAGTCGATCGCCTGGGGCATCGCGTCGGCGGTCGCGGCGCATGGTGCCGAACTCGCCTTCACCTACCAGAACGACGCCATCAAGCGGCGGGTCGAGCCGCTGGCCGGCTCGGTCGGCTCCGACCTGATCATGCCCTGCGACGTCGCCGACGCCGCCAGCCTTGACGCCGTGGTGGCGGCGGTCGCCGCGCGCTGGGACCGCATCGACTTCGCGGTGCACGCGGTCGCCTACTCGGACAAGACCGAGCTGAAGGGCCGCTACTGCGACACCAGCCGGGCCAACTTCCTGAACACCCTGGACATCTCCTGCTACTCGTTCACCGCCCTGGCGCAGCGACTGGCGCCGCTGATGACCGCCGGCGGCAGCCTGATCACGCTGACCTATCTCGGAGCCGAGCGCTCGACCCCGAACTACAACGTCATGGGGGTCGCCAAGGCGGCGCTGGAGGCCAGCGTGCGCTACCTCGCCGCCGACCTCGGGGTCGACGGCATCCGGGTCAACGCGATCTCGGCCGGGCCGATGCGGACCCTGGCCGGCTCGGCGATCGCCGACGCCCGCTACACCTTCCGCTACGCCGAGAACGCCGCCCCGCTGAAGCGCAACGCCAGCCTCGAAGAGGTCGGCCGGGCCGGGCTCTACCTGCTGTCCGGCCTGTCGTCCGGCGTCACCGGCGAGATCATGCATGTCGACGGCGGCTTCCACTCGGTCGCCATCCCGCGCCCGCAGACCGGCGTCACCGTGCCGTCGGAGCACGGCGTCTAGAGGTCGATCCGGAACCGCAACGTCTCGCCGCCGCCATAGGCGTCCAGCTTGGCGAAGCGTTCCACCGGATAGCCGCCGTTGCCGGTGATGACCCGCTGCGAGGCCGGGTTGCCCGGGTCGGTGGTCAGTTCGACATGGGTCAGGCCGGCCGCCGGCATCCCGGTGGCGCGCAACTCCGCCAGCAGCAGGCCCAGTGCCGTCCGGGCATAGCCCCGGCCGCGCTTCCACGGCACCACCGCGTAGCCGATATGCCCGAGCACATGCGGCGGCAGGGCGGTGCCGCCCTTCTGCCAGCGGAAGCCGATCGAGCCGCACACCTCGCCGTCCCAGATCCAGCGCCGGAAGCCCGGCAGCCGCGGCACCACCGAGCCGTCCGGCAGGGTGACCGGGCCGCCGCGCCCCTCGGGATCGTCGAGGGCGGCGACGAAGGCATGCGGGTCGCGCTCGGCCCGCGCCAGCTCCTCGGCGCCGGCCTGCGGGCGCAGGTTGTCGGACGACCAGCCGCGCCGCAGCGCGTCCCTGTAGGACGGCAGCGTCGCCAGCGACGGAACCACCAGGGTGCAGGGAGGCACGGAGCCGGGCATGGGGCCAAATTCCTCGTGCCGGCGGTCGCGCACCGGCGCCCGCGGGTCGCCCCCGTATCGCCCACGCCGGGGGTTGTGGCAATCTCCGATACCCGTCCGACCGCAAGGCAGGCACCCGACATGTCCACCATCACCAGCATCGAGCAGCTGGAGGCGCTGTACGGCGTCGCCGGCGAGACCTCGACCGCCAAGGAGGTCGACCGGATCATCCCGCAGTACCGCCGCTACATCGAGGTGTCGCCGTTCGTGGCGCTGGCGACCTGCGGTCCGGAGGGCCTGGACTGCTCGCCGCGCGGCGACCTCGCCGGCTTCGTGCGGGTCCACGACGACCGCACGCTGATGCTGCCGGACCGGCGTGGCAACAACCGTGTCGACTCGCTGCGCAACATCGTGCGCGACCCGCGGGTGGCGCTGCTGTTCCTGATCCCGGGCTCCGGCACCACCCTCAGGGTCAACGGCCGCGCCCGGCTGGACATCGACCCGGCCCTCCTGGCCTCGTTCGAGATCGAGGGCAAGCCGCCGCGCTCGGTCACGGTGGTGACGGTCGACAGCGTCTACTTCCAGTGCGCCCGCGCGATCGTCCGGGCCGGCCTGTGGGACCCGGCCCGGCATGTCGACCCGAAGTCGCTGCCGACCCCGGGCCAGATCCTGGCGGCATTGAGCGACAACCGGGTCGGTGGCGAGGCCTACGACCGGGAATGGCCGGAACGCGCCGCCAAGACGATGTGGTAGGGAGTCCCTAAATCCCCTTCAGCGCCGGCGGGTCGTCGGTGACGATGCCGGCGACGCCCCAGCCGTAGAGCTCGGCGGCGCGGGCCGGGTCGTTGACGGTGTAGGTCATCGGGATCCAGCCGCCGTCGACGATGCGCGCGACATGGGCCGCGGTCTCCAGGGACTTGTGGTCGGAGATCACCGACACCGCGCCCAGGTCGCGGGCGGCGTCCTGCCAGCCTTCCGGGAACTTCCAGACCAGCAGGCCGCGGTGGAAGGTCGGCGCGTAGTCCCGGATCACCCGCAGCGCCGGGATCGCGAAACTGGTGACGAAGATCGGGTCGGCGGCGGTCCAGCCCTCGGCGTCGAGCACCGCCAGCACGGCGGCGGCGGTCGCCGCCTCGGTCCCCTTGTCGGGCTTGATCTCGAGGTCGAGACCGAGGCCCAGGCGCCGGCACTCGGCCAGGCACTGGGCCAGGGTCGGAATGGTCTCGCCGGCAAACCGCGGATCGAAGCGCGCGCCGGCGTCGATCCGTCCGAGTTCGGCCGCGGTGCGGGCCGCCACCGGGCCTGTGGCGGTCGTGGTGCGGTCCAGCGTGTCGTCGTGCATCAGCACCGGCACGCCGTCCTGCGCCAGCTTGGCGTCGACCTCGATCCAGGTGACGCCGCTCTCGGCGGCGGCCCGGATCGAAGCCAGGGTGTTCTCAGGCGCCAGCGCGGCGGCGCCGCGGTGGCCGATCAGGCGGGGGGCGACGAAACCGGACGGGCCGGTGCTTGCACTCATGGTGAAACTCCGACCCGCCGTTTCCGTCGCGCTGTCCCCGTCAGGACGCCGTTACTCGGCGGCCTTCTTCTCGAGGTCCTCGCCGGTCTCCTGGTCGACGACCTTCATCGACAGCTTGACCTTGCCGCGGTCGTCGAAGCCGATGACCTTGACCTTGACCGACTGGCCTTCCTTGACGACCTCGTCGACCTTCTCCGGCCGGCGGTCGGAGGTGAGCTGGCTGATGTGCACCAGGCCGTCCTTCGGGCCGAGGAAGTTCACGAAGCAGCCGAACTCCAGGATCTTGACGACCTTGCCGGTGTAGATCTCGCCGATCTCCGGCTCCGCCACGATCGACTTGACCCAGTTGAAGGCGGCGTCGAGCGCGCTCTGCTCGACCGCCGCGATCTTGACCGAGCCGTCGTCCTCGATGTCGATCTTGGCGCCGGTGGTCTCGCAGATCTCGCGGATCACCTTGCCGCCCGACCCGATGACCTCACGGATCTTGTCGGTCGGGATCTTCATCATCAGCATCTTCGGCGCGGTGTCCGACACGCCCTCGCGGGCGTTGGTCAGGGCCTTGGCCATCTCGCCCAGGATATGCAGCCGGCCGTCCTTGGCCTGGCCGAGCGCGACCTCCATGATCTGACTGGTGATCGAGGTGATCTTGATGTCCATCTGCAGCGCGGTGATACCCTTGTCGGTACCCGCCACCTTGAAGTCCATGTCGCCGAGATGGTCCTCGTCGCCCAGGATGTCGGAGAGCACCGCGTACTTCTCGCCCTCCTTGATCAGGCCCATGGCGATGCCCGCCACCGGCCGCGGCAGCGGCACGCCGGCGTCCATCATCGACAGCGAGGTGCCGCAGACCGTGGCCATCGAGGACGAGCCGTTCGACTCGGTGATCTCGGAGACCACCCGGACGGTGTACGGGAAGGCTTCCTTCGACGGCAGCAGCGGCCGGGTGGCACGCCACGCCAGCTTGCCGTGGCCGATCTCGCGACGGCCCGGCGAGCCCATGCGGCCGGCCTCGCCCACCGAATAGGGCGGGAAGTTGTAGTGCAGCATGAAGTGCTCGCGGTACTCGCCCTCGAGCGCGTCGATGATCTGCTCGTCCTGGCCGGTGCCCAGCGTGGTGACCACGATCGCCTGGGTCTCGCCACGGGTGAACAGCGCCGAGCCGTGGGTACGCGGCAGCACGCCGACCTCGGCCACGATCGGCCGCACGGTCTTGGTGTCGCGGCCGTCGATCCGCTGGCCGGTCTCCAGGATGCGCCCGCGGACGATGTCGCTCTCGATCTCCTTGAGCTGGCCCTTGGCGGCCTCCAGCTCGGCGGAATCCTCGAGGGTCTCGATCGCCTTGGCCTTGGCGGCCGCGACCTTGTTCTGCCGCTCGGTCTTGTTCGGCTCGTCATAGGCCGCCTCGAGGTCGGCCTTGCAGGCCTTCTCGAGCTTGCCGCGGAGCGCGTCGGTGTCGAGCGGCGCGGCCGGCAGCTCCATCGGATCCTTCGCGCAGGCCTCGGCCAGCTCGATGATCGCCTGGATGACCGGCTGGAAGGAGTCGTGGCCGAAGGTGACGGCGCCGAGCATGACGTCCTCGGGCAGCTCGGAGGCCATCGACTCGACCATCAGCACGCCTTCCTGGGTGCCGGCGACGATCAGGTCGAGCTCGGATTCCTTAACGTCGTCCATGGACGGGTTCAGGAGATACTCGCCGTTCTTGTAGCCGACGCGGGCGCCGCCGATCGGGCCGAGGAACGGCACGCCGGAAATGCACAGCGCGGCCGAACTGCCGACCATGGCGACGATGTCGGGATCGTTCTCCAGGTCGTGCGCCAGAACGGTGCAGATCACCTGGGTCTCGTTCTTGAAGCCCTTCACGAACAGCGGCCGGATCGGCCGGTCGATCAGGCGCGACGTCAGGACCTCCTTCTCGGTCGGACGGCCCTCGCGCTTGAAGAAGCCGCCCGGGATCTTGCCGGCGGCGAACGTCTTTTCCTGGTAGTGCACGGACAGCGGGAAGAAGTCGATGCCCGGCCGCGGGGTCTTCGCCGCGACCACGGTGCACAGCACCACGGTATCGCCGTAACGAGCCACCACCGCGCCGTCGGCCTGGCGCGCCATTTTGCCGGTCTCAAGGGTGAGCGTGCGCCCACCCCACTGGACTTCCTTGCGGTAAACTTCGAACATTTCTCGTTCCTTCGCTTGGAACCGCGTGGTCCAAACGCAACCCCGTCCAATCGGTCCGCTCAAATCGGTTGGCGGCACAAGCACGTCGACCCGTCGACAGCGCCCGCCGACGGGTGATCCTGCGTCTCCTCGATGGAGGGGGAATGGACGCCCTGCTTCGTCATGGCGTCGCTGCGGTAGTCCCTCGGTTCGTCTCTCTCTTGCGCAGCCGTCCCATGCCACGGAACGCGCACGCGGTCAATGGTCACGGCGCCGATGGGCAAACGGCAATCGGGCCGATCACGAGGATCGGCCCGACTGGAAGTGTCCGTTTCCGGGATCGCCGCGCCCGGCACGGCGCCGGGTCGGCATCACCGGGTCAGCGGCGCCGGGTCAGCGGCGGATGCCGAGACGCTCGATCAGGGTCGAGTAGCGCTGCTCGCTCTTGCCCTTGACGTAGTCGAGCAGGCGGCGGCGCTGGCCGACCATCATCAGCAGCCCGCGGCGGGAGTGGAAGTCCTGCTTGTGGGCCTTCATGTGCTCGGTCAGATTGGTGATGCGTTCCGTCAGGATCGCCACCTGCACCTCCGGCGATCCGGTGTCGCCTTCCTTGGTGCCATATTCCTTAACAAGCGCGGCCTTGCGCTCCAGCGTAATCGACATCGTCCTCTCCTTCTTTCAGAGGTTCAGCACCCTCACCGGACGAATGGCGCCGCCTTCGATCCGCGCGATCGCGACCGGGGTCTCGCCCTCGAGGGCATAGACCACGTCGCCTTCGCGCAGATGGCCGAACCGTTCCCGATCCATCGCTCGGAACACGGGAACGCCCTGGCCATTGCGGAGCGTCTTCGCCTCTGGGCCGTTCAGGGCCAGCGCCGGGATGCCGTCCAGCGCGGTCGCGACCGGCCTGAGGTGCTCGGAAGCCGCGGGGTTATGCATCAGCTCCGCCAGCGAATCCAGCGAAATCGCCGCCGCCTCGGCGAAAGGCCCGACGCGCAGGCGGCGCAGGGCGACGATGTGGCCGACGGTCCCGAGGCTGAGCGCGAGGTCTCGGGCCAGGGCACGCATGTAGGCGCCCTTGCCGGACGACACCCGGAACCGGGCGCGGTCGGCGTCGACCACCTCGGCCAGGTCGAAGGCGAGGATCTCGATGCGGCGCGGCTCCAGGTCGACTTCCTCGCCGGAACGCGCCAGGTCGTACGCGCGCTCGCCGTCGACCTTGACCGCCGAGTAGATCGGCGGCACCTGCTCGATCACCCCGACAAAGCCCCGGGTGGCAGCGCGGATCGCGTCCGGGTCGGGGCGGACCTCGGAGGTCGCGGTGACCGCGCCCTCGCGGTCGTCGGTCGAGCGCGCCTCACCCCACTGGATCGTGAAGTCGTAGTCCTTCGTCGCGTCCATGACGTAGGGGACGGTCTTGGTCGCCTCGCCCAGCGCCACCGGCAGCACCCCGGTCGCCAGCGGGTCCAGGGTGCCGGCATGGCCGGCCTTGGCGGCGTCGAACACGCGGCGCACCGTCGCCACCGCCTGGGCCGAACTGATTCCGGAGGGTTTGTCGACGATCACCCAGCCATGGACCGGAAGCCCGCGCTTACGCCTGGCCATCCGGGTCCCCGGGTTCGGAGTCCTCGTGGTCGGCGGCCGCCTCGACGTCCTGCCGCACCACCGGGTCGCGCAGCAGCGCGTCGATCCGGCTCGACACGTCGAACGCGGTGTCGCGCTCGAACCGCAGTCTCGGCGCGTATTTCAGCTTGATGTCGCGGGCCAGGTGCCCGCCGAGCCGGCCGGCGTTGCGCTTCAGCGCCGCCAGCAGGTCGGCCGCGTCGCCGCCGCCGAGCGGCGTGATCCAGACCGTGGCGTTGCGCAGGTCGGGCGACACCGTGACCTCGGAGATCGTCACCGGCGCGTCATACAGCGCCGGGTCGTGCAGGACGCCGCGCTCCAGCACCCGCGCCAGCACGCGGCGGATCTCCTCGCCCACGCGCAACTGCCGCTGGCTCGGCTCGCCAGGAGCCGCGTCCCGTCCCGTCGTCATGACACCAATTCCCCGGCGATGGTGGTCCCGGCGGCTGCAGTCCCCGAGAGGGACGGCGGCCTCAGCCGGCCGCCTCCTCCTGCCGCACCGACTCGAGGGTCCGGGCGATTTCCTTCAGCTCGAAGCACTCGATCCGGTCGCCCTGGCGGATGTCGTCGTAGTTCTCGAAGGCCATGCCGCACTCGTAGCCCTCGCGCACCTCGCGGACCTCGTCCTTGAAGCGCTTCAGGGTCTTCAGCGTGCCCTCGTGGACCACCACGTCGTCCCGCAGCAGACGGACCTTGCAGCCGCGCTTGATGACCCCGTCGGTGACCATGCAGCCGGCGACCTTGCCGACCTTGGTGATGTTGAACACCTCGCGGATCGACGCGTAGCCGATGAACTCTTCCTTGATCTCCGGCGCCAGCATGCCCGTGAGCAGGGCTTTGATGTCGTCGATCAGGTCGTAGATGATCGAGTAGTAGCGGATCTCCAGCCCGTCTCGGCGGGCCATCTCGCGCGCCTGCGGGTTGGCGCGGACGTTGAAGCCGATAATCAGGCCGTTCGACGCCTTCGCCAGGCTGATGTCCGACTCGCTGATCGCACCGACCGCGCCGTGCAGGATCCGCGGCTTGACCATCGTGTTTTCCAGCTTCTCGACGGTCGCCTTGATCGCCTCGTAGGAGCCGTGCACATCGGTCTTGATGACCAGCGGCAGTTCCGAGGCCGAGCCGGCCTGGATCGCCGACAGCATCTGCTCGACGGTGCCGCGGGCTCCGGCAGCCGCCTGCTTCTCGCGGATCACCCGCTGGCGGTAGTCGGCGATCTCGCGGGCGCGGCCCTCGCTCTCGACGACCACGAACTCGTCACCGGCCGTCGGCGTGCCCTGCAGACCGAGCACCTCCACCGGCTCGGTCGGACCGGCGGTCTCGACCTGGGTGCCGCGGTCGTCGACCAGCGCCCGCACCCGGCCCCACTCGGCGCCGGCGACGAACACGTCGCCGACCTTCACGGTGCCGCGCTTGACCAGCACGGTGGCGACGCTGCCGCGGCCGCGCTCGACCTTGGCCTCGATCACCACGCCTTCGGCGGCGCGATCGGCGTTCGCCTTCAGCTCCAGCACCTCGGCCTGCAGCATGATCGCCTCGAGCAGGGTGTCGATGCCCTGCCGGGTCTTGGCCGACACGTCCACCACCTGGACGTCGCCGCCCATCTCCTCGACCACGATGTCGTGCTGCAGCAGTTCCTGGCGGACCCGCGCCGGATCGGCCTCGGGCTTGTCGATCTTGTTGCAGGCCACGATGACCGGCACGCCGGCCGCCTTGGCATGGCGGATCGCTTCCACGGTCTGCGCCATGATGCCGTCGTCGGCCGCCACCACCAGGATGACGATGTCCGTGACGTTGGCGCCGCGCGCCCGCATCTCGGTGAACGCCTCGTGACCCGGGGTGTCGATGAAGGTGATCTTGTCACCCGACGGGATCTGGATCTGGTAGGCGCCGATGTGCTGGGTGATGCCGCCGGCCTCGCCGGCTGCCACGTCGGCGTTGCGGATCGCGTCGAGCAGCGAGGTCTTGCCGTGGTCGACGTGACCCATGACCGTGACCACCGGCGGCCGCGCCGACAGGGCGGTCGGATCGTCGTCCTCGCCGCGCATGCCGAGCTCGACGTCGGACTCCGCCACGCGCCGGACGCGGTGGCCGAACTCCTGCACCACCAGCTCGGCGGTGTCGGCGTCGATGGTCTGGTTGATGGTCGCCATCATGCCCATCTTCATGAGCGACTTGACGACGTCGCTGGCCTTCTCCGCCATGCGGTTGGCCAGTTCCTGGACGGTGATGGTCTCAGGCACCACGACGTCGCGGGAGAACTTCACGTTCTCCTCGTCGTCGGTCATGCGCTGGCGCTCGCGCTCGCGGGCCCGCCGCACCGAGGCCAGGGACCGCGTCCGCTCGCGGTCGTCGAGGGCCGCCGAGATCGTCAGCTTGCCGCCGCGACGGCGCGGCTCGTTGGTGGTCGTGCGACCGCGTGCCGGCCGCTTGGCGGCATCGCCGCGGCCACGGCGGCGACGATCGTCGTCCTCGGACTCGACCACCGGCGCGCGCGGCGCCGGGGCGGCCGTAGCCGACGGCGACGACGGCTGCCGGTCGAGGCGGGCCGAGGCCCGCTCGGCGGCCGCCTTGGCCTGGCGCGCGGCCTCTTCCTCGGCCAGCCGCGCCGCCTCGGCGGCGCGCCGCGACTCCTCGTCGTCGGCGATCTTGCGCATTTCGTCGAGTTCGGCCTGACGGCGGTCCTTCTCGACCACCGGCTCCGGGGCTGCGACGTCCTCGTGCACCGGCTCGGCGGCGCCCGCTTCGGCAGCCTGCGCTTCCGACGCTTCCACGCTCGCCTGCGCGGCGGCGGTCGCCTCGCTGTGCTTCAGGCCTTCCTGCAGGGCGCGCGTGCGTGCGGCGCGCTCCTCGGCGGTCAGCTCGCGACCGGCACCGGACCCGCCCTTGCCACCGGCCGGGCCGGGGGCCGGCGTCCGCCGGCGGCGCACCTCGACCTGCACGGTTTTCGAGCGCCCATGCGAAAAGCTCTGCTTGACCTGGCTCGTCTCGACGGACTTGCCGAGGGACAGCTTGTTACGGCCCCCGGTGAGGCTCAGCTTCTTACGATCCTGGTCGCTGGTGCTCGACATCTTGTCTTCGCCCAAATCATCCATCCATCAACGGGCCGGCGCCCTGAATACACGTACCGGCCGGGTTTTCCAAGCGCGGCCCCGGGGTCGGTCCCCGGAATCCGACAAGTCGGTCGGCGTTCCGCCGCAGACGGTCCGCAAGACCGCCTCCCGGACCACCGCTGTCCACGAAGCCGTGGACGGTATGCTCGCGCCCGAAGGCGCCGGCCAACTCGGCCGCAGTCAATGTCGCGACGACCGGTCGGTCGCCGGCCAGGGCCCGCAACCGGGCCCGGCCATCCTCGGCACCGTCGGCCGCCTCGAGCAGCACGCCGGGCCGGCCGGTCTCCAGCGCCTGGCGCACCTTGGCCAGGCCGGCCACCGCCGACCCCGCCCGGCGCGCCAGCGCCAGCAGCTCGATGCAGCGCCGCGCCAGCAGCGCCTCGACCCGGTCCGCCAGGTCCGGATCGACCCGCACCGCCTGTTTGGCGCCGCGGCCGAACAGCCGCTTCTCGACCGCCCGTTCGAGCACCGCCCGGTCGGCGGTGACCCAGATTCCGCGCCCCGGCAGCCGCTCGTCGACATCCGGGACGATCTCGTCGTCCGGCCCGACGACGAACCTTACCAGTCCACCGCGCGGCCCGCTCTCGCGGGTCACCAGGCAGCGGCGCTCCGGTCCGTCCCGGGCGTCGTCCTCAGCGTCACGCCGTCGGCTCAGCCTCGGCCTCCTCGCCGGCGGCCGCCGGCTCTTCCTCGTCGTCGAACCAGTGGGCGCGGGCCGCCATGATCATCGCGTTGGCCTGCTCCTCGTCGAGCGAGTCGGCCGGCACGATCTCCAGCAGCTCGTCGCTCGCCAGGTCGGCGAAGTCGTCCAGTGTCTTCACGCCCTTCTCGCCGAGCGCCACCAGCATGACCGGGGTCAGGCCCTCGATCTCGGCAACCTCGTCGGTGACGCCGAGCTCCTGGCGCAGCGCCTCCAGACGGGCCCGCTCGGCCTCGACATGGTTGAGCGCCCGCATCTGCAGCTCGGCGGCGATGTCGGCGTCGAAGCCCTCGATCTCGGCGAGGTCGTCGACGTCGACATAGGCGATCTCCTCCACCGAGGTGAAGCCCTCGGCGACCAGCAGGCCGGCGATCACGTCGTCGATGTCGAGCGCGGTGATGAAGGTCTCCGAGCGCACCCGGAACTCCTCCTTGCGGCGATCCGACTCCTCCTGCTCGGTCAGGATGTCGATATCCCAGCCGGTCAGCATGGACGCCAGCCGGACGTTCTGGCCGCGCCGGCCGATCGCCAGCGACAGCTGCTCGTCCGGCACCACCACCTCGATGCGGCCGGCATCCTCGTCGAGCACCACCTTGGAGACCTCGGCGGGCGCCAGCGCGTTGACCACGAAGGTCGCCGGATCCTCGGACCACGGGATGATGTCGATCTTCTCGCCCTGCAGCTCGCCGACCACGGCCTGCACGCGCGAGCCGCGCATGCCGACGCAGGCGCCGACCGGGTCGATCGAGCTGTCGTAGGAGATCACCGCGATCTTGGCGCGCGAGCCCGGGTCGCGGGCCACCGCCTTGATCTCGATGATGCCGTCATAGACCTCCGGCACCTCCTGGCGGAACAGCTGGCGCATGAACTCCGGATGGGTGCGCGACAGGAAGATCTGCGGGCCGCGCGGCTCGGAGCGCACGTCCTCGATGTAGGCGCGGATCCGGTCGCCCTGGCGGAAGGTCTCGCGCGGCAGCAGCCGGTCGCGCCGCAGGATCGCCTCGGCGCGCTGGATCTCGACGGTGACGTTGCCGTACTCGACCCGCTTGACGACGCCGTTGATGATCTCGTTGGCGCGGTCCTTGTACTCCTCGTACTGGCGCTGGCGCTCGAACTCGCGGACCTTCTGGACGATCACCTGCTTGGCGGTCTGGGCGGCGATGCGGCCGAAGTCGATCGGCGGCAGCGGCTCCTCGATCACGCTGCCGATCTCCAGCGCCGGATCGATCTTCTTGGCCTGCTCGAGGGTGATCTGCGAGATCTCGTCCTCGACCTCCTCCACGACGGTGGTGCAGCGCTTCAGGCCGATCTCGCCGGTCCGGCGGTCGATGGTCGCCCGGATGTCGTGGTCGGGGCCGTATTTCGACCGGCCGGCCTTCTGGATCGCCTGCTCCATGGCGATCAGGACCTCCTCGCGGTCGATGCCCTTGTCGCGGGCGACCACATCGGCGACCTGGATCAGCTCCAGCTTCGGTTGCGTCGCGATATCCATCGTCTTCGTCGTCCTCCTAAGGAGCCGCCGTCATTCGCCGTCCGGGCCGCGGTCCGGGGCGCTCGCCGCCACCAGCTCGTCGGTCAGGACCAGCTTGGCGCGCGCGATGCCCTCGAAGGGCAGGGCCTCTCGCACCCCCGGCTCGATCTCCATCAACACCCGATCCGCGTCATCGACCCCGATCAGCCGGCCGCTGAACCGCTTGCGACCGTCGATCGGCGCCGACAGGTCGACGCGGGCCTCGAAACCGGCGTAGCGCCGGAAATCCTTGAGCCGGGTCAGCGGCCGGTCGATGCCCGGCGAGCTGACCTCCAGCGTGTATTCGCCGGCGATCGGGTCCTCGACATCGAGCACCGCCGAGATCGTACGGCTGATCTCGGCGCAGTCCTCGACGCTCATTCCCGAGCCGTCGGCCCGTTCCGCCATGATCTGCAGGGTCGGGCGCCGGCCGCCGGTCAGCATGACGCGGACCAGCTCGAAGCCCATCGACTCGATGGTCGGGGCCACGATCGCCGCGAGCCGCCCGTCGGGCTTCTCGTCGCTCGGCCTGTCGCTGATGTGCGTGTCAGACACGCCGCCCTTGCTCCCCGCCGGGGGCGGTCACCGCCAACAAAAAAGTGGGCCGCTGGCCCACCCCCGATCACAACTTCGATTAAGGAGACACGGATATAGCGGAGACGGCCCCGAATCGCAAGGGGCGGCTGTCACCCTCCGCGGCAACCGCCGCCGTCAACCGAGAAAGCCGCGCCAGAACGCCAGCAGTTCCGACTCCTCGCGCTCGAGGGTGTAGCGCGCCGCGGTTGCCTGCCCGGCGGCCACCCGGCTTGCAGCGGTACCCTCCAGCACCGCCCTGAGACAGGCGGCGAGTTGACGGCCGGCGGTGACGCAGTCGTCGTCGGCAGCCCACCAGCCGTTCTCCGCCGTCGCGAACTCCCGCCCGCCGCCGCCCAGGAACCCGGTCACGGCGCAGCCGCACGCCATCGCCTCCAGCCCCGTCAGGCCGACGCCCTCCAGCCGGGCCAGCGACAGGAACACCGCGCTGTCCGCCATCGCCTGCGCCACCTCGGCCTCGCTGGCATCGGTCAGCTCGACCCAGCCGAAGCGGTCCGAGGCAGGGTAGCCGAAATTGATCAGGTCGCGGATGAACCGGTATTCGAAGGGGCGCTTGCGCGGCACCGCCGCGACCTGCAGACGCTTCTCCGGCAACGGGCGATAGAGATCCGGGTCGATCGCGAGGTGGACGGTGGACAGGGGCAGATCGGGAAGCCGCCATCTCAGGAATCTGGTGATCTCGTCGCCGCTGGTCATGACCGCCTCGATGCCCAAGCGGCGTGGGTCGCGGGTCTCGACGAGGCCGCTGGCGAGATAGAAATGGTTCTGACAGAACATCACCTTGCGCGGCGGCAGCCCGGCCATGGTGCGGAGCGTATGGCGGGCATCCTCGGGCATCACGACCACGTCGGCGGCCTCGAACGTCAGTTCGGAGAAGCCGGCAATCGGGATGTCGGGGACGGCGAACCAGTCCGGCCGTTCCGCCACGCGGTGGACGATCACCGCGTCCAGGCCGTTGCGCCGGAGCGTCGCCACGTGCCGGTAGGCGACCTTGATGCCCCCGGCGATGCGCCGCTGATCGACCAAGTAGTAGATCCTGCCCATGCCCTGGCCTCCGACCGATGCCCGCAGCGGCGCCGGTACCGCCGGACACACCTACACTTTTTGGAAGCGCATGTAGACCGGGTCCCGGCCCTCGCTTCGGGCCTTCGCCTCGTAGCGGGTCTCCGGCCAGTCGTCCGGCCGGGCGTGCCAGTCGGCCAGCCGGGCGCCGGTCCAGCGCAGGCCGGGATGGGCGGTCACCCGGGCCAGAATCCAGGTCAGGTAGCCCGGATCGTCGGTGGCGATCCGCAGTTCGCCGCCGGGTGCCAGCAATTCGTGGAAGCGGGCGATCGAGGCGTACTGGATCAGCCGGCGGAAGTGATGGCGGCGTTTCGGCCAGGGATCGGGGTGCAGTACGAAGATCCGCTCCAGCGAGCCGGCCGGCAGGGCCGCCGCCAGCGGCCGGGCGTCGTCGGCCAGGATGCGGACGTTGTCGAGGCGGTCGTTCTCCAGGTGCCGGAGCAGCGAGGCGACACCGTTCATGAACGGCTCGCAGCCGACGATGCCGACGTCCGGATTGGCCGCCGCCTGCCAGGCCAGATGCTCGCCGCCGCCGAAGCCGATCTCCAGCCAGACCGCCCGCATCTGCCGGCCGAACCAGCCGCGCGGATCGCCGGCGACGTCCGCCGGCACCGCCAGCGCCGGCAGGCGCGTGTCGAGCAGGGCCTGCATGCCGGCGCGCAGCGGCCGCCCCTTGCGGCGCCCGAAGAACAGCTGGTCGCCCGGAATCCGACCGGGGATGCGGGGCTGCGGCATGCTGTCGGCCCGGTTGGCGGCCGCCCGGCCCCGATCGGGCTGCGGGCGGCCTGCTGATCGCAGTCGGCGGCGCGCGGCCGTCAGGCGAAGGCGGACTTCAGGTCGTCGACCAGGTCCAGCTTCTCCCAGGTGAACCCGCCGCTGTCGTCCGGCTGCCGGCCGAAATGACCGTAGGCGGCGGTGCGGGCATAGATCGGGTTGCTGAGCGCCAGCCGGGTCCGGATGCCGCGCGGCGACAGGTCGACCGCCTCGGCGATCACCTTCGACAGCTTGGTCTCGTCGACCCGGCCGGTGCCGTAGGTCTCGACGAAGATCGACAGCGGATGCGACACGCCGATCGCGTAGGACACCTGGATGGTGCACTTGTCGGCGAGGCCGGCGGCAACGACGTTCTTGGCGACCCAGCGCGCGGCATAGGCGGCCGAGCGGTCGACCTTGGTCGGATCCTTGCCGGAGAACGCGCCGCCGCCGTGCGGGGCGGCACCGCCGTAGGTGTCGACGATGATCTTGCGTCCGGTCAGGCCGCAGTCGCCGTCCGGACCGCCGATGACGAAGCGGCCGGTCGGGTTGATGTAGTAGACCGTGTCGTCGTCGATCCAGCCATCCGGCAGGGTCTCGCGGATGAACGGCAGGACGAGGCCGCGGACCTCCTCCTGGGACAGGTCGGCGTCGTGCTGGGTCGAGACCACCACCGAGGTCGCCTTGACCGGCTTGCCGTTCTCGTAGCGCAGGGTGACCTGGCTCTTGGAGTCAGGGCCGAAGCCCTTGACCGCGCCGGAGTGCCGGGCTGCGGCCATGCGGCGCAGGATCTCGTGGCTGTAGTGGATCGGCGCCGGCATGAGCACGTCGGTCTCGGTGCAGGCAAAGCCGAACATGATGCCCTGGTCGCCGGCGCCCTCGTCCTTGTTGCCGGCGGCGTCGACGCCCATGGCGATGTCGACCGACTGCTCGTGCAGCAGAATGTCGATCGCCGCGGTCTCCCAGTGGAAACCCTCCTGCTCGTAGCCGATGTCCCTGACCGCCTGGCGGACGCCCTGCTCCATCAGCTCGTGGGTGACGCTGGACGGGCCGCGAACCTCGCCCGCGAGGACGATCTTGTTGGTCGTGGCCAGGGTCTCGCACGCCACCCGGCTGCCCGGGTCGGCGGCCAGGAACAGGTCGACGATGGTGTCCGAAATACGGTCGCAGACCTTGTCGGGATGACCTTCCGACACCGATTCGCTGGTAAACAGATAGCTCGACTGGCTCAATGGATCCTCCGCGCGGCAGACCAGGTGCCCCCGGGGGCGCCCAAGCGGCCCGGGAATCGACGAGGGCCGGCGACAGACCGGCCCTAGCGTGGGAACGCGGCGTTTTTGCGCGAATGCCGGTCGCGGTCAAGTGCCAAGCCGGCAGTCGCCCGCGAGCGGCGCCACCCTAACGGTCGTCGCTGTCCATGGTATCGGCGATCGACCGGGTCAACTCGAACAGGCGCCGGCGGGCCGTCGGATCCTGGATGCGGTAGAACGCCCGGACCAGTTCGATGGTCTCGCGCCGCTGCATCGGGTCGTCGTCCTGGACCGGCGCCGTCGGCGGGCCGCCCTCCGCGACGCCCTCCGGCAGGTCGTCGAAAAAGAAGCCGACCGGTACCTGCAAGGCCCTGGCGAGGTCGAACAGCCGGCTCGCGCCGATGCGATTGGCGCCGCGTTCATACTTCTGAACCTGCTGGAACGTCAGGCCGAGCGCCTCCCCGAGGCGTTCCTGGCTCATGCCGAGCAAGGTGCGCCGCAGTCGCACACGGGCGCCGACGTGGATGTCGACGGGATTGGGATTGCCAGCTGTGGGCGGACGACCGACCCGCCTGCGACCCGGCCGCTCGCTCGCCATGCCGCCCCCTTCACGATCCGTTAACCAATACTGGAAGGCATTATTCCATACTCTTGTATGCAGTCAACGGCGGTGACAGCCTAAATTTCATAAAAATCAAACAATTCCACGCTGTTATTCAACGCCCCGAATACGTCCGATCCGAGTAGCCGCAAGCAGAATCCCGACCAGCAGAAGAAAGCCCAGGTCTCCGATCCGGGAATACACGGTGGGCGGCAATGCCCGCGACAGCGGTGCATCGAGGCTGCCGGTCTCGCCCAGGCCCAGCCTTGCCAGGGTCCGGCCGTAGGGATCGGCGACGAAGGAAACACCTGTGTTCGCCGCGCGGACCACCGGCAGCCCCTCCTCGACCGCGCGCATGCGGGTGATCGCCAGGTGCTGGTACGGGCCGCTCGAACGGCCGTACCAGGCGTCGTTGGTCGGGTTCAGCAACCATCCGGGCCGCCGGGCGGGATTCGCGACCGCTCCCGGGAAGATCGCCTCGTAGCACACCAGCGGGGAGACCGGCGGCAGCCCCGGCAGGTCCAGGGTCGCGGGCCCCGAGCCGGGCGTGAAGTCGCGCGAGCCCTGGACGATCGGGTCGAGCGGCAGCACCGTGCGCAGCGGCACGTATTCCCCGAACGGCACCAGGTGGGCCTTGTCGTAGGCCCAGCGCAGGGTGCCGTCGGCCGCCAGCGCGAGCACGCTGTTGTAGACCCGCCCCTCGGCGTCCTCGCGGGCCGCGCCGAACAGCAGGCTGCCGCCGGCCGGCACCGCGCCGGCCAGCCCGGTGAGCGGCGTCTCCGGACCGATCAGGTAGGCGACCGCGGTCTCCGGCCACACCACCAGGGTCGGCGCCGTTCCCGGCGCCACCCCGGCGGCCCGCACCGTCGGCGCCGCCCCGGCGGCGCTGAGCGACAGGTAGCGCAGGACGTGCCGGGGCTTCAGGGTCGGATTCCACTTGTCGCGCTGCGGCACGTTGCCCTGCACCACCCGCAGCACCACGCCGTCGACCGCCGGCGCCGGCCCGGCCGGGATCCGTGCCCAGCCCCAGACCCCCAGCCCGCCGAGCAGCAGCAGGCAGGCCGCGGCAGCCGCCAGCCGGCCGCGCCGGCCGGTCGCCGGGTCGAGCCACAGCGCCGGGGCCGCCGCCGCCAGCAGGGTCACCAGCGACAGGCCGTAGGCCCCGAGCAGCGCCGCCGGCTGCAGCAGCGCCGGCACCGGGTCCCAGACATAGGCCGGCAGGTTCCAGGGAAATCCGGTGAACAGGTGGCCGCGCAGCCACTCAGCCGCCGCCAGGCAGCCGGCCAGCGCCAGCCAGGCGGCGACGCCGGTGCGCGCCAGCCGGCGGGCGGCCCAGGCGGCGGCGGCGGCGTACAGGGCGAAGACCGCCGGCAGCCCGGCGACCGCGAACGGTACCAGCCAGCCGTGGCGGGCCCCGTCCACCAGCAGCGCGTTGGCGATCCAGTACAGCCCGGCGACGTGGTAGCCGAAGCCCCAGAGCCAGCCGGCCAGGGCGGCCCCCCGGGCGGTCGGCGCGACCCGGACCGCCCAGGCCAGGACGGCGACCCCGAACAGCGCCGGGATCGCCCCGACCGGCGGCAGGGCGGCGGCCGACAGCGCGCCGGCGAGCAATACCGCGAAGGCCCGGGGCCAAGGCCGGGCCAGGATCGCCGCCAGCCGGGAGTCGGTGACCGCCAGGGCGGTTCGGTCCTGGGAAACCCTACTCGGCGGCACGGTCCACCGCGCTCGGCCGGCGCCGCACCCGCAGGCTGCGCAGCCGCCGCGGATCGGCCGCGACCACCTCGAACTCCAGCCCGGACGGATGCCGGATCACCTCGCCGCGGGTCGCCACCCGGCCGGCCAGGCTGAACACCAGGCCGCCGAGGGTGTCGATCTCCTCGCGCTCGTCCTCGGTCAGCACCGGGCCGACCAGCGCCTCGAACTCCTCCACCGTGGCGCGGGCGTCGGCCAGGATGGTGCCGTCCGGATTCTCCTCCAGCTTCGGCGCCTCCTCGACGTCGTGCTCGTCGCTGATCTCGCCGACGATCTCCTCGACCAGGTCCTCGATGGTGATCAGCCCGTCGATGCCGCCGTATTCGTCGACCACCAGCGCCAGGTGGCGCCGGGTCATCCGCATCTCCTGCAGCAGGTCGAGGGCCCGCGACGACGGCGCCACGAAGGCGACCTCGCGGGCCAGCTCCGCCACCGGCACATCCGCGCCGCGATTGAGGTGCTGCACCACGTCCTTGATGTGGACCATGCCGATCACGTCGTCGAGGGTGCCGCGATAGATCGGCATCCGCGAATGCGCCGCCTCGCCCATCAGCTTGGCGACCTCCGAGATCATCATGCCCTGCTCGATCGCGGCAATGTCGGCGCGCGGGACCATCACGTCATAGGCGGTGATGTCGCGCAGGCCGAGGACATTGCGGATGATCGCGCCCTCATGCGGGTCGATCGGCGAGTTGTCCTCGCCGTTCTCCTCGATCAGTTCCTCGAGCGAGGCCCGGACCGCCGAGGTGCCGTTGCGCCCCAGTCCGATGGCGCGCAGCAGGGTGCGCCAGGCGTCCGACAGCGCGTTCTTGTCCTGCCCCGGCAGCAGGGTCTGGCCGTTCTCGCTCATGCCGCCCTCTCGTCGCCCGGAGCGGGCTCGGCCGCCCTCTCGTCGCCCGGGGCGGGCTCGGCATACGGGTCGGCGATCCCGAGCCCGGCCAGCACGGCGCGCTCGAGATCCTCCATCTCCCCGGCCTCGGACTCGGACTCGTGGTCGTAGCCGGAGAGATGCAGCACGCCATGCACCACCAGGTGCACGAGGTGGTCGGCCGCGGTCTTGCCCTGTTCCTCGGCCTCGCGCAGCACGGTCCCGAGCGCCAGGATCACGTCGCCGAGCGGACGCGGGCCTTCCGGCGGTGCGAAGGCCGGCGGGAACGACAGCACGTTGGTCGGATAGTCCTTGCCGCGGTGGTCGCGGTTCAGGGCCTGGACGGTCGGATCGTCGGACAGCACGACCGACAGCTCAACCGCCTCCGGCTCGAACACGGCAAGGGTAGCCGCCACGGCGCGCTCGACCACGGCCTCGGGATCCCCGGCAACCGCAGCCCACTCCGGGTCGTCCACCCGGACCGCCAGATCGATGGCGGCGGCCGCGAGGCTAGATCGAGGTCGGTCTTCGTCGTTCTGGTCGTCGTCGTTCATCGCGAATCGTTCTTGGGCAGGAGAGTCCCCTCCCGCCGGTTGTAGGCATGCACGATACGGGTCACCAGCGGGTGCCGCACCACGTCCGCCGCAGTGAACTCGATAAAGGCAACACCCTCGACCGAATCAAGGGCCTCGACCGCATCGCGCAGCCCGGACTTGTTGCCGAGCGGCAGGTCGACCTGCGACAGGTCGCCGGTGACCGCCATGCGCGAGTTCTCGCCGAGCCGGGTCAGGAACATCTTCATCTGGGTCGGCGTGGTGTTCTGCGCCTCGTCCAGGATCACGAAGGCGTTGGCCAGGGTGCGGCCGCGCATGAAGGCGAGCGGCGCCACCTCGATCTCGCCGGCCGCCAGCCGGCGCTCGACCTGCTCGCCCGGCATCATGTCGTACAGCGCGTCGTACAGCGGCCGCAGATAGGGATCGACCTTGTCCTTCATGTCGCCCGGCAGGAAGCCGAGCCGTTCCCCCGCCTCCACGGCCGGGCGCGACAGGATGATGCGGTCGACCCGCTTGGCCTTCAGCATCGCCGCGGCCACCGCCACCGCCAGATAGGTCTTGCCGGTGCCGGCCGGGCCGAGCCCGAACACGAGCTCGTGGTCGAGCAGCGCCTTCACGTAGAGCTGCTGGTTGGCCGAACGCGGGTTGATCGGCCGCTTCCAGGTCTCAAGCAGGCCCTCGCCGGCGGCGAACCGGTTGACGTCGTCGCCGCCGCCGTCGGAGGCGACCCAGGCCATCGCGGCATCGATGTCGCCGAGCTCGAGCGCCCAGGGCTCCTTGCCCTTGCTGCGGGTCTTCTCGAGCCGCCGGTACAGCGCCTCCAGGGTCTTGCGGGCGGCCGGGGCCGAATCCTCGCTGCCGGAGATCCGCAGGGTGTTGCCGAACGGCGCCAGCGAGACGTTCAGCTTCTGCTCGATGCGGGTCAGGTTGCGGTCGTGCTCTCCGAACAGCAGCGGCAGCAGCGAGTGGTCGTGGAATTCGAGCTGGATCGAGGCGGTGTCCGCGCTCAAGCGATGGCCCTTTCGATGGCAGAATGCACCGCGACCCGGTGCGTGTTGCTGTCCGGCCCGTCGGCAGTCACCACCGCACCCGACAGGCTGTTGGCGTGGCCGTCCAGGATGCGGACCGGCACGATCCGTCCGAGCAGCCGGTCCGGGGCGTCGGCATGCACCGACTGCATCCAGGGGCCGCGTCCGACCAGTTGCCCGGCCCGCGATCCCTGGCGCTCGAACAGGACCGGCTGCACCGATCCCGCGGCGGAGCGGTTGAACGCGGTCTGCTGGGCTCCGATCAGCTGCTGCAGGGCCGCCAGCCGCTCGGCCTTGACCGCCTCCGGCACCGCCTCCCCCATGTCGGCGGCGGGGGTGCCGGGACGGGCGCTGTACTTGAACGAGTAGGCCTGGGCGTAGCCGACCTCGCGGACCAGCCGCAGGGTGTCGGCGAAATCCAGGTCGGTCTCGCCGGGGAACCCGACGATGAAGTCGGAACTGAGCGCCAGGTCCGGCCGGGCCTCGCGCAGCCGGTCGACGATCCGCCGGTAGGTCTCGGCGGTGTGCTTGCGGTTCATCGCCGCCAGCACCCGGTCGGAGCCGGACTGCACCGGCAGATGCAGGTAGGGCATCAGCGCCGGGACATCGCGGTGCGCGGCGATCAGCTCGTCGTCGACGTCGCGCGGATGCGAGGTGGTGTAGCGCAGCCGCGCCAGTCCCTCGATCTCGGCCAGCGCCCGGATCAGCCGGCCCAGGCCCCAGATCCCGCCGTCGGCCGACTCGCCGTGATAGGCGTTGACGTTCTGGCCGAGCAGGGTGATCTCGACCGCCCCGGCCGCCACCAGCCGGCGGGCCTCGGCCAGCACCGCCGCGGCCGGACGCGAGAACTCGGCGCCGCGGGTATAGGGCACCACGCAGAAGGTGCAGAACTTGTCGCAACCCTCCTGCACCGACAGGAAGGCGGCGGCACCCTGGCCACGGCTCTCCTCCGGCAGGTGGTCGAACTTGGCCTCGGCCGGGAAGTCGGTGTCGACCACCCGGGCGCCGCCGGACCCGGTCCCGCCCTGCGTGTAGCGGTCGAGCGCGCGGACCAGCATCTCCGGCAGCCGGTGATAGGTCTGGGGCCCGAACACCAGATCGACCACCGGGGCCCGGCGGGCGATCTCCTCGCCCTCGGCCTGGGCCACGCACCCGGCGACGCCGATCAGCATGCGCCGGCCCTGGCGGGCGGCCTCGTCCTTCAGCGCGCGCAGCCGGCCGAGCTCGGAATATACCTTCTCGGTCGCCCGCTCGCGGATATGGCAGGTGTTCAGGATGACCAGGTCGGCGCTCTCGGCGGAGTCGCCGGGCTCATAGCCATGGGGCGCCAGGACGTCCGCCATGCGTGCGGAGTCGTAGACGTTCATCTGGCAGCCGTAGGTCTTGACGAAGAGCTTTTTGGCCAAGTTCGCCGCCTAACGCCCCTCGGCAGTGACGGCGGCCGATCTACCGTATGCGAGCGACTTCAAGTCGTTCTCGATTCCTCTTGGCACGATCGCCATCGATCCGCTGCGGCACGCCGGACGCACCGCTCCTCAGACCGAACCTACGACTCGCGCGCGCCCTGTCAAGCGACAGTCTCGTTGCACGTCCCGGGGGCACGTCCCGGGGCACGTCCCGGGGCACGTCCCGGGCGACCGCCGGCAACCGGCATCAGCGGCCGGCATTGGCCCGCGCCAGCCCGGCCGCCACCCGGTCCCGGCAGGCCGCGGCCAGGGCCTTGCGGGATCCGGCTTCCGCCAGCGAGGTGGCGGGGTGGAACTCGACCACCACGGTGATCCGGCCGAGCGCCACCACCTCCCAGAGATGCGGCGCCAGCTCCATGTCGCCGAACCAGGCCAGGAACGGCCGCAGGCCGCGCCCGATCGGCATGCCGTTGAGCCGGGTGTAGGCGATCGACACCGGCTGCACCGTCAGCGGAGCGTCGTCGACCCGGTGGTCGGCGGCGGCCAGCAGGCCGCTCTTGAACGGCAGCACGCGGGTGCCGTCGCTGCTGGTGCCCTCGGCGAACAGGATCAGGTTGTCGCCGCCCTTCAGGCGCTCGGCGATGGCGTCGCCATGGCGGGCGACGGCGCTGCGCCGGCGTTCGACGAACACCGTGCGCTGCAGCTTCGCCAGCAGCCCGAAGCCGGGCCAGCCGGCGACCTCCGACTTGGCCACGAAGCACCCGGTGATCACCGAGCCGAGCACCATGATATCCAGGTAGGACACGTGGTTGCACACGAACAGCACCGGCCGCTCGGGCAGCCGGCGGCCGCGCACCACCACCCGGAAGCCCAGCAGCCGGGTGCAGAGCCGGTGATAGAAGCGCGGCAGGGTCTCGCGCAGCCTCAGGCCGAGGGCGACGGCGACCATCTGCACCGGCAGCAACGCCAGGGTCAGCAGGCCGTAGGCCGCCAGCCGCAAGATTCCGCGCATCCGCGAGCGGACCAGCCCGCCACCAAGCTCCAGTAGCCGCCGTTCCTCGGCCTCGTCGACATAGACCGGCTTGGGCGGTCGCCGGATCCCGTCGGCCGGGGCCGGGCTGGCGAACCGGTCGACCAGGCTGCGGGCGCTCACGACTCCTCCGGCTCCCGGCCGCCCCGGGCCTCGCGCTCGTAGTGGCGGTAGTATTTGTCGGTCACCGCGTCGGTCTGCACGATCACGCAGACGTCGGTGGTGTTGAACTGCGGGTCGATCACCGCGCCGTCGCCGACGAAGCCGCCAAGCCGCAGGTACCCCTTGATCAGCGGCGGCAGCGACGCGAGCGCCCGTTTGGCGTCGATCTGGTCGGCCGCCCGGCGGTTCATCTCGACATGCAGATGCGGCAGCGCCCGGACCCGCAGCCGCTCGGGCGCCAGATGGTAGTGGTAGAGGTAGGACAGCTGGCCGGCGATCGCCTCGACGTCGTTGCCCGGCAGCGAGGCGCAGCCGAACATCAGCGTGATGTCGTAGCGGAACACGAAGGCGGCGATGCCCTTCCACAGCAGCTGCATGGTCGGGCGGTTGCGATAGCCGGCGTCGACGCAGGAGCGCCCGAGCTCCAGGACCTCGCCCGGAAAGCCGACGATCTTCGAGATGTCGTATTCCCCGGCGGTGTAGAACCCGCCGCGCGAGTCGGCCCGGCTGCGCCGGATCAGCCGGTAGGTGCCGACCACCGCCTGCGGGCCCTCGCCGCGCGAATGGTCGAGCACCAGCAGGTGATCGGCGATGTCGTCGTACTCGTCGAAATCGCGACGCTTTTCGGCCATGTCGCCGACCGGCCTTGCGTTCCGCTCCTCGTAGAACACGCGATACCGCAGCGCCTGGGCGGCGTCGACCTCGGCCGGGTCGGCGGCCAGCCGGACCTCCATGGAGCCGGAGATGGCGAGCCCCAGGTCGCCGGCGGACGGGGACCCGGTCGAGCGGGTCTGGATCGTGGCGCTCTCGTCGCTCATCAGCCGCTTGGTTCGACGCTGTCGGGACCAGCCGAGACACGCCCCGACGGAGCCCGGACCCTACATCCGGCCGGCCCCCCGGACAACCCGCTAGCGGGCCTCCGGTGCCATATCGACGGCTATCGAAACGACCGTCGCCGGACCTCGGCGTCGACCGGCTGCGGCCGCCCGATCCGGTAGTAGCCCGGGCGCCGCGCGACCACCTCGTAGCCGGCGGACTCGTACAGTGTCGTCGCCACCGGGTCGTCGGACGCCACCTCCAGCACGACCGAGCCGGCGCCCAGGCCCGCGACCGTCGCCTCGAACGCGGTGAGCAGGCGGCGGCCGATGCCGCGCCGCCGCGCCGTCGCCGCGACCGCCAGCGAATGCACCTCGGCCTCGTCGGTGACCACCTGCCCGATCAGGTAGCCGACCGGCCGGCCGTCGGCCTCGCGCTCGGCCAGCAGCACCACGGCACCGGCGAGGGTCGCGATGCGGCGGACCGAGTCCAGCGACCAGCGGTCCGGGAACGAGGTGCCCTGCAGCCCGGCGATCGCCGCGTGGTCGTCGGCGGTCGCGGGACGGATGCGGACGGCGTCGCCGTCCGGCGCGCAGCCCGCGGATCCGGTGGCGCCGGTCATCGCCCGGCCGCCGGCGGCGGCGTCACGTCGGGAGGCCGTAGGTACAGCGGCGTCAGCGGCCCGGCGCCGGCCGCCGCCAGCCGCCGCAGCGCCACCGCCGCGACCGACCGGGCGTCCGGGCCGGAGGCGCCGGCCGGGCGCAGCGCCGCGGCCGGATCCGGCGGGGCCGCCAGGAAGCCGGCGGCGGCGTCGCCGGCGACCCGGGCGCCGGCGGTACCGGACGGCCGGTCCGCCCACAGCGCCTCCGGCGGCGCCGCCCGCGGCGCGCCGAGCGCGGTGCCGGCCGGGTCGAACCACTGGCCGTACAGGTCGCGGCGCTTGGACTCCAGGATCACCAGCAGCGGCTCGCCGCCGGGCTCGGCCGCCTCGGCGACCGCTTCCAGGCTGGTCACCGGGACCGTCGGCAGGCCGGCCGCCAGCGCGATGCCCCGGGCCGCAGCCAGCCCGATTCGCACGCCGGTGAAGCTGCCGGGGCCGACCGTCGCGGCGACCGCGTCGAGCCGGTCCCACGCCAGGCCGGCCTCGGCCATGACCCGCTCCACCATCGGCATCAGCGCCTCGGCATGACCGCGCTGCATGGCTGTATGCGCGGCGGCCAGCACCGTTGCGCCGTCGAACACCGCCACCGAGCAGGCACCGGCACTGCAGTCGATCGCCAGCAGCCCGGTCACCGGTCCGCCGATCCCGGCCACCGGCCGCTGCGGATTCTTCGCTTCATGCCGGCCATCGGGTACTCTCCACAGCCATGAACCGTTCGTTCTCCCGTCTGCGCTCCTCCACGGCCGCCGCGATCCTCACGGCCGCCGTGTTCACCGGCGTACCGGCGTCCGCGGCGGACTGGGCCGTGGTGTTCATGTACCACCGATTCGGCGAATCGGAGTGGCCCTCGACCAACATCCGGGTCGACCAGTTCGAGGCGCATCTGGAGGAGATCCGCACCGGCGGCCACACCGTGATGGCGGTGCCGGAGATCCTGGAGCGGATGCGCAACGCCGCCGAGCTGCCGGACCGCACGCTCGGGATCACGATCGACGACGCCTACAGCTCGGTCTACCGGATCGCCTGGCCCCGCCTGAAGAAGGCCGGCCTGCCGTTCACCCTGTTCGTGTCGACCGACGCGGTCGACCACGGGACCCCCGGCTACATGACCTGGGACCAGATCCGCGAGATGAAGGCCGCGGGCGTGACGATCGGCAGCCAGACCGCCTCGCACCCGCATCTGCCCGACATCGAGCTGGAGCAGGTCAAGATCGAGCTCGACCGCGCCGCCCAGCGGATCGCCGACGAGACCGGCGAGCGACCGGCCCTTTTCGCCTATCCCTACGGCGAGTACGGCACGGCGATCCAGCGCATCGTCGCGGCGCGCGGCTACGTCGCCGCCTTCGGCCAGCAGTCCGGCGTGGCGCATGCCGGCGGCGACCGCTTCGGGGTGCCGCGGTTCGCGCTGAACGAGACCTATGGCGGGGTCGACCGGTTCCGGCTGACCGCCAACGCGATGCCGCTGCCGGTCCGCGACCGGGTGCCGATCGACCTGATCCTGGAGCAGAACCCGCCGGCCTTCGGCTTCACGGTCGACCCGTCGATCCCGGACGTCGACCGCATCGACTGCTACGCCTCCGGGCAGGGCCGCACCAAGGTCGAGGCGCTCGGCTCCCGCGTCGAGGTCCGCCTCGCCGAGCCGTTCCCGGCCGGCCGCGCCCGCATCAACTGCACCATGCCCGGCCCGGACGGCCGCTGGCGCTGGTACGGCGTGCAGTTCTACCTGCCGCGCTGAGCGCGACGGCTCAGCCGTCGTCGCGCCCGCCGATCCGCCCACCGTCCCGGCCGGCCAGCCGGACCGGATCGGCCAGGGTCGCCCGGTCCAGACGGGACAGCCGGTTCTGGCGGATCAGGGTGACGATGTCCCGGACATAGTCCTCGCCGCGTTCGCTGTAGCGGGTCAGGTGGCCGGCCAGGTCGACGCCGCCGGGCAGCGCGCCGCGGTCGCGTCGGGCCGATGCGCGGGCGGCGCGCAGCCCGGCATAGGCCGGATGGGTGTTCAGGTTCAGCAGATAGGCGCGGGCGGAGTCGCCCAGGGTGCGGAAGGCGCGCACCCGGTGCGACGCGCCGCTGCCGCGCGCCGCCGGCACGATCCCGGCTCCGGCGGTCCAGGTCCACTGCCCGAACAGCGCGTTGCCGGCGCGGGCGAACCGCGAGGTTCCCCAGCCGCTCTCGCTGATCGCCTGGGCGACCGCCAGCGACACCGGCACCCCGTCGACCCGGCGCAGCAACCGCCGGATGCCGTCGCCGTCGGGGGCGAGGCCGGCCAGGCCGTAGCGCTCGGCGAGCCGTCGGATCCGGATAGGGGCGCCGGGCGGCACCGGGCGGCCGGAGTCGACGGCGACCAGGACGGCTTCGAGCTCGGCGCGCTCGGCGAGGACCGCATCGTTGGCGCCGATCACGATCGGCAGCAAGGCACGGATGAACACCGCCTTGCGCCGGTCGACCGGTTCGAGCTCGCCGAGATCCGGCGGCAACGCCGCCAGCTCGACCGGCGGCACCGCCGCGGCGCCGTCGGCGACCGCGTCCAGATCGTAGCCGAGGCGGTCGAACAGGCGGTGCAGGCGGTCGGCGGATCCGACCCGCAGGGGCACGTGAGAGTCACCGCCGGCCGTCGCGATGCGATCCGGCGTCGACCCGGCCGGGCGGGGCCAGAGTGGGCCGGAGTCAGTCGCCGTGGAGATCGGGTCGCCGGCGACCGCCAGCAGCAGGGCGCCGAGGGCCAAGGCCGCCGCGGTGCGCCGGCGCACCGCCGGCAGCGACCGCCGCGGCGCGGCAGGGACTGGTGTGGTTTCTTCGATCATGGCCATTACGGTACGCAACCACCGTGGTGGTTTCGCGGTTCCGGATGCCCAGGATTCGCCTCAGTCGGCGGGGCCGGTCGCGGGGCCGGCCGCCGCGGACGACAGCCGGGGACGACGGCCGGCCGGCCGTCAGTACATCCCGGCGGCGCGCACTTCCCGGACCTCCGGGATGTAGTGCCGCAGCATGTTCTCGATGCCCATCTTCAGGGTCGCGGTCGAGCTCGGGCAGCCCGAGCAGGCGCCCTGCATGTGCAGGGTCACGATGCCGTCCTCGAAGCCCTCGAACACGATGTCGCCGCCGTCCATGGCGACTGCCGGGCGCACCCGGGTGTCGAGCAGCTCGCGGATCTGGGCGACGATCTCGGAGTCCTCTTCCGACACCTCGGTCTCGACGGCGGCGGCGGAACCCTCGACGATGGTCGGGCGGCCGGCCACGAAATGCTCCATGATGACGCCGAGCACGCCCGGCTTCATCAGGTACCATTCCTTGTCGTCGCGCTTGCTGACGCTGACGAAGTCGTAACCGAGGAACACGCCGGTGACCCCATCGACCTCGAAGAGCGCCTGGGCCAGCGGCGACCGCGCCGTGTCCTCCTCCGACTTGAACTCGGCGGTGCCCGTCGCCATAACCTGCCGTCCCGGCAGGAACTTGAGCGTCGCCGGATTCGGCGTCTCTTCGGTCTGAATGAACATGGTGACCCTCCAAACGGTACCGGCGGCGCGACGCACTCCCAAGGGCGCAGCCCACCGGACTCGCCCGCATACTTGGGAGCGCGCGCGGTGACGTCAAGCGATCCTCGCGGCGACCGGACCGCGGCCATGCTGCTGCCGGGCAGCAATCCGGCGATCGCCAGCCATCTGCGCATCCTGCACGACGGCGGGGCCGAGGACGCCGCCGACGCCCGCCCGGACCCGGCGGTGCCGCCGACCGACTGGCTGCTGACCGCCGCCAGCCGCCACACCTCGACGCGCACCCTGATCCGCGACCTGACGGCGCTGCTGTGCGACCGCGGCATGCCGCTGCTGCGCGTCACCTGCTTCGTGCGCACCCTGCACCCGCAGGCCAGCGGCACCTCGGTGGTCTGGATGCGCGACCGGCCGGACCCGCGCGCCGTCCGGGTGCTGCGCGGCATGGAGGACACCCCGGCGTTCCAGGCCAGCCCGCTGCCGCTGATCTTCCAGGGGGCCGCCGCCATCCGCCGCCGGCTCGACGTGCCGGAGCAGACCCTGGACTTCCCGGTCCTGGCCGACCTGCGGGAACTCGGCGCCACCGACTACGTGGCGATGCCGCTGGCGTTCTCCGACGGCATGATCAACTTCATCACCTGGTCGACCGACCGGCCGGGCGGATTCAGCACCGAGGAGCTGACGGTGCTGTGGGAGCTGCTGCCGGCGCTGTCCCTGCGCGTCGAGGTGATCGAGCGCCGCGAGCTGACCGCCCAGCTGCTGGAGGTCTATCTCGGCCGCCAGACCGGCCGCCGGGTGCTGGCCGGCGCGATCGCCCGCGGCGAGACCGCGTCGATCCGCGCCGCCGTCTGGTACTCCGACATCAAGGACTTCACGGTGCTGTCGGACCGGCTGCCGCGGCAGGAGCTGATCGACCTGCTGAACGGCTATTTCGAGGCCTCGGTCCAGGCGGTCGAGGAGCGCGGCGGCGAGATCCTGAAGTTCCTCGGCGACGGCATGCTGGCGATCTTTCCGGCCGAGGGCTCCGACATCCTCGACCGGGCCAGCGCCGACCGCGAGGCCTGCCACCACGCCATGGCCGCCGCCCGCGACACCGTCAAGCTGGTGCGCGCCCTCAACCAGCGCCGGCTGCGCCAGGACAAGCCGGCGGTCGACTTCGGCATCGCCCTGCATCTCGGCGAGGTCGGCTACGGCAACATCGGCGGGCTCGAGCGCCTGGACTTCACGGTGATCGGCCCGGCCGTGAACCTGGCGAGCCGGATCGAGCGCCTGACCCGGAGCCTCGGGGTGCGCGTGCTGGCCTCCGCCGACTTCGCCGAGACCGCCGGCGAGACCCTGACGCCGATGGGCCGGCATCCGGTCAAGGGGTTGCCGCACCCGGTCGAGGTGTTCGCCCCGTCCGACCTGCTGTGAGAGCGTGAGAATGCACCCCGGCACGGGGGAGAGCGACGACCGGGCGGTCGCCCGTGCCGGGCTGACCATCGGCGTGCTGTCGGTGGTCGCCAAGCTGACGGCCTTCGTGCGCGAGGCGGCGATCGCCGCGGTCTATGGCCGCGGCCCCGAGGTCGACGCCTTCTTCCTGGCGCTGGCGGTCCCGGTGTTCCTGCTGGCGCTGGTCGCCGGCTCGTTCCAGATCGCCCTGGTGCCGGCCTATCTGGCGCGCCGGCGGGCCGACGGCGACGCCGCCGCCGACCGGCTGTTCGCTGCGGCGTTCGGCCGCATGCTGGCGGTTCTGGCGGCCGCCGCCCTGGTGATGGCCGCGGCCGCCCCGGCCTACCTGCCCTGGCTGGCGCCGGCGCTGGCGCCGGACACCCTGGCGCTGACCGCCGACCTGCTGTGGATCATGACCCTGTTCGTGGTCACCGGCGCCGGCGCGGTCGCCTGGGGCGGGGTGCTGAACGCCCGCCGGCGGTTCGCCCTGCCGGCCATCGCCCCGGCCTTCACGCCGCTGGTGATGGCGGTGCTGCTGGTGGTGGCCCGCGACCACCTGGGGGTAGCGGCGCTGGCCTGGGGCGCGGTGCTGGGGACGCTGATCGAGGCCGCCCTGGTCGGCGGTGCGCTGCGCCGGCTCGGCGGTCGGTTGTTGCCGGCGGCCGGCGCGCCCGACCTGGCGCCGCTGTTGCGCCGCTGGGGACCGATCCTGCTGGCCAACCTGCTACTGTACGGCGCCGGCGTGCTCGACCAGATGATGGCGGCGATGCTGGGGCCCGGCGCCGCCTCGGCGATCGGCTACGGCGCCAAGCTGGTGCTGGCCGGCCTGCACGTCGCCACCCTGGCGATCGGGGTGGCGATCCTGCCGGCCTATTCCGACCAGGCGGCAGCCGGCGACCTGGCGGCCCTGCGCAGCCGGCTGCGGCGCCACGTCCTGCTGGTCGCCGCCCTGTCGGTCCCGGCGGTCGCCGCCGCCGCGCTGCTGGCCGAGCCGGTGGTCCGGCTGCTGTACCAGCGCGGCGCCTTCGGCCCGGACGACACCGCCCTGGTGGCCGCCGTGCTGACCGCCTACGCCGTCCAGCTGCCGGCCTACGCCGCCGCCGTGGTGCTGGTGCGGGCCGCCGCCGTGCTCGAGCTCGGGCGGGCGCTGGCCGCCGCCGCCGCCGCCAACCTGGTGCTGACGGTCGGGCTGAACGCCGGGTTCATGGCGGTCTGGGGGGTCGTCGGGATCGCGCTGGCGACCGCGCCGGCCTTCCTGGCGACCGCCGTGATCCTCTATGTCGCGGTAATGCGGGATTCCGGAAGGACGGGATAGCCGTCCAGCCGCCGCTCATACAGCGCGATCAGCCCGGCCCTCACCGCCGGCAGGCCGAACCGGGCCTCGACCCTGGCGCGGGCCGCCGCCGCCATCGCGCGCCGGCGGACGCGATCGCCGGCCAGGGCCGCCAGCGCGTCGGCCAGCGCCGCCGGGTCGCGGGCCGGGACCAGCAGCCCGGTCACGCCATGCTCGACCGCCTCGCGGCAGCCCGGCACGTCGGTCGCGACCGCCGCCCGGCCGCAGGCCGCCGCCTCCAGTACGCTCATGCCCAACCCCTCACGGTGCGACGGCAGCACCGCCAGATGGGCGTCGCGCCAGACCGCCGCCACGTCGTCGGTCGGCCCGGTCCACTCCAGCACGCCCTCGCCGGTCCAGGCCCGTAGCCGCGCCTCGGGGATGGCGGTCGGGCTCTCGCGGTCGGGCGCGCCGATCAGCCGGATCCGCAGCGGCGCGCCGCGGTCGCGCAGCAGCCGGGCCGCCGCGGCCAGTTCCTCGAGCCCCTTCTCGCCCAGCATCCGGCCGACGAACGCCACGACCACCGGCCCGTCCAGCTCCGGTACGACCGCGAAACGACCCAGGTCGACCCCGGTGCCGGGCAGCACCGCCACGGTCCCGGGCGACCGGCCGGCCAGCCGCGCCAGCGCCGCCCGGTCGTCGGCGTTCAGCACCATCGGCACCACCGCCTCCGGGCCCAGCACCCGGCGCAGCAGCAGCGACACCGCCGGCCGCAGCAAACGGGCCTTCAGCGAGGTGCCGGTGAAGACGTGGCCGAGGCCCGGCAGCCAGGCGAAGCGCGCGGCCACCCCGGCGCGCTCGGCCGCCAGGGTGCCGTACAGCACCGGCTTCATGGCCACGCTCTGCACCAGGTCGGGGGCAAGCCGGCGGCACAGCGCCGTCAGCTCGGCGACCGCCCGCAGGTCGGCCAGCGGGTCGAGGCCGGTGCGGTCGAGCCGGGCCAGCGGGTGCAGGGCAATGCCGGCGGCGGTCACGGCGGCGGCATGCTCGGGACCCCGCCGGCCGCAGCGGGCCGCCAGATGCACCTCGGCGCCGGCCTCGACCAGGGCCACGGCGAGCGGCAGGTAGTGCAACCGGAAGAACCAGTCCTCGGCGACGATCCAGAGGATGCGCCTTCCCGTCAGCATCGGCCGGCCAGCATACGCCGCCCCCGGCCCGCCGGACTCAGGGCCGCAGGAAGCCGACGATGTCGTAGACTTCCCTGACGATCGGCGCCGCCAGTTCGCGGGCCCGCTCGCCGCCGCGGTGCAGGATCGCGTCCATGGTCGCGGGATCGTCCGACAGCCGCCGCATCTCGGCGCCGATCGGCCCCAGCACCGCCACCGAGACCTCGGCCATCGCCTTCTTGAAGTCGCCGAAGCCGCGGCCGCCGAACTCCGCCAGCACCTGCTCGGCGGTCGTGTCGGCCAGGGCTGCGTAGATGCCGACCAGGTTGCGGGCCTCCGGCCGGTCCTCGAGCCCGGCCAGCTCGCTCGGCAGCGGCTCCGGGTCGGTCTTGGCCTTGCGGATCTTCTGGGCGATCGCGTCGGCGTCGTCGGTCATGTTGATGCGCGACATGTCGGACGGGTCCGACTTGCTCATCTTCTTGGTGCCGTCGCGCAGGCTCATCACCCGGGTCGCGGTGCCGAAGATCTGCGGCTCCGGCAGCGGGAAGAAGTCGACCCCGAACATCGAGTTGAAGGCCTGGGCGATGTCGCGGGTCAGCTCCAGGTGCTGCTTCTGGTCGTCGCCGACCGGCACATGGGTGCCCTTGTAGGCCAGGATGTCGGCGGCCATCAGGTTCGGGTACACGAACAGCCCGACCGTGGCGTTGTCGCGGTCCTTGCCGGCCTTCTCCTTGAACTGGGTCATGCGGCCGAGCCAGCCGACCCGGGCCACGCAGTTGAACACCCAGGCCAGCATGGCGTGCTCGGGCACGTAGGACTGGTTGAACAGGATGCAGTCGTCCGGGTCGACGCCGCCGGCGATCATGCCGGCCGCCACCTCGCGGGTCGCCCGGCGCAGCTCGGCCGGGTCCTGGGGCACGGTGATGGCGTGCTGGTCGACCACGCAGAAGATGCATTCGTAGCTCTTCTCGCGCTGCAGGTGCGCCCAGTTCCGGATCGCCCCGAGATAATTGCCGAGGGTCAGGTTTCCGGAGGGCTGGATGCCGGAGAAGATGCGTCTCATCGTCGTCTGCTCGCGATGCGCGTGGTTGCCGTGGTATCCCGCCGGGACGCGTCGCCCGGGCGGGGCTCGGGTTTATCCCCGGCAATGCGCCGGGAATCAAGGGACCCTTCGCGGCCCCGCTGTTGCGGGTCACCTCAGGATGACAGGGAGATCGATCCGATGCTGCGCGTCCTCGACATGGCGAACGACCCCGGCAAGGGCCGCGACTCCGAGGACCGGACCGGCCACCGGGCCGGCGACGGCATCGCCTGGATCGTCGACGGCGCCACCGACGTGTGCGCCGGCCGGCTGTTCCCGGAGGCACCGAGCGACGCCTTCTGGTTCGCCGACGCCGCCCACGCCCTGCTGGAAGCCCTGCCGCCGGGACCGCCGGAAACCGTGATCGGCGCCCTGGTCGACGGCCTGCGCGCCCGGATCGAGGCGCGCACCGGGGCGCCGGTCGAGGCCATCCCGCCGGGCGACATGCCGAGCGCGGCCCTGACCCGGATGCAGATCGATCCGATTTCGAAACGGCTTGTCTTCGCGTCGCTGCCGGACTGCACCGCGATCGTGCTGCCGCCGGCCGGCCGCGGCTTCGCCGTCGAGAAGGCGCCGCCCCGGCTCGACGAGCAGGCCCAGGCCCGCGACCTGATCGCCGCCGGCGCCGACATCCCGGCGGTGCTGCGGGCCCAGCGGGCGATGATGAACCGGCCGGACGGCTACCCGGTGCTCAGCGTGCACCGGTCGGCGGCCGGGCGGCTGGAGGTCCGGAGCCACGACGCCGCGCCCGGCACCCGGGTGCTGCTGTGCACCGACGGCTTCTACCGGCTGGTCGACATGTACGGCCTGCTGGACGACGACGGGCTGGTCCGGGCCGCCCTGGACCAGGGGCTGGCCTCGCTGGTGCGGCGGCTGCGCGGGTTCGAGGCCGACGCCGCCGAGGATGCCCGGTTCGGCCGCTTCAAGACCTCGGACGACGCGGCCGCGATCCTGCTGGCGGTCGCCTGACGCTCAACCGCGCCGGCGCAGCGCCGCCTTGAGCTCGGACGGGCGGGCGGCGCCCAGCACGGTGCCGACGACGGCGTAGACCGTCAGGCCGACGGCGATCACCGCCGCCAGCGCCGCCACGCCCTCGGCGCTGCCGGCGGTCAGCCAGGGTTCGAGCCCCCGCACCGCCGCCCACAGGGCCGCGGCCATCGCGGCGGCGGCGGCGGCGATCCGCAGCGCCCGGCGGCGCAGCCGGGCGTCGGGGCGGAAATGCCCGCGCCGCATCAGCAGCCAGCCCAGCAGCCCGGCGTTCAGCCAGGCCGCGAGCGTGGTGGCGAGCGCGATGCCGACATGGGCGAACAGCGGCATCAGCACCAGGTTGAAGGCCAGGTTGGCCAGCACCCCGACGACCGCCACCTTGACCGGCGTGGCGGTGTCGCGCCGCGCGAAGAAGCCCGGCTGGAACGCCTTGATCAGCACGAAGGCCGGCAGGCCGGCGGCGAACGCCGCCATCGCCGCCGCCGTGGCGTCGCCGTCGGCGGCGGCGAACCGGCCGCGCTCGAACAGCACCGCGGTCAGGGGATCGGCGATCACCAGCAGCGCCGCGGCCGCCGGCAGGGTCAGCAGCAGACCCATCTCGATCGCCCGGTTCTGGGTGCCCGCCGCTTCCGTTTCGTTTCCGGAACGCACCTGCCTGGCCAGCATCGGCAGCAGGGCGGTGCCGATCGCCACGCCGACCACGCCGAGCGGCAGCTGCACCACCCGGTCGGCGTAGTACAGGAACGAGACCGAGCCGGCCGGCAGCAGCGAGGCCAGCACCACGTCGACCAGCAGGTTGACCTGCACCACGCCGGCCCCCAGCGCCGCCGGCAGCATCAGCTTGAGCAGGCGCCGCACCTCCGGCGTCAGCCGCGGCCGGCGCAGCCGCGGCAGCACCCCTTCGCGCCGGCAGACTTCGGCCAGGAACAGCGCCTGCCCGACCCCGGCGAGCGCCACGCCCCAGGCCAGCGCGTGGCCGGGCGTCTCGGTCCGGCCGGCCGCCAGCACCAGGGCGGCGATCAGCACCAGGTTCAGCAGGATCGGCGCCGCCGCCATCGCCCAGAACCGGTCGAGGCTGTTCAGGATCCCGCCCCACAGCGCGACCAGCGAGATCAGCGGCAGGTAGGGGAAGGTGATGCGGGTCAGCTCGACCGCCAGGCCGAAGCGCTCGGGCTCGTCGGCGAAGCCGGGGGCCAGCACCAGCATGGCCCAGGGCATCGCCACCTCGATCGCCAGCAGGAACGCCAGCAGCACCGCCAGCAGCACCGCCTGGACCTCGGCCGCGAAGTCGACCGCGGCCTTGCGGCCGTCGGCCTCCAGCGTGCCGGCGAACATCGGCACGAAGGCGACGGTCAGCGCCCCCTCGCCGGTCAGCCGGCGGAAGAAGTTCGGCAGCTTGAACGCCACGAAGAACGCGTCGGCCACCGGCCCGGCCCCGAGCAGCGCGGCGATCAGGATGTCGCGCACGAAGCCGGTGACCCGGCTGACCAGGGTGAAGCCGCCGACGGTGGCGATGGCGCGGACCAGGGACATGGGTGCGAGGATCTACGCGATTCGGGGGGGATCGGATAGCGCCGGATCGCGGCGCGAGGAAGGCAGGGTCACGCCGCCTTGCGGTCCTCGGCGGCGCCCAGGGCCTTCATCAGCGCCTTGCGGATGTCCTCCAGCTTGCTCTTGCTGTCGATCTTCAGGCCGAACACGTCCTTCAGGTAGAACACGTCGACGAAGCGCTCGCCATAGGTCGAGATCGACGCCGAGTGGATCTGCACCCCGACCCCGGCGAGCGCCCGGGTCATCCGCCACAGCACCCCGGGCGCGTCGCGACCGTTCACCTCCACCACGGTGTGGGTGACGCTGGCCTTGTTGTCGATCAGCACCCGCGGCGGCGCCCGCAGGGCGCGCGTGCGGCGGCCGAGCGACGGCTTGCGGGCCTCCAGCGCCCGGTCGACCCGCAGGGTGCCGCCGAGCGCCCGCTCGATCGCCGAGGCCAGCTTGGCGATCCGGTCCGGCCGGTCGAACGCCTTGCCGTCCTCGCCCTGGATCATGAAGGTGTCGAGCGCCATGCCGTTCGACAGGGTGAAGATCCGGGCGTCGACCACGTCGGCCCCGGTCGCCGCCATGGCGCCGGCGATCCGCGAGAACAGCCCGGGATGGTCGGTGGCGTAGACCGTCACCTCGGTGACCGCGCGCGCCGTGTCGACCCGGGTGTCGACCGCCAGATGGGCGCCGTCCCGTGTCGCCTCCCGCACCAGCCGGGCGTGCCGGGCGTGGGTGTCGGAGTCGAAGGCCAGCCAGTAGGCGGGATAGCCGAGCGCCGTATGGGCCTCGACCTCGGCCTCGCTCCAGTCCGGCAGGGCGTCCGCCAGCCGGCGCTTGGCGGCCTCGATCCGGGCGGCGGTGCCGCGCCGCAGCGAGTCGCCCGACAGCGCCTCGTAGGCGCGGTAGTAGAGATCGCGCAGCAGCTGTGCCTTCCAGCCGTTCCAGACATGCGGCCCGACCCCGCGGATGTCGGCGACGGTCAGCACCAGTAGCAGCCGCAGGCGCTCCGGCGACTGCACGATCTTCACGAAGTCCTCGACCGTCTTCGGGTCGTTGACGTCGCGCTTGAAGGCGGTGTTGGACATCAGCAGGTGCCAGCGCACCAGCCATGCGACCGTGTCGGTCTCCTCCTCGCTCATGCCGAGGCGCGGGCACACCCGGCGCGCCACCCGCTCGCCCAGGACCGAATGGTCGCCGCCGCGGCCCTTGGCGATGTCGTGCAGGAACACCGCGACGTAGAGCGCGCGCCGCGACAGCACCTTGTGCACCACCTCGGTGGCGATCGGGGCCACCTCCTTGAGATCGCCGGCCTCGATGTCGTGCAGCACCGAGAGGCACTGCAGGGTGTGCTCGTCGACCGTGTACAGGTGGTACATGTCGAACTGCATCTGGGCGATCACCCGGCCGAAATCCGGCACGAACTTGCCGAGCACGCCGGCCTCGCTCATGCGCCGCAGGATCGGCGCCGGGTTCTTCGGCCCGCTCAGCATCTCCAGGAACAGCCGGTTGGCCTCCGGGTCCCGGCGCAGCTCGGCGTCGACCCGGTTCAGATTCTGGGTGATCAGGCGGAGCGCCTGCGGATGCACCATGGCGTTGCGCGCCTGCGCCTCGTGGAACATCCGCACGATGTTGACCGGGTCGCGGGCGAAGGCCTCGTCGTCCAGCACCGTGATACGGTCGGCGGCGATCATGAAGTCGCCGAAGCGCTCCTCGGTCAGCAGCCGCGACAGCCGGACCCAGGGCCGCCGCCGCTTGTGCTCGGACTCGATCGCGGCGCAGAAGATGCGGGTCAGGTCGCCGACGTCCTTGGCCGTCAGGTAGTAGTGCTTCATGAAGCGCTCGACCGCGACCGCGCCGGCGTGGTCGGTGTAGCCCAGCCGCTCGGCGATCACCGGCTGCATCTCGAAGGTCAGCCGCTCCTCGGCCCGGCCGGCCATGTAGTGCAGCCAGCAGCGGATCGTCCACAGCAGCTTCTGGGCCTTGGCGAAGCGCCGGGCCTCGCCCAGAGTCAGAACCCCGCGGTCGACCAGCCGGGTGACGTCGTCGACCCGGTAGACGTATTTGCCGATCCAGAACAGCGTGTGCAGGTCGCGCAGGCCGCCCTTGCCGTCCTTGATGTTCGGTTCGACAACGTAACGGGAATCCCCGAGCCGGCGGTGCCGCTCGTCCGACTCCTGCAGCTTGGCCTCCACGAAGCCGATCGGCGAGCCGGCGGCCACGTCCTTGAAGAACCGCTCCCGCAGTTCGGCGTAGAGCTGCTCGTCACCCCACAGGAAGCGGGATTCCAGCAGCGACGTGCGGATCGTCACGTCGGCCTTGGCCTGGCGGATGCATTCCTCGCAGGAGCGGGTCGCGTGCCCGACCTTCAGGCCGAGGTCCCAGAGCATGTACAGCAGGTACTCGACGATCTGCTCGCCGCGCGGGGTCTGCTTGTAGGGCCGCAGGAACAGCAGGTCGACGTCGGACTGCGGCGCCATCTCGCCGCGGCCGTAGCCGCCGACCGCGACGATCGCGATGCGCTCGGCGGTCGTCGGGTTGGTGGCCGGGAACTCGCGCTCGGTCGCCAGCCGGGCCGCCGCCTCGATCAGCCGGTCCATCAGCCAGGCGTTCTGCCGCACGCAGGCGGCGCCGTCGTTGCTGGCCTCGAAGCGTCGGCGGATCTCGGCGTTGCCGGTGGTCAGGGCGTCCTTCAGGCGGGCCAGGACGGCGGTGCGCCGGAGCCCGGCGTCGTCCTCGCATGACACGATCGCCTCGATGTCGGCGGCCAGCACCGCGGCATCGCAGATCGACCTGGCGTTCGGGACGCGCTTGCGCACCACGGCGAGGCCGTCGACGTCGACCGGACCGGGGTCGGCGGCATTGGCGTCGGGGGCGGTCTCGCTGTCCGGCGCCAGATCGGTGGCGGCCATATGTCCTCCGGCGAATCAGTCGGCGGAGCATAAGGCCAGGACCCGCCGCCGTCACGCCGCCGTCACGGTTTGCAGGATTGACGCCGCGGGAGCTTGCGACCGGCAGTCGAATCCCCGAGGCTCGCCTCGACGGGCAGCCGGAGGGACGGAAGGTGACGGCGGAGCGGGCGGAGGTTGTGATCGTGGGCGGCGGGGCGGTCGGCTCCGCGGCCGCCTATTTTCTGGCGGCCGAGCCGGGCTTCGACGGGCGGGTCGTGGTGGTCGAGCGCGACCCGACCTACGCCCGCGCCTCCACCCCGCTGTCGGCCGGCGGCATCCGCCAGCAGTTCTCGATCCGCGAGAACGTCGAGATCGGCCTGTTCGCACGCGAGTTCATCGGCCGCGCCGGCGAGCTGCTGGCGGTCGACGGCGAGGCGCCGGACCTCGGCTTCGTCGAGGGCGGATACCTGTTCCTGGCGCCGCCCGAAGGCCGGGCGATCCTGGCCGAGAACCACGCGGTGCAGACCGCCGCCGGGGCCGCCATCGCCTGGCTGGAGCCGGACGGCCTGGCCGCCCGTTTCCCCTGGCTGAACGTCGACGGGCTCGCCGCCGGCGCCTTCGGCGAGCGCGGCGAGGGCTGGCTCGACCCCAACACCCTGCTGCAGTCCTTCAAGCGCAAGGCCCGCGCGCTGGGAGCCGAGTACCGGACCGACGAGGTGGTGGCGATCGAGCGCAGCGGCGGCGGCGTCGAGGCGGTGCGGCTGGCCTCGGGCGACCGGATCGAGTGCGGAACGGTCCTGGTCGCCGCCGGCGCCAACGCCGGCGCCGTCGCGCGGCTGGCCGGGGTCGCGCTGCCGGTCGGCCCGCGCATCCGCACGATCTACCAGATCGACTGCCGGGAGCCGCTGCCGCTGCTGCCGCTGACCATCGACCCGAGCGGGGTGTTCGTGCGGCCCGAGGGCAAGGGCTACATCTGCGGCGTGTCGCCGCCCGAGGACCAGGACCCGGAGTCCTGGGAGATCGAGGTCGACTGGCGCTGGTTCGAAGAGGTGGTCTGGCCGGCCCTGGCGCACCGGGTCCCGGCCTTCGAGGCGGTCAAGCTGACCGGCGCCTGGGCGGGGCCCTACGACTACAACGCGCTCGACCAGAACGCGGTGATCGGCCGGCACCCGACGATCGGCAACCTGCTGTTCGCCACCGGATTCTCGGGCCACGGCCTGCAGCAGAGCCCGGCCGCCGGCCGTGCCGTCATGGAGTTGGTCGTCCACGGCGGCTACCGGACCATCGACCTGAGCCGTTTCGGAATCGAACGGATTTTCGAGAACCGGCCGCTGAAGGAACGCAACGTGGTGTGAGGGACCCGTCCCTGTTATGCCTCGGCGAGGTCGAGCCGCCGCTCGATCCGCTCGACCCGGCCGTCGAGCCGGTCCAGGCGGCGATTCACCCCGGCGAGTCCCTCCTCGACCCCGGTCAGGCGGCGCTTCAAGTCGCCGACATCCTCGCGCAGCAGCTGCATACCGGCATCGAGGCGGCGCAGATACTCCAGGATCAGGCTTTCGGGCTCGCGGGTCATGGCGGCATCCTAGCACGGTTCACGCGCCGGGGTTATGGACAGGCCGGGACTGCTTTCACGCCTCCGCCAGCTTCGCCTTCAGCGCGTACAGCGCGTCGAGCGCCTGGCGCGGGGTGAGCTCGTCGGGATTGAGCGCCCGCACCGCCTCGTCCAGCGGGCTCGGCTCGGCCGCGGCCGCGGTCTTCGAGGTCGGCCGGGCCGCCGAGAACAGCGGCAGGTCGGCCATCAGGTCGCGCGGCGCGGCACCCTGCTCGCCCGACTCCAGGCGTTGCAGCACCTCCTCGGCCCGCGCCACCACCGCCGGCGGCAGCCCGGCCAGCTTGGCGACGTGGATGCCGTAGGAGCGGTCGGCGGCGCCGGCCACCACCTCGTGCAGGAACACCACGTCGCCCTTCCACTCCTTGACCGCCATGGTGTGGCAGGACAGCGCCGCCAGCCGCTCGGCCAGCGCCGTCAGCTCGTGGTAGTGGGTGGCGAACAGCGCCCGGCAGCGGTTGCGCTCGTGCAGGCTCTCGACCGTCGCCCAGGCGATCGACAGGCCGTCGAAGGTGGCGGTGCCGCGGCCGATCTCGTCGAGGATCACCAGTGCCCGCGGCCCGGCCTGGTTCAGGATCGCGGCGGTCTCCACCATCTCGACCATGAAGGTCGAGCGACCGCGCGCCAGGTCGTCGGCCGCCCCGACCCGGCTGAACAGCCGGTCGACCACGCCGATCCGGGCACTGGCCGCCGGCACGAAGCTGCCGCACTGGGCGAGCACGGCGATCAGCGCGTTCTGCCGCAGGAAGGTCGACTTGCCGGCCATGTTCGGCCCGGTGACCAGCCAGACCCGGTCGTCCGGGCCGAGCCGGCAGTCGTTCGCCACGAAGGCGGCCGGCCCCTCCGGCAGGGTCGCCTCGACCACCGGGTGGCGGCCGGCCTCGACCGCGAAGCCGACGCCGTCGTCGACCGCCGGCCGGCACCAGTCGCGGGCCGCCGCCAGCTCGGCCAGCGCCGCCGCCACGTCGAGCCGGGCCAGCGCCGCCGCCGCCAGCCCGATCGGCCCGGCCCGGGTAAGAACCTCGGCGGCGAGCGCCCGGAACGCCTCCTGCTCGAGCGCCAGCGCCTTGTCGGCGGCGGTCGAGACCTCGCGCTCCAGCTCGCCGAGCTCGACCGTCGTGAAGCGCACGGCGCTGGCCATGGTCTGGCGGTGGATGAAGCCGTCGCGGCCCATCAGCTTGTCGGCGTGGCTGGCGCCGACCTCGACGAAATAGCCCAGCACGTTGTTGTGCTTGACCTTCAGCGAGGCGACCCCGGTCTCGCCGGCGTAGCGGGCCTGCAGCCCGGCGATCAGCCGCCGGCTGTGGTCGCGCAGGTCGCGCAGCCGGTCGAGCTCGGGGTCGTGGCCGGCCGCCACGAAGCCGCCGTCGCGGGCCAGCAGCGGCAGTTCCGCCGCCAGCGCCCGGCCCAGCAGGGCGACCAGGCCGTCATGGCCGCCGAGCTCGTCCAGGGCCTCGAGCACCGCCGGCGGCGGCGCCTCCAGCGGGCCGCCGCCGGCGACCGCGGCCCGCACCGCCGGCACCTCGGCCAGGGCGTCGCGGATCGCCGCCAGGTCGCGCGGGCCGCCACGCTCCAGCGCCAGCCGCGACAGCGCCCGGTCGATGTCGGGGATCCGCCGCAGGGCGTCGCGGAGATCGTTGCGGGACCGCGACGAATTTACGAAGTACTGCACCGCGTCGAGCCGCCGGTCGATCGCCGCCGGGTCGGTCAGCGGGGCCGCGAGCCGGGCCGCCAGCAGCCGCGCGCCGGCCCCGGTGACGGTCCGGTCGAGCACCGCCAGCAGGCTGCCGCGGCGCTCGCCGGTCAGGGTCCGGGTCAGTTCCAGGTTGCGGCGGGTGGCGGCGTCGATCTCCATCAGCCCGCCCGGGCTCCAGCGCCGGAGCTCGGCCAGCCGCGGCAGCTTGCCCTTCTGGGTCAGCTCCAGGTAGTCGACCAGCGCGCCGGCGGCCCCGAGCTCGGCCCGCCCGAAGGCGCCGAAGCCGTCGAGTGCGGCAACGCCGTACAGGGTCTCGAGCCGGCGCCGGCCGTTCTCGCTGTCGAACCGGCTGCCGGGCAGCACCGAGGCGGTCGCTCGCCATTCGCCGAGCGCGGCCGCCAGCGCCGGGTCCTGGTCGAGCCGCTCCGACACCAGCAGTTCGGCCGGGGCCAGCCGGGCCAGCGCCGCCTCCAGCCCGCGGCCGTCGAGCGGCTGGGCCTGGAAATCGCCGGTCGACATGTCGACCCAGGCCAGTCCCATCGCGCCGCCGGCCTCGGCCAATGCCGCCAGGTAGTTGTGCCGGCGGGCGTCCAGCAGGCTGTCCTCGGTGAGGGTGCCGGGGGTGACGATCCGCACCACCGCGCGCCGGACCACCGACTTGCCGCCGCGCTTCCGGGCCTCGGCCGGATCCTCGGTCTGCTCGCACACCGCCACCCGGTGGCCCTGGCGGATCAGCCGGGCGAGATAGGATTCGGCGGCATGGTGCGGCACCCCGCACATCGGGATCGGCTCGCCCTGGTGCTGGCCGCGCTTGGTGAGCGTGATGTCGAGCGCCCGGGCGGCGGTGACCGCGTCGTCGAAGAACATCTCGTAGAAATCGCCCATCCGGTAGAACAGCAGGCAGTCCGGGTGCTCGCGCTTGACCTGGAAGAACTGCGTCAGCATCGGGCTGGCGCCGTCCAGGCGCGCGTCGAAGTCGACGCCCGATGTCGTTTCGGACCCGGAATCGGGGGTTTCGGTCTCGAGGGCGGTGTCGCTCACGGGTGCGGTCGTGGTTCGCTTCGGGACGGGGACGGTCGGTGCCGGCACCCTATCATGCCGACGGCGACGGTCACCATCGCGCGGGATCGCCCTTTTCGGCTGGCCTGCCGCCCGCTACGGTCTGGGGGAGAGGCGCGACACGACGCCGGGAGGAAACGTCGTCCCGACCGCTGCGAAGCGATTCGCAGGGCACCGGGGCGGCCGCGAGGAGCGACATGGACACCGACAAGAACACGATGGCCCGGGACGCGCTGCTATTCCACTCGACCGGGCGGCCGGGCAAGATCGAGATCACCCCGACCAAGCCGCTGACCACGCAGCGCGAGCTGTCGCTGGCCTACTCGCCCGGCGTCGCGGTGCCGTGTCTGGAGATCGAGAAGAATCCGGCGCTGGCCTACGACTACACCAGCCGCGGCAACCTGGTCGCCGTGATCTCCAACGGCACGGCGGTGCTCGGCCTCGGCGACATCGGGGCGCTCGCCAGCAAGCCGGTGATGGAGGGCAAGGCGGTCCTGTTCAAGCGCTTCGCCGACGTCGACGGCATGGACCTCGAGGTCGACACCCGCGACGTCGACGAGTTCGTGAACTGCGTGCGTTTCCTGGGCCCGACCTTCGGCGGCATCAACCTCGAGGACATCAAGGCACCGGAATGCTTCATCATCGAGCAGCGGCTGAAGGAGCTGCTCGACATCCCGGTGTTCCACGACGACCAGCACGGCACCGCGATCATCGCCGCCGCCGGGCTGATCAACGCCCTGCACCTGACCGGCCGCGACATCCGCGAGACCCGGCTGGTGGTGAACGGCGCCGGGGCCGCGGCGATCGCCTGCGTCGAGCTGCTCAAGGCCATGGGCATGCCACACGACCACGTCATCCTGTGCGACACCCGCGGCGTGATCTACCAGGGCCGCACCCAGGGCATGAACCAGTGGAAGTCGGCGCATGCGGCGGTCACCGACCGGCGCACCCTGGCCGAGGCCCTCGACGGCGCCGACGTGTTCTTCGGGCTGTCGGCCAAGGGCGCGGTCGACCAGGCCATGGTCCGCAGCATGGGCCCGCAGCCTATCATCTTCGCGATGGCCAACCCGGATCCCGAGATCACCCCCGAGGAGGTCAAGGAGGTCCGCGACGACGCCATCATCGCCACCGGCCGGTCGGACTATCCGAACCAGGTCAACAACGTGCTGGGCTTCCCGTACATCTTCCGCGGCGCCCTCGACGTGCGCGCCTCGGAGATCAACGAGGCCATGAAGATCGCTGCCGCCAACGCGCTGGCCGAGCTGGCCCGCCAGGACGTGCCGGACGAGGTCGACGCCGCCTATTCCGGCCGGCGCCTGCACTACGGCCGCGAGTACATCATTCCCGCGCCCTTCGACCCGCGGCTGATCATGCACGTCTCGTCGGCGGTCGCGACGGCGGCCATGGAGACCGGGGTCGCGCGCAAGCCGATCGAGGACATGGACGCCTACCGGGCCTCGCTGAGCGCCCGCCTTGACCCGTCGGCCGGCAGCCTGCAGCGCATCCTCGACACCATCCGCAAGACCCCGAAGCGCGTGGTGTTCGCCGAGGGCGAGGAGGAGAAGACGATCCGCGCCGCGGTCGCCTTCCAGGGCGGCGGCTACGGCATCCCGGTGCTGATCGGCCGCGAGGAGCGGATCCGCGACAAGATCGCAGAGATGGGGATCGCCGGCGCCGACCAGATCGAGATTCACAACGCCCGGCTGTCGCGCTTCAATCAAAAGTACATAGAGTTCCTGTACAAGCGCCTGCAGAGGAAGGGCGCGATGCAACGGGACTGCCAGCGGATGGTCAACCAGGACCGCAACGTGTTCGCCGCCTGCATGGTGGCGACCGGCGACGCCGACGCCATGGTGACCGGGCTGACCCGCAGCTTCGGGGTCTCCGTGGACGACATCACGCGGGTGATCGACGAGCGCCCGAACGAACTGCTGATGGCGCTGACCGTGGTGATCGTGCGCGGCCGCACCGTGTTCATCGCCGACACCAACGTCCACGAGCTGCCGTCGCCCGAGCAGCTTGCGGACATCGCCTGCCAGGCCGCCGCCAAGGCCCGGTCCTTCGGCCACGAGCCGCGGGTCGCGATGATGTCGTTCTCGAACTTCGGCAACCCGATGCGCGAGAAGGCCCAGCGGATCCGGCAGGCGGTCGACGTGCTGGATTCCCGAGACGTCGACTTCGAGTACGACGGCGAGATGTCGGCCGACGTGGCGCTCGACCCCGAGGTCCGCAAGCTGTACCCGTTCTGCCGCCTGTCGGGGCCGGCCAACGTGCTGGTGATGCCGGCGCTGCATTCGGCCAACATCTCCTACAAGCTGCTGCAGCGGTTCGGCGGCGGCTCGGTGATCGGGCCGATCCTGATGGGGCTGGAGAAGCCGGCGCAGATCGTCCAGATGGGGGCGACCGTGTCCGATCTCGTCAACGCCGCGGCGATCGCGGCGCACGAGGCGATCATCGCCTGACCGCCCGCGCCGGCCCGGTAGCCGGCAACCCGGTCGGGCGCAGTATGGGGAAGCCATGACCGAAGCCGGTACAACCGGACCCGGAACGAACCGCGACCCGGTCCGTCCGACGACCGACGGCGAGGCAGGTTCGGCCGCGGCCCGACTGGCGGCAGGCCGGGCCACCGCGATCCTGCTGCTGCCGACCGCGGCGGTGCTGCTGGGGTTGACCGCCGCCGCCGTCCTGACCCTCGTGCAGGCCCTGGTCGGCCTGGCGGTGGTCGCGGCCGTGACGTTCATGCTGGTCCGCCGGCACTTCCTCGGCCTGGCGCTGCTCCGGCGGCACCTGGAGGAGCGGGCGGCCGCCGACGACCCGCGGATCGCCATGGCCGGGCGCCCGGGCGCGATCGGCGATGGCGGGGCGGTCGCCGAGGTGGCGCTGGCCCTCGAACGGGCCGACCGCCGCGCCGTCGACTGGATCGAGCGCTTGCAGGGCCGGTCCGAGGCCCGCGCCCTGGTCATCGAGTCGATTCCCGACCCGCTGCTGCTGATCGAGGCCCGCGGCCGGGTCGCCCAGGCCAACCGGGCGGCCCGGCGCCAGTTCGGCCAGCAGATCGTCGACCGCGACCTGTCGACGGTGATCCGCCACCCGGAGATCCTGGCGACCGTCCGGCGCGCGCTGGCCGGCGAGCCGGGCGGCGACGTCGAGATCGCGCTGGCGGCGCCGGTCGAGCGGGTGTTCAACGTCCGCATCGAGGCGCTGCAGGGCGGCGGCCATGACGACGCCCAGGGCGGGGAGCCGGGCGGCGCACCCGGCGGCGCCAGCGCCCTGATGCTGTTCGTCGACCTGTCGTCGGTCCGGCGTGCCGAGCAGATGCGCGTCGACTTCGTCGCCAATGTCAGCCACGAGCTGCGCACGCCGCTGGCCACCCTGCTCGGCTTCATCGAGACCCTGCAGGGCCCGGCCCGCGACGACGCCGAGGCGCGCGACCGCTTCCTGGACATCATGAAGGCGCAGGGCCACCGCATGAGCCGGCTGGTGAACGACCTGCTGTCGCTGTCGCGGATCGAGACCAACGAGCACAAGCCGCCGTCCGAGCGGATCGACCTCGGCCCGGTGCTGGAAGCGGTCAAGGCCACCCTCGACCTGGAGGCGCGACGCCGGGACATGCGGGTCGAGCTCGAGATCGATGCCGTGCTGCCGGCGGTGGTCGGCGCCGAGGACGAACTGGCCCAGGTGGTGCAGAACCTGCTCGACAACGCCATCAAATACGGCCGTCCGGGAACCACGATCACGCTGGTGGCGCGGCGGGCCGACCGGGTCCCGGCCAGCTTCCCCGGCGGCCCGACCGGCCGGGCCGTGGCTATCGCCGTGCGCGACCATGGCGAAGGTATCGCCGCCGAGCACATTCCGCGGCTGACCGAACGCTTCTACCGGGTCGACGCCGCGCGGTCCCGGGAGCTCGGCGGCACCGGCCTGGGCCTCGCCATCGTCAAGCACATCGTCAGCCGCCACCGCGGGACGATGACCGTGCAGTCGACCCCCGGCGAGGGCAGCGTGTTCACGGTCTACGTGCCGGCGGCCGAGGCGGCGGCACGGTCGCGCGGGGCGACCGCCGCGTGACGATCCGCGGCCGGCGGCCGCGCCCATCCGGCCATTGTCCGGGCTGTCATAAAACTTTCATCGATCCGTCTTAAATCCTTTGTCGCCTGGCCGGTACTTCTCCGCCTGCCAGGGGGGCCTGCTGGGGACCCGTGGCGTACCCGAGAACCTCCCCTGCGAGAGACTGGAGGACCCTACATGACGTTTTCTTTCGGTAAGGTGGCCACGATCGCCGCGCTCGGCGTGGTTGCGATGGCCGCGCAGGCCGAGGCCCGCGACCAGATCCGCGTCGTCGGATCGTCCACCGTGTTCCCGTACACCCAGGCCGCTTCCGAGGAGTTTTCCCGGTCGACCGGCATGAAGGCTCCGGTCGTGGAGTCGACCGGCACCGGCGGCGGCATGAAGATCTTCTGCCAGGGCATCGGCACCGAGCACCCGGACCTGACCGGCGCGTCGCGCGCCATGAAGAAGTCCGAGTACGAGCTCTGCGCGAAGAACGGCGTCACCGACATCAGCGAGGCGCTGATCGGCTATGACGGCCTGTCCTTCGCCGTGTCGCGCAAGGGCGCGGCCATGAACGTGACCAAGGGCCAGCTGTTCCTGGCTCTGGCCGCCGAGGTGCTGCAGGACGGCAAGGTGGTCGCGAACCCGTACAAGAAGTGGTCGGAGATCGACAAGTCGCTCCCGGATGTCGCCATTCAGGTGTTCGGCCCGCCGCCGACCTCCGGCACCCGGGACGCCTGGGTCGAGCTGGTCATGGAAGAGGGCTGCCACGAGCTGGACGGCTACAAGAAGCTCGCCAAGGACGTGCAGAAGACCGTCTGCTCGCGGATGCGCCAGGACGGCCCCTTCATCGAGGCCGGCGAGAACGACAACCTGATCGTGCAGCGCCTGGAGTCCGATCCGAACGCCTACGGCATCTTCGGCTACTCGTTCCTGTACGAGAACCAGGACAAGCTGGTCGGCGCCAAGGTCGAGGGCGTGGCGCCGAGCATCGACGCGATCGCCGACGGCTCCTACAAGATCTCGCGGCCGCTGTTCTTCTACGTGAAGAACGCGCATCGCGGCGTGATCCCGGGCCTGACCGACTTCGTTACGGAGTATGTCAGCGATGCGGCCCTGGCCCCGGGCGGCTACCTGACCGAGCGCGGCCTGGTTCCGCTCTCCGACAAGCGTCGCGCAGAGATGCAGGACGCGATCGTCAACGGCAAGCACATGTCGCGCTACGCCGGCAGCTGACGTCGATCCGGGATGGAGGCGGGGCTCAGCTCCGCCTCCGATCCCCGGTCTTTTGGATACGAACACCCTTTCATTTGCCCCTTTCTCGAATTCCGCTCGTTGTTCAGGACGCAACAGACCCGCAACGCCGCGAACCGGAGCATCGGATGTCTCTGTACCTCCTGATCATCGTCGTCGGGCTTCCGCTGCTCGGTTTCATCCTCGCCCGTCGCCGGGCATCCGCCATGGTCGGCGCCGGGGCGGCGCTTCATTCGCTGCCGGACTTCCATGGTGCCTACGTCGCCGCCTGGACCGGGATACCGTCGATCCTGCTGGTCGTGGTTTGGGTTGCGGTCCAAGGGCCGCTCCTCGATCAGGCCATCTTCGCGACGCTGCCCGACGCGTTCCGGGCCGCGGTCGAGAACCGCGGGCTTACGCTGGCGGAGATCCACAGCGTGGCCGACGGACGGCTGTTCGGCGAGCCGGCACCCGAGGTCCGCGCCGCCGCGGAGCGCCTCAATACCTGGGCCGCGCTGTCGAACTGGGCGATGGTCGCCGTCGCGGCAGCTTCGGCGGTCGCCGGGCTGGTGGTGACGCGCAGCCGGCTTTCCCCGGAGTTCCGGGCGCGGCACGGTGTCGAGCGGGTCCTGAGCGGGCTGATGGTGGTGTGCTCCACCATCGCCGTCCTGACGACCCTGGGCATCCTGCTGTCGCTGATCTTCGAGTCGATCCGCTTCTTCGCGAAGGTGCCGTGGTACGAGTTCCTGTTCGGTTTGAACTGGGAGCCGCAGATCGCGATCCGGGCCGACCAGGTCGCCGGGGCCGGGGCGTTCGGCGCGGTACCGGTCTTCCTGGGCACCGTCGTGATCGCGGTCATCGCGATGCTGGTCGCCACCCCGATCGGACTGCTCTCTGCGATCTATCTCACCGAGTATGCCTCGCCGCGGTTCCGGGCGGTCGCCAAGCCGTCCCTCGAGATCCTCGCGGGCATTCCGACGGTGGTGTACGGGTTCTTCGCGGTCCTGACGGTCGCCCCGGCGCTGCGGGCGCTCGGCGCGTCGGTCGGACTGGACGTCGCACCGAACAGCGCGCTCGCGGCCGGCGCGGTCATGGGGCTGATGATCATCCCGTTCATTTCGTCGCTGTCCGATGACGCGCTCGCGGCCGTGCCGCAATCGCTTCGCGACGGTTCCGCCGCGCTCGGCGCGACCAAGTCGGAGACCATAACCAAGGTACTGCTGCCCGCCGCGCTGCCCGGGATCATGGGCGGCGCGCTGCTGGCGGTCAGCCGGGCGATCGGCGAAACCATGATTGTGGTCATGGCCGCCGGCCTGATCGCCAAGATGACCCTCAACCCGCTCGAATCGGTGACCACCGTGACGGTGCAGATCGTCACCCTGCTGATCGGCGACACGGAGTTCGACAGCCCCAAGACCCTGGCGGCCTTCGGTCTGGGGCTCGTCCTGTTCGTCATCACCCTCAGTCTGAACGTTTTGGCCCTCCGCATCGTCCAGAAATATCGAGAGAGATATGACTGACAGCTCCCCCACGATCGCGTCGGCCCTGTTCGACTGGAACTCGCCGCGGATGCGAGGCCGCTTCGTGGCCCGCCACAAGGCGGACAGGCGACTGCAGATCTACGGCCTGACGGCCATCGGGACGGCGGTCCTTCTGATCGCGATCCTGATCGGATCGCTGGTCGCGTCCGGGTACCACTCCTTCGTCCAGACCCACGTCAGCTTCGAGGTGTTCGTCGATCCGTCGAAGGTCAGCGCCGATGCGCCCGAAAAGGGCAACTACCGCAACATCGTGCGGGACAGCTTCACGGCCGCGTTCCCGGACGCGACGAGCCCGCGAGACAAGCGGGCCCTGACCGATATCCTCACGGCCGACGCGCCGTATATCATCCGCGACCGCGTGGTCGCGGACCCGTCGCTGATCGGCCGCCGCTTCGAGATCACGATGCCGGTCTCGGATCCGTTCGATCAGTTCGAGAAGGGCGTCATCCCGCGCGACGTTCCCGAGGAACAGCGCAAGGTCTCGGACAAGCAGATCGTCTGGTTCGACGCCCTGGTCGCGCAGGACCGTATCACGACGCCGTTCAACACCGGCCTCTTCCTGAACGCGGATTCGCGATTCCCCGAGCTCGCCGGACTGGCGGGCGCGATCGTCGGGTCGTTCTACGCGCTCCTGGTCTGTTTCCTGATCAGCTTTCCGGTCGGCATCGCCGCGGCGGTCTACCTCGAGGAGTTCGCCCGCAAGGGCCGCTGGTCGGACATCCTGGAGGTGAACATCAACAATCTGGCGGCGGTGCCGTCGGTCGTCTTCGGTCTTCTCGGCCTCGCTGTGTTCCTGAACTTCTTCGGGATGCCGCGATCGACGCCGCTGGTCGGCGGCATGGTGCTGTCGCTGATGACCCTGCCGACGATCATCATCGCCACCCGGGCCGCGCTGAAGGCGGTGCCGCCGTCGATCCGCGAAGCCGCACTCGGCATCGGCGCGTCCAAGCACCAGGTGATCCTGCATCATGTGCTGCCGCTAGCGATGCCGGGCATCCTGACCGGCACCATCATCGGCATGGCGCAGGCGCTCGGCGAGACCGCGCCGCTGCTGCTGATCGGCATGAACGCCTTCATCACCTCGCCGCCTGGGGGGGTCCTGGAGTCGGCGACCGCCCTGCCGACACAGATCTTCATCTGGGCCGACAGCCCGGAACGCGGCTTCGTGGCCAGGACCTCCGCGGCCATCCTGGTTCTGATCGGGTTCCTGATCGCGATGAACCTCGTCGCTGTCGTTATGCGCAAGCGCTTCGAACGCCGCTGGTAAGGGAAACAGACATGTCCGACGCCACTCAGATCGCCGCCAGCGCACCCGCGCCGGTGGCCACGGCCGAAAGCCCGCAGCCGACGGCTGTCGCCCCCGGGACCGGAGCCGCCGCGATCAAGATCCTCGCCCGCGACGTCAACGTCTTCTATGGCGACAAGCACGCCCTGAAGCATGTCGACCTGGACATCAACGAGCACCAGGTCACCGCGCTGATCGGGCCGTCCGGCTGCGGGAAGTCGACCTTCCTGCGGTGCCTGAACCGCATGAACGACGTGATCGACGGCTGCCGCGTGGTCGGCTCGATCAAGCTCGACAAGGCCGACATCTACGACACGTCGCTGGACGTCGTGCAGCTGCGCGCCCGGGTCGGCATGGTGTTCCAGAAGCCGAACCCGTTCCCGAAGTCGATCTACGACAACGTCGCCTACGGGCCGCGCATCCACGGTATCGCCCACAACAAGGCCGACCTGGACGAGATCGTCCACCGGAGCCTGGAGCGGGCCGGACTGATCAAGGAAGTGCACGACCGCCTGGACTCGCCCGGTACCGGCCTCTCGGGCGGCCAGCAGCAGCGGCTGTGCATCGCGCGGGCGATCGCCGTCAACCCCGAGGTCATCCTGATGGACGAGCCGTGCTCCGCGCTCGATCCGATCGCGACCGCCAGGATCGAGGAGCTGATCGACGAGCTGCGCGAGAACTTCACGATCGTCATCGTGACCCACTCGATGCAGCAGGCCGCGCGGGTGTCGCAGCGCACCGCCTTCTTCCATCTGGGCGACCTGGTCGAGGTCGGCGACACCGAGCAGATCTTCACCAATCCCAAGGACGGCCGCACCCAGGGCTACATCACGGGTCGCTTCGGCTGAGCCGGCGACCGGACGCGAGGACAGACATCATGGTGGACCAGCACATCGTCAGGCAGTTCGACGAGGAACTGGACGAGTTGCGCGCGACGATCGCGCAGATGGGCGGCCTGGTCGAGCAGCAGGTGGTCGACGCCATGGCCGCGATCGCCCGGCGCGACGACCTGCTCGCCAGGCGCTGCCAGGAGGCCGACGTCGAGATCGACGCCATGGAGGACAAGGTCGAGGCGCTGACCCTGCGCATGCTGGCGCTGCGCCAGCCGGTGGCGCTCGACCTCCGGGCGATCCTGGCGGCGCTCAAGATCGCCCACAACCTGGAGCGCATGGGCGACTACGCCAAGAACGTCGCCAAGCGCGCCTCGGCCCTGGCGCATCTGCCGGAGGTCGGGGCGGTCAACGGCATCGTCCGGATGGGCCGGCTGACCCACGGCATCATCAAGGACGTCCTGGACGCCTATGCCGAGCCGAACGTCGACAAGGCCGTGACCGCCTGGACCCGCGACCAGGAAATCGACCAGATGTACAACAGCCTGTTCCGCGAACTCCTGACCTACATGATGGAGGACCCGCGCAACATCACGGCCTGCACGCATCTGCTGTTCGTCGCCAAGAACATCGAGCGGATCGGCGACCACGCCACCAACATCGCCGAGACCGTGTACTTCCAGGAGAAGGGCACCCGCCTCCAGGGCATGCGGCCGAAGGGCGACCGCACCAGCTACGCGGTCGTGACACCGCCGGAGGCAGATGAGGCGTCCTGAGGAAGCAATGACGGGTATGACCATGAAACCGCTGATCCTGGTCGTCGAGGACGAGGCCCCGATCGTCACCCTGCTGCGCTACAACCTGGAGCGCGAGGGGTTCCGCGTGGTCGAGGCCGGCGACGGCGAGGAGGCCCTGCTGCTGGCCGCCGAGCGCAAGCCCGACCTGGTCCTGCTGGACTGGATGCTGCCGCTGCTGTCCGGCATCGAGGTGTGCCGGCGGCTGCGCCGCGGCGCCGACTCCAAGAACGTGCCGATCATCATGCTGACGGCGCGCGGCGAGGAGGGCGACCGGGTCCGCGGCCTGAACTCCGGGGCCGACGACTACGTGACCAAGCCGTTCAGCCCGTCCGAGCTGATCGCCCGGGTCCGCGCCGTGCTGCGCCGCGCCCGGCCGTCGACCGACGAGGAGACCCTGCGCTACGGCGACCTGCTGATGGACCTGGCGTCGCACCGGGTGAAGCGCAGCAGCCGCGACATCCACCTCGGGCCGACCGAGTTCCGGCTGCTCCGGCACTTCCTGGAGCATCCCGGCCGGGTGTTCTCGCGCGAGCAGCTGCTGGACACGGTCTGGGGCCCGGACGTCTACGTCGAGCCGCGCACCGTCGACGTCCACATCCGGCGGCTGCGCAAGGCCCTGAACGCCGACCAGGACGACGACCTGATCCGCACCGTCCGCTCGGCCGGCTACGCCCTCGACGCCGCCGGCGCCCTGGCCTGAGGGTCAGAGCATCGCCAGTTCGCGCCGGTAGGCGGCCAGCGCCTCGGCGCCGAAGCAGCAGAAGGTGACCCGGGTGATCCGCGGCTCGCCGGCCAGCAACGCGGCGGCGGTCGCCACCGCGATCCGGGTGGCTTCGGCCAGCGGGTAGCCGTAGACGCCGGTCGAGATCGCCGGGAACGCCACGGTCGCGGCCCCGTGCTCGACCGCCAGCGCCAGGCTGCTGCGGTAGCAGGATTCCAGCAGCCCGGCCTCGCCCCGGCCGCCGCCCTGCCAGACCGGGCCGACCGTGTGGATCACGAAGCGCGCCGGCAGCCGGAAGCCCGGGGTGATCCGGGCCTCGCCGGTCGGGCAGCCGCCGATCGCCCGACAGGCTTCAAGCAGCGCCGGGCCGGCCGCCCGGTGGATCGCGCCGTCGACCCCGCCGCCGCCCAGCAGCCGCTCGTTGGCGGCGTTGACGATGGCGTCGACCGCCAGGGTCGTGATGTCGGCCGCGACGGCCTGCATCCGCGCCGTCACGCCGGCGTCTCCGTCGCCGGCTTGTCGGCGGCCGGCAGCGGCGGGAACAGCCGCATCAGCACAAGCAGCAGGATCAGGCCCGGCACCGCGATCGCGGTCGAGGCGAAGAAGAACTGCACCCAGCCGAGCTGCTCGGCGGCCCAGCCGGACGGCGACGACAGCACGGTTCGCCCGAACGCCATGAACGAGCTCAGCAGGGCGTACTGGGTGGCGGTGAAGGCGACGTTGGTCAGCCGCGACAGATAGGCGATGAAGGCCGCCGTGCCCATGCCGCCGGTGGCGTTCTCGACGCCGATCGTGATCACCAGCATCCAGACCTCGCTGCCGACCGTCGCCTGCAGCGCGAACACCAGGTTGGAGGCGGCCTGCAGCACGCCGCAGATCAGCAGCGCCCACATCAGCCCGAGCCGGCGCACCATCACCCCGCCGACCACCAGCCCGGCCAGCAGGGCGAGCAGGCCGAACACCTTGGTGACCTCGGCGATCTCGGTCTTGGTGAAGCCGACGTCGATGTAGAACGGGTTGGTCATGGCGCCCAGGAAGGCGTCGCCGAGCTTGTACAGCAGGATGAACAGCAGGATCAGCAGGGCCCAGGGCCGCGTCAGGAATTCGGCGAACGGCGCCACCACCGCCTCGCGGACCCATTGCGCCGTCTTCTGCATCCGGCTGCCGCGCGGCGGCGGCACCGGGGCCGGGCCCTCGGGCTCGGGACTGAGCAGGATGGTCAGCAGCCCGACCAGCATCAGCGCCGCCATCGCCAGATAGGCCTGGAACCAGCCGAGATTGTCGGCCAGCAGCAGCGCCCCGGCCCCGGCCGCCAGGATGCCGACCCGGTAGCCGAGCACGTAGGCGGCGGCCCCGGCGCCCTGCTCGGTCTCCTCCAGGCTCTCGATCCGGTATGCGTCGACCACGATGTCCTGGCTGGCCGAGAAGAACGCCACCAGCACCCCGAACAGCGCCATCAGCAGCGGGCTGGCCAGCGGATCGGTGGTGCCGAGCCCGGCCAGGGTGACCATCAGCGCCAGCTGGGTCGCCACCATCCAGCCGCGCCGGCGGCCGAGCCAGCGGGTCAGCGGCGGCAGCGGCAACCGGTCCATCACCGGGGCCCAGGCGAATTTCAGCGTGTAGGGCACGCCGATCAGCGCGAACAGGCCGATCGAGGTCAGGTCGACCCCGACCTCGCGCATCCAGGTGCTCAGGGTCGAGAACGACAGCAGCAGCGGCAGGCCGGACGAGAAGCCGAGCAGCAGCACCACCAGCACCCGGCGCCGCAGATACAGCGTCAGGGTGTCGCGGATCGCCGCCGCCCGGCCTTCTGAGATCATTTCCGCCGCTTTCCGCCGGTCACCCGAAACGCGCCGCCACCAGTTTCTTCAGGTCGGCCTCCGGGCGGGCGCCGTAGTGCGAGATGATCTCGGCGGCGCACAGCCCGCCGAGCCGCCCGCAGGTGGCGACGTCCTTGCCCTGGGTATAGCCGTACAGGAAGCCGGCGGCGTACAGGTCGCCCGCCCCGGTGCTGTCGACGACCCGGTCGGCCGCCTCGGCGTCGAGCACATGGACCTCGTCGCGGTGCATCACCACCGAGCCCTTCTCGCTGCGGGTCAGGGCCGCCGTTTCGACTTCGAAACGCACCTTCTGCAGGGCTTCGTCGAAGCTGCCGGCCTCGAACAGAGAGACGATCTCGTGCTCGTTGGCGAACAGGATGTCGACATGGTGGCGCACCAGTTCCTGGAACTCGGCGCGGTGGCGGTCGACGCAGAACGGGTCGGACAGGCTGAGCGCGACCTTGCCGCCGTTCTCGTGGGCGATCCGCGCGGCCTTCAGGAAGGCCTGCTTGGCCTGCGGCGGGTCCCACAGATAGCCCTCGAGATAGACCACCTGGGCGTCGGCGATCATGGCCGGGTCGACGTCGTCCGGCGTCAGGTTCACGCAGGCCCCGAGATGCGTGTTCATCGAGCGCTGGGCGTCCGGGGTCACCAGCACCAGGCAGCGCGCGGTCGGCGGGCCGTCGGCGGCGGGCGCGGTCTCGAAGCGCACGCCCTGGGCGGTGATGTCGTGACGGAACACCTTGCCCAGCACGTCGTCGCGCACCTTGCCGATGTAGCCGGCCCGGGCACCGAGCGCGGCCAGGCCGGCGGCGGTGTTGCCGGCCGACCCGCCGGACACTTCCAGGCCCGGCGGCATGGCGTCGTACAGCGCCTCGCTGCGGGCGTCGTCGATCAGCGTCATGGCGCCGCGCTCGACGCCGTGGGTTTGCAGGAACGCATCGTCTATGCGGGCGATCACGTCGACGATCGCGTTGCCGATCGCGACGACGTCCAGACTCTTCGGCATCCAAGTCCTCCAGGGTCCCGGGGGATCGCCGGGCGGGGCGCCGATTGCCCGGCCGCGGCGCCGCCAATCTAGCGGCGCCGGCCGCCGAGGGGAACCCGGAGCCGGAACCGGGAATCCGACCGGGGCGGCCGCCCGGTCCCGGCCGCGGCGCGGCGAACCGGCGCGTCGAGCCCCCTTGCGGCCGACCGGGCGTCATGGTTATTCCGCTCCCGAGGGGGCTGCAGGGCCGGATCGCGGCACCGCATCGACGACGCCGAATCGGAGACTTTAGGATGTTCGAGTCCATCGCGCGGACACTCGGTCAGCTCGCGGACCCGCGGCTGCGCGGCGTCCTGGCGGCGGCCATCCTCGCGACCCTGGTCCTGATCCTGGCACTGGCGGCGGTCGTCGGCGCCGGGATCGACGCCCTGCAGGCGACCGGGATCGGCTGGCTGGACGAGCTGTTCACCTGGCTGGGGGCGATCGCCACGGTGATCCTCGCCTTCCTGTTCTTCCCCGGCATGGTGCAGGTGATCAGCGGCCTGTTCGCCGACCGGGTCGCCGAGGCGGTCGAGGCACGCCACTACACGGCGCTCGGGCCGGCGCGCCACCAGACCATCGGCGAGATCCTGACCGACGCCCTGCAGTTCGCGGCGGTGTCGGTCGGCCTGAACCTGCTGGCCCTGCCGTTCTACCTGCTGCTGCCCGGCCTCAACCTCGCCCTATTCTACGGGCTCAATGGCTACCTGCTGGGACGGGAATATGCCGAGATGGTCGCTGTCCGGCGGCTGGACCGGGCCGGGGTGAAGGCGTTCCGGAAGCAAAATCAAGGCGCCCTGTTCGCCGCCGGCGTGGCGATCGCGGTGCTGGCGACGATCCCGGTCGTCAACCTGGCCACCCCGGTGCTGGCGACCGCCTTCGCCCTGCACGAATTCGAGCGACTGCGACGGCGCAACGGGGGGGAACCGGAAATTCGTGCGCCGGCGCATTGACCTGTTGCGGATTAGCACCGTTCAAGGATAATCTCTATTTGGCAGGTGGTTAGGGCGACGGGTTTCCAAAGGAGATTAAAACCATGTTCGGGCGCCGCAAACCTATTGAGTCCGCATCGCGAACCGAGTCATCAGTGTCTGGTGACTGGAAGGCCGGCAAGGCCGCCGACGGCAAGGGTCCGACCCTGGTCTCGGACAGTGCCGCCGGGCCGCAGTCCAGCCCGGACCAGACCTCGCCGGAAACCACGAAAGGCCCCGACATGTCGAGCCAGATCCCGTCCAAGCCGCTGAGCGGCGGAGTCGTCCCCGAGATCCCGCGCCGCGCCGCGGTCGACAACCTGGCCGGCGGCCCGGCCCGCAAGCCGACGCCGCGCGCCAACGTCGAGAACAAGCGCCTGCTGGTCGGCCGCGACATTTCGCTGGCCGGCGAGATCACCGCCTGCGACATCCTGGTGGTCGAGGGCACGGTGCAGGCGACCCTCGAGCAGAGCCAGATGCTGGAGGTCACCGATTCCGGCACCTTCCGCGGCAAGGTGCAGATCGAGGAAGCGGTGATCGCCGGCCTGTTCGAGGGCACGCTGACGGCGCGCGAGAAGCTGACCATCAAGGGCACCGGCAAGATCATCGGCACCGTGCGCTTCGGCCAGCTCGAGGTCGAGCTCGGCGGCGTCATCAAGGGCGACATCGGTCCGCTCGACCAGCCGATCCAGCAGGCCGAGCCGCCCAAGGATCTCAAGGAGACGATGGCCGAATGAACCGACTGCTCGGGACATTGACCGCAGTCCTGACGGCACTGGCGCTCGCCGGCTGCGCGACCACGTCGGGCCCGGGGGCGTCCGTGACGTCCCAGGGCGATGCGGGAGCGGTGCGGCCGGCGGCGACCGGCGCGACCGTCAAGGCCGCGGCCGTTCTGAGCGAGTCGGACCGAAACCCGGACCGGTTGCGCGGGCTGTCGCCCGACGCGGTGTCCGGCCTGATCGGCATGCCGCACTACGTCCGCCGCGAAGGCGGCGCCACCGTCTGGCAGTACTATGCGGGCGGCTGCGTGATGGACCTGTTCTGGTACGCCACCGCCGGCGGCCCGCGCCTCCTCGACTACGAGGTGCGGGGCGTCCGGCTGGCCGGCACCGCCGAGGCCAGCAGCTGCTTCGGCAACCTGCTGGCCCACCGGGCCGGCGCCACCACCAGCTGAACCGCCCCGGGCCGCCGGCGGCCGTTCAGGCGGGGTCCGGGGTCTTGTCCCCGAAATTGCAGAAGGCCCGCGCCACGCAGCGCGGACAGGCCGGCTTGCGGGCCTTGCAGATATAGCGGCCGTGCAGGATCAGCCAGTGATGGGCGTGCCGCAGATATCGTTCCGGCACCCGTTTCAGCAGCGCCAGTTCGACCGCCAGCGGGGTCTTGCCCGCCGCCATTCCGGTCCTGTTGGCAACCCGGAACAGATGCGTGTCGACGGCGATGGTGGGCTCGCCGAAGGCGATGTTCAGCACCACGTTGGCGGTCTTGCGCCCGACCCCCGGCAGGGTTTCCAGGGCCTCCCGGTCGCGCGGCACCTCGCCGCCATGCTCGGCGATCAGCTTGGCCGACAGGGCGACCACGTTCTTGGCCTTGGCGTTGAACAGCCCGATCGTCTTGATGTGCTCGCGCACCCCCTCCTCGCCGAGCGCCAGCATCTTCTCCGGCGTGTCGGCGACGGCGAACAGCCGGCGGGTCGCCTTGTTCACCCCTGTGTCGGTGGCCTGGGCCGACAGCACGACCGCCACCAGCAGGGTGAACGGGTTGACGTATTCCAGTTCGCCCTCCGGCTCCGGATTGGCGGCCTCGAGGGCGGCGAAGAACCCCTCCACCTGGGCGTTTGTCATGCGTCGGGTCATGGCGTTCCCCCCTCGGCGCCGCCGGAACCGGGGCGCTGCCGGAGCGAGCATGCCGACCGCGACTGCGATGTCCAGTCGCTTTGACCCGGACCGCGGGACGGCGCATATCTGCTTTATGAGCGATCAGGCCGCCTCAGATCCCGGGACGGCGCCGGCGGCGGGGCCGGCACCGCTGCTCGACGTGGTCGTGTATCCGCACCGCAGCCTCGGGCCGACCGGCTTCCTGGTGCTGATGGCGGTGCTGTGCGCCTGCTCTTTCGCGGTCGGCCTGGTGTTCTACCTGAGCGGGGCCTGGCCGGTGGTCGGCTTCCTCGGCCTCGACGTGCTGATCGTCTACGTGGCGTTCCGCCTCAACTACCGGGCGGCGCGGGCCTACGAGACCCTGCGGCTGACCCGCGAGGCCCTGGAGGTCACCAAGGTCGACGCCCGCGGCCGCGGCCGCCGCATCGCCTTCCAGCCCTACTGGCTGGCGGTCGACATGGACGATCCGCCACGCCGGCACAGCCGGCTCACCCTGCGGTCGCACGGCCGGCGCCTGGAGATCGGCGGATTCCTGACCGGCGATGAGAAGCTGGACCTGGCCCGGACCCTGCGGCGCGGCCTCGACGAGGCCCGCCGGCCGCCGGCGACGGAGGCTCGCTGACCGGCGTCCCGCCAGTCCGGCCTTGACCTCGCTCAATGCTGCGGTTGCACAATGGCCGGATGTTGGGTGCGGCCGGCGATGCCGGCGACCCGGTCCTTCACCAGGATGGCGAGTGCAGCGATGAGGATATCCGGTCGGCCGGTGCTCGCCGGCATGGTAGTCGCCGCCCTGCTGGCAGCCGCCGGCCTGGCGTGGTGGAACGGCCGCGACCGCCTGCCCGAGCACCTGGCGGTCGGCAACGGCCGGATCGAGGCCGAGATCGTGCACGTCGCCGCCAAGTATCCGGGCCGGGTTATCGAGGTCCGGGTGCAGGAGGGCGACAGCGTCGAGGCCGGCCAGGTGGTGGCGCTGATGGACTCCCGCGAGCTGAAGGCCGATCTGGCGCGCGCCGAGGCCCGGGTCGCCCAGGCCTCCGAGGACCGCGCCGAGGCGGCGGCGCAGATCGTCGAGAAGCGCAGCCTGCTGCGCTACGCCGACCGCGAATTCGACCGCGCCGTCAGCCTGCTGCGGAGCGGCCACGCCACCGAGGAGCGGGTCGACGAGCGCCGCGCCGACCGCGACAGCCTGGCCGCCGGGCTGCGCGCCGCCGAGGCCCGCCAGGCCGCCGCCGCCCGCGCCGAGGAGGCGGCCGCGGCCGAGGTCGAGGGTGTCCGGGCCCGGCTCGACGACACCGTGCTGAAGGCGCCGCGTCCCGGCCGGGTGCAGTACCGGCTGGCCGAGCCGGGTGAGGTACTGGCGGCCGGCGGCCGGGTGCTGACCGTCGCCGACCTGACCGACATCACCATGACGATCTTCCTGCCGACCGCCGAGGCCGGCCGGCTGGCGATCGGCTCGGAGGCCCGGATCGTGCTGAACGCCGCCCCCGGCTACGTGTTTCCGGCCCGGGTCGGGTTCGTCGCCGACACCGCCCAGTTCACGCCGCGCGAGGTCGAGACCCGCAGCGAGCGCGACAAGCTGATGTTCCGGGTCAAGCTCCGTGTCGCCCCGGATCTGCTCAGGCAGTACCAGGACCGGGTCAAGCCGGGCCTGCCGGGCGAGGCCTATGTGCTGCTGACCCCGGACGGCGTTTGGCCCGAAGACCTGGCGGTCCGGCTGCCGCCGGTCGCCCGATGACCGCGCCGGCCGCCCGCCTGCGCGGCGTCGGCCACCGCTACGGCAGCGTCGCCGCCCTGCGCGACGTCGACCTGGAACTGCCGGCCGGCGGCACGGTCGGCGTCATCGGGCCGGACGGGGTCGGCAAGTCGACCCTGCTCGGCCTGGTCGCCGGGGCCCGGCGCATCCAGCACGGCAGCGTCGAGGTGCTGGGCGGCGACATGGCCGACCCGCGGCACCGGCGCGCGGCCTGCCCGCGCATCGCCTACATGCCGCAGGGCCTGGGCCGCAACCTGTACGCCGACCTCAGCGTGCATGAGAACCTGGCGTTCTTCGGCCGGCTGTTCGGGCTCGCCCGGGCCGAGCGCGAGGCCCGCATCGCCGACCTGCTGGCCGCCACCGGCCTGGACCCCTACCCCGACCGCCGGGCCGGCCACCTGTCCGGCGGCATGCGCCAGAAGCTGGGGCTGTGCTGCGCCCTGATCCACGACCCGGACCTGCTGATCCTCGACGAGCCGACAACCGGCGTCGACCCGCTGTCGCGCCGGCAGTTCTGGGAGCTGATCGACCGGATGCGCGCCGCCCGGCCGGGCATGACCGTGCTGGCCTCGACCGCCTACATGGAGGAGGCGGCGCGCTTCGAGAGCCTGGTGGCGATGCACGACGGCGCGGTGCTGGCCGCCGGCACGCCGGCGGCGCTGCTGGCCCGCACCGGCACCCGCGACCTGGAGGCCGCCTTCGTCGCCCTGCTGCCGGCCGACCGGCGCGGCGAGGCGACGCCCCTGGAGATCGCGCCGCGCCCGCAGGAACACGCCACCCCGGTGATCGTGGCGCGCGGCCTGACCCGCCGGTTCGGCGACTTCACGGCGGTCGACCATGTCGGGTTCGAGATCGAGCGCGGCGAGATCTTCGGCTTCCTCGGCTCCAACGGCTGCGGCAAGACCACCACCATGAAGATGCTGACCGGGCTGCTGCCGGCGACCGAGGGCGAGGCGACCATCCTCGGCAGCCCGGTGGAGGCCGGCGGCCTGGAGACCCGGCGCCGGGTCGGCTACATGTCGCAGAGCTTCTCGCTGTACGGCGAGCTGACGGTGGCCCAGAACCTCGACCTGCACGCCCGGCTGTTCGGTCTCGACGACGACCGCCGGCAGGCCAGGGTGACGGCGGTCACGTCGGATTTCGACCTCGCCGACGTCCTGGACGCCCTGCCCGACGGGCTGCCGCTCGGGGTGCGCCAGCGGCTTTCGCTGGCGGTCGCGGTGATCCACGAACCGGAGATCCTGATCCTCGACGAGCCGACCTCGGGGGTCGACCCGCTGGCCCGCGACCGGTTCTGGCGGTTGCTGGCGGCGCTGTCGCGCGACCGCGGCGTGACGATCTTCGTGTCGACCCACTTCATGAACGAGGCGGCGCGCTGCGACCGTATCGCGCTGATGCACGAGGGCCGGGTGCTGGCCTGCGACGGCCCGGAGGCGATCCGCCGGGCGAGCGGGGCGGAGACCCTGGAGGACGCCTTCGTCGACCTGCTGCGCCGGGCGGCGCCCGAGCACGCCCCGCCGGCCCCAGCCGTGCGGACCGTCCTCCGGCCGGGCCCGCCGGCGGTGACCACGGACCACGCCGGCGCCTGGCGACGGCTGTACGCCTACAGCCTGCGCGAGACCCTGGAGGTGATGCGCGATCCGGTGCGGCTGGCGTTCTCGCTGCTCGGCACCGCCTTCCTGATGCTGGTGTTCGGCTACGGCATCTCGTTCGACGTCGAGCGGTTGCGATACGCCGTGCTGGACGGCGACCGCAGCGCCGAGAGCCGGACCCTGCTCGAGGGCTTCCGCGGCTCGCGCTATTTCGAGGAGCAGGCGGCGCTGGCCGACCATGCCGAGATGGACCGCCGGCTGCGGCGCGGCGACATCGCGCTGGCGGTCGAGATCCCGCCCGGCTTCGGGCGCGACCTGCAGCGCGGCCGGGCGCCCGGACTGGCGGTGTGGATCGACGGCAGCATGCCGTTCCGGGCCGAGACGATCCGCGGCTACGTCCAGGGGCTGCAGCTGTCCTATCTCGACGAGCTGGCGCGCCGCGGCAGCGGGGCCGGGCCGCCGACGGCGGTCGCCGGGGTCGAGGCGCGGTTCCGCTACAACCAGGACTTCCGCAGCATCAACGCCATGGCGCCGGCCAACCTGGCGCTGCTGCTGGTGTTCATCCCGGCGATCCTGACCGCGGTCGGGGTGGTGCGCGAGAAGGAGATGGGCTCGATCACCAACCTCTACGTCACCCCGGTGACCCGGCTGGAGTTCCTGCTCGGCAAGCAGATCCCCTATGTCGGGGTCGCCATGGTGAACTTCCTGGTGATGGTGGCGATCGCCACCCTGGTGTTCGGGGTGCCGGTGCGCGGCAGCTTCGCCGCCCTGGTGGCCGGCGCCCTGATCTACGTGCTGGCGACCACCGGCATCGGCCTGCTGATGTCGACCTTCACCCGCACCCAGGTGGCCGCCCTGTTCGGCACCGCCATCCTGACCGCGGTGCCGACCGTGCAGTTCTCCGGGCTGATGCAGCCGGTCTCGTCGCTGGCCGGGGCCGGCCAGGCGATCGGCACGGTGTTCCCGGCGACCTATTTCATGAAGATCAGCGTCGGCACCTTCACCAAGGCGCTCGGCTTCGCCGACCTGGCGCCGCAGTTCCTGGCCCTGGCCTGCTTCTTCCCGGTCCTGCTGGCGGCCAGTGCGCTGTTGCTGCCGGCCCAGGAGCGCTGACATGCAGGGGCGCCGGATGCAGGGACGCCGGATGCAGGGGCTGCACGCGATCTTCCACCTCGGCGTCAAGGAGCTGCGCAGCCTGCGGCGCGACCCGGTGATGATCGGGCTGATCGTCTGGGCGTTCAGCCTGGCGATCTACACCGCCGCCAACGGCGTCGCCCACGACCTGCGCAACGCCGCGATCGCGGTGGTCGACCACGACCGCTCGCAGCTCTCGACCCGGATCCGCCAGGCCCTGCTGGGCCCGCAGTTCAAGACGCCGGAGCTGATCGACTTCGACGAGATCGATCCCGGCATGGACAGCGGGCGCTACACCTTCGTGCTGGTGTTCCCGCCGAGTTTCGAGGCCGACGTGCTGGCCGGCGACCGGCCGAGCCTGCTGCTGGACATCGACGCCACCGCCTCGATGCAGGCCGGCATCGGCCGCGCCTATGTGAGCCAGATCGCCGCCCGGGAGATCGCGGCCTACCTGCAGCTCGAGGACGCGGCACCACCGGTCGACCCGACGGTGCGGATCGCCTTCAACCCCAACCTGGAAAGCGCCTGGTTCACCAGCGTGATGACCCTGATCCAGAACGTCACCATGCTGTCGATCGTGCTGACCGGGGCGGCCTTCATCCGCGAGCGCGAGCACGGCACCATCGAACACCTGCTGGTGATGCCGCTGACCCCGATGCAGATCATGCTGGCCAAGGTCTGGGCCAGCGCCCTGGTGATCCTGGCGGCGGTCGCGGTCAGCCTGTGGCTGGTGATCGAGCAGCTGCTGGGGGTGCGGGTCGCCGGCTCGGTGCCGCTGTTCCTGGCCGGCACCGTGCTCTACCTGCTGTTCTCGACCAGCCTGGGGATCTTCCTGGCGACCCTGGCGCGCTCGATGCCGCAGTTCGGCCTGCTGTTCATCCTGGTGGCGCTGCCGATGAACATGCTGTCCGGCGGCAACACCCCGATCGAAAGCCAGCCGGAAGCCCTGCAGACCCTGATGCAGGCGGTGCCGTCGACCCATTTCGTGGCGTTCGCCCAGGCCATCCTGTACCGCGGCGCCGGCCTCGACGCGGTGTGGCCGCAGTTCGCCGCGACCCTCGGAATCGCCGTGCTGTTCTTCGCGGTCGCCGCGGCCCGCTTCCGCCGCAGCATCGCGACGCTGGGGTAGGCCGTCGACGGTCGCCGCTTCTCCTTCGGAGCGAGCGAGCTACGGAGCGGCGAGTGGGTCCCGGATCGACCGCGACGAGGGCGTCGCGTCCGTCCGGAATGACGAAAAAAAGAGAGGGAGATTTCTTCCCCCGTCGTCATTCCGGAGCGGCCCGACGAAGGCGGGACGGATCCGGAACCCACGAAGCGACGGGCGGGCGGCGCCCGGCTCTACAGGATGAACCGGCTGAGATCCGCGTTCTTGGCCAGCTCGCCGACCCGGGTGCGGACCAGCTCGGCGTCGACGGTGACGGTCTCGCCGGTGCGGTCGGAGGCGGTGAAGCTGATCTCCTCGAGCAGCTTCTCGAGCACCGTGTGCAGGCGCCGCGCCCCGATGTTCTCGACGCTGCGGTTGATCTCGACCGCCATGTCGGCGAGCGCGTCGATGGCGTCCTCGGTGAACTCCAGGGTCATGCCCTCGGTGCCGAGCAGCGCCTTGTACTGGGTGACCAGGCTGGCCTCCGGCTCGGTCAGGATGCGCCGGAAGTCGTCGCGGCTGAGCGCGCTCAGCTCGACCCGGATCGGCAACCGGCCCTGCAGTTCGGGCAGCAGGTCCGACGGCTTGGCGGTGTGGAAGGCGCCGGAGGCGATGAACAGCACGAAATCGGTCTTCACCGGGCCGTGCTTGGTGGCCACCGTCGTGCCCTCGATCAGCGGCAGCAGGTCGCGCTGCACGCCCTCGCGGCTGACGTCGCCGCCGCGCTTCTCCTCGGAGCGGGCGATCTTGTCGATCTCGTCCAGGAACACGATGCCGTTCTGCTCGACCGCCTCGATGGCGGTGCGGGTCACGGTCTCCTGGTCGAGCAGGCGGTCGGCCTCCTCCTTGACCAGCAGCTCGTAGGAATCCGCCACCGGCAGCCGGCGCTTGCGCTTCTGGCCGCCGAACGCCTTGCCCAGCATGTCGCCGAGATCGATCATGCCCATCTGGGCACCCGGCATGCCGGGGATGTCGAAGGTCGGCATGCCCTGCGGGCCGCCGCCGCTCAGCTCGACCTCGATCTCGCGGTCGGCCAGCGCGCCCTCGCGCAGCATCTTGCGGAACTTCTGCCGGGTCTCGGCGCCGGCGGCGTTACCGACCAGGGCGTCGATCACCCGCTCCTCGGCGGCCAGCTCGGCCTTGGCGTGGACCTCGCGGCGCATGCGCTCGCGGGTCATGCCGATCGCCACCTCGACCAGGTCGCGCACGATCGACTCGACGTCGCGGCCGACATAGCCGACCTCGGTGAACTTGGTGGCCTCGACCTTCAGGAACGGCGCCTCCGCGAGCCGCGCCAGCCGGCGCGCGATCTCGGTCTTGCCGACGCCGGTCGGCCCGATCATCAGGATGTTCTTCGGCAGGATCTCCTGGCGCAGCTCCTCGGGCAGCTGGCGGCGCCGCCAGCGGTTGCGCAAGGCGATCGCCACGGCGCGCTTGGCGTCGCGCTGGCCGACGATGAAGCGGTCGAGCTCGGAGACGATCTCGCGGGGGGAGAAGGCGGTCATAGGGTTTTCCCCCAGTTACAGGGATTCCAGGGTGACGCGGTCGTTGGTGTAGATGCAGATGTCGGCGGCGATCGCCATCGCCTTGCGGGCGATCGCCTCGGCGTCCATGTCGTCGCGGTCGGCCAGCGCCCGGGCCGCCGACAGCGCGTAGGCGCCGCCCGAGCCGATCCCGATCAGCCCGTCCTCCGGCTCCAGCACGTCGCCGGTGCCGGACAGGATCAGCGACACGCCCGGGTCGACCACCGCCATCATCGCCTCCAGCCGGCGCAGGTAGCGGTCGGTGCGCCAGTCCTTGGCGAGCTCAACGCAGGCCCGCATCAGCTGGCCCGGATGCTGCTCCAGCTTGGCCTCGAGGCGCTCGAACAGGGTGAAGGCGTCGGCCGTCGCCCCGGCGAAGCCGGCGATCACCTGGCCGCCGGCCAGCCGCCGCACCTTGCGGGCGCCGGCCTTCATCACGGTGTTGCCGAAGGTGACCTGGCCGTCGCCGGCCACCACCACGCGGCCGTCCTTGCGCACCGACAGGATGGTGGTGCCGTGCCAGGTCAGGGCGTGGCGGGAGTCGGAATGGTCGGTCATGGCGGTCCGTCGATGGGTGGCCGGGCGGCGTCCGCGGAATGTAAGGCCCGCGCGCCGGGGATCAAGCGTGGGGTTCGTGTTGACGACGGTACCACCAAGTCCTACCGTCGCAGCATCGGGAGGTAGCCGTCATGACCGTCAAGCCCACGATTTCCCTCACGGACGAAGCCCATGCCTTCGCGAGATCGCTGGTCGAGAGTGGCAAGTTTGCCTCGCTGAGCGCTGTCATCCAACACGGCCTTCGTTTAGTCGAGCGCGAGAACGAAGAGCACCGGGCAAGGCTCGACGCTATCCGTGCCGATCTCGATCGCCGCGCGGCACAGCCCTCGATCTCGATGGAAGAGATGGACGAACGACTCGCGGCTTGGCGGCTTGACCGTGGTCGGGCGGCGCCTGCCGATCTTGCCTGACGACCGTGAACGGCCGGGCATACAAGGTCGTCGAGAACACAGAGGTCCTGTCCGACTATGTTGCCATCGCCGGGCACATAACCCGCTGGACGGGCGATCTGGCGTTGGCGGACCGCACCGTCGATGCGATACGCGAATTCATCAAGAGCCTCGGTACATTGCCGCATCGCGGAGTCCCTCGCGACGACCTGCACCCGGCCCTGCGTCTCATCCCCTTCGGGAAACGCACCGTCATCGCCTACGAGATCGACGAAGACGGCGGGGTCGTTACGGTCCTTCGGGTGTTCTACGGCGGCCAGGACTACGAGGCGGTCGTCAGGTGAGGGCCGGCCGCCCGGCGGGTCGGACCAGGTGCCCCCAGACCCTTCCCCCTGCGGCCCGACGCTGGTAAAGGTCCGCCCACCGCTCCGCAGGAGACAACGGCATGGCCCGCCCAACTGCCACGCGCACCGCGACCGTCGAGCGCAACACCGCCGAAACCCGGATCGCCGGCACCGTCGACCTGGACGGCACCGGCGTCTACGACGTCAGGACCGGCATCGGCTTCCTGGACCACATGCTGGAGCAGCTGTCGCGGCACTCGCTGATCGACCTGACCCTGCGCGCCGAGGGCGACCTGCACATCGACTTCCACCACACCACCGAGGACAGCGGCTACGTGGTCGGCGCGGCGGTCGCCAAGGCGCTGGGCGAGCGCAAGGGCATCGCGCGCTACGGCTCCTGCCTGCTGCCGATGGACGAGGCGCTGACCCGGGTGGCGATCGACCTGTCCGGCCGGCCCTACCTGTCCTGGGACGTGGAGATGCCGGCCCAGAAGCTGGGCGACATGGACACCGAACTGTTCAAGGAGTGGTTCCGGGCGTTCGCCCAGGCCGCCGGCGCCACCCTGCACGTCGACAGCCTGAAGGGCGAGAACACCCACCATATCGTCGAGACCTGCTACAAGGGGCTGGCGCGCGCACTGCGCGAGGCGGTCGAGATCGACCCCCGCAAGGCCGACGCCGTGCCCTCCACCAAGGGCGCGCTCCGCAGCGACTGAGCGGCCCTTCGACTGACACCGGCCCCGGATCCGGTCCGGGGCGACCGAACGGCGACCACCATGGGCATCACCGCGATCATCGACTACGGCTCCGGCAACCTCAGGTCGGCCGCCAACGCCTTCGAGCGGGCGGCCCGCGAGTCCGGCGCGCCTACCGGGATCGAGGTCACCGACGATCCGACCCTGGTGCGGACCGCCGACCGGGTCGTGCTGCCCGGGGTCGGAGCGTTCGCCGACTGCCGGCGCGGCCTGTACGCGGTCGACGGCATGGTCGACGCGCTGACCGCCCGGGTGCTGGGCGACGGGGTGCCGTTCCTCGGCATCTGCGTCGGCATGCAGCTGATGGCGGCGGCCGGCTACGAGCACGTGACGTCCGAGGGCCTGGGCTGGATCGACGGCGACGTCGAGATCGTCCGGCCGGCCCCGGAGGCCGACGGCCGGGCCCGCAAGATCCCGCATATGGGCTGGAACCAGCTGAACCTGGACGCGGCCGGCGCCGGCCACCCGGTGCTTGCCGGAATCGACAATGGCGACCACGCCTACTTCGTGCATTCCTATGCCATGACCCTGCGCGACCCGGCCCAACGCCTGGCGACCGTCGACTACGGCGGGCCGGTGACCGCGGTGGTCGGGCGCGACAACCTGATCGGCACGCAGTTCCACCCGGAGAAGAGCCAGGCCACCGGGCTGCGGCTGATCGCCAACTTCCTCGGATGGAGGCCATGACGGACCGGACCGAGAACGAGCCTTCCCAGGCCGCGGCGGAGCCGGCCAAGGCCGGGCCCGCCGCCGGGAACCCGGCGCCGACCGGCGACCTGCCGCTGCCGACGCCGCCGATGCCGACCGTCGAGCTGGTCGAGAGCCTTAACAGCAACGACCTGCACGACCTGTGCGACGCCGCCGAGGCGGCGATCATCGACGGCGGCGGCTTCGGCTGGCTGCGGCCGCCGCCGCGCCAGACCCTGGAGGCCTACTGGAAGGGCGTGCTGCTGATCCCCGAGCGCATGCTGTTCGTGGCCCGGCTGGACGGCGTGGTCGCCGGCTCCTGCCAGATCCAGAAGCCGCCGCGCAACAACGAGGCGCAGGGCTTCGCCTGCAACCTGACCACCAACTTCCTGGCGCCCTGGTCGCGCGGCCACGGGCTGGCCCGCCAGCTGATCGAGATCGCCGAGCAGCACGCCAGGGCCGCCGGTTACCGGGTGCTGAACCTGGATGTGCGCGAGACCCAGCGGGCCGCCATCCGGCTGTACGAGACCCTCGGCTACGTGAAGTTCGGCGAGCATCCGTTCTACGCCTTCGCCGGCGACCGCTACGTGCGCGGCGCGTTCTACTACAAGGAGCTGAGCCCGCTCCACCCGATCGCGCCCCAGCCCGGGCCGAGCGGCCCGGCCGCCCCGGAGAAGACCCCGTGATCCTGTACCCGGCGATCGACCTGAAGGGCGGCCAGTGCGTCCGGCTGCTGCGCGGCGAGATGGCTGCCGCCACGGTCTACAACGACGATCCGGCCGCCCAGGCGCGGGCGTTCCGCGACGCCGGCTGCGCCTGGGTGCATGTGGTCGACCTGGACGGCGCCTTCGCCGGGCGGCCGGTCAACGGCGACGCGGTGCGGGCGATCCTCGGCGCGGTCGACGTGCCGGTGCAGCTCGGCGGCGGCATCCGCGACCGCGCCGGCATCGAGGCCTGGCTGGACGCCGGCGTGGCCCGGGTCGTGCTCGGCACCGTGGCGCTGCGCGACCCGGCGCTGGTGTTGGCGGCCTGCAGGGCGCATCCGGGCCGGATCGCGGTCGGCATCGACGCCCGCGGCGGCAAGGTCGCGGTCGAGGGCTGGGCCGAGACCGCGGAGGTCACCACCGAGCAACTGGCTTTGCAGTTCGAGGATGCCGGGGTGGCGGCGATCGTGTTCACCGACATCGACCGCGACGGCGCGCTGCAGGGCCCGAACCTGGCCGCCACCGGCGCGCTGGCCCGGCGGCTGTCGACCCCGGTGATCGCGTCGGGCGGGGTGTCGTCGCTGGACGACCTGAAGGCGATCGCCGGACTCGCCGGCGACGGCGTCGCCGGGGCCATCGTCGGCCGGGCGCTGTATGACGGCCGGGTCGACGCGGCCGCGGCCGCCAAGGTTCTGGCGGAGGCGGCGTGATGCTGAAGATCCGGGTCATCCCCTGCCTGGACGTCAAGGACGGCCGCGTGGTCAAGGGCGTGAACTTCGTCGACCTGGTCGATGCCGGCGACCCGGTCGAGCAGGCGGCGCTGTACGATTCCGAGGGTGCCGACGAGCTGTGCTTCCTCGACATCACCGCCAGCCACGAGGACCGTGCCACCATCTTCGACGTGGTCGGCCGGACCGCCGCGCGCTGCTTCATGCCGCTGACCGTCGGCGGCGGCGTGCGCACGGTCGACGACATCCGCAAGCTGCTGCTGGCCGGCGCCGACAAGGTGTCGATCAACACCGCGGCGGTGAAGAATCCCGAGTTCGTGCGCGAGGCGGCCCTGAAGTTCGGCAGCCAGTGCATCACCGTCGCGGTCGACGCCAAGCAGGTCGCCCCCGGCCGGTTCGAGGTGTTCACCCATGGCGGCCGCCAGGGCACCGGCCTGGACGCGGTGGCCTGGGCCCGGCGGATGGCGGAATACGGCGCCGGCGAGATCCTGCTGACCTCGATGGACCGGGACGGCACCAAGCAGGGCTTCGACCTGGCCCTGACCCGGGCGATCTCGGACGCGGTGCCGGTGCCGGTGATCGCCTCCGGCGGCGTCGGCACCCTGGACCATCTGGTCGAGGGCGTGCGCGAGGGCCATGCCAGCGCGGTGCTGGCGGCCTCGATCTTCCACTTCGGGACCTACCGGATCTCCCAGGCCAAGGCGGCGCTGGCCGCCGCCGGGGTGCCGGTGCGGGAGGGCCGCTGATGGCCGCCGCCGACCGTCAGGACCACGTGCTCGACCGGCTGGCCGCCACCGTCGCTTCTCGGCGCGGCGCCGATCCCTCGACCAGCTACACCGCGAAGCTGCTGGCGGCCGGCCCGGCCAAGGCCGCCCAGAAGCTCGGCGAGGAAGCGGTCGAGACGGTTATCGAGGCGGTGCGCGGCGACCCGGCCGGGCTGGCGGCCGAGAGCGCCGACCTGCTGTACCATCTGACGGTGCTGTGGGCGGCCGCCGGCGTCGACCCGGCCCGGGTCTGGGCCGAGCTGGAGCGCCGCGAGGGCACCTCCGGGATCGCCGAGAAGGCGTCGCGCGGGACGCAAGCACAGGAGAGCTGAGGCATGGCCTACGATCCGAACAACATCTTCGCCCGGATCCTGCGCGGCGAGATCCCCAACAAGACGGTGTACGAGGACGAGTACGCGCTCGCCTTCCACGACATCAACCCGCAGACCCCGACCCATGTCCTGGTGATCCCCAAGGGTGCCTACGTCTCGTTCGCCGACTTCTCGGCCGAGGCCAGCGACGCCGAGATCGTCGGCTTCGTGCGGGCGGTCGGCAAGGTCGCCCGCGACCTCGGGGCCGAGGATCCCGGCTACCGGATCCTGGCGAACAACGGGGCCGACGCCCGCCAGGAGGTGCCGCATCTCCACGTCCATGTGTTCGCCGGCACCGACCTCGGCCGCATGATCAAGCCCGCCGGCAAGTAACCCCCCCAAGCGATTGAAAAGCCCGCCGAACCTTATCTGAATTAAAGCAAATTTTAGGAAAATGCTGTAAGACCCTGATTTCCTTGCAGATTTCCACAATTGAACGTACGCTAATGTTGAATATGGCCTGCGACCTCAACAGGTCGTGGTCTCCGGAAGCGCATACCACCTTATGTGGCGTGCGACACGGGACGCGCAAAACGCGCGGGTGGGGACGATCATGAGACCGAGCCAGGATCTCGATTGGGACGTGGCGGACGCTGTCCGCAAGCACGGCCTGTATCTCAAGCAGTACACCGGCGGCCAGCAGGCCGATTTCCGCCACAAGACGCTCCGCGGCACCATGCTGGCGGCGGCCGATCTGCGCCAGGCGCTGTTCGCCGGCGCCGACCTGCGCGGATCCAACTTCGCCGGCGGCAATCTCGAGCGCGCCCAGTTCTCGACCGCCAAGCTGGAGACCGTCGACTTCGCCGGCGCCAAGCTGATGCATGCCAACATGCGCGGCGCCAACCTCAAGGGCGCCAAGCTGATGGCCGCCGACCTGACCGACGCCGATTTCCGGCCGGCCAAGATCGTCGACATGAACCGCACGATCGAGCAGAACGCCAACCTGTCGAAGGCGGATGTCTCGAACGCCCAGTTCGTGCGCACCAACCTGACCGGCGCCAACATGTCGGCGGTCATCGCGGTCGGCGCCGGGTTCCAGTCGGCGGTGCTGCGCGACGTCAACCTCAGCCGGGCCGACCTGTCGAAGACCTCGTTCAAGGGCAGCGACCTGCGCGGCTCCAACCTGCGCGGCGTCAACTTCGCCGACGCGGTGCTGACCGACACCGACCTGACCGGCTCCGACCTCCGGTCCTGCAATCTCGACGGCGCCGACCTGTCGGGCGCCGACCTCACCGCCTGCCTGATCGCCACCGGGCTGGAGAAGGCCGCGCCGGACGTCCAGCAGAAGGTGATCGAGCATTTCGCCTGGATCAGCTCCGGCGGCAAGAAGGGCGCGCGCGCCTCGTTCAAGGGTGCCGACCTGTCCGGCATCGATCTGTCCGGCGCCGACCTGTCGGCCGCCGACCTCTCGGGTGCCAGGCTCGACGGCGCCAACCTGCGCCAGTGCTCCCTGCGCTTCGCCGACCTGTCCGACGCCAGCCTCGAGCGGATCGACCTGTCGCGCAGCGACCTGCGCGGCGCCCGCCTGAAGGCGGCCCGGCTCGACGGCGCCACCCTCACCCACGCCCGCCTGACCCCGATGCAGATCCTCAAGCCGTCGACGCTCGAGGTGCAGCGGGAATGGCCGGCCGACCTGACCGGTGCCTCGCTGGTCGGCGCCAAGGCCGACAAGGTCGACTTCGGCGGCGCGGTCCTGCACGGCACGGTGTTCGACCACGCCGACCTCAGCCATGCCGGTTTCAACGGCGCCGACCTGCAGGGCTGCTCCTGGACCGATGCGATCGGGCTGGCGGCATCGGTCACCGAAGCCGCGGTCGCCAGCGCCGCCGAGTGACCGCCAACCCGCTGTGACCGGATTCTCCTTGGATTTTCGTGAGTTGTCTGGATCAGTTCATAATTCGAGCGAATTTATTATAAGCAATTGTCGCATTTACTTAAAGTTTAGCATTACATTATAAATTGCCTATAGAAGACTGATTTTGCTTGGTTATGTTTAGCCAACCCGGCGAATCGCTGCCGGGCTGGCCGGTGCTCCTCACGATTCCCGATATCATTCTGATTCGACGCGATTTCCAGGTGACCCGGCGGTGAACCGGCCGAGGCCCGTCCATAGCTCCCGAAGATCGTCCTGAAGGGAGCCGGCGCATGACCGCCCGCGTCGCCACCGTCGCGTTCCGCGGCATCGAGACCCTGGAGGTCGACGTGCAGGTCCATGTCGCCGGCGGCGGCGGCTGGCCCGGCATCTACGTGGTCGGACTCCCCGACAAGGCGGTCGGCGAGAGTCGCGAGCGGGTGCATGCGGCCCTCTCGGCGCTCGGCCTGGCGATCCCGCAGAAGCGCATCGTGGTGAACCTGGCGCCGGCCGACCTGCCGAAGGAGGGCAGCCATTTCGACCTGGCGATCGCGCTCGCCATCCTGCTGGCGCTCGGCGCGCTGTCCGCCGAGGACCTGGCCGGCTGGGTGGCGATGGGCGAGCTGGCGCTGGACGGCCGCATCACCCCGGTGGCCGGGGTCCTGCCGGCGGCGATCGCGGCGGCGGGCGCCGGACGGCGCGGGCTGATCTGTCCCGAGGCCTGCGGGCCGGAGGCGCGCTGGGCCGACGACCTGGAGGTGGTGGCGGCCCCCGACCTGCTGTCGCTGCTGAACCACCTGCGCGGCATCCAGGTCCTGCCCGAGCCGCCGCGCGCCGGGGCCGGCCCCGAGCCGCGCTATCCGGACCTGCGCGACATCAAGGGCCAGGAGACCGCGAAGCGCGCGCTGGAGGTGACGGCGGCCGGCGGCCACAACCTGCTGATGGTCGGCCCGCCGGGTGCCGGCAAGTCGATGATGGCGGCCCGCCTGCCCGGCCTGCTGCCCGGCCTCGCCCCGGCCGAGGCCCTGGAGGTGTCGATGATCCGGTCGGTGGCCGGCGAGCTGAAGGGCGGGCGGATCTCGCGCGAGCGGCCGTTCCGCTGCCCGCACCACTCCTCCTCGATGCCGGCGCTGATCGGCGGCGGCACCCGGGCCCGGCCGGGCGAGGTGTCGCTGGCCCATCGGGGGGTGCTGTTCCTGGACGAACTCGCCGAGTTCCCGCGGCAGGTGCTCGACGCCCTGCGCCAGCCGATCGAGACCGGCGAGGCGGTGATCGCCCGCGCCAACCACCATGTCAGCTACCCGGCGCGGTTCCAGCTGGTGGCGGCGATGAACCCGTGCCGCTGCGGCCACCTCGCCGACCCGTCGCGCAGCTGCGGCCGGGCGCCGCGCTGCGCCCAGGACTATCAGAGCAGGCTGTCCGGCCCGCTGCTCGACCGCTTCGACCTGACCGTCCAGGTGCCGGCGGTGTCGGCCGCCGACCTCGCCCTGCCGCCGCCGGCCGAGGGCACCGCCGAGGTCGCCGCCCGGGTCGCGGGCGCCCGCACCGTCCAGGCCGAGCGCTACCGCGCCCTCGACCCCTCCGGCGCGACCCTGACCAACGCCGAGGCCGACGGCGAGGTCCTGGCGGCGGTCGCCGAGCCGGACCCGGCCGGGCTCGACCTGCTGCGGCTCGCCGCCGAGCGCCTGAAGCTGTCGGCCCGCGGCTACCACCGGGTGCTGCGGGTGGCGCGCACCCTGGCCGACCTGGACGGCGCCGACGGCGTGACCCGGGTGCACGTCGCCGAGGCCCTGGGGTATCGTGCCGGCACCGGATAGCCCCAGGACCGAGCCATGCAGATCCTCCGCGCCAGCCAGCATCGCGTCATGCCGTGGAAGAACGGCGGCGGCTCGACCACCGAGATCGCGCTCGCCCCGGAAGGCGCCGGGCTCGACGACTTCGACTGGCGGATCAGCATGGCGGTGGTCGCCGCCGACGGGCCGTTCTCGGCCTTCCCCGGCGTCGACCGCACCCTGGCGGTCCTGGACGGCGCCGGGCTGGTGCTGCACGGGCTGCCCGGCGGGCCGGCGCGGCTCGGGCGTGCCACCCCGCCCTTCGGCTTCCCGGCCGACGCCGACGTCGCCGCCACCCTGCCGGACGGGCCGATCACCGACCTGAACGTCATGACCCGGCGCGGCCGGTTCGGCGGCCGGGTCCGGCGGATCGTCGAGACCGGCCCTGTGGCGGTGGCCGCCGACGCGGCGGTGACCCTGCTGCTGGCCGAGACGCCATGCCGGCTGGCGGTCGACGGCCTTCCGCCGGTCGAGCTCGGCCGCCGCGACGCGGTGCGGCTCGACGGCCCCATCGGGCGGTTGGCGCTGACGGCCGACGGCGGGGTCGAGGCCTATCTGGTCGAGCTCACGGCCGTCGCCTGATCCCCCCGGCCGGGCGGTTCGTGCTATAGCGCTCGCGGGGAGAGGCCGGCGAACGGGGGATTGCATGACCGGAACCGGATTCGGCGACCGCCAGGCCGCCCGGCGCCAGCTGGTGATGATGGCCGGCACCCTGGTGGTGGTGCTGGTGGTCATCAACGTGATCGCGATCTACGGCCTCGACCGGATCGGCCGCGAGGCCGAGTCCTACGCCGCGGTCACCGAGCGGCTGATCGAGACCACCGACCTGGCCCGCGAGGCGCAGGTCGGGTTCAAGACCCAGGTCCAGGAATGGAAGAACGTGCTGCTGCGCGGCCACGTCGCCGAGGATCTCGCGCGCTACACCGCCGCCTTCCACGACCAGGAGGCCGCGGTCGCCGAGCGCCTGGACCGGCTCCACGACCGGGCCGCCCGGCTCGGCCTGGCGACCGGCAGCGTCGAACGGCTGATCGCCCTGCACGCGGAGCTGCGGGACCGCTACGCGACCGCCCTGCAATCCTTCGATCCCGCCGATCCGCAGGCGGCATGGCGGGTCGATCACTCGGTGCGCGGCATGGACCGGCCGCTGAACGACGGCTTCGACGCCCAGGTCGCCGAGGTCCGGGACCTGGCCGCCGCCCGCCGCAAGGCGGTGGAGGCGGAGGTCGCCGCCCTGACCCGGCTGCACCGGCAGGTGCTGATCGGCGTGCATGCCGGCGGTATCGTGCTGGTGCTGGTCTGGCTGGTGCTGGCCCTGCGCGCGCTGCGGCGCGGCTGACCGCCGGCCGGTCATGGAGATCGCGGCAGACCTGCTGGCCGGCCTCGGCTTGTTCTTCGTCGGGATTCGCCTGATCGGCGGCAACCTGCGGGAAATGAGCGGCCGCTGGTTCCGCCGGCTGATCGCGCGCGCCACCGGCAACCCGGCGCTGGCCGCCCTGGTCGGGACCCTGTCGGGCGCCGTCACCCAGAGCAGCAGCGCCATCACCTTCATCGTGGTCAGCCTGATCTCGGCCGGCCTGCTCGGCATCCGCCGGGCGGTGCCGCTGGTGGTCTGGGCCAATGTCGGGACCTCGATACTGGTGCTGCTGGCGGTCGTCGACCTGCGGCTGCTGGTGCTGTACCTGCTCGCCGCCACCGGCCTCGGCTATTTCCTGAACCTCGACCGGGCACCGCGCTGGCGGCACGCCCTCGGCTCCGCGCTCGGCGTCGCCCTGCTGTTCCTCGGCATCGTGTTCATCAAGGAGAGCGGCGGCGAGCTGCGGGCGGTGCCGGCGGTCGCCGATTTCCTGGCCTTCGCCGCCGGCTGGCCGCTGCTGGCCTTCGTGGTCGGCGCCGGCCTGACCCTGGTGGCGCAGAGCTCGGCCACCGTCTCGGTGGTGGCGGTGACCCTGACCACCGCCGGGGTGCTGACCCTCGACCAGACCGCGCTGCTGGTGTTCGGCGCCAGCCTCGGTTCCGGACTCAGCGTCTGGCTGCTGTCGGCCAACCTGACCGGCAGCGGCCGCCAGCTCGCGCTGGTGCAGGTGCTGGCCAAGGTGACCGGGGTCGTCCTGCTGCTGCCGGTCTACGTCGCCGGTCAGGTCGTCGAACTGCCGGGCGGCGCGGCGCTCCTGGCGGCGGCCACGGCGGCGCCCGACCAGGCGGTCGCCCTGCTCTACCTGGCGCTGCAGCTGGTCGCCGCCCTGGCGATGTCGGTGCTCGGCGGCCCGGTGCTGGCGCTGGCCGCGCGCGCAGCCCCGGAGAGCGAGGAGGAGCGGCTGTCGCGGCCGCGCTACCTGTACGACCAGGCGGTCGAGGACCCGGAGACCGCGGTCGAGCTGGTGCGCCGAGAGCAGGCGCGGATCCTCGGCCACCTGCCCGCCCTGCTCGACACGGTCCGCCCGGAGGCGGCGCCGGCGGTCGAGGCCGCGACGCTGCTGGAGGCCAGCCGCAACCTGACGGCGCGCTGCGAGCACTTCCTGACCGAGCTGCTGGACGCGACCTCGTCGCGCGACCTGATGCTGGCGGTGCTGCAGCTGGAGAAGCGCAACCAGCTGCTGGGCGAGCTGCTCGTGACCGCCGACCAGCAGCTCGCGGGTCCGTATCGCGGGTTGCAGGCGACCGGCGGCGGCCGGCTGGACGGCCTGCTACGGGCCCTGGTCGAGAGCCAGCACGCCCTGCTGCTGACCGCGCTCGACGCGCTCGCGCACGAGACCGACAGCGCGGGAGCGTCCGAACCGGACGAGGTGGCGCTGCTGCTGGCGCTCAGCGGCGACCGGTCGGAAGCGATGGACGAACTGCGCCGCCGGGTCGCCGGCGAGACCCGGCTGACGGCGGCCGAGCACGAAGCCCTGTACGCCGCCACCGCCCTGTTCGAGCGCACGGTCTGGCTGGTGCGGCGCTACGCCCTGCTGATCGGCCGCGAGGCGGCGGCCGAGGTGTAGGCCCCGCCTAAAGCTTGCCCTCGATGGCGTCCCACAGCATGGCCGCCACGTCGATGCCGTCGAAGCGCGACAGCTCCTGGATGCCGGTCGGCGAGGTGACGTTGATCTCGGTCAGGTAGTCGCCGATCACGTCGATGCCGACGAACACCAGGCCGAGGCGCTTCAGCTCCGGGCCGATTGCCTCGCAGATCGCGTGGTCGCGCGTCGTCATCTCGCATTTCACGGCCTTGCCGCCGACATGCATGTTGGAGCGCGCCTCGCCCTGGGCCGGCACCCGGTTGATCGCGCCGACGCCCTTGCCGTCGACCAGGATCACCCGCTTGTCGCCCTGCCGGACCTCCGGCAGGTAGCGCTGCACGATCACCGGCTCGCGGTAGAACTGGGTAAACAGCTCCAGCAGCGAGTTCAGGTTCTCGTCGTCCGGCTTGACGTGGAACACCCCGGCGCCGCCGTTGCCGAACAGCGGCTTGACGATGATGTCCTTGTGCTCGTCGCGGAACGCCTTGATCTCCACCGGGTCGTGGGCGATCAGGGTCGGCGGCATCAACCCCTCGAAATGGGTGACGAACAGCTTCTCCGGGGCGTTGCGCACACTCGCCGGGTCGTTCACCACGAGGGTCTTCGGGTGGATGTGCTCGAGCACGTGGGTGGTGGTGATGTAGCTCATGTCGAACGGCGGGTCCTGGCGCAGCAGCACCACGTCCGCGGTCGACAGGTCCATCACGTCGCGGGCGCCGAGCGTGAAGTGGTCGCCCTCGACCCGGCGGACCTCCAGCGGCGCCACCCGGGCCGTCACCCGGCGGTCCTTGAAGGTCAGGTGCCGCGGCAGGTAGTGGTACAGCCGGTGGCCGCGCTTCTGCGCCTCCAGCGCCAGCGCGAAGCTGCTGTCGCCGTGGATCGACACCGTCTCGATGGGATCCATCTGGATCGCGACCTCGAGGGCCATGGGCGGTCTCCCTGATCGTTCTCGCCGTTCTGTCGCCGGCCGGCCGACCATCCATCGCGGCCGGCCCGCGCGCAAGCGGAATGGGCGGTGGCGGCGCGGAACTTCTGTCAGTTGAGCCGGGAACCGATGCCGGCGAGCTGGGCCTCCAGCGTGCGCCGGCTGTCCGGGTCGCCGTGGCCGGCGTCGAGCCAGCCGCGGATCGCGGCGGTCGCCGCCCGCATCGCCCCGGTCGCCGCCAGCACGCCGGCCTGCTCGCGGACCAGCTCCGGCAGCTCCGGCGCCATCCGTCGCATGCGCTCGAGCACCGCCAGACCACCCGGCACGTCGCCGGCCTGCAGGCGCCGCAGCTTGATGTTGTTCTGCAGGCGCAGCAGAACCGCCCGGTCCGACACCGGGGCCAGGGCGGCCGGCGACGCCTGGGCGTCGGGGCTGACCCGCCGCAGCCGGGCCCGCAGGTCGTCGGGGCCGAGCGGCTCGCCGCCGCCGAACGGATCCAGCGCCCAGTGCCGGCCCAGCACCTCGACACCGATCATGAAATGCGACGGCACGTTCAGCCCGGCGGCGCCGTGCCCACGGGCCCGGGCGGCGTGGATGTACAGGATGCCGAGCGCCACCGGCAGGCCGCACCGGCGCTCCAGCACCCGGATCAGGTCGGCGTTGGCCAGGTCGTCGTAGGTCTCGGAGTCGCCACGGTAGCCGAGCCGCCCGGCGATCCCGGCGGCCAGGGTGGCGGCCGGCTCGACACTGCGCGCCTCGGCCTCGGCAACCGCCGCCACCAGGGCGTCGAGGGCCTCCAGGCAGGGCCGGGTGTCGGGTGCGGCGGCGCCCTGCCCGACCCGGTCGAGCACCGCCAGCGCCAGCGCGGTCTCGGCGATCGCCAGCGGCGCCTCGCCGGCCGCGGCGGCGGCGTCGAGCGCGCCCAGGGCGGTCTCCGGCGTCATCCGGCGTCCCTCATCGGCCAACCCTCATTTCGGCGTCGCCACCCGGACGAAATCGACCACCTGGCGGACATAGGCGATGTCGCGGGCGGTGCCGAGCACCCGCTGCAGCTCGGCCTCGGTGCGCGCCACGCCCATGATGTAGACGGTCTGGTTGACCACATCGACCGAGTAGTTGATCAGCGACACCTGGTCGTCGAGCAGCAGCCGGGTCCGCAGCTTGGCGGCGATCGAGATGTCGCGGCCCTTGTCGGTCAGGGTGCTCTCGTCCGCCACCCTGAGCTCGTTGATGACCTCGCTGACGTCGCGCACCGACCAGGTCAGCTTGGCCGCCTGCACCCGGTCCTCCGGCTTCGGCACGATCCCGGTCAGCAGCACCCGGCCCTCCTCGACCGTGAACGACACGTCCTGGTAAAGGGCCGCGTTGGTCTGGAAGAACAGGCCGTTCAGCTCGGCCTTGATGCGGGTGTCGTCGACCGCGGCTGCGAAGCCCTTCTCCTTCTGGGTGGCGGTGGCGCCGGCGGCGCCGGCCCCGACCGCGATGCCGACCGGCGTACAGCCCGCGGTCCCGGCGACGAGGGCGGCAAGGGCGATCGCGCCGAGGACGGCAACCGGGGTGGTGCGACGCGGCATCGGGGTCTCCAACGGCAGTGGGCGATGAGTGAGTCGGCGGCGGCTTCCATATCTAGTGCGTTCGGCGGCCCCCGTCACCCGCCCGGCCGCCAGATGTCGACCAGATGGACCGGCAGCCGCCACGGCCTGACCGCCACCAGGTCGAAACGGCGGTCGAGGCCGGCGAGATCGGGCCGGCCCGCGAGGAAGCTTTCCAGCCCGCGCGCCACCCGCCACCGCTGGCGTGGCGACACCGCATCGACGGCGGCCGCCAGGCTGGGCCGCGCCTTGACCTCGACCGCAACCACCAGACCGCCGCGCCGCACCACCAGGTCGACCTCGCCGGCCGGGCTGCGCAGCCGACGCGCCAGCACCCGGTAGCCCTTCAGGATCAGCCAGGCCGCCGCCCAGGTCTCGGCCCGGACCCCGAGGCGCTCGGCGGCCCGCCGCCGGGCCCGGGCCCCGCCATCGGCCGCCGGCGCCGCATTCCCGCCACCGCGTGCGCGTTTACTTGGCCGGCGCGCTCGATTAGCGTCCGTCACCGTCGGCGTCCGTCACCAGGGAACTGCACCATGGGCCTCCCGCCGCTCCGCCTGCCGTCTCGCAACCGGCTCGTGCCCCGCGCCGTCGCCGGCGCCGGTATCGCGATCCTGGCATTATGGCTTGCCGCCTGCAGCTCGGGCGATACCGTTCCGGTCGCGTCGAGCCCGCCGCCGGCCCAGCAGCAGCCACAACCCCAGGTCCAGCAGCCGCTGCCGCCGGCCGGCTCGCTGGAGCTTGGCCGGTCGCTGCCGGAAACCGCGCCGGCGGTGCCGGCCGGCCCGCCGCGGATCGCCCTGCTGGTGCCGCTGACCGGCCGCGCCGCCGGCGTCGGCCTGGCCATGCGCAACGCCGCCGAGCTGGCGCTGTTCGAGATCGCCGACGACGAGTTCGCGCTGTCGGTCCACGACACCGGCTCGACCCCGGACGGTGCTGCGGCCGCCGCCCAGAAGGCGATCGCCGGCGGCGCCCGCCTGATCGTCGGGCCGCTGTTCGCCACCGGCGTATCGGCGGTCGCGCCGATCGCCCGGCCGGCCGGCGTGCCGGTGATCGCATTCTCCAACGACCGCTCGGTCGCCGGCGACGGGGTCTGGGTGTTCGGCCTGCTTCCCGGTCAGCAGGTCCAGCGGGTGACCGCGTATGCCGCATCGCGCGGACTGACGCGGTTCGGTGCCCTGGTGCCGGCCAACGCCTTCGGCTCGACCGCGCTGCAGGCGCTGAACGCGACCGTGGCCCGAACCGGCGGCGCGGTGGTCGCCAGCGACAGCTATCCGACCGGCCGCGGCACCGAGAACGGCCCGCTGGTCCGAAGCTTCGCGCAGCGGATCGGGGCCAGCGCCGACGGCACGCCCTACATCGACGCCGTGCTGGTGCCGGACGGCGGGTCGGAGATCCGCAACCTGGCGCCGCTGATGGCCTATTACGACATCGACAACGCCAAGGTCCGCTATCTCGGCAGCACCCTGTGGAACGATCCCGAGCTCGGCCGCGAGCCGGCGCTGGCCGGCGGCTGGTTCGCAGCACCCTCGCCGCAGACCCGGCGGCCGTTCGAGCAGCGCTACCGCTCGGTGTTCGGGGCCGCCCCGGCGGGCCTGGCCTCGCTCGCCTACGACGCGGTGTCGCTGGCGGCGGTGATGGCGCGCCAGCCCGGCGGGCCGGCCTTCGACCGGGAGTCGCTGACCCAGCCGAGCGGCTTCGCCGGGGTCGACGGGCTGTTCCGGCTGATGCCGGACGGCAGCAACCAGCGCGGCCTCGCGGTGCTGCAGCTCACGCCGTCCGGCATCGAGATCCAGGATCCGGCGCCGACCAGCTTCGAGCCGCTGCTGAACTGACCCGCCGGGGCGCTCAGCCCTCGGCCGGCAGCCAGTCGAGCATGCCGAGCTTGGCCATCAGCAGGACCGCCCGCTCGATCCTGAAGCGCTGCGGCTCGGGAAACCGGTCGAGCACCGCCTTTACGGTTCCCGCCGCACCGTCGGCGATCATCTCGAGGATCTGGGTGCATTCGTCGGGCGAGGCGCGCCAGAACGAGTAGGCGGTGTCGAGATCGACCCGCCTCGCCCGCTCGAGGTCGTGGGCCCCGACGCCGGGGCGGACCGTCAGCCCGGTCTGCGGCGACAGAACCCTGGTCGCGAAGCCGGCGAAGGCACGGTACGGGTCGCCGCCGACCGGGTTCGGCGCCCGGCCGGCCGGCGCCGTCTCGGCGGTCGCCCGGATCGCCGCCAGCTCGTCGACCAGGGCGTTGACCTGCCCGGCGACCACCGCCCAGTCGAAGGTCTCCCGGACCCGGGCCCGACCGGCCGCACCCATCCGGCGGCGCAGCCCGGGCGAGCGCGCCAGCTCCGCCAGGGCCGCGGCGGCCCGGCCGACATGGACCGCAGTCGAGTGGGCGACCATCCCGACATAGGACTGGTAGGATTCCATCTGCAGGGCGTGCCGGATCGCGATGCTCTCACCGAAGCGGCCGGCCGGGCCGATCAGGGTCGGGATCAGGAAGCCGTCCTCGCCGTCGCGCACGGTGTAGCGGTAGCCGTCCCAGTCGCTGACCACCACCGGCAGCCCGGCGGCCATCGCCTCGATCGGGGTGATGCCGAAGGTCTCCTGGACGTTGTCGATCAGCGACAGGAACACGTCGGCGGCGGCCCACAGGCTGCCGACCCGGTCGCGGTCGCCGCCGTCGAGGAAATGCACCGGCACCGAAGGCGCGTAGGCGCGGGCTGCCTGCTCGTAGCGGCGGCGATCGGCATCGGCGCCCGGGAACCAGCCGGCCAGGGCGAAATGGATGCGCTTGCCGCTCGACCGCGCCGCCTCCTCGACCGCCCGGAACATCGGCTGCGGGAACGCCTTCTCGAAGAACGACAGCCGGCCGACCCACAGCACCAGCACGTCGTCGGGCCCGATGCCGAGCTCCTCGCGCAGGGCCGCGCGGACCGCCGGCCGGTCGGCCAGCGCCGCGAGCCGCGCCCCGTCCACGCCGAGCGGAACGAGCGGCAGATGCGGACGGTGCTGGCGGTTGCCGCCGAACCGCTCGGCCAGATAGACGCCCCATTCGTCGAACATCTCGACGACCGCGCTGCGCACCGTCGGCGAGGTGCAGATGAGCGCGTCCCAGGGATGGACCGGGCCGACCGAGGCATTGGCGATCTGGCCGCGCACCGCCGGCGGCGCGATGGTGTGGATCACGCCCAGCAGGCTGTAGGCCCGGTCGCCGACGCTCCGGCGGCGCAGCCAGGCGAGATCGACGAGATCCGGGCTGCCCCGCAGCATCGCGCCGGCCGCGGCCAGCAGGCTGACGTCCAGGACGCTGCCCGGCACCAGTTCGGTGGCCGCTGCCTCGCCGTCCAGAAGGTCCTCGGCCAGTTCCGCCGGCGTGACGGTGACATGCGTCAGCACGTCGAGCCGGTCGAATCCGCCATGCCGGGCCAGCGCCCGCAGCAGGCCGGTGTTGGCCACATGAAGCCCGACCGGACTGGAGCCGACGCCGATACGGCCGCCGGCCCAGTACGTCGCCAGACGCGATGCCATCCTGTCCCCCGCCACCGCCTCAACCACTGCCCGCCGGCACCACGACCACCCCGGGCCACAGGGCCGTTCCCATCCGTCAGCCCGGCGGCCGCGCCCCGCGCAGCAGCCGGTCGGTGACCGCGTCCAGCCGGGCGCGGCCGGCGGCGGTCGCCCGCAGCCCCTCCGTATCGAGCGCCAGGAATCCGCCGTCGACCAGCAGCGATATCGTCGCGGCTTCGAACAGGTCCTCCGGCCCGCGCCCGAACAGCGCGGTCCAGCGCTCGCGCGGCAGGCCGCCGGCGAGCCGCAGCCCGGTCAGGGTGGCCTCGATCAGGGTCTCGGCCGGGTCGATCGGCCGGTCGTCGACCAGGGCGTGGCCGTCGCGCTCGACCCGGTCGAGCCAGATCGCCGGCGCCCGGTGGGTGCGGGTCGCCACCTTGGCGCCGCCCTCGCTCAGCCGGCCATGCGCGCCGGGGCCGACGCCGAGATAGTCGCGGTAGCTCCAGTACACCATGTTGTGCCGGCATTCCTGGCCCGGCCGGGCGTGGTTGGAGACCTCGTAGGCCGGCATGCCGGCGGCCTCCAGGGTGTCCTGGGTGACGTCCCACAGCGCCGCCGCAGTGTCCTCGTCGGGCAGCCGGAAGGCGCCGCGGGCGTGCAGGGAATGGAACGGCGTGGTCGGCTCGATGGTCAGCTGGTAGAGCGACAGGTGACCGGCGGCGTGCGCCAGCGCGCCGGCCAGCTCGCGCCGCCAGGACTGCGGACTCTGGTCCGGCCGGGCATAGATCAGGTCGAAGCTGACGCGCTCGAAGCGCTCGCGGGCGGTCGCCACCGCCGCCAGCGCCTCGCCGGCGCCATGGGTCCGGCCCAGGAACGTCAGCACCGAGTCGTCGAGCGCCTGCACGCCGAGCGACACCCGGTTGACCCCGGCGTCCCGGAACGCCTCCAGCTTGCCGGCCTCCACCGAGGTCGGGTTGGCCTCGAGGGTCACCTCGAGATCGTTTGCGATCCGGAACGACGACCGGACGGTCTCCAGGACCGCGGCGACGGTGTCGGGCGCCATCAGCGACGGCGTGCCGCCGCCGAAGAACACGCTCTCGACCCGGCGCCGGCCGGCCCGGGCAGCCTGGGTCGCCAGCTCGCGGACCAGTGCGCGGCGCCAGCGGTCGTGGTCGACCGCGTCGGCGACATGGCTGTTGAAGTCGCAATACGGGCATTTCGAGAGGCAGAACGGCCAGTGGACGTAGACCCCGATGGCCTCGTCGCGCGCCGCCGCCGAAGGGGCGATATTAGCCGTCGCGGCCGCCATCGAAGCACCGCGCGACCAGTTTGGCGAAGGCGTCGGCCCGGTGGCTGACGGAATGTTTCCACTCCGAATCGACTTCGCCGAAGGTCTGTTCATGGCCCGCCGGGACGAACATCGGGTCGTAGCCGAAGCCGCGGCCGCCGCGCGGCGGCCACACCACGGTCCCGTGCACCTCGCCCTCGACGGTCTCGGTGTGGCCGTCCGGCCAGGCCAGGCTGAGCGCGCAGGCGAAGCGGGCGCCGCGGTCCGCCGATCCGGAGGCCTGCACGGCCTCCCAGACCTTCGCCATGGCGATCCCGAAGTCCTTGCCGGGCCCGGCCCAGCGCGCCGAGTACACGCCGGGGTCGCCGCCCAGGGCGTCGACGCAGAACCCGGAGTCGTCGGACAGCGCCGGCATCCCGGCGGCCCGGGCGGCGGCCAGCGCCTTCAGCTCGGCATTGGCCACGAAGGTGGTCCCGGTCTCCTCAGGCTCCGGCAGGCCGAGCTCCGCGGCGGCGACGATCTCCATGCCGAACGGCGCCAGCAGCTCGCGGATCTCGCGCACCTTGCCGGGGTTGTGCGAGGCCACCAGCAGTGTCGTTCCGGACAGCCTGCGGATCGTCTCCACGGTCAACCGACGGCTTCCTTCTGCATGTCGACCAGCTCCGAGACCCCCTTGCGGGCGAGCCGCAGCAGGCTGTCGAACGACGCCTCCTCGAACGGGTCGGCCTCGGCGGTCGCCTGGATCTCGACGATCCCGCCGCGCCCGGTCAGCACGAAATTGGCGTCGGCGTCGCAGGTCGAGTCCTCGGCATAGTCCAGGTCGAGCACCGCCGCGCCCTTGTACAGGCCGCAGGAGATCGCCGCCACATGGTCGGTCAGCGGCATCGTCTTGACGGCGCCGAACCGCAGCAGGGTCGACAGCGCCTGGTGCAGGGCGACCCAGGAGCCGGTGATCGCGGCGGTGCGGGTGCCGCCGTCGGCCTGGATGACGTCGCAGTCGATGCGGATCTGGCGCTCGCCGAGCAGGGCGAGGTCGGTAACGGCCCGCAACGAACGCCCGATCAACCGCTGGATCTCCTGGGTGCGGCCGGACTGCTTGCCGCGCGCGGCCTCGCGGTCGGTGCGGGTATGGGTGGAGCGCGGCAGCATGCCGTATTCCGCGGTCACCCAGCCCTTGCCGCCGCCCTTCAGCCACGGCGGCACCCGGTCCTCGATGCTGGCGGTGCACAGCACATGGGTGTCGCCGAACCGGATCAGGCAGGATCCCTCGGCATGCTTGGCGAAGCCCGGCTCGAACCGGACCGCGCGCAGGTCGTCGACGGCACGGCCGGACGGGCGGCCGGCAAAGGCGCCGGAGGGGGATTGCGGCATCGGTCGGCTCCTGCGGTCGGCTCCGGGGCGCGCACCCGGTGGTTCCAGCGGCGATCGGGCGGGGGCGCGGTGGGCCGGGAACCTACCGCCGGGCAGGCGGGCCGTCCACCCTGCCGGCGCTTCGCAGGGCTCGCGCGCGGCGGCCATGCAAGGGCGGTCGTTGACCGGCCCCCGGCAGCTTCCTAGATTCAGCCGGCCATGAGCACCAGCACCCGAGAGACGACGAGTGGAATCGTCGGCCGCCTGAACGGCCGGACGCGGGAGATCTTCCGCCACATCGTCGACGCCTATGTGGAGACCGGCGAGCCGGTCGGGTCGCGCACGCTGTCGCGCCGGCTCGGCCTGGTGCTGTCGCCGGCCACCATCCGCAACGTGATGGCCGACCTGGAGGAAGCCGGGCTGCTGTACTCGCCGCACACCTCGGCCGGCCGGCTGCCGACCGATGCCGGCCTCAGGATGTTCGTCGACGGCCTGCTGGAGATCGGCGGCGACATCAGCGCCGACGAGCGCGCCAACATCGACGGCAAATGCGCCGCCGCCGGCCGAACGGTCGGCGAGATGCTGGAGGAGGCCTCGTCGACCCTGGCCGGGCTGTCGCGCTGCGCCGGGCTGGTAGTGTCGCCGAAATCCGAGGCGCCGCTCAAGCACATCGAGTTCGTGCCGCTCGGCAACCAGCGCGGCCTGGTGGTCATGGTCACCGAGGGCGGGCTGGTCGAGAACCGCATCGTCGAGCTGCCGGCCGGCCTGCCGGCATCGGCCCTGACCGAGGCCAGCAACTACCTGAACTCGCGGCTGAAGGGACAGATGCTCGACGAACTGCGGCTGCAGGTCGAGACCGAGATCGCGCATCGCCAGGCCGAGCTCGACGAGCTGACCAGCCGGGTCGTGCAGGCCGGGCTCGCGACCCGCGGCGAGGGGCCGCAGGGGCCGGCGCTGATCCTGCGCGGCCAGGCCCAGCTGCTGACCGACGTCTCGGCGCTCGAGGATCTGGAGCGGATCCGCGGCCTGTTCGAGATCCTGGAGGAGAAGGAGAGCACCCTGCGGCTGCTCGACTCGACCGGCGAGGCCGACGGGGTTCAGATCTTCATCGGTGCCGAGAACGCCCTGTTCCGGCACACCGGCTGCTCGATGATCATCGCGCCCTATCACGACCAGCGCCGCACCATCGTCGGCGCGATCGGCGTCATCGGCCCGACCCGGATGAACTACGCCCGGATCATCCCGATGGTCGACTACACGGCCAAGCTGATCGGCCGCCTGCTCGACTGAACGCTTTTCATCTCGGCCGGGTCGCCCTACATAGCGCCGGATCACGACGAAACTCTCCCAAGACTTCGCACATCGGGGACCAGTCACAATGTCGAACGAGCCCAACAAGCCCGACCACCGGAGCGAGGCGCCGAGCGCCGACGACGCCGGGCTGGACGTCGGCATCGACACCGACGGCACCATCGACACCGGCGACGGCGATCCGCGCGATGCCCGCATCGCCGAGCTCGAGGGCCAGGTGGCGCAGCTGCGCGACCAGGCGCTGCGGGCCCTGGCCGAGGCCGAGAACGTGCGCCGCCGGACCGAGCGCGAGAAGGAACAGACCCGGCTGTACGCCGCCGGCAACCTCGCCAAGGACCTGCTGAACGCGGTCGACAACCTGCGGCGCGCCCTGGACGCGGCGCCGGCGGACCGCGAGGCGCTCGACGACACCGTGAAGAACCTGATCGTCGGCGTCGAGATGACCGAGCGCGACGTGCTGTCGGCCTTCGAGAAGGCCGGGATCAAGCGGATCGAGCCGCTCGGCGAGCGCTTCGACCCGAACCTCCACCAGGCGATGTTCGAGGTCGAGAACAGCGGCAAGCCGGCCGGCACCGTGGTGCAGCTGCTCGCCCCGGGCTATGTCATCCACGACCGCCTGCTGCGCGCCGCCATGGTCGGCGTCGCCAAGAGCGGCCCGACGCCGTCCGACCGGCCGCGGGTCGACACCACCGCCTGACGGGCCGCCCTGTGCCCGAATCGCCGGCCCGGGCGGCTTGCACGCCGGAGGCCGGTCCCTATATACCCGCTAGCTCCAGTCATCACCCGATGGGGGCGGCCGACGGTGCCTTAGGGGCCTCCGCCGCTTGCCGAAGAAAGAGGTAGGTTCATGAGCAAGGTTATCGGTATCGACCTCGGCACCACGAACTCGTGCGTCGCCGTGATGGACGGCGCCAGCGCCAAGATCATCGAGAATGCCGAGGGCGCCCGCACGACGCCGTCGATGGTCGCCTTCACCGAGGGCGACGAGCAGCTGGTCGGCCAGTCGGCCAAGCGCCAGGCGGTCACCAACCCCGAGAAGACGCTGTTCGCGATCAAGCGCCTGATCGGGCGCCGGTCCGACGACACGGTGTCCAAGAAGTTCAACGACCTGGTGCCCTACAAGGTGGTGGCGGGCGACAACGGCGACGCCTGGGTCGACGTCGGCGGCAAGAAGTACAGCCCGGCGCAGATCTCGGCCATGATCCTGCAGAAGCTGAAGAGCGACGCCGAGGCCTATCTCGGCGAGAGCGTCAGCCAGGCGGTGATCACCGTCCCGGCCTACTTCAACGACGCCCAGCGCCAGGCCACCAAGGACGCCGGCAAGATCGCCGGCCTCGAGGTGCTGCGGATCATCAACGAGCCGACGGCGGCGGCGCTGGCCTACGGCCTCGACAAGAAGCAGTCCGGCACGATCGTGGTCTACGACCTCGGCGGCGGCACCTTCGACGTGTCGGTGCTGGAGATCGGCGACGGCGTGTTCGAGGTGAAGTCGACCAACGGCGACACCTTCCTCGGCGGCGAGGACTTCGACCAGCGCGTCATCGACTACCTGGCCGACGAGTTCAAGAAGGACAACGGCATCGACCTGCGCAAGGACAAGCTGGCCCTGCAGCGCCTCAAGGAGGCCGCCGAGAAGGCCAAGATCGAGCTGTCCAGCTCGATCCAGACCGAGGTCAACCTGCCGTTCATCACCGCCGACCAGTCCGGCCCGAAGCACCTGAACATCAAGCTGACGCGCTCCAAGCTGGAGGCGCTGGTCGACGACCTGGTGAAGCGCACCGAAGGCCCGTGCAAGGCCGCCCTGAAGGATGCCGGCGTGACCGCCGGCGAGATCGACGAGGTGATCCTGGTCGGCGGCATGACCCGCATGCCGAAGATCATCGAGACCGTGAAGACGTTCTTCAGCAAGGAGCCGCACCGCGGCGTGAACCCGGACGAGGTGGTCGCCGCCGGCGCCGCCATCCCGGCCGGCGTGCTGAAGGGCGAGGTCAAGGACGTCCTGCTGCTCGACGTGACCCCGCTGTCGCTCGGCATCGAGACCCTGGGCGGCGTGTTCACCCGCCTGATCGACCGCAACACCACGATCCCGACCAAGAAAAGCCAGGTGTTCTCGACCGCCGAGGACAACCAGACCGCGGTCACCATCCGGGTGTTCCAGGGCGAGCGCGAGATGGCGTCCGACAACAAGATGCTGGGCCAGTTCGACCTGGTCGGCATCCCGCCGGCACCGCGCGGCGTGCCGCAGGTCGAGGTCACCTTCGACATCGACGCCAACGGCATCGTCAACGTCTCGGCCAAGGACAAGGCCACCGGCAAGGAGCAGCAGGTCCGCATCCAGGCGTCCGGCGGCCTGTCCGACGCCGACATCGAGCGGATGGTCCGCGAGGCCGAGGAGAACGCGGCCGACGACAAGAAGCGGCGTGAGCTGGTCGAGGTGAAGAACCAGGCCGACACCCTGCTGCACACCGCCGAGAAGACGCTGGCCGAGTTCGGCGACAAGGTCGCGGCGGGCGAACGCTCGAAGATCGAGGAGGACGTGGCCGCCCTGAAGGCCGCGGTCGAGGGCGACGACGTCGCCGCCATCCGCTCCAAGATCGACGCCCTGCAGCAGTCGTCGATGAAGCTCGGCGAGGCCATGTACAAGGCGCAGCAGGAAGAGGCCTCGGCCGAGGGCGGCGCCGGGTCGTCCGAGGAGCCCGGCGGCGATGCCAAGGGCGCCGACGACGTGGTGGACGCCGACTTCGAGGAAGTCGACGACCAGGACCGCAACAAGTCCGCGTGATACCGCAGAGTGCCGTGATGACGGCCGCCCCCGCCCGTCCCCGCCGCCAGGCGGCCGGACCGGCGGGGTTCGCGCGTTGTTTCCCAGCACGGTGACGGATCGATGGCGAAGCGCGACTACTACGACGTTCTGGGGGTTTCGCGCGGCGCGTCCAAGGACGAGCTGAAGCGTGCCTTCCGCAAGCTGGCGATGCAGCACCACCCGGACCGCAACCCGGGCGATGCCGAGGCCGAGCGCCAGTTCAAGGAACTCAACGAGGCCTACGACGTCCTCAAGGACGACGAGAAGAAGGCGGCCTATGACCGCTTCGGCCATGCCGCGTTCGAGAACGGCGGTGGCGGCCGGCCGGGCGGCGCCGGATTCTCCGGCGGTTTCGCCGACATCTTCGAGGAGATGTTCGGCGAGTTCATGGGCGGGGCGCGCCGCGGCGGCGGGGCCGGCCGCGGCTCCGACCTGCGCTACAACATGTCGATCAGCCTGGAGGATGCGTTCCGCGGCCGCCAGACCGAGATCCGCATCCCGACTTCGACGTCCTGCGAGGAGTGCACCGGGACCGGGGCCGAAAAGGGATCGAAGCCGATCCCCTGCCCGACCTGTCATGGCGCCGGCAAGGTCCGGGCCCAGCAGGGCTTCTTCACGATCGAGCGGACCTGCCCGGCCTGCGGCGGGGTCGGCCAGGTCATCGAGAACCCGTGCCGCAGCTGTGGCGGCTCCGGACGGCAGCGCAAGGACAAGACCCTGTCGGTGAACATCCCGGCCGGCGTCGAGGACGGCACCCGGATCCGCCTGGCCGGCGAGGGCGAGGCCGGTATGCGCGGAGCGCCGCCCGGCGACCTGTACCTGTTCCTGTCGATCGAGCCGCATCCGATCTTCCACCGCGACGGCGCCGACATCCAATGCCGGGTCCCGGTGGCGATGGTGACCGCCGCACTCGGCGGGCAGATCGAGGTTCCGACCATCGAGGGCTCGCGGGCCCGGGTGGCGATCCCGACCGGCACCCAGTCCGGCAAGCAGTTCCGGCTCAAGGGCAAGGGCATGTCGGTGCTGCGCAGCCCGGCCCGCGGCGACATGTATGTCGAGGTCGCTGTCGAGACCCCGGTCAACCTGACCAAGCGCCAGCGCGAGCTGCTCGAGGAGTTCCAGGCCGAGGCCGGCGACGACACCACCAGCCCGCAGAGCCACGGCTTCTTCGACAAGGTCAAGGAGCTGTGGGACGACCTCCGGGAGTAGCGAACCTCACGATACTACCGGAAAACCACGGTAGCGGTCACGGTAGTGTTCCGGTCAACTCACTGATCTAGCGGTGGATTCTCGCGCTCGATCGCGGTGACGATGGCACGACCCTCACGCTCCAGAAAATTGATCGCAGCGGTGATCACGGCCTGCGAATACCGGATCGTGAAGCGCTGGCCCTCGGTCATGGCCTCGGCCGGCAGGCCGCGCAGCCGGCGCTGCTCGCCGCGCAGCCCGGCGATCCGCTCGTCGACCAGGCGGTGGACGTCGTCCATGGCGATGAGATGCGCGAAGAACATCCCGGAAAGAAAGGGAGATCTGACGGTTTCGGTGCCGTCGCAGGCGGCCGCCGCCTGCGCCAGCTCGTCGCGGCCGCGGTCGGTGATCCGGAAGGTCCGCTTCTCGAGCGGTGCGTCGGGCGCGCCGATCACCTCGATCGAGCCGCGCGCCGTCAATTTCGCCAGGGCCGGGTAGATCGCCCCCAGGCTGGCCTGTCCGAAGTGCTTGAACCAGTCGCCGACGGCACGCCGGATTCCGTATCCCGTGGTGTCGCCGAAGCTCAGGACTCCGAGGCAGAGCGTGCCGACGTCCATGTCCCGATCTTTCCCTTGTCTGTATGTTATGCCGAACGAAAAACAGTCGATATGATATAAGATTAGATGACGGGCTTGGGAGAGGCAACGACCGGTGCTCCGATCTTTCGGGCGCCTGCCGCCCCGCAGGAAGGGAGACCACGGAATGGTAACGCGGATCGGCGTCTTCGGCGCCAACGGACGCATGGGTCGGATGATCGTCAAGGCGGTCGCCGAGAGCCCCGACGCGGCCCTCTCGGCGGCCGGGGTAAGGGCCGGTAGTGCCGACCTCGGGGCCGATGCGGGCACCCTGGCCGGGCTCCCGCCGACCGGGCTGGCGACCACCGACCGGGTGGCGGCGGTGCTGGCCGCCGATGTCGCCATCGACTTCACCCTGCCGGAGCCGACCCTGGCCCACGCCGCCGCCGCCGCCGAGGCCGGGACCCCGTTCGTGACCGGCACCACCGGGCTGTCGGCCGAGCAGGAAGCCGGGCTGGCCCGGCTGGCCGAGCGGATCCCCCTGGTCTACGCCCCGAACATGAGCGTCGGCGTCAACCTGCTGCTCGCCCTGGTCGAGCGGGTCGCCGGCACCCTGGGCGAGCCCTGGGACATCGAGATCGTCGAGATGCATCACAACCGCAAGGTCGACGCCCCGTCCGGCACCGCGGTCGGGCTCGGCCGGGCGGCCGCCGCCGGCCGCGGCCGGCGCTTCGAGGACGTGGCGGTGCTGTCGCGCGAGGGACACACCGGCCCGCGGGTGCCGGGCCAGATCGGCTTCGCGACCATGCGCGGCGGCGACGTGATCGGCGAGCACACGGTGGTGTTCGCCGGCCCGGCCGAGCGCATCGAGATCGGCCACCGGGCCGGCGGCCGGCACATCTTCGCCAACGGCGCCGTGGCCGCCGCCCGCTGGGCGGCCGGCCGGGCCCCCGGCCTGTACAGCATGCGCGACGTGCTCGGCCTGTAGGCCGGCGTCCCGGGGCAGGCCGGCGGCTACGGGTCCTCGAGCTCGGCCAGCAGGGTGTCGATCCGGTAGTCGTCCAGCTCGGGCAGGCGGGCCGCCAGCCGGTTCGCCAGCTCGGTCGCCTTCGGGCTGAGGCCGCCGGTGTCCAGCACCACCCGCGGGTCGGAGATCGTGGCCAGCCGGCGCAGCTCCTCGGCGTCGTCCCATCCGAGGTTGAAATAGCCGTTGATCAGCTCCAGGAACACCGCCCGCGGCACCCCGCGCTTGCCGTGCTCCAGCGCCGACAGATAGGCGGCCGAGACCCCGAGCGCCGCCGCCATCTCGCCGAGGGTGGCGCCGCGCTCGGCGCGCAGGGCCCGCAGCTTCTGGCCGAGCGGCGTCATGCCCGCCCCCCGGCGCCCAGACCGCCGCCCGGACCGCCGCCCGGACCGGAGTCCTCGCGGCGACGGCGCAGCAGCACATACCAGGCGCCGGTTCCGCCGTCCTGCGGCTGGGCCGCCGCGAACGCCAGGACCCGCTCCTGGTTCGGGTGATCGCGCAGCCAGCCCGGCAGGGCCCGGCGGATGACGCCGGTCTCGCGTTCCTCGGAGCCCCAGTCCGGCCGCTGCCAGTCCGACCGACCCTTGCCGGTGATCACCAGCACGCAGCGCCGCCCGAGCGCGGCCTGGCGGGCCAGGAAGGCGTTCAGCCCGGCATGGGCCCGCTCGCGGCTCATGCCGTGCAGGTCGATGCGGGCCTCGATCGGGATCTGGCCGCGCTTCAGGCGCAGCTGGGTGCGACGGTCGAGCCCGGGGGCGGCGCCGTGGGCATGCTCGCCGAGGGCGGCGGGGACGACCGGCGGCGGGGGCGCCGGGGCCGGAGGCGGCGGGTCGGCAGGAATCCGGCCGCGCTTGCGCGACGACGGTTTGGCGCCCGGCGGCTGTATCGGCGGCTGCGCTGGAGCCGGCGCTGCGGCGGGCTCCTCCGGCTCGGGGGCTACCGCGGCGACCCGTGGGCTGCGTCGCCGCGGCTTCAGCGGTTCCGCATCCGAAACGACACGGCCGAACAGCGCCAGCTCGTCCGGGGTGGGGCGTCGCCGGGTCATGGTCGGCTCGAGGTCATGGCCGGGCCGACCCGGCGCTCAATCGTCGACGACGATCACGTGCAGCCGGCGCGGCCCGTGCGCGCCCATCTGGATGCGCTGCTCGATGTCGCCGGTGCGCGACGGCCCGGTGATCAGATTGACGGACCGCGGCATGCCCGCGCCCACCGCCCCCCCGGCCGCGGTCCGCGCCCCGCGCAGTCGCGACCAGGCGTCCTCGAGCGGCCCGACCACCTGGCTGCGGCGCACCACCGCGATGTGGTTCTCCGGCAGGAAGTTCAGGCCGGTCGGGGTCGTAGCGTCCGACAGCAGCATCAGCGTCCCGGTCTCGGCGACCGCCGCGAACACCGGCGTGACGCTGGTGTCCTCGGAGCCGTCGGCGGTCCCGGTCTTGACCTCGATCGTCGGCGTCGCGGTCCAGTCCAGGCGCTCGTCGGAGTCCGCGCCCAGGGCCGGTGCCTGGACCAGCCGGGCCGGCAGGTTCTCGCGCTGCAGCCAGGCGGCGATCCGGGCCGGCACCTCCGCCAGGGACGCCACCTCGTCGACCGAGCAGGCGGCCTCGCCGAGCTTGCCGACCAGCTGGCCCACCAGGCCCGCGGTGTCCTGGCCGGCGGTGCGGTCGGGAATCAGGTTGCGGGCCGGTGTCGCCAGCCGCTGGTGCAACCCGGCGGCCGCCTCGCCTTCGACCGGACCGCGGCCGAGCGACTTGCGGATCGAGCCCAGGATCTGGTCGCGCGCGGCACTCATGCCCCGGTCCTCCCGTTCGCCCGGCGTTCGGCCCACAACGAATGGAAGGTCCGGCCCTGCGGCGCCGGCATGTCGCGCACGCCGGTCCAGCCGCCGGCCAGCGGCAGGCTCCTGAACCGCCCGGCCCGGCGGCCCAGCACGCCGAGGGTCCGCGCCATGATTCCGGTTACGAAACGATACAGCGAGGGCCGGGTCGCCAGGAACGACCACAGCGACAGCCCGGTGCGCACGGTGCCGGACGTCAGGCCGCGCTCGTATTCCCGCGTCCGGTAGTGGCGCATCATCTTCGGCAGCGGGATCCGCATCGGGCACACGCTTTCGCAGCGCCCGCAGAAGGTCGAGGCGTTCGGCAGGTGGCCGGCCTCCTCGACCCCGATCAGCGACGGCGTCAGCACCGCGCCCATCGGCCCGGGATAGACCCAGCCATAGGCGTGGCCGCCGACCGCGGCGTAGACCGGGCAGTGGTTCATGCAGGCGGCGCAGCGGATGCAGCGCAGCATGTCCTGGAACTCGGTGCCCAGCATCGCCGAGCGGCCGTTGTCCAGCAGCACCACGTGGAACTCCTCGGGGCCGTCCAGGTCGGCGGACCGGCGCGGCCCGGTCGAGAAGGTGGTGTAGACCGACATCTCCTGGCCGGTCGCCGAGCGCGCCAGCAGCCGCAGGATGGTGGCGGCGTCGTCCAGGGTCGGCACCACCTTCTCCAGGCTCGCCACCACCACATGGGCCTTGCCGAGGAGCTGGGTCATGTCCCCGTTGCCCTCGTTGGTGACGATCACCGTCGAGCCGGTCTCGGCGATCAGGAAGTTGGCGCCGGTGATCCCGACATCGGCCTGGAAGTAGCGGTCGCGCAGCTTGGCGCGGGCCTCGTCGGTGAAGTCGCGGGGCTCCTCGAGCCGGCGGTTCGGATCGAGGTCGGTGTGGTGGCGCCGGAAGTCCTCGGCGATCTGCTCGCGGGTCACGTGGATCGCCGGCGCGATGATATGGCTCGGCGGCTCGTGGCGGAGCTGGATGATGTACTCGCCGAGGTCGGTCTCGACCGGCTCGATGGCGTTGGCTTCGAGGAACTCGTTGAGGCCGATCTCCTCGGCCACCATCGACTTGCCCTTGGTCACGGTGCGGGCGTTGCGGCGCTGGCAGATCGCCAGGATGGTCTCGCGCGCCTCGGCCGGGGTCCGGCACCAGTGCACCACGCCGCCGGCGGCGGTGACGTTCTCCTCGAAGCGCTCCAGGTAGAAGTCGAGATGCGCCAGGGTGTGGTTCTTGATGTCGCGGCCGGCGTCGCGCAGCGCCTCGAACTCGGGCAGCGCGGCGATCACCTGGCGGCGCTTCTCCTGGAAGCCGGTCTTGATGTTGCCCAGCGCCCGCTGCAGCGTGGCGTCCTGCAGGGCATGGTGGGCGTTCTGTTTGAAGGATCGGCTGGTCGACTGCATCGCCGTCACTCCTTCGCCGGGCCGTCGGCCGGCTCGCCGATAGCCGGGCCGTCGGCCATGCCGGCCAGCACCTCGGCGACATGGCGCACTTTCGTTCCGGTTCCGAGACGGGAGAGCTTGCCGGACATGTTCAGCAGGCAGCCCAGGTCGCCGGCCAGCAGGGTGCCGGCGCCGGTCGCCGCCACGTCCCGCGCCTTGTCGGTGACCATCTTGTCGGAGATCTCGGGATACTTGACGCAGAAGGTGCCGCCGAAGCCGCAGCAGATCTCGGCGCCCGGCAGCTCGGTCAGGCTCAGGCCCTTGACACTGCCGAGCAGCCGGCGCGGCTGTGCCTTGACCTGCAGCTCGCGCAGGCCGGAGCAGGAGTCGTGGTAGGTGACGGTGCCGGGATAGACCGCCTCGACCCGCTCGACCTTCAGCACGTCGACCAGGAACGACACCAGCTCGTGGGTCCGCTTGGCCAGGTGCTGGGCACGCTGCGCGGTCTCCGGATCGTCGGCGAACAGCACCGGATAGTGCTCGTGGATCATGCCGGCGCAGGAGCCGGACGGCGCCACCACGTAGTCGTAGCCCTCGAAGGCGTCGATCACGCCGCGCGCCACCGCCCGGGTGTCGGCCATGTCGCCGGAGTTGTAGGCCGGTTGGCCGCAGCAGGTCTGGGTCGGCGGCACCTCGACGGTGCAGCCGGCGTCCTCCAGCAGCTTGACCGCGGCGAAACCGACGGTCGGCCGGTAGAGGTCCACCAGGCAGGTGACGAACAGGCCGACGCGCGGGCCGGTACCGGGCATGGGGGGTGGCTCCGGATTGAATTCAGTAGATCTCGGCTAGCACGCGGCGCACGGCCGGGCAAGGAGATCGCCCGCCCGCGACGGGGCCGGGAATACGCGGGGCCGGGAATACGCGGGGCCGGGATCACCCCGGCCGGTTGGGATCCAGGCCGGTCGGCAGCAGCAGCCAGTAGCGGCCCTTGGCCGCCATCGGTCCGGCGAGATCCTCGGCCGGCTTGCCCGCACCCCAGAACACGTCGCCGCGGATCGGTCCGCGGATCGCCCCACCGGTGTCCTGGGTCACCATCAGGCGTCGCAGCGCGGGGCCGGCGGTCGTCGGGTAGGCGATGTCGACCCAGGCCGGGGCGCCCATCGGCAGGTGCCGGCGGTCGACCGCCAGGCTGCGGCCCGGGGTCAGGGCGACGCCGGCCGAGCCGATCGGGCCGTCGCCGGTCAGCGGCCGGAAGAACACATAGGACGGGTTCTTGTCCATGACCTCGCGGCGGCGCTCGGGATGGGCGGCCAGCCACGCGCGGATCGCCTGCAGCGACATCTTCTCCTTCGGCACCTCGCCCTCGGCGATCAGCCAGCGGCCGACCGCGTAGTACGGATGGCCGTTGGTGCCGTCGTAGCCGACCCGGGTGCGGCTGCCGTCCGGCAGCACCACCAGGCCGGAGCCCTGGATGTGCAGGAAGAACGCGTCGACCGGGTCGGCGAGGTAGATCAGCGGCTCGCCCTTGGCCGCCAGGGCGCCGTCCTCGATCGCCGCGCGGTCGGCGTAGGGCACCAGCCGGCCGTTCTCGACCCGACCGGCGATGCGCTCGCCCTTCAGCGAATCCCGGAACGCCCCCAGGTCGACGTCGATCAGGTCCGCCGGACGCTTGTACAGCGTGACCGGGAAGGCCGCGGACCTGACGCGGGAGCCGGCCATTTCGGGTTCGTAATAGCCGGTGAAGAGATCGTCGTCCGGGGTGTCGTCCCGCGCCCGCCAGACCGTGAAGGCACCGGCGAAGAACCGCCGGACCGCCTCGGGGTCGCCGGCGTCCAGCGCGGCGGCGGCGCGGCAGGCCGGCGCCCAGTCGGCGCGGGTGCCGAACCGGTCTTCCGGGCCGATGGCCCGGCCCTGGTCGCCCTTCAGGATCGGTCCGCAGGTTCGGCGGAACGCCGCCAGCGCCGGGCGCGGGTCGTCGCTGCTCCAGCCCGGCAGGTCGGAAATCGCGGCGCGCTCCAGGACCAGCTTGCCCTCGGGCTGCTTCGGCGGCTCGCGGCCGCAGGACGCCAGCAGCAGGCCGGCGGCCGCCAGCAGCAGCAGCAGGGCCGCGGCAGGCCGGCGCTCAGTCCTCGGGGACACGGGTGGCGACCAGCGCCCAGTTGGGATCGCGGGACCGGATGTCGCGGGCGAAGGTCCAGATGTCGGTCAGGATATCGATCCGGTCCGGCTCGCCCTCGGTCACCTCGCCGTCCGCGTTGCGGGTCACCTTCACCTGCTCGCTCACGAACTCGACCGTGACCTTGGCCTGGTGGTCCTCAAGCGTCGCCTCGACGATGTCGGCCGAGCGGACGGTGACGATCGTGGTCTCCTGCGTTTCGCCGGCCTTCTCGCGGCCCTCGATCGCCGCGGCGAAGCCGCCGAACAGCTCGCGCGACAGCAGCGGCTTCAGGGCATCCACATCCCCTTTGGCGAAGGCCTCGACGATCATCGCGAAGGCCATCTTGGCGCCGTGCAGGAACTCGCGCTCGTCGAACCGCTCGTCGGCCAGCTTGATGCGCATGATCCCGGCGGCCATCGAGCCGGGCTCCTCGGCCCCCTCGGCCTCGTCGGCTTCGGCCGAACGGTCGGGCAGCCGGACGATGTTGCCGTTGTCGTTGCTCTTCGGCGGCTCGGCAAACGGATCCGGCCGCTGCCGTTCGTGACCGGTACGACGGCCGAGCACGCTCCGCAGCTTGAAGATGACGAAGCCGGCGAACAGCGCGAGCAATATGATGTCTAGGAACGGCACACCGATTCCCATCGTGATCGCGGCACGGCGCCTGGACCGGGCCGCGCCCCCAAGTTTAGAGTGGCCGCCGCGATCGCACCCCACCGGTAAACGATCACGACGCCGGAGCGGTCTCCGGACGCGTCCGGACTAGATAGGGCCTGGACTTCGGAAGGGCAAGCATGGGCTTCCTGGTTTTACTCGTCATCCTCGGCCTGCCGGTGCTGGAAATCTGGCTGATGATCGAGATCGGCAGCGACATCGGGGCGCTTCCGACCGTCGCGCTGATCCTGGCCACCGCCGGCCTCGGCATGCTGCTGTTCCGGGTCCAGGGCATGGCGACCCTAGCGCGGGCGCAGGAGCATCTCGACCGCGGCGAGACGCCGGTCGGCGAACTGCTGTCCGGGCTCGGCCTGCTGGTGGCCGGCCTGATGCTGCTGATCCCCGGCTTCCTGACCGACGCGATCGGCCTGATCCTGTTCATTCCGCCGGTCCGGCGGCTGCTGATCGGTGCCGCCCTGGCCTGGGCGGTCGCGCGCGGCAACACCCGGATCTGGACGGTGCGACCGCCCGGTGACGGGCCGAGAGGCGGCAGGCCGAGGGGTCCCGGCGGCGCCGGCCCGGTCATCGACGGCGACTACAGCGACGTCACCGAAACCCCGGCCGACGGGTCGGATCGCGATCCGCGCCGCCTCGGCCCGGATTCCACCGACGACCGGAGCCGCTGACGCCATGTACCTGCTGCGCCACGGCCAGAGCGAGTTCAACGTGCATTTCGCGGCAACCCGGATCGATCCCGGCATCGAGGATCCGGCACTGACCGAGATCGGCCGCGACCAGGCCCGGGCCGCCGCGGAGGCGCTGAGCGCCCGCGGTCTGACCCGGATCGTCGCCAGCCCGTACCGCCGCACCCTGGAGACCGCCTCGGTCCTGGCGGAGCAGCTCGGCCTGCCGGTCGAGATCGACTCGCTGGTCCGCGAGCGCTGCTGGTTCGTGTGCGACGTCGGCACGCCGGCGTCGCTGCTGCGGACCCAGTGGCCGACCCTCGACTTCGACCGTCTGGGCGAGCGCTGGTGGCCCGCCCAGGGCGAGTCGGAGGCCCAGCTCGCGGCGCGCTGCGGGGTTTTCGCCAGTCGGCTGCACCGGGCGACCGACTGGGGCGAGACCGTCTATGTCAGCCACTGGGGCTTCATCCGCGGACTGACCGGCCTGGCGGTCGGCAACGGCACCGTGGTCGAGCTCCGGCCCGGGCCGGATGCGTCGGTTGTGCACGCTCCGGAACCGTGATAGGCGACCGGCGATCAAAATCGAGGGAAACCCGACCATGTCCGACACCTCAGCGCCGCAGGCCGCCGTCGCATTGCCGATCCAGATCCATGCGCAATACGTCAAGGACCTGTCGTTCGAGAACCCGCGCGCGCCGGCCAGCCTGCAGCCGCAGAACGAGCCGCCGCGGATCGAGGTGAATGTCGACGTGCAGGCCGCCAAGGTCGCCGACAACGACCTGTACGAGGTGACGCTGCGGGTTACCGCTTCGGGCACCAGCGCCGGCGAGCAGCTGTTCCTGGCCGAGCTGAGCTATGGCGGGCTGTTCACCCTGCAGGGCGTGCCCCAGGACTCGCTGCACCCGGTGCTGCTGATCGAATGCCCGCGTCTCCTGTTCCCGTTCGCCCGCGCGATCGTCGCCGACGTCACCCGCGACGGCGGCTTCCCGCCGCTGCTGATCCAGCCGGTCGACTTCGCGGCGATGTTCCGCCAGAGCGCCAGTGCCGGCGCCGCTGCCGCGTCGACCACGCCGACCGTCGCTCCGGCGACCGACGGCTCGATCCTGCCGCCGGAGAGCTGAGCCTCGGCCGGCTGGCCGGTCAGCCGGCAGCCCGGTCAGCCTGCCGCCTGGCCGGCCAGCCAGATCGGGTTCTTGATCGACTCCAGGAACGCCCGATGGGCCGCCAGTTCCTCGACGCTCGGCGCATGCGGCCGGGGTTCGCGGAAGGGACGGGCGGCCCGCTCCTCGGCCCGCTGGGTAGCGGTCGGCTCGGGCGCCGCCTCGGCGGCCAGCGCCAGGTCCGGCTGCCGGCCGCCGATCAGCTCCAGATAGACCGCCGCCAGCAGATCGGCATCGAGCAGCGCGCCGTGCAGCGTACGGTGGCCGTTGTCGATCTCGAAGCGGCGGCACAGCGCGTCCAGGCTGACCTGGGCGCCGGGGTACTTGCGGCGCGCCAGCTGCACGGTGTCGAGCGCCTGGCTCATCGGGATCTCGGGGCGTTCCAGCCGCCGCAGCTCGGCATTGATGAACTTCATGTCGAAGGCGGCGTTGTGGATGACCAGCACCGCATCGCCGAGGAACTCGACGATCTCGTCGGCCACCGCGGCGAACACCGGGTATCCCGACAGGAATTCGGTCGACAGCCCGTGTACCTCGAACGCCCCCAGCGGCATGTCGCGCTCGGGATTGATGTAGTGGTGCAGGCTGCGCCCGGTCGGCACGTGGTTGATCAGCTCGAGGCAACCGATCTCGACGATCCGGTCGCCGGTCGCCGGGTCCAGCCCCGTCGTCTCCGTGTCGAGCACGATCTCGCGCATGCCTGTTCCCCGTTCCGTCGCAGTTTTCGCACCAGCCTGACCAGATGCCGCATGGTGACCGCGCGGCCCAGTCCCGTAGGGATCACCGCGTCGGCGCGGCGACGCTTCTCGGCATCCGGCATCTGCTTTGCCAGGATAGCCTCAAGGCGGGATTCCGTCATCCCCGGGCGGGCCATGACACGCTGCCGCTGGACCCGTTCCGGGGCACTGACCACCGCCACCAGGTCGCAGCGCTCGTGACCGCTGCCCTCCAGCAGCAGCGGCACGTCCAGCACCGCCAGCTTCACGCGCCGGCGCCGGCATGCGGCCAGGAAGCGTGCGGTCGCGCGCCGCACCAGCGGGTGCACGATCGCCTCGAGCCGGGCCAGTGCCTCGGGGTCGCCGAACACCCGGGATCCCAAGGCCGGGCGGTCGACCGCCCCGTCGCGCACGACCCCCGGAAACGCCGCGTCGATCGCAGGGACGGCGGCACCGCCGCGCGCCAGCAGGCGGTGTACCGCGGCGTCGGCGTCGTGCACCGGCAATCCCAGCCGCCGCAGCATGCCGGCCGCCGTCGACTTGCCCATGCCGATCGATCCGGTCAGGCCCAGCACCTTCATGGCCGTGCCGTCCCCATCAGCGCGCCAGCACCCCGTGGACCCGCAGGAAGTCGAGCAGCGGCAGCAGCGGCAGGCCCAGGACCGTGAAGTAGTCGCCCTCGACAGCCGTGAACAGCTGGGCCCCGAGGCCCTCGAGCTGGTAGGCCCCGACCGACGACCGCACGTCGTCGCCGACCGCGTCCAGATAGCGCTCGATGAAGTCGCCGCTCAGCGGCCGCATGCGCATCCGGACGCTCTGCGATACATGCCAGATGCGCTCGCCGCCACGCACGACCACCGCGCTGGTCACCAGCCGATGGTCGCGGCCGGCCAGGGCCGTCAGGCTGGCCCGCGCATGGTCGCGGTCGACCGGCTTCTCGAACCACACCCCGTTGCAGTCCAGCATCTGGTCGGAGCCGATCACCAGGGCCTCGGGATGCCGGCGCGACACCGCGACCGCCTTCAGCTCGCCGAGCGCGATCGCGACATCCTCGGCCGTCGCACCCTCGGCGCCCAGGGACTCCCGGACCGCCGCCTCGTCGACCCCGGGCACCAGGACCGCGAACGGCACCCCGGCGGCGCGCAGCATCTCGGCCCGGAACCGGCTGCCGGAGGCCAGGATCACCGAGGTGGTCGCGGCCGCCGGACCGGCGACCGGCGCTACCGGACTCCCGGGTTCAACCATCGCTGCCCCCGCCATTTTCGGTCTCCCCGGGCTCCAGGAACTGCAGCACCGCCGCCGCGGTCTCCTCGATCGACCGGCGGGTGACGTCGATCACCGGCCAGCCGTTGCGCTCGAACATCCGCCGGGCGTCGGCGACCTCGCGGCGCACCTGCTCGAGCGCGACGTAGTCGGTCTCCTCGCGCTGCTTCAACATCAGCACCCGGTTGCGGCGGACCTGGATCAGCCGGGTCGGGTCGGTGGTGAACGCCACCACCAGCGGCTTGCGGAGGTGGAAGATCTCGTCCGGCGGGTCGATCCCCGGCACGATCGGCACGTTGGCGGTCTTGAAGCCGCGGTTGGCCAGGTACAGCGAGGTCGGAGTCTTCGAGGTCCGCGACACGCCGACCACCACGATGTCGGCCTCCTCGAGATCGTGGACCAGCTGGCCGTCGTCATGGGCCAGGGTGTAGTCCATGGCCTCGATGCGCCGGAAATAAGCGGCGTCCATCTCGTGCTGGCGCCCGGGCCGGCCATGGGATTCGAGCCCGAGATGGGCGCCGAGCGCCGACAGAACAGGGTCCAGAATGGCGATGCACGGCACCTCCAGGCGGCGGCAGGTATCCTCCAGGCGGCGGCGCAGCTCGGGTTCGACCAGGGTGAACAGAACCGGGCCCGGATGCGCCTCGACCCCGGCCAGCACCTTGTCCAGGTAGCTGCGGGTGCGGACCAGCGACCACACATGCTCCTTGGCCCGCACCCCGTCGAACTGCACCAGGCAGGCGCGGGCGATCTGGTGATTGGTCTCGCCGGTGGCGTCGGACACCAGATGGATGTGCAGGATCGGCGGTGAAGTCATGCACAGCCCCTTGGGGACAAGGTGAGGACAGCAGGGTCGGTTATCCCCGCCCGGCTTCCGTCGGTCGAAGATATGCCGAACCGCCGGTCGCGCAACCGCCGGGTTTCCCCCCGGTGGACAGTCGGGCCGGCGGAACCTGCAACCCGGGGAGAAGTCGCCCGGCCGGATTTCATCCCCGTTATCCCCGTGTTTCGGCGACCGCCGCCGGGCCGCGGAACCCCTGACGCCGGAGGATTCCATCCACCGTCGATCCGCCGGCCGGCGCCGACAACGGTTCCGGACGCGATTCTGTGGACACTTCGGAGGATGCCCTATAATCCCCGGTGTTCCCCCCTCCCACTACAACTTCCCTTCAGAATCTAAATAAATAGGTTAGTGATAGGGGTCACCGACGGAGCCCGACCGGATGAGCCGATCCCTGCTGTTGCGCGCACTCGCAGGCGAGACCCTGGATACCCCGCCGATCTGGCTGATGCGTCAGGCCGGACGATACCTTCCGGAGTACCGCGAGCTCAGGGCGCGGGCCGGCAGCTTCGTCGACCTGTGCCTGTCGCCCGAACTGGCGGCCGAGGTGACGCTGCAGCCGATCCGGCGCTTCGGCTTCGACGGGGCGATCCTGTTCTCCGACATCCTGATGGTGCCCTACGGCCTCGGCCGGCCGCTGCGCTTCGAGGAGGGACGCGGGCCGATCCTGGAACCGGTGGTCGACCGGGCCGGGATCCCGGCCTACGACGCCGACGCCTTCCACAAGGTGCTGGCGCCGATCTACGAGACGGTGTCCCGGGTGCGGGCGGCCCTGGCGCCGGAGACCGCGCTGATCGGCTTCGCCGGCGCGCCCTGGACGGTCGCCTCCTACATGGTCGAGGGCGGCAGCAGCCGGGACTTCGCGGCGCTGAAGCTGTGGGCCTGGCGCGACCCCGAGGGGTTCGGGGCGCTGATGGATGTGCTGGTGGACGCCACGGTCGGTTACCTGGACCGCCAGGTGCGGGCCGGCGCGCAGGTCGTGAAGCTGTTCGACAGCTGGGCCGGGGCGGCGCCGGAGACCCAGTTCGAGCGCTGGGTGGTGCAGCCGACCGCGACGATCGTGCGGCGGCTGCGGGAGATCCATCCCGACCTGCCGGTCATCGGCTTCGCCCGTGGCGCCGGGGCCCAGACCCGCGGCTACGGGGCGGCCACCGGGGTGACGGCGCTGGCCCTGGATTCCGGGATCCCGCTGGCCATGGCCTGTGCGCTGCAGGCCGAGCGGCCGGTGCAGGGCAACCTGGACCCGATCGCCCTGGTGGCCGGAGGCGATGCGCTGACGTCGGAGGTCGACCGGATTCTCGAGGCGATGGCCGGCGGGCCGTTCGTCTTCAACCTCGGCCACGGCATCGTGCCGCACACGCCGCCCGAGCACGTGGCGGCGCTGGTGGCGCGGGTGCGCGGCTGACGGCCGGGGAGGCGGGCGTGGACTGGTACCTGGTGACGAAGGCGCTGCACGTGATCAGCGTGATCGCCTGGATGGCCGGCATGCTCTACCTGCCGCGGCTGTTCGTATACCACGCCGAGGCGGGGCCGGGCACGCCGCAGGCCGAGACCTTCAAGGTGATGGAGCGCCGGCTGCTGCGGGCGATCATGAACGCGGCGATGATCGGAACCTGGGGATTCGGGATCGGTATGCTGGCGCTGACGCCGGCCTGGCTGTCCGACGGCTGGCTGCACGCGAAATTGACGCTGGTTGTCCTGATGACCGTGGTGCATCATCTGTTCGGCCGTTGGCGCAAGACGTTCGAGCGCGACGGGAACGTACGGTCGCCCAGGTTCTACAGGGCCTGGAACGAAGTACCGACCCTGTTGATGGTCCTGATCGTCTTCCTGGTGGTCCTGAAACCCTTCTGACGCGACTTTGTATACAGAACTCCGTGATTGACAACGTGTCCGGCTTTCGGTAACGCGTTTAAAAAAACCCGCCACAAGGCGGTGGCAGCTCCTTCCGGAACAACTCGCGTCGACACGACACTGGCCGCCGGCCGGTGAGACCGGCAGAACCGAAGCGCCGAGTCGTTCCGCCAATCCATAAGCTCGGATAAAATGAATCTTCAGGAACTAAAAGCCAAGTCACCCGCCGATCTGCTCGCCTTCGCGGAAGAGCTGGAGATCGAGAACGCCAGCACCCTGCGGAAGCAGGACATGATGTTCGCCATCCTTAAACAGCTGGCGGACAACGATGTCCCGATCTACGGGCAGGGCGTGTTGGAAACCCTGCCGGATGGCTTTGGTTTTCTTAGATCGCCAGAATCGAATTACCTGCCGGGCCCGGACGACATTTATGTCTCGCCGAGCCAGGTGCGGCGCTTCGGGCTGCGCACCGGCGACACCGTCGAGGGCGAGATCCGTGCCCCGAAGGACGGCGAGCGGTATTTCGCGCTGCTGAAGGTCAACTCGATCAACTTCGAGGATCCGGAGGCGGTCCGGCACCGGATCAACTTCGACAACCTGACGCCGCTGTATCCCGACGAGAAGCTCAGTCTCGAGGTTCCGTTCAAGCCCGAGAACAAGGAATACACGACCCGGGTCATCGACCTGATCTCGCCGCTCGGCAAGGGCCAGCGCGCGCTGATCGTGGCCCCCCCGCGGACTGGCAAGACCGTGATGCTGCAGAACATCGCGCACGCGATCGCCGAGAACCATCCCGAGGTCTACCTGATCGTCCTGCTGATCGACGAGCGGCCGGAGGAAGTGACCGACATGGACCGCTCGGTGAAGGGCGAGGTGATCTCCTCTACTTTCGACGAGCCGGCGACCCGCCACGTCGCGGTCACCGAGATGGTGATCGAGAAGGCCAAGCGCCTGGTCGAGCACAAGCGTGACGTGGTCATCCTGCTGGATTCCATCACCCGCTTGGCGCGTGCCTACAACACCGTGGTGCCGTCGTCCGGCAAGGTGCTGACCGGCGGTGTCGACGCCAACGCCCTGCAGCGCCCGAAGCGGTTCTTCGGCGCCGCCCGGAACATCGAGGAGGGCGGCTCGCTGACGATCATCGCGACCGCGCTGATCGACACCGGCTCGCGCATGGACGAAGTGATCTTCGAGGAGTTCAAGGGGACGGGCAACTCCGAGATCATCCTGGACCGCAAGCTGGCGGACAAGCGCACCTTCCCGGCGATCGACATCACCCGCTCCGGCACCCGCAAGGAGGAGCTGCTGGTCGACAAGCCGACGCTCTCGAAGATGTGGGTGCTGCGCCGGATCCTCATGCAGATGGGCACGGTCGACGCCATGGAGTTCCTGGTCGACAAGCTCAAGCACTCGAAGAACAATTCGGACTTCTTCGACGCCATGAACTCCTGACGGCCGGTATCCGGCCTGCGGATGCAGAAAGGGCGGGCCTTGCGGCCCGCCCTTCGCGTTTCCGGATCCGGCCGAGTGCGGGTTACGGCAGGATCACCGTCGAGCCGGTGGTCTTGCGGCCCTCGAGGTCCTGGTGCGCCTTGACGATGTCGGCCAGGGCGTAGGTCTGCTCGATGTTGATCCTGACCTTGCCCGACTTCACCGCCTCGAACAGGTCGGCCGCCATTTCGGCGAGGCCTTCCTTGGTGGCGCTGAAGGTCATCAGGGTCGGGCGGGTGAACACCAGCGAGCCCTTCTGGGCGAAGATCCCCAGGTCGACCGGCGGGATCGGGCCCGACGACTGGCCGAAGCTGACCATCATGCCGCGCGGCCGCAGCACGTCCAGCGAGGCCGGCCAGGTGTCCTTGCCGATCGAGTCGTAGACTACCGGGAGCTTCTTGCCGCCGGTGATCTCCAGGGTCTTCTCCACGAAATTGTCGCGGGTGTAGATGATCGGGTGGTCGCAGCCGTTGGCCTTGGCCAGTTCGGCCTTGGCGTCCGAGCTGACGGTGCCGAGCACGGTGGCGCCGAGGGCCTTGGCCCACTGGCAGACGATCAGGCCGACGCCGCCGGCGGCGGCGTGGATCAGGATCGTGTCGCCCTTCTGCACCTTGTAGACCTGACGGATCAGGTACTGCGCCGTCATGCCCTTGAGCATCATGGCCGCGGCGGTCTTGTCGTCGACCCCGTCCGGCACCTTGACGATCTTGGCGGTCTCGATGTTGCGGGCCTCCGAATAGGAGTTCGGCGGGCCGGCCGCATAGGCGACCCGGTCGCCGACCGCATAGTCGGTGACGCCGCTGCCGACCGCGGCCACCGTGCCGGCGGCCTCCATGCCGACGCCATGCGGCAGCGGCAGCGGGTACAGGCCGCTGCGGTGGTAGGTGTCGATGTAGTTCAGCCCGATCGCGGTGTGCCTGATCTGCACCTCACCGGCGCCGGGTGCGGCCAGGTCGACATCCTCGAGCTTCATGACCTCGGGGCCGCCGGGCTGGTGGAAACGGATCGCCTTGACCATGGTCCTAGTCTCCCAGTGGACGTCTCTGTATGGAAGTGTTTGCGGGCACGGTTCGTCTTGTGGCGCCGAAACTAGGGCGCCGCCGGGCACTCGGAAAGACCCGGCGCGGCACGGCAGTGCTGCTGCGCCGGGAGTGATCAGCCGAGATGCGCGGCCAGGAAATCCCGGGTGCGGCCGTTGGCGAGCTCGGCCGCCGCCTGGTCGTAGTGCTGGCCGCCGACCCGCGCGAAGGCGTGGTCCTGGCCGGCATAGACGTGCACCGTCGCCTTCGGGTGCTTCTCGAGCGCCGGCACGAACCTGGCCTGGGCCTCCGGCGGCACGAAGCCGTCCTTCTCGGCGACATGGCAGAGATAGGGCGCCGAGATGCCGCCGGCCTCGCCGATCAGCTCGTCCAGCCCGACCCCGTAGAAGCTCACATTGGCGTCGGCATCGGACCGGCTGGCCATCAGGTAGGCCAGCTTGCCGCCCAGGCAGTAGCCGACCGACCCGGCCTTGCCGGTGCATTCCGGCATCGCGCGGACGTGGCCGAGGGTGGCGATCAGGTCCTGGACGCCGGTATCGACGTCGAACTTGCCGAACAGATCGAAGGCCTTCTGCCACTCGGCCTCGCTCTTGTCGGTGATGTCGACGCCGGGCTCGATGCGCCAGAAGATGTCGGGGCAGATCGCCACATAGCCCTGGGCGGCGTAGGCGTCGGTCAGGTCGCGCATGACCTTGTTGACGCCGAAGATCTCCTGGATGACCACCAGGCCGGGGGCCGGGGTCCTGGCGGGCATCGCCACATAGGCCTGGAACGATCCGCCGTCCTTGGCCTTGACGGTCACGTTGGGCATGGCTGCCTCCCTCTCGCGGTCGGTAACGGGGAAGCGGAACCCTAGGACGGCCGGTCGGCGGGCGTCCAGGCCGCGATCGCCCCGGTCAGAACAGCCGGGCCTGGCCGCGTTCGAAATCCAGCAGCCACTGCTTGGTGGCCACGCCCTCGGCACCGGAGAATCCGACCAGCTTGCCGTCGGAGCCGACCACCCGGTGGCAGGGCACGACGATCGGGATCGGGTTGCGGCCGCAGGCCCCGCCGACCGCCCGGGCCACGCCGCCGGTCAGGGCCGCGAGGTCGCCGTAGGTGCGGGTCTCGCCGCACGGGATTTCGCACATCGCCATCCACACCGCGCGCTCGAACAGGCTTCCGCCGCGAAACCGGATCGGGATGTCGAAGGCGGTCAGCCGGCCGGCGAAATAGGCCTCGAGCTGGGCCGCCGTTTCACGTGAAACACTGTCCTCGTCGGGGCTTTCCAGGATCGTTCCGGGAGCGATCCAGCCGATCCCGACGATCGCCTCGCCGTCGCTGACGACGCGGACCCGGCCGGTCGGGGTATCGATGTCGCTTGCGGCCATGGAACTCCTCCTCGGGCGCTCGGCCGGGACCGGTGGCTGGTCGCTGGACCATCGGCGACCGTCGCAGGATGTGCTACCCGGTCCTTGCGCGGCATCGATGCTCCCTCGGGCAATGTAGGATGCCGCGGCGCCGGGCCAAACCGCAACCGGCTGGACGGGAGGCTGACGAGGAACCGATGTCCATGGTGGAAGATCTGCCGGTGAATGCCACGGACGACACCATCGCCGCCCTGGCGACCGCGCCGGGCCGGGCCGGGATCGCCGTGCTGCGGATCTCCGGGCCGGTGGCGGCGGCAGCGGTCCGGGCCCTGGCCGGACGGCTCCCGGAGCCGCGCCGGCTGTCGCGGGCGCGACTGCGCGACCCGGACACCGGCGAGACCCTGGACGACGCCCTGATGGTGCTGTTCCCGGGCCCGGCCAGCTTCACCGGCGAGGACGTGGCCGAGCTGCACCTGCATGGCGGCCGGGCGGTCACGGCGGCGGTCCTGGGCGCCGTGTTGCGGCGGCCGGGGGTGCGACCGGCCGAGCCCGGGGAGTTCACCCGCCGGGCCTTCCTGAACGACCGGATCGACCTGACCGCGGCCGAGGGCATCCTCGACCTGGTCGACGCCGAGACCGACGCCCAACGCCGCCAGGCCCTGCGCCAGGCCGGCGGCGGGCTGGCGGCGGTGACCGAGGCCTGGCGGGCCGGGCTGGTGGCCGCCATGGCGCGACTGGAGGCCTGGATCGACTTCCCCGACGAGGACCTGCCCGCCGAGGTGGTCGGCGCGGTGCTGGACGGCCTCGACGGCCTGGCCGCCGCCCTGGATGGGCACCTGGCCGACGCCGGCCGTGGGGAGCGCCTGCGGGAAGGCCTGCGTATGGCCATCGTCGGCCCCCCGAATGCCGGCAAGTCATCCCTGCTCAACTGGTTGGCAAAGCGCGATGTAGCGATCGTCAGCGCGACCGCGGGGACGACCCGGGATGTCCTGGAGGTATACCTGGACGTGAACGGCTATCCGGCGACCGTCGCGGACACCGCGGGGCTCCGCGAAACCGCCGATTCGGTGGAGCTGGAGGGGGTTCGCCGGGCCCTGGCGCGGGCCGAGGAGGCCGATCTGCGGCTGGTGGTGGTCGACTGGGGCGCCGGGGAGGGCGACCGGGCGGCGGTCGCGCGCTGGCTGGACGGTGACGCGATCGCGGTGGCCAACAAGATCGACCGCGGCGGTGAGCCGCCGGAACCCTGGATTCCGGTATCGGTGACGACCGGACAGGGGCTGGAGACGCTGCTGGCGCGCATCGGGGCGGAGTTGGAGGCCCGCATGGGGCTGCGCGAGGCGCCGGCGTTGACCCGGGCCCGGCATCGCAGCGCCGCGGAGGAGGCCCGGACCGCGGTCCGGCGGGCCGCCGAGGGTCTGCGCGGCGGCCTTCCGCTCGAACTGCCGGCCGAGGACCTCCGCCTCGCGGCCCGCGCGCTCGGCCGGATCACCGGCAAGGTCGATGTGGAGGAGATCCTGGACGCGATCTTCCGGGAATTCTGCCTCGGCAAGTGACCCTTCGCGGCCCGGCGCGGAGCGCCGGGCGCCTCAGGACGACAATGTTACTGCTCTCGGAAGCACATCCTGAGGTGCTCGCCGCTCCGCGGTGAGCCTCGAAGGATGTTTCACGTGAAACAATGCGGTCCGGCTTTGACAGGCCGGGGCGGAGTCCGTATCTCCTGGGCATGGTCGGGCAGGGCACAGCTTCGGGATACGACGTCATCGTCGTGGGCGGCGGTCATGCCGGTTGCGAGGCGGCGGCGGCGGCGGCGCGGATCGGCGCCCGTACCCTGTTGCTGACCCACCGGATCGACAGCATCGGGGCGATGTCCTGCAATCCCGCGATCGGCGGCCTGGGAAAGGGTCATCTGGTCCGGGAGATCGACGCGCTCGACGGCATCATGGGCCGGGCGATCGACCGGGCCGGCATCCAGTTCCGGGTGCTGAACCGCTCGAAGGGCCCGGCGGTGCGCGGCCCGCGCGCCCAGGCCGACCGCAAGCTGTACAGGCAGGCGGTCGCCGCGATCCTGGCCGAGTACCCGACCCTGACCGTCGAGGCCGGGGCGGTCGAGGACCTGATCCTGGCCGGCGGGCGCTGCGCAGGGGTGCGTCTGGCCGACGGGGCCGAGCGCCGGGCCGGTTCGGTGGTGCTCACTACCGGCACTTTCCTGCGGGGCGAGATCCATCTGGGGGAGGAGCGAACCCCGGCCGGCCGGGTCGGCGACGCCCCGGCGGTCGGGCTGGCCCGCACCCTGGAGGCGGTCGGCTTCCCGCTCGGCCGGCTGAAGACCGGGACGCCGCCGCGACTGGATGGCCGGACCGTCGACTGGGCCGGGCTGGAGGCCCAGCCGGGCGACGATCCGCCCGAGCCGTTCTCGACCCTGACCGACCGGATCACGGTGCCGCAGACCGTCTGCCACATTACCTATACCAGCGAACGGGCGCATGCGCTGATCCGGGCCAACCTGCACCGGGCGCCGATGTATTCCGGGCAGATCAGCGGCACCGGGCCGCGATACTGCCCGTCGATCGAGGACAAGGTGGTGCGCTTCGCCGACAAGCCGCGCCACCAGCTGTTCCTGGAACCGGAAGGCCTGGACGACCACACGGTCTACCCGAACGGCATCTCGACCTCGCTGCCGCGCGACGTGCAGGACGCGGTGGTCGCCGCGATCCCCGGCCTGGAGCGGGCGCGGATCCTGCAGCACGGCTATGCCATCGAATACGACTATGTCGACCCGCGGTCGCTCGCCGCGACCCTCGAGACCCGGCTTCTGCCCGGCCTGTACCTGGCCGGCCAGATCAACGGCACCACCGGCTATGAGGAGGCGGCGGCCCAGGGCCTGATCGCCGGCGCCAACGCCGCCCTGGCGGCCGGCGGGGGTGGCCGGATCCTCGGGATCGACCGGGCCGACGGCTATATGGGGGTGCTTGTCGACGACCTGATAACCCGGGGGGCGCCCGAACCCTACCGGATGTTCACCTCGCGGGCGGAATATCGGCTGCGGCTGCGCGCCGACAACGCCGACCAGCGCCTCACCGCGCTCGGGCAGTCGCTCGGGCTGGTCGGCAGCCGGCGCTGGGCGGCCTTCGAGGCCAAGCGCCGGGCCCTGGCTGTTTCACGTGAAACATTGGAGTCGCTGTCCGGGACCCCTCAGGAGCTCGGGCGGCGGGGAATCGCCGTGAACCAGGACGGCCAGCGGCGCCGGGCCTGGGACCTGCTCGGCCATGCGGCGGTCTCGCGGGCGCAGCTCCTGGCCGCCTGGCCGGAGATTGCGGCGGTTCCGCCCGCGATCCTCGACCAGCTCGGCATCGAGGCGCTGTATGCCGGCTATCTCGACCGGCAGGAGGCGGACATCCGGGCCTTCCGCCGCGATGAGGCCCTGGTGCTTCCGGAGGACCTGGATCCCGACGAAATCGGCTCGCTGTCGACCGAGATTCGCTTGATCCTGCGCCGGGCGCAGCCCCGGACCCTCGGCCAGGCAGCCCGACTACCGGGCGTGACGCCGGCCGCTACCCTTGCCCTTCTTCGCTACCTGAAGGGACGGACTTCCCGGACTTCCGGGGCTTCCAGGTCGACGGGCGCGGAATGACGGCGGCCGAGATACAGCGACGACTCGGGCTGGACGACCCGACGCGCGAGCGGCTCGAGGCCTATGTCGCCCTGCTTGCCAAATGGCAGGCCCGGATCAACCTGGTGGCGCCGGCGACCCTGCCGGAGGTGTGGACCCGGCACATCCTGGACTCCGCCCAGCTGCTCCCGTATATGGCCGACCGCCCCGGCCCGGTGCTCGACCTCGGTTCCGGTGCCGGGTTCCCCGGGCTGGTGCTGGCGATTCTCGGCCGCAACGATGTCACCCTGGTCGAAGCCGACCGCCGCAAGGCCGCGTTTCTCCAGGAGGCGGCTCGCGTGACCGCCACCAGGGTCGCGATCGAGGCCTGTCGTATTGAGGCACTACGTCCGATTCGGGCCGGAATCGTGACGGCGCGGGCACTTGCTACCGTCTCGGAGCTACTGCACTACGCCCGGCCATTCACCGACGAATCAACCCTCTACCTGTTCCTCAAGGGAGAGCGCGCCGATACCGAGTTGACTACCGCGCGGGAACGCTGGACCATGAGCGTTGACAAGGCCCCGAGCCTGAGTGACACGCGCGGGGTCATACTCCGATTGGAGGGTGTGACCGATGTCTGACCTGACCTCTTCGGCGGTAGTGGCCCCGCGCATCCTGGCGGTCGTGAACCAGAAGGGCGGGGTGGGCAAGACCACCACGGCCGTCAACCTGGCCACCGCGATGGCCGCCTGCCGCAAGCGGGTGCTGGTGATCGACCTGGACCCGCAGGGCAATGCCTCGACCGGTTTCGGGATCCCGCGCAAGGCGCGCGACGCGGATTCCTACGCGGTGCTGATCGGCGAGGCGTCGATCGCCGCGGCGGCGATCGCCACGGCGGTGCCGGGGCTCGAGATCGTGCCGGCCTCGCCGGACCTGTCGGGCGCCGAGATCGAACTGGTCGCCATGGAGCACCGGGAGTTCCGGCTGCGCGAGGCGGTGGTCCGGCACGTCGCGGCCTCGCCCTACGACTACATCCTGATCGACTGCCCGCCGTCGCTCGGCCTGCTGACCCTGAACGCCCTGGTGGCGGCCGACGCGGTGCTGGTGCCGCTGCAGTGCGAGTTCTACGCGCTGGAGGGGCTGTCGCAGCTGATCCGCACGGTCGAGCGCGTGCGCAAGGCCCTGAACCCGGGGCTGGAGATCCAGGGCGTGGTGCTGACCATGTTCGATCGCCGAAACAACCTGTCGGAGCAGGTCGCCGCCGACGTGCGCGGGCATTTCGGCGACGTCGTCTACCGCACGGTGATCCCCCGCAACGTGCGGATCTCCGAGGCACCGTCCTACGGCAAGCCGGTGATCGTGTACGATACCGCCTGCACCGGGTCGCGGGCCTATCTCGACCTCGCCCGCGAGGTGCTGCAGCGCGAGCGCACGCTCGCCGACGCGGCGTAACCGACGGACCGAGCAGGGACCAACGACCGCATGACAGACGACTCCGCCCGCCGCCGCACCAACAAGCTCGGACGCGGCCTGTCCGCGCTGCTCGGCGACGAGGAGGAGGACCAGGCCCAGCTCGACCGCCTGCGCCAGACCCGGTCGCTGCCGGTCGAGCGGCTGGTGCCCGGGCCGTTCCAGCCGCGCCGGCGGTTCGATTCCGACGAGCTGGCCGAGCTGGCCGAGAGCATCCGCGAGCAGGGCGTGCTGCAGCCGGTGCTGGTGCGGCGCGCGGCCGACGGCGAGACCTACGAGATCATCGCCGGCGAGCGGCGCTGGCGGGCGGCGCAGCTGGCCCAGCTGCACGAGATCCCGGTGCTGGTGCGCGAGTTCGACGACCGCACCGCGATGGAGATCGCGCTGGTCGAGAACGTCCAGCGCCGCGATCTCACCGCGCTGGAGGAGGCCGACGGCTACCAGCGCCTGATCGAGGAATACGGGCACTCCCAGGAGGACATCGGCCGGGCGGTCGGCAAGAGCCGGAGCCATGTCGCCAACACCCTGCGGCTGCTGAACCTGCCGGAGGAGGTCCGCAGCCTGCTCGAGGACGGCCAGCTGACCGCCGGCCACGCCCGGGCCCTGCTGGGCCAGGACGACGCCGCCGAGCTGGCGCGCGAGGTGGTGACCCGCCGGCTGAACGTCCGGGACACCGAGAAGCTGGTGCAGCGCCGGCGCATGGAGCCGGCGGCGGCGCGGCCGCGCAAGTCCAAGGCCGCCGGCCGGGCGCCCAAGGACGCCGACACCCTGGCGCTCGAGCGCGACCTCGGGATCCGGCTCGGCCTGGCGGTGTCCATCGACCACGACGCCGGCTCCGGCGGTGGCGAGCTCATGGTGCACTACGAGGATCTCGACCAGCTCGACATGCTGATCGAGCGTCTGTCCGGGATCTCCACCGGCCGGACCGCGGCGGCGGCGGACGACGGCGGCGGCGCCGAAGGGACGGGAGAGGGTCCGCACTGGTCGTTCGACGACGACGAACAGGACGCCGGTCCCGACGCGAAGGCCGTGGCCGCCGCGCTCGCCGACCCCGCGCTCGCCGACCGCCCCGAGCCCGGAGAAGACGGCGCCGACGAAGACGGCGCCGACGAAGAGTGGGACGACCTGCCGGAAGACGACGACGATCCGCTGGTTCCGAAGGCCTGAGATGTCCGGACGGGCAGGCCGTCAGCGCGCCCGGCGTGCCGCCTGCAGCGCCATCCGGGCGACGTCGATCAGGGCCTGCCCGCATTCCGCCTCGTCGGGATAGCCCGTCGACTTGCAGCGGATCTCGGCCTGTCCCAGGCGGGCCAGGGCCGACGCCAGCGCCGTCGGCGTCCAGCGCGCCACCTGTCGGGTCATCGGCTCGACCGCCTTGAAGAACACCGGCGGGCGCAGCGACTTCACGGCGTCGGCGGCACCCCGCCCGTCGGCCGCCCGGCCGGCCGCCAGGTGCAGGCGCTGGAAGTAGCCCTGGGCCTGGCGCAGGATCCGGATCGGCGACTCGCCCTGGCGGAACGCCCGGTCCAGGCCGGGGATGATGCCGTCGGGCCGGCCGTCGGCCGCCGCCGACACCAGCGCGTCGATCTCCAGCGCGGCGCTGTCGCCGATCGCCTCCATGGCGGTCTCCAGGTCGACGGTGCCGCCCTGGCCGGCCAGCAGGGCCAGCTTGTCGATCTCGATGCGGGTCGCCATGCGGTCGCTGCCGAGCCGCTCGGACAGCAGCTGCAGGGCGTCCGGGGCGATCCGCACGCCGCCGGCCTCCAGGGTCTCGCGGATCACCCGGGCGAGGTCGCGGGCCTCGTCGGCGTAGCAGGCGATCGCCGCCAGGTCGCCGCGCTTGTCCTCGAACAGCTTGCGCAGCCCGGTGCCGGCCTTCAGTTCACCGGCCTCGACCACGATCAGGGTGTCGGTCTCGGGTCCGGCGAAGGCGTTGACCAGCGCTTCCGCGGTCCGGTCCCTGGCGTCGCGCAGCCGCACCAGCCGGCGGCCGCCCATGAGCGATCGGGACGCCGCCTCGTCGGCCAGCCGGGCCGGGTCGGATTCCGCCTCCTCGCCGGACAGCACGGTCACGTTGAAAGGGTCGGACAGGTCGCTGACCACGGTGCGGCCCAGGCGCTCGGCGGTCTCGCGCACCTTGCCGCCGTCCGGGCCGTAGACCAGCACACCGCGGAGCCCGGCCGGCGGCCGCTTCAGGAAGCCGTCGAGCTCGCGCGGCGCGACCTTCATGCGCCGACCTTCATCAGCCGTCGCGCTTGAAGTACAGACCCAGCCGCAGCCGGATGTCCTCGGCGATCTCCGTCACCACCCGGCGGCGGGCGTCCTCCTCGGCCTGCAGCGAGGCGAACTCCGACGAGCTGATCGAATAGCTGGCCCGCCGCGTGACCTGGCCGCGGGCCGCCGGCGCGTCGCTGGCGAGGTCGACCAGCACCCACCGGGCGACGCCGACGTATTTCGCGAAGGTCGCGGTGGCGTCGCGCAGGATCACCAGGTCGGTCTTGGTTTCCTTCAGCGAGACGTCGAGCCGCCAGCGCGGCTTGTCGGGCAGCCCGGTCGGGGTCAGCCGGTCGCGCAGCTCGTTGCGCAGCAGCTGTCCGGACCGATCCGGGATCGGCGGGATGTAGATCTGCTCCATCTGCGGCAGTGCCGCCGCGCCGCCCGCGCTGTGGTTGCCGTACAGCGGCTGGAACCCGCAGCCCGCCAGCGCCGGCAGCAGCATCGAGAGCAGGGCGCGCCGGTCGACCATGTCAGGCGACCAGGTTCACGATCTTGTTCGGCACCGCGATGACCTTGCGCGGCGCCTTGCCCTCCAGCTGCTTCAGGACATTCGGGTGACTCAGCGCCTGTTCGATCAGGGCGTCCTTGCCGGTGTCCTTGGCGACCTCGAGGGTGGCGCGCAGCTTGCCGTTGACCTGGACGGCGACGGTCACGGTCTCGTCCTCGGCCAGCGAAGGGTCGGCTTCGGGCCAGGGAGTGTCGGCCAGGATGCCGTCATGGCCGAGATGCTGCCACAGCTCCTCGGCGACATGCGGCATCATCGGCGCCAGCAGCCGCACCGTGGTTTCCCAGCCGAACCGCAGCACCCAGGCCTCGCCGGCGCCGCTGCCCTCGAGCGCGAACAGCTGGTTGGTCAGCTCGCGGATCTGCGCGACCGCGGTGTTGAACCGGAACCGCTCGATCGCCTCGCCGACCCCGAGCACGGTCTTGTGGCAGGCCCGCCAGGCCCGCTCGGCATCGGGCGACAGCTGGTTCGGCCGCGGGGTCCCGGCGGGCGGCAGGGCGACATCGGATTCGGTGATCGCGCGCCACAGCCGGTTCAGGTAGCGCCAGGCGCCGTCGACCCCGGCCTCGGTCCACTCCAGGTCGCGTTCCGGCGGGCTGTCGGACAGCATGAACAGGCGGGCGGTGTCGGCCCCGTAGGCGTCGATGATGTGCGCCGGGTCGACCGTGTTGCGCTTCGACTTCGACATCTTCTCGACCCGGCCGACCGTGACCGGGGCGCCGCCGGCGACGGTCACCGCGGCGCCGCCTTCACCCCTGGTCACCTCGGTCGGGTACAGCCACTTGCCGTCGGGTCCCTTGTAGGTCTCGTGGCACACCATGCCCTGGGTCACCAGGCCGGCGAACGGCTCGGCCAGGCCGAGATAGCCGCAGTCGCGCAGCGCCCGGGTGAAGAACCGGGAATACAGCAGGTGCAGGACCGCGTGCTCGACGCCGCCGATATACTGGTCGACCGGCAGCCAGTAGTCGGCCTCGCGGCGTCCGAACGCCGTCTCGCTCCGGGCGTCGGCGAAGCGGGCGAAATACCAGGACGACTCGAAGAAGGTATCGAAGGTGTCGGTCTCGCGCCGGGCCGCGGCGCCGCAGCTCGGGCAGGCGACGTGCTTCCAGGTCGGATGCCGGTCCAGCGGGTTGCCGGGCGCGTCGAAGTCCACGTCCTGCGGCAGGGTGACCGGCAGCTGGTCGTCGGGCACCGGGACCGGGCCGCAGGCGTCGCAGTGGATCACCGGGATCGGGCAGCCCCAGTAGCGCTGCCGGGACACGCCCCAGTCGCGGAGCCGCCAGGTGACGGTGCCCTCGCCGCGGCCGAGTGCGGAGAGGCGCTCGGCGACCGCCGCCTTGGCGGCCTCGATCTCCATGCCGTCCAGGAAATCCGAGTTGTAGATGGTGCCGGGGCCGACATAGGCCTCGTCGGCAACCTCGAACCCGGCCGGGTCGGTCTTCGGCGGCAGCACCACCGGGATCACCGGCAGCGCGTATTTGCGCGCGAAGTCCAGATCGCGCTGGTCGTGTGCCGGACAACCGAAGATCGCCCCGGTGCCGTACTCCATCAGCACGAAGTTGGCGACGTAGACCGGCAGGGCCTGGCCGTCGGCGAACGGGTGCCTGACCGTCAGCGGCGTGCGGTAGCCGCGCTTCTCGGCGGTCTCGATGTCGGCCTCGCTGGTGCTGCTGCGGTTGCACTCGGCGATGAAGGCGGCGAGCTCGGGGTCGGACGCGGCGGCCTCGGCGGCCAGCGGATGGTTGGGGGAGACCGCGCAGAAGCTGGCGCCGTACAGGGTGTCGGGGCGGGTGGTGAAGACCTCGAGAGAGTCGTCGCGGCCGACCAGCTCGAAGCGCACCCGGGCGCCTTCCGAGCGGCCGATCCAGTTGTGCTGCATCAGCCGGACCTTGTCGGGCCAGCGGTCGAGGCCTTCCAGGGCATCCAGCAGGTCCTGGGCGTAGTGGGTGATGCGCAGGAACCACTGGCTCAGCTTGCGCTTCTCGACCAGCGCGCCGGACCGCCAGCCGCGGCCGTCGATCACCTGCTCGTTGGCCAGCACGGTGTTCTCCACCGGGTCCCAGTTGACCCAGCTCTCCTTCCGGTAGGCCAGGCCGGCCTTCAGGAAGTCGAGGAACATCTTCTGTTCGTGGCGGTAGTAGCTCGGGTCGCAGGTCGCGACCTCGCGGCGCCAGTCGTAGCTCAGGCCCATGCCCTTGAGCTGCTCGCGCATGGCGTCGATGTTCTCGTGGGTCCAGCCGTGCGGATGCACGCCGCGCTCGATCGCGGCGTTCTCCGCCGGCAGCCCGAACGCGTCCCAGCCCATCGGGTGGAGCACGTTGAAGCCCCTGGCCTTCTTGTAGCGCGCGACCACGTCGCCGAGGGTGTAGTTCCGGACATGGCCCATGTGGATGCGGCCGGACGGGTACGGGAACATCTCGAGCACGTAGTATTTCGGGCGGCCCGGGTCGACCTCGACCTCGAAGCACCCGGCCTCGGCCCAGCGCCGCTGCCAGCGTGACTCGGTTTCCTTGACGTTGTAGCGCGCCATGCGGTCGGTCTTTCGTGTACGGATCGGCGGAAGCGGGCCGTGCGGGCGCCGGCGGGCGGCCGCGCGGCGCGCGTCACGATTGCCCTATTTCGAGGCGGTCTGCTGGATGCGGATCTGCCGGGCCCGGGTCAGGATCGCGTCCTCCAGGTCCTTGCCGAGCTTCGGCTCGACCGCCGCGTCCACCCACTGGCCGCCGCCCGTCCGCTGCTGGCGGAACACGTTGGCGCGGATGCCGTCCGAGCGCAGCGCCCGGTCCAGGATGTAGACGGTGATCTTGAACCGCTCGCCCTGCGACTGCGGCGGCGCATACCAGTCGGTGATGATCACGCCGCCGAACGGGTCGGCCGAGGACAGCGGCATGAAAGACAGGGTGTCGAGCGAGGCCCGCCACAGGAAGGCGTTGACCGCGACCCCGCTGCCGCCGGTCGCCGGGCCGCCATCCTTGCCGAGCGAGAACAGGTCCAGGCCGTCCGGGCCGGTCAGCTTCTCCTGCTTCTCGTAAGTCGGCTTGCCGCCCGGTCCCGAGGTCGGATAGGAGTATTCGACCGGAACGTCGGCACAGCCGGCAACCATAAGGGCGGCGCCGGCGAGCGGGGCGATCGGCAGCATCCAGCGGGTCATGACTCGCGTCCTCGACATTTGATCCCTGTATTACCGGCGGCGGGTCCGCCGTGCAATCGCTGCCGCATCGGGGGCCGTCGCCAGGTTGTGGCATTTTCGTCACAATGAGACAGTTTTGCACCGGCTAAGTGGCGAGGTTTGTTGACGGTGTCGCGGCAGCGGCATAGCAATACCGGCGACGCGGCGACACAACGTCGGATGACGGACTCCGTCAAGCAAAGACGTCGTCGCGTGCCCGGAAAACACCTCGAACTCGGGAGTAGGGGAATGAAGAAGGTTCTTCTCGGCACGACGGCGATCGTCGCCGCGGGCATGATCGCCTCCAGCCCCGCCTCGGCGGCCGAAAAGATTTCGGCCAAGGTTGGCGGTTACATGGAGCAGTGGATTGGCTATGCGTCGGTTGACGACGCCGCCAACCGCGACGTCGACGGCTTCGACATCAAGTCGGACTCGGAAATTCACTTCACTGGTTCGACCACCCTGGACAACGGCATCGAGTTCGGTGTCAACGTCCAGCTCGAGGCGAACAGCAACTCCGGCGACCAGATCGACGAGTCGTATCTGATCGTGAAGGGCAGCTTCGGCGAGATCAACCTCGGCTCCGAAAACTCTGCCATGTACAAGATGCACTACGCCCCGACCGATTACGGCATCACCCTGAACTCGGGCGACCAGATCGATTGGGCGGCGGTGTCGGGTTCCGGCATCTCGACCGGCGGCTACTTCCGCAACCCGTACGGCTCCACCTACATCGAGCCGGCGGCGAACAACGACTCCGAGAAGCTGACCTACTACACCCCGCGCTTCGGCGGCTTCCAGCTCGGTGTGTCCTACTCGCCGGACGCGAGCCAGGACAGCAACACCACGCCGGATCGTGACGCGGTCAACTCCGACATGGTTGCCATCGGCGCGAACTTTAAGGGCGACTTCGCCGGCGCGTCCGTCGGCCTGTCGGGTGGCTACGGCACGTTCCTGAACGCTCCGACGGGTGCCGACGAGCCGATCGCCTACAACGTTGGCCTGACCGTCGGCTTCGGCGGCTTCGAGGTTGGCGGTTCCTACGCGAAGTCCGAGGACAACTCGACCGGTATCGACGGCGACGGCTACAACATCGGCGTGGCCTACACCACCGGCCCGCTCGGCGTCAGCCTGACCTACTTCAACGGCGAGCGTGAGGGCACCACCACCGCGGGTGTCACCACCGGCCAGGCTGAGCAGAAGACCGTTCACCTGTCGGCCAACTACACCTTGGGCCCGGGCGTCACCGCCGCGGCGACCCTCGGCCATGCCGAGTTCGATTCGGACGACGCTGGCCTGGGCTCGAACGAGGCCACCTACTTCGTCACCGGTATCAAGCTCAGCTTCTGATCCTGGTTACGAGTAGTTGCGATTGGGGAGGAGCCGCCTTCGGGCGGCTCCTCTTCCATTTGAGGAACCGCTGTCCTAAAACGGCGGCACCGCCAGAGAGGACCGACCCGGGGGAGAGCTGACATGGATGTCGACTTCGATCGACTGTTCAAAGCGATCGACCGTCAGACCTTCGTGCGGGACTATCTCGACCAGCACGTCTACCACGAGGCCGGCTCCGTCCAGGATGTCGGCCGTCTGTTTTCCTGGGCCAAGGTCAACGACCTGCTGGAGCGCCCCAAGCTCTGGGACGGCCAGTCGGTCGAGATGGCGCTCGCCGGCCGGGTCCTCGACCCGCGCGAGTACTGCCGGCCCGGCGTCGGACGCTCCGGCGAGCCCAACCTGCGGCCCGACCGCCAGCGCGTCACCGCCCTGCTCCAGAAGGGCGCCACCTTCGTGCTCGACTTCCTCGAGGGCATCGACCCGGAGATCGCCGCGGTCACCCGCTGCCTGGAGCGGCTGTTCGGCACCCACACCTCCTGCAACATGTACTGCTCCTGGCAGCAGGTGCCCGGCTACGCCTCGCATTTCGACACGATGGACGTGATCGCCATCCAGATCGAAGGCGAGAAGCGCTGGAACATCTACGAGGGCCGGTTCCGCGAGGCGACCTTCACCCCGGGCATCCGCCCCAGCGACTTCACGACAGAGCAGCACAACCAGATGAAGGGCAAGGTCGCGCGGCAGATCACGACGCGCCCCGGCGACATCCTGTACCTGCCGCGCGGCGTCTATCACGACGCCCTGGCGACCGACACCGCCTCGCTGCACCTGTCTTTCGGGGCCGCCCCGCTGGTCGGCTTCACCGTGGTCGGCATGCTGTCCAGCGAGGCTCCGAAGCAGGAGTTCCTGCGCCGGCGGCTGCCGCATTTCGAGGACCGGAACGACCTGGCGGCCTACCTGGCGGCGGTCGGCGACCACCTCAAGGGCATGCTGACCGACCCGGCCTTCGTCGACGGGGTGATCGACTACCAGCAGGGCCGGGTGTTCGAGAAGGTGACCGGCTACCGGTTTCCGGACCGCGGCGGCGACCGCTATTTCTACGTCTCGCGCCACCGCCCGGCGGTCGAGGGCGGAGTGGCGCGCACCGCCGGCGGCGGCGAGGTCGCGGTCGCGGCCGACGACCGGCCGATGCTCGACTGGATCCTGGAGCGCGAGGTGTTCTGGCTGTCCGAGCTGAACGCCGCCCACGGCGCGCGAGGGCCGGCGGGCGAGCGGCTGCTGAAGGCCCTGATCGAGCACCGGGTCGTGTTCCCGATCCACGTCTGACGGCGCGAGGCGGCGATGGCCGGCGGCATCCTCTGGCTCGCGTCCTATCCGAAGTCGGGCAACACCTGGATCCGGATCTTCCTGGAGAACCTGTTCCGCGACGCCGCGCGGCCGGTGTCGATCAACGAGCTGAACGTGGTCGGCTTCGGCGACGCCCATATTCCGCTCTACGAACGGATCGGCGGCCGCCCGATCGCGGGCATGGACGACGGCGCCATCCACGCGCTGCGCGAGCCGCTGCAGCGCTTCCTGGCCAACCGGCCGGAGACCAGCATCGTCAAGACCCACAACCTGCTGGGCGAGCACGAGGGCCGGCCGCTGATCCATCTCGAGCATTCGATGGGCGCGATCTACATCGCCCGCAACGTGTTCGACGTCACCGTTTCGCTGGCCCGCCACTACAACCTGGCCATCGAGGACGCGGTCGAGGCGATCTGCTCGCCGGCGATGCGGACCCCGACCACCGGGGCGGCGGTGTTCCAGGTGCTCGGGCGCTGGTGCGATCACTACCGGTCCTGGACCGGAATCCCCGGCTTCGAGCCGCTGGTGCTGCGCTACGAGGACATGAAGGCCAGGCCGATGAAGGCCTTCGACCGGGTCGTCCGGTTCCTCAAGCTGCCGGCCAATCCGGCGCGGGTGGCCAAGGCCGTGAAGTTCAGCAGCTTCGAAGAGGTTGCCCGGCAGGAGCGGGCCGGCGGATTCCGCGAACGGGTGCGCGAGGACCAGGTGTTCTTCCACTCCGGCCGGGTCGGCGGCTGGCGCCAGCAGTTGACGCCCGGGCAGGTCACACGTCTGATCGAGGTGCATGGCGAGGTGCTGACCGAGCTCGGCTATCTCGACAAGCAGGGCCGGCCCACGGTCTGATCCGGATATGGCGAGCCGACTGTCCCCGACCCTCCGTGCCCGCATCGACCGTGCCGTGGCGGCCGGCGACCCGGCGCCGGCGCGCCCGCATCACCGGCTGCTGGCCGAAGCCGCCGACGTGCCGCCGGGCCTGCTGTACCGGCTGGCCATGCTGGAGGCCCGGTCCGGCGCGCCGGCGGCCGCGGTCCGGCTGCTCGAGGCGGCGCGCCGGCGGACCCCGCGCGACCCCGATCTGCTCGCCAATCTCGGTCAGCTCAGGCTCGGCCTGGGGGACCCGGCGGGGGCGCTCGCCTGCCTCGACTCCGTGCCTGAGCCCGGCCGCTCGCACCCGGCGATCGCCCGGCTGCGCGGAGACGCCCTCAGCGAGCTCGGCCGCTATCCGGAAGCCGCCGAGGCCTATCGGGCCGGACTGGCGCGCGCCCCGAAGGACGCCGCCATGCACGCCAATCTGGGTGCGGCCTGCCGGGCGCTCGGGCAGTGGCATGAGGCGGCCCGGCATCTGGAGACCGCGCTCGCCCTGGCACCGTCGGTCGAGGCCCGGGTCAACCTCGCCGGGCTGCTGGTCGACCTCGACCAGGCGGACCGGGCGATCCGGCTGCTGGACGAGGGGATCGCCCGGGCTCCCGGTGCCGCGCCCCTGCACCGCCAGCTCGCCGCTGCCGCCCGCACCGACGGCGACGCGGTGCTGGCCGGCCGGGCGGTGCGCCGGGCGGCGCTGCTGGTGCCGGAGGATGCCGCGGCTGCCGCGGCGGTCGCCGAACTGGCCGACAACCGCGCCGACCTGGATGCCGCCGAGCGCTGGATCCGGGCGGCGCTCGCGCTGTCGCCGCGGCACGTCACCGCCAGCCAGCTGGCGGCCCGGCTGTCGCGCCGGCGCCGGCGCCCGGACGACGCCCTGGCGGTCGCCGACGTCTGGCTGGCCCGCGAGCAGGCGCCGGCGCGGCGCTATCCGCTACTGTTCGAACGGGCGCAGGCGCTGGAGGCGGCGGGCCGGTCGCGCGAGGCGTTCGCGGCCTTCGCCGAGGCCAATACCGCCCAGCGCGAGGCCGCCCCCCGCCATCTCGACCCGGAGCACGCCTTCCGGCAGATCGCCGCCCTGGACGCGCTGTACGCGGCCGGTCGGCCGACGGTCGGCTCGCCGCCGGCCGGGCCGGACGGCCCGACCCCGCTGTTCCTGGTCGGGTTTCCGCGCTCCGGCACTACCCTGCTCGACCAGGTTCTCGATGCCCATCCCGACGTCTCGGTGGTCGAGGAGCGGCCGCTGGTCGCCGGGCTGATCGCGCGTCTCAACCTCGCCGGCCGGCCCTATCCCGGGGCGCTGGCGGATCTGCCGGACGACCTGCGGCTGGAGATGCGGCAGTGGTACCGGGCGCGCATGGCGCGGTTCCTGCCGGCCGCCCCGACCCGCTACATGGTCGACAAGATGCCGCTCAACCTGGTGCATGCCGGGCTGATCCGCGCGGTGTTCCCGGAGGCCCGCTTCCTGCTGGCGCTGCGGCATCCCTGTGACGTGGTGCTGTCCTGCTTCATGCAGAGCTTCCAGCTCAACAGCTGGATGGTGTCGTTCACCGGGCTGGATCAGGCCGCCCGGCTGTACCGCGCCGCGCTCGGGACCTGGGAGGGCTATGCCGCCGCCTTCGACCCGCCGCGGCTGACCGTGCGCTACGAGGACATGGTCGACGACCTGCCGCGCGAGGCGGCGCGGATCCTGGAGTTCCTCGGCCTGCCATGGGACGACGCGGTGACCCGGTTCGACGAGCACGCCCGCCGCCGCGGGGTGCTGGCGACCCCGAGCGCCGCCCAGGTCACCCAGCCGATCTACCGCACGGCACTGGACCGCTGGCGGCGCTATGATTTCGCGATGGAGCCGGTCGCCCGGATGCTGGCGCCGGAGATCCGGCGCTACGGATACCAGCAAGCAGGAGAGAACCCATGACCGACGTCCCAGCCGAGGTTGCGGCCGAAGTCGCCGACAACCTCGCGGATGTCCGCGCGCGCATCGCCGCCGCCGCGGCCGAGGCCGAGCGCGATCCGGCCGCGGTGACCCTGATCGCGGTCGGCAAGGTTCAGCCGCTGGAGCGGGTCGAGGCGGCACTGGCGGCCGGGCAGCGGGTGTTCGGCGAGAACCGGGTGCAGGAGGCGCAGGGCAAGTGGCCGGACCTGCGGGCCCGCTACCCCGGCGTCGAACTGCATCTGATCGGCCCGCTGCAGACCAACAAGGTGCGCGAGGCGGTGGCGCTGTTCGACGTGGTCCAGACCGTGGACCGCCCGAAGCTGGCCGCCGAACTGGCCAGGGAGATGGCGAAGCAGGGCCGGCGGCCGGACTGCTACGTCCAGGTGAACACCGGCGAGGAGCCGCAGAAGGCCGGCGTGCTGCCGGCCGACGCCGACGCCTTCGTCGAGGCCTGCCGCGGCGAGCACGGCCTGCCGGTGGTCGGGCTGATGTGCATCCCGCCGGCCGACCAGGATCCGGCACTGCACTTCGCCCTGCTGCGCGAGATCGCCAAGCGCCACGGGCTCGAGCGGCTGTCGATGGGGATGAGCGGGGACTACGAGCTGGCAGTCCGGCTCGGCGCCACCCATGTGCGTGTCGGAACAGCGATTTTCGGTGCCCGGGACTACAAGTAGGCCTCAGAGTAGTACCGGTAGTCTGGTGTCGGTCCGGCGGAATCAGCGGCGGGCAACGTCGATCTCGCTGCTCGCCCCGGCGCCGGCCAGCACCGCCAGCAGGTCGTCGCGGGCCATCGCCACGCAGCCTTCGGTCGGGCCCCAGTCCGGTCGGGCCAGATGCAGGAAGATCGCGCTGCCGAGCCCGGGCACCGGCGGCGCGTCGTTGTAGCCGAGCTCGACCACCAGGTCGTACAGGCCGTCGTCGCGCCACATCCGCTCATGGCCCGGCGCGAACGGCAGCCGGACCAGGCGATTGTAGTCGGCGCTCGCCCGCGGGTCGTCGCACCAGCCCAGGTTCTCGGCCAGCGGCAGCGTCGGCAGGGCGGTGGCCGGCGGCGGTTCCCGATCCGGGCGGTAGAACAGCCGGCGCAGCGGGAACCGGCCGATCGGCGTGGCGCCGTCGCCCTCGCGCTTGGCGTCGGTCAGGCCGCCACGCCCGAGGGCGCACGGCCACTCGCCGGTATCGGTGGCCAGGATGCCGCGGCTGGCGCCGGCGGCGGCCCGCACGGTCAGCAAGGTCATGTCGGGTCGGGTCCGGTCAGGATGGCTGCTGCCGGCGCAGGTTTTCGTACTTGTCGAGGGCCTGCAACATCCATTCGTTCACGCTGCCGGCGTTGTTGCCGGCCAGCGGCAGCATGCCGTCGTCGCTCGCCGCGGGTTCGCGGCCGTCCCCGCCCGGCTGGCCGTCGCGACCGGACACGGTGGGCGGCTGCCCGAGGGTCGCCGCCTGCAGCCGGGCAGCGTCGATCGAGCCGGTACCGGCGGCGATGCCGGGTCGGCCGGCTGCAGCGGCGCTCTGGGCGGCGCTCTGGGCGGCGGTCTGGGTGGCGGTCTGGGTGGCGCTCTGGGTGGCGGTCTGGGCGTCCGGCCGGTAGGTCAGCGTCAGCGGGTTGCGCCGGCGGACCGCGTTGGCCTGCTGGATGAAGGCGTCGAGCCGGTCGGCGTTGCGGCCCTGGAAGTCCGTGGTGGCCGGCGCCTCGCCGGCGGCACCCGGATTGGCGGCATCCCGGGCCGGGCCGCTCGCGGCCGCCAGGGCGGCCGGGGAGGCCTGGGCAGCCAGGGCGGCCGGGGAAGCGTTGGAAGCGGCGATCGTCACCGGGGCGGCGTTGATCGCCTGCGCCCGGGTCTCCGGCACGGACGGACCGGCGTCGGCGAGCGCCCGCCCGGTCTCGCCGCCGGCCTCCGGCCCATCGGTCAGCCAGGCCATGGCGGTGTCGCCGATGTCCTGGCCGCTCTCGCGCTCGACCACCAGGTTGGCGAGCGCCCCGATGACCCCGAACGGCCCGCCATACAGGGCGCCGCCGGCCATCCGGGCTGCCTCGCCCATGGTGTCGCCGGTCAGCGCCCGGTAGATCGTGCCGATCACCGGCAGATGTTGCAGGGGATTGATCACGTCCAGCAGGTCGCCGAAGCCGAGGCCGCTGTCCTCCGCGGCGACGTCCTCGCCGGGCATGATGTCGCCGTCGGGCGTTGTGCGCGGCCGGATCCAGTCGGGCTGCGCGCCGGCGGTCCGGGCGGTCTGGTCGGGGGCGGCGGGGGTGCCGGTTGCGATCGTCGTCATGGGCGCGTTCCTTCCGTCGCCCCGAACGACGCAAGCCCCGTGCCAGAATCCGGTCGGACTCTTTTGCCGACGCGGCCGCTAGAACAGGTGTCCCGAGCGCCGGGCCTTGGCGTCGAGATAGCGCTCGTTGTGGCGGTTCGACGGGAACACGTGTCGCACCCGCTCGACCACCTCGACCCCGCAGGCCGCGAGCTGGCCGATCTTCTCCGGGTTGTTGGTCATCAGCCGGACCCGCGCGATGCCGAGCAGGCCGAGCATCTCGGCGGCCGGGAAATACACCCGCTCGTCGTCGTCGAAGCCGAGCATGGTGTTGGCGTCGACCGTATCGGCACCCAGGTCCTGCAGGCTGTAGGCCTTCAGCTTGTTGATCAGGCCGATGTCGCGGCCTTCCTGGGCGAGGTACAGCAGCACGCCGCCGCCGGCCTCGGCGATCGCCCGGATCGCGCCGCGCAGCTGGTCGCCGCAGTCGCAGCGCAGGCTGCCCAGCAGGTCGCCGGTCAGGCAGGCCGAATGCAGCCGTACCAGCACCGGCCCGGCCGGGTCGGGGTCGCCGATCCGGATCGCCACATGCTCGAGCCCCCCGTCGAGCGGGCGGAAGGCGATCAGCTCGCAGTCCTCGGCGTCGGCCAGCGGCACCTGCGCCGAGGCCGCGCGGACCAGCCGGGCGGCGGCGTCCCGGCGATGGGTGTCGATGGCGTCCCGGTCGACCAGCAGCAGCGCGTGCTCGCGGCTCCAGCCCTCCATGCGGTCGGGCGCAAGGTCGGGCACCGAGGCGACCAGCGCCGCCGGGATCAGCCTGGCCAGCTTGGCGAGCCTGACGGCGGTGGCGGTCGGCCCGGCCTCCGGCTCCGGCAGCGTGACCAGCCCCGCGGTGTCGGCCCGGCCCGCGGTCGGATCGGCGAGCGCGGCGACCCTGGCGGCCGGGGTTCCCGCCGGCAGGGTCAGCGACACCACCGGCGCGGACCCGCCGGAGCCGAGCACCGCGGCCCGGTTGCGCGTGATCGCCAGGACCGGGTCGGAGCCGGCCAGCATGCGCAGGCGCGCCACCGTCTCGTCGGTGATCAGTTCGGCGGAGACCGCCAGGGCGAGGCGATCGCGGTCGCCGCCCGCGCGCACCGCCACGATGCCGCCGCGACGGAGCTCGGCGACTCCGCGGTCGACGGCGAGTTGGTCGCCTGCGCGCGGCTGCGACGCGGCCTGGGAGGGATCGTTCGGCATGCCGCGCATATTGAGGAGACGCGCCGGGGAATCAAGAAGACTCGTGCGTGTCGAGTCCCGGCCGCATTGCCGCGCGCGATTCCGTTCCGCTAGTCTGGCTTCCGGCCGGTTCCGGGATTCGGCCGGTATCCGAGAGGTGGAATCAATGCCCGTCTTCCAGGACTACGATCAGGCGACCCTCGACGCCCAGTACGACAACCGCCGCAAGGTCCCGGAATCCGGGGCGATCGCCGAGCGCTGGATGGCGGCCGGGGCGGAGGCGCGGGGGCTGCTGTCCTGCGACCTGGACATCGCCTACGGCCGGCATCCGCGGCAGGCCGTCGACGTGTTTCCGGCGGCGCGCGGCGACGCCCCGATCCTGGCCTTCGTGCATGGCGGCTACTGGCACCAGCGCGACCGCACCCTGGTGCATTTCCTCGCCCCGACCTACGTGGCGGCCGATGTCACCTTCGTCTCGATCGGCTACCGGCTGTGCCCGGAGGTCACGGTGGCCGAGGTCGCCGACGACGTACGCGCCGCCCTGCGCTGGATCGCCGGAAACGGCGGCGGGCTCGGCGGCGATCCGCGGCGGTTGTTCGTCGCCGGGCACTCGGCCGGCGGCCATCTGGCCGCCATGATGACCGGGCCGGCCGGGGTGCCCGAGCTGCTGAAAGGCGGCTGCAGCGTGTCCGGCCTGCACGACCTGGAGCCGATCCGGCTCAGCTACCTGAACGAGCAGCTGCACCTGGCTGCCGGCGATGTGGCCGGCCTCAGCCCGATCGCCCTGGCCCGCGGCCTGACCCGCGACCCGGCGCCGGGCGGCCGCCGGCTGCCGCCGCTGATCGCCACCGTCGGCATGGACGAAGGCCCGGAATACCTGCGCCAGCGCGACCAGCTGGTCGACGCGCTGAAGGCGGCCCGGCAGCCGGTCGAAAGCGTCGACGTGCCGGGCGGCAACCATTTCACCGCGCTCGAGGCGTTCGGCGACCCGCACCACGCGCTCTGCCAGGCGATGCTCCGGCTGATCCTGGCCCCGAGCTTCTGAGCCCACACCGGATCGTGATATGGCGCGAGCGAGCCTGAACGGCGTGGTGCTGGCCGAAAGCGCGGCGGTCGAAACCGTCGAGGGCACCCTGTACTTCCCGCGCGAGACCGTGCGCCTGGAACACCTGGAGCCCTGCGCCACCCGGACCGTCTGCCCGTGGCGCGGCGTGGCGACCTACTACGACGTGCGGGTCGGTGACCGGGTCGAGCCGGCGGCTGCCTGGTCCTACGAGGCCCCGAAGCGGCGGGCGCGGCGGCTCGAGGGCGCGGTCGCGTTCTGGAAGGGAATCGACGTCGAGCCTTGAGGCCGGCAAAGCGTTACATTATCTGCGGCGTGGCATTGGGGTGGTCATGAAGAGCATCGGGGCGGGAGCGGGCATGACGAGCGGACGCAAGATTCTCCTGGTCGACGACGACGACGCCCTGCGCGCCACCCTGGCGGAGCAGCTGCAGCTGCACGAGGAATTCGTCACCGCCGAGGCCGCGACCGCGTCCGACGGACTGGCGGCGGTCAGGGACACCCACTACGACCTGATCCTGCTGGATGTCGGCCTGCCCGACATGGACGGGCGCGAACTGTGCCGGCTGATGCGCAAGCACGGCGTGAAGTCGCCGATCATCATGCTGACCGCCCAGGATTCCGACGCGGACACCATCCTCGGGCTGGAGGCCGGCGCCAACGACTACATCACCAAGCCGTTCAAGGTGGCGATCCTGCTGGCGCGCATCCGCGCCCAGCTGCGCCAGCACGAGCAGAGCGACGACGCGGTGTTCACGATCGGCCCGTACAGCTTCAAGCCGGCCGCCAAGATCCTGCTCGACGAGGCCCGCAACAAGAAGGTCCGCCTGACCGAGAAGGAGACGGCGATCCTGAAATACCTGTACCGGGCCGGCGACCGCATGGTGAAGCGCGAGGTCCTGCTGAACGAGGTCTGGGGCTACAACGCCGGGGTCACCACCCACACCCTGGAGACCCATGTCTACCGGCTGCGCCAGAAGATCGAGCCGGACCCGCAGCGGGCCGCCATCCTGGTGACCGATTCCGGCGGCTACCGGCTGGTTCCCTGAGCCGGCCCTCCGGGCGGCGGCCGATCAGTCCGGGCCGCGGCGGCCCATCCGCGCCAGGCCGAAGGTCAGCAGCACCGCGCCGATCGCGTCGACCGTCGTTATCGTGCCGAACACCGGGCCGCTGATCGCCCAGCCCCAGGGCTCGCGGGTGACCAGCGGAAGCAGGATCGGCCCGGCGAGAACTCCGAGGTTGCGGCCCGTCATGATGGTCGCGAACGCCGCCGGCCCGGCCCGGGCCGAGCCCAGGATGGTGCTCGGCATGGCGAACAGGCAGACCGGCGTCACGCCGATCCCGATGCCGTACAGCAGCAGCGACGCCCCGCCCGCCAGCAGCCCGTCGGTCCACGGCATGGCCCACCAGACCGCGGCCTGCAGCAGCATCGACCCGGCCAGCAGCGGCCCGACCCCGGCGCCCCGCCGGATCCAGGTCGAGGTCGCCAGCCCGACCACGATCAGGGTGACCACCGGGACCGAGTAGGCCAGGGTCGCCAGGCCGGGCGGCAGGCCGTGCGCCTCGACCAGGAACTGCGGCAGCCAGGTCATGTAGCCGAAATACTGCGCCGACCAGAGCGTGAACAGCAGCGCCGACAGCACCAGGGCCCAGCGCTCCTCGCCGGTGATCGGCGCCGGGGTCGTGGCCGGCCGCCGCCGCAGGTCGAGGTCGGCGCCGCCGCGCAGGGTGATCAGGAATGTCCAGCCCGCCATCGCCGCGGTCGCCACGGCGGTGGCGATCCAGGCGACCCGCCAGCCGATGGTCAGCTCGGCGACCGGGACCAGGAGGTTCGCCGCGATCTGCCCGACCGGGATCCAGATCGCCGACAGGGCGATCGCCAGCGGCAGGTGGCGGGGTGCGGCGTTGCGGTTGGCGTAGACCGGGCCGGCGATCGCGAACACCGCGAAGGCGAAGCCCTCCAGGCCGCGCGACCCGAGCACGACCCAGGGGTCGCCCGGCGCGACCAGGGCCAGCAGGTTGCCGGCGATCCCGGTCGCGAAGGCCAGGCCGAGGATCAGGCCGGTCCGGATCCGCATCATCAGCCCGCCGAGCGCCAGCGACATCGCCAGGCCGATGACCGCGTAGACCGACATGAAGCTGCCGGCCAGGGTCTTCGGATAGCCGAATTCGGCCAGCATGCCCGGCAGCATCGGCGGCAGCTTGAACTGCTGGAACGCCGCCAGCGACGCCAGCAGGAAGCCGAACATCACGCCGGTCCAGTTGGTGCGGGCACGGTCGAGCGGCATGTTCGGGCGGATCCGGGCGGTCGGTTCGAGGGGGGCGGCGGGAGCCGCGGACGCGGCGGCGGCAGTCTGGTCCGGGACCGCGATCGAGGCAAGCCGGCCGGCGTTCCCGGCCTCGAACGGGTGTGATATGGGTGATCGGCCATCCGCGACCGGGTGGCGGCGCGTGTCCACGCAACCGGTGGATCTCGCGTGCGGTAGGGGGCGGACGTGCGGCGGGAGGAGCGGTTGGCCGACGACGGCATCCTGGTCCGGATCTGGGGAGCGCGCGGCAGCGTGCCGTGCCCCGGCCCGAAGACCGTGCGCTATGGCGGTGAAACCGCCTGTGTCGAACTGCGCTGCGGCCCGCATCTGCTGGTGTTCGACGGCGGCAGCGGGATCCGCGAGCTGGGCCGGTCGCTCGAGAATGCGGGCCCGGTCGAGGCCGACGTGTTCCTGACGCATTTCCACCTGGACCACATACTCGGCCTGCCGTTCTTCAAGCCGGCCTATGGTCCCGACAACCGGGTGCACCTGCACGCCGCCCGGCTCGACAGCAGCCTGTCGCTGAAGACCATCCTGGCGCGCATGATGTCGCCGCCGCTGTTCCCGGTGCCGATCGACATGTACCGCGCCGACGTCGATTTCCGCGACTTCGTCGCCGGCGACCGGCTGGAACCGCACCCGGGGCTGGTGGTCGAGACCCGGCCGCTCGACCACCCGGGCGGCGCCTGTGGCTACCGGGTGACCTGGCAGGGTCGCAGCTTCGCCTATGTCACCGATACCGAGCATCCGCGGGACGGCAGCCTGGACCCGAACGTCCAGGCGCTGATGGCGGGCGCCGACGTGGCGATCTACGACGCGACCTTCACCGACGACGAATACGAGGTGTATCGCGGCTGGGGCCACTCCACCTGGCGCGCGGGCGTGCGGGCGGCCGACGCCGCCGGGGTCGGCACGCTGCTGCTGTTCCACCACGACCCGTCGCATGACGACGCGGCCATGGACCGGATCGCCGCGGATGCCGACGCAGCTCGTCCCGGCACCCTGGTGGCGACGGACGGCATGGTCCTGCGGCGGTAGTCGGTCTTACCTCGAATGAACCTCAAGTCATTGAAACAGCGTCTTTCTGCTGTCCGGACCGTCCTGGGTATGACCCAGGAGGGCTTCTTCGTGCCGCACCGGTATGCCGGCTCGGTCCGGCCGCCTGCCGGCTATCCCGAGCTGGAGCCGCTGTTCCGTGCGGCCGAGCCGGCGTTCAGCGGGGTGCTGGCGGCGATCGACCGCCATGCCGATGTTGTCGGCCGTTTCGACGGTGCCCGGCCGCCGCTGCCGCGCTGGCAGCAGGACTGGTTTCCCGGGCTCGACGGCGCCGCCGCCTACGCGCTGGTCCGCGAGACCCGGCCGGCCCGGATCGTCGAGGTCGGGTCCGGCCACTCGACCCGGTTCCTGGCGCGCGCGGTGATCGACGGCGGGCTGGCGACCGAGATGCTGTGCATCGATCCGGCGCCGCGTGCCGACATCGCCGGGCTGGCCGGCGATCTGCCGCTGCGGGTGCTGCGCACGACCCTGCAGGATGCCGGGGTCGAGGCGCTCCCCGGCCTCGCGCCAGGCGACATGCTGGTGATCGATTCCAGCCATCTGGCGCTGCCCGGCACCGACGTCGACCTGCTGTTCGGCCGGGTGCTGCCGCGGCTGCCGGCCGGCGTGCTGGTGCATGTGCACGACGTGTTCCTGCCGGACGGCTACCCGGATTCCTGGGCCTGGCGGCAGTATGCCGAGCAGATGGTGGTCGCCGGCTGGCTGGCCGGCGGCGGCCTGCGGCTGCGGTTCGCCAGCCGGTGGGTGCGCACGCGCATGGCGGCCGAGGTCGCGGCCGGCGCCGCCGGGCGGATCCCGGTCGGCGCGGCGGCCTTCGAGTCCAGCCTGTGGGCGGTCACCGCCGGCCCGGTGCCGGGTGCCTGACGCCGTCGGCCCGATGCCCGCCCGCCCGGCTCCGGCCCGCCCGGCTCCAGGCCGCCCGCGGTCACGGGTCCTTGATCGGCCGGCCGGGGCCGCGGCAGGTAGAGTGCCGCGATGACCGTTGCCCCCGGCGAGACCGGCCGCCCGCCCGCGACCCTGCCGCGACCCGACCCGGACCGGCCGGCCCCGGCGCGGCCGGGCGAGACCGCGCTGCCGGCGCGGGTCCGGGCGGCGCTGAGCGAGCAGCAGGCCTCCAGCGAGATCCTGATCGGCTGGATCCAGCTGGCGGTGGTGACCGCCTTCGGCGCCCTGTACCTGGTCTCGCCCAAGGCGTTCCCGCCGGAGGTCGAGTTCCGGCCGATCCCGTGGGCGCTCGGGGGCTATGTGGCGTTCACCCTGGCCCGCCTGGCGCTGGCCCATGCCGGCCGTCTGCCGCGCTGGTTCCTCGGGCTGTCGATCCTGGCCGACATGGCGCTGCTCCTGGGGGTGATCTGGAGCTTCCACCTGCAGTACATGCAGCCGGCGGCGTTCTACCTCAAGGCGCCGACCCTACTGTACGTGTTCATCTTTATCGCGCTCCGGACCCTGCGGTTCGAGCCGGGCTACGTGCTGCTGGCCGGCGGCGCCGCCGCGGTCGGCTGGCTGCTGATGGCCGGCTACGCCCTGATGTGGGACCCGATGGCGGGCCCGGTGACCCGCGACTACGTGCTCTACATGACCTCGAACAGCGTGCTGATCGGCGCCGAGTTCGACAAGATCGTCTCGATCCTGACGGTCACCGGCATCCTGGCGGTGGCGATCGTGCGGGCCCGCCGCCTGCTGGTGCGGGCGGTGCGCGAGAGCCTGGCGGCCCGCGAGCTGTCGCGGTTCTTCGCCCGCGACGTCGCCGACCGCATCATCGACCTGGACGCCGGCATCGAGATCGGCCGCGGCGAACTGCGCGAAGCCGCGGTCCTGAACGTCGACATGCGCGGGTTCTCGCAGCTCGCCACCGAGATCCCGCCGGACGACCTGATCGCCCTGCTGGCCGAGTACCAGGGCCTGGTGGTGCCGGTGGTGCAGGCCCATGGCGGCAGCATCGACAAGTTCATGGGCGACGGGGTGATGGCGACCTTCGGGGCGACCCGGCCGAGCGCGACCGCCGCGGCCGATGCCCTGCGGGCCGCCGCCGACCTGGCGGACGCGGCCGCCGCCTGGGGTCAGCGGCGGCGGGCCGCCGGCCGGCCGGCCCCGGCGGTCGGGATCGCGGTGGCGTCCGGCCCGGTGGTGTTCGGCGCAGTCGGCGACCAGAGCCGGCTGGAATACACGGTCATCGGGGCGCCGGTGAACCTGGCGGCCAAGCTGGAGAAGCACACCAAGGCCGAGGGCGTGCGGGCGCTGACCGACGCCGCGACCTACGGGAGCGCGCTCAAGCAGGGCTATCGGCCGCCGGCGCCGCCGGAACGCCGGCCCGGGCGGTCGGTGGGCGGCCTCGACGAGCCGCAGGATCTGGTGGTACTGGCCGGCTGAGGTCTTGGCTGTACACTCAGGGCTTGGCTGGGGCGCCAGGATTCGAACCTGGGAATGGCGGTACCAAAAACCGCTGCCTTACCACTTGGCTACGCCCCATCAGCCGGCGCGGCGAAACATACGCATGACGCCGGTGTGCGGCAAGCACCGGATCGCCGGATGCACGGCCGGCCGCAAACCGTTACAATGCGCCGATTCGCGACCAAGAAAGGAAGCTGCCGTGTCCCGGCGCGACGGCAAGGCCCGCATGCCCTGGAGCGTCAAAGGCGTCAGCCCGGAGGCGCGCGATCTCGCCAAGTCGGCGACCGCGCGCGAGGGCGACACCATGGGCGAGTGGCTGAGCGACGTGATCCGGCGGGTCGGCGCCGCCCAGGCCGCCGGTCGGCCGGTCAGCGCCGCCGGCAACCGGCGCAGCCTGCCGGTGCTGACGGGTCGCCGCCTGGTCGCGGTCGAGCCACGGGTCGCCCGGCCCGGCTATCCGACGGTCGCCCCGCTTCCGGAACCGCCCGCCGCGCCGCCGGCCGAAACCGTCGACGAGGCGGCCCTCGCCACGCTGGTCGCCGAGCGCGTCGAACGCAGCGAGGCCCGGCTGGTCGGGCTGATGCAGTCGCTGGAGGATATCGTGGTCCGGCTGGCCGACCGCCTCGAGCGACTCGAGCAGTCCCTGGACGACGGCGACGGGACCGGCGGCGACGCGATCGGCGGCAACCAGGACGACCGGCGTTCTCTACCGCGATCGTGACCGGGTAGGGCCGAGTCTCCACGCACTCCTGCGCTTGTGGACAATTCCACAAAATGCAATATAGTTCTGCGAACTGACCCAGTCATACTGTCGGTTCGACCGGGGTTGTCCATGCGGGGTGACGAGCGGTCTGAATGCCTGAGGGAGATTTCATGACCGGCGCTTCGCCGTGGAGCGTTAAGGGCATATCCGCCGAAGAACGCGACCTTGCCAAACAGGCGGCGAGGCGCGCCGGCGTGCCTATCGGTCAATGGCTGTCCCGGCAGATCCGCGAAGCCGCCGAGTCCGAGCGGTCCGGCCGCTCGCCGGCACCGGGCGACGGCCGCTTTGGCCATCCGCCGGGCGCCTGGCGGGGCGCCGGCCCGGACTCCCCGGAGGGCCACGCCGCCATGTCGGCCGCCCCGGGTCCGGCCGCCGCGAGCCCGACCGCCGCCGCATGGCGCAGCGCGTTGGTCGCGCCGGAGCTGCCGCATCCCCCGCCCGCCCAGTACGCCGCACCGCAATACGCCCCGCCGCAGCCGATGCCGCAGCAGCACGCGCCGCCGGCGGTGACGCGGCCGCAGCCGCCGGCGGTCGACCCGGCGCGGATCCGCGAGCTGGAGCGCCGGGTCCAGGATCTGCGCGACCTGGAGGCCAGGCTGGCGGCACTGGAGAAGCTCGAGCGCCGGGTCGGCGCGGTGGCGGCCGAGCTCGCCACCCTCGGGTCCCGCCTGGAAGAGGCGGAGAGTCGTGCCGAGGCGCGCTCGGCGGCGCTGACCCGCGAGGTCCGGGCGCTCGACGCGCAAGTCGACGAACTGCGGTCGCGGCCGGCGGCCGGACCCGGCGAGGCGGCCGGGTCGATCGCGGCCAGCACGGCGCCGATCGAGCGCGCGGTCATGCGGCTGGCCGAGCGCCTGCAGCGGGTCGAGGAGCTGACCCTGCCGGAGGAGCGTCCCGGCCGCGGTCTGCTGTCCCGCCTGTTCCGGCGCTGAGCCGCGACCGGGACCCGGCACTACAGCGCTCCCAAGCTTCCAAATTTGGCGCTACCGTCCTATAGTATCGGCGCTACCCAGTGATCGAGGAGCCGGCGTGTCTCGGCAGGGAACGGCGTGGAGCGTCAAGGGCATCGACCAGGCGACCCGCGACATCGCGCGGCGGGCATCGCAGGCGGCCGGGCTGACCATCGGGGAGTGGATCGATCAGGCGATCCGCGCCGACGCCGAGTCCCGCGGCCAGTCGCCGGACGGGCCGTCGGGACAGATGGCGTCGGACCCGCGTCCGGGCACCGGCCTGGCGGCGACCGGCCCGTCGGAACGCGGCGTTCCGGGGCGTGGCGTTCCGGGGGTTGGCGGTCCGGGGACCGCGGTCGCGGGGCGGGTCTCGCTGAGCACGGTCGATGCCCTGGCCGAGCGGCTCGACGCCGCCGACGCCCGCCTGGACGCCGCGATGCGGCCGATCGGCTTTGCGCTCCAGGACATCGCGGCCCGGCTGGTGGCGCTCGAGGAGCGTGCGGCCGAACCCGGCGCGGCGCTCCGCAGGGCCGGCGTCGACAGGCCGGCCGTGGCCGGGTCTCCGGTCTTCGGGCTGCCGGCCGACGGGACGCAGCGTCGCGAACTCCCGGAACCGCAGCCGCCCACCGGCGACTTCCCGATCGACGGGCTTCCGGTCGACCGGCCGCTTCCGGCGAAACCGGAGCCGGAGGTGGCGGAATCGGCCGTTCCCGAGCCGGCTTTTCCGGAACCGACCCTGCCCGAGCCGGCGCTGCCCGAGCCGGCGCTGCCCGAGCCCGCCCTGCCCGAACCCACCCTGCCCGAACCGGCGGTTTCCCGCAGGGAAGCGCAGCCGGTGCCCGGCCCGGACGACATGGAATGGGACGCGCCGGCTTCGCTGGAAACCCCGGCACCCCGCGCCGAGCCGCCGGCGGCCGACCGGCCGCTGCCGGAAGCCCCGCCGGCCGGTTGGGAGCCGGTCGTCCGGCTGCGGCGGGACGAACTGGTGCGCGATGCCGAGACGATGCGGTCGGGACCGGCCCAGTCAGAGCCGGGCCGGGCAGATCTGGGCCGGGCAGATCTGGGCCGGGCAGAGCTGGACCGGGCAGAGCTGGATCCTGTGGAGTCGGACCCTGCCGCCGTCGCGTCGCTCGATGACCAGGACGACTCGATCCGGTTCCCGGGCTCCGACGAACCACCCGCCGTCGCGCACACTGAGGTGGCGGAACCCGAAGCGGCGCCGTCCGAGGGTCCGGAACAGGACCGCGCGGCCGCGCCGCCGGCGGCCCGGCCGCTACCGGTGCCGCCGACCGGCGACCTGCTGGCCGACGCACCGTTCCAGGGGGCCGTGCCGGATTGGCTGACCCGCCGCCAGGCCGAACCGGCGCCGGGACCGCAGCCCGGGCCGCCGGAAGGCGCGACGGCGTCGGAGACCGCCGAGCCCGATACCGCCGAACCCGATACCGCCGAACTTGACGCTGCCGCGCCCGACGCCCGCGGGGCGCCGCGGGCGGCGGACCCGCTGCCGCCCATGGAGCCGATGCCGGCCCCGGAGCCGTGGAGCCGGACGGAAGCGAGGTCCCCGGTCGCCGACCCGCTGACCCGGTTCCGTGCGGCGGCGCCACGTCGCACCCGGCGCGGGGCGCTGGCGGCGGCGGCGTTCGTTCTCCTGGGGTCTCCGGTCGCCTGGTGGTTTGCCACCGGCGGCGGCATGCCGAGCGTCGACGGGGTGCGCGAACGCCTGGTCCGGACCGCCGACAGTCTGCGGTCCGGGGCCGAGTCCGGCTACCGGAGCGCCAGCGCCGAGATCGAGCGGATGCTGGAGCGCCTGTTGTCGTCGGAGGTCGCGGAGACTGAGCCGGAAGCCCCGCCGCAGGTTGCGGCGAACCCTGCCGAAGCCGTCCCGGCCGAAGCCGTCCCGACCCAACCGGCCCAGGCTCCCGAACCCTTGGCACCGTCCCCGGCACCGTCCCCGGCACCGGCACCGGTCGCCGACGCGCCCGCGGCCCCTGCGCCGGTCCCGGTCCGGGAGCCGGAACCGCCCGTTGCGGCGCTACCGGCCACCGAACCCGCTCCGTCTGCCGCGAGCGCGCCCCGCCGTCCACGCGCCGAAGTCCCTGCCGCCGCAGCCGCCCCGGTACCCGAAGCGGCCCCGTCCGTCCCGGCTCCTTCCGCCGTGGCCCCGTCCGCGTCGCCGGCCGGACCGCCGCCGGCGCCACCGCTGCCGCAGGCCGTCGAACCGGCGCGGCCGGCAGTCGAGACGCAGGCGGCCGGGACGCAGGAGGCTGCGAGTCAGGAGGCCGGGACGCAGGCGGCGATGGCCCCGGCATCGGGCGCACCGGCCGACGGTCCCGCCGGCGAGGTCGACGACGCCACCCTGCTGAACGAGGCGCGGGGCGGCGACCCGCGGGCCCAGTATGTGCTGGCGACCCGGCTCGCGGCTGCGGCCGAGCCCGACTATCCCAAGGCCGCCAACTGGTTCCGGGAATCGGCGATCCAGGGGGTGCCGAACGCGCAGTACAATCTCGGGGTGCTGTACGAGCGCGGTCTCGGGGTCCCGCAGGACGACACCCGCGCCCTGCTCTGGTATCACAGCGCCGCCGAGCAGGGTCACCCGCTCGCCCAGTACAATCTCGGGGTCCTGTACTCCGCCGGCCGCGGCATCCCGCTGTCCTATGCAGAGGCCGCGCGCTGGTTCCGCCGCGCCGCCGATCGCGACGTCCCGGCCGCCCTCTACAACCTGTCGATCCTGACCGAGGGCGGCCTGGGCGTGCAGCGCGACCCGGCCACCGCCGAGAAGCTGTTGCGCCGGGCCGCCGAACTCGGCCATTCGGGTGCGCGGGCACGGCTCAAGGCCGGCGGCACCTCGGCCGATACCGGCACCCTGGACGACACCGCCGACACCGTGGCCGACGGCGTCGTCACTGAGGACGTGGTGGCGATCCAGCGTGGCCTGAGCCGCCTCGGCCTGTATGACGGCCCGGTGGACGGGATCGCCGGCCCGCGGACCCGCGAGGCGATCGGACGCTATCAGCGCCAGGAGGGGCTGCCGATCACCGGCATGCCGTCGAACAGCCTGAGAGTCCGGCTGGCCCCGCGGGAGTCGTCCGGCTAGAGCAGATCGCGATCGGATGGGATCATCCGGTCGCGTGAATCTGCTCTAGATACAAATGATTAGAGACTGATTCACCGATCGAATCGATTCGATGCGATCGGATCAGGCTCTAGATCCGGCGGACGCTATCCGGGGCCGTCCGGATCGCCGCCCGGATCGCCGGCGGTCTCGACCGGGCCGGCCCGCAGCACCGTCGCCCGCACCCACCACCCGGGACGCGTCCGCTGCAGGGCCGCTGCCGCCGCGGCCGCTTCGGCCGGGGCGTCGAACAGCCCGAACACCGCCGACCCGCTGCCCGACATCCGGGCAAGCCGGCAACCCGGCAGCGCGCCGACCGCGGCCAGGGCGTCGCCGATCGCCGGCTCGACCGCGCAGGCTGCCTTCGTCAGGTCGTTGCGAAGCTCGGCCAGGGCGGCGGCCGGGTCGTCGCCCGCCAGCCCGGCCAGCACGGCGTCCGGCACCGGGGTCCCGAAGGCGCCGCGCCGGGCCGCGAACACCGCCGGGGTGGCGACCGCCCGGCCGGGCCAAGCCAGTACCGCCGGCAGGTCGCGGCCGAGCGCCACGGGCTGCAGCCGCTCACCGATCCCGCGGGCCCGGTACGGGCGCGGCGCCAGGCACATCGGCACGTCGGCGCCGAGCGCCACGGCCCCGAGCGACACGGCCCCGAGCGACACGGCCCCGGCCGCGAGGCCGCCGCCGGGCCGCCCGCCGCTCAGCCGGGCGAGCGCGCGCAGCACCGCGGCGGCGTCGCTCGAACCGCCGCCGAGCCCGGCGCCGGCCGGCAGCCGCTTGGTCAGGGACAGGCCCAGCCCACCGGCCAGGCCGCCGGCCGACCGGGCACCGAGAGCCAGCGCCCGCCACGCGAGATTGTCGGTGCCGGCGGGCACTACCGCCTGGGTAATACCGCCTGAATCCTGTTGAAATCCGTCGATCACCCGCAGAAAGACCCGGTCCGGGAACGGCTCGAGCCGGATGCTGTCGCCGACCGCGGCGAACGCCACCAGGCTGTCCAGCTCGTGATAGCCGTCGGCCCGCCGCCTGGTGACGTGGAGGCAGAGGTTGATCTTCGCGGGTGCCAGTTCGACGACCGGCCCCAGCACTCCGTCCGGCCTCGTCGTCCCGCCCGGCCGCCTGCGCACCGGTCAGCCGGGACGGCGGGCGCTGCCGTCGGCGGTCCCGATCCCGGACCGGTCGGGCGGTCCCGACAGGCCCTCGCGCAGCTTGCGCTCGATGTCGGCCGCCAGCTCGGGCGCCGGGTCGAAGGTCAGGGCCCGCTGCCACTGGAACCGGGCCTCGGCCTGCCGTCCGACCCGCCAGTAGGCGTCGCCCAGATGGTCGTTGATGGTCGGGTCGGTCGGCCGCAGGGCGACCGCGCGCTCCAGATGGGTGACCGCGCCAGCGTGGTCGCCTAGCCGATACAGCGCCCAGCCCAGGCTGTCGACGATGTAGCCGTCCTTCGGCCGCAGCTCGACCGCCTTCTCGATCATCGCCTTGGCGCGGTCCAGATGCTGGCCCCGATCGACCCAGGAATAGCCGAGATAGTTCAGGACGTAAGGCTGGTCCGGGCGCAGCTCGAGCGCGCGCAGGAAGTCCGACTCGGCCTCGCTCCAGCGCTTCGAGCGCTCGAGCGCGATCCCGCGGGTGTACAGCACCGACCAGTTGCGGCCTTCCAGCGGTCCCATGCGGGCGAGCGCCCCGTCGTAAGCCGCGATCGCGGCCTGCCAGTTCTCGCGGCCGCGCTCGAGATCGCCGAGGCGGACCAGCGGGTCGGCCAGGTCGGGACGGCTTTCGGCGAGCGCCTGCAGCCGGCTCGCGGCGTCGTCGTCGCGCCCCAGGCCCTCGAGGCTGCTGGCGGCCCGCAGCTGGGACAGCAGGCGGTAGGGCGAATCGGCCGGCACCTCGTCGTACATCGCCAACGCCTCCTCGAAGCGCTTGCGATCGTCCAGGATCTCGGCGATCAGCAGTGCCGCGAGGTCGAAGTCGGGCCGCACCCGCAGCGCCAGACGCGCGAACACCATGGCGGAGTTCGAGCCGCGGTCCCGCTGCAGGGCGCTCGCCAGGTCGAACAGCGCCTCGGCGATGCCGTTCGCCGCGGTCGGTGCGTCGCTGCCGCCGTCCTCGGCCAGTCGCCGCAACGTCGCCTTCAGCCCGACCGGATCGCTGATCCCGCCGTCGCTCTCGTCGACCCGGCGCAGGGCCTGCTCCAGCCGGCCGTTGCGGGCCTCGAAGCGGGCGGCCGCCAGCCGCAGCCGCAGCGGCGGCGCGTCGCTGCGGGCCAGCGCCGTGGCGTAGCGCTCGGCCGCCAGGTCGATCTGGCCGGCGGCCTCGGCCAGCATCGCCGCGTGCAGCCGGTACAGCCCGCCGAAGCCGTCGTCGCCGGCCAGCCTGGCCAGCCGCTGCTCGGCGGCGGCCGCATCGCCGCGCCCGAGCTCGGCCCAGGCCGCCACGATCGGCCCCAGCGCCTGGTTCAGGCGGGTGTCCTCGAACCGTCCGACCTCGGCGATGGTACGGGCGAAGTCGCCACGGCGCGCGGCCTCGATCGCCAGGAAGAGCCGGGCCACCGAGGCGCTCTCGCCGGCGCCGCCGGCCAGTTCGTCGGCCAGGGCAGCGGCGTCGTCGAGCCGGCCGGACTCCAGCCGCAGCAGGAATGCGCGGCGTCGCAGCGCCGGGTTCGCCGGGTCGCTCAGCAGCACGCGGTCGAAGAACCGGCTGGCGGCGCTGACGTCCTCGACACGGATCGCGTGCTGGCCCGCGAGATAGGCGCCGACGGTGGAATCCGGCATCGGCGGCTGCGCCCCGGCGGACCCGGTGCCGTCGGCTGCGGGTCCCGCGGCGCAGGCGCCGAGGGTCGCGGCCAGGAGCATCGCCATCGCCCGCAGGTCGAGTCGCCGGCTACGCGGCCTGAAGTGACGCAAGCTGGACCTCACATGTTGGGGTAGACCGGACCACCCCCACCTTCCGGAACCACCCAATTGATGTTCTGCGACGGATCCTTGATGTCGCAGGTTTTGCAGTGCACGCAGTTCTGGGCGTTGATCTGCAGCCGCGGATTGCCGCCGTCGTCGTCGCGCACGATCTCGTACACCCCGGCCGGGCAGTAGCGCTGCTCCGGCGCGTCGTAGATCGCGAGATTGTGCTCGACCGGGATCGACTTGTCCCGGAGCGTCAGATGCGACGGCTGGTTCTCCTCGTGGTTGGTGTTCGACAGGAACACCGAGGACAGCCGGTCGAAGCTCACCTCGCCATCGGGCTTCGGGTAGTCGATCCGCGGGCACTGTGCCGCCGGCCGCAGGCTCTCGTGGTCCCGGTGGTGGTGCAGGGTCCACGGCGCCCGGCCGCGGAGCAGGAAGGTGTCGACCGCCGAGTAGGCGATGCCGGCGAACAGCCCGAGGTGGAAGGCCGGGCGGATGTTGCGGGCCCGGTAGAGCTCGTCCCATACCCAGGAGCGCTTCAGCCGGTCCGGGTAGGAGTCGAGGCGGATGCCGCCGGCGGCGTCGCCGCCCTTCAGCGCCTCGAACGCCGATTCCGCCGCTAGCATGCCGGACTTCATGGCGGTGTGGCTGCCCTTGATCTTCGGCACGTTCAGGAAACCGGCCGAGCAGCCGATGATCGCGCCGCCGGGGAACACCAGCTCGGGGATCGACTGGAAGCCGCCCTCGTTCAGGGCGCGCGCGCCGTAGGAGATCCGCCGCCCGCCCTCCAGCAGCGGCCGCACCGACGGGTGCTGCTTGAAGCGCTGGAACTCCTCGAACGGCGACAGGAACGGGTTCTTGTAGTCCAGGCCGACCACGAAGCCGATGGCGACCTGGTTGTTCTCCAGGTGGTACAGGAACGAGCCGCCGTAGGTCTCGCCGTCCAGCGGCCAGCCGACGGTGTGGACGATGGTGCCGGGCTTGTGCTTCGCCGGCTCGACCTCCCACAGCTCCTTCAGGCCGATGCCGAAGGTCTGCGGGTCGCAGTCCCTGCGCAGGTCGAAACGCTCGAACAGGCCCTTGGCGAGCGAGCCGCGCACCCCCTCGGCGAACAGCGTCACCTTGGCGTGCAGCTCCATGCCGGGCTGGTAGTTGGCGGTCTTCTCGCCGTCCTTGCCGATGCCCATGTCGCCGGTCGCCACGCCGCGGACGCTGCCGTCCTCGTGGTACAGCACCTCGGCGGCGGCGAAGCCGGGGTAGATCTCGACGCCGAGCTCGCCGGCCTGCTCGCCCAGCCAGCGGCAGACATTGCCCAGGCTGACGATGTAGTTGCCGTGGTTGTTCATCTGCGGCGGCGTCGGCAGCCGCCAGGCGCCGTTGCGGGTCAGGTAGACGAAGCGGTCGTCGGCGGCCGGGGTGTTCAGCGGCGCGCCGCGTTCCTGCCAGTCCGGGATCAGCTCGTTCAACGCGCGCGGCTCGATCACCGCGCCCGACAGGATGTGCGCGCCGACCTCGGCGCCCTTCTCCAGGACCACCACCGACAGGTCGGTCCCGGCCTCGGCGCAGAGTTGCTTCAGCCGGATCGCTGCCGCCAGGCCGGCCGGCCCGGCGCCGACGATCACGACGTCGCACTCCATGGATTCGCGCTCCATCCCCCTCGCTCCTCCTCGTCGGCTGTCCCGGCAGCGCCGCCTGGCGCCGGTCCGGGTCACTCGTTCCAGATCGTGGCGATCGCCATGGTCCGACGCGCCATGACCTGTCATATATCACGCATGTGCCATGATCCAGGGGCAGCACCCGGCCGCCGGGCCGGATCTCGACCGCGGCCGGGCGGCACCGGCGCCGCGGGGACTTGGTCGTGAGGACACGGCCGTGACCGATCCGCGCGCCGCCGCCCGTGCCCTGCTCGGCTGGTACCTGGATGCCGGCGTCGACGAGGCGATCGGCGCCGGACCGGTCGACCGGTTCGCCAACGCCCGGCGGCCGGCGACGGTTCCGGTCGCGCCGACCGCTGCCCCGAGTCGCGTTGCCGCCCCGTCGCCGCGACCGGTGCCGGTCCGGCATCCGGCGGGACCGGCCGATGCACCGGACGGCCCGGCCGGCGCTGCCCGCTCGGCAGCCGGCGCCGCCGCCAGCCTGGAGGCCCTGCGCGAGGCGCTGCGCGGCTTCGACGGCTGCGGCCTGAAGGTCACCGCCACCAACACCGTGTTCTCGGACGGGATCCCCGGGGCGCCGGTGATGATCGTCGGCGAGGCGCCGGGCGCCGACGAGGACCGCGCCGGCAAGCCGTTCGTGGGGGTGAGCGGCCAGCTGCTCGACCGGATGCTGGCGAGCATCGGGCTCTCGCGCGAGCACAACGTCTACATCAGCAACGTGCTGCCCTGGCGGCCGCCGGGCAACCGCAACCCGACCGAGGGCGAGATGGCGGCCTGCCTGCCGTTCATCCGCCGGCACATCGAGCTGGCGGCGCCGAGGGTGCTGGTGCTGGTCGGCGGCACCTCCGCGAAGACCCTGCTGGACCGCAGCGAGGGCATCACCCGGCTGCGCGGCCGCTGGTTCGACTGGCAAGGCCCGGCGGGCGGGCCGGCGATCCCGGCGCTGGCGACCTATCACCCAGCCTATCTGCTGCGCTCGCCCGGCCAGAAGGCCAGTGCGTGGAAGGATCTGCTGGCCCTCCGGCGCTGGCTCGCAGAGGCCGGAATCGAACTCGATCGAAGCGCCGAATGATCGCGACAGAAGAGCTTCGGGCGCAGTCAGAATCGATCATTTCGCGAACGACTGAAGATCGAATCGGTCGTTTCGCCCGATCAACGCGCAGCACGCATCACTTATCCACATCTTTAGGCTTTTCGTGACGCCCCGGCGGCTTGTCTCCGGCGAGGAATTATCCTAGTTGTGGATGCATGCTCCCGCCACATTTTAGACATATTCGGCGATTGCCCGGCAGGGTCTTTCGGGGAGCGGTCCTCGGAACCCTGCTGATGACGGCGCTGATGGCGGGATCCGCCGGCACGGCGCGCGCGCAGGACGTCGGCGAGATGCTGGCGGCCAACGACCCGGCGATGACGTCCGGCGGCGAGACGGCGTTCCTGGCCCCCGGCCTGAGCGGGCTCGACCAGCGCCCGCGCTCCGAGCCGCTGCCGCGTATCCTGTCCGATGCCGACGCGCGCCGGTACCGGGAGATCTTCCGGCTCCAGGACCAGGGCAAGCTGCGCGCCGCCGACCGGCTGATGCGCAGTCTCGAGGACCGCATGCTGATGGGCCATGTGCTGGCCCAGCGCTACCTGCACCCGACTGCCTACCGGTCGAGTTGGCGCGACCTGCGCGGCTGGCTGGCGCTCTACGCGGACCATCCCGACGCCGACCGCATCTATCGCCTGGCGATGAAGCGCAAGCCGGCCGGGGCCGGTGCCCCGACCTCGCCGACATCGGGCTATCTCGGCGGCAACGGCGCCGACCATGTGGTCGACGTCATCCTGTACGTCTCGCCGCGCGAACGCAGCGCCGCCGAGAAGGACGCCCTGCGCCAGCTCAAGCGCGAACTCCGGCGTCTGGTGCAGCGCGGCAGGCCGGGCGCGGCGCTGTCGCGGCTGTCGCGCAAGGACGCGCGCGACCTGTTCGACAAGGTCGAGTTCGCCGACCAGCGCGGCAAGATCGCCAATGGCTACTTCATGCAAGGCGACGACGCGGAGGCCCTGCGGCTCGCCGAGGTCAGCGCCGAGGAAGCGGGCGGCACCGTGCCGTGGGTGCACTGGACGGCCGGCCTGGCGGCCTGGCGCCTCGGCCGGGTCGAGGCCGCGACCGAACATTTCCAGGCGCTGGCGATGTCCGACCGGGCCTCGCGAATGCTGCGGGCAGCCGGCGCCTACTGGGCGTCGCGCGGACATCTGCAGCAGCAGCGCCCGGCCGATGCGACCCGCTGGCTGGCGCGGGCCGCGCAGTTCCCGCTGACCTTCTACGGACTGCTCGGGCGCCGGGCGCTCGGCGTCGAGGTGCCGTTCGACTGGTCGCTGCCGCGGCTGACCGTGGCCAAGCTGACCGCGCTCGCCGCCCATGACGGCGGCCGCCGCGGCTTCGCCCTGCTGCAGGTCGGGCAGGCGGAGCGGGCCGAGAAGGAATGGCGCAAGCTGTTCCCGCGCCTGGGCGAATCACTGCGCGAACCGCTGATGACGATCGCCGCGCGCAACGACATGCCGGGGTTGGCGATCCGGCTCGCCGGGATCATCCGGGTGTCGACCGGCCGGACCTACCACGCCGCCCTGTTCCCGCTTCCGAGCTGGATGCCGCAGGACGGCTTCGCGGTCGACCGGGCGCTGATCTACGGCATCATCCGCCAGGAATCCGGGTTCGACCCGCGTGCCCGCTCGGCCCGCGGCGCCCGCGGCCTGATGCAGCTGATGCCGCGGACCGCCAGCTATGTCGACGAGGACGACGAGCTCGACCACCGCCACGAGCTTTACATCCCGGAGCTGAACATCGCGCTCGGCCAGCGCTACCTGACCCACCTGCTGGACCTGGACCGGGTCGAGGGCGACATGTTCCGGCTGCTGGCGGCCTACAACGCCGGGCCCGGCAATCTGGGAAAGTGGTCCCGGCGCGTCGACTACCGTGACGATCCGCTGCTGTTCATCGAGTCGATTCCGTCCCGCGAGACCCGCGAATACATCGAGAAGGTGCTCGCCAACGTCTGGGTGTACCGCTATCGCCTGGGCCAGCCGCTGCCGTCGCTCGACCGGGTGGCGGCCGGGGGGTGGCCGCGCTACGAATCGGCCGACCAGTCCCCCGGCCCCGTGGTGCGTGATGCCAGGTATTGACGAGACCCGACCCTTCGTTCCCGTTCACATCGCCGTCCTGACGGTCTCCGACACCCGCACGCCGGAGACCGACCGATCGGGCGACACCCTCGTGCAGCGCCTTACCGGTGCCGGCCACCTGCTGGCGGCGCGGGCGATCGTCAAGGACGAGGTCGCGGCGATCACCGCGCAGCTGCGGGCCTGGATCGCCGACGACGGCATCGAGGTGGTCATCGCCACCGGCGGTACCGGCGTGACCGGCCGCGACGTCACCCCGGAAGCCTTCGAGCAGGTCTACGAGAAGCGCATCGAGGGCTTCGGCGAGATGTTCCGCTGGCTCAGCTTCCAGAAGATCGGCACCTCGACCATCCAGTCGCGGGCGACCGCCGGGGTGGCGCGCGGCACCTATCTGTTCGCGCTGCCGGGCTCGACCGGGGCCTGCAAGGATGCCTGGGACGATATCCTGGTGCACCAGCTCGACTTCCGGTACCGGCCCTGCAACTTCGTCGAGATCCTGCCGCGGCTGCGCGAGCACGAGGGGTCGCGCGGCAAGGTCTGAGCCGGGGCGGCGTCAGTCGCCGAGCCGCTGCAGCCAGCGCGGCGGCAGCCGCAGCACGAATCCCAGCAGCCGCACCGCGCCGCCGATCCAGGCGCCTGCCCCGGTCGCGGGCCGGACCCGGGCGGCCACGTCGAACAGCGCCAGCCGGCCGGTCCCGAGCCGGCGCGCCAGCACCAGGTCCTCGCCGCGCTCCAGGTCGGGAACGCCGCCTAGATGCACCAGGAAGCGCCGCCGGATCAGCATCCCCTGGTCGCCCGAGGGCAGGCCCAGCCAGCGGTTGCGGAACCGCAGGGCGCGCTCGGCCCGACGCATCGCCGGCCCCGACCCGTCGGCCCGGTAGGTGTAGACGGCGCCACGCTCGCGGTTGCGCTCCTCGTGCGCGAACACCATCAGGGTGGCGTCCCAGCCGGTCTCCAGCACGGTCCCGGCGCGCAGCAGCAGCAGCCATTCGGCGGTCGCCGCCCTGGCGCCCGCGGCGAACCGGGCGCCGCGCGAACCGTCGACCGCGAGCAGGCGGCCGCCGGCCGCCTCTACGGCCCGCCGGATCGCCGGGTCCGGGTCGCCGGCGTCGACCACCAGCAACTCCAGGTCGATGCCGCGGCGCGGCGCGCTCTGCAGGGCGGCGAGGCAGGCGGCCAGCCGCTCGGCCCTCTCCGCCGGGCCCCCGGGGTCGTGGCCGAGCGCGACGACCACCGCCAGCGTCAGCCGGCGCGAGCCGGGCGGGCCGACGCCGGCCGCCGCGTCCGTGCGCATGGCCCGCGGACGCGGTAGGGCGGGGCCGGGGCGCGTTGCCGTGGGTGCTCGGGGCGGATGCATGCATGCGGCCGGGCGCTGTGCTACGGGATGCCGATGGTAGACGATCCTTCCCCGTCACGCGCCACTGTCGCGGCTGCCCTCGGCCTGCCGGTCGACCGGGTGACCGCGGCCCCGGTACCGGGCCGGGTGCACGACCACTGGCGGGTCGAGAGTACGGCCGGGGCCCGGCTGGTCCGGGTTCCCAAGCTCAGCCATCTCGGCCTTACCCCGCGCGCCGCCCTGGCCTACGAGGCGCAGGCGTTCCGGCGGGCGGCCCGGGGCGGCAGCACGCCGCGGCTGCACGGGATCCTGCGGGTCACCCCGGCGCTGCCCTGGGGCGCGCTGGTGGTCGACGCCGTCGATGGCCGCCCGCCGCGCCTGCCGGAAGACCTGCCGGCGCTGGGACGGGCGCTGGCCGCGGTCCACGGCCTGCCGGTGCCGTCGCCGGCGCGCCGCCGGCCGCTGCTCGACCCGGCCGACCCGGTCGGCTACCTGATCGGGGTGGCGCGCGACCAGCTGGCGCCGGTGCGCGACCGGCTGGCCGCGCCGGTCGCGCGGCTGCTGGCGACCGAGCTGGCCGCGGCTGCGGCCGCCGCGGCCACGGTGCGGCCGGCGCCGGCCCTGGTGCTGGCCGACACCCATCCCGGCAACTTTCTGGTGCGCTGCGACGGCACCGCGGTGATGGTCGACGTCGAGCGGCCGGTATACGACAGCCCGGCGGTCGACCTGGCCCATGCCAGCCTGCCGACCTCGCTGGGCTGGGACCCGGCGGTGACCGGCTCGGCGGGTCGGGCCGACGTCGTCGCCTTCCACAACGCCTGGGCGGCGGCGGTGCCGGCGGCGGTCGCCGCCGCGGTGCGGGCCTGGGTGCTGCCGTATCGCCGGCTGGTGTGGCTGCGCACCACCAGCTGGGCCTGTGCCTGGGCGGCCCGCAACGACCTGACCGCCGCGCTGGAGTCCGCCGAGCCGGCGACCGCCGGCCTGGCACGGCGACTTGCGCGATTCGTCGATCCGGCGATGATGGAGTCGGCCCGCGAGCAATGGGCCGGGGCGGGGGCGTTCAACGTGGAGGAGCTGATCCCGTGAGCGGCAACATCGTCAACCTGAGAACCTGGCGGAAGCGCAAGGAGCGCGCCGACCGCGAGGCCGAGGCCGCCGAGAACCGGACGCGCCATGGCCGCAGCAAGGTCGAGCGGCGGTTCGAGGACGCCCGGCGGGAGGTCGCCGACCGCCAGCACGACGGCCGGCTGATCGAGACCGAGGACGACGGACCGACGCCGGCCTGACGGGCGCGGCTGCCGGCCGTCGGGCCGATCCGCTTGTTCTTGATTTGTTCGCGTCCGAGGCGTAGCCTTGGACCATGTCCCGCAGCCGTTCCAGAACCGTCGATCCGCTCGAGGTGTTCGCCGGCGAGTTCGCCCAGGACCTGCCGGCGGACGAGTTCGGCGACCGCGCCATGGACGACGACCTGTCGCCCGCCGCCGGTCATCCGAGCGAGGTGATCCCGCCGCTCGCCCGCAAGGGCCGGGGCGCGGTGTCGAACCGCAGCGGGCGGTTCGAGCCCTATGCCCGCGAGCGGGTCGACGACGGCTGGAGCAAGCCGCAGGTGCCGGCCGGTGCCGGGCCGGACGGTCCGGCTCAGAATCCCCGGGAGCCCGAGCCGGACGATCCCGGCGAACCGAAGCTGCGCACCACCGTGGCGATCGACGCCAGCCGGACGGTGATCGCCCGCAACCAGTCGCCGGACGTCCCGTTCGATCGCTCGATCAACCCGTATCGCGGCTGCGAGCACGGCTGCATCTACTGCTTCGCGCGGCCGACCCACGCCTTCCTCGGGCTGTCGCCGGGCCTCGACTTCGAGACCCGGCTGCTGGCCAAGCCGGACGCGCCGGCGCTGCTGCGCAAGGAGCTCGCCCGCCGGGGCTACGAGTGCGACACCATCGCCATGGGCACCAACACCGACCCGTACCAGCCGTTCGAGCGCGAGATGAAGATCACCCGGGGCATCCTGGAGGTGCTGGCCGAGCACGACCACCCGGTGATGATCGTCACCAAGTCCGACCTGATCGTGCGCGACCTCGACATCCTGGCGCCGATGGCGGCCAGGGGCCTGGCCAAGGTCGGGCTTTCGGTCACCTCCCTCGACGGCGACCTCGCCCGCCGGATCGAGCCGCGGGCGCCGCGGCCGGACAAGCGGCTGGCGGCGATCCGGGCCTGCGCCGCCGCCGGGGTCCCGACCAGCGTGCTGGTCGCGCCGGTCATCCCGGCGGTCAACGACCACGAGATCGAGCCGATCCTGGAGGCCGCCGCGGCCGCCGGCGCGCAATCCGCGACCTGGGTGCTGCTGCGGCTGCCGCTGGAGATCGCCGGGCTGGTCGAGGAATTCCTGCGGACGCATTTCCCGGACCGGGCCGACCGGGTGCTATCGCTGGTCCGCCAGACCCGCGGCGGCGCGCTGTACCGGGCCGAGTGGGGCAAGCGGATGAGCGGCGAAGGCCCCTATGCCCAGATGATCGGGCAGCGGTTCCGTAACGCCTGCGGCCGGCTGGGGCTGGCGCGCCGCACCGCCGGGCTGGACACCACCCGGTTCCGGGCACCGCAGGCGCCGCGCGCCCAGCTGTCCCTGTTCGGCGACTGACGGCGGTAGCTTTCCTGGTCGCCCATTGTATGAGGATCCGGGCATATCATATTGATATGGACTGCATATCCTGGTAGCACCGGATCTGGCGGAAAAAACTCCGTTCTGAGTTGAAAACCGCTGTCTTCCGCCGCCGGAGACATCATTGGCGCTGCCCCCGACCCACCCGACCGATGCCTTGGAGCGCGCCGCCGGCGCCGGCGACGGCGCGCTGGTGGTCGGCGTCGACGAGGTCGGCCGGGGGCCGTGGGCCGGGCCGGTGGTGGCGGCCGCCGCAATCCTCGACCTGGCCGCGCTGCCGCCCGGGGCGGCCGCTCTGATCGCCGATTCCAAGACCCTGACGGCGGCGCGCCGGCTGACCGCCCGCGATGCCTTCGCCGGCCACGCCCGGGTGGCGCTCGGGCGGGCCGAGGTCGTCGAGATCGACCGGCTGAACATCCTGCAGGCCTCGATGCTGGCGATGTGCCGCGCGGTCGAGGCGCTGCTGCCGGCCCTGCCGCGCCCGCCCGACCTGATCCTGGTCGACGGCAACCGGCTGCCGGACTGGCCCCATGCGGCCCGGGCGGTGGTCCGGGGCGACGCCAGCTGCCTGTCGATCGCGGCCGCGGCGATCGCCGCCAAGCTGGCCCGCGATGCCGAGATGGCCGAGCTGGCCCGCCGGTATCCCGGCTATGGCTGGGAGAGCAACGCCGGCTATGGAACCCCGGCGCATCGGGACGGATTGCGCCGCCTCGGCGTGACCGAGCACCATCGCCGAAGCTTTGCGCCGATCCGCGCTCTGATCGACTCGGACGCCCGATGAGGGGGTTGGTGAAGAGTCCTACCGCAATATCTTGGGTCATACTAACAAGTCATTGAGTCCGCTGGATGATTCGTCGGTATGCCGTTGACCGATTCCAGCGGTCGTGCGATTCTCCCGGTCTCGGCTTGGCACGGGCGGGGGGACAATGACGGACGGTGGACGCCTTCCGGTCGGACGGATTCTGATCGGCGACTGTATCGAGGAACTGCGCGCGCTTCCGGATCGGAGCGTCGATCTGGTGTTCGCGGATCCACCCTACAACCTGCAGCTCGGGGGCGAGCTGCTGCGGCCCAACAACACCCGGGTCGACGGGGTCGACGACGCCTGGGACCGGTTCGGCGGCTTCGAGGCCTACGACAAGTTCTGCCGCGCCTGGCTGGCCGAGTGCCGCCGGGTGCTGAAGGACACCGGCACGCTGTGGGTGATCGGCAGCTACCACAACATCTTCCGGGTCGGCGCCATCGTCCAGGACCTGGGCTACTGGATCCTGAACGACGTGGTCTGGCGCAAGGCCAACCCGATGCCGAACTTCCGCGGCAAGCGCTTCACCAATGCCCACGAGACACTGATCTGGGCGGCGCGCAGCGAGGACAGCCGGCGCTACACCTTCAACTACGACGCCATGAAGGCGCTGAACGACGACCAGCAGATGCGCTCGGACTGGTTCCTGCCGCTGTGTACCGGCGCCGAGCGGCTGAAGGCCGAGGACGGCTCCAAGGCGCACCCGACCCAGAAGCCGGAGAGCCTGCTGGCCCGCGTTCTGCTGGCCGCCAGCCGGCCGGGCGACGTGGTGCTCGACCCGTTCTTCGGCACCGGCACCACCGGCGCGGTCGCCAAGCGACTGGGGCGGCGCTGGATCGGCATCGAGCGCGATCCCGGCTATGCCGCGGTCGCCAAGGCGCGGATCGCCGAGACCGAGGCGGTCGACGACCCGCTGGCCCTGGCCCTGGCCAACCGCCGCGAGCAGCCGCGGGTGCCGTTCGGCCGGCTGATCGAGGAAGGCCTGATCCGGCCCGGCGAGGTGCTGTTCGACGCACGCCGGCGCTGGTTCGCCAAGGTGCGGGCCGACGGCCACCTGATCACCGACGCCCACAAGGGCTCGATCCACAGCGTCGGCGCCGCCGTCCAGGGCGCGCCGGCCTGCAACGGCTGGATGTTCTGGCACGCCGAGCGCAAGGGCATGCCGATCGCCATCGACGTGTTCCGCCAGCAGCTGCGGGCGGTCGGCGAGGCCCCGGCCAGCCGGGTCGGGGCGTAGCCGTCCGGTCGCCCCCGGCGTTTAGGTCGTGGACTCATATTGCCTGATCCAGAGTCTGGCGGATGCGAGTGCGATGGCGGCGAGGAAGTTTCTGGCGAGCTTGTGATATCGGGTTGCGATGGCCCGGAAGTGTTTGAGTCGGTTGAAGAAGCGTTCGACGAGGTTGCGTTGTCGGTAGATCTGATGGTCGACGGATCG
>NZ_JAVJSE010000014.1:0-254488 GCF_040219615.1 Thalassobaculum sp.
GTTCGGAAGCAGCGGCGCGATGACACGCCACTCCAGATCCGTCAGATCGTGACGACGCTTCATCATCAAGCTCCCGCAGTTTGGAAGCTTGAATCACAATCAGCCCATAACGGGAATCCCCTTTATGGGTACAGAACCTAGACGCGATTTTGGCCCGGCAGCCGTCGTCCCTTCAGCCAGTCGAACAGGATCCGCCCGCATGACCGACGCCCCATCCCCCGAGCGCGCTGCCCCCGAGCGCGCTGCCCCCGAGCGCGCCGCCCCCGAGCGCGCCGCCAGGCCCGTCGCCGAGTTCGACCCGGCCGACCCGGGGAGTTTCGCATTCTGGACCGAGGAGCGGCTGCGCTATGCCGATCTCGATCCGCTGTCGCATGTGAACAACAACGCCATCGGCGAGTTCCTGGAGAACGGCCGGGTCGGCCTGTTCCGGGCGTCCGGCGGCGACGGCGGGCCGGAGGGCAGCGTGTGGTGGGTGGTCCGGCGCCTGGAGATCGACTTCGCCCGCGAGATCCTGTTTCCGGGCATCGTGCGGACCGGGACCCGGGTGGCCAGGCTCGGCACGACCTCCTGCACCATCCGGCAGGGTATCTTCGTCGACGGGGAGTGCCGGGTGACCTCGACCACCATCGGCGTGTGCTTCGATCCGGTCGGCCGCAGGGCGGTGGCGATCCCGGCGGACATCCGCGCGCTGCTGGCGTCCCACCAGCCGTGAGCCGTTCTACCGGGTCATCGGAACGATCGCGACCTCGGCCCCGGGATGGCTGGCGAGATAGCGGCGGACGGCGATGTCGTCGTCTGTGATCAGCGGGGTGTCGGCCGAGTTCCCGTCGCACACGCGATACAGGAAGCGTGGGCGCAGCCCCGGCAGATCGGCTGTCTCGGCGTCGCCGGCCGCGACATGGGCGCGCCGGAACAGCTCGAGCTCGCCCTCGTAGCCGTGACCGCCATACACATAGAGATGTCTTGCCAAACTGACCTCCTCTCGCCCGCATTCTGCGGCGCACCGACATCATATGCGCACGCTGTGCGCCTTGCGCAAGAGCGTTAGACGCACCTGGTGCGCTTTTCGCTTGGCGCCGGGCAGCCGGGCGCTCTATATGCTTCGCGGCTGGGAGGATCGGATCGTGAAGAAGAGCGCGGATCCCGAGCTCGAGATGAAGCCGGGCGACTTCAGGCGCTGGCGCAAGTCTCTCAAGCTGTCGCAGAAAGAGGCCGCCGAGGCGCTCGGCCTGAAACGCCGCGTCGTCCAATATTACGAGAAAGGCGAGCGCGACGGCGAAGCCGTCACGATCCCGAAATATATCCGCCTGGCCTGCAGCGCACTGGCGTCGGGGATTCCGGACTACAGCGGGCCGGCAAGAGAGCGGTCCGGTGAGTGAGCCGTTTACGTCGGGAGACACTGCGGGCCGACCCCGACCGGCAGCCCGGTCGTCGGATGGGCCGCTATTCAAGATGAGTAATCGTATTTGCCCTATTTTTAGATCTTGTTCTTCAGGACTCGGTTGAGATAGTGCTTTCCGTGTTCTGAAACCTTGTATAGCCGGACCCGCTTGTCGGTCGGCGATCGGTGAATTTCAATCATCTTGTCATTGTTCAGGGCGGTGCCAATGCGATGCACTGTCGGAAGAGAAAACGGAACCATCGTTGTCAAATTACTTGCGGTTGCTGGAATATTTCGCGCGCTGCATTCATTTATCAAATAAAGTAAAGAATCGTATCTGTTCAAAATAAGATGAAGAGATTTTGATTCTAGTTCAGACAACTGAAGTTGCATGTTTTTTGAGTTCTGAATGGCAGATATTGCAGAAATAATAGAATTCACCGCATCCGGTATCGAAGCAGGATGTATGAAATAGTCGAAAACTTTATTTCTAATTGCTGAAATCAACTGATCGGAGCTTGGATTTTCTCCAAATAAAATAACCTTGACGCGCTCGTTGTTGAAAATGCGAGTAAGAATCGGGGGTGTTTCATGGTCTATTGATTTTTGATTTATAAGTACAACGTGTCCATTGGAATTTGCTGAAAGCCAATTGCTCTGAGCATCGATCAAAGAGTTAAATCTATGAATTTGGATCTTGAACGGTTCCAGCCCAACGGATAATTCACTAAGTAGGTCTTTGTCGAGAGCGACCGCCGTCACATAACTGTTCGGGGTCTCTGATAGATCGTGTCGTCCCATGTATGTCTCTAATTCGATTGGGATTTTTACATAACCAATAGAACCGAGTGTTTTCCAGGAAGACCAGATTGAATTATTTCATTTTGAAAGGATGCGCGCCGAAACCAGTGGAGGCATTCCCGCGCGCTTCAACGACCGTCGAGACCGTGCCGGGCGATGGTCGGAGCTATGGGCAATCCTTTAGGATTTTGGTTGCGCGTGTGCTGATTTCAAGCGGATGCCCGGAAGGCGGGGTTGTGGACGGCATCGCCGCCCGGCGGCGTGGGTTCGTCCCGTTGCCGCCGGCGACTGCCTGCCGGGCGCGGTCGTCACGGTGTTCAGAATATTTCAGGGGCGCGCAGCGGAACTCGTTCCGTCGATTGAATAAAATTTCAGTAACCGTAAGTAAAAATTTTCCTGTCTGGTGGGTACGGGGTTTAGTTATCAAAATGATTGGAAAATTCCTGGTGAGTTTTTCACCGAGGTATGTACAATTTTGACCGAACTCGGAGTGTGGGCCGAGCAGCATATGGTGGAGATCACCATGGTTGCACCAGGGAATCGCGAATGGAATGCCGTCGGAGTTTCAGTCGATGGCAGCATCGTCGCCGGAGCGCCGGGTTTCTCGGATCCGATGAACCGACTCGTCGGTCTGTCGTTCGAAGTCTTCCGTAAACGGACATCCCGTGGAGTCGTTCAGGCCGGGATGCGGTTCTGCGGGCCGCATGGCGCGGGTACCGGCCCGGCTCGGCCACCCCTGACAATTCTGGGCACGTCCTGACGGCGGGCCGCCGTAAACCCGTGTCACGGGGGCGCCGCGCATGATCGACCTACTGCCGCTGCTGCAGAATCTGGGCCTGCTGTCGCTCGGGGCGGTCGTCGTGTTTCTGATCCTGCAGCAGTTCCGCCTGCCGAGGACTTCGCGGCGTCGGTCGGCCGTGCTGGGCCTTGTCCTGGGCGCGGTCGCCGGGCTCGTGATGTCCGCACCGGCACAGGGGCTTGCCGACTCCGCCTTCCATACCGGGGCCGGACCGCTCGTCCTTGCGGGGGTCTTCGGGGGGCCGGTCGCCGCTGGCGTCGCGGCCGCGATCGCCGGCGTTGCGCGCCACGCCGCCGCGGGTCCGGGCGTTCTCGGCGAGGTCGCCGCCATGGGTCTGTACGCGGTTGCCGGCGGAAGCTTCGGACGGCTGGCACGGCGGCGGACGCTCCCGCCGGTGCAGGTATTCTGGTTTCCCGTACTGTCCGTCGTCGCGACTCTGGTGGTCCTGCCGAGCTTCTATGTCGGTCAGTCGTTGTACTCGGGAGGCGCGAACCTGGCGGGGTCGTGGGCCTCTGTGCTGCTGGGCACGCTGCTCGGTGTCACCCTGCTCGGGCTGGCCCTGAGCCGGCTGCTGGAGACAGCCGAGCGAGGGCACCGGCTTGCGCGCTTCCTCGACGGCTCCGAGGTGGCGCGGCGGGCGGCGGGCATCGGCGTGTGGCGCTATGACCTGCGTCGGAACCGGGTCGAATGGGACAAGGTCCAGCACGAGTTGATCGGGCTGGCGCCGGGCGAGTTCGGGGGGACCTACGACGCCTTCCGCGACATCGTCGATTCAGCGGATCGGCCGCGGTTCGATGCCGCCTTCCGCAACGCCATACGGACGCGCACGCCGTTCTCCGACCTGTACCGGGCCCGGACGGTGGACGGCAGGATCAAGCATCTCGGCATCCACGCGGACTTTGCGACCGACACGGACGGGACGCCCGAGGTGGTGGTGGGTGTCAACGTCGACCGGACCGCCGAACTCGCGCTGCAGGCCGAGCTGTGGCTGAAGAGTGCGGCGGTGGACTCCGCCGTCTGCGGGATCACCATCACCGAGGCGACCGACGGGGTGCCGATCGTCTTCGTGAACCAGGCCTTCACGACGATCACCGGATACCGGCTCGATGAGGTCGCGGGCCGGAACTGCAGTCTGCTGAGCGACGGACTGCCGGATCAGCCGGAGCTGCGGACGATTCGACAGGCGATCGCCGAAAAAGGGACCTGCGCGGTCACGTTGCGCAACCGGCGCAAGGACGGGGTGGAGTTCTGGAACGCCCTGCGGGTGGCGCCGATCAGGAACGCCGCCGGCCGGGTGACGCATTTCATCGGCGTTCAGGAAGACGTCTCCGAGCAGATCCGGTCGCGCCGGGCGGTCGCCAACGCCCGCGACGAACTCGGCGCGGTCCTGGCCGCCGCCCCGGATGCCATGCTCACGGTCGACAGGGAGCAGCGCATCAGCCGCTTCAACGCGGCCGCCACCAGGCTGTTCGGGTGGACGCACATGGAGATCGTGGGGCAATCGCTCGAGCTGCTGTTGCCGGAGAGCATCCGCGTGCATCATCGCTCGCTGGCCGCCGGCTTCATCGACGATCCGCTGTCGCGCCCAGGGCCGATGAGCGGCCAACGCATCATAGAGGCGAAGCGCCGCGACGGCTCGGTATTCCCGGCACTGGTGTCGCTCGCCCGCTACCAATCGACCGACGGTCCGGCCGTCGCGGTCGTGGCGCACGACATGTCCGACATCGTTGCGGTGCAGGACGATCTGAAGGCGCTGTCGGAGCAGCTGAGGGATCAGCTCCGGTCCGCCGAGGCTGCCAATCTGGCGAAGAGCCGGTTCCTGGCCGGGATGAGCCATGAGTTCCGCACGCCGCTCAACGCGATCCTCGGGTTCACCGAGATGATCCGCCACTTCGGCCCCGGAAAGCTGGGGACGGCAAAGACGGCCGAGTATCTCGATCACATCCACCAGAGCGGTAGCCACCTGCTCGAAATCATCAGCGACATCCTCGACCTGTCGCGCGTCGAGGCGGATTCCGTGGCGCTGGCGATCGCCGTTCACGACGCCGGCGGGATCGTCGGCGAGGCGATCGATGTCATCGGCCCGCTCGCGGAGGCCAAGGGCGTCGTGATCGAGCGGGCCGTAAGCGAGGTGGTCCTGGTGCGCTGCGACCCGCGCGCGTTGCGCCAGTGCCTTCTGAATCTGCTCTCGAACGCGGTGAAGTACGCGCCATCCGGTTCGACGGTCGAGATCGGGGCCGTCGACGGCCCCGAGATGGTGCGGATTGTCGTTGCCGACCAGGGCCCGGGCTTTCCCAAGGCCCTGGTCGACCGGATCGGTGAGCCGTTCCTGCGTCTGACCGACCCGAGCCTGGCCTCGGCCGAAGGCACCGGCCTCGGGCTGGCGATCACGCAGAAGCTCGTGCTCCGGCAACACGGAACCCTGCATCTGGGACGCCGGCCCGGCGGTGGAACCGAGGCGATGATCGGCATTCCGAGCGGGCGGTCGGAACCGTCGGTGGTCGGGTCCGAGCGCCGGCAGGCTCCGTCATGGCCACCGGACGGCTCGCGATGATCGCTCGCGCGGCCTCTATGAAGTAAAACTCAAAACGATAGCGTTATTTTTCTGTCACTTGAGGGCTTGTGCTACAATTGTGCGGTTTTCTGGACAATATGATCCGTAAAATACTCGAAAACCAGAAACAAGGCCGTCAGTGCTTCTTGGAAGTATAGGGCTCTCGCAGGCGCACAAGCACTGGCGGGCCAGACTGTGAACGTGTTTCCGGATCGGGCGTGTCCGGAAAGACGGTGCACGAGTGGCAGGGACTCGTCCCGGTTCTCCCACGACAGCGAGACCGTGTCGGACGAGGCCGACCGCTTCCTGACGATGGTCAGGTCGCTCCCTGTAGCGGTCGCCTCTCGACGGCGGAGGTCATCCCCCACCCCTCGACCTCCGGAGCGCCGGCGCGGCCGTCAATTGCCGGCCGGCGCTCTTCCGTCGACCGGCTTTCCGTCAGTTTACCGGTGTCACCAGTGGCTTGCCGGCGATGCCCGCGAGCAGGTTGTCCATCACCAGCCGGCCCATCGCCAGGCGGGTGTCGTGAGTGGCGCTGGCCTGGTGCGGCTGCAGGACGACGTTCTCGGTCAGGTCCTTCAGCGCCTGCGGCACCCGCGGCTCGTCGGCGAACACGTCCAGGCCGGCGGCGCCGAGCCGGCCATCCTGCAGCGCGGCGATCAGCGCGTCCTCGTCGGCCACGCTGCCGCGCGCCACGTTGACGAACACCCCGTTCGGGCCGAGCGCGTCCAGCACCTCGCGGTTCACCAGGTGCCTGGTCGCCGCACCGCCCGGCACGATGGCCACGAGGATCTCGACGTCGCGCGCCATCTCCAGCAGCGAGCCGTAGTGGCGGTACGGCACGTCCTTCCTGCCCCGGGTGTGGTAGGCGATGTCCATCTTGAAGGCGGCGAAGCGGTGGGCGATCTCGATGCCGATCCGCCCGAGCCCGAGGATACCGACCTTGCGGCCGAACATGCGGTCGGTGAACTTCATGTCGCCCTCGCGCTCCCAGCGGCCCTCGCGCACGTAGCGGTCGGCCTGCGGGATGCGCCGGCAGGTCGCCAGGGTCAGCGCGATCGCGAAGTCGGCGACCTCGTCGCTCAGCACGTCCGGGGTGTTCGACACCTTGATGCCGCGGGCGGTGGCGGCGGCCACGTCGACCCCGTCGTAGCCGACCCCGTGATGGGCGATCACCTTGGCGTTCGGCAGGGCGTCCATGGTGGCGGCGTCGCACACCTTGCTGCCGGCGATGCCGACGCAGGTGTCGCGGACCGAGGCGAGCAGGCCGGCCTTGTCCTCGACCTCCCACAGCCTGTGGACGGTGAAGTGCTGGTCCAGTTCGTCCATCGCCACCGTGTACCAGGGCGACAGGACGACGATCACGGGCTTGTCGGTCACGAGGGGATCCTCCGGGTCAGAACGACGAGTTCGGTTGCTCGAGAAAGGCCAGCTCCTCGGGCGTGCCGGTGCGGCCGAGGGCGGCGTTGCGGTGCGGGAAACGGCCGAACTGCTCGACGATCACGCGATGGCGTTCGGCGTAGTCGATCAGGTTGGCGTCGCCGAGCGCGCGGAACAGCGCGTCGGACCAGAGCTGGTCGGCGACGTCCTCGCTGTGCTCGAACGGCAGGAACAGGAACTGGCAGCGCTCGGGCGGGGCGAACACGTGGTCGCCGGCCGCGATCGCCCGGCGCGCGACGGCCCGGGCGCGGGCATCCTGGGCGAACGCCCGGGGGTCGCCGCGGAACAGGTTCCGCGACATCTGGTCGAGCACCAGGATCAGGGCCATCCGGCCGTCGGCGGTCGCCTCCCAGTCGGCCAGGCCGCCGGCCGCGGCCTCGGCGTGCAGGGCGCCGAAGCGGCTGCGCAGCGTGGCGTCGAAGCCGTCGTCCTTGATGAACCACTGCTTCGGATCGGCTTCCCGGAACCAGAAACCGAGGACGTCCTCCAGGGTTGCCATGCCGTCGATTCCCATGCCGTTCGCGCGATCCGGCGGCGACGATAGCCGATCGACCGCCATCGGCAAACGCCGGCGCGGCATATGGCCACCTTGCCGACCGCGAACCGAACCCACATCTGTGGCCGACGTCGAAACGGAGACGCCCGATGCGCCGTATGGCCTGCCTCGCCCTGCTCCTGCTGACCGGTTGCGTCACCGCCCAGGATACCGCGACCGGTGTCCAGGCCGGGCCGCGGCACCGGTTTCTGGCTTTCGCCGGCTACAACTCGCCTGTGCTGGTGGTCTCGGTGAACGCGCCGTTCCAGCTCACCCCGACCGACGTGGCGGCACGGTTGGCGGAATATGCCGACGGCGCGGTGATGGGGTCCGACGTGACCTATACCGCCAGCCGGGCGGCGGCGACCAAGAACAACTACCGGATCGTCGCCCGCTTCGATGCCGAGCAGGCGACCTCGACCGGGGAGGTCTGCCGCTCCGCCTATCAGACGGCGGTGCTGGCGGCGCGCTATGCCGACCGCACCAACCTGTTCATGGCGTTCTGCGACCAGGACGAGCCGATCGCCGGCGCCAAGGTGTCGGGGCCGAAGCTGTCGGGCCTGGGCGACCCGGTCCTGCGCGACATGATCCGCCAGGGCATGAAGGAGATGTTCCCGGGCTCGGCCGGTCAGAACCGGAGCGGCTCGATGGGGTCGTTCGAACTCGCGCCGCGGCCGCATTTCCGGCTCAATCCGCTCGACGGCATCCTCTGAGCCCTACGACGCGGCGGCGGCGCGCCGCCGCCAGAACGGCCGCCCCGCGAACCGGCGTTCGCCGGCGTAGAGTGCCGCGCGCTGGGTCCGGAACGCCGTGACGCCGTCGGCGACGGCGCGGGTGTAGCCGTCCAGCGGCTGCCGGTCGCCGGCCAGCCATGCCGGGACCGCCTCGCCGATCCGCTCGGCCGTCCACAACGCCGTGGTCATGCCGTGCGAGGACAGTGGGTCGAAGGCGGCGGCGGCGTCGCCGATCGCCGCCCAGCCGGCGCCGTCGACGCTTCCGGCCACCGGATCCAGCCAGGTGGTCCCGGCGCTGTACAGGCGCGGTGGGGCCTCGACGCCGAACCCGGCGTCGCCGATCCAGCGGGCGATGTATGCGGTGCCGCCGATCAGCGTCTGCCAGGCGCCGGGATCGCGCGACAGGCCGCGCGGCAGCAGATCGGGATCGGAGAAGCACGCCAGCGACAGCCGGCCGTCCGGCAGCAGGGCGGCATACCACCAGCCGTCGCCGACCGCTTCGATCAGGGTCGCGGGGGTCGGCTGGACGCCGGGGTCCCGGTGCGGCAGGAAGGCACAGGCGGCCACCAGCCGGTCGTCGCGGCGGTGCCCGGCCACCCGCCGTCCGAGCGTGGCGGCGCGGCCGCTGGCGTCGACCAGGAACCGCGCGGCGGCCTGCGAGCCGTCGGCAAGTGCCAGGCGCCAGATCCCGGACACGGTCCGGGCGTCGGCCAGGGCGCTCGACCGATGCTCTGCATGGGCGAGCGCCAGTTCCCTCAGCCCGGCCTCGAAGCGCGCCCGGTCCAGCACCCGGCCGGGGCCCGCCAGGTGGACGGCGGCATTGCGCTCGACCAGGGCGTCGGTACCCCAGGCCGAGAAGGTGGCATTGGCCGGCCGATGGCCGTCGCCGTCGAGCAGATGGGCCACGCCGAGTTGCGCCAGGACCGTGCCGGCGGCCGGGGCGAGGGATTCCCCCACCGGCGTCTCCGCTGCACGGTCCGGCGCTATCCACAGCACCCTCTGGCCGCGCCCGTGCAGGGCGATACAGGCCGCCGCGCCGGCGATGCCGCCGCCGACGACCGCGACGTCGGCCGTCGCCGGGACGGTCAATTCGGCAGGTCACCCATCGACGGTTTCCATTGGAAGCGGCCTTCCATGTTGCCGCGCCCGACCTCGACGAACACCTCGCCGGGGATTGCCGCCAGCTTGCCGTCGCCGCCGGGTCCCGGGCGCCTGACCACGAAGCCCATGCGCTCCCACAGGGCGATCATGTTGGTAATCCCGTCCCAGTAGCTGGCGTTGGCGTGGTAGCCGATGCCGGCGACGCCGCGCGACCAGGCGACCCGGCTCTCGAAGAACTTCAGGCGCTCGTCGTCCGACAGGTCGCTGCGCATCATGTTCTCGTAGTAGGCCTCCGGCAGCACGTCGATCGGCAGCAGGGCCGGCCACCACACCGCGGTCGGGAAGTCCGACTGCATGAGCACCTGCTGGCAGCTGAAGGCGTCGCACTGCCACGGCAGGCCCATCCAGCGGGTCAGGTCGCCCGGCCCCTGCGGCCCGATCGGCGGCGGGGTGCCGAGATCCGGGTTGCCGTTGAAGGCGGTCTCGGGCGTCAGCAGGAAGCCGATGTCCTGCAGCAGGGACGGGCGCTTGGCGAGGGCGATCCGGAACGGCTCGGCGGCCCGGTCCCGGTTGCGGGCATACATCTCCTTCAGGCGCAGGTAGTAGGTGAGCTCGACGCCCGGGTGGAAGGCGCCGCCCGAGCACGGTTCCAGCGCGGCTTCGGTCAGTGCGTCCGGCCGCAGGGCGAGGTCCAGGTCGTCGACGCCGGTCACCGCGTCGGCGACGGGATCCTGGTAGTCGTCGGTGAACGATCCGTCGGCCCAGAGCTGCAGGTGCCGGTACTGCAGTTTCGGGAAGCGGAACCACTGCAGCGGGCTGCCGTCGTAGTTCACGCCGTCGCCGAGCATGTAGGGCATCTTGAGGCGCTCGGTCTTGTAGGCATCGGGCGCGCTGTTTTCCGGGTCGCGGAACTTCTCGAACACCGACTGCCGGAATGCCCGGTTGGCCGGGCTGGGGTCCCGCAGCCTGGCGATATAGGCCGGGTCGGCGAAGTCGCCGACGTTCAGCCAGCCCTGCCGCAGGTTGCCCTCGGCGGCGACCCACTCCATCAGGGCCAGCCGGCGGAAGGTGGGATAGATGTCGCGGCGGAACGAGATCGGCACCGACGGCGCCGCGGTCCAGCCCTCGGCGACGTTCAGGTCGGCGATCACGTCGTACAGGGTCGAGATCGGCGGAATCTCGGGCGCGAAGTTCGGCCCGACCGAGGCCACCCAGGCATGGTCGGCGATCCTGACGGTGCCGTCGCCGAGCGTCACGGCGGCCTCGACCGGCCCGTCGCACCAGTCGTCGTGCCAGCCGTTGTTGTCGGCGAAGCTGGTGATCGGCGCGTTGGTCGGGCTCGCCGACTTGCCGTCCGGCGGGAACACCAGCAGCCGGCCGGCGTCGTCGGTCCGGAGATGGCCGAGCCCGACGTCGATCTGGTCCCAGAACCGGCCGCCCATGGCATAGCGCGGGTCGTCCCCGTTCGGGTTGGTGCCGGCGCCGTGGATCCTGGTCTCGCCGCCGTCGATCGCCAGCATCTTCAGGCGCTCTTCGTCGGTGACGAAATACTGGTTGCGGCGCTGGCCGGGCAGGCCGGGGGCCAGGGCGCCGTTGTCGAGCGGGTTGTTGAAGCCATACCAGGCCGCCTTGGTGTTGGCGACGTGCACCCGCCACTCGATCTTCGCATCGGCGGCGGTGACCTCGCCGATCACCCGGTCCTGGTCGTCGAAGGCGTAGATGCGGAACCGCTGGACCTGCTTCTTGATGGCCTGTTCGCCGTCCTTGAAGCCGCCCTCCGGCTGCGGCGGCAACCCGGGCACCTCGGGGGCCAGGAACCACTTGGCGCTGCCGCCGACCCGGCAGATGCCGATCGCCGGATAGATGCCGAGCCGGGCGACCGCGGCGCCGGCGGGCGCCGTCTCCCTGCCGGTGGCCGCGACCGCCGACTTGGGGACGAGCGGAAATGTGAGGGTCAGTGCCGAGGCGCCAGCCAGGAAGTCTCGACGCTTCAGTCCCGATCCTCGGTTCGACGCTTTCGGCATGGATTCGTTCCCCTGCGTGACTGTCCGAAGAGGATAGCCGTCGGTACAGGGAATGGGAACGCAGATCGTCCGATGAATCTACTGAAGGTAGTAAAAATTCCTCATCAGAACTGGTCGTCGGCCAGAGCCATGACCGTATCGCCGCCGGCCTCGATCGCGCTCAGCAGGCCCGGCGCCTGGGACAGCAGGTGGTCGGCATAGTGCCGGGCGGTCACCAGCTTGGCCTCCATCCAGCGGGCATCGCCGTCGGCGCCGGCCGCGAGCGTGGTGCCGGCCGCCAGTGCCGAACGGGCCATCAGCCAGCCGCCGGCGACCAGCCCGAACAGCTCCAGGAACAGCGCCGACGGCGAGGCCGCGGCGGCGGGGTCGTTCGGCATGGTGGCGACCACCCAGTCGGTCGCCCGGCCGAGGGCGTCGCGGCCGGCGGACAGCCGGTCGCGCAGGCTTGCCAGGGCCGGGCCGCCGTCGCCTAGGGCGGCCAGGGTGGCGTCGACGTCGGCCAGGAAGGCCCGCATCGCCTCGCCGCCGTCGCGGGCGACCTTGCGGCCGACCAGGTCGAGCGCCTGGACGCCGTTGGCGCCCTCGTAGATCGGCGTGATGCGGGCGTCGCGATAGTGCTGGGCGGCGCCGGTCTCCTCGATGAAGCCCATGCCGCCATGCACCTGGACGGCGGTCGAGCAGATCTCGACGGCGGCGTCGGTGCACCAGGCCTTGGCCACCGGGATCAGCAGGTCGACACGGGCCTGCGCCCGCTTGCGCTCTCCGGCGTCCGGGTGCCGGTCGGCGACGTCGATGGCCGCGGCCACGTCGTAGACCAGGCCCCGCATCGCCTCGATCTGCGCCTTCATGGTCAGCAGCATGCGGCGGATGTCGGGGTGCCGGATGATCGACACCGGTCCCGGCGAGCCCTGGATGGCCCGGCCCTGGACCCGGTTGCGGGCGTAGTCGGCGGCTTGCTGGTAGGCCCGTTCGGCGATCGCCAGGCCCTGCAGGCCGACCGCCAGGCGGGCGTTGTTCATCATGATGAACATGTACTCGATGCCGCGGTTCTCCTCGCCCACCAGGTAGGCGACAGCACCATCGTCCTCGCCATAGGCCATGACGCAGGTCGGGCTGGCGTGGATGCCGAGCTTGTGCTCGAGCGACAGCGGCTTGGCGTCGTTGCGCGCACCGAGCGAGCCGTCCGGGTTCACCAGGAACTTCGGCACGATGTACAACGACAGGCCCTTGGTCCCGGCGATGTCGTCCGGCGAGCGCGCCAGCACCAGGTGGATGATGTTGTCGGTGTAGTCGTGGTCGCCGTAGGTGATGAAGATCTTCTGGCCGCGCAGCCGGTAGCTGCCGTCCGGCAGCTTCTCGGCCTTGGTGCGGATCGCGCCCAGGTCGGTGCCGGCCTGCGGCTCGGTCAGGTTCATGGTGCCGGTCCACTCGCCGCTGACCAGCTTCGGCAGGTAGAGCCGCTTCTGCTCCTCGGTGCCGACCTCGCGCAGGGCGTCGATCGCCGCCTGGGTCAGCAGCGGGCACAGGCCGAAGGCCAGGTTGGCGCCCTGCCACATCTCCTGCAGCGCCGTGGCGACCAGCCATGGCAGGCCCATGCCGCCCCATTCCTCCTCGAACGGCGCGCCGTTCCAGCCGCCCTCGACGAACTGCCGGTAGGCGTCGGCGAAGCCGTCGGGGGTCCGCACCACCCCGTTCTCCAGACGCGCGCCCTGGCGGTCGCCGATCTCGTTCAGGGGACCGATCACGCCGCCGGCAAGCTTGCCCGCCTCGGCCAGGATCTGCTCGATCAGCCCGCCGTCGGTCCCCTCCAGTCCGGGAAGGCCGGCGACGCGGTCGAGCCCGACCACGTCCTCGATGACGAAGCGCATGTCGCGCAACGGAGCGGCGTAGGCGCCCATGACGACCTCCCTCGAAAGACCCGGCTCTCTGGCACGGTGAACCTCGGTCGGGTTCTATCCTGCGGAAGGCGGCGCGGCAATCGCCCCCGGGCCGGTCCGAGGGTCCGATCCGGCGGGGCGGCAACGACCCGGGGGAGGAGCGCGCCCTTCCGTTTACCGGAACAACGGGTCGAGCACCCGTTCCGTGGTCGCCTTGTCCAGCAGCGACCCGAACATCAGCAGCCGGCGCCGGCTCTCCCCGAGGTCGTGGCGCGAGACCCCGTGGAACGACCAGGGGCCGTTGACGTAGGCCAGAAGGCGGTTCTCCTGCCAGCCGATCTCCCGGTCCTCGCGCAGGAACCTGGTCTGCAGGGGTTCGGGCAGCGGGACGTTCGTCGGCCAGGAGAAACCGAGAGATCGGTAGAGGGTCGTGCCCCGCCGCGGTTCCGGCGTCGGCATCTGGGGGTCGTCCAGGTACACGAAGCAGTTGATGGCGACGCGGGCGTTGTCGATGTGCGGTGCCATATGGAGCGGGCCGGTGTAGTGGGCCAGCATCGAGTCGTTGTCGAGATAGGAGATCGGCCCGAGCCGGCGCCGCCAGTCCGACCCCAGGAGCGGCCGATACTTGTCGTGGAAATGGCGTTCCAGCCGCCTCCTGACCGCCCGGTTGGCGTGGAGTGCCAGTCGTTGCACCGACGACCAGAGCCTGAGTTCGTGGCCCTCGGTGCCGATGGCGGCCTTCACGACACGGAGTTCGCCGCGGTGATTGTGGTTCGACAGCGTGAACCGATCGAAGCCCGGCCAGTAGCGGTCGAGTCCCTCGCGGACCGCCTGCGGGAGAACGTCGTCCACGACGATGTGCGGGAACGGCCGGGTGTGGACGCGGGCGACGGCGATCCGCCGCTCCATCTCGATCAGGGCGTCGTCGAACGGGATCGGGGCCGGACGCGGCGACAGGTCGTTGGGCATGGTCTCACTGGTGCGGGAGCTGCAGCCCCATATACGCCGGCCGTGGCGATCCTTGTCCCGACATTGCCCGGAAATCTCCCGGCGCGATAGGGGAATATACCTACGGTCAGATCACCTTGCCCGGATTCAGGATGCCCTTGGGGTCGAGCGCGGCCTTGACGGTCCGCATCAGGTCCAGCGAGACCGGATCCTTGTAGTGCGCCAGTTCCTCGCGCTTGAGCCGGCCGATGCCGTGCTCGGCGCTGATCGAGCCGCCCATCTCGACCACGGTGTCGTGGACCGCCCGGTTGAAGCGCTCCCACTTGGCCATGAACGCCTTGCCGTCGCCACCCTCGGGGGCCTGCAGGTTGTAGTGCAGGTTGCCGTCGCCGACATGGCCGAAGCCGACCAGCCGGACGTCGCCGTCGACCTTCTGCACCCGCTCCCAGGCGGCGTCGTAGAACTCGGCGATCCGCGAGACCGGCACCGAGACGTCGTGCTTGATCGAGGCACCCTCGATCTTCTGCGCCTCCGAGGCGTTCTCGCGCAGCTTCCAGAACTCCTGGCGCTGGGCCTCGGACTGCGAGATCGCCGCGTCCAGCACCAGGCCGTCCTCGAAGGCGGATTCCAGGATCGCCTCCAGCTTGGCGCCCAGGTCGCTCTCGCCGCTGGCGGTCGAGACCAGTTCCAGCAGGACGTACTGCTCGTAGCGCTCCTGCAGCGGGTCCTCGGTGTCGGGCATGTGCTTCAGCACCAGGTCGATGACCAGCCGCGGCATGAACTCGAAGGTCTCGACCGCGTCGCCGCTCTCGGCCCGGGCCCGGCCCAGCAGGGTGACCGCCGAGGCGATGTCGGGCACCGCGCAGAACGCGCTGCGCACGTCGGTCGGCTTCGGGAACAGCTTCAGTACCGCCGCCGTGATGATGCCGAGCGTGCCTTCCGCTCCCAGGAACAGCTGCTTGAGGTCGTAGCCGGTGTTGTCCTTGCGCAGGCCGCGCAGGCCGTTCCAGATCCGGCCGTCCGGCAGCACCACCTCCAGGCCCAGGACAAGCTCGCGGGCGTTGCCGTATTTCAGCACGTTGGTGCCGCCGGCATTGGTCGAGAGGTTGCCGCCGATCATGCAGCTGCCCTCGGCCGCCAGCGACAGCGGGAAGTAGCGGTCGGCGTCGGCGGCCCTGGCCTGTACGTCGGCCAGGATGCAGCCGGCCTCGACCGTGATCGTGTGGTTGGCGGCGTCGAGCCCGCGCACCCGGTTCATGCGGGCGAGCGACAGCACGATGCCGTCGCCGGCGTCGTCCGGGGTCGAGGCGCCGCACAGCGAGGTATTGCCGCCCTGGGGTGTGATCGGGATGCCGGCCTCGTTGCAGGCGGCGACCACGCCGGCCACCTCCTCGGTGCTGGCCGGCCTGACCAGCATCCGGGCCTTGCCCTTGAACAGGCCGCGCCAGTCCTCGAGATGCGGCCGCATCGCGTCGGCGTCGTCGGTCCAGCCCTTCGGCCCGACGATGGTCCTGATGCGGTCGAGCGCCGCGTCCAGGACGCGGTCTGCGGCGACGGCGGCGGGGGCGGCCATCGGGATCTCCTGATCGGTCGAACTCGGCCGGGATATTAGGCGATGGCCCGGACGGCACAAGCAGCACCGCCGCATGCGCGATCCGGGGCGCGGCGCTTGGCCTTATGGCGGCTCACCCGCGTGGCGCCGCCGCCCGGCGCAGGCGGTCGTTGATCGCGGCACCGAGGCCGGCCTCCGGGACCGGGGCCACGGCGATGGCGGCGATGCGGGGCCGGTCGAGGTCCCGCAGGCTCGCGAACAGGCGGGCGGCGGCCTCGACCGGGTCGCCGGACCGGCTGAGGTCGAGGTCGGCGTCGCCGCGTGTCGCGCCGAAGTCCAGGAACGCCTCGCCGGGCCGCCTGTCGGTCGCGTTCAGGCGGACCGCGGCCTGCGGCGCGTAGTGGCTGGCCAGCATGCCGGGGGCGGCGATCGCGTCCCCCGCCACCGCCAGCTCGACCGGGCCGAGGACCGCCTCGAGCTGCTCGCGGGTGACGGCGCCGGGGCGCAGTAGCCGTGGCCGAGCGCCCGAGAGATCGACCACCGTGCTTTCCAGCCCGACCGGGCAGGGGCCGCCGTCCAGGATCAGCGCCACCCGGTCGCCGAGTTCCTCGGCGACATGGGCCGCCGTGGTCGGGCTGACCCGGCCGGAGCGGTTGGCGCTGGGGGCGGCGATCGGCCGGCCGGCCTCGGCCAGCAGGGCGCGGGCCGCCGCACTGCCCGGCACCCGCAGGGCCACGGTCTCCAGCCCGGCGCTGGTCAGCCAGGCGATCGGGCAGCCCGGCCGGCGCCGCAGCACCATGGTCAGCGGCCCCGGCCAGTGCGCGGCGGCAAGCCGCTCGGCGGCCGGCGTCGCCTCGCCCAGCGCGAAGGCCGACATGGCGTCGGGAACATGACTGATCAGCGGGTTGAAGCGCGGCCGGTCCTTGGCGGCGAAGATCCGGGCGACCGCGTTCTCGTCGGTGGCGTCGGCGCCGAGCCCGTAGACCGTCTCGGTCGGGAACGCCACCAGACGGCCGGCGCGCAGCAGGCGGGCCGCCTCGGCCCGGGCCTGCGGGTCGTCGACTGGGCGGATCGGGGCGGTCTCGGGCGTGCTCGGGACGGGCATGGCCGCGCTGGGTCGCGCAATCCCGGCGGCCCGTCAAGTCCCGGCATGCCGCCCGGTTTCTTCGCAGGTGCAGCATGGAGGGGAAACCGCTACACTGCGGAATCGCCCGCAGTCCGCAGGAGGGGCTCCATGACCGCCCGTATCGTCACCGTCGCACAGCAGAAGGGCGGCGCCGGCAAGACCACGATCGCAGCGCATCTCGCCGTCGCCTGGGCCGAGGCCGGCAAGTCGGTGGCGGTGGTCGACATCGACCCGCAGGCCTCGCTCAGCTCCTGGTGGGAGATGCGCGAGGAGATGGGGGTGCCGGCGCCCGGCGCCGGCAAGGGCAGGGGCGGGCTGTCGGTGCACCGGATCACCGGCTGGCGGACCGCCAACGAGGTCGAGAAGCTGGCGAAGACCCACGACGTGGTGATCATCGACTCGCCGCCGCACGCCGAGACCGAGGCGAAGATCGCGGTGCGCTCGGCCGACGTGGTGGTGGTGCCGCTGCAGCCGAGTCCGATGGACTTCTGGGCGACCAAGGCGACCCTCGACCTGGCGGCGGCGGAAAACACCGCGGCGCTGCTGGTGCTGAACCGGGTGCCGCCGCGCGCCCGGCTGACCGACGCGATGACCGGCAAGCTGAATGAACTCGGGGCCAAGGTCGCGAAGGCCCGGATCGGCAATCGGGTGGCGCTGGCCGCCGCCTTGCTGGAGGGCCTCGGGGTGACCGAGTACCAGCGCAGCGGGTCGGCCGCCGCCGAGGTCAAGGCGCTGGCGGCCGAGGTGCTGAAGGCCGCCGGTTAGCCGAAGGCCTCGCGCAGGGCGCGGGCCGCGGCTTCCGGATCGGCGGCCGCGCAGATCGCCGACACCACCGCGATGCCGCCCAGTCCGAGCGCCTTCGGGCGATGCGCGTTGGCGGCGTCGATGCCGCCGATCCCGACCGTCCGCAGCCGGGTCCGCGCGAGGATGCGCCGGATCGCGTCGTCGGACAGCGGGGCGGCGGCGTCGCCCTTGGTCGAGGTCGCGAACAGCGGTCCCACGCCGAGATAGTTCACGATCCCCGGGTCGATGCCGGCCATCTGGGACTCTCTCGTGACCGAGACCCCGATTATCGCGTCGTCGCCGAGCAGCCGGCGGACGGTCGCCGCCGGCATGTCGGACTGTCCGACGTGCACCCCGTCGGCGCCGGCCGCCAGCGCCACGTCGACCCGGTCGTTGACCAGCAGCGGCACACCCTGCGGCCGCAGTATCTCGATCAGCCGTTCGGCGGTCTCGATCAAGGCCCGGGACTCCGCCGTCTTGTCGCGCAGCTGGACCATGGTGACGCCGCCCTCGACCGCCGCCGCGACGACCGCCTCGAGCGGCCGGTCGCCGATCAGCACCGGGTCGGTGACCAGGTAGAGCGTCAGGTCGTAGGGCGGGTGGCTCATCGGATGCGCACCCCGGCGAGCACCTGGGCCTCGGTCAGGCCGTACAGGGCGTCGATCAGGGCGACCTGGAACGAGGCCGGGCCGGCGGCTCCACGGGCCGCGCGCTCGGCCGCGAAGCCGAACAGTGCGAGGCCGTGGGCGGTCGCGGTCAGCCGGTCCGCGCCGGTGGTCTCGCCGACCGCCAGGCAGGCGGCGATCACGGCGGTCGCCGAGCATCCCATGCCGGTCACCCGGGTCAGCAGCGGGTGGCCGTTCTCGACCGCCAGTTCGCGGTCGCCGTCGGTCACGTGGTCGACCGCACCGGTCACCGCCACCACCGCCCCGGTGTCGAGCGCCAGCCGGCGGGCCAGGCCCAGGACCTCGTCGCTGCCCAGCGTGCTGTCCACCCCCTTGCCGCCACCGTCGCCGCCGGCGAGGCTGGCGATCTCCGAGGCGTTGCCGCGGATCGCTGCCGGCCGGTGTGCCAGCAACTCGCGGGCGACCGCCGTGCGATAGGAGAGCGCACCGACCGCCACCGGGTCCATCACCCACGGGGTGCGGTTGCGGTCGGCCGCTTGGACGGCGGCCCGCATGGCCTCGGTCCGGGCCGCCGACATCGAGCCGAGGTTGACGACCAGGGCGTCCGCCACGGCCGCCAGTTCGCCGGCCTCCTCGACGTTCTCGACCATGGCCGGCGAGGCACCGAGCGCCAGCAGCATGTTGGCGGTCAGGTTGGTCACGACCAGGTTGGTGACGCTGTGCACCAGAGATCCCCGGGCGCGCACGGCGCTCAGGGTCGCCCAGGCCCCGCGCGGGTGATCGCGCGGCGTGGCGGCCTCGCCCTGGCATGTCGTCGGCGCATCGGCCATCGGTCTCTCCTCGTTGTCCGGAAGCAAGCCGACGGCGGCGCATCGCGGGGCGCGGCCACGACTCCCTCCGCCGGCATGACCCGGATCAGGTGTTGCGGGTGTGATCTCAGCCCGAACGACGGGCACCCCGTGTCGTTCCTCGCAGATGGGGAGGCGTCGCGGCGATGTCCAGGCTCGACGGGGCGCGGACGGCCGGCGGCGGCCGGTGCTAGGATCGGCGGGACTTCCGCCTTCCACGCTGGAGCGCCGCCCGATGACAGCAGGCCACCCGCCGTCCCCCTGGCAGGATCAGGTGTATGAGCTTCTCAAGGCCGGCGGCATCACCCAGTTCGCCTATGTCCCGGACGCCGGGCACAAGCGCCTGATCGAGCGGGCGATCGCCGACAACGAGGTCCACGCCGTCTCGCTGACCACCGAGGAGGAGGGGGTCGGCCTGCTGGCCGGGGCCGACCTGGGCGGCCGGCGCGGCGTGCTGCTGATCCAGAGCAGCGGGGTCGGCAACTGCGCGAACCTGCTGTCGCTGATCGCCCTCGGGCGGTTCCCGTTCCTGGCCCTGGTCAGCATGCGCGGCGACTTCGGCGAGGGCAATCCGTGGCAGTACCCGGCCGGCCGCGCGGTCGAGCCGGTCCTGCAGGCGATGGGCGTGGATACCGTCCGCGTCGACCGTGCCGAGGATGTCGCCGGCGTCGTGGCCGCGGCGATCACCCAGGCCTTCCAGGGCAATCGCCCGACCGCGGTCCTGCTGACCCAGCGCCTGCTCGGCGCCAAGGCGTTCTGAACCCCGTGCCCGGAGCACCCGCCATGGACACCGGATACCTTCTCGACCGCCGCACCGCCGTTCCGCAGATCGTCGGCGACCACCGGGACTTCCTGTTCGTCACCGGGCTGGGCGGGACCTCCCGCGACATCAGCCACCTGACCGGCGACGGCGCCAGCCTGTACGCCCTCGGCGGCGCCATGGGTGCGGCGCTGTCGGTCGGGCTGGGCCTGGCGCTGGCCCGCCCGGACCGCCGGGTGATGGTCGTCACCGGCGACGGCGAACTGCTGATGGGGGTCGGCACCTTGGCCACCATCGCGGTCATGGATCCGCCCAATCTCTCGGTGCTGTGCGTCGACAACGGCCACTATCTGGAGACCGGCGGCCAGCTCACCCACACCGCCCGCGGCACCGACCTGGAGGCGATGGCGCGCGGCGCCGGGTTCAAGGCGACCGCCACGGTCGACGGCGAGGCGCAGATCGACCACGGCCGGGCGGTGCTGCGCGAGCCGGCGCATTGCAGCTTCGTGCTGCTGCGGGTCGCGCCGACCGAGCCGCCGGCCTTCAGACGCGACATGGACGCCGCCGCCACCCGCCTGCGGATGAAGGCGTCGCTGGCCTGACGGGGGTGTCAGGCGGCCGGCGCCGCCACCGCGAGCGATCGGTGCGGCCGCCAGCCCAGCCGTTCGCGGGCGAAACGGCCGCTCATGCGCTGGCTGCGGGCGTAGCCGCGGGCCCAGTCGCCGCGCTCGGCCGCGATCCGGTCCTCCGTTACCACCTCCGGCGCCTCGCCGCCGCCGGCCCGGCGCGCCAGGTCGCCGACCGGGACGCCTTCGTCGGCGACGCCGATCACCTGGCCGGTGAAGCCGTCGTCCGCCAGCACCCGCAGATACAGGTCGGCCAGGTCGTCGGCGTGGACCAGCGGCCACAGCACGGTCTCCGAGCCCACGACCGAAACCGGCCGGCCGGCGCGCGCCTGCCCGGCCATGGCGGCCAGCGGCCCGGAGCTCTCGGCATGGACCATCGCCGGGTGCACGACGGCGCCGCGGATGCCGGGCGCCGCCAGCACGCGTTGCAGGTTCGGCACCATCCAGGCGAAGGCCGGCAGCGGGTCGAAGGGGGTCGCCTCGTCGATCGCCCGGTCCGGTGACGGGCCCCACAGCCAGCAGCCACCGGTGTACAGCAGGGCCGGCCGGCGGCCGGTGGCGGCGAGGGCAGGCAGCAGGGCGTCGAGCAGGCCGGTGTCCAGGGCGTCCATGTCGGCGTCGAACGAGCAGGCGGCGTGCACCACCGCGTCCAGCTCGGGCGCCAGCGCGCCGACCCACAGCGCGGGCGAGGCGAGATCGCCCGCGACCGGCTCGGCGCCGATGTCCAGCACCTGCTCGGCGGAGTCAGGACTGCGGGCGAGGGCGCAGACCTCGTGGCCTGCAGCCACCAGACCACGCACCACCGCGCTGCCGATCGAACCGGTTCCTCCTAGGACGAGCGTGCGCATCCCGGCCTCCATTTATAGCAAGAAGTATCTTGTTATAATAGAGAGATGGATCCTTGTGAAGGGGCTGTCAGCGCGGAACGTCGATGGTGCCCGGCGGCTTGATCGTTCCGGGACGCTTGATGGTGCCTTTCGGCGGGTCGGTCTTCTGGCGGTCGCGCTCGCGTTGCTGCTGCAGATCCCGACGGATGTCGTCGAGCTGGTCCATCGGGGAGGGCGTTTCGACGCGGTCGGCCGGCTCGCGCCGCGGCGCCATGTCGGGGGTCCGGCTGGTCCGGGAATTCGGCCCCGGCGTGACCGGGCTGGCATCGCCGCTCTCGGAACGCGCCACCGGCGTGGCGACCCAGGGTTCCGACGTCTGGATCGGGTGCCGGGGCGCAGCCCGTACCGGCATTTCCCGGACGGTCTCCGGAACCGACTGGCAGGCCGCCGCCACCGCCATCAGGCACAGCGCCGCCAGGGCCCGGGACACCCGGCAGGCGGCGTGTCGGGGCGGCGCAGCCATCGCTCAGCCGCCGCGGGCGATGAAGAAGCCGTTGCGGAAATCCGGCTTGCTGTAAAGGAACGGCGTGCCGTCGAAGGCGGTCAGGGTCCCGCCGGCGGCCAGCAGCAGGGCGTGGCCGGCCGCGGTGTCCCATTCCATGGTCGGCCCGGTGCGTGGGTAGACGTCGGCCTCGCCGCGCGCCACCAGGCAGAACTTCAGGGCCGAGCCGCGCGACACCGACTCCCTGACCGGCAGGGTCGCGATGTAGGCCTCCAGCTCCGGGTTGCGGTGGCTCTTGCTGGCGACCACGGTCAGCGCCGCCGGGTCGGCCTTGCGAACGCTGATCGCGCGCCGGTTGCCGTCGGCATCCTCCTCCCAGGCGCCGTCGCCCACCGATCCGGCCCACAGCATGCCGTCGACCGGGGTGTGCACGACCCCAAGCACCGGCGCGCCGTTCTCTACCAGGCCGATGTTGACCGTGAAGTCGCCGCGCTTCTGGATGAACTCCTTGGTGCCGTCCAGCGGGTCGACCAGCCAGAACCGGCCGCCCGAGACGTCCGGGATCTGGCCGGCGGCCACGGCTTCCTCGGCGACCACCGGGATGTCCGGGGTGAGGGCGCGCAGGACCGGGACGATCAGCGCCTCGGCGGCCTGGTCGGCGGCGGTGACCGGGCTGCCGTCGTACTTGCTGCCGACCACCGGGTCGCCGTCGTAGTAGGGCAGGATGATCCGGCCGGCGTCGCGGGCGAGGACGGCGATGCGGTCCAGGACCGCCGGCTTGTCGAGTTCGGTCACCCTGTTCTCCCAGTCGTCAGGCCGCGGCGGCCGGATTGGCCGCCCGGATGGCCGCCCAGACCCGTTCCGGGGTCGCGGGCATGTCGATGCCGGTGACGCCGACCGGCGCCAGCGCGTCGAGCACCGCGTTGATCACCGCCGGTGGCGCGCCGATCGCGCCGGCTTCGCCGCAGCCCTTTACCCCGAGCGGGTTGGTGGTGCAGCGCGTCGGGCTCATGGCGAAGCCGACCATCGGCAGGTCGTCGGCCCGCGGCAGGCAGTAGTCCATCAGCGAGCCGCTGACCAGCTGGGCATCGTCGTCGTAGACCACGCGCTCGTACAGCGCCTGGCCGATGCCCTGGGCGACCCCGCCGTGGACCTGGCCCTGCAGCAACATCGGGTTCACCACCTCGCCGAAATCGTCCACCACGGTGTAGCGGTCGACCCGCACGATCCCGGTGTCCGGGTCGATCTCCACCTCGCAGACATGGGTGCCGTTCGGGTAGGTGGAAGCCCTCGGACTGTAGGATTCGCTCGCCGACAGGCCCGGTTCCATGCCCTCGGGCAGCTGCGACGGGTCGTCGGCGCGCCGGGCGACGTCGGCCAGCGAGATTGCGCGGTCGGTGCCGGCGACGGTGAACCGGCCGTCGGCCAGCTCGATGTCGGCCTCGGCCGCTTCCAGGGCGTGGGCGGCGATCCGCCTGCCCTTCTCGATCACCACGTCGATGGCGGCCTGCAGCGCCGAGCCGCCGGCCGGCAGCGAGCGCGAACCGTCGGTGCCGGCACCGTTCTCGATCGCCGCGGTGTCGCCCTGGATCACCGTGACCAGCTCGTTGTCGATGCCGAGGGCCTGGGTCACCAGCTGCGAGTAGGCGGTCTCGTGGCCCTGGCCGGTCGAGCGGGTGCCGATCGGCACGGTCACGGTGCCGTCCGGGTTGACCCGCATGTCGGCCCATTCCGGCCCGCCGCCGCCGCAGGCCTCGACATAGGTTGAGATGCCGATGCCGCGCAGCAGGCCCGCCTTTCGGCTGCCGGCCTTGCGGGCCTCGACGGTGGACCAGCCGGCCTCGGCCAGCGCCTTGTCGAGATGCGCGGCGAAGTCGCCGGAATCGTAGGTCTCGCCGAGTGCCGTCGTGAACGGCATGGCGCTGGGCGGCGCGAAGTTGCGGCGCCGGATCTCGGCGCGGTCGAGGCCGGTCACCCTGGCGCATTCGTCGACCAGCCGCTCCACCAGATAGGCGGCCTCGGGCCGGCCGGCGCCGCGGTAGGCGTCGACCGGCAGGGTGTTGGTGAAGTAGCCGCGCACCCGGACGTGGATCGCCGGGGTGGTATACAGCCCGGCCAGCATGCCCGAGCCCGCCACCGTCGGGATCGCCGGGCCGTACAGCGAGAGATAGGCGCCGAGATCGGCCCTGGTGTCGACCGACAGCGCCAGGAACCGGCCGTCGGCGTCTAGTGCCATCCGCGCGGTCGAGCGGTGGTCGCGGCCCTGGGTGTCGGACACGAAGGACTCGGTGCGCTCGCCGATCCACTTGACCGGCCGGCCGACCCTGCGGGCCGCCCAGGCCGCCAGCGCGTGCTCGCGGTACGGGAAGATCTTCATGCCGAAGCCGCCGCCGACGTCCGGCGACACCACCCGCATGCTCGAGGGCTCGACCTTCAGGATCCCGCACAGCACGTCGCGCACCCCGTGCGGGCCCTGGGTCGAGACGTGCAGGGTGTAGCCGCCGGTGCCGGCGTCGAATTCGGCGAGCACGCCGCGCGGCTCGATCGAGTTCACCACGATCCGGTTGTTGACCAGGGTCAGCTCGGCGACCCTGGCGGCGGCCTCGAAGGCCGCCTCGACGGCGGCCGCGTCGCCGGTCTCCCAGTCCACGCACAGGTTGCCCGGCGCGGCGTCCCAGACCAGCGGCGCACCGGGCGCCGAGGCCGCGTCGATGCCGTTGACCGCCGGCAGCGCGTCGTAGTCGACCTCCACCAGCTCGGCGGCGTCGCGCGCCTGCTCGAGGGTCTCGGCCACCACCAGGGCGACCGCGTCGCCGACATGGCGCACCCGGTCGCGCACCAGCAGCGGGTAGGCCGGGCCAATCGCCGGCTTGCCGTCACGTCCCGGGACCAGGGCGGCACAGGGCAGGTCGCCCAGCCCGTCGGCGGCGACGTCCTCGCCGGTCAGCACCGCCAGGACGCCCGGCGCCGCCTTGGCGTCGGCGGTTCCGACCCCGGTGATCCGGGCATGCGCGATCGGTGCCCGGACCAGCACGGCGCGGGCCATGCCGGGGACGGCGAGATCGTCGGTGTACTGGCCCTGGCCGGTGAGGAAGCGCTGGTCCTCCTTGCGCTTCATGCCCTGACCGATGCCGAATTTCGCCATGTCAGCCTCACCTGCTAGCGTGGGAATTTGCGCGATGGTAGCGGTGGGTGATGGTAGCGCCAAGCTGCGAACCGGCGAGTGGCGCGTTCGAGTTGCGGGAGCCTTGCATGTGCGGCCGGTACAGCATCACCACCGATCCGGAAGCGATCAGGAGACTGTTCGGCGTCGATACGCTGTTGAACCTCATGCCCCGGTGGAACGTCGCGCCGACCCAGGAGGTTCCGGTGATTCGCAGGGGCGACCGCGACGCCGGCCGGGCCGCCGCGCGCGAGCTGCACATCATGCGCTGGGGACTGGTGCCGTCCTGGGCCAAGGACATCGGCATCGGCGCCCGGATGATCAACGCCCGGGCCGAGACCGTGAACGAGAAGCCGGCGTTCCGCGGCGCCTTCCGGTACCGCCGCTGCCTGGTGCCGGCCGACGGCTTCTACGAGTGGACCACCGAGGCCGGGCGCAAGCAGCCCTGGCGGATCGTGCGGCGCGACCGGGCGCCCTTCGCCTTCGCCGGGCTTTGGGAGCTGTGGGAGGGCACCGGCGAGGGCAGCGCGCTCGAGACCTTCTCGATCGTCACCACCGAGGCCAATGAGGCGATCCGCGACATCCACCACCGCATGCCGGTGATGCTTTTCGAGGATTCCCAGTTCGAGGCCTGGCTGTCGGCCGAACCGAAGCAGGCGGCCCCGCTGATGCGGCCCTGCGACCCGGCGGCGATCGAGGCCTACCGGGTCGACCCGAAGGTCGGCAACGTGCGCAACGACGACCCGTCGCTGGCCGAGCCGCTAGCAGCGCCGCCGCCGCCGCGGCCGGCCGCCCCGGCCCAGGGCTCGCTGCTGTGACCGGGGGTTCGTCGATCGGCTGACGGTCGAGGTGGATCGGGCCGCCCGGCCATGCTGACATGGCGGCGCGGGACGAAGCGGCCCGACGACAACTGCGGAGGTTCCCGCCATGGCCTACCGGACCATCGAGGTCACGCCGATCGGCGGCACCATGGGCGCCGAAGTCGCCGGGATCGACCTCGCCCGGCCGCTCGGCAACGAGCAGCTCGCCGAGATCCACCAGGCGTTCCTGGAGAACCAGGTGCTGGTGTTCCATGACCAGGACCTGTCCATCGAGCAGAACAAGGCCTTCGCCCGGCGCTTCGGGCCGCTGGTCCCCTATCCCTTCGTCAAGGGCCTGGACGACCATCCGGAGGTGTTCGAGATCCGCAAGGAGCCGGACGAGGAGAAGAACTTCGGCGGTGCCTGGCACACCGACATGTCGTTCGAGGAGCGGCCGCCGGTCGCCACGATGCTGTATGCGCACGAGACCCCGTCGCGCGGCGGCGACACCCTGCTGGCCGACCTGTACCGGGCCTACGAGACGCTCAGCGAGACCATGAAGGGCGTGGTCGGCGGGCTGAGGGGCGTGTACAGCGGCGACCTCAAGGGCCGGCGCGGCGGCCGCAAGGCGCTGATGGACTCGACCCGGTTCCAGGCCGCCAACGTCGAGCGGGCCGGCGAGATGGAGGCCGAGCACCCGCTGGTGCGCACCCATCCGGAGACCGGTCGCAAGGCGCTCTACGTCAGCGGCAGCCACCTGTACCGGATCGCCGGCATGACCGACGCCGAGAGCGCGGCGCTGGTCGGCTTCCTGAAGAGCCACGCCGAAACGCCCGACTTCACCTGCCGGGTCGGCTACCGGCCCGGCACCCTGGTGGTCTGGGACAACCGCTGCACCCAGCACCGGGCGCTCAACGACTACCCCGGCGAGCGCCGGGTGATGCACCGCCTGACCATCGGCGGCGGCGACCGGCCGCACTGACACGGAGAGCAAAGAGTATGTCGAGACGCATCGCAATCGTCGGGGCCGGCGCCGTCGGCGCCTATGTCGGCGGCTACTTCGCTCGGGCCGGCGAGGACGTGACCCTGATCGACCCCTGGCCGGAGCATGTCGAGGCGATGAACCGCGACGGCCTCAGCCTGTCGGGGATGACCGAGGGCGAGTGCTTCACCACGCGCGTGAAGGCGATGCACCTCACCGACGTGCAGAGCCTGGCCAAGACCGGACCGGTCGACATCGCGTTCGTGTGCACCAAGTCCTACGACACCGACTGGGCGACCGCGATGATCCGCGGCTACCTGGCGCCGGACGCCACCGTGGTCTCGCTGCAGAACTGCATCAACGAGGAGACCATCGCCCGGGTCGTCGGCTGGGGCCGGGTGGTCGGCTGCATCGCCGCAAAGATCGCCGTGGAGTTGACCGGGCCGGCGCAGGTCCGGCGCAGCGTTCCGCTCGGCGGCAACCGGCACACCGTGTTCCGGGTCGGCGAGGTGCACGGCCGGATCACGCCGCGGATCGAGCTGATCGCGGCCATGCTGGCCGACATCGACAGTGCCAAGACCACGTCGAACCTGTGGGGCGAGCGCTGGTCGAAACTGTGCGCCAACGCCCAGGCCAACGGGGTGTCGGCGGCTACCGGGCTCGGCAACAACGGCATGGCCCGCGAGCCGGTGACCCGCTGGCTGTCGATCCGGCTGGCCGGCGAGGCGGCGCGGATCGGCCGGGCGCTCGGCTACGAGTTGGAGACCATCAACAAATTCAGTGCCGACGACTGGATCGCCGCCACCGACGGCGACACCGCGGTGCGCGAGCGGATCGAGGCCGAGATGGTCGCCGCCTGCGAGGGCCGCAGCGAGACCGGGCGGCCGTCGATGGGCCAGGACATCGCCAAGGGACGGCGCACCGAGATCGAGTTCATCAACGGCTACATCGCCGCCCGGGGTGCCGAGATCGGCATCGCCGCACCGGCCAATGCCGGGCTGACCGCAGCGGTCCAGGCGGTCGAGCGTGGCGAGGTTCCGCCGGGCCTGGAGCGGGTGGCCGGGATCTGACGGCGACGCCGCCGGCCGCGCTCACCCTGCTGGCGATCGCCCTGGCCACCCGGCCGGAGCGCCTCACCGGCAGGTGAGGATCATGGGCAGCGTGTCAGGATGTCGGAGGTGCGCGCCGAGAATCCGGCCCGGGTGGTGTCACCGACCAGCTGGATATCGTTCTTGCCGAGCTTCTGGAAGTGCTCCACCAGGTCCGGCGAGCGCCGGACGTACCACGTGTAGTCGTCCTCCAGGGTCTCGACGACCGGTACCTTGAGGGATTCCGGCCGCCCGCGGGCGCCGACCACCAGGCCTTCCTCGTCGAACTCGATGTAGGTCTCGTCGCAGTGCCCCGGCGACCAGCGGCCGCGCAGGGCCGCCGCGACGCCCTGGAAGGTGATGACCTGGCCGGTGGTCTCCGGCATCACCGCGTTGCCGCGGCCCTTGGCGACCACCATCTCGTCGCCGCCGACACCGACGCCGGCGGTCAGGTTGCGGAACATCGACAGCACCGGCTTCACCTGCGGCGCGTCGAGCGCGATGCCAAGCGCCAGCACCGCCGCCCCGGTGAGGATCAGCGCGATGACGATGGTCCCGATGACGAAGAACGCCTGGCCGCTGCGGCGCCGGGGCACGTCGAAGCGCGGCGGCGGACCGATCGGCGGCTCGCCGTCCGGCAGGTCGTCGTAGGCGGCCCGACGGCCCGGCTTCCAGCCGTCGGTGTCGACATCCTCGCCATCGTCGCTGGCGCGCCGGATGGCGTCCGCGAACTCCCGGCCGCCCGGCACCGCTTCGGGGTCGTCGGGCCCGTCGCCGACGTATGCCGGCTCGTCGTCGCTCTCATGCCCGGCGAACCCCTCGGGCTCGTCACCGTCGGTCTCGTCACCGTCACGCTCGGTCAGCGCGAGTTCGACGGCGCTACGGTCGACGAAGAAGATCTGCGTGAATTCCCAGTCCTGTGCGCTCTCGTCGAAGGAGCCGGCCAGGATACGCACTTCGGCGTCCTCGCGGCTGTCGAACTCGCGCACCAGGGACGCCACCAGGACCGACACCGACTGTGCCCGTTCCAGGGTATCCCATGCTCCATCGACCTTCTTCTGAAGGAAGTAGACTTCGAATCGCCTCATGCCGCGGGGCTCCTACCAGACCCGGTTCTCAGCCAGAAGGCGCCGGACGTTGTCCGCCGTCAAGGGGCGCGAGAACAGGAAGCCCTGAGCGTAGCCACAGCCTATCGCACGGAGCTGCGCGAGCTGTTCCGGTGTCTCCACGCCCTCGGCGATTACGTCGAGTCGCAGGTTCTGCGCCAGCAGGGCGATGGTCCGGACGATCTCCAGATTGTGTCGGTTGCGGCCCATGTCCTGCACGAACGACTTGTCGATCTTCAGGGTGTCGATCGGGAAGGTATGGAGGTAGCTGAGCGAGCTGTAGCCGGTGCCGAAGTCGTCGACGCAGACCTTGATGTCGAGTTCCTTGAGATGCCGCAGCATCTGGGCGGAGCGCTGGGCGTTCTCCATCAGGGCGCTCTCGGTGATCTCCAGCTTCAGGCAGTTGGCCTGCAGGCCGGTGCCCTCCAGGCTGTCGGTCACCATCCGCACCAGGTCGAGCTGGGTGAACTGGCGTCCCGACAGGTTGACGCTGATCTCGAACGGGCCGATCTCCGGGAACGCCTGGTTCCACTCGACCATCTGGGCGCAGGCGTTGCGCAGCACCCACTGGCCGAGCTCGACGATCATGCCGGTCTCCTCGGCGAGCGGGATGAACTCCGACGGCGGGATGTCGCCGCGCTCGGCGTGGCGCCAGCGCGCCAGCGCCTCGAAGCCACGGATCTTGCCGTCCGACAGCGACACGATCGGCTGGAAGTTCAGGACCATCTCGTGGCGCTCGAGGGCCCGCCGCAGGTCGGTCTCCACATCGAGCGGGGTCACCGTGGTGCCGCGCATGGCCGGGTCGAAGGCGACCGAGCAGGCCTTGCCGAGTTCCTTGGCGCGGTACATCGCCAGCTCGGCGTCGCGCAGGATGTCCTCCGGCCGCACGTAGTTCTCGGCGGAGTGGGCGATGCCCATGGAGGCGGTGGTGAACACCTCCTTGCCGCCGAGCATGAACGGCGTCGACAGCGCCTTCTGCAGCATGTCCGAGAGGCCGGTCGCCTCTTCCTTGTCGCGGACGTCTTCGAGCATCACCGCGAACTCGTCGCCGCCGAGGCGGGCGACGGTGTCGCCGAATTTCAGGTTCTGTTCCAGGCGGCGGGCGGCGGCGATGATCAGGTCGTCGCCGTGGACGTGGCCGAGGCTTTCATTGACCACCTTGAAGCGGTCGAGGTCGAGATAGATCACCGCGAACTGCGCCGACGGGGTCCGGCGCTGGCGCGCCAGGGCCTGGCGCACGCGCTCCAGGAACAGGGTGCGGTTGGCGAGGCTGGTCAGGCTGTCGTGCAGGGCGTCGTGGATCGCCTGTTCCTCCGAGCGCTTGCGCTCGGTGATGTCGGTCATCGACCCCGCGATCCGGTACGCGTTGCCGTCGCCGTCGCGCACCGCCAGGCCGCGCACCAGCATCCAGCGATAGCTGTCGTCGAAGTGCCGGACCCTGTGCTCGCTCTCGAAGTTCGTGGCGGCACCGCTCAGATGCGCGTCGATCTGGGCGGTGACGCGCTGAACGTCCTCGGGATGGATACGGCTGAACCATTCCTCGGCGCCGTCACCGATCTCCTCGGTCGCGTAGCCGAGCATCTCCTTCCAGCGGTCCGAGAAGAAGATCCGGTTGGTGCCGAGGTTCCAGTCCCACAACCCGTCGCTGGCGCCGGCGGCGGCCAGGGCATAGCGCTCCTCGCTCTCGCGCAGCGCGGTCTCGGCTTTGTGGCGCTCGGTGACGTCGCTGTAGGTGGCGACTATGCCGCCGCCGCTGAGCGGCCGCAGGCGGACCTCCAGGGTGCGGCCGCGGCTGTCCTCGCGCTCGTAGATGGTGCCCTTGGTCTCGGACGCCATCGCGGTCATCTCGGCGGTCAGTTCGCCGATGTCGCCGGGACCGAGGTCGCCGCGCTTGGCCAGGAAGCGGATGATGTCGACCATCGGCGTACCGACCTGCGCGAAGGTGTGCGGCAGGTCGAGCAGCTCGAAGAACCGGGCGTTCCAGGTCATCAGCCGGTAGTCGGCGTCGAACGCGCACAGGCCCTGGCTGATGTTCTCGAGCGTGCCCCGCAGCAGCTTGGTGTAGCGGGCCGCCTCCTCGGCATGCCGCTTCTCGTCGGTGATGTCCCGGGTGATCACCACCCGGCCGCCGTTCGGCATCAGACGGTCCTCGGACCGGAACCACCGTCCGTCCGGCTGGCGCGACTCGAATCGGCAGCTCGGCAGCGCGTGGCGCTGCATCCGGTCGGCGACCGACTCATCGGGATCGTCGAGCAACCCGAGGGCGTGCAGCACCGCCGCGTCCCGGCGCATCAACTCCTCGAATCCGACACCCGGCACGAGATCGTCGGCCAGATGCGGAAAGGCGCGCAGCGCCGCGGCGTTGAACGCAACGAGCCGGTCATCGGCGTCCAGTACCAGGAAGCTGTCGTCGATCGCATCGATCGCCGACTGCATCGCCACGTCGACCGTCGGCGGCCCGGGCATTGCCGTCGCGGTGCTCATCCGGCTCTCCGCATAGCGGTGTCCTCGCCGCCCCGCGACGGACGGCGGTACCGCATGCCATCGGACCTCGAATTCAGCACGTCCCCGTATACCGGTCGTTTGTACAACACGTCTCGAATTGTAGGTTATCAGAGCCCGGTATCAGCCGCTACCGTCGCGCCGGGCCGGTCGGCGCCGAGCACGGCGATGCCGCGCCGGTGCCGATACAGCCGCCAGAGCAGCAGGGCGGCGGCGCTGCGTTCCGGGCGCCAGGCGGCGGTCAGGGCCTCGGCCTGCGGCAGGTCGGGCCGGACTTCCAGGTCGAGGGTCATCCGAACGGCTTCGCGCAGGGCCAGGTCGCCGACCGGGAACACGTCCGGGTCGCCGAGCGCGAACATCCGGAAGATGTCGGCGGTCCAGCGGCCGATGCCGGGCAGCGCGACCAGCCGGGCAGCCGCCTCCTCGCCGGGCAGGCGCGCCAGTCCGGCCGGATCCAGGGCGCCGCTCGCGACCGCGTCCGCAAGCGCCCGGCCATAGCGCATCTTGGCGCGCGAGAAACCGATCGCGCCGAGGGCGGCGTCGTCGAACGACCGGAACACCGAGACGTCGTCGCCGCCCGCCGCCGACAGCCGCTGCCAGATCGCCGCCGCGGAGGCGGTCGACACCTGCTGGCCGACCACGATGCGCAGCAGTGCTGCGAAGTCCGGCTCCAGGATCCGCGGTTCCGGCGGCCCGACCTCGGCCAGCACCGCCGCCAGCGCCGGATGCGCGGCGATCAGCCGCTCCAGCCCGGCGGCCAGGGCGGCCCGGCGACGCGCCTCGGTATCGGTCATGGCCTGGGCGGGCCGATCACCTCGGCGGCCTCGCGCGCGGCGTCCGCCATGGTCAGGAACACCGCGCCGGCCCCGGTCAGGTGGTCGATCAGGGCGGCCATCGCCTTCATGCGGTGGCCGCGGCCCGAGACGAAGGGATGGAATGTATAGGTGATCACCCCCCAGTCGGTGGTCTCGCGCATGTAGTCGAAGTCGGCGATCCAGTTGTCGACCACGCTGCGCCAGTGTGCGAGCCCCGGGTTGAGGGCGCCGCCGGACATCACCGACCACTCGAAATGCGGATAGTCGTCGAGGCTCCAGCTGACCGGCATCTCGACCAGCGGGGTCTCGCGCCCGAAGCTCGCCGGCGCCAGCAACGGGGCGGTGTCACCGAGCCGCGGCCGGTACGGCCGGTAGTCGTGACCCATCATGCTGGAGTCGTACTCGAAGCCGTGCTCGATCAGCAGCGGCAGGGTATGTGGCGACAGGTCCCAGGACGGCGAGCGGTAGCCGACCGGCCGCCTGCCGGCGATCTTCTCGACCGCCGCGATGCCGCGCAGCAGCTCCTCGGTCTCGTCCTCCAGGCTCAGGTCGTTCGGCCGCCGGTGGGTCCAGCCGTGATGGGCGATCTCGTGCCCGGCCTCGACCAGCGGCGCGACCGCGCCCGGAAAGCTCTCGATGGTGTGGCCGGGGACGAAGAAGGTCGCCGGGATGTGGCGGTCCGCCAGCATCAGGTGGATGCGCTCGACGCCGATCAGCCCGAATTCGCCGCGCGACAGCGCCGTCGGGCTGACCTGCCCCTTGGCGATCGGCAGCGACAGGGCATCGAAGTCGTAGGTCAGGCAGACGACGTGGCGGGCCATGGCACGGTTCCTCCGGGCGGCACGCTAGCGGCTGGCGCGCGCACGGACAAGGTGACGCGACCGGGCTTCGCGGACGGGGCTCGGCGGCGGGGTCGGAAGGCGCTATCGTGGTGTATACAAGTCGTCCATCCGCCGTTCAGCGGCGCGATCGGACCGATCCGGGGGGAGCTCGGTGGGAGGACAGCGCCAGATGACTGAGCCGGTACGGATCGGGCTTCGGCCCGGCGTCAGCTGCGACTTCCCCGGATTCGCCGCCGAGCGACAAGAAAAGACCGGACAAGGGAGGAAGACATGAAAGCAGTGCAGTGCCTCAGGGTCGCGACGCTCGGCCTCGCCATGGCCTTCACCATGGGCTCCGCGGCGTCCGCCCAGGAGTACACCTTCAAGCTCCATCACCTGCTGCCGGCAAAGGCGCCCGCGCAGACCAAGATGCTGGAGCCCTGGGCCAAGGCGGTCGAGGCCAATTCCGGCGGCAAGGTGAAGATCGAGATCTTCCCGGCCATGACCCTCGGCGGCCGCCCGCCGGAGCTGATCCAGCAGGCGCGCGACGGCGTGGTCGACATCATCTGGACGGTCAACGGCTACACCCCGGGCCTGTTCCCGCGCACCGAGGCCTTCGAACTGCCGTTCGTCTACGTGAACGACCCGAAGGCCGCCAACCTCGCCATGCACGACCTGTTCGAGAGCGACCTCAAGCAGGAGTACAAGGGCGTCGAGGTCATGTTCCTGCACGTCCATGCCGGCCAGGCCTTCCAGATGCGCGACAAGCTGGTCCGCAAGCCGGAGGACCTGAAGGGCACCAAGCTGCGCATCCCGACCCGGACCGGGGCGTGGATCATCGAGGCGCTGGGGGCGTCGCCGACCGCGATGCCGGTGCCGGAACTGCCGCAGGCACTGCAGAAGGGCGTGGTCGACGGGGCGCTGATCCCGTGGGAGATCATCCGGCCGCTGAAGATCCAGGAGCAGACCGAGTACCAGATCGAGGGCCACGACAAGGCCCGCTTCGGCACCACCACCTTCCAGGTGTCGATGAACCAGGCCCGCTGGGACAGCCTGCCCAACGACATCAAGGCGGCGTTCAGGCAGGCCTCCGGGCCGGATTGGTGGGGCCAGGTCGGCGACATCTGGCGGGCCTCGGACGACGGCGGGATCGAGTTTGCCGTCGCGTCGGGCAACAAGCACATCACGCTGACCAAGGACGAGACCGACGCCTTCAAGACCGCGCTGGAGCCGGTCGTGCAGCGCTGGATCGACGAGGTGTCGAGCAAGGGCATCGACGGGGCCGCGCTGGTCGCCAAGGCGCGCGCCAGGATCGCCGCACACAGCGGCAAATGACGACCGGTTTCGATCGGGGCGTGCGGGCGGGGCCGATCGGCCTCGCCCGCATCGTCATTACCGCATGGGCCCTGCTCGGCGGCGTCTCGCTGGTGGCGGTGGTGCTGGTGAACGTGCTGTCGGTGGCCGGCGGCATCCTGTGGAAGCCGTTCCCGGGCGACTTCGAGATGACCGAGGTCGGGGTCGCGGTAGCCGCCTTCGCCTTCCTGCCCTATTGCCAGCTGACAGGGGCCAACGTCACCGCCGACATCTTCACGGCCGGCGCCTCGCCGCGGTGGATCGCCGGGTTCTCGCTGCTGGCCTCGGTGGTGGCTCTCGCCTTCAGCCTGCTGCTGCTGCGGCAGATGTATCTCGGCATGCTCGACCAGAAGGCCTACGGCTACACGACGGCGATCCTGCAGTTTCCGCACTGGATCGCGTTCATCCCGATCCTGGTCTCGCTCGTCCTGCTGGCGGTCGCGGCGGTGGTCACGCTGATCGACGGCAGCCGCGAGATGGATGAAGGCGTGACCGCATGATGGACGCCCTGACCAGCGGCATCGCCGGACTGGTGGTGCTGGTTCTGCTGATCGCGATCCGCATGCCGATCGCCTACGCCATGATCATCGTCGGCGGCGTCGGCATCACCCTGCTGAACGGCCCGCAGATCTTCATGAGCCAGCTCAAGACGCTGGCCTACGGACAGTTCTCGATCTTCGACCTGTCGGTGGTACCGATGTTCGTGCTGATGGGCGCGCTCGCCACCCGGGCCGGCCTCAGCCAGGACATGTTCCGGGCCGCCAATGCCTGGCTGGGCTGGCTGCGCGGCGGCACCGCGATGGCGGCGATCGCCGCCTGCGCGATCTTCGGGGCGGTCTGCGGCTCGTCGCTGGCGACCGCCTCGACCATGGGCAAGGTCGCCCTGCCGGAGTTGAAGCGCTACAACTACGCCGGCTCGCTGGCGACCGGCACGCTCGCCGCCGGCGGGGTGCTGGGGATCCTGATCCCGCCCTCGGTGGTGCTGATCATCTACGCGATCATCGTCGAGGCCAACATCGTCACCATGTTCATGGCGGCGCTGCTGCCCGGGCTGATGGCGGTGGCGCTGTTCCTGCTGACCATCGCGGTCTACGTCTGGCTGCGCCCGGAGGCCGGCCCGCGCGGCGGCATCGGCGGCCGTGACGAGTTCGTGGCGGCGACGGTCGGGGTGATCCCGGTCCTGCTCATCTTCCTGGTGGTCATCGGCGGCATGTATGCCGGGTTCTACAACCCGACCCCGGCGGCGGCGGTCGGGGTGTTCCTGGTCTGGCTGTACGGCACGTTGCGCCGCGGCCTGGGCCTGGCGGCCCTGCGCGGCGCCTTGCTGGAGACAGCCAAGACCGCCGGCATGATCTACCTGATCCTGCTGGGCGCCGAACTGCTGAAGATCTTCATGTCGCGGGCCGAGGTGCCGCAGGCGATGGCGGAATGGGCGGTGCTGTCCGGCCTGGCGCCGATGACCGTGCTGGTCCTGCTGCTGGTCGGCCTGATCGTGCTGGGCTGCCTGATGGACAGCCTGTCGATGATCCTGCTGGTGATCCCGTTCTTCTGGCCGGTGATGATGGAGATGAACGGTGGCCTGTATCAGGGCGCCGAGGGTGCCGGTTTCGGGATGAGCACCGAGGACCTGAAGGTCTGGTTCGGTATCCTGGCGCTGGTGGTGGTCGAACTCGGCTTGATCACGCCGCCGGTCGGCATGAACGTGTTCGTGATCTCGGCCCTGGCGACCGACACCCCGATGCGCGAGACCTTCAAGGGCGTGATGCCGTTCTTCGCGGTCGAGATCCTGCGGGTGATCGTGCTGCTGGCGTTCCCGGCGATCACGCTGTGGCTGCCGGCGGTGCTGCGGGGGTAGCGGCGGTGGCCGGCGTTCGTCGCGTCGTGGGTCCCGGAGCCGGCCGCTCGCGCGGCCCCTCCGGGATGACGGTTGAAGGTTTGTTCGTCATTCCGGAGACGCGCAGCGGCCGTCCGGAACCCACCCGCCGCTTCGCCGTTCGAGATGAGGTGACCGCATGACCGAGACCATCACCGCCGGCGGCGCCGTGTTCACGCGGCTGAAGGCGCTCGGCGTCGACTATGTATTCGCCAACTCAGGCACCGACTTCCCGCCGATCATCGAGGGCCTGGCCGAGGCGCGCTCCAACGGCATCGCCCTGCCGAAGGCGCTGGTGATCCCGCACGAGCACGCGGCCATGGGCATGGCGCACGGCTACTACCTGATGACCTGCCGCGCCCAGGCGGTGATGCTGCACACCAATGTCGGGCTGTCGAACGGCGTGATCGGCGCCATCAACGCGGCCTGCGAGCACGTGCCGATCCTGCTGATGTCGGGCCGCACCCCGGTCACCGAGTCCGGCCGCTTCGGCGCCCGTACCGTGCCGATCGCCTGGGGCCAGGAGATGCGCGACCAGACTGCCCTGGTGCGCGAGTCCTGCAAATGGGACTACGAACTGCGGTTCCCCGAGCAGGTCGCCGGCCTGCTGGACCGGGCGCACGCCATCGCCAGCTCTACCCCGAAGGGCCCGGTCTACCTGTCGCTGCCGCGCGAGACCCTGTGCGAGCCGTGCCCGCGCGACGGGCTGGACGGGCCGCCGGCGATCGCCCCGGTGGTCGGCGCCCCGAACCCCGAGGCGATCCGAACCGCCGCCGAGTGGCTGGCCGGCGCCCGCAGCCCGCTGGTGATCGCCCAGCGCGGGTCCGGCGACGCCGACAGCTTTACGGCCTTCGCCGACTGGGCCGAGGACTGGGGCATCGCGGTGTGCTCGTGGTGGGCCACCCACCTGGCGATCTCGACCGAGCATCCCTGCCATGTCGGGGCCGACCCGGGGCCGTGGCTCGCCGAGGCCGACGTGGTGGTCGTGCTGGACAGCCTGGCGCCCTGGTGGCCGGACCGGCATCCGCTGGCGGATGGGGCCAAGGTCATCAACATCGGCCCGGACCCGGTGTTCAGCCGGTTCCCGGTGCGCAACTTCCCCTCGCATCTGTCGATCGCCGGCGAGAACCGGCTGACCGTGCCGGCGCTGATCGCCGCAATGCGCGGGCTGGCGCGCGACGAGGCGGCGGTGGCGGCGCGCCGGGCCCGGCTGGCCGGTGCGTCCGAGGCGACCCGGACCGCGATCCGGGCGAAGGCCGCGGACACCGCGCGCGGCATCACCAAGGGCTATGTCAGTTTGTGCCTGGGCGAGGCGCTGGACGGGCTGAAGGCCAGCGTGTTCTCCGAGCTCGGCACCCAGCTCGGCGTGCTGAAGCGGACCGACCACCGCTCGTGGTTCCAGGAGCCGCACTCCGGCGGCCTCGGCTGGAGCTTCCCCTGCGCCATGGGCGCGCAGCTGGCCGAGCCCGACCGGATCTGCGTGGCCACGCTCGGCGACGGCTCCTACATGTTCGCCAACCCGACGGTCTGCCACCAGATCGCCGAGGCTCTGGCGCTGCCGGTTCTGGTGGTGATCGTCAACAACGAGGAGTGGGGGGCGGTGCGCGGCTCGGTCGCCGGCCTGTACCCGCAGGGCCATGCGGCGCGCGCCAACGACATGCCGCTGACCGCCCTGAAGCCGTCGCCGGACTTCGCGATGACCGCGTCGGCCAGCCGGGCGTGGAGCCGGACGGTGACCGACCCGGCCGAGCTGCACGGCGCCATCGAGGCGGCGCTCCGGGTGGTGCGGGAGGAGAAGCGGCAGGCGCTGCTGGACGTGAAGGTGCTGCCGGACTGAGCGGTTCCACGGGCAACCGCGCGCGGGTTCCGAATGGCCCGACCTTGATGCACATCAAGGTGACCGTCGCTTGCGTCCGCTTGAATGTGACGGTTTTGTGACAAAGCCGTGCGGTTGGTCGAAAGGGGGGGATGGTGGACGCGGTCAAGAGGAATAACCGGCAGGGCGGTGCGGCTCGGCGCGCCGGCCATACGAAGGTGAGCAAGGGCGTCGCGAATGGCGGTGACGAGGCGGCGCCAACGTCTGCATCGGCGGAGCCCGAAATGGCTCTGGGCACCGTCGCGGCCCCGACGGCTGAGAATGCGCATGCGTCGCAACAGTCGATCGCCCAGCGGCGCCGGGATCCCGATGCCATCCGGAAGGCTTTCGAGAGTGGCGAGTATCCCTACCGCGGCCGCCTGCGGACCAAGGACTACGAGAGCCACATGTCGGCGCTGCAGGTCGAACTCCTGAAGGCGCAGAAGTGGATCAAGGATACCGGCGAGCGCATCGTCGTCCTGTTCGAGGGCCGGGACGCGGCCGGCAAGGGCGGCACCATCAAGCGCTTCATGGAGCATCTGAACCCGCGTGGCGCCGGTATTGTCGCGCTCGAGAAGCCGTCCGACCGTGAGCGCACGCAATGGTACTTTCAGCGCTACGTTCAGAACCTGCCGTCGGCCGGTGAGATCGTGTTCTTCGACCGGTCCTGGTACAACCGGGCCGGTGTCGAGCGGGTGATGGGATTCTGCTCACCGAACGACTATCTCGAGTTCATGCGCCAGTGCCCGCAGGTGGAGCAGATGCTCGTGCGCTCCGGGATCATGCTCTTCAAGTACTGGTTCTCGGTCACCCGGGAGGAGCAGCGCAAGCGTTTCGAGGCGCGCAAGACCGACCCGTTGAAGCAGTGGAAGCTGTCGCCGATCGACCTCGCCTCGCTCGACAAGTGGGACGACTACACCGAGGCCAAGGAGGCGATGTTCTTCTACACGGACACCGCCGACGCGCCGTGGACGATCATCAAGTCGGACGATAAGAAGCGGGCTCGGTTGAATGCCATGCAGCACTTCCTGGCCAGTTTGGACTACCCGAACAAGAACGCCTCGGTAGTGCATGGCCCGGATCCGCTGATCGTCGGTTCGACCGCGCATGTCATCGGCCGCGACCAGCACATTCTCGGCAAGTCGATGCACCCGGAGAAGCGACGGGCGGTCAACTGAGGGAGTGGACAGGATCGGCCGAGGGGCGGCCCGTTCTCGGCGACGCGTGGCGTCAGGACGCCGCCACCTACCTCTTCCGCTCCCCCGCATAGATCGCCCCTCGTACACCAGCTTCGCACCGTCGCCGTGCGGGCCCTTCTCCATCCCGTAGATCGGGCCGTCGAAGCAGTCGAGCTGGCCGGCCTCGCAGAGATATCTCGCGGAGATATAGGGCCGGCTCGCCGGTCACCGGGTGGATGCGCACGATCGGCTGGCGCTGCGGGGTGTCGCGCGGATCGAGTGCCGGCGCCGGGCCGCCGGCCAGGGCCGCCTGCTCGGAGCGGCCGCGGCCGGGCGACACGTGGATGGCGTCGAGCCCGGCGATCCGCGCCTTCATCGCGTCCGGCAGCGCCGCATAGGCGCCGATGCCGTCGGCGTACAGGGTCTGGCCCTGGCCCTTGGGCAACGGGGGCTCGGCGTAGAACAGCGAGATGGCCGGCGGCGGCCGACGGTAGCTCTGGTCGGTGTTCGTCCCGCCGACGTTCTTGGCCCAGACCAGGGCGCCGCTGCTGTCGTATTTGACGATGTAGACGTCCACGCTGCCGGCGCCGGTGAGGTTGGTGGTGCCGGCCCCGGGGTCGAAGTCGACGGTCCCGTCGAAATACCCGGTGACGTAGCTGTTCCCGCTGCTGTCGACCGCGACCGAATAACCCTGGTCGAAACTCGTTCCGCCCATGCCGATCGCGAACTGCGCCATGCCTTCTGTCTCCTCGACCGTTTCTCGGCATGCCGTCGAAGGGAAAAGGACTCGTGCCGCGGCTGGACGACGGCCAGCCGCCCCTGCCACCTGCCGCGCTACCCGAAGGTGAACCAGCCCGACTGCAACTCGCTGGCGGTGATACCGTTCAGGGTCAGCGTGTTGCCGCCCCCAAGGGCGATCTCGACGTTGCCCCCGGCGTCGGTCGTTGCCGCCGCCTGCAGTTCGGCGAATGTGTCGATCGACGTGCCGTTGGCGTTGGCCGTGAGCTGCACCCGGTCGCCGGCCGCGCCGTCGAAGTCGGCCACCACGTCGACCCCGTTGCTCTTCTCCACGACGATCAGGTCGGCGCCGCCGCCGCCGGACATCGTGTCGTTGCCCAGGTTGCCGTACAGCGTGTCGCTGCCGAGGCCGCCGATCAGCAGGTCGTTGCCCTGGCCGCCGAACAGTGCGTCGTTGCCCTGGCCGCCGAAAAGGGTGTCGGCGCCCAGGTTGCCGTACAGGAAGTCGTCGGCGAAGTTGCCGTACAGCAGGTCGGCGTCCTGGCCGCCGTAGACGATGTCGGCATCCTGGCCGCCATACAGCGTGTCGGTGCCCTGGTTGCCGTACAGCAGGTCGTCCTGCTGGTTGCCGTAGACGAGGTCGTTCTCGGTGCCGCCCCACAGACTGTCCAGGCCGGTGCCGCCGAACACGCTGTCGGCGCCGCCGTCGCCGAACAGGCTGTCGTTGCCGCCGCCCGAACCGATGGTGTCGGCGCCGTCGCCGCCGTACAGGGTGTCGTTGCCCTCGCCGAGCGAGATGAACTGCGCGTTGTCGTCGCCGGTCGCGTAGTTGTCGCCGGATCCGCCGGTCACCGTGGCGTTGCCGATGATCGACGCAAACTCGACGTTGTCGAGCTGCAGGACCTTGCCGCTGATCGACCGCATGTCGATCACGAAGGCCTCCGACTGGCTGCCCCCGGTGGTGCCGGTGATGACGATCGGGTCGTCGGTGGTGACCCCGGAGCCCTGGGTCGGGATGATCGTCCGGATGTCCAGCGCGGTCGTCGAGGCGAGCCGTGTCAGGAAGGTCTGGGCATTGCCGACGAGGCCGGTTTCGCCCGTCGAGCCGCGGGTCTGGATGGCGGTGATCAGGGTGGTCACCGCATCGGTGCCGGACTGCGCGGCGGCCGGTCCCTCGGAGCTGATGCTGACCGCCGGCGGCAGGGTGGCGGTGACGATGTTGCCGTTGTTGCCGGAGTTCTCGACGATCGCCGCACTGCCCGCACTGGTTCCGTTGTTGGTGATCGTCCGCGCGCCACCGGTGGTGTTGCTCGACGTGGTGTCGTTGACGACGAGCGTACCGCCGCCGCCGCCGCCGCTGTCTCCGCCACCGCCACCGCCACCGCTGACCGGCGCGGTGATCGTGATGGTGGTGTTGCCGCCGGCGACGCTGGCGCTGAAGGTGCCGGTGGCCGAGCTGACGCCGGTCAGGGTCAGGGAACGGCCGCCGGTCAGGTCGATGGTCGCGCTGGCAGCGGTTCCGTTCAGCGCCGACAGATCGGTGCCGGTGACGACGATTGTGTCGCCGACGGCGAAGTCGGAGATCGTGTCGTTGTTCAGGTCGGCCGACGTACCGCTGAAGGTGTCGTTTCCGGTACCGCCGGCCAGCTGGTCGCCGCCGCTTCCGCCGACCAGCGAGTCGTCCCCGCCGCCGCCGGAGATCGTGTCGTCATCACCGCCGCCGGAGATCGTGTCGGCCCCGGCACCGCCGCTGAGCGCGTCGGCTTCGCTGCCGCCGTCCAGAAGGTCGGCGCCGCCGGCCCCTGTGATGGTGTCCGCCCCGGCGCCGCCGCTCAGCGTGTCCGCGCCGGCGCTGCCGGCGACGGTCTGCGCGCCCGCCGAGCCCGTGACCACGAACCCGTCCTGGGCCGCGTCGCCGGCCGTGAGCGTCTTGCCGCTCGCCTGGGCGGCGGTCAGGGTAACGGTCTGCGCGCCGGCATCGGCAGCGGTCGCGATGGTCTCGATGGCCGTGACCGTGCCGCTGGCGATCGAGCCGGTTGTGGTCAGGGTCACGGTCTCGGTACCGGCCGCGGTCGTGGTGCCGGAGAAGCCGTTCAGCTGGGCCGCCGTCATGGTGACCGACGCGTTGGTACCCAGCGTCAGGTTCTCGATGCCGGTGATGGTGGCGCCGGCGATGTTGGCCCCGGTGCCGAGCGACAGCGTGTCGTTGACCGTGCCCTCGCCGGTGACGGTGCCGGTATAGGCCAGCGTGCCGACGTCGAAGGTAACCGCGTCGGTCGCCGAGGTGGCGCTGACGCTGGTACTGGCGCCTGAGACCGTGACTGTCCGGGCGTTGGTCGAGTCGTCGGCGACCGAGAAGGTCTCGACATTGGCCAGGGTCGCGAAACTGCCGTCGCCGGCGACGTTGATCGTCTCGGTGCCGGCAGCGGTGATCGTGCCGCTGAACTGCGACAGCTGGCCGGCGGCGATCGTGGTCGTGCTGCCGCTGGCCAGGGTCAGGTTCTCGAAGTTCGAGACCGTGGCACCGGAGATGCTCGCTCCGTTGGCCAGCGACAGCGTGTCGGTGTCGGCCCCGCCGTCGAACGTGCCGGTGGAGGTCACGGAGCCGACGCCGACCGAATCGCTGCCGGCGCCGGCCGAGATCGTGTCGGCGCCCGATCCGCCGACCAGGGAGTCGGCCCCGCTGCCGCCGGTGATCGAGAACTTCCCGTCGGTCTCGGCGGCGCCGTTCCAGGTGACCGCGGCGCCGCTGCCAGAGGCGTTGACGGTCAAGGTCTGTCCGCTGGCCACCGTGCCGTCGTGGGTGGTGATGCTCTGGACGCCGGCGGTGATGTTGATGGTCTCGACGTTCGCCAAGGTGGTCGCGCCGAGCGTCACCGTCTGCGTCGCCGAGATGTTCAGGATGTCGGTACCGCCGAGGCCATCGACGGAATCGCCGGCGTTCAGCACGTTGTCCGCGTTCGCCGTGACGGTGTCGGCACCGGAGGTGAGCGTGGGCGCGTCGGTCCCGGTGGTCAGTGTGAAGCTGTTCACCCCGGAGGAGAGCGTGATCGTGGTGTTGCCGCCGGTGAAGCTGGCGCTGAGGCTGCCGCTGGAGATGCCGGTCAGGGTCAGAGACTGGCCGCCGCCGAGGTCGAGCGTGCCGCTGGCGGCCGTACCGTCGAGCGACGACAGGTCGGAGCCGAGGACCACGATGGTCTCGGTGGTGCCGAAGTCCGAGATCGTGTCGCCGTTGAGATTCGCGGCGGTGCCGGCGAAGGTGTCGTTGCCGGCGCCGCCCAGCAAGGTGTCGGCCCCCGCCCCGCCCGACAGGCTGTCGTTGCCGGCGCCGCCGGACAGGGCGTCGGCGCCCGCGCCGCCGACCAGCACGTCGTTGCCGTTGGCTCCGAAGAACAGGTCGTCGCCATCGCCGCCCGACAGGGTATCGTCGCCGACGCCCCCGGACAGCGTGTCGTTGCCGTCGCCGCCCGACAGGACGTCGTTGAGCGAGCCGCCACGCAGGAGGTCGGCCCCGAGGCCGCCGAACAGGGAGTCGTTGCCGTCCTGGCCGAGCATCAGGTCGTCGCCGTCGTCGCCGAACAGCGAGTCATTGCCGGCCCCGCCGGATCCCGTGTCGTTTCCGGCGCCGCCGTAGAGGACATCGGCACCGCTCAGGGCCAGGAGCAGGTCGGCGCCGGTCCCGCCATACATGAGATCGTCGCCGTCGAAGCCGGCCAGCGAATCGTTGCCGTCGCCGCCGTAGAGCGTGTCGTTGCCGGTCTGGCCGGAGATCTGGTCGTTGCCCTCGAGGCCCGACAGGTCGTCGGCGCCTTCGGTGCCGACCAGGGTGTCGTTGCCGGCCGTGCCGGTGAACGACGCCAGCAACCCGGGATAGGCCGCCCGCGCCGTCGGAGCGAAAACCGGCTCGGCTGGCGCGCCCTGCCTGTACAGCGCCCAGTCGCCGCCGAGCGCGGCAGCGCCGACCGGACCCGGTGCCGCCGCCACCGCGACGTCCAGGTCGGCCTCCAGGCGTTCGATGAAGCGGCGTCCGGCCGGTCCCGCCGTCACCGAGCAGCCGTACAGCACGACCGAAGCGCCCTCGACGAGCGCGGAGGCGATTTCGGCCAGCGTTCCCGGCCGCTGCGCCAGCGCGGCCGAGTCGACCCGCTCGCCGGCCAGGTGCAGCGCACCCGGCTCGCCATGGCTGAGGATGTGCAACGCGGCGACACCACGGCAACCGGCCAGCCGGGCGGCGACCTGTTCGAGCCCGCGCCCGCCAGGGGCGAGGCGAAGTACCTCGACCCCGGCGCGTCGGCCGTCCAGCAGGACGTCGGCATCGGCGACCGCCGGATCGACGATCAGAAGCTCCACGGCCGACACGGCCTGGGCGTTGGGCAGGCGCACGCACTCCGATTCGGTATCGGTCATGATTCGAGGTTCCCGCCTAGGGTCAGCCGATCGGAGACCCGAATCCACGCCCGCTCCGCGACGCCGAGAGCGACCGGCGTTGCGGCGGCAGATGGATTTCTCCGACTGCGTGACGGAATGCGTTGTTGTCGGTAACCGGCATCGCCGGGTCCCCCGACCGGGCCTAGCCGCAACTGGTATTCTCAGTCGATGCGCGTCTGCCCGGTCGGTCGATCAGGCGGGGCGTCGACTTCGCTGTGATATTCGATTCGGACCTATTAAAAATCTATTACGTAAAATTCCATATATTGACCTGCCCGTTCGATGGCGAACCCCAGGCCTCGACGAGATCGCGTAGTGGCCGCCGCCGACTTAGACGAGGTACAGGAACGGCGCCATCCCGGCGAGGATCGTCAGGACGCCGCCAGCCAGCTCCGGGCCTCGCCGGCATACATCGCCCCCGGGTTGCCGCGCACGGTGGTGCGCCACATCCGCCGGCTGTGGGCATCGGCGTCGAACCAGGTCGCCGAATGGATGGTGCAGCGGTTGTCGTAGACGATCAGGTCGCCGGCCGACCAGTCCTGCACATGCACGAAGCGCGGGTCGGTGTAGTGCGACATCAGCTCGTACACCAGCTTGGCGCCGTCGCCGTGCGGGCCCTTCTCCATCCCGTGGACCGGCCCCTCGAACCAGTCGAGCTGGCCGGCCTCGCAGAGATACAGGGCCGGCTCGCCGGTCACCGGGTGGATGCGCACGATCGGCTGGCGCTGCGGGGTGTCGCGCGGGTCGAGTGCCGGCGCCGGGCCGCCGGCCAGGGCAGCCTGCTCGGAGCGGCCGCGGCCGGGCGACACGTGGATGGCGTCGAGCCCGGCGATCCGCGCCTTCATCGCGTCCGGCAGCGCCGCATAGGCGCCGATGCCGTCGGCGTACAGGGTCTGGCCCTGGCCCTTGGGCACCGGGGTCTCGGCGTAGAACAGCGAGATGTCCGGCGGCGGCCGGCGGTAGCTCTGGTCGGTGTGCCAGCCGCGGCGGTGCGGGAACTGCACCGGCAGCCTTCCATCCGCCGTCAGTTCCGGCTCCGGCCTGGCCGGCACCCGCGGGGTCGCCGGCGGCACGTTGGAGACCACCAGGATCTCCGGCACGTCCGGGTGGATGTTGTTCCGCGCCGTCGTGGTCTCGGTGTAGTCCTCGACCTCCGGCCCGAACACCCGGCTGAGCCGGACCAGCAGTTCCGGTTGCGCGGTGACGGCGTGCATGCCGGACATCACCAGCAGGCCGTGGGCGGCGTAGAACGCCGTGAGGAAGCGATCGGGGGCGGCCTCGATTGCGGCAATCGCGGGCTCGGTGGCGGCTCCGGCGGGGAACTCGGCCCGGGCGCCGAAACCGGTGCCCGACAGCGGATGGATGCGAGCCGCCCGGTTGGTCTTTGGCATGTGGGCCTCTCCCGGGGAACGACCGATTAGGAGGATGATGTAGCCGACTGGAGTGTCCTGTCGATCCGGCACGGGACCCGATCGAAGGCGATGATCCGCGCACGTGAGCCCTACAAGGTTCCGTACCGCGCCGGCGCCTCGTGGTCCGTGTGCCGCCTTGGGGGGCGGACCGCCGGGCAGGTCGGGCGCAACGGTCAGAGAGCGATCCGGTCTCTCATCCGGCCATTGGTCTTGAGATGGCTGGCAACCTCTCTGCGTGCCCGGTTGAGAGCCTCGATCAGCCTCCGCCTCAGAGTCGCTCTGTCGGGACCGGCCAGCCCCTGCTCGTAGCGGAGCAGGATGTCGGGAACTTCGACGATACCCAGATTGCCGAGGAAGCCCCGCATCGAATGCGTCAAGTCGGCGAGCGCCGCATCCGGCTGATCGTCTGCGATCCCTTCACTCAGAACCGTTGCGCGCTCGATCGCGTCGACTAGCATTTCCAGGGCCTTCCGATTGCCCAGGATCGCCGATACCGACTCGACGCATCGCCAGTCGATCGGATTCGACGAGAGCATCGTCTCCGGGGCTCGGCGCTGGCGCCGGGCGGATGCGATCATGTCGAGAAGATCGGGCCAGACGATCGGCTTGGCGGCGCAACCGTCGAACCCTTCGCTCACGTATTCCTCTACCTGCTCGCGCATGGCATTGGCGGTCAGGGCTATGATGCTGGTGCCTTCGACGAGCCGGTCCTGCCGCAATTGGCGGATGACGTCGATTCCATTCATCTCCGGCATCTGGATATCCAGGAGAATGACGTCGAACTGTCGCTTCCGCGCAAGTTCGATGGCGGCGCGGCCACTACTGGCGACTTCGACATGATGACCGTAAGCAGTCAGCATCTCGTTGATCAGATCGCGGTTGATGGCATTGTCGTCGACGACCAGGATCTCGGTCGGATCGGAGCGATCGGCGACTGCCGGCGTCGCCAGTTCGGACACGTCGGCGGAAGCGTGTTCGGGCAGCTCGATCTCGAACCAGAAGCGGCTACCCGACCCCTCGCTCGAGTCGACGCCGATCCGGCCTTTCATCGCATCCACCAGCCGCTTGCAGATCGATAGACCGAGCCCGGACCCGCCGGAACTGCGAGCCCGCCACGTGGCGATCTGCTCGAACGGCTGAAACAGCAGGTTCTGCTTGTCGGCTGGAATGCCGGGACCGGTATCGGTCACGTCGAAATGCACGATGTGCCGGCCACTGCCCTGGCCGACGGTCCGCACCGCGAGATTGACATTGCCGGTGTCGGTGAACTTCACCGCATTGCCCAGCAGGTTGATCAGGATCTGTGACAGTCGCATCGGATCGCCAACGAACTGCTTCACCGATTCCGGCGGGAGATCCAGGGTCAGGGCCAGGCCCTTATCATCGGCCTGCGGGCGGATCGTTGCCAGGGCTTGCTCGGCCACCGCCGCGAGGCCGAACGGTATCGATTCGAGCGTCAGGCGCCCGGATTCCAGCCGCTCGGAGTCGAGGATGTCGTTGATGATCCCGAGCAGCACCCGGCTGGCACCTTCGGCAACGCCCAGATGGCGCCGAACGGTGGCAATATCCTGTGCATTCCTGCACAGGTCGTGCATGCCCATGATCGCGGTCAGCGGCGTGCGGATCTCGTGGCTCATCGTCGCCAGGAAGTCCGACTTCACGCGGGCCAGCCGCTCGGCGTCGTCGGTCCGGCTCTTCAGTTCCACGTTCAGCGCTTCCAGATGACGGGCATGCGCCCGGCGCAAGTGCGCGTCCCGCCGGATCGCCAGCACCACAGCCACGATCATGACCAGCAGCAAGGCCGAGATGCCGGCGGTCACCACGGCGAGTTGCTTCCAGTAGTGCAGAACCGAGGCGAGGGGCCGGGACGACGAGATCACGAGATTGCCGTCGAAGAAGCGATGTGCAACGGCGATGCGCGCTTCGCCCGTGAACACATTGACGAATGTCCCGCTCACCACCCCTGTGGTCGAGTCCGCGACAGCGCGGAACAGTTCCGCGTTGGCCAGGCTGCCTCCGACGTCGCCGGGACGCGCCGGGAACCGGTCGATCAGCGTGAACCGGCTGTCCAGCAACGTCAGGTAGTCGGCGTTGTCCGGACTGACATGGCTGGCGACGCCGAGCAGGTTGACGTTGATCACTGCCGAGATGATGCCGGCAAGCTTCCCGTCGCGGATCATCGGCTTCGACATCGAGATCTGCCAGAGCCCGTCGACGGCATTCTGGACCGGACCGGAGAGATACCGTTCGCCGGCCCCGCCCCGGATCCAGTGTGCGATATAGTCGCGCTCGGCGAGGTTCACGGCCGGCGGCACGACGGAGCGCGACGAGTATCTGACGGTTCCGTCCGTGGCGAACATGCCGATGACTCGTACCAGCGGAACGGCTTCGGCGGACGTCCGCAGCGTGTCGTGCGCGCGCCGTGCCGTGATGTCGGATTCGAGCAATACGCGAGCTGAATTGTCGAGCAGCAACTCCACGATCTGCAGCCGTCCCTGGGTCAGGCGTGCGATGTTGCGGACCGTGGCGTCGATGTGTACGAGTTCCCGGTCAATGATCTGATTCTTCAGTGGGAAAAATACATAATAGTTTGTTGCAAGAATACCCGAGATCATCAGCGAAAATATGATGATGTTTGGCGTTCGACCGCTCAGCATATGACGTTACTTCTCCAGGAGAATCCTGTTCGGCGATGCGATTGGATGATGTGGCTGATCTTGGGTGAAGTTGCTTAAAATTTTCTTAAACCGGTCAATGGTTATTGGCTTCGGCAGGACGCAGCGCAGATCGATTCTGTGGCTCTGCGCAAGCGACGCGGCGAGCCGCAGGTACTCCCAGTGGACGCTGGTCAAGGCGATGGGAATGCGCAGCTTCCTCTCGACCATCGCGGCGATGAATTCGAAAGCGTCCTTGCGCGGTGTGACCACGTCGACCAGGGCGAGGTCGAAATCTTTCAACTTGTCGTGATCGAGAGCGTCGGCGACATTCCAGAACTGAACACACCGCCAGCCGGCCTGGTTCGTGGCGGCCCCCAGGATCTCGGCGAGATACCGATCGTCTTCGACAATGGCGAGGCAAGGCATCAAGGCATCTTCCCGGTGGTGATTGTCTTCGGCCGGCGGTTGCCGGTCCTCGAGGGCCAGCGGCGTGCTTCGGCCACGACCCGTGCATCCGTCAGGCCGGCGCGCACTCGCTCGATGGATGTAATCAACCGATGCAGATCGCTGCACTTATGTGATCGCCGAAAGGTTATCAACTACGGGTTTACCACAGTCGGCCATGCGATCGGCTTGATATCCTCACGGCGGCCGGCTGTCTCACCTCGCTCTTGTCGGAGCTCGTCCCACGGTTATCCTCGGTGCCATGGTCGATGCGACTGCCGCTCTTCGCCAAGTCCGGATCGTGCTGACCGTGCGTACGCCGGGCCGAGGCTTCACCGAGATCACCCGCGACATCGAGGGCTTCGTGCACGGGTCCGGCATGTCCGCCGGGCTGCTGACGGTGTTCCTGCGCCACACCTCGGCGTCGCTGCTGATCCAGGAGAACGCCGACCCGGACGTGCGCCGGGACCTGGAGACGTTCCTGGCGAAGCTGGCGCCCGACGATCCGCGGCTGTACCTGCACGGCGCCGAGGGGCCGGACGACATGCCGGCGCATATCAGGAGCGCGGTGACCCAGACTTCGCTGTCGATCCCGGTGGCCGGCGGGCGTACCGTTCTCGGAACCTGGCAGGGAGTCTACCTGCTCGAACACCGCACGGCCCCGCATCGCCGCGAGGTCGTGCTCCACCTGATCGGAGCCTGAGATGGGCCAAGCGCCGAACACCCTGAGCGCCGTCGAGGCGGCACGCCGCATCGAGGCCGGCACGCTGACCGTCGAGCAGCTGGCCGAGGCCTGCCTGGCCCGGATCGCCGAGCGCGAGCCCGAGGTCGGGGCCTTCGCCCATATCGACCCCGAGGCGGTTCGGGTGGCGGCGCGGGCATCCCGCGCCGACGGCCCGCTACGCGGGCTGCCGGTGGCGGTCAAGGACCTGATCGACACCGCCGACCTGCCGGCCGAGTACGGCTCGCCGATCTGGGCCGGCAACCGCCCGACCGAGGACGCCGCCGTGGTGACCCGCACCAAGGCCGCCGGCGGGCTGATCCTGGGCAAGACCGTCACCACCGAGTTCGCCTGGCGGACCCCCGGCAAGACCCGCAACCCGCACAACCTCGCCCACACCCCCGGCGGCTCGTCGAGCGGCTCGGCGGCGGCGGTCGCCGACTGCATGGCGCCGCTGGCCTTCGGCACCCAGACGGCGGGTTCGGTGATCCGGCCGGCGGCCTATTGCGGCGTCGTCGGCTTCAAGCCGACCTTCGGCACCCATGACCGGCGCGGCGTGAAGCTGCTGGCCGAATACCTCGACACCGTCGGCTGCTTCGCCCGCTCGGTCGAGGACATCGCGTTCTTCGACTACGCCCTGCGCGGCGAGACCATGCCGCCGCTCGACGGCTTCGACGGCGCGCCGCCGCGGCTCGGCATCCACGTGCCGTTCGCGGACAGGATCGACGACGACGCGGCGGCGGCGCTCGAACGCGTCCGGATCGCCGCCCAGACCGCCCGGGCCTCGGTGGTGGCGCTGGTCGACTGGACCGCCTACGAGGCGATGGACGAGGTCCATGCCACGGTGATGACCGCCGGTGCCGCGCGGGCGCTCGCCTGGGAATACGACAATGCCTACGACCAGCTCAGCGAGTTCTACCGCGAGACCCTGACGGCCGGCCGGGCGATCGACGACGCCGCCTACTACGACGCCCAGGGCAAAGCCGACAAGTTCCGCAACGAGGCGGCGGCCCGGCTCGACGGCCTCGACGCGATCCTGACCGTGCCGGCCTCCGGCGAGGCGCCGGAAGGCATCGGATTCACCGGCGACCCGATGTTCAACCGGATCTGGACCCTGCTGCGCTGGCCCTGCGTGACGATCCCGGCCGGCCGCGGCTCGCACGGCCTGCCGGTCGGGGTGCAGATCGTCACCGGCTACGGCGAGGACGCCCGCGCGCTGGCGGTGGCGTCGTGGCTGGAGAAGGCGATGAAGGCGGTGGAGTGACAGTGACGATGCCCGTCGCTCCGTGGGTCCCGGACAAGCCGAGCTGCGCTCGCCTTTCCGGGATGACGTCCAATATTTCTTTGTCGTCATCCCGGCCGTAGCGGCGGAGCCGCGGAGAGCCGGGACCCAGCGGGTTGCGCCGCCGTCATCCACCAAGTCGGATTTTGCCAACCAAGGAGACACCCGCATGCGCCTGCAGACGATGACCTGGATGGAGGTCGAGGCCTACCTGAAGGAGCAGAAGGGCATCATCGTGCCGATCGGCTCGACCGAGCAGCACGGCCCGATCGGCCTGATCGGCACCGACGCCATCTGCCCGGAGGTGATCGCCGGCCGGGCCGCCGAGACCCTGGGCTGCATCATCGGCCCGACCATCTCGGTCGGCATGGCGCAGCACCACCTGGCGTTCCCGGGCTCGGTCGCGCTGCGCCCCAGCACGCTGATCCTGGTGATCCGCGACTACGTGCTGTCGCTGGCCCGCAACGGCTTCGAGCGCTTCTATTTCCTGAACGGCCACGGCGGCAACATCGCCACCACCCAGGCGGCGTTCAGCGAGATCTACGCCGAGACCAGCCTGAACCCCGGCTGGGGTCGGCCGCACATCCGCTGCAGGCTGGCCAACTGGTTCGGCTTCCCGCCGGTCACCGCACTCTGCAAGGAGCTGTACGGCGACCGCGACGGCAGCCATGCCACCGCGTCCGAGGTGGCGGTCACCCAGTTCGCCTGTCCCGAGCACATCAAGTCGGTGCCGATGGAGCCGGCGCCGCCGCGGCCGCGGGCGTTCCTGGACGCCGACGACTACCGCTCGATCCACCCGGACGGCCGGATCGGCGCCGACAGCTTCCTGGCCACGCCCGAGGCCGGCGGCCGGCTGGTCGCCACCTCGGCGGCGTCGGTGGTCGAGGACTACGCGGCGTTCATGAAGGAGACCTGAGGCGATGGCGGTCGGTAGCGACGGGGTGGGCGGCGACACGGTGAAGGTGCGGGTCTGGGATCGGCCGACCCGGGTGTTCCACTGGGCCCTGGTCGCCGCGGTCGCCGGGTCCTGGTACACCGGCGAGAACGGGCCGACGGACTGGCACGAGCGCTTCGGGCTGGCGATCCTGGCGCTGCTGGCGTTCCGGCTGCTCTGGGGCTTCGTCGGCGGCCGCACCGCGCGCTTCGCCGACTTCGTGCGCGGCCCGGCGAGTGCCTTGCGCTACCTGCGCGAGACCCTGGCCGGCCGCCACCCGCTGCATCTCGGGCACAACCCGCTCGGCGGCTGGTCGGTGCTGGCGCTGCTGGCCGCGCTGGCGGTGCAGGCCGGCATGGGGCTCTTCGGCACCGACGAGATCCTGTACGAGGGGCCGCTGTACGGGCTGGTGAGCGAGGGGACCGCGATCCGGCTGACCGGCTGGCACTATCAGTTCTTCAACGTCGTGCTGGCGCTCGCGGCGATCCACGTGACCGCCGTCCTGGCCTATGCGCTGCTGCTGAAGACCGACCTGGTGCGGCCGATGATCACCGGCTGGAAGAAGCTGCCGGCCGAGCAGGCGCCGGAGCATATCGCCCGGACGCCGGCCTGGATCGCCCTGGTGCTGTTCGCCGGCTGCGCCGTGGCGGCCTGGGCGATCACCCTGGTCGGCTGAGCCCCGGGGCCGGCCGGGTCAGGCGCCGTAGGGCGGCTTGGTGTAGCCGCGCGGCGACAGGGTGAAGATCTCCACCCCGGTCTCGGTGACCCCGACCGAGTGCTCGAACTGCGCCGACAGCGACCGGTCGCGGGTGACCGCGGTCCAGCCGTCCTCGAGGATCTTCACGGCGTATTTGCCGGCATTGATCATCGGCTCGATGGTGAAGAACATGCCCGGCTCCAGCACCGGGCCCTCGTCCGGGTGGCCGTAGTGCAGGACGCTCGGCGGGGCGTGGAAGCTGCGCCCGAGGCCGTGGCCGCAGAAGTCGCGCACCACCGAGAAGCGATGGCCCTCGGCATACTGCTGGATGGCGTGACCGATGGCGCCCAGGCGCACGCCCGGCCGGACCGCCTCGATCCCCAGCATCATGCTGTCGTAGGTGACCTCGACCAGCTTCCTGGCCTTCACCGGCACCTTGTCGCCGACCAGGTACATGCGGCTGGAATCGCCGTGCCAGCCGTCGAGCACCACGGTCACGTCGATGTTCAGGATCTCGCCGTCGGCCAGCTTCCGGTCGCCCGGGATGCCGTGGCAGACCACGTGGTTGATCGAGGTGCAGATCGACTTCGGGAAGCCCTTGTAGCCGAGCGGTGCCGGCACCGCGCCGTTGGCCAGGGTCATGTCGTGGCACAGCCGGTCGAGCTCGTCGGTGGTGACGCCGGGCGCGACATGGTCGGTGATCATGTCGAGGATCTCGGCGGCGAGCCGCCCGGCCTTGCGCATACCCTCGAAATCATCGGGGCGATGCCGGATGATCTGGCGTGCCTCGGCCAGGGCTTCGCGCATTCACTTCACTCCAACGGGAAAGTCGATCCCCCAATCTGCGCACGGGGGCTCCGCAGGTCAAGGTTTCGGGCGCGGATTCCCGCGGGTCGGGGGGTGGCCGACGCCGTGCGTGTGGGTGGGTTCCGGAGCCGGCCGCTCGCGCGTCCTCTCCGGAATGACGGATGGGTGGGGGTGCACAACACCCTATCGTCATCCCGGAGGGGCCCGGACTTGATCCGGGGCGGCTCCGGGATCCACCCGCCGCCCAGGGCGGCCGTCGCTATCCCAGCACCGAGAACGAGCTGTCCGGGTTGATCCGGCGGCGGCGCGAGAAGGTCGCGGTGTCGACGGTATGGTCGACGTTGGCCAGGCGGAACGGCATCGCCACCGCGTCGTGGTCGCCGCCGGCCTCGACATGTTCGATCAGCCGGGCCATCAGGCGGCCGGCGCCGGGCGCGTTCTTGAACTGGTTCCCGCTGCTGCCGACCGCCATGTAGAAGCCGTCGACGCAGGACCGGTCGTAGACCGGGATCCAGTCGTCCGACACGTCGTACAGGTCGACCACGCCCTTGGGCCGCGGCGACACCGCCAGCGACGGCACGCGCTGGGCGAACCGCAGGGCTTGGGTCACGGCCTGGTCGCTCAGGTCGCGGTCGAAGCCGTCGGGGTCGACGACCTCGCGCGGGTCGCAGTCCGGGTCCTCGCTGCCGACCAGGATGTGGTTGCCGGTCTCGGGGCGCACGTAGCAGGCGATGTCGCTGTCCGACACCACGATGCCTTGGCGGGCGACGTCGAAGCCGGACGGGGCGTCGACATGCACGACCTCCTGGCGGACCGGTTTGGTGGTGATGGTCATGTCGCGGTCGGCGCCGGCCATGGCATTGATCCGGCTGGAATGCGGGCCGGCGACGTTGACCACCACCGGGGCGGCGATGCGGGTGCCGTCGTCCAGCACCACGCCCTGGACGCGCCCGCCGGACACCGGGATCTCGACCACCGCCCGGTTGAACAGGAAGCGCCCGCCGGCCGCCTCGGCGGCGCGCTGCAGGTTGTGGCTGGCGAGCTGCGGGTCGTTGACGTAGCCGGCGGTCGGGAAGAACACCCCGCCCTGCAGGGCACCGCCGGTCGGCTGGCCGAAGCCGGGGTCGTCCTGGCGCTTGGCCGGCCAGTAGCGCTTCAGGTCGTAGATCGGCAGGGCGGCGCGGATGCGGTCGGCGTCCCACTCTTCGAACGGGATGCCGAGCCGCGAAACGTTGTCGACGATCCGCGCCAGGTCGGCGTTCTGCCCGGTCTTCATCACCAGGCAGCCGCATTCGCGGAACTCGGCGTAGCCGCGCTCGTCGGCGGCGCCCAGGTAGTCGCCCCAGCGCTTCCAGTCGAAATAGGAATCGTAGGCCAGCGCGGTGCCGTCGACGGTCGAGTAGTGCACCCGGACGATGGCGCAGGAGTTGCCGGTCGAGCCGTAGCCGGCGGCCGGCAGGCGGTCGACGTTCAGCACCTTGCGGCCGGCGCGCGCCAGTTCCAGGCCGACGGCGGCGCCGATCACCCCGGCGCCGATGACGACGGCGTCACAGCTCTCGGTCATCTTCTCCTCCTCACACGATGACGGGCAGGGGGGAGCGCAGCGTGATGCGCTCGGGCGTGATCGCGCAGTCCCAGGCGATCGCCTCGACGCCGGCGGCCACCGCCCGGGCCAGGCCCTCGGCGTAGCGCCGGTCGATATCGGCGGCCGCGACCAGCCGGTCGCAGTCCATGCGCTGCACGCAGAACATCATCACCGCGCGGTGCCCGGCGGCGACCATCGCCGCCAGCTCCTCCAGGTGCTTGGCGCCGCGAGCCGTGACCGAGTCCGGGAACTCGGCGGCCCCCGGGTTCGGCCCGTCCATGCGCCTGAGGTGCACGTTCTTGACCTCGACGTAGCAGGGGCCGCGGGCCGGGCAGTCGAGCAGCATGTCGACCCGGCTGTTGGTGCCGTAGCGCACCTCGCGGCGCAGGGTCGGGTAGCCGGCCAGTTCCGGCACGACGCCGGCGGCGATCGCCTCGGCGACGATGGCGTTCGGCCTGCCGGTATGGATGCCGACCAGGCCGCCGTCGGCTTCTAGCAGCTCCAGGGTGTGCGGCAGCTTGCGCTTGGGGTCGTCGGACCGCGACACCCAGGCGCGCAGGCCCGGGGCGTTCAGTCCGGTCATGGCGCCGGGGTTCGGGCAGTGCGCGGTGACTACCTCGCCGCCCAGGTCGATGTCGGCGAGGAAGCGCTTGTAGCGCCGGATCAGGCGGCCTTCGAGGAGCGGGCGGGGCAGGTCCATGGGCGGCACCGTACTGCCCGGCCGCGACCCGCGCCACCCGGTCCGCGAGACTACGGTGTTCATCCGAAGACTACGGGGCAATTGCGACGGGCCGCGGGCGCCCGTCGCATCGTGGGTCCCGGAGCCAGCCGCTCGCGCGGCTTCTCCGGGTTGACGTTCTCAATACATCGTCCGTCATTCCGGAGGGGGCGCGCGAGCGCCCGGCTCCGGAACCCACACACCGCGCCGAGATGTGTGTTCCGAAAGCCCCCGACGGCGTCCCGGTCAGGCGGTGCCGGTCCGGATGCTCCCGACGAACTCGGAGACCTCGCGCTCCAGGGTGTCGGTCGAGGCCGCCAGCTCGCCGCACATGTGCAGCACCTCGGCGGCACCCTCGCCGGTGCGCTCGGACGCCGCCGAGACCTTGGCGATGCCTTCCGACACCTGGCTGGCGCCGGACGCGGCCTCCTGGGTGTTGCGGGCGATCTCCTGGGTGGTGGCGCCCTGCTCCTCGACCGCCGAGGCGACCGCGGTGTTCATCTGCTCCAGCGACTGCACCACCTCGGTGATCGCCTTGATGGTCTCGACCGCGTCGCGGCTGGCCGCCTGGATCTCCTCGATCTGGGTGCGGATGTCCTCGGTCGCCTTGGCGGTCTGGCTGGCCAGGCTCTTCACCTCCGAGGCCACCACCGCGAAGCCCTTGCCGGCCTCGCCCGCCCGGGCGGCTTCGATGGTGGCGTTGAGCGCCAGCAGGTTGGTCTGCTCGGCGATGTTCTGGATCAGCGTCAGCACGTCGCCGATCTGCTGGGCGGTGGCGGCCAGCGCCTGCACCCGGCCGTCGCCGCGCTCGGCCTCCTCGCTGGCCTGGCGCGACATCGCCGCGGCCCGCGACACCTGGCTGCTGATCTCGTTGACGGTCGCGGCCAGTTCCTCGGCGGCGGCCGACACCGCCTGAACGTTGGTGCTGGACTGCTCGGACGAGCCGGCCACCACGGTCGCCTCGGACCGCGCCTCGTCGGTCGCCTGGCTCATGGTCTCGGCGCGCCGGCGCACCTCGTCGACATGCTCGACCAGGGTCTTCACCAGGTTGCCGACCGACTGCTCGAAGCGGGCGGCCAGTTCGTCCATCGCCCGCTTCTTCTCGTCCTCGGCGCGACGGTCGGCCTCGGCCTGCTCGGCCTCCATCCGGCGCATGCGCTGGGAGTTCTCCTTGAAGACCTGCACCGACTTGGCGATGTCGGCGATCTCGTCCGACCGTCCGAGACCCGGCACCTCGACGTCGAGGTCGTTGTCGGCCAGCCGGCGCACGGCGGTCGCCATGTCGCGGATCGGGCCGGTCAGGCGGCCGCCGAGCAGCACCGTCAGGCCCCCCAGCACCACTACCACGGCCACCGACAGCAGGATCATGGCGTTGCGCATCCGGTCGACCGCGGCGAGCGCCTGTTCCTCCGGCTGGGCTGCCACCACGAAATAGGGATGCCCGGCGATCTGCAGCGGCGCATAGGCCGCCAGCAGGGTCCCCGTCATGGGGTCCTCGACCGTCATCTGCCCCGCCTCGCCGGCCGCGAAGGCCGCCTGCAGCTCCGGTGCGACGGAGTACTCGAGCGCCTTGGCGCCGTCGCCGACCACGCGGTTCGAGCGGATCACGCCGTCGGCGCCGACCAGAGTGTTGTCAGCCGGAGACCCGTCGGCTTCCTCGCCGCCGATGGCCTTGGCGATCTTGTCGGCGGACATCCGGAAGATGATCGCGGCGATCGGCGGCTGGCCGTCGGCCATCGTCGACAGCCGGTACACCGGCTGGGCCCAGAACGCCGAAACCTTGTCGTCCGCGCCGGCGTCATAGCCCTGGAAGTCCTGGAAGTCGTGCTCGCCCTGCGGCAGCTGCAGGGCGGCGCGGGCGGCTTCGGTCAAAGGGCCGGCGCCGATCTCGTCCAGGGACTTCAGGAAGCCGTCGGTCTTGGTGATCGAGTAGATGATGCGTCCGTCCGGCAGCACCAGATAGGCGTCCGAGATGTCGGAGCTGCGCCATAGCGACAGGAACGAGGCGTGCAGCCCGGCATGCCGCCAGGAATACATGCCCTTCACGCCCTCGCCAGTGATCTCGGCGCGCTGCTCACGGTTGAGCTCCGGGTTCATGTAGAACGCCCGGACCGTGTCGACCTCGTCGGCGTCGATCGCCACGATCAGGCTCTCGATGCCCTGGAAGACCGCCTCGCTGCGGGACATGCCGTCGAGGTCGTTGGCGGTGGCCTCGAGCGAGCGAGCCAGCTGGTCGCGCTTGGTCTCGGCAATGAAGCCCAGCCGGTCGACGGCGCTGTCGTAGAGCGCATCGCGGCTCTGGACGTAGCCCAGCACGCCGATCAGGGCGCACGAGATCAGGCTGAGCAGAACCGCGATTAGCGGCACTTTGACTCGCAAGGTCATTCGAGGGTCTCCCTTTCCGCGATCCGCTGGCGGGGCGGTGGCGGTTCATATTCTGCTGTCGGTTCTGGGGCGACGCCCCAGAATGTCGAGCGTTTTAGACAAATCAAAGGTTGAATTCTGTTCCGTGCAGACTGTGCAGCGATTGTCTACACGCTGGGGTTAACAAGGCGTTACCAAATCTTTGCCGGCTTGACTTGCGGCCGGCCGGCGGCTCCCATCGCGCGGTCTTCCGAACGCCGCATCCGGAGCCGTCTTCCATGTCCGACCAGACCGTGACCGCCGCCCTCTGCATCATCGGCAACGAAATCCTGTCGGGCCGCACGCAGGACAAGAACCTGGGCTATATCGGCGAACGGCTGAACGCGCTCGGCATCCGGCTGGCCGAGGTCCGGGTGGTGCGGGACGACGAAGGGGCGATCGTCGAGGCGGTCCGCGCCCTTTCCGAGCGCTACACCTATGTGTTCACCTCCGGCGGCATCGGCCCGACCCACGACGACATCACCACCGCCTGCATCGCCAAGGCTTTCGGGGCCGCCGTCGAGCGCAACCCGGAGGCCATGCGGCGCCTGACCGCGCACTACGCCAACACCGGAATCGACTTCAACGAGGCGCGCCGCAAGATGGCCGACATCCCGGTCGGGGCCGAACTGATCGACAACCCGGTGTCCGCCGCCCCCGGCTTCATCATCGGCAACGTCCACGTCCTGCCGGGCGTGCCGCGCATCATGCAGGCGATGTTCGAGGGCCTGACCGGGCGCCTGACCGGTGGGGCGCCGGTGCTGTCGCACACGGTCGCCTGCACGATCGGCGAGGGGACGGTGGCGGCCGGGCTCGGCGAGATCCAGGGGCGCTATCCGGACGTCGAGATCGGCAGCTATCCGTATTTCCGGGCCGGTCATTTCGGCACGTCGCTGGTGCTGCGCTCGGCCGATGCCGACCGGCTGGCGGCCGCCTCCGAGGAGGTTCGCGCGCTGGTCCGGTCGCTCGGCGCCGAACCGATCGAGGCGGATCCGGCCGCCGAGACGACCGTCGCCGGGGGGGCCGTGGCATGAGCCTGGTCGAGATTACACAGGACAGCGGGGTCGCGACCGTTACCCTGTCGCGCCCGGAGAAGCGCAACGCCCTGTCGAGCGACGCGGCGCGGGCCGTGGCCGCGGCGTTCCGGGAGCTGTCGCGGGACGACGCGCTCCGGGTGGTGCTGCTGAACGGCGCCGGGCCGAGCTTCTGCGCCGGAGCCGACGTTCGCGAGATGGCCGGCCTCGACCCGGTCTCGGCCGAGGCGTTCATCCGCGGCCTGCACCATGCGATCGCGGCGGTCATGGACTGCCCGGTGCCGGTGGTGGCGGCGATCCAGGGCACCTGTGTCGGTGCAGGCCTCGAGCTGGTGGCCGGCGCCGACCTGCGGATTGCGGCCGACGACGCCCGCTTCGCCATGCCCGAGGTGCTGGTCGGCGTGCCGTCGGTCATCGAGGCGGCACTGCTGCCGCGACTGATCGGGCGCGGCCGGTCGGCCCGCCTGGTGCTGACCGGAGAGGTGGTGGGCGCCGCGCTCGCCGAGCGCTGGGGACTGGTCGAGGAGGTCGTGGCGACCGGCGAGCTGGCGGCGCGCGCGGCGGCACTGGTGCAGAGCATCGCCGAGGCCGACCCGGCGGCGGTGCGGGCGCAGAAGCTGCTGTGCCGGCAGTGGGACACGCTCGCGCTGGCCGACGCGGTCGAGGCCAGCGTGGCGGTGTTCGCCGCCAGCTTCACCACCGACGTGCCGCGCCGCAGGATGGCCGCGGCGCTGGAGCGGCGGGGGTGAGACGGGCTGCGGCGCCGATCCCGCTACTGCTGCTGCTCGTTGCCGGCGGGCCGGCGGCCGCCGCGTCCCTCGACGGTATCTGGGGGGTGGCGCAGGGTGACGCGGTGAATTGCTCGGGCACTAACGTCGTGGTCCTGCGCGACGGACGCTACACCAAGGCACAGCTCGACCTCGGCACCACCAAGGGGCTGCGGGACGTTGTCATCGGCACTGCGGCCTATTCGTTCGACGGTGTCCGGCTGGTGGTCGCGCCGTCGCTGTCGCTGTCGCGCCCGGAGCCGCGGCAGGTGTTCGACTGGGACCCGGTCGGCCAGGTGCTGGTGCGCGTCGAGCCGGCGCCGCGCCTGACCTACCGGCGCTGCCCGGACCGTCCGCTCAGGCCCCTCGATGACTGAGGCGGCGGCGCGAGACTTCGGCCCGGGCAAGGGTTCCGGATTGATCGCAAACGGCGATTCGGCATAGGAATGCTCATGGTGCCGCACGCCGTTCCCCTTGACGTTGCCTGGATGATCGTCGCGGCCGGCATGGTCTTCGTGATGCAGGTCGGCTTCTGCGCGCTCGAGGCCGGTTTCGTGCGGGCCCGCAACACGATCAACGTGGCCGCCAAGAACCTCATCGACTTCTGCGTCGCCGGGGCGGTGTTCTGGGCCTTCGGCTTTGCCCTGATGTTCGGCTCAGAGCGGCCGCCGGAATCGGCCGAGAGCATCGGCTGGCCGGCCGCGTTCTTCCTGTTCCAGCTGATGTTCTGCGGTACCGCGACCACCATCGTCTCGGGCGCGGTCGCCGAGCGTATCCGCTATGTCGGCTATGTCATCGTCTCGGCGTTCGTCGCCGGCGTGATCTATCCGATCGCCGGCGGCTGGGCCTGGGCCGGGGCCGACGGCGGCCCCGCCGGCTGGCTGGAGGCCTTGGGCTTCGTCGATTTCGCCGGGTCGACGGTGGTGCATTCCATCGGCGGCTGGGTGGCGCTGGCGGCGGTGCTGATCATCGGGCCGCGGATCGGCCGCTTCCAGGACGGCGGCATGACGCCGCAGCCGCACAGCCTGCCGCTCGCCGCCATCGGCGCGATGCTGCTGTGGTTCGGCTGGATCGGCTTCAACGGCGGCTCGACCCTGGCGTTCGACGGCCGGGTCGCACCGATCATCGTCAACACCATGCTGGCCGGCTGCTTCGGCGGCCTGGCAGGGCAGGGAGTCGCCGCCGTGCTGTCCCGCAGGGCCCGGGTCGACGCCCTGCTGAACGGCATCCTCGGCGGACTGGTGGCGATCACCGCCAGCTGCCATGCGGTCGACGCCGGGGAGGCGGTGGTGATCGGCGCGATCGGCGGCGCCCTGGTCCCGCCGGGCATGCTGCTGCTGGAGCGCCTGCGGATCGACGACGCGGTCGGGGCCATCCCGGTCCACCTGTTCGCCGGGGTGTGGGGCACGCTGGCAGTCGCCCTGTTCGGCGACCCCGAGATTCTCGGCCGCGGCTGGCTGGAACAGCTCGGCATTCAGGCCCTCGGCGTGGCGAGCATCGGCGGCTTCGCCTTCGGGGCCACCTACGTCGTCCTGCGGGCGATCAACCTGGTGTCGCCGCTCAGGATCTCGGCCGACGGCGAGCGCATCGGCCTGAACGCCGCCGAGCACGAGGCCTCGTCGGCGATGCAGGACCTGATCGTCTCGATGGAGGACCATTTCCGGTCGGGCCGCATGGACGACCCGATTCCGGTCGAGATCGGCTCCGAGGTCGAGCCGATCGCCCGGCAGTACAACCGGGTGGTGGCGCGGGTGCGGGCCGATACCCGGCGCATGGAGCAGTCGGTCGAGGCGCTGGCCTCGGCCAAGTCGGAGGCGGAGGCCGCCAACCGGGCCAAGAGCGCGTTCCTGGCCAATATGAGCCACGAGCTGCGGACCCCGCTGAACGCCGTCATCGGGTTCTCCGACCTGCTGGGCAACGAGCCGTTCGGCAAGCTCGGCGACACCCGGTACAAGACCTATGCCGAGGACATCCGGATGGCCGGCGAGCATCTGCTCACCCTGGTCAACGATCTGCTCGACCACTCCCGCATCGAGGCCGGCAAGGTCGAGCTCCACGAGGTCGACGTCGACGTCCGGGCCGTCATCCGCCGGGTCGGGAGGATGATGGAGGACCTGGCCCGCAGCCGCGGCCTGACCCTGGAACTTCATGTCGACGACAACCTGCCGCGGCTGCGCGCCGACGAGCGGCTGGTCCGGCAGATCCTGCTGAACCTGGTGTCGAACGCGGTCAAGTTCACCGAGAGCGGCGGCCGGGTCGAGGTGGTCGGACGGGTGGAGCCGGACGAGCGGATCGCCCTGGTGGTCGCCGACACCGGCATCGGCATGGACCGCACCGACATCGCGCGGGCCATGGAACCGTTCGTCCAGCTCAACGACCGCTACGACAAGTCCTATGGCGGCACCGGGCTCGGCCTGCCGCTGGTGAAGTCGATGGTGCGGCTGCACGGCGGCACCCTGACCATCGACTCGATCAAGGGCCACGGCACCACGGTCAGCGTGCGGTTTCCCGACGAGCGCACCATCCGCCCGGCGACCGAGGCGGCGGCGGACTAGGCTCCGATACCGCCGGCCCGTCTCGCGGCGCGCATGATGCCGTCAGGCGGGTTGCCGGGACGCGGCCGCCGACGCCGCGGCCAGCATGAAGGCCAGCTCGACCGCCAGCAGGTTCGGGATCCAGGAGCTGTAGGCCAGCAGCGGCGACAGCTCGACGTATCCGCCGAAGCCGAGCGCCTGGAACAGGACCAGCTGCAGGCGCAGCGTCACCGCCCCGAAGGTCAGCGCGAAGGACCGGATCATCCAGCGCCGGTGCGCGGTGAAGTCGCGCTGCATCGCCAGGCGCCAGCCGGTCAGCGTGGTGTACAGCCAGACCGCCGCCAGCACCGAGAATCCGAAGCCCGCGAGGCGGCCGCCCTCGGCGTCCGGCGCGATCCACAGCGCCGCCGCTGCGCCGGCGACGCAGGCCGCCACGTACATCCGGCCGCTCCAGCGGTGCAGCCCCGCCGCCCGCCGCCGCAGGCCGCCGACGAACTGGAAGCCGCCGAGGATCAGCGCCAGGGCGGCGGCCGCGGCGTGGGTCACGAATATCCAGCCGTTCGCCACCATCGAGGCGCGGATGCCGTCCCCGGCCATCCGCGGGTCGCCCGCGAGGTAGCGCAGCGAGGCGAGGCCGACGACGAGCGAGAGCAGGACGGCCAGCCAGAAGCCGGCGGCGGCGAGAACCGGGTGGACACGCAGGGTGGCGGTTCGGGGCATCACGTTCCTCCGTCAGCGGCGAGCGGTGGGTGTTCATCGTTAACTGTTCAATGAACACTGTTCGACGACAAGTAATGCGCTATGGTCGTCGCGTCAACCGTCTCCCCCCGTTGGATTCCGACCGATGACGACATCCCCGGCGCGACGCCCGCCCGCCCCACGCCCGCCCACCCGGACCCGCAAGCCGCGCGGCCAGGGGCACGAGCGCGTCGAGGAGATCCTGGATGCCGCCAAGGCGCTGTACGGCGAGGGCGGGCACGCCGCGGCGACGACCCGGCGGATCGCCGCGCGGGTCGGGGTGTCGCAGACCGCGCTGTACACGCATTTCCCGGACCGCGACTCGATCCTGGAGGCGGTCTGCGAGCGGGCGTTCCGGGACCTCGACGACCGGCTGCTGGCCGCCGAGTCGGCGGCGCCGTCGCGTGCCGGGGTGTTCCGGGCGGTGCTGCGGGCCTACCTGGACTTCGCCCTGTCGGTGCCCGTCGAATACGACCTGATGTTCATGTCGCACCGCCAGGCGCCGGTCCGGCTGCCCGCCGTCGGACTGCACGCCTTCGAGCGGTTCCGGGGCCAGGTCGCGGCCCTGATCGCCGAGGGCCACCTGCGGCCGGGCGACCCGGGCACGGTGGCGCAGGCGATCTGGGCGGCCCTGCATGGCCTGGCGGCCCTGCAGATCGCCCGCCCGGGGTTCCCGTGGGCGGACCGTGGCGTGCTGGTGGACACCCTGGTCGACGGCCTGGCGCGCGGCTTCGCGGCGGATCCGGGCGATCCGTGATGGTGGTGGCCCCGGCGGGAATCGAACCCGCACGCCCGAAGGCTCGCGATTTTAAGTCGCGTGCGTCTGCCAGTTCCGCCACGGGGCCGCCAGGTCCCTGATACACTGCCGGGTTGCGGGGAGGGAAGAGGCCCTTCGCTGGCTCTTGCCGTCGGCAAGGTCCGGCGGGCGTCATTTACTGGACCGATCGGCGGTTGTACCGGCAGCATGTCGGAAGCCGCACGTATCGCCGCCCGTCATTTGCGCTCCGGGTGGCTGATATGCGGGCCGGCCCGTCGAAACCAGCGGATCTCGCCATGCCGTATGTTGAGTCGGTCGAACAGTTCGTTAGCTTGGTCGAGAACACCGGCCCGCAGATCTTCCGCGGGCAGACCCGGGACTGGGCGGTGCTGCCGGGCATATTGCGACCGACGCTGGCGGACGCGAGGCAGCGAAATCCGGAGCTCGAAAAGAATCTACTTCAGCGTTTCAGGCTGAACGCCGCCGCCTACATCCCGGTGCTCGAGCGGACGGAAAAGCCAGACTGGTGGCGGTGCGCCGCCATCGCCCAGCATCACGGACTGCCGACGCGGCTGCTGGACTGGACCCGCAACGCGCTGACCGCCTTGTACTTCGCGGTCGCGGGGAAGCACGCGGCCGCAAACCCGGCCGGGCCGGACGCTGCCGCGCAGGATAGCGTGGTGTTCTGTCGGCCCCTGCCGGAGGTCTTCACCTTCGGGAAGTTCAGTCGTTGTTTTCCCTGGATGCATGCGGACGGGCAGGTGATGTTCCTGCAGCCGGACGTCACGCATTCGCGGATATTCTCGCAGAGCAGCCTGTTTTCGGTGCATCCGGGCTCGCCGGTGGACAAGGTCGGCGCTGAAGCCTATGCCGCCGACCTCCAGGCCATCCGTATTCGGGCGTCCGACTGCGATCGCATTCAGATCGGTCTGGCGCGCCTGGGCGTCCATCGGGTGTCGTTGTTTCCGGACGCCGACTCGGTCGCCAGCCATGTCGTCTGGGAGGTCGACCGGCGGATCGACCGGTTGAGCGACCGGGTAATGCTCGGTATTTCGGACCAAGAATCCCTGGGCTCACGTTAGTCCGGATCAGGCCCCGCCCGGCTACTCCGCCGCCTGCGCCGCCGTCGCCCGCTCGCGGGCCTTGCGGCGGAGGATCCGCAGGCGCGAGTGCAGTTCGTCGCGCTCCAGGTAGATGCCCTGCAGCCAGCGCGCGCCGGCGGCCGGGTCGAAGGCGGCGCGGCCGTGCAGCATGCGGCGGTTGTCGAACAGCACCAGGTCGCCGGGCGCGTAGCCGTAGGCGAGGCGGAACCGCGGGTCGCGGGACAGCGCGAAGATCCGCCGCAGCGCCCGGTAGGCCGGGCCCATGCGGGCCGCCGGCAGCGCCATCGGGCCGCGCAGGAAGCCGGCGATCCGGACCTCGACCGGGGCCCCGGTGGCGGAATCGAGCACGATCACCGGCGACAGCCAGCGGTAATCCGAAGTCTTCGAGCGATTCTGGAAGGTGAATCGCTCGCCTGTCAGGATCCGGTAGGTCTCCGGCTCGTGCCCGGCCAGGTATTCGGCGATCCGGAAGCCGTCGACCATCACCGCCTCGCCGCCGGACGCCGAGTTCTCCAGGCAGTGCAGGATCTGCAGGCCGGGCTGGTACTCGCGGGTCGGCAGGTCGACATGCGGGGTCAGCTCGAGCGCGGTGTAGGCGTTGGAGTCCGGGTCGACCTTGGAGCGCACGTCGAACACCCGGCCGAAATTGGTCTCGCGCACGGTGCCGATGTGGCGGGCGATCGCGTCGACGGTGCCCGGCTCGGTCGACACCCCGCGCAGCCGGCCGAACCCGTAGGTCGCGACCGCGGTCAGCCAGGCCTCCAGGGTGGCGTCGTCCTCCAGGATGCGGCTGCCGTCGAAGCTCGGCGGCGCCGCCATGGTCGCGGCGTCCCAGGTGACCGGGGCCGGCCGGTCGTCGGCGTCGAAGCCGCCGCCGTCATAGGCGTGGGCGGCCAGCCAGCCCGGGTGGTAGCGGCTGGCGGCGACCCCATGGCTCCAGCTCACCAGCACGCCGCCGCCCGGCTCGACCGTGGCGGCGGTGGCGTGGAAGTCGTCGGGCAGGGTCGACAGGTCTAGGGTCGGCTCGCGGGTCGCGCGGTTGACGTGCTCGGGCATCGGCGAGTTGTCGATCAGCCACCAGGTGTCGAAGCGGCTGGCGGTGCCGTCGGCCCAGGTCACCACCACGTCGCTGCCGACGACGGCGGCTGCCGTCGGCAGCCGGCCGATCGGCCAGGCGTCGAAGTCCGGGGTCAGCAGCGGTGCGTCGGTCATGCGGGATCTCCGTGCCGGAGCCATGCCACCAGAACAGTGTGGCCCCGGTCGATCAACCCCGCTGTCGCGGATGCGCCAGTGTTGTGTGGCAGGGCCGTCATCGCGGGGGTGGGTGGGTTCCGGCTCCGTCCCGCCTGCGGCGGTCCGGTCCGGGCGGTCCGGTCCGGAATGACGACGGTATCGGGAAGGGCTGCCGATAGGGCCCCTCCACGCCGTCAGCCGAGCTGGTCGCGCAGGGTGCGCATGAACACCCGGGCGCCGATCGGGATCAGGTCGTCGGGAAAGTCGTAGTCGGGGTTGTGCAGGCTCGCGTGGCGCTCGCCGGATCCCAGCAGGAACATGGCCGAGACCGCGTGGTCGCCGAAACGCCCGAAGTCCTCGGACGCGCGCATCGGCAACGGGGCGGTGTCGCAGATGGCGACGCCTTCGGCGGCCAGTGCCGCGCGCAGATGGGCCACCGCCTCCGGGGCGTTCTCGCAGTGCCGGAACACGTCGTGATAGTCGATCTCGAAGCCGAGGCCCTGCGCGGCGGCGGCCTCGGCGACCAGACGCTCCGCCCGTTCCACGAGGCTGTCCATCCGGGCGTCGACCAGGGTCCTGAGCGTGCCCCAGATCTCGGCCCGGCCGGGCGCGATGCCGAAGGCCGGCTCGCCCATGCTGGCATGGGTGATCGTCACCATCGCGAAGTCCTCGTCGAGGCCACCGCCGCTGCCGAGGCCGGTCAGCGCCGGCATCAGCCGCGCCACCGCGGCCATCGGCGACACCCCCTGTTCCGGCATCGAGGCGTGCGCGGTCTTGCCGGTCAGCACGATCCGGATGCCGCGCGAGGCGCAGTTGGCCGGCCCCTCGGACAGCCCGGCCTGGCCGAGCGGCATGCCCGGCATGTTGTGGTAGGCGTAGGCGAAGTCGGGGCGGATCTCCCGGAACTTCGGGTCGGCGACCACCGCCGCGGCGCCGGCGCCGTTCTCCTCGGCCGGCTGGAACAGCACCACCGCCCGGCCGCGTTTCGGGCGCTGGCGTCCGAGGCCGCGCGCGAACGCCGCCAGGGTCGCCATGTGGCCGTCATGCCCGCACATGTGGCCGCGGCCGTCGGCCGCCGAACGGTGCGGGATGTCCGAGACCTCGGCGATTGGCAGGCCGTCGAGCTCGGCCCGGAACATCAGCGTCGGCCCGGACTCCGACCCCTCGTAGACCGCCGCGACGCCGTGGCCGCCGATGCCGGTGACGATCCGGTCGGCACCGGTGGCGGCCAGGAACCCGGCGACCTCGCGGGCGGTCTCGACCTCGGCGCCGGACAGCTCCGGCATCCGGTGCAGCTTCCGCCGCCACTCGGTCAGCTCGACCACGTCCTGGTTGGTGAGAAACATCGCGGGCTCCCGTTCGTCTCGCGCCTCCCTGTCTAGCGCGAACGCCACAGCACCGGCCAGGGGCAGCCGGGGTTCAGCTCGCAGGCCAGCCGGGCGCTCCACAGCACCAGCAGCAGGCCGGCGACCACGGCGACCAGCACCGCGACCCGGCCGATCCACAGGCGCAGCGCGGATCGTCGTCGGGCCATGCCCTACGGCGGCGCGACCAGCGACGGGTCTACCAGCGACGGGTCTGCTGCGACCTGCCCGAACAGGGCCGGCACGCCGCCGGTATGGAGGAAGCAGGCCGGCTGGTCCGCCGGAATGGTGCCGTCGCCGCGCATCCGCAGCAGCCCGGCGAAGGTCTTGGCGGTGTAGGTATGCTCGAGGAAGAAGCCTTCCAGGCCGGCACAGGTGCGGACCGCCGCCACCGACTCCGGGGTCGGGCGGCCGTAGCCGGGGCCGAGCTGGTCCATGTGGATGCGCATCCGGCGGCGCCAGTCGCCGGCCGGCACGCCGGCGAGCGTCTCCACCGCCCCGACGATGACGGCGATCCGTGTCGCCAGTTCGTCCGCCCCGTATTCGACGCTGACCAGATGCACCGTCAGGTCGAGGTCGAGCAGGGCGCAGCCATACAGGAACCCGGCCTCGGTCGGCCCCATGGAGCCCGGCAGCACGACGTGGCGCAGGTCGACGCCGGCACTGCGGGCCTGGCGGACCAGTTCCTCGGCGGCGCGGGCATAGCCGAGGGCGCCGACCGCCGGGTCGCCGATCAGGTAGGGCCGGCGGCCGGCAGCGGCCAGTTCCTCGGCGGCTTCGCGCGCCATCCGGCCGCGCGTGGCCTCGTCGACCGGGCCGAGAAACCGGATCCCGGCGCCCAGCAGCCGGTTCAGCATGAGGTTCCCGACCTCGCCGGCCGGCGGGTCGCCGCCGTGCAGGATCAGGCAGTCGAGGCCGAGCTTCGCGGCGGTCGCGGCGGTCAGCCGGCACTGGTTGGACTCCGGCGCACCGGCGACCACCAGGATGTCGGCGCCCCGGCGGCCGGCCTCGCCGATCCAGTACTCCAGGCTGCGCAACTTGTTGCCGCCGAGGCCGAGGGCCGCGACGTCGTCGCGCTTGGCCCACAGCGAGCGGTGGCCGGTCACCGCCTCGAGCCGTTTCAGGCGCTGGAACGGGGTCGGGCCGTCCAGCAGGTCGACACGGGCGAGATGCTCGAGCATCGCGATCAGGGGCCGGCGACCGGCGCGTCGGCCAGCAGGGCGTCCAGGCGCGCCCAGATGGCGTCGAACCAGCGGTCGCTGCCGGTGCCCAGCATCAGGTTGTGCGGGGCGTCGTCGAGCCGGATGTGGGCGCCGCCGTAGAACTCCGCGATTGCCAGGTCCTGGCCGGGCGGATGGCGCTCCGGGTCGTCGCGGCCGCCCTCGACGACCAGCACCGGCACCCGCACGGCGGCCGGGTCGACCGGCACCCTCAGGCCGTAGCGGTCGTTCAGCACGGCCGGACTCTCGGCACACAGCCTGCCGGCCAGCTCGGCCTCGGTCAGATGCGGGCAGTAGCGCGGTCCGGCGACCGCCGCCGACAGCGGCGGGGCGGCCTCGGTCGTGGGGACCAGCGGAACCTTGGCGGCGCCGGGCATGTTGCCGGGCGGCGACGGGCAGACCAGGACCAGGCCGGCGGTCGGGCGCCGGGTCGCCGCCAACGGCGCCAGCAGGCCGCCCAGGCTGTGGCCGACCACCACCGGCGGCCGGTCCAGGGCGTCGATCGCCGCGACCACGTCCTCGGTGAAGCCCAGGGCGCCGGTCTGCAGGTAGTCCGGCGGCTGCGGCAGGCCGCCATGGCCGCGCCAGTCGAGGGCGGCCACCTCGCGGCCGTCGGCGGCCAGCCGCTCGACCCAGTATTCCCAGCACCAGGCGCCGTGGTAGCCGCCATGCACCAGCAGCACCGGCGGCCGCGGATCCGCAGCCGCCGGGGGCCGGTGCCAGAGCCGGGCCGGACCGAGCGCCGTCCCGGTGCCGAGCGACACTACTCCGCCGCCTTCACCGCCGCCGAGCCGTAGACCGGCATCCGCCACTCGGCATGGGCGCCGGAGAAGCCGTGGCAGACGTCGAAGTAGGTCTCCTGCAGGCGCTTGGTGATCGCCCCGATGCTGCCGTCGCCGACGCTCAGGCGGTCGATCATCGTGACCGGCGTGACCTCCCAGGCGGTGCCGCAGAAGAACGCCTCGTCGGCCGCCACGATCTCGGAGCGGTCGACGTCGCGCTCGACCGTCGGAATCCCGAGCTCGTCCAGCAGCTGCAGCACGGTGGTGCGGGTGATGCTCTCCAGGATGTCGTTGCTGGTGCTCGGCGTGATCGCCTTGCCGTCGCGCACGATGAAGAAGCACATGCCCGGGCCTTCCGAGACCTTGCCGCGGCTGTTCAGGAAGATCGCGGTGTCGTAGCCGTCGGCCTGGGCCTGCATGGAGGCGAGCCGGCCGTTGTTGTAGTTGGCGTTGCACTTCACGCGCATCGGCATGGCGTTGTCGGCCACCCGTACCCAGGAGCTGACCTGGGCCGAGACGCCGGAGGTGATCTTGGCGATGCGCGGCCGCTCCAGCGCCGTGATCGCCAAGCCCACCGGTCCGGTCACGCCCGGGGCGGCGCCGCCCTTCAGGTAGGCGGTGGTCATGATGTGGACGTTCTCGCCCTTGAAGCCGTTGGCGCGCATCAGCTCCAGGGTCTTCTCGGTCACGTAGTCCGGCGAGAACACCTCGTCAAAGCGCATGAAGCGCTGCGAGAAGGTGAAGCGGTCCATGTGCTCGTCCATGCGGAAGACGAACATTTCCTTGGCCTGCTCGTTCCAGTAGCCGCGCAGGCCCTCGAACACCGATGCGCCGTATTTGAAGGCACCGGTCGAGACATGCACGGTGGCGTCGTCCCAGGGAACGATCTGGTCGTCGAGGAAGGCGAAGCGCGGCTGGGCCATGGCCCTGTGTCCTTTCAAACGAGGTGATCGCGCGAGCCTAGATCCGCCGGGAAACCGCGTGCAAGAGAATCGGTGGTGCGGTGCGCCTTGGCGTCTGCGGGCAGCCATATCGTCACCGTGGTCCCGATGCCGGGGGCACTGGCGATCTGGAACTCCCCGCCGAGGATCTCGACCGTCCGCTTGGCGAGCGGCAGCCCGAGCCCGGTCCCCGGCTGCGGCTGGCTCCACTGGCCGGGGACCCGGCCGAACGGGGTCAGGGCGATGTCCAGGCCATGCTCGGTCATGCCGATGCCGTTGTCCGAGACGACCAGCCGCACGCCGCGGCGCGCCGCGTCGAACGACACGCCGACTTCGACGGCGCCGCCCGGCCGGGAGTACTTGATGGAGTTCGAAACGATGTTGAGGACGACCTGCCGGAGCTTGCCGGCGTCGCTGGTGATCGAAGGGATACCGGGCTCTATCGTCCGGCGCAGGACGATGTTCCTGTCTTCGGCATCGTGGTTGAGCATGTCCAGCGCCGATCGGACGACCTCGACCGGGTCGACCGCTTCCCAGGAGACCTCGGTCTTGCCGGCCTCGATCCTGCTGAGGTCGAGGACGTTGCCGATCACCCCGAGAAGGTGCCGTCCGGCGCCGTGGATGTCCTCGGCGTATTCGACATAGCGGGGCTGGCCGAGCGGGCCGAACGCCTGGATCCGGAGCAGTTCCGAGAACCCGATGATGGCGTTGAGCGGCGTTCGGAGTTCGTGACTCATGCCGGCCAGGAAGGCCGACTTCGCCCGGCTGGCTTCGAACTCGATCGCGTATTCGGCGCTGAGCTTCAGTCGCTGCGCCTGCTCGTCGAGCCATCGGTGCTCGGCGCGCCGCAGGACCCAGAGCTGGGTTCCGAATGCCGCCAGCAGGACCGCGACCACCAGCAGCATCGCGCCGACGGCCTCGGGGCGCTGCAGGATGCCGGCCTCGAGGTCGGTAACGTCGGAGTAGATCTCCAGCACGGCGATGATCCGTCCGGTGTCGGCGGGCACGCGCGCCGGGATGTACGATTCCAGCACCACCAGGTCGGTCCGCGGGCCGGCGATCGCCTGAAACGTCGCCTTCCGGGTCAACCGGCTCGCGACGTCCCCGGCAAGGGCGGCCTGATAGTTCGACTCGTCCCAGTAGTTGCTGCCGATCTGCGCCGGGTCGGTCGAATAGAGCGTGATCCCGCGCAGCGAGTACACCTTCACCTTCAGCACCCGGGTTCCGGCGGCGATCTTCCGCACCTCCGCGTCCAGCCGCTCGGTCCGCGGATCCGTCCGGATCGCGGCGGCGTCCATGCCGTCGGCGACCGCGACCAGCGAGCCGTAGTCGTGCCAAAGCGTGTTGGCGAAGATCTGCGCCATGGAAGCCGCGACCGCCTCCACGCTGCTTTTCAGATTGGCCAGCACCACGAAGTGGTAAGAGCCGATCAGCAGGGCTGCGGCAAGAACCGCGATCGGAAACCCGATCAGTGCGAACTGCCGCGACAGCATTTATGCGATTCCTCGTTGTAGATTGCCGCACGGTCGCCCACGGGATGTCCGCTCGGCCCGAAGGCATCGGCAAGGAATCACATATTCGTTTAAGATTTTCTGAAAACCGGGGGTGGCGCTCCGGCTAGCCCTTCATCGCATTCATGCCGGCGAGCCGCAGCTTGTCGGCCTTGTCGGGCCCGTCGACCAGTTCGACCAGGCGGACGGTGTTGTACAGATCGACGACCGAGACCTCGGCATCGTTCTTCTCGAGCCGGGCGATCAGTTGCTGGCCACGGGCATCCAGGCCGCTCCCGATCTTCTTCATGGCCGCCGAGATCTCCTTCGCCGTCTCGGGATCGCCCGAGAACCGGCCGCACAGCCGCAGCGCGACGATCCGGTCTTCGGCCGCACGCAGGTTCTGCATCTCCTGGTCGGCCGTTGCCATCGGGTCGTCCAGCCCCGCGATCGCCTCCAGCGTTGCCTCGACCGAGCCGGTCACCACATGCTCGCGCGCCACCCGGCCGAGTTCGCCCTTGACCCGGTCGATCCGGCGCGCGAACGCCCGTCCGCCGCCGACGGCCCGTGCCGAGCGGTCAAGGGCCTCGACCTCCCGGCCGAGCGCCCGGGCGATGTCGGCCTTCGGCAGGTCCTCGTCCGCCAGTTCGTTGCGCACGTCGACCAGCCGGTCCTCGCTCTGGCTGACCACCGCCTCGCCGGCCTGCTCGCCGGCGGCCCGCAGCAGCTCGCCGGCGCCTGCCTCGGTCAGCTTCTCGAACAGGTCGCCGAGGATGCCGAGGTCGCGCAGCCGCGCCATCAGCACGAATATCACATAGGGCACCGCCGTCCGGTCGAGGGCGGCGACGGTCTTCAGGGCCTGCACCAGCGCGGCTATTCCCTGTCTTCCGATCCCTTCGATCGGGGCCGGCGGCAGGGCGGCGCGAAGCTCGAGGATGGGGGGGGCGATCCGCAGCAGGATGGTGACGTCCTCGAGCGAAGCCAGAACCGGCTCACCGCCGAGTGCGTCGCGCAGCTTCGTCCGGCCGTCGGCGGACTTGCGGGCGGCGGCGTCGCGCGCCGACAGCACCCGGGCGCCCTCCGTCCACAACGGCCCGCCGGCGGCCAGGATGGCCGCGGTGTCGTCCGGCTCGGCGGTCTTCAGGGCGGCGGACGTGCCCTCGATCACGCCCGGCGACGCGTGCTCGGCGAACAGCGCCCAGATCGGACCGATGGCGGATCGCGGGATCCGCCCGACCGCCTTGCGGTCGGTTCCGGGGTCGTACAGCAGGTCCTCGAACGGCAGGCAGAACAGCCGCTGCGGTGTCGGCCGGCGCGGCGGCCGGGCCATCGACATGCGCGGGCGCAGGCGGCTCAGCACGGCGTCCGCGGTCGCCCGCTGGTCGAGCTTCAGCCGACGCGCCTCGAGCGCCCGCACCAGGTCGACGAACTGCGGCTCCGGGATGTCGAAGACGCGGCCGGCCAGCAGGTCGAGGGAACGGTCGGGAGGGGAGGTCGACATGCTGGCCCCCTTAGAGCGCGCGCGCCCGGCGCTGCTCGACCCGCAGCAGCAGGTCGATGTCGACCTCGCCGGACTGCCAGCTCTGCATCGGCTTCACGAACTTGCGCAGGGCGTTCTCGATGTCGCCCCAGGCGTCGCCGGCCTGCCGCTCCAACTCCTTCTTCGGCACCAGGGGCAGCATCCGCACGATCTCCTCCATGGCGTCGACCTGTTCCCAGATGGGCGATTCCAGGACGCTGTCCCAGATCGTCAGGACATGGTCCCAGCCGTCCAGCAGCCAGGACAGCCGGTTGACCCGCTCGCCGATCGCGCTCTCGGTCCTGCGCCAGCTCGCCAGGCTGCCGGAGAGGTCGGTCGCATAGGCGTCGACCTCCTCGATCACCGGATATCCGATGTCGAGGGTCAGCTTCGCCACGTCGGCGGTCAGGAAAGACATGCCGTCCGGGTCTGCGTTGGAGCGCCGGCCCCATTCGTCGACGTTCATCCGGAACGCCTCCAGCCGCTTCATCAGCCTGCGCAGTCGGCATTCGTGCGGCATGACCGGCAGTCCGAGCGGGGCGATCATGTCGGACCATTTCTCGAGGCTGGCGTAGATCTGCTCCGAGGAGGCGCCGATCCTGCGGCCGATGTCGTCGAGGATCTGCCGGACCTTGCGCTTGCCGTCGGGCGACGACAACTCCGCGACGGTCAGCTTGGCTGGCGCCGACGACAGCCGGTCGACCACCGAGTTGATCAGGTAGAAATTGGTCAGCAGCCGCTCGTTCTCCTCCTGCTCGAGCGCCGCCTTCGAGCACTCGATGGCGTCGGGCCCGGCAAGCCCGGTCATCGCGGTCTGGTTGGCGCAACGCCGCATGGCGCGCGGCGTGGTCGCCTTGGCGTCGGCGATCGCTTCGTGCAGCACCCGGTCGTGCACCGACATCCGGAACATCTCGCGCACCGAGGGCCAGGCGATCACATAGATGCCCGTGCTCCCCGACATGCCGGGAACCAGGATCTCCAGCGCCTCGTCGCGGTCGGACCGGACCCGCGAGAACGCCAGCGTCGGGGTCGTGAAAGGGGCGACGACGCCGCGCTCTTCGAACGTCGCGGGCCAGTACCGCGTGCTCAGATGCCCGCTCTCGGAACCGCTGCTGTCGTTTGCCGCCTCGGTCATCGAATATCCGTCAATCGTCCCTTGCTTAGACCTTCGCCGAAATCCCGATGCAACGCACCATGGAATCGCGGCGGCGGGGCCCCGCGCTCAGCAGTTGGCGGTCCCGCCGAGCACCCGGAACCGGTCGATATAGCGGCGCTTGGCCTCGTCCGGCGGCACCGGCTCGATCCGGATATCCCGGCCGGTCCGCGGGCTGCCGAAGAACCGCCGGGCTTCGGCCGGGTCGAAGCCGGCGAGCTGGGTGGCCTCCAGGTAGGCGGCGATCCGGTCGGCCCGCTTGATCAGCTTGGCGATGCCGGCCGGCAGCTCGGCCGGCAGCCCGACCCGCAGGTGGACGGCCCGCATCAGCCCGGCCTCGACGGTCTTGTAGTCGGGTCCGATCACCGCCTTGAACGGCGTGATCATGTCGCCGACCACGTATTCCGGGGCGTCGTGCAGCAGGCTGGCGAGCCGCCAGCGCTGCGGCAGGTCGCGAACGAGCAAGCCGGCGATCCGCTCGACCAGGACCGAGTGCTGGGCCACCGAATACGCCCATTCCCCGGCGGTCTGGCCGTTCCAGCGCGCGACCCGCGACAGGCCGTGGGCGATGTCCTCGATCTCGACGTCGAACGGCGACGGATCGAGCAGGTCCAGCCGGCGACCGCTTAGCATCCGCTGCCAGGCCCGCGGGGCGTCGGCCGCGCGGCTCACCGGCGGCGTCCCGGCCGGCGTGGGCGGCGACTGCCGAGGGCGGCCCACAGGCCGATCCCGGCGAGCGGGCCGGCGACGATCAGCAGGCGGGTGAACAGGGCGATATTGCGTTCCATCACATACTGGGTCTCGAACAGGATTTCGCAGCGGCCGCGGGCCGCGGGTTCAGGATAGCGACCGGCGCAGCCGCGCATGCCGAGGTCGCGGTCGCGTTCGATCGCGGCCGCGGTCGCCGGCCAGTGCCGGACGGCGAACAGGCCGCCGGCCGCGGCCCAGACCGCCGCCGCGACCAGGGCACAGATCAGGATCACCGGGCGTCGCATGCGCCCCGACATAGCGGTGCGGGCCCCCGGCGGCAATCGGCCGCTTGCATCGCCGGGTCAAGCGCCCGCATCCTCCGGTCCGACAGCCCGATTGTTTCGGCCCGATTCTCCGAGGAGCCCTGCGTGACCCTGATCAGCTATCTGACCAACATCACCTTCGACCACGGCGCGGTGAAGACCCTCGGCGCCGAGATGGACGCGCTCGGCATGAAGCGCCCGCTGATCGTCACCGACAAGGGCCTGGTCGCGGCCGGGCTGATCGACACCGTGCGCGGCGTGATTCCGAACGACAAGGCGGTCACGATCTTCGACGGCACGCCGGCCAACCCGACCGAAGCGGCCGCCAAGCAGGCGCTGGCGATGTACCGCGAGGCCGGTTGCGACGGCATCGTCGCGGTCGGCGGCGGGTCGTCCATGGACCTGGCCAAGGCGGTCATGCTGATGGTCGAGCATCCCGGCGCGCTCGACGACTACGCCATGATCAAGGGCGGGGTCCCGAAGATCACCGCCAACATGCCGCCGCTGATCGCCATCCCGACCACCGCCGGCACCGGCAGCGAGGTCGGCCGCGGCGCCGTCATCGTCATGGACAGCGGGGTGAAGACCGCCCTGGTCTCGCCCTACCTGATCCCCAAGCGGGCGATCTGCGATCCCGACCTGACGCTCGACCTGCCGGCCGGCCTGACGGCGGCGACCGGCATGGACGCGCTGACCCACTGCATCGAGACCTACCTGTCGCCGAAGGTGAACCCGCCGGCCGAGGCGATCGCGCTGGACGGGGTGTCGCGGGCGGTCAGGCATCTGGAGCGGGCCGTGAAGGACGGCCACGACCGCGAGGCGCGCTGGAACATGATGATGGCCTCGATGGAGGGCGCCATGGCGTTCCAGAAGGGCCTGGGCGCGGTGCATTCGATGTCGCACCCGCTCGGCGCCCTGCCGGAGCCGCGGCTGCACCACGGTACCCTGAACGCGGTGATCATGCCGACCATCCTGCGGTTCAACCACGACCATGTCGGCGACAAGTACGACACCCTGCGCCGGGTCATGGAGCTGCCGTCGAACGCCGACATGCCGCAGGTGATCGCCGATATGAACGCCCGGCTGAAGCTGCCGCGGAACCTGCGCGAGATGGGGGTGACCGAGGCGATGATCCCGGTCGCCGCCGAGCAGGCGGAATACGACCACTGCACGCCGACCAACCCGCGGCCGGTCGACCGCAGCGGCTTCGAGGCGCTGTTCGAGGAGGCGATGCGCTGAGGGACCGCCGCGCTCCTCATCCTTTGGCATGAGTGCCATGCGTCGCCCCGGCTTGACCGACCGGCGCCCCGGGAACAACCTGCCTGAAATTCCGGCAGATTCCAGAGCGCCATGACCGCCATCTCCCCGGCCGCCGACGAGGCCGAGCCCGGTAGCTTCCGCGACGACGTGAAGGTGATCAGCCTGATCGGCGTCGCGCATTTCTTCAGCCACTTCTACATCCTGGTGCTGCCGCCGCTGTTCCCGATCCTGAAGGACGCGTTCGGGGTCAGCTATGTCGAGCTCGGGCTGTTCGTGATGGCGTTCTCGGCCGCCACCGGGGTCAGCCAGATCGTCTGCGGCTACCTGGTCGACCGGATCGGCGCCAAGGGCATCCTGATCGCCGGACTGGCGCTGGAGGGGCTGGCGTTCCTGCTGATCGGGCTGACCGGCAGCTACTGGGCGGTGCTGGGCCTGATGGTGGTCGCCGGCATCGCCAACGGCGTCTACCACCCGGCCGACTACGCCATCCTGTCTGCCTCGGTGTCCGAGAAGCGGATGGGCAGGGCGTTCTCGCTGCACACCTTCACCGGGTTCTTCGGCGGTGCCGTGGTGCCGCCGACCATCATCGCGCTGGCGGCGCTGTTCGGCTGGGAGACCGGCGTGGCGATCTGCGGCGCGGCAGGGATCCTGGCGGCCGCCGGCCTGCTGGTGTTCGGCCGCTCGCTGAAGCACGCGCCGGGCGCCGACAAGCGCCGCAAGCCGGGGGCCAAGGCGGATGCCGGGCCGACCCCGACCTCGGTGCTGCTGAGCCCGCCGATCCTGATGTGCCTGGTGTTCTTCACCCTGCTGGCGCTCAGCCAGGGCGGCATCAACCAGTTCCTGATCGCGACCCTGAACGCGCTGTACGACACCCCGGTTGCGGAGGCGACGGCGGCCCTGACCAGCTACCTGTTCGGCACCGCCGGCGGCATCCTGATCGGCGGCCAGATCGCCGACCGCACCCGGCACCACAACCGGGTCGCCGCGACATGCTTCCTGTTCACCGCCGCCGCCGTCCTGGTAATCGGCCTGGTCGCCCTGCCGCTGTGGCTGCTGATCGGGCTGATGGTCGCCCAGGGCATCGCCCAGGGCATCATCATGCCGAGCCGCGACATGCTGGTCCGCTCGGTCACGCCGCCGGGTGCGATGGGCAAGGTGTTCGGCTTCGTCTCCACCGGCTTCAGCATCGGCGGCATCGTGTCGCCGCTGCTGTTCGGCTTCCTGCTGGACCAGGGCCGCCCGGCGGTCGTGTTCTACGTGGTGGCGGCGTTCATGGTCGTCTCGCTGGTCACGGTGTTCACCGCCGTCGGCAAGCGCCGGGAGGCCGACGCCACCGCCTGAGCCTCAGCCGCCGGGCCGCGCGACCTGCGCCTCGCGGTGCAGGACGTACAGGCCGCTGCCGACCAGGATGGCGGTGCCGGCGAGCGTCCAGCCGTCCGGCAGGTCACCGAAGACCAGCCAGCCGAAGAACCCTGCGAAGACGATCTGGGCATACTGGAACGGCGCCAGCAGCGAGGCGGTGGCCACCCGGTAGGCGTGGATCAGCATCAGGTGCGAGCCGCCGCCCAGCGCCCCCATGACCGCCATCAGCCCCCATTGGGCGAGGGTCGGCGTCTGCCAGACGAAGGGCAGGATCAGGGTGGCGCCGCTCGCTCCGACCAGGGTGGTGTAGAACAGCATCGCCATCGGGCGCTCGGTCCGGGTCAGGATCCGGGTGTTGATCACGAAGGTCGCGAAGATGAAGGCCAGCAGGATCACCAGGCCATAGGCCCAGTGCACCTCGCTGAAGCCCGGCCGGACGATCACCAGGGTACCGGCGAGCCCGACCAGCACGGCGGCCCAGCGCCGCGGCCCGACCCGCTCGCCCAGCAGCGGGACAGACAGCGCCACCACGAACAGCGGGGCGACGAAGCCGATCGCCACCGCGTCGGCCAGCGGGATGTAGCGGATCGCGGTGAAGAAGCAGGTGGTGGCGGTCAGCAGCTGCACGCCGCGGAACAGCACCAGGCCCAGGCGGTGCACCCGCAGCACCTCGGACGGCCGCCGGCGCAGCAGGAACGGCAGCAGGAAGGCGAAGTTGAAGGCGTAGCGGCCCCACACCACCATGCCCACCGGCATTTCCTGGGACAGGTACTTGGCGACCGTGTCCATGGTCGCGAACACCAGCTCGGCCAGCACCAGCAGGCCGATTCCGAGCGACGCGTCGATCGAGATTTCCGCGGCGCGCGTCGGCGGCGACGCCCCGGTCCCCGGCGGTCCGCCCTGGTCGGTGCCGGTCGATGGGGAGTCGGGCGGATCGATGGCCGGCATGGCCGGACGCTGACATACCGGTGCCGCAAAGGGAATGCATCTTCACCCACGGCGGCACGCGGGCTAGAACGGCGGTCTGGTGGGGCCAGGAACGACTCGACAAACCGGATCCGGGAACGGGGACCGATGAGCCTGTACGACAGCGACCGGCGCTATCGACGGCGCTTCTGGGGCGGGATGCTGCGCCTCATCCTGTTCGTCGCCCTGATCGGGGCGACGGCGATCGTCTCGTATCAGTTCGGGATCGAGGACCTGGAGAGCCAGGTCCGCGGCTACCAGCAGGAGATTTTCGACCTGGAGAACCGCCACGGCCAGCTCGAGCAGGAGACCGCCAACCTGCGGGTGGCGGCCGAGCGGGCCAAGCTGACCGTCGAGGAGTGGGAGCGCCGCTACGCCGCCGACGTTCCGGCCGGCGAGCGCAGGCGGATGCTGGAACTGGCGACCGAGCGGCTGCAGGCCGGCGTGTCGCCGGACCGCCTCGCCTTCCTGATCAAGTCGGCCGACGACCCGCGCGACTGCGAGCCGGTGGAGAGCAAGCGGTTCCTGGTCCGGACGCCGCTCTACGACGGCAAGAACACCGTGGTGTCGTTCGCCGACGACGCCATCGTGGTCAGCGGCAGCGGCGAATCGGCCAAGACCGCCGATGGGCTGCCGCAGGCCTGGTTCGACCCGCAGCTGCCGGTCACCGTCGAGATAAAGCGGATCGACGGCGAGGTCCGCGAGGTCGCCGGGGTGCTGCCGCTGAACGGCTCGATCGTTCAGGGCGGCACCGAGCACCGCTTCCAGATGCGGGCCGGTGCCACCGGCTTCATCCAGATCGCCGCCGAGAGATGCGCCTACCCGTGACGCGGCGATGACCTGCGCTCCGGCGGCGGCCCGGGCGTCGGCCCGGGTCGGATGGACCCTGGCGGCGCATTTCGCCAGCTCGCTGTCGATCGGGATCGCGATCGGCGGGATGGTGCCGCTGATCGCCCTGACCCTCGAGCATCGCGGAATCGACCCGGTACTGATCGGCGTGAACTCGGCGATCGGCTCGCTCGGCGTGATCGCGGGGGCGCCGCTGGTGCCGTCGATGATCCGCCGGTTCGGGGCCGCCGAGGGAATGGTCCTGGGCCTGCTGCTGACCGCCGCGTCGGTCGTCGGCCTCGCCTTCACCGAGGACCTGGGACTCTGGCTGGTGCTGCGGTTCCTCACCGGTTTCGGCGTGGCGACCCAGTGGGTGGTCAGCGAGACCTGGATGCAGGCGATCGTGACCGAGCGGCGGCGCGGCCTGGTGATGTCGGTCTACGTCACCTCGATCGCCATCGGCTTCGCGATCGGGCCGGTGCTGCTGACCTTCACAGGCACCGAAGGGGTGCTGCCGTTCGCGGCGCTCGCCGGGACGATCGCGGCGACGGCGCTGCCGATGCTGCCGATCCGGCGCTGGGCGCCGGTCCTGGCGCTCGGCCAGCGCGGCAGCGTGGCGCGGCTGCTGCGCGAGGCCCCGACCGTCGCGATGGCGGCGATCGCCGTCGGCCTCGTCGACTCGGCGTTCTTCACCTTCATGCCGCTGTACGGGCTGCGGATCGGGCTGTCGCACGAGACCGCGATCACGCTGCTGACCGCGGTGTTCGCCGGGAACGTCATCCTGCAGGTGCCGTTGGGCTGGCTGGCCGACCGGGTCAACCGGCGGGCGCTGCTGGTGGCGCTCGGTCTGGGATGCTGCGTCGGGCCGGCGGCGGCCGCCTGGGCGCTGACCGCCGGCTCGGTGGTGGCGTATCCGGTGCTGGTGCTTTGGGGCGGTGCCGCGTTCGGGATCTATACGGTGGCGATGACCCTGCTCGGCGAGCGCTACCGGGGGGGCGAGCTGGCGGCTGCCAATGCCGCCTTCGTCATCGCCTTCGAACTCGCGAACCTGGCAGGGCCGCCGGCCGCCGGCTGGGCGATGGAGGCCTGGGTGCCGCACGGGCTCATGGTCTGGATGACGGCGGTGGCGCTGGGCTTCGTGGCGGTCGCTGTGGTCCGCGGCGCGCTGCGCCGTTAGCCGGCGCTCACGGCAGCGGGCCCTTGGCCTGGCAGAACTGGCCCTTGCCGACCAGCGGCCGGCAGAAGTCCTTGGCGGCGGCCTCGCTGGCGAACCCGGCGGCCAGCAGGCGGGTGTAGGTGCCGCGGCCGCGACCGCTGTCGAACTCGCTGGTCCGCATGGTCTTGTCCTTGAGCTGCGGGAACTGCCGCTGCAGCGTCTTCCAGCCGTCGGCCGCGGCCTTCTGCGACCGGTAGGACGCCAGGTGCACCGCCCAGTTGCCGCCGGCGCCGGTCGCCGCCGGGACGGCGTTGGCCTTGGCCATCGGCTTGCCGTCGCCGCCCTGCTCCATCCCGGCCAGCTTCTCCAGGCGGGTGACGACGTTTTCCAGCCGGGACACCAGGGTCCCGGTCACGATGGCCTCGCCCGGCTGCATCATACCCGGCTCGGGCTTCATCATGCCGTCCTCGCCGATCGCCGGCATCGGCGCGTGCGGGGCGGTCATCGGCGCGGCCTCGACCGGCGGCGTCGGAGCGGCCGCCGGCTGGCTTCCGGCCCGGTTGGTCACCAGGTCGGCCGACACCAGCTCCTTGCGGTTCTTGCGGTTGGCGAACTCGCGTTCGCGCAGCACGTAGTTCTGGACCGTCGGGGAGTAGTAGTAGGAGTCGCGATAGTCCTTGCGCTGGCAGTCGATGCGGAAGGTGTCGTAGCGCCCGGCCTTGACCTCGACCGACTGCTGCCCGGCGACCACGCAGCGGTGCTCGTCCTGCCAGCCGGCCGGCGCGTTCTCCGAAGAGCCGCGCACGCTGTAGGCGATGACGTTGCCTTCCTGCAGGGGGAACAGCTGGTGCGGCGAGCCGATGATGGTCTGCCGGCCGCGCCCGAGCTCGGGGTCGTCGGACCACATCAGGGGCGGCGTCACCACGGCCGCATCCTTGGTCCAGATCAGTCCGCTGTCGTTGGTCCAGACCACGCGGTCCGGCGAGGTCGAGACCACCCGCTCGGTGGTCACGGTGCCGCCGTCGTCATACACGAAGGTATCGCCGGGCGAGTAGATCGGCGCCGGTGCCGGCGCCAGCCCCTGGGCCGCCGGGGGCGTCCCGCCGCCGGAAGACGAGCCGGACGAGCAGCCGGCCAGCGCAAGCATGCCGATCACGACGGCAGTAAGCGACCGACGCTGCGTCATTGCGGAACGGCACTCCAGGCTGCGTGAGGGCGAATCAGCCATAAGCATCAATATTTTGCGAATAACTGTCAAGGTGACCGCAACATTGTGGGCGCCGACCGCCGGCATCGCCGTACCGATTGACCGTTGTCGGTCGTGGGGTTCACAGTTTGCCCCGGCGTCGTTCTGGCGTCGATCCATCCCTGACGAGGAGGTTGTCATGGCCCTGGCGCTCGCGCCCAAGATTCCGTCCGTTCGCGATCGGGTCAGCGACGAGGAATGGCAAACCCGCGTCGATCTCGCCGCCTGCTACAGGCTGGTGGCGCATTTCGGCTGGATCGACTCGATCTACACCCACATCTCGGCCCGGGTGCCCGGCGAGGAGGGGGCGTTCCTGCTGAACCCCTACGGCTTCATGTTCGAGGAGGTGACGGCCTCGTCGCTGGTGAAGGTCGACTTCGAGGGCAAGATCCTGATGGACACGCCGTTCGAGGTGAACGAGGCCGGCTTCACCATTCATTCCGCCGTGCACATGGCGCGCCACGACGTGGACTGCGTGATCCACACCCACACGGTGTCGGGCATGGCGGTGTCGGCGCAGGCCGACGGGCTGCTGCCGCTGACCCAGAACTCGATGATGTTCTACGGCGACCACATGGCCTACCACGAGTACGAAGGGATCGCCCTCGACCTGGACGAGCGCTCCCGCCTGCAGGCCGACCTCGGGAACCGCTACGCCATGATCCTGCGCAACCACGGCCTGCTGACCTGCGGGCGCACGATTCCGGAGGCCTTCGAGATCATGCAGAACCTGGAGCGGGCCTGCGAGGCGCAGCTGTCGGCGCTGGCCGGCGGGGTGAAGCTGACCCATCCGTCGGGCAACGTCTGCGCGCACACCGCCGACCAGTTCTGGAACTATCACGCCAACAAGCCGTTCGGCGAGCGGGCCTGGCCGGCGATGCTGCGCCTGCTGGACCGGAACAACCCCGGCTACGACGCCTGACCGAATCCGACAATTTCTGGCTGACCATCTCTGGGAGATCCTGCGCATGGCACGCGTCCAGGCGGACACGGTTCTGACGGGCGGCAAGGTGTATCTCGGCCCGGGCCTCGGCTTCGCGGAGGCCGTCGCGACCTTCGCCGGCCGGGTGCTGGCCACCGGTTCGACGGCCGAGATCGCCGCCCTCGCCGGCCCGGGAACGGCCCGGGTCGACCTGGCCGGGCGGCTCGCCCTGCCGGGGCTCAACGACGCGCACCAGCACATGATGAGCGTCGGCATGGGCACCTTCGAGGTGAACCTGAAGCGCGACGACATCCGCACCGTCGACCACGTGCTGGCGGCGATCAGGGCGAAGGTCGACGAGGTCGGCCCCGGCAACTGGGTGTTCGGCCGCGGCTACGACCATTTCGAGCTGGACGTGAAGCGGCACCCGCTGCGCGAGGAACTCGACCAGGTGGCGCCGGACAACCCGGTCTACATCAAGCGCACCTGCGGCCACATGGGGGTCGCCAACTCGAAGGCCCTCGAGCTCGCGGGCATCCGCGAGGGCGTCGCGCAGCCGGCCGGCGGCCATGTCGAGGCCCAGAACGGCAAGCTGACCGGCCTGCTGCAGGAGACCGCCCAGCAGCTGGTCTACAGGGCGTTCCCGGCGGCCACCTTCGAGGACTTCGTGACCGGCATCGAGGCCGGCGCCCGGCTCAACCTGTCCTACGGCATCACCAGTTGCACCGACCCGGGGGTCGGCCTGCGCGAGGGCTACAAGGACTGGCAGGCTTATGTGGCGGCACGCCGCCAGGGTCGGCTGCCGGTGCGGATGTACCTGATGATGCTGGCCGGTGCGACCGGCTGGCCCGACCGCGTCGTCGACATGGACCTGATGACCGGCGACGGCGACGAGTGGATGCGGGTCGGCTGCATGAAGCTGTTCGCCGACGGCTCGGCCGGCGGCAAGACCGCGGCGATGTCGCAGCCCTATGCCGACGATTCCGAGAACCGCGGCATCTTCATCTGCGGCGACGAGGAGATCCACGGGATGATCGCGGACTACCATGCCCGCGGCTTCCAGGTCGCCACCCACGCCATCGGCGACGCGGCGATCGAGCAGGTGCTGAGCGGCTACGAGAAAGCCATGGGCAATTCGGTCGACACCCAGCGGCGCCACCGCATCGAGCATTGCGGATTCCTGTCCCAGGGCCAGATCGACCGGATGGCCCGGGTCGGGGTGCTGCCGGCGCCGCAGCCGATCTTCCTGTACGAGTTCGGCGACCTTTATGTCGACGCGCTCGGCCACGGCCGGCCCGAGGCGAGCTATCCGATGCGGCGCTGGCTCGACGCCGGCCTGCGACCCTCCGCCAGCTCCGACGGGCCGGTGTCGTCGACCAATCCGTTCCGCGGCCTTTACACGATGGTCACCCGCAGGACCAACAAGGGCACGGTGCTGGGGGCGGACGAGAGGCTGAACCTGGAGGAGGCGATCGCCGCCTACACGGTGAACTCGGCCTACGGCTCGTTCGAGGAGGGCATCAAGGGCACCCTGGCGCCCGGCATGCTGGCCGACGTGGCGGTGCTCGACACCGACCTGTTCGCCACCGAGCCGACGGCCTGGCTGCAGGCGCAGGCCGACCTGACGATCGTCGGCGGCAGGGTCGAGTACGACCGGCTCGGGCAGATGTAGGACGCGCCGCCGCTTTCGACGCTGCGGCGGCGGGTAGGTTCCGGAGCCGCGCTCACGCGCGCCCTCCGGAATGACGAAAATGGGGGTGCGCGCCGCCCCCTCCGCCGCCCCCTCCAACGTCATCCGGGAGAGTCCGCGCCAGCGGACGGCCCCGGGATCCACGGAGCGACGGCCCGCCACCACCCTTGAACGCGAACGGCCGGCCCCTAGGGGCCGGCCGCCGCAGTATTCACGAGGGTCGACGGCTCACTTCAGGTAGCCGTTGTCCTTCCAGATCGCGTAGTCCTTGCGGAACGCGGTCAGCGAGGCCCAGATCTTCTTGGAGTCCTCGTTGTCCTTGATCTCGTCGGCGATCACCTCGTTCCAGGCAGCCTCGAACTTGGCGAGCATGTCATCCGACCAGCGGTGGATGGTCACGCCCTTCTCCTGGTGGAACCTCATCGCCGCGAACTGGGCGCCTTCGCCGCGCACGAACATGAACACCACGTTGGCGTCGCACGCTCCCTTGATCACGGACTTCTGGGTGTCGTCCAGCGCGTCATAGGCCGGCTTGTGGATCAGCAGCTCGTTCAGGGTCGACTGCTGGTGCCAGCCCGGGAAGTAGTTGTGCTTGGCGACCTGGAAGAAGCCGAGCTCCTTGTCGATCGCCGGCATCGAGAACTCGGTGGCGTCGATCGAGCCGAGCTCGAGGGCCGGGTAGATGTCGCCGCCGGCCAGCAGCTGGGTGGAGACGCCGAACTTCTCCATGACCTTGGCGCCGAGACCGAAGAACCGCATCTTCAGGCCCCGGAGATCGTCGGTGCTCTTGATCTCCTTGCGGTACCAGCCCGAGGACTCCGGTGCGATGATGCCGCAGAGGTTGTAGCGGATGTTGTCGCGGCCATACATCTCGGTGGCCATTTCCTCGCCGCCGCCGTACCGCATCCACGCCAGGTACTCACCGGCATTCGGGCCGAACGGCACCGCCGAGAAGAAGGCGTAGGCGTTGTTCTTGTTGACGCTGTAGCCCGGCGTGCCGAACGCCGCGTCGAGCGCGCCGCTGGAGACCGGATCGTAATACGCGGTGCCGGGAACCAGGGCACCCGGCTCGAAGAACTTCAGCGTCAGTTCGCCGCCGGACATCTTGGTGATGCTGTCGGCGGCGTTGTTGGCGCCCTCGCCGAGCACGATCAGCTTGCCGCCGAATGCCGAGTGCATCTTCCAGCGAACCCGCTTGGCGTCGGCGTCGGTCGCCGTCCCCGCGAACGTCACCGCCGCCATCACGCCGGCGGCCAGTGTGAGCCACATCTTACCCTTCATCGAACATCCTCCTCCGTTCTTTCCCCGTTTTTCATGAAAAATGGCCGGAGATCGCGGTCGATCTCCGGCCAAAGCCTTGGCGAGACTGGGAGGTTTCAGCCAAGGAAACCGGTGCGCGGCTCGTTAGCCGGCACAAAGTTGCTTTACATACGATCATCAGAACCATTGTGGCCATGCTAAAGATGACTCGCAACAACGGAATTGATGATCGACGAACGAACTGATGCTGAATCGCGTCTAATATCGCCTCGTGGGGGGAGGAGGGGCCGGCGCCGGATCGCCCGGTGCCGGCTGTAGGCGCTATTTCAGGTAGCCGTTCTCCTTCCAGACCGCGTAGTCGTCGCGGAAGGTGGAGTAGGAGGCCCAGATCCGCTTGGCGTCCTCGTTGCCGGCGATCTCCTCGGCGATGACCTCCTTCCAGGCCTTCTCGAACTGCGCCAGCTGATCGTCGGTCCAGCGGTGGATGGTCACGCCCTTTTCCTGGTGGAACTTGATGGCCTCGAACTGCGAGGCCTCGCCCTTCACGAACATGTAGAGGGTGGCCCGGTCGCAGGCGGCCGCCAGCAGTTCCTGGTGCGGGGCGCTGAGCTTCTCGTAGGCGGTCTGGTTGACCAGCAGCTCGTTGATGGTCGACTGCTGGTGCCAGCCCGGGAAGTAGTTGTGCTTGGCGATCTGGTAGAAGCCGTAACCCTTGTCGGTCACCGGCATCGAGAACTCGGTGGCGTCGATCGAGCCGAGCTCGAGGGCCGGGTAGATGTCGCCGCCGGCCAGCAGCTGGGTGGAGACGCCGAACTTCTCCATGACCTTGGCGCCGAGCCCGAAGAACCGCATCTTCATGCCCTTGAGGTCATCGAGGCTCTTGATCTCGTTGCGGAACCAGCCGGAGGTCTCGGGCGGGGCGATCCCGCAGATGTAGAACCGGATGTTGTCGCGCCCGTACATCTCGCGCGCCATGGTCTCGCCGCCGCCGTAGCGCATCCACGCCAGGTACTCGCCGGCGCGCGGCCCGAACGGCACCGACGCGAAGAACGCGTAGGCGAAGTTCTTGTTCACGTTGAAGCCGGGGGTGCCGTAGGCGGCATCGATCGCGCCGCTGGAGACCGGGTCGTAGTAGGCGTTGCCGGGGATCAGGGCGCCGGGCTCGAAATGCTTGATCCGGAACTCCCCGCCACTGATCTTCTCGACGGTGTCGACGACCATGGTCGGGGTGTCGCCGATGATCGGGATGTTGCTCGCATAGGCGGCGTGCAGCTTCCAGCGGACCCGCTCGGCCTGGGCGTCGACGACCATCGTCGTCAGGCCGATCGCCGCGGCCGCGCCGCCCAGCACAAATCGTCCGAGCCCGGAGCGCCAGCGATGGTATGCCATGGATTCCTCACCTTCCCGCATTCGCCGCGGAAGTTAGTTGTCATGCATAAAGTAGTCATACAGACGATAGTCATGCTATTGATTGGAAATAGATTCTAAAGTTGATTCTTGGAAACCATATGATGCGACATTCGCATTAATCATGCCTTGAAACCGGCTTTCACCCGGGGCGCCACCGAGGTTTGACGGCGTCCGGCGCCCGACGCAAACTGCCGGTCCCGGCCGCTTCGGGCCGCCGCTTCAAATTCTGTCGAGGTAGAGTCATGAGCCGGACCACGGTGATCCGTAACGCCGACTGGGTGGTGGCCTGGGATCCGGCCGGCGGGCCGGACGGAGCCGGCGGTCACGCGTACCGGCGGGGTATCGACGTGGCGTTCCGCGACCATGAGATCGTCCATGTCGGCCCGGGCTTCGATGGCCCGGTCGACGAGACGGTCGACGGTTCGGGGCGCCTGGTGATCCCGGGCTTCGTCGACATCCATTCGCACCCCAGCTCGGAGCCCGGCAACAAGGGGCTGAACGAGGAACTGGGCTCGCCCCGCCTCGGCCAGTCGTCGCTGTACGAGTACATGCCGGTGTTCCGCATGCTGCCGGAGGGGGCGGCCCACGCCACCCGCTTCGCGATCTGGGAGATGCTGCGCAGCGGCGTGACGACTTACTGCGACCTCTCGGGCGCCCGCGACGGCTGGGTCGAGGAGGTCGCCGAGACCGGCATCCGGGGCGTGCTGTGCCCGATGTACCGGTCGGCGACCTGGACGACGAAGGATGGCCACTCGGTGGTCTACGACTGGGACGAGGCCGCCGGCGAACGCGGACTGGAGCGGGCCGTCCAGATCATCGACGAGGCCGACCGCCATCCGTCTGGGCGGATGTCCGGCATGATGGGGCCGTCGCAGATCGACACCTGCACGCCTGAACTCATCCGGGAAAGCTACCGGGTGGCGCGCGAGCGCGGCATCACCATGCAGATCCACGCCGCCCAGAGCGTCGTCGAGTTCAACGAGATGACCGGCCGCCACGGCATGACCCCGGTCGAGTGGCTGGACGACATCGGGGTGCTGGCCGAGGGCACGATCGTCAGCCACGGCATCTTCCTGAACGACCACCCCTGGCTGCACTGGCCGCAGGCCGACGACTTCGGCCGGCTGGTCCGCTCGGGTGCCGCGGTCGCGCACTGCCCGAACGTGTTCTGGCGGCGCGGCATCGCGCTGAACCATGTCGGCCGCTACATGAGCGCAGGCATCCCGCTCGGCCTCGGCACCGACACCTTCCCGCACAACTTCCTGCACGAGATGGAGATCGCCATGGTGGCCGGCCGGCTGATGTCCGGCGACTTCACCAACGCCTCGACGTCGCAGATCTTCTACGCGGCGACCGTCGGCGGTGCCCGCGCCATCGGCCGCGACGACATCGGCAAGCTGGAGGTCGGTTGCAAGGCCGACATCGTGCTGGTGGATGCCGGTCACCCCTACATGCAGCCGCTACGCGACCCGATCCGCAGCCTGATCTACTCGGCCGGCGACCGGGCCGTGACCGACGTCTACGTGCATGGCGAGAAGGTGGTCGACCGCGGCACGGTGCAGACCGTCGACATCGCGGCGACCGCGGCCCGGCTGAACGAGTTCCAGCAGATCACCATCTCGGGCGTGCGGCAGCGCGACTGGGCCGGCCGCAGCATCGACGAGATGACGCCGATGGTGTTCCCGGGCGGCGACTGACGGCCGTCACCCGGTTCGCGGTTCGAACACCAGCTTGGGGTTCGGGTCGCGCGGGTCGGGCCTGATGTCGCCGACCCCGGCGATCGGGCGCAGCCCGTCGTCGCCCAGCTGCGAGATCGACCAGCCGGCCGGATCGAACAGCGCGAGCAGGTCCTCGGCGGTGCGCCGGTACAGCGCGACCAGGTCCGGGTGGAACTCGACCACGAAGGTCGTCCGCCCGGCCTCGATGATGCCGCGCGCGCCTTCCAGGACGCCGATCTCGTGGCCTTCGACGGCGATCTTGACCAGCTTCGGCAGCAGCTGGGGGTCGAGGAAGGCGTCGTCGAGCGCCAGCATCGGCACGAAGTCGTCGACCACCGAATGCGGCTCGTTGCGGGTGAAGCGGGTGGTCTGGCCGTCGAGCTGGGTCGCCGGGTTGCCCTCGAAGCGCGGCATCATCGAGAGCCCCGAACGGGCCGATCCGCCGACATGCAGCACCCGCAGCAGGTCGAAGCCGTTGATCGTCGCCATCTGCTCGATCAGCGGCAGCAGGTCGCGCTGGATCTCCAGCGCGAACACGGCGGCCCCGGTGGTCGAGGCGAAGCCGCTGATGTAGCCGACATTGGCGCCGACATCGATGAACACGTCGCCCGGGCCGAGCCGCCCGGTCACGAAGCCGATCAGGGCCGCTCCGTAGCGCCCGTCGTGGCCGTCGACCATCTGCTTGAACTCGAGCGACGACTGGTCGTTGAGCGGAAACCGGACTTCGATGCCGTTCGGCCCGGTGCTGGTCCAGCTCGTGGTCTTGCCGTAGCGCGCCATGCGCTGCTGCAGCGCCTTCAGGGCGCGCGCCGCGCGGTTCATGAAGTAGGCGGCCACCGGGTTGCCCTCGACCAGCCGGCCGCGCCGCAGCGTCCGCGACAGGGTCGCCAGCTCGTCGCGCGAGCAGGGCGGCCAGCCGCCGGCCAGGACGGCCTGCAGATCGTCCGGCCGCTCGACCGCCCGGCGCCGGGCGGCGTCGCGCGATTCGAACCCGATCAGCGAGGCGACATGCTTGCGGGGGTCCGGCATCGCGCGACTATGCCATCCGTACCGGGGGCGCGCCACAGCCGGCCGTCGGCGGCGCCACCACGGCTCTTCCGCCTGACGTGCCGGAAGTGCGAGACTGACGGCACAGAAACCCGGAAGCGTGCGCTGGAGGCAGGAGTGAGCGAGTTCGACGTGATCGTGAAGGGCGGTACGGTGGTAACCGCGTCCGAGACCATGCGCGCCGACGTGGGCATCAAGGACGGCCGGATCACCGCCCTTGCGGAGAACCTCGCAGGGTCCGCCGCAAGGGTCGTCGACGCCACCGGCCGCTACGTGATGCCGGGCGGGATCGACAGCCACTGCCATATCGAGCAGCCGTCCTCGACCGGCGGCAGGAACGCCGAGACCTGGGAGAGCGGCACCCGCTCGGCGGCCTGCGGCGGCACCACGACGGTGATCGCCTTCTCCAGCCAGGAGAAGGGCGAGGGCGTGCTGAGCCAGGTGAAGGCCTATCACGAGAAGGCCAGGAGGGCCTGCATCGACTACAGCTTCCACATCATCGTCTCGGACCCGACCGACGCGGTGGTCGCCGACGAGCTGCCGGGGCTGATCGAATCCGGGCTGCGCTCGATCAAGCTGTTCATGACCTACCCGAAGAACCGGGTCGACGACCGCGAGATCCTGAGGATCTTCGAGGTCGCCCGGCGGCACGGCGCGCTGGTCTGCGTGCACGCCGAGAGCCACGACGCCATCATGTACATGACCGAGAAGCTGCTGGCGGCCGGGCTCGGGCAGACCAAGTACCACGCGTGGTGCAAGCCGGCGCTGGTCGAGCGCGAGGCCACCACCCGGGTGATCATGCTGGCCGAGCTGATGGACCAGCCGATCCAGATCTTCCACGTCACCTGCGAGGAGGCGGCCGAGGAGATCCGCCGCGCCCAGGCCCGCGGCCTGAAGGTGTTCGCCGAGACCTGCCCGCAGTATTTCGTGCTGACCGCCGACGACCTGGACGCCGACCAGCGCGACGGCGCCCGGCTGATCTGCTCGCCCGCACCGCGCTCGGTCGAGGACCAGCGGGCGCTGTGGAAGCATGTCCGCACCGGCACCATCGGCAACGTCACCTCGGACCACGCGCCCTACAACATCGACGCCCCTGACGGCAAGTTCTGGGCCGGCGACAACGCGCCGTTCAGCCAGATCGCCAACGGCGTGCCGGGCCTCGAGACCCGCATGCCGATCTGTTTCCACGAGGGCGTGGTGAAGGGCCGCATCGACCTGCAGCAGTTCGTGGCGCTGACCTCGACCAACTCGGCCCGGCTGTTCGGCATCTACCCGCAGAAGGGCACGATCGCGATCGGCGCCGACGCCGACATCGTGGTCTGGGACGCCGAGAAGAAGGTCCGGATCACCCAGGACATCCTGCACCACGACACCGACTACACGCCCTACGAGGGCATGGACGTGATCGGCTGGCCGGCGGTCACCCTATCGCGCGGCCGGGTGGTGTGGAACGAGGGCGAGGTCGACTGCCAGGCCGGCTGGGGCAGGTTCCTGGCGCGCGGGCCCTACGACTACATCAAGCCGACCGGCAGGTTCCCGACGCCGTTCAACCCGATCACCGGGCAGATCGAGGAGTGAACGCGGATCTGGACCGTGCCGACGGAGGGAAACTCTAGCAATGTCGGCATCTGACCGGAACGAGGAACTGGACCGCTACATCATCCGCCACCTCGACGACCGGCAGGCCGTGGCGCGTCGCGTTCTTCTGGCGCTGCGCGACGGCGACCTGAACGGACCCGCGCGGAAGCGATACCTCCGGTTTGTCTTCAAGCTGTCCAGTTATCTCGACGCTTTCCAGTATTCCTGCGTCTACGCCATTGTGACCAAAGGCCAGGCTCCGGATCCGTCCGGGTTCGGGCGCCTGGATCTGCTCGATCGGCTGTATCCGGCCCTGTCCGGATGGCTGTTCGATTGTCTGGTCCGCGACAAGCCATCGCTTCCGCCGTTCGAGGGGCTGCAGGGCGCGATGCTGGTCTCGCGTATCCTGGAGGGGGTGGTCCGCCACCTATACAGCCTGTGTGAGTTCGGCGCGGCGGAGGCCGTTTCTCGACTTCACGCCGCGATCGACCGGTCCTTCCAGATGAAGTCGGCCGACTGGGTGTTCTCGTCGAGCTTCATTCACAACATCGGGCACTTCGCCTACCTGGCGAGCATCATCGAGATGAACCGCCGCGGGCATCTGACCGGTCAGCCGATCAAGGTTCGAACCGGACCGACGACGAACCAGTTCATGTACCGGACCTTCGCGGAGAGCCTGATCGAAGACATCCCGACCGGGACGCAGTTCGTCGAGGAGATCAGCGGCTTCAAACGTCACCGGCTGTCTGACGGAACAAGCATGAGGATGAGCGAACTGGTGAGCGTGGCCGCGACCTACTGGGCGAATGATCGCCCGTTCGCGGCGCTCGATTCCGCGACCGTCGAGCAGGGGGACGCGGCCCTGGCGGAGCTTGGGGTTGCGGCGGATACTCCGATCGTCACGCTTCACGTCCGGGAGCCGGGATACCTCCGCGATCATGCCTCGCGAATGGCGCCGCGCGATGCGGACGTCACGAGCTATCACGAGGCGGTCCGCTATCTGACGGGCAGGGGGTACGCCGTGGTCCGTCTCGGCGATGAAACGATGACACCATTGCCGGACTGGCAGGGGGTGATCGACTACCCGTTCTCGGGGAAGAAGGCTGACTGGATGGACGTCTACCTCGCGGCGCGCTGTCGCTTCCACGTCGGGACGTCGTCCGGAATGTCGTTCATCCCGCTGCTGTTCGCGCGACCCGTGCTGTTCACCAACTGGTCGGCCATGGCGCATGTGGTATGTGCGCCGAACGTGGTGACGCTCCCCAAGACGCTGTTGGGGCCGGACGGGGAGAGGGTCCCCTTGGCCGAGTACTGCAACCGCTACGGCTGGATCTTCGAGCAGTGCGACGCCGACTTGCTCAAGGCGCGCTTCGTGGACAACACTGCCGAGGAATTGCGCGACGCGGTACGGTTCGTCGACGCGTACACCGACCCGGAGACCGGAAAGCTCGCCGTTCCGGAGTCCGAGGTTGCGGAAGCCAGGTCCATCTTCGCGAACTCGATCCTGAAGATCGCCCCGACGATCGCCCCAGCCGGTTAGGCGTCCCGGTCGGTTAGGCCGCGTTGTCCGGGCGCTGACGGCGCCCGACGTGGTCAGGGTCAGGGGTGCTCGGTTCGCCGCACGAAGCTCAGGTACTGTTGGCCTCGACCGAAGAATCCGGTGAATGTCGGCAACCCGCCAATCGCGGAGCTCAATGACGGATTGCTCAGGAAGGCGCTTAGTTCCTCGAGGCTCTTGCGCGTAACCGCGTTGTCTTCAGTCGCGAAACGGGTGATTTCATCCAGGATCTGCAGGACGTGAGGAAGGCGATCGTTGGTTCCCCGCGTCTCCATGTCGACGGTGGTGTCGAACAGATCGTCTGCGAGAGCGAGGACACGCGCGCCGACGTCTTCATCCTGCGGTGGCATGACGACCCGATAGTCGAGGAAGTTCATGATGTTCTTGCGGTACTGATCCAAGAACACGGAATTGAAACCAGGATCCTCTCCCGTCAACGTCTTGTACCAACGCCAGTCCACACCGAAGTTCGGTGAGGCGCCGAAGACGTCGAACTCTTCGCCAAGCGCCTCGATGGCGTCCTGGATTCCGAACAGTCTCCCCGTGTAGGGGATCAGGAGATTGTCGTAGATCCAGTCGGTATGCGACCGGGTCATCCCGCTCAGACTGTCCAGGTGTGGCGCAAAGACCGGCTGGAGGGCGTCGTGGCGCCGGCGTGCAGGCGTGTCGAACGGGATCAGGCTGTCCGCGATCAGTCGCCGGGCGACTTCCCCGATGAACTGAACGCCGTCAATGCAGGTGACGACGAGAACGCCGCCGGGTGCGACATAGCGCGACAACGACCGTGCAAAGGTCACGGGGTCGACCTGAAACGGAATCACGCCTTCGCAAAGAACGACATCGTACCTGGCGTCGATCTGGAAATCCTCGATCAGCGACCGGATGAACCGGATCTTCGTGCCGCCGCCGAGGTGTGGCGACAGGTTGCGTCGGCAAGCGCCCAGACTGCTCGGATTGCCATCCACAAGGGTGAGTTCAGCTGGCTCGTAGGACAGCGTCGCCAGCGCGTTCTCCCCCGTGCCCGGCCCGAGTTCCAGAACCCGGCGGCCGCGCAGGGTAATCGGCGGCAGGCCGAGGCTGTGGTATAGGGCGCCGCGACGCCGGTAGTGTGCCGTCAGGTTCGAGATATCCTGGCGAACCGGCGAGATCCGTTGGCTCATGTAGAAGTTGAGGAACGGGCGATTGATCATGGCTCCGTCGAGGCTCCCGGGCGTCATCGCGCACTCCTCCGACGGCTTGATGACGGCGACCGCCGTGTCCTGATGACCGGGACTCGTGTGACTGCCTGCCGTGTCCGTGCAATCGCGGTAGCGGATCCTGGCATTTCGCCTCAGACGGGTTCGAAGACGAGCTTGGGGTTGGGATCCCGCTCGTCCGGTTGCACATCGTCCATGCCGCTGATCCGAACCAGCCCGTCATCCATCAACTGCGACCAGATCCACCCGTCGGTGCCGAAGGATGCGGTGAGGTCGTCCGCGCTTCGATCGAACAGCGGGATCAGATGGGCGTGATACTCGACGATGAAGGTTGTCTTGCGCTCTTCGATCAGGCGCCGCGCACCGGCGAGAACGTCGATCTCGTGTCCTTCCACATCGATCTTGACGATCTTCGGTCGCATTGCCTCACCCACAAACACGTCATCGAGCGCCATCATCGGCACGAAGTCGTCGGCAATCGATCGCGGCTCATCCTGCAGCGCGCGAACGGTCTCGCCCTCCAGCCCAGCGCCGAAGTTGATCCCGGTTCGCCACATCGAAGACAGGCCGCTGCCTGACGACATTCCCATATGCAAGGGCCGTACCAGATCGAACTCGTTCATGGTCGCCATGGCTTCGATCTGTGAGATCAGCTCACGCTGGATCTCAACGGCGAACACCACCGCGCCGGTGCTGGCGGCGATGGCGCTCACGTAGCCGACGTTGGCGCCCACATCGACGAACACGTCACCCGGCTCGAGATGGGCGATCAGGTAATCCGCCAGCCCCTTCTCGTAGTAGGGGCTGAACTCGCCGGCCATCTGCTTGAAGACGACGGCGGAGGGGTCGTCGAGCGGAAACCGCACGGTCTTGTTGTTCGGGAGGGTCAGGGACCAGGAAGTCTCCGACTTGTGGCGCGCCGCTCGTTCGTTGAAGAGCTTCACCAGTTCCCGCAGGCGCCACAGCAGGAACCGCGGCGACAGAATCTGCTCCGGCATGGTTCCCGCGCTCACGCCGAGGGCTGCAATCCGCCGCAGGGCCACCGGGATCTTCATCATTTCGGCGCGGTTGTACGGAGGCCAGGACCCGCCTGCCAACGCCGATACGTCGCCCGGATCCTCGACCGCGACGCGTCGCGCTTCCGCTCTTGATGTGAAATTGCCCATAGCGTGCCATCAGTAGGCTTTGACCGATGCTCAAACAGGTAGCACAAGCCAATGCCCGGTGCGAGGAACGGAGCCGAAGTGAGAGGCAACTTGCGGGACCGGGGGGCAGAGACTGCCGACCCCGGCGCCCGACGGCGACGGCAGGTTCGGGCTCGCAAGACCGGGCCGCGCGCGTCGTCGGGCATGCGAGGCGCGACACGGTGCGAGCTTGGCTTCCGGTCTCGGCGCCTCGGCCGGCAGCCGAATCGCACTATGATCAGGTGGGAACCGGCGAGTTCTTCCAACGCGGTGCGACCATGGCTGCCTTGAACATCCTCAAACGCTTCATGGTCCGGCATGCCGGCAACGAACGGCTGCTGGCGCGGCGGGTCCTCTTGGCGCTGTGGCGGAAGGAGGCCAGCGCGGACGAGCTGACCCCGTTCCTGCGGCCGCTGTTTACCGTCGCTTACTTCGTGACGTTCTATGAGTATCTGGCCGTCTGGTTGATCGCCACCGGCGGCAGGCTGCCGCCGACGCACGCCGTCGGGAACGGCTCGCTGGTGCGCGCGCTGTTCCCCGCGATTGCCAAGTGGCTACACACGACGTTCGTCGAGCGCCGACCGACGATGCCCCCAGTCAACGACGTTCAGGGAATGGCCTTTGTCACTCGCGTGCTGGAGGGACTGGAGGGGCACCTGACGTTCTTGCGCGCCTTTGGACCTGCGGCCCGGGTCGGGGAAATCCGCGGACAGGTCGAGGATGTCTGGCGGCGCGCGTCGCCGCGCTGGATCCTGTCGTCAACCTTCGCCAGCAACATCGGTCACATGGTCTACGCGGCCACCATTATCCAGCTGGTCCGCGACGGCAGGATCGACGGCGGCGAGGTTTCCATCCTGCGCGGCCACACCCGCAACCCGTATCTGCATTCGCTGTTCGAGCCGTACATGATCGACGACATGCCGGCGGATGCGGTCTATGCCGAGTGGATCAGCACCCGCAAGCGCTACCCCACCACCGACGGCCGCAGGATCGTGATGATCAACGCGGTGTCGGAGGCGGCGAGAGTCTGGGGGGCGGCCGGCCGGCCGTTCTTCACCCTGGACGCCGAACTGAAGGCGCGCGGCGACGCCGTGCTGGCGGAACTGGGGGTGCCGGCCGGCGCGCCGATCGTGACGCTCCACGTACGTGAGGCCGGTTACAACGACCGGCGCATGCACGGCCAGATGCGCCTCCGCGACGCCGAGATCGCAACTTATGGTGCCGCCGTCGAGTGGCTGGGCAAGGCAGGCTTTCATGTGGTGCGGCTCGGTGATGCCTCGATGGTCCCGGCGCCGGACTGGGCGAAGTTCACCGACTATCCGTTCAGTGACGCCAAGGCGCATTGGATGGACATCTACCTGGCCGCACGTTGCGCCTTCCACATCGGCACGTCCTCCGGCATGTCCTTCGTTCCGCTGCTGTATGGCAGGCCGGTGGTGTTCACCAACTGGCCGACGGCCGCTCACATGATCTGCGCGCCGGGCGTGATCAACCTGCCGAAGGTGTTGCTCGACCAGGACGGAGGCGTCGTGCCCTTCGTCGACTACTGCGGCGACCACCGCGAGATCCTGGAGGCCTCGGAGGCGGAGCTGTTCGGGCTGTCGTTCCGGGACAATTCGCCGGACGAGATCCTGGAAGCGGTCCAACTGATGGCCGAGCACCTCCCCGCCGACGGGTCGACACTGGTGCTACCCGACGAACCGTTCGAACCGGTCTGGCGGGTCAGCGCCACCGCGCCGGTGGCAAACATGCCGCGCATTCCGCCGGGTTTCTTTCAACGGGTCTACGGCGGCTAACGCCCCGGCGGGCAGAACAGCAGCTTGATGTTCTCGACGTCGGGAGCGTAGGCGAAGTCGCTCCCGGAGGGATCGATCGGCCGCCGCGTGCCGTCGTCCTCCAGCACTTCGCGGCTCCAGTCGCCCGGAAACACCGCCAGGATCTCCTCCGGCCTGTGGCCGAAGGCGCCGACCAGGTGCGGGTGGAACTCCAGCAGGAACCGGGTGCGGCCGCCGGCGATCAGGTTCCGCGCGCCCTTCAGGGCCTCGAACTCGTAGCCCTCGATGTCGATCTTGATCAGGTCCGGGATCACGCCCTCGCGGGCGAAGACGGTGTCGAGGCGGACGCTCAGCACCGGGTCGTACAACGCCTTGTCGATGGCGTTCGGCGGCGGGGTGGCGATGGTGTCCTCGACCCGCAGGCCCGGGGTCGGGTCGAAGCGCACGTTGAAGATCAGACCGTCGTAGTTCCCGACCGCGGCGTTGATCACATGCGACCGGTCCAGCCGGTTGGCCCACAGGTTGCGCTTCACCTCCAGCAGCAGATCCGGGTGCATCTCGAAGGCGATCACCCGGGCGCCGGCGGCACCGAGGATGGTGGTGTAGTAGCCGACATGGGCGCCGACGTCGGCGACCAGGCAGCCTCTGCGGCCGGCCTCGACCAGGTAGCGCAGCACGCCTGGCTCGTAGCCTGCGCCTTCGCGGTCCAGCAGGGCCAGGAACGCCCGGGCCGCGCCGGTCGCGGTGCTGAACTTCAGCGGCCCTACCCCCGGAATATCGCGGGTCTCGAACGGCCCGGTCCGCTCGACGACCGTGTCGCGGTGCCGGAAGGTCTTGTCGATCCGCGACAGCATGCTGCGCTGCCGCCCGATCGACTCGGCGGGCAGCCCCAGCACCTCCAGCCAGCGCAGCACGGTGAGCGACCGGGCGATGTCCGTGCGCGAGGCGGCGAACTGCAGCAGCGCCGCCAGCGCCATCGGGTGGGCCGGCTGCGACGCGACGGCCGACAGGATCTGGCTGTGGTTCGGTGGGGTACTCATTCGGTCGCGCTCCGTCCCGGCGGCAGTCGGCCGGCCCTTCACCGCCGGCCGGCACCGCCCTAGAGTACCCAACCAGATCGTACCAGCACACGAGGGATCGGACTCCATGAGTCGTATCATCAACGTCGGCGCCGCACAGCTCGGCCCGATCGCCCCCGACGAGAGCCGCGTCAGCGCCGTCAACCGCATGATCGACCTGCTGAAGCAGGCCAAGGACCGCGGCGTGAAACTCGTGGTCTTCCCGGAACTGGCGCTGACCACCTTCTTCCCGCGCTACTACGAGCAGGACATCTCGAAGATGGACCACCACTTCGAGCGCGGCGACATGCCGACGCCGGAGACCCGTCCGCTGTTCGAGAAGGCCAAGGAATACGGCATCGGGTTCTACCTCGGCTATGCCGAGCTCACCGAGGACGGCCACCGGTTCAACACCTCGATCCTGGTCGACGACACCGGCAAGATCGTCGGCAAGTACCGCAAGGTGCACCTGCCGGGCCACTCCGAGTACGACGGCAACCGGCCGTGGCAGCACCTGGAGAAGCGCTATTTCGAGCCGGGCGACCTCGGCTTCCCCGTATGGCGCGCGATGGGCGGCATCATGGGCATGTGCATCTGCAACGACCGGCGCTGGCCCGAGACCTACCGGGTGATGTCGCTGAAGGGCGTCGAGATCGTCATGCTCGGCTACAACACCCCGGACGTGAACACCTCGGCGCCGGAGCCGAACCATCTGCGGATGTTCCACAACCACCTGGTCATGCAGGCCAGCGCCTACCAGAACTCCTGCTTCGTGGTGGCGACCGCCAAGGCCGGCATCGAGGACGGCTGCATGCTGATCGGCGGATCCTGCATCGTCCAGCCGTCGGGCGAGATGATCGCGCTGGCGACCACCGTGAAGGACGAGCTGATCACCGCGGCCTGCGACCTGGACCTCGCCAAGATGGGCAAGGAGACGGTGTTCAACTTCGCCAAGCACCGCCGGATCGAGCACTACGGTATCATCACCGGGCAGACCGGCGTGGTCGAGCCGGCGGAGTAAGGGCGTGCCCGTCGCTTCGTGGGTTCCGGATGCGTCCGGCATTAGGTAGCAAACGCACCTTGGGCTGCGGTGCCTTCGGAGTCCCGTGCTCGTACAATCGCGGGCATGACAAACCCTGTCGTCATCAACGCGCTCCTGCAACGGAAAGCCGAACTACTGGCCGATGCCGAGAAGGTCTGCGACCAACTCGACGCCGTGTACGCGGACATCCTGCATATAGACGCCACGCTCGGCTTGCTGGGCCACACCGGCACCAGCACGACGTTCCCCAGGCACAAGCAGCCCGTGGGGATGTTTTACCAGGGCGAGCTTACCCGGCTCCTGTTCGAACACCTGCGATCCGCCGGGCGGCAGACCATCCCGCAGATACGGGACGCGCTCATTGCCAAGAAAGGCGCCGACCGAGGCGACCTGCACATCCGAACCGCTGTCCACAAGAAGGTTATGACCGCGCTCAATCGTCAGGAGAAGCGCGGGACGGTGGTCAGGGATGGGGATGCGTGGCGGGTGGCCTAATGGGATGTTCAAGCCGCTATCTGCTGTGGTTTCCAGCCGTCAGGCTCTTTGTTAGCGGCGTCCGGGAACAGGGCCGGCTCGTTGTCGTCATCACGTTGGCGATATCGCATATAGAGCGGCTGTGTGCGGACATCTGTGATTTCAGCCAACAGATCCAGGACAACTTCCACTGCCTTGCGCCCGAAGATGTCGCGCACCGTAATGATGCGAAGCGTCCGGTCGGCCGGTCCAGGAATCGGTGTATTGGGACTGCCTTCCCAGCGAGCCACGGTAAGGCGCTTCACGCCGAGCTGCGCTGCAATCTCCGCCTGCGACTTGTGCAAGAGGGAACGCAGGAAGCGGACTTCCTGGCCTCTAAGGCGAGCATGTGACGTGAGAACAAGATAGGCGATAATTCTATCTAGCTCGTCAGCCCGCTCAATTGATACGCCCTCGCCATACTCGGTCTCATGGGCACTATACCCATTGATCAAGTGGACATAGTCCAGTCCGCACATCGTATAGTGATATGTCATCGGGGATCTATCCACTCTACGGTTCGGATTACCAGTTTGTCCTCATTCTCGTAAACTACTGTCACAGCGCCGGCCAACCGTTGGCCCGCAAGTCGCTTTGCCACAATAACCTGCCAATGCCCTCTCTCGTTCCGGGCCGGCTGGTCGTGACAACGACCTGTCCTGAGGATTTCGAACACATCCTCACGAGTTATCTCCCGTTCAGATACCCGTTCCCACGCGTGAGGCACAAAGATGACGTTCCCGGTTGTCTCCGGCTTCACTCTTCCTCGGATGACGGCTTCGGCTTCATCGGTGCGCAGGTTCGCCCAATTGATTGGGCGTCGGAACGGCGTCACGTTTCCCATGAGCCACATATGTATCATTTTGATACAGCCAGTCAAGGCGTCAGGCGACCGCCCGCTGCCAGTAGCCCTTCCACACCCGCGACACCGGATGGGCCATGCTGGCGGCGATCACGCGCTGGAACTGCTCGCCGTTCGTGACCCGGCGGTGATCCTCACGCCACGCCATCTCACCGGCATAGGCGACCAGATACCGGCCGCTGATGTGGTGGTGCTGGCCCCACTCGGCGCGACGCAGCCGAGAGAAGTAGCTTTCCGCCTGATTGGTGCAGGCGTCTTCATCCTGGAACGCGATGCTGTGGTTGATGCGACGGGTCTCGTAAGCGGCGTGCAGATCGTCCCACGACGCGGCTTCGTCGGCATAGACGGTCGAGCCGGTCGCGACCCGCTCGCGGATCGTCGGCACCGCCTGATCCTCGCTGCGAACGACGAACGGCAGGGTACGGCCGCCGCGCTCGCGCATGACGACGACGACGCGGCGCTTGCCGGTCTGGTTCTCTTTCAGGCGACGGTCGCGGCGATCTTCCTTGCGGTTCTCGGGACGGACGTAGCCGCCGAAGTAGGCCCCATCAACCTCGACATCGCCGGCCAGCATCATGTCGGCGTGCTCGGCAGCCATCGCCTCGCGCAGCTTGTGGGCCATGACGAACGCCGTCTTGTACTGCACGTCGAGCTCGCGGCCGAGCTCCAACGCGCTGATGCCCTTGGCGGCGTTCACGCAGATCGCGATGGCCAGCAGGATGTCCCGAACCGCCAGCTTGCGGCTCGCGAAGATCGTCCCGGACGTGATCGAAAACTGATGACCGCAGCCCTGGCACTTGAAGATCCGGCGGGTCTTGTACTCGTAGACCGCGACGCAGCCGCAGCGCGGGCACACCGGCTCGCCATCGGCCCAGCGCAGCGAGCGAAACACGTCCCGCGCCTCGTCTTCCGACATGCGCGCCACCGACACCACGCTGAGCGTGCGAGCCTTGGCGGAGAGGAGGAAGTGCTGAGCCATCGTACATATCCGTCGTTTGTCTAACGGATATGTAAGGTTTGATCCTCACGCTTGCAAGATGGAAAATAACGAATATGTTAGGTTCATGACGCCAACCTCCGAGGGCACCATGAACAGTTCGAGCGAAGAGTGGGCAGGCCGCACCAAGCGGTACCTGAAAGCCGAGTTGAAGCGGGCCGGTGTCGGCTACGCCGAACTAGCCAGGCGCCTTAATGAGAAAGGGTTGTCGGAAACCGAAGGGTCGATCACAGTCAAGATCAACCGGGGGGCGTTTCCGGCATGGTTCCTACTCGCATCACTGGACGCCATTGGCTGCAAGCAGTTGCGGTTAGAGGATGCCTGATCGCTGCGGCGCTACTGCTAATCGGCTGTTATCCGACCGCTGGTTCAAACGACGTCCCCGAACCCCAATTCAAGCAAGCCGTATCCGATGGCCATAAGGCCGAGGCCAAGGGCTCCGGCGGGACGGCCCCACCGCTCGCCGACGAACCCGCAACTGAACCCGACGAGCGCGAGAGCGAAACCGGCACATACGAGAGCGCGTGTCAGGAAGCCGAGAATCATGGTCTTGTCCTCGATGTATGCCAGCAATGGAGGATGGCAAAGGCCGCCGAACTTCAAGCCAAAATGACCGTCAAGCAGATTGCACTTTCGAAAGAAGAAGTAACCTATGTTTCATGGTCTCTTGGATTAAGCGCATTCGCTGCGCTAGTAGCCGTTGTCGCGATACTTGTTACCGCTCTCGTTGCTCGAAAAGAACTTTGCGCGTACGTATATTTTACGCCCGGCTCACTGAGACTAAGAAATTTCTTTTATGCCGTTGTTACTACGGGAAACTCCGGACAAACCCCAGCACGGCAAGTTCGCCTGCGAATCCAAGCCGTCTATGTCACCGACGCTGTTATGAGGACCAATTCATTTCCAATTGAGAAAAGTTTCAAGGGAAACTCTATTATTGCTCCAAATCACTCGTTTATTGAATATGTCAAAATTGACGGAATCGGCGAACAAGATAGCGGTTTAAAGCTAAAAGATATTGAATTTATTAAAAGCTTAAATGGTCGCAACAAAGATCCAAAACTATATGTCTTTGCTGAAGCCGCATACCTTGACGTCTTTGGCGCAGAGCGCATGACACGCGCTTCGTGGCAATACATCTATGCGACTGGAAATGTAGAAAGCTTCAGAGAAGAATCCGGCTATCTTCCGGCCTTTGAGTTTACCGAAAACAACAATTTTATCGACTCAGATCACCCCAACATCCGCGCCCGGCGATGGTGGCGCCGACCGTTCATCGCAGCGCGCTCATGGCTCACGCGCGCCTAGGTGCGTTTGCTACCTAATGCCGGATGCGTCCCGCCTTTGGCGGACCGCTCCGGAATGACGTCGTAGAGGGGGGCGCCACCGTCCCCCTCTGTCGTCATTCCGGCCGAAGCGACGCCGTCGCGCAGAGCCGGAACCCACCCGCCGCTCCGTCGCCTCACGCGAAGCGGGCCTGAAGCCGGATGCGTCCCGCCTTTGGCGGACCGCTCCGGAAAGACGTCGTAGAGGGGGCGCCACCGTCCCCCCTCTGTCGTCATTCCGGCCGAAGCGACGCCGTTGCGCAGAGCCGGAACCCACCCGCCTCTCGGCAACTTCACGCGAAGCGGGCCTGAAGCCGGATGCGTCCCGCCTTTGGCGGACCGCTCCGGAAAGACGTCGTAGAGGGGGCGCCACCGTCCCCCTCTGTCGTCATTCCGGCCGAAGCGACGCCATCGCGCAGAGCCGGAACCCACCCGCCGCTCGGTCGCTTCACGCGAAGCGGGCCTGAAGCCGGATGCGTCCCGCCTTTGGCGGACCGCTCCGGAATGACGTCGTAGAGGGGGCGCCACCGTCCCTCTCTGTCGTCATTCCGGCCGAAGCGACGCAGTCGCGCAGAGCCGGAACCCACCCGCCGGTCGGTGGCTTCACGCGAAGCGGGCTTACAGCCCCTTCACCGCGTGGCTGCCGACCTTCAGCGGGCGGCGTATCGACAGCAGCAGCCGGGCCTCCTCGGCCCTGCCCTGGCGCAGCAGGGCGTTCAGCAGGGCGTATTCCACCAGGTCGCGCTGGGCGCGGCTGCCGCCGATCCGCTCGTGCTGGGTCATGACCGCGGTCAGGTGGCGCACCGCGTCCGGCCAGCCGGCGGCGGCCATGGCGCCGAACGCCTCGGCCAGCTCGCGCACCACGTCGCCGGCCGGGCCCTTGGCGTCGGCGACGATCCGGGCCAGCGCGTCGCCGTCGCCGGCCATGGCGTGGGCCAGGGCGGCATGCACGTCGGCGAAGGCAATGCCGGGGGCCGGGAACAGCCGGGCGGCCCAGGCGCTGACATGGCGCCAGCGCTCGGCCGGTACCGCCACCCCGGCCAGCTCGGCCCGGAACAGCAGCGAGGCGGAGTCGGTGATCACGTTCAGCGCCGGCCCCCAGGCCGCACCCGGCGCGACGTCGGCCTCGTAGACCCGCCACATGGTCTCGACGTCGCCCTGCTCGAGCGCCCACAGCGCGACGTGCCAGGAGATGTGGCAGTGCAGCTGGCCGGCCTTCTCGTAGTCGGCCCGCCAGCCGTCGATATAGGCACGCCCGGCGGCGGTCTCGCCGGCCTCGTAGTAGACATGGGCGCGGATGTGGGCGCCGTGGGCGTTGCGCGGGTTGATCGCCAGCGAGCGCTCGATGGTGGCGGTCGCCGGCCCGGTCTGCCCGGCCTCGACCTGCGAGAAGGCGTGCTGCGCCAGGAACCACCAGTCGTCGCCGTAATGCGGCGCGAGCCCGCTGGTGAAGGCCAGCTGCTCGGCCTCGCGGCCGGGCTGGCCGCTGAATCCGATCATGCCGAACACCCCGGTGCAGGTCTGCGCCACCAGGGCGTCGCGCGGATGCTCGGCGAGGTGCGCGCGGATCGCCTTGTAGGCCGCCGGCCCCTGGCCGGAGACCAGCAGCGACAGCGCGTCCACATGGGCGGCCTCGCGCGCCGGCAGCCGGTCCGCCAGGGCCTGGGCGGCGACCATCGGCGTGCGGGTGTCGTCGCCCCGGCCCATGGCCTGGCGGGTGCGGGCCAGCGCCATGTGGGCCAGCGCGAAGTCCGGATCGGCGGCGATGGCGGCCTCGAACGCCTGCTCCACCCCGGGCTGGGCGGCGAGCAGGCGGTCGACGCCGGCGACATAGGCGTCGCGCGCCGCGTCCGACGACGTGGAGAGGCTGTTGCCGTAGCGGTCCTGGGGCATGGGGGGCGGCCGTCCTGGTTGCGGTTGCGCATTGTCGGCGGCAGGCGGGCGAAACTCAAACGCCATGTGCCCGGCCGCAACTCACCTGCACGCCCGGAACGCCCCCATGTCGAGATGGAAGTGGTCGCGGTGGGCGGCGTTGTAGTCGGGGCCGAGCACGACGCGAAACAGGTCGCAGGCGCCGGCGCGGATCTCGCGCAGGAACGCCCGCTCGGGTTCGGCGCCGTCGCTCCAGTCGCCGGCCAGCGTGATCCGGCGCCCGTCCTCGAGCCGGAAGCCGGCGACGTCGATGGCGTTGGCGGTGGCGTGCTCGCTCGGCCGCCCGGCGGGGCCGCCGCCGATGCGCCGGCAGGAATAGGTGCCGAGATGGTCGATGCCGGCGAGCTTGCTGCCCAGGTGCCGCTCGGCGGCCGGCCCGACGACCTCGCGCTCCCACAAGTACAGCGCGGCGGCCATCGGGCAGGTGACACGCACCGGGGCGGAGTAGGGCACGGTCGAGCGCTGCAGCTCGACGGCGTTCAGCAGGCCGCAGAACGGGCCGCTCCGGCGGCTCGGGATCGGGCGGATCTCGAGCGCCGACATGTCGAGCACGCCCCGGCACATCGACGGGTCGGCCCGCAGGCGGGCGAGCTGGAAGCCGGTGGCGAGGCCGATCGGCCGGGTCAGGTCCAGGCGCCCGAAGGGCAGGTGCTCCGGCGGGATCGGATGGAGCCGCAGCAGGGTGAGGCCGACCGCCACCAGCACCGCAAGGCCGAGCAGCGGCAGGACGCAGATCGCCAGAAAATGGCCTGGCCTGCGTCGATCCGGTGCGGCGCCGGGTGCGTCGTTGCCGTTCTCCCGATCCATGGGGACCGGATGCTATGGTCGGAACGCGGCCATGCGGTGGCCGGATCGTGCCGACTTGTGGACGGATTCCGATGAAGCGACGCCTCGACCAGCTCCTCGTCGACCGCGGCCTCGTGGAGTCGCGCACCCGCGCCCAGGCCCTGGTGATGGCCGGGCTGGTGTTCTCCGGCGAGCGCCGGCTCGACAAGGCCGGCCAGCAGGTCGCCGAGGACATCGCCCTGGAGGTGCGCGGCCAGGACCATCCCTGGGTGTCCCGCGGTGGGCTGAAGCTGGCGCATGCGCTGGCGGAGTTCGCGATCGATCCGACGGGGGCGGTGGCAGTCGACGTCGGGGCCTCGACCGGCGGCTTCACCGACGTCCTGCTGACCCATGGTGCGGCCAGGGTCTACGCGGTCGACGTCGGCCACGGCCAGCTGGCCTGGAAGCTGCGGTCCGACCCGCGCGTGCTGGTGATGGAGAAGACCAACGCCCGCCACCTGACGGCCGAACAGATCCCCGAGCCGGTCGACCTGGTGGTGTGCGACGCCAGCTTCATCTCGCTCAGGACCGTGCTGCCGGCGGCCATGGCGCTGGCAAGGCCCGGCGCCCGGCTGGTGGCGCTGATCAAGCCGCAGTTCGAGGCCGGACGCGAGCAGGTCGGCAAGGGCGGGGTGGTGCGCGACCCGGCGGTGCACGAGGCGGTGTGCGCCGGGATCAGGGACTGGCTGGACGGCACCGGGCAGTGGCGGGTCGACGGGCTGACGCGCTCGCCGATCACCGGGCCCGAGGGCAACGTGGAATTCCTGATCGCCGCAACCCGTCTATGCTAGGCTCGCTGCGAACGGTGCAGGAGAGGGGCGATGACCGATATTCCGGACAGCTCTGCCGCCGACACTGAGACCCCCGAGATCCCGGCGCTCGGCCTGCCGAAGCCGTCGGCCACGGCGCTCGCCTCGCCTTCGCTCGCCCGCCTGAACGAGATGGTGGTGACGACCCTGGGCCTGGTGCAGCGCGACTGGCTGCGTGGCCTGTACCATGCCCGGCCGACCGGCGACGGCAGCGGCGACCTTGTCGATCGCGCCGCCGAGCGCACCGACCACATCGAGCTGCGCCGCCAGATCAACGTCGAGGCGGTGCTGCAGCGGGCGCTGCGGATACTGCCGGACACGATCGAGGAGGGCACCCCGGACCAGGACTGGGCCGCGCGGTTCTTCGACGCCGTGTCCGACACCGCCGACGCCGAGTTCTCGCGGCTGTGGGCGCGGCTGCTGGTGATGGAGGTGCGGCGCCCGGGTGCCGTACCGCCGAACACCCTGCAGCGACTGCCCGGCCTGTCGAAGGAGGCGCTGCGGCTGTTCGCCCGGTTCGCGGCCTTCGCGATCAACAACTTCGTGATCCGGCTCGGGCAGGAGTTCTTCGATCGCAAGGACCTGACCGGCGACCAGATCCTGCTGCTCGAGGAATACGGGCTGGTGCGGACCAACCGCGACCTGAACCGGGTGTTCCAGAGCCAGCGCAGCGACCGGTTCTCGACCAACCTGCTGTATGCCGACAAGGCGCTGCGGATCACCCATGAGGATCCGAACAAGCAGCTCAATCTCGCGTGCTACCGGCTGACCGAGGCCGGCACCACCCTGGCGCGGGCGCTGTTCGACGAGGGCGAGATCCGCGCCGACACCGACTACATCGTCGAGATCGTCCGCACCGTGCAGCGCCAGGGCTTCCAGACCGCCCAGGCCGACATCCTGGAGCGCTCGGACGAGCAGATCGTGTCGAAGCATTCGCCGTTCTGCGACATCGCGGTGCTGCGGCGCTGAGGGGCTGCGGCGCTGAGGGGCTGCGGCGTTGAGGGGCTGCGGTCTAGCCCGAGCAGACCATGACCTTCTGCCGGGCGCAGGCGGCAGTGCGGTGCCGGAACGCGGCGCGGTAATCCGGATCGGTGTACAGCGCAAGGAACGCCCGGGTGTTCGGGTAGGAGCCGACTGCGACCAGGTCCCAGTCCTCCGGCGTGCCGAGGAAGCTGCCCTCGAAGGGCCCGACGAGCAGGAAGCGCCCCCCCGCCCGTTGCATGGCCGGGACGCTCACCTCGGCATAGCGGTCGAACGCCGCCTGTCCGCTGAGACCGTTCGAGGCCTCGGCGCTGTTGTCCGGATAGTCGGCCACCGGGCGAAGCTTGAAGAAGTTGATCAGCGTGATCGGCGAGGCCGGCGAGCGCTCCAGGACGCCGCGCCACTGGTCGGAGGTCGGACAGGTGCCGTCGCGGCCGTCGCCGTACCAGCCGCGGAGTTGCTCGACCTGGGTCTCGGTCTCGGGATTGACGGTCATCATGCGGTCTCCGTAATTTGACGCATGTAAAGAAAACAGAAAGTTTACGCGTGTCAACAAATGTTCGCTCGCGCCGGACTCATCGGGAGATCCTGGACGCAGCCTGGGACCTGATCGCAGAGCGCGGGGCCGACGTCTCGATGGTCGAGATCGCCCGGGCCGCCGGCATTAGCCGGCAGGCCGTCTACATCCATTTCGGGTCTCGGGCCGGGCTGCTGATGGCGCTGGTGCGGCGTGCCGACGAGCGTCTTCGGATCCACGAGAGCTTCGGCGAGGCGATGCGCGCCGCGACGCCCGAGGAACGCCTCGACCGCTGGCTGGCCGCCTGGTTCGAATTCGTTCCCGCGATCCTGCCGGTTGCACGCGACCTGATCCGGCTGCGTCCGACCGATCCGGACGCGGCGTCGGCCTGGGAGGACCGGATGACCGACCTGCGCGGCTGGCTTCGCGAACTGGTGGCCGGCATCGCGAAGGAGGATGCGCTTCGCCCGGACTGGACGGTCGAGCAGGCCACCGACTATCTGTGGGCTGCCTCGTCGGTCCAGATGTGGGCGTTGCTCGCCGGTGAGCGGAACTGGCCGGCGGCCGGTACCGCGCACATCCTGCGCCGGACCCTCTCCGCGACCCTCCTGCAGCGGCGTCCCGGGTCCGGATGATTCCGGGTGCGCCGGTCGGTGTCCGGGGGGGCGGACCGCCACAGCCAGGACGGTGCGGCCGAGGGCCTGAAGTCGAGGGCGAGCTCGAAAGAATCGCCGGGCTTCAGGGCGCGGTGCAGGGGCCGCGATCGGGTTCGAGGCGGCGAACCAGGCCGGCCGGAGCATCGCCGTGGTCTGGGATCGGGCCGTAGACCGGTATGCCGTCGGTGCCCGGCTGCGTCGGCGGCGCCCGGACATGGCCGATGGCGTGGTCGCCGAACTCGTAGCCGTGCGGGAGCGCCGGCCGGCGCGGCCCGTCGGACGGGAACTTTTCCGCCGCCGCCGCATCCAATACCCCGGAGCCAATCGATGACGGGGATACCGATGCTGCGGACGGACAGGGCGGAACTGGACGACGGCCCGGGCGAGATCGCCGCCCGGCCGAGCCGCGCCGAGGCGGAGGCTGCGGTACGAACCCTGATCCGCTGGATCGGCGACGACCCGCGGCGCGAGGGGCTTGCGGCGACCCCGGCACGGGTGGTGCGCGCCTACGAGGAATGGTTCGCCGGCTACGGAAGCGACCCGGAGGCGTATCTGCAGCGCACTTTCGGAGAGGCGGGCGGCTACGACGAGGCGGTGCTGCTGCGCGACATCCCCGTGCAGTCCTGGTGCGAGCACCACATGGCGGCGGTCCGCGGCGTGGCGCATGTCGCCTACCTGCCGCGCGATCGCGTCGTCGGGATCTCCAAGCTGGTACGGCTGGTGGACGCCTACGGGCGGCGCCTGCAGATCCAGGAGCGGCTGACCGCGCAGATCGCCGATGCACTGGATCGGGCCCTGCAGCCGCGCGGCGTGGCGGTCGTGGTCCGCGCGACCCACGAGTGCATGGCGTCGCGCGGTGTCCGGGCGCACGGGGCGGTCCTCGTCACCCGGCGGCTGCTCGGCGATTACCGGGACGGCCAGTCGCGGGTTGAGATTCTGGCGGCGCTGTCGCCATGAGCGATGCCGCCGTGTCGGCGGACAGCGCACCGTGAAACCGTGTAGCATGGAGGACAGCATGTCGCCTGCCGGACGCCCCGCTGAAGCCGCCTATGACGACCTCGACGAGGCCGAACTTGTCGCGCGCGCCCGCCGGGGCGACCGCGAGGCGTTCCGGGTGATCGTCCAACGCTCGAACCAGCGGCTGTTCCGCGTCGCCCGTGGCATCGTGCGCGACGACGGCATCGCCGAGGACGTGCTGCAGGAGGTCTACGCGAAGGCGCTCACCGGTCTCGACGGATATCGCGGCGAAGCGGCTCTACAGACCTGGCTGACCCGGATCACCCTGAACGAGGCGCGCGGCCGGCTGCGTCGCCGGCGGGAGACGGAATCGCTGGAAGCGGTCGAGCGGACCGAAGGCAGGTTCGGCCGGGTCGTGGCGTTCCCGTCGGGGGCGGCCATGGACAACCCCGAGGCCGATCTCGCCCGGGCACAGATCCACCGGCTGATCGAGCATGCCGTCGATACCCTGCCGGAGGCGTTCCGGCTGGTCTTCATCCTGCGCGACGTCCATGGCTGCAGCGTCCAGGAGACGGCGGCGGCTCTCGACCTGCAACCGGCGACGGTCAGGACCCGGTTGCACCGGGCCCGGGGGCAACTGCGCGCGGCCCTCGACGGCACGGTGGCGTCGGCGCTCCAAGGGGCGTTTCCGTTTCTCGGCAGCCGCTGTCTGCGGACCACCGGCGCCGTGCTGGAACGGCTCGCGCCGAGATACGGCTGGCATGCGGACGCTCGTCCGAACGGCGGCGCAACAACGGAGGCGAAGCAATGAACTCTGACGGTTCCACCGGCTATGCCGGCGTGCAGAAGCTGCTGCACTGGCTGATGGCGGCCCTGGTGATCGTGATGATTGTCGTCGGTCTGTCGCTTCCCCGGATGGGCCCGGGACCGCTGACCAACACCCTGTACGAGGTGCACAAGTCGACGGGCATGCTGGTGCTGGCGCTCGCCCTGGTCCGGCTGGCGCTGCGCTGGCGGCTGGGGGCGCCACCGCTCGACCCGGGCCTGCCGGCCTGGCAGCGACGGGCGGCGGCGGCTTCGCACGGCCTGCTCTACGTCCTGCTGATCCTGGTGCCGATCGCCGGCTGGGCCGCGACCTCGGCGTGCTGCCGGCCGGTCAACTTCCTGTGGACCGTTCCGGCGACCCTGCCGGTCCCGGCGGACAACGCCCTGGCGAAGCAGATCTTCCTGCTGCATTTCGGGATGGCGTTCGCGCTCGCCGGGCTGGTCGCCGTTCACGTGGCGGCGGCGCTGCACCACCACCTGGTCCGCCGCGACGATACCCTGCGGCGCATGCTGCCGGGCCGGCCGGACCGGCCCTAGATCATCGATTCGATGAACACGTCGTCGATCATGTCCGGGTAGCGGGCGATCAGCTGGCTGCGGGTGTCCTCCTTGAAGGCCCGGATCTGCTCGGTGCTCGGACGGCCCTGCTCGAACAGGCGGACCGCCAGCGGGTAGACGATCCCGTTGACCACCATCTTCTGGTCCTCGAGCGCGATCCGCGCCTGCTCCGAGGTCATCTGGACGGCGACCCGCAGGCGGGCCTCAAGCGGTTGGCCGCGGACGAACAGCGAGATCGAGTACGGGCCGAGCGCCAGCACCTTCGGGCCGACCGAATGCCGGTACAGGATCTCCCGGTTGAACTCCTTGTCCTTCTTCTTCTGCTGCTTCTCGGCCTGCTTGCGCTCGGTGGTCGAGCTCGCCTCCGACTGGGCGAGCGCGGCCGGCGCGAGCGCCGCATCCGCGGCCAGAATCAGGATCGCCGCCAGCAGGGCGGTACGGACCGTGTTCGGTCGCTTGGACATCGCAGGTCTCTCCCCGTCATCGAACCGGTCCGACGACCGGTCCCTCGGCCCGGACGAGGCCACTGCCGCGTCCCGGCACCAGGCGCATCAACGCCTCAGCATATATAGCGATGCCCTGCATTTTCGTTAAGGTGCCGCGAATATCGCCGGCGGCGAAGGCGTCCAGCAGCGTCTCCAGCGAACCCAGCCCGCGCGGGAACCGGACCCGCTCGACCGCGGCGTCCGGCGCCAGGCCGATGGTCTGCCGGGTCAGCTGCATCGCCTCGGCATAGCCGCCGAGGCCGTCGACCAGCCCGACCCGCTGGGCGTCCTCGCCGGTCCAGACCCGGCCGCGCGCGACCGCGTCGATCTCGCTGGTCGACAGCCCGCGGGCCTCGCCGACCTTGCCGGCGAAATCGGCGTAGATCGCATCCATGATGCGGCGCAGATGCTGGCGCTGGGCCGGGGTGAACGGCCGGGTGACGCTGAACATTCCGGCGTTCTGGCCGATCTCGATCCGGTCGACGTTGACCGCGATGTCCTGCAGCAGCCCGGCGCCGCTGACCTTGCCGCCGACCGCCCCGATCGACCCGGTCAGGGTCGCCGGATGCGCCAGGATGTGGTTGGCCGGCAGGGCCGCGAAATAGCCGCCGGATGCCGCCACGTCGGCGAAGCTGGCGACCACCGGCAGGCCCGCCCTGCGCAGGCGCTCGATATCGTGACGGATGGTGTCCGACGCGACGTAGCTTCCGCCGGGGCTGGAGATCCGCAGGATCACCGCCCGGACCGCGTCGTCTTCGAGCACTTCGTCCACCACCGCCGCGACGCCCTGCGAACCGGTCCCGAGCCGGCCGCCGAACCCACCGCCGCCGCCGCGGTCGATCTCGCCGTCGATATGGATGAGCGCGACCCGGGTGCCCTCGGCATTGGGACGGCCGGCGCTGGCGAGGTAGCGGGCGGCCGGGATCCCGGAACCGGTCGTCATGCCGGCCGCGGCCTCGGCGTCGGAAAGATAGCCGAGTTCGTCGACCAGCCCGTTGCTGCGCGCCTCGTTGGCCAGCAGCGGCCCGCGGTCGATCAGGGCCGCGACGGCGGTGCCGCCCAGCCGGCGGGTGCTGGCGATGCCGCTCACCACCTGGCCGTACATCGAGTCGGCGACCCGCGAGAGGTTGTCGCGGACCGCCGGCGGCATCGCGCTGTCGGTCAGCGTCGCCATCGCCCCCTTGAACTCGAAGCGCTGCTCGTACTCCGGCAGCAGGCCGGCCTTTTCCAGCAGGCCGCGCGCCATCGGCATCTCCATCGAGACCCCGGTGATGCCGAGCAGGCCGGACGGCTGCATCCAGATCCGGTCGAACGCGCTCGCCAGGTAGTAGGGGCCGATGCTGCCGCCTTCGTAGCTGTCGGCGAACGCCACCGCGGTCTTGCCGGCGGCCCTGAAGCGGAACACCGCGGCCCGCAGCTCCTGGGTCTGCGCCAGGCCGAGCTCCGCCCCGGACAGGTCGAACACCGCCGCCGCCACCCGCGGGTCGGCGGTCGCCCGGTCGAGGGCGTCCACCAGGTCGACCAGGCCGAGGCCGGCCTCCTCGGGGAACAGCTCGGCCAGCGGGTCGAGCGGCGAGCCCTCGTCGAGCGATCCGGACAGCGCGACCGTAAGCACGATCCGGTCCGGCAGCGGCTCGGGGTCGTCGAAGGTGTCGATCCACCACCACAGGGCACCGCCCGAGGCCAGCAGCACGACCAGCGACAGGGCCCCGACGGTGGCGAGCAGGCCGACCAGGAAGCGGCGAATCATGGAACGTCCGGCGTGTTGGTGAAGACGCGCGGAGTCTAGCGGCGACGCCCGGCGTTGTCGAACCGGGCGGGGCGGTCGGGGATCGGCGCCGGCCTATGTCCGCAACGGCCCGCACTGCGCCTCGTGGCGCATCAGATGGTCGAGCAGCACGCAGGCCATCATGGCTTCGCCGACCGGTACCGCGCGGATGCCGACGCAGGGGTCGTGGCGGCCCTTGGTGATCACCTCGACCTCGGCGCCGAAGCGGTCGATCGAGCGGCGCGGCGACAGGATCGAGCTGGTCGGCTTGACCGCGAACCGCACCACCACCTCCTGGCCGGTCGAGATGCCGCCGAGGATGCCGCCGGCGTGGTTGGACAGGAAGGTCGGGCGGTCGCCGTCCATGCGCATCTCGTCGGCGGCCTCGTGGCCCGGGATCCCGGCGGCCGCGAATCCGTCGCCGATCTCGACACCCTTGACGGCGTTGATGCTCATCATCGCCGCGGCGAGGTCGGTGTCGAGCTTCCCGTAGACCGGCTCGCCGAGGCCGGCCGGGATGCCGGTCGCCACCACCTCGATCACCGCGCCGGCCGACGAGCCGGACTTGCGGACCTCGTCGAGATAGCCGTCCCAGGTGGCGGCTGCCACCGGATCGGGCGAGAAGAACGCGTTGCGGTCGACCTCGTCCCAGTCCCAGCGGCCGCGGTCGATCCGGTGCGGGCCGACCTGCACCAGGGCGCCGCGCACCCCGAAGGCGTTGCCGAGCCGGCGCGCCAGGATCTTCTTGGCGATCGCGCCGGCCGCCACCCGCATGGCGGTCTCGCGGGCCGACGAGCGGCCGCCGCCGCGGTAGTCGCGGATGCCGTATTTGGCGTCGTAGGTGTAGTCGGCGTGGCCCGGCCGGTAGCGGTCCTTGATCTCGCCGTAGTCCTTGGAGCGCTGGTCCTGGTTCTCGATCACCAGCGAGATCGGCGTGCCGGTGGTCCGGCCCTCGAACACTCCGGACAGGATCTTCACCTCGTCCGGCTCGCGACGCTGGGTGGTGTGGCGCGACTGGCCCGGCCGGCGGCGGTCCAGGTCGTGCTGGATGTCGGCCTCGCTGATCTCGATCTGCGGCGGCGCGCCGTCGATCACGCAGCCGATCGCCGGGCCGTGACTCTCGCCCCAGGTGGTGACCCGGAACGCTTCGCCGAAACCGTTGCTCGCCATGGCGGCGTCTCCCGCGGCGGTCAGACCACCGAGATGTCGGGGGCGTCGACCGCCTTCATGCCGACGATGTTGTAGCCGCAGTCGACATGGTGGACCTCGCCGGTCACGCCGCCCGACAGGTCGGAGACCAGGTACAGGCCGGCCCCGCCGACATCCTCCAGCGTGACGTTGCGGCGCAGCGGCGAGTTGTACTGGTTCCACTTCAGGATGTAGCGGAAGTCGCCGATGCCGGATGCCGCCAGGGTCTTCATGGGCCCGGCCGACAACCCGTTGACCCGCACGCCCTGGCCGCCGAGGTCGACCGCCAGGTAGCGCACGCTGGCCTCCAGCGCCGCCTTGGCCACGCCCATGACGTTGTAGTGCGGCATCACCCGCTCGGCCCCGTAATAGGTCAGGGTCAGCAGGCTGCCGCCGTTCGGCATCAGGTCGGCGGCGCGCTTGGCGACGGCGGTGAACGAGTAGCAGGAGATGTCGAGGGTGCGCAGGAAGTTGTCGCGCGACGTGGCGACGTACTTTCCCTTCAGCTCCTCCTTGTCGGAGTAGGCGATGGCGTGCACCACGAAGTCGAGGCCGCCCCAGGCGGCGCCGACCCTCTCGAACACCCGGTCGATGCTGCCGTCCTCGGTGACGTCGCACGGCTCGACCAGCGACGAGCCGACCTGTTCCGCCAGCGGGCGCACGCGCTTCTCCAGCGCCTCACCCTGATAGGTGAAGGCAAGCTGCGCGCCCTGGTCGGCGGCAGCCTTGGCGATTCCCCAGGCGATGGACCGGTCGTTGGCCACCCCCATGATAAGACCCCGTTTGCCCGCCATGATGCGGGGATCGTCGGCCATCCTGTCCTCTGCGCGCCCGATTGTTCAATAACTGCCGCATCCTACACGAACACCGGGGGTGGGCAAGCGAGCGGGACGTGCGGGCCCGCCGCGATCGTGGCGATCAGCCGTCGACCGGGCGTTCGGCGTTCGCGTACCAGCGGTCTCGCATCTCCTGCAACTGCTCGGGCAGGAAATGCGCCTCCATGAACGCCGTGTTGATCATTCCTTCCGCCAGCGAGCGGGGAACCCTGATCCGCTTCGCGAGCGTGCGGATCTGATCGCTCAGCGCCGGATGGCTGGTCACCCGGAAATCGCTGGGCGGCTGGCATCCGCTCGTATCGACGGACAGCACATCCCGGAGGATCTCCGGCAGGATGGCTTCCATCTCGCGGAGGCGGAACAGCATGAGCGTGACGTTGTCCCGAAATCCGATGAAATATCCGCGCTCCTGCTGGCGTATCTGGTAGGCGGCGATCGGTAGCCCGAAGGCGTGCTCGTAGTTCAGACGGAAGTACCCGGCCAGGTCTTCGAAAGTCTGCGCGTCGAGCGTGCCCTGGACGTTGGTACAGACCGCGTCCGCGTCGTCGTCCGGGATCGTCGCCCAGGAAACCGGCGCGCCGGCGCTCTTCTCCTGCATCCGGGACCTCAGGGATTTCCTGACGAGGGTGTAGGTCAGAGCCTGGACCGGGTCGTGGAGGTTGCCGGCCACCACGAACCGCATGACGGTGTGGGCGCTCAGATGGGAAAATGTCTGCCAGGCCATCGCCCGGTCTGGCCGCTGGAGCGGCACCGTCCGCTCTTTCCGGAACTTGTGCGTTTCAAGCAGAAAGCAACTCAGACCGCGCTGTTGCAGATGCAGTACGTAGTTCCGAAGCTGCCATGTGCCGGACGAATTCGGACAGACAACCAGCCAGTGCGGGATATGCCGCCGTCGCGCCACGAGGTGATCGACGCGGGCCGTCAACTCGGCAACGTCGTCGACCATCAGGTAGCGGTGGTAGGCAGGATCCCCGGCGGCGGGCTTGCCGGCGTCCAAGAGCCCCAGATAGGTGATCGACAGAAGATGCTGGACGATCTGGTTTTCGGGGTTTCGACGATAGGCTTCGCGCAGATAGAAGGCGTTCCGCTCCATGTCGGTGCCTTCGGCCTGATCGCGGTTCTTGATCTCCGCCAACAGTTTCTTGAAGTCGACTGATCCCAGCCGCTCGACCGCATCGGCATTGCAGTCGTTGCTCCGCCATTTCTCGCGGATTTCCTCCAGGCTTTCGCTCAGCCCATCGGTTGCTCCGCGCCGCCCGGCCTCCATGAGGGCGCTGACGGCGTGCGCCCATTCGCCCAGTCCCAGGAAGAACGCCGCCCGCTCGCGGGGCACTTCCGGTCCCGGTGCGATGTCTTCGAGGAAGGGATGCCTGAGTGGGATCTTGTTTCTGACGTTCATGATGCCGAAGAACTGGTGCCGGAGGCCGTTGCGGCCGGGTCGCTAGAGACGTTGGATCAACCAGATCCGCGTGCGGTACTGGCAATCGAGAAACGGGTGGTCCGCGAGGTGCTTCTCGACGAAGTCGATGAAGGCGGCGAAGCGCTCGGGCCCGGCCTGCACCTGCACGTCGTTCACCGAGCGCCAGGCACCGATATAGCGTTCGCGGCTCATCCGCTCGACGTGGAAGCACTCGGCGTAGACCGGGTCGGCCCAGCCCTCGGCATCCATGAAACGGGCGACCAGGCCGTCGGTGAAGGCCGAGTTGCCGGACGAGACGCGCTTCATGTCCGGCACCAGCCGCTTCAACTCGGCTTCGAACTCCAGCAGCAGCGGGCTGCGGTCCAGGTAACGGGTGTTCCACAGCGCGGCGAACCAGCCCTCGGGGCGCAGGACCCGGCGGAACTCGGCGAGCGCGGTATCGAAATCCGCCCAGTGAAACGACGACGCCATGGTCAGCAGGTCGGTCGACGCATCGGCCAGGCCGGTGCGCTCCGCCGAACCGGCCTTCCACTCGATCGGCAAGCCCGTCGACGTCTCGCGGCCTGCCTGCCGCATCTCGTCGTTCGGCTCGACGGCGGTCACCCGGCGAAATCCGGCTTCCTGCACCTGCCGGCTCCAGATGCCGGTGCCGGCCCCGACGTCGGCGGCGTCGAGCTCGGCAGCCGGACGGTCGATCGCGCCGAGGATCAGGCGGATCGCATGGGGGCTGTAGCCCGGTCGATGCGACGCGTAGGACGAGGCCAGTCCGGAGAAGTCTCCATGCACCAGATTTCCGCGTGACATCGCCCGATCACCGCCAGTCATGTGCCCAGGGACCCGAATGTGCCGCGGCGCCCACCATGCTCTCGTAATAGGCCAGGTCCGACTCCGAGTCGACCTCCACCCAACCGCCCTCGACCGGTACCCCGCGAACCTCGTGGCCGTCGGCGATCAGCCGGCGCAGCAGCCCGGTCATGTCCAGCCGGTCGGTTGCGGCATCGCCGAGCCCGTCCAGATAGCCGCTGACGGCCTGCCACCCGGCGACCGTGAACTTCAGCAGTCCCATGAACTGCCCCTCGACCTCGTACATGCTGTTCGGCCGGTCGCCGATCTCGACGACCCGCCCGCCCTCGACCCGGAAGGTTTCGGCATCCTCGAGCGGCGCCTCGAAGCGGCCGCGCCACAGCGCGGCCCACTGCCGGTCGTAGGTGATGGCGATGTCGCCTGGGGCGGCGGCGAGCCGCTCGACCGCCGACGGTCGGAAGGCGATGTCGGAATACGAGATCAGGCTGTCGCGTTCGCCGAGCCACGGTGCCGCGAAGGTCAACGACCGCACCATGTTGGTCGTCTCCCAGCGGGGATTGACGAACGGCACCTCGATCTCACGGGCCAGCCGCTCGGCACGGTAGCCGCCGACGGCGGCGATCGTGTCGACGCCGGCGCGCTGGAACGCCGAGCGCTGCCAGTCCAGCAGCGGTCGGCCGGCCAGCGGCACCAGGCATTTCGGCCGATCGGCGGTGGCGTCGCGCATGCGGCTTCCGCGGCCGGCGGCCAGGATCAGGGCACGGTAGGGGCTGCTCATGGGACTCGCTTCGACTCCAGACGATGGCGGAACAGGGCGACGTCGGCGGCGGCCGGCGCCGGCTCCCGCTCGGGATGCCACATGACGGCGGTGCAGCGCCCGTCGGCGGAGCGGGCGGCCTCGACCGTCCGGTCCTCGCCGACCGCCAGAGCCGACCAGCCCGCCGGAAGGCCGTCTCCCGGCACCGCGAACCCGTGGAACGAGTTGACGTCGAGCCGACCGCCGCCGGTCCAGCCCCAGTCGGTGTCCGACAGGCAGCGGACCGGGTGTCTGGTGGCGACATGGACGCCTCGGTCGGTTCGGACCACCTGTCCGCCCTCGGCGGCGACCATCATCTGGAACCCCCGGCAGACTCCGATGACCGGCAGGCCGTGCCGGGCGGCGTAGGTCAGGCAGTCGCTCTCGGTCCGGTCGCGGTCGGGCTCGGTCCCGAGGTCGTTGCCGCCGGTCAGCAGCAGGCCTTCGACGGCAAGCGCTTCCAGCAGGCGCGCCGCGTGTTCCGGCAGGTTCGGGATCGGCACGATCACCACGTCCGGCCAGACCGCCGTGAGGAAACGATACCAGTCGCTGGCCAGGGCGTCGCGCCGCTCGCCGTGCTCCGGGTCGTAGACGATCCGCTGCGTAATGCCGATGCGCATGAAGCCACCGGGTCAGTGCAGGAAGAAGTGGCGGTTCGCCGCGTCGATCTCGACGCTTCGGGCGCGCACCACCTGGTCGAACAGTACCTCGCCGCAGCCGATGACGGCGGGGATGCCGAACTCGGCGCAGCGGATCGCCATGTGCGAGTTCGCGCCGCCGTATTTCGTCACGAGCCCGGCGATGCCGTGCGTGAAGATCCAGTCGAAGCCGGGGTCGGCGCTCTCGATGCAGACGACGGCACCGGCGATCGGCGATGAGGTGTCGCTCTGCGGGTCGAGGCGCACGAGCGGCCCGGCGGCCCGACCCTTGGTGACGTAGTTCGGTTCGGTGCGCTGCTGCGGTGCGATGTAGACCTCCTCGACCGACCGCAGGATGAAGCTGAGGTGCAGCGATGCGGCGCATTGATGGGACCGGCGCGCCTGTTCGACCCGGTCGCGCAGGGAGAAGCCCTCGCGCTCGGGGTGACGGCCGGCGACCTGATCCAGAAGCGGGACGACGTCCAGGTGGCTCAGGTCGTCCCGGCTGAGGCCGTTGTCTTCGGCCCAGGCCGCCAGCAGCTCCAATGCATCCGAGATGTTGCGCGAGAACACGAACTTGCCGAGTTCCCGGCCGGCGACCGCCTTGCGTGCATAAGCCAGCAGCGCCTCGGCGTCCCGGAGGTCCAGCCCGGCTTCGCCGATCAGTAGCCCGATCGACCGCCGTTCCGCCGGGGCCAGGGTGAAGCCGTCGACCACGTCGACCTGCGGCAGGTGGCTCCCGGCGAACAGGTCGGCGCGCCGGTCGTAGCGCGACGACAGCACGTCGTAGGTGCCCGGCCGCAGGTGACCGAAGCGCGCGAAGAACACATCGGCGGTCATCCGGCCGCGGGCCACGTCCCGCATGGCGTCGATCAGGTCGCCGGCCACCGTGCGGATCGAGCGCTTGAACGCCGCCAGGCGATCGGGCGACAGCGCATCGCGCTCGACCAGCGACCGCAGCAGGGCCTCGGCCAGGAACCCGTGCCGGGCCATGACGGAGAATGCCGGGGTTCCGAGCTGGCGGGCCTCCTCGAGCAGCCGTCGGGCAGCCGCCAGCTTTCGCAGCGGCGGCACCGCGAGGGTCTCGAACACCGACGGTCTGCTCTGCTGGCGGGCCGCCAGCACGGCGATCTGCCGGTCGGCGGCCTGCAGCGTCCCGGCGTCGCCGTTGCCGACCATCCGGTTCATGTGGTGGCGATACGCCTCGAGGATCGCCTGCCGGTCGTCCGCGTCGAGGGCGTCGCCATAGGCGGCTTCCAGGAACTGCCCGGACCGGAAGTCGATCCCGGTCGGCATGACCTCGAACTCGACCTTGTCGTGAAGCTCCGGCCGGTCGGCCAGGCGGTCCAGCGCGGCGTCGACCAGGCGCGCGGCCCGGTCGTCGTCCAGGTCGGCGGGCAGGAACGAGTTGAACGAGTTCCGCACGTCGATGTAGGGCCGGCCGGCCAGCTCGACCATCAGATGCTCGCCGACCATCGGGCGATACCCCATCGACGCCCGGGCGGCCGCCCACACCTCGTCGGTGATCAGATGCCGGTACAGCGACAGCGCCAGCCCCCTCGGGGCAGAGCCGATCATCTCGGCCGGATTCCAGTCGGTCATCGTCCCGAGGATTCCCCGGCCGCCCAATACCTCGGGACGCGGGCCCAGCCGGTCGGCCAGGTAGCCGGCGATGCCGTGCAGGGCCGCGTCGACCCGCAGCACCAGTCCGTGGTCCCAGCTCGAGTGGGAGGTGATCTGCCGCACCTGGAACAGATACACCGTGCCGTCGCGGCCGAGCGCGAACTCGATGTCGAGGGGAACCCGGCCGAACACGCCCTCGAGGTTGCGGATCAGCCGGAGCACGCGCCGCATGCGGATCGACGCCAGGTCGGCCTCGCCGACGTCCCGATGCAGCCGCAGCGACTTGTTGATCCGCAGGCCGGCCGTCACCGCGTCGGTCTCGCCGCTCTCGTCGTCGTACTCGATGGTGTAGTAGGGGCTGCCGTCGTCGAGCCCGTGGGTCATCGCCACACCGCTGATCGCCACATCCGTGACCATCTGCTGGACCAGGACCTGGTCCTCGGAATGGCGGGCGTCGTAGGAGGCGATGACGGATTCCACGGCCTCGCGTATCGCCGGCCGGTCGTCGACGGCGACGTGCAGAACGCTGGCGAAGGCGCCGGCCATGGACGAGGTATCGGAGTCCTCGCGCAGGGCGCTCGACCGCACCGCCACGGCAGTGCCGCCGAACCGCCCGGCGATCGCATCGGCGAGGGCGTCGGACCGATCTTCCCAGTCGCCGACGGTGAAGTACAGGAACGCCGGGATCTGGAAGTAGCCCTGGTGCGGGCCCAGCCGCTCCAGGGTCTCGGCCTTGGTCCCGAGGAGCTTGGTTCGGCTGATCTGCACGATCATCCGATCGACTCCCGCGGCCGCGCTCTGCCCGGGGCGCGATCGGCGGCGTCCAGGATCGCCCGGGCGACCTGCTCGGGGGCCTGGCGGCCATCGTTGTGCACCGTCAGGTCGGGCGCCGTCGGCAACTCGACGGCGAGATCCAGTCCGGCGACGTTGTCCAGTTCGCCGGCGCCCGCCCGGCGGTAGATGCCCTTGGGGTCGCGGGCCGCGAGCACCGACCGGTCGACATCGAGGAACACTTCGACATAGTTCTCGATGTTGTCCCGGTTCCAGCGGTGGATCTCGTGGAACAGCGAGATCGTGGAGCAGACGACGTCCAGGCCCTGACGGGATATCAGCCTGCAAAGCCCGGCGTATCGCCGACTCAGCATCCTGCGTGCCTGCTGGTCGTGGCGGTCGACGTCGGCGAAGATCTCCCGGAGTTCGTCGCCATCGAGCCGCACATGCGGGCGGTCGAGCCGGTCGAGGGCACGCGAAAGCGCGGTCGCGATCGTCGTCTTGCCGGCGCCCGACAGCCCGGTGATCCAGAACACCGTGCCGGCTGGCCGAGACGGGTCGGCGGCGTCGATGTCACGCGTCATTTGACCGAGCCGCCATGTTACCACCGTATGTCCCGGAGGCGCGGAATGTCCCGGAGTCGCGGACCCCTCGCGCTGAAACCTCGTATTTTATTCTTTCACCTCGGTTCTCCTGCGACAAGCCGGCGGGTGTCCTCCACGGTGCCGGCATGGGCGGGAGCGGCGACGGTCGGAGCGTGCGATGCTGCATGCTATGCTGACGCACATGACCGATCGACCGACAGCGTGGCGACAGGTGAGCCGGGCCCGGGCCGTCCTGCTGGCACGGAACGTGGCGGCATACGTCCTCTACGCCGCGCATCGGTTCTACCGGGACCGCGGCCTGCAGGCGGCCGGCGCACTGACCTACACGACCCTGCTGGCGCTGGTGCCGCTGCTGACGATCGCCTTCTCGATCTTCTCGGCGTTCCCGGCCTTCCAGGCGATGCAGGACCGGATCGAGATCCTGCTGTTCGAGAACCTCGTGCCCGAGGTCGGGCTGATCGTCCGCTCGCACCTGACCGAGTTCATCCGTAACGCCACCAACCTGACGGCGGTCGGCGTGGCGGCGCTGGCGGTCTCCGCGATCCTGCTGCTGTCGACCATCGAGTCGGTGTTCAATACGATCTGGCGGGTCGAGCGCGACCGGCCTCTGGTGACCCGGTTGCTGATCTTCTGGACCGTCCTCACGCTCGGCCCGGTGCTGTTCGGCATCAGCTTCTCGCTGACCACCGGCGTGTTCGACCGTATCGGGGAACTGGCGGTCGAGGGTTCAGCCTACATGCCGATCGTCATCGACAGCCCGGGCTGGGCCTTCGTCGGTGGCAGGGTACTGGCGGCGATCCTGCAGACTGTGGCGTTCACCGTTCTGTTCATGCTGGTGCCGGCGCGACCGGTGCGGTTGCGCGACGCCCTGGTCGGCGGGGCGCTCGCCGGCGTGGCGCTCGAGGTCCTGAAGCTGGGCTTCCGGTACTACCTGGTGAGCTTCCCGAGCTACCAGACGATCTACGGCGCGCTCGCGACCTTCCCGATCTTCCTGATCTGGATCTATCTGTCCTGGACCGTGGTGCTGATCGGCGCGGTGTTCGCGGCGTCCTTCACCGAGTGGCAGTCCACCCGGGTCGGGCGCATCGACGTGACCCTGGACGCGCCCCGCCGGCTGGAGGCGGCGGTGGTCCTGCTCGGGGTGCTGGCCGAGCATGCCCGCACCGGCGGCAGCGTCGCGCCGACGGCACTGGCTCGCGCGTTGCCGGTCGACGGGCGCGACGCGGTCATCGAATCGCTGCGGAGCAGCGGCTATCTGGTGACGACCGACGAGGGCGGCTATGCCCTGGCGCGCGATCTGCACGCCACCCCGCTCGCGCGTCTGGCCCGCGACCTGGGCCTGACGCTCGGCCTGGACGCGCAGGAGCCCGAGGAGGCGGCCGAGCGCCGCACCGTTCGCCGACTGGACGCGGCCACCGGGCGGCTCGCCGAACGGCTCACCGATCTCTACCGGGCAGAGGAGCGGGTGCTCGGGCTGACGATCGCCGAGTCGCTCGGCCTGAGCGCGCCGGTCGAGGGGGCCGACCCGGCGGTCGTGAAACTGCCCCACGGCGCGGCCCCGACCTCTCGTTCCTGAGCGCTGCCGCGTTTAGACACCCATCTTGTGGCGCGGGTTGTGTGTCGCCGACTTCCAGTTCTCGACGAACGCCTCGAGCGCCGCATCGGGCTCCGGCGGCAGGACCACGCTCAGGGTGACGTACTGGTCGCCCGGCGGCTCGGACCCGGTGCTCGGGACGCCTTTGCCGCGCAGCCGCATCACCTGACCGCTGTTGGCGGCCTTCGGGATCTTGAGGGTGACGTTGCCGTGCACGGTCGGCACGGTGATCGACGCTCCCAGCACGGCTTCCTTGAGGGTGACCGGCAGGTCGAGGCGGATGTCCCGGCCGTCGCGCCGGAAGAACGGGTGCGGCTCGATCTGCAGTTCCAGGTAAGCGTCGCCGGACGGCTTGCCGGCGGCGGCCGGGCGGCCCTGGCCCTTCAGCCGCAGGACGGTGCCCTCTTCGGTCGCCGGCGGGATGGTCAGGTTGACGACCTTGCCGTCGGACAGGGTGACCCGCTTCTTGATGCCTGCGACCGCCTCGACGAACGGCACCTTCAGCCGGTAGCGCAGATCCTGCGGCGAGCGGCGCGGGCCGGTCCGCGCGCCGGTTCCGGCGCCGTCGCCGCCGGGCGGGTCGCCCATGCCCTGCCGGGCCTTGGCGCTGCGCCAGGCCTTGAGAATGTCGTCGATCGGATCCTGCTCGGCCTCGAAGTCGTCGCCGAAGTCGAATCGGGACCGCCCGCCGGCGCCCGAGGAACCGGTTCCGGCACCCGTGCTGCTGCGTTTGGCCCAGTTGCGCCAGAAGCCCGACCCGCCGCGTTCGCGCCCTTCGGGATCGATTTCGCCGCGATCGTAGCGCGCCCGCTTGTCCGGGTCGCCCAGCACGTCATAAGCGGCGTTGACCTCCTTGAACTGGCGCTCGACGCCGGCATCGCCCGGATTGAGGTCCGGGTGATACTTCTTGGCGAGCTTGCGGTAGGCCGACTTGATTTCCGCCTGATCCGCCGTCCGGCCGACGCCCAGGGTTCTGTAGAGATCGCTCACGATCGCCGACCCCGACCCGAATCCGCCAGGGCGGCGCCGGCAGGCCGGCGCCGCGTCAGTTCACGATCTGCCAGGTTCCATCGGGCTGACGGCATGCGGTCCCATACGCCTCCTCGGTGCGACCGCCAATGTTAACCGTCTGAGAGAATTCCCGACAGTACTGACCGTTGTTGTTCTGATAGGTGCTGGTCGGGGTGACCGTCCCGTAGTGGCCGGAGTCGGGATTGCGCCAGGTCGAGCTGCTGCCGCTCGGCGCCGTCTCCAGGGTGGTCTGCGTGGTCTGCGCCATCGCCGCCTTGTCGGCCTTGTCGAGCGACGAGCCGACCTCGCTGCCGATCAGCGCGCCGAGCAGGGTGCCGGCGGCGACCGCTGCGAGCCTGCCGGTACCCTGGCCGAACTGGGCGCCGGCGACGGCGCCGCCGATGCCGCCGAGGATCGCACCGCCCGTCTGCTTCGGGCCGGGGCCCGTGCCGGTGTTGCTGCACGCCGCCAGTCCGACTGCGAGCACGGCAACGACTGCCATCTTGCGCATCATGGTATTCCCGTCCTTTCCGCTGGACCCGCCGCACGCGGCCGGCCTCGTCCCCATGTTATCCGGTCGCCGTGGTCGAAGGCGATGCCATCCGCATCTGTTCCCGCCCAGTGTCGCGGCGAATTGATCCAAGTCACAGTACCAACGCCCGAGCTCGACTATTCCGTCGCAACGTTGTCGGGAGGTCACGGTTCCCTCCTTGCCGAACGATGCGGCAGGCGGTACTGGGCTCGCAGGATATGGCGGGCTGATGGCAGATTCCAACGCGAGGGCGCATGTGTGCCGGAGCGCGTGAATGACAGGGCGCATGAGAGGCAGAAGTGATGTTCGAGCCTGACACCGACGATCCGTTCGAGCAGTTCCGTCGCTGGTTCGCCGAGGCCGAGGCGTCGGAGCCGAACGACGCCAACGCGATGACCCTGGCGACCGCCGATTCCGACGGTCGGCCGTCGGCGCGGATCGTCCTGCTCAAGGACTTCGACGCCAGGGGCTTCGCGTTCTTCACCAACACCGAGAGCCAGAAGGGCCGGCAACTCGAGGTGAATCCGTTCGCGGCGCTGTGCTTTCACTGGAAGTCGGTGCGCCGGCAGGTCCGCATCGAAGGGGCGGTGACCAGCGTCGGCGACGACGAGGCCGACGTCTACTATGCGAGCCGTCCGCGCGGCAGCCGGATCGGCGCCTGGGCGTCGCAGCAGTCGCGGCCGCTGGCCGACCGTCCGGCGCTGCTGGCGGCGGTATCGCGGTTCGAGGCGGAGTACGATGGCAAGGACGTGCCGCGGCCGCCCTACTGGTCGGGCTACCGGCTGACCCCGTTGCGCGTCGAGTTCTGGCAGGACGGCGAGTTCCGGTTGCACGACCGCTTCCTGTTCACGCGCTCCGGCGAGGGCGCCCCCTGGACGGTCCAGCGGCTGTTTCCCTGACGATGCCGATGTCAGCGCCGCTCGACCCGATCGCGCAGGCGCCGGAGATCGCCCGTCTCACGCGGCGGACCGCGCTCGGGGCCACGGCGGTGGCGACGGTGCTGATCCTGGTCAAGACCGGCGCCTGGTGGACGACCGATTCGGTTGCGATGCTGTCGAGCCTCGTCGACTCGCTGCTGGACGTCGGCATGTCGGTGGTGACCCTGCTGGCCGTCCAGAAGGCGGCCAAGCCGGCCGACCGGGAACATCGCTGGGGTCACGGCAAGGCCGAGTCGGTCGCGGCGCTGAGCCAGGCCGCCTTCATCGGCGGATCGGCAGCGCTGGTGCTGGTCGAGTGTGCCCGTCGGCTGGTCGATCCGGCGCCGATCCGCCACGAGTGGGTCGGCATTCTCACGACCGTCTTCGCGATCGTCCTCAGCGTCGCCCTGGTCTGGATACAGAGCCAGGTGATCCGCCGGACCGGTTCGCTGGCGATCGCCGCCGACCGGGCGCACTACAGCGCCGACCTGGTGGTGAATGCCGGCGTGATCGTGTCGTTCCTGGTTGCCGGTCTCGGCGGCTGGGTGTGGCTCGACCCGATCATCGCCGGCGTGATCGCCGCCTGGATGGGACACAGCGCGTGGCGGATCGGCTACGGCGCGGTCGACCTGCTGATGGACCGCGAGCTTCCCGACTCGGAACGGGCTCGCATCCGGGGCGTTGCCCTGGACCATCCGGACGTGAAGGCGGTGCGCGACCTGCGCACCCGCCGGTCGGGCACGGATACCTTCGTGCAGATGATCCTGGTGGTGGACGGCGCGCTGAGCGTCAACCAGGCGCACCGTATCGTCGACGATGTCGAGCGGGCGGTGTGCAAGGCGTTCCCGAGCGTCGAGGTCCTGATTCACGAGGAACCCGAGCAACTACCGGAGGAGCGGTCGACGGCCCGTCGGCCGGGTAGCCGACATGGAACCGTCTGACCGCAGCGAATCCCGGGACCACGACGGCGACCGCCTGGACCGGCTGATCCGCTTCCTGGGCGACCCCGCCACCCACGGGCTCGCGGCCGGCCCGGTGTCGGAGCCGATCGAGACCCACGGCGCGGTGGTGGTCCTGGCCGGCGACCGTGCCTACAAGATCAAGAAGCCGGTCGACCTGCCATACATGGATCTCTCGACCGTGGCCCGCCGCCGCCGGATCTGCCGGCGGGAAGTGGAGATCAACCGGCGGACCGCGCCGGAGCTTTATCTCGGCGTCGGCGAGGTGGTCGTGGGCCGGGATGGCGGATGGCGTCTGTGCGGCCCGGAGGACGAGCCCGGCGAGGGCGAACGGGCGATCGAGCCGGTGGTCGTGATGCGGCGCTTCGACGGCGACATGCTGTTCGACCGCCTGGCCGAGCGCGGCGAGCTTGCGGATCGCGACCTCGACCGCCTGGCCGCCGCGGTCGCGGAGGCACATGCCGGCGCGCCGAAGCGGCGGCGCACCGCCGGGTCGACCCTGGTCGCCGACGTGCTGGCGATCAACCGGGCCGGGCTGGAGTCGGCGGTACCGACGGTCTTCGACGCCGCGGCGGTGCGCGACCTGCTGGCCCGCACGTCGGCGATGGCGGATGCCCTGGGCGACCACCTGGACGCCCGCGGGCGCCGGGGCCGGGTCCGGCGCTGCCACGGCGACCTGCATCTGCGCAACGTGTTCCGGGGCCCGGACGGCGACCCGGTGCTGTTCGACGCCCTCGAATTCGACGAGGAACTGGCGACCGTCGACGTGGCCTACGACCTCGCCTTCCTGCTGATGGACCTGCTGCATCGCGGGCTCGACGCAGGCGCCAACCGGGTGTGGAACGGCTGGCTGTCGGCCACGCGCGACGACGAGGCCGCCGGAATGATGCCGCTGTTCCTGTCGATGCGGGCGGCGGTGCGGGCGCATGTCGGCGCCACCGCTGCCACGCAGCACGGCCTCGACCGGGCGCGGGCGGCGGAAGCCGGCCGCTATCTGGCGGAGGCCCGCCGCTATCTCGACGAGGTGGCCCCGGTGGTGGTGGCCATCGGCGGGATTTCCGGGACCGGCAAGACCACCCTGGCGCGGGCGGTGGCGCCGGCGCTCGGCCGGATGCCCGGTGCCGCGGTGCTGCGCTCCGACGTCATCCGCAAGCAGGCCTTCGGGGTCGCCGAGACGGTTCACCTGCCGCCCGAGGCGTACCGGTCGGAGGTCAGCCGGCGGGTGATGGCAACGGTGCATCGCAGGGCCCGGCGCCTGGCCGGACTGGGGTCGGCGGTGGTCGCGGACACCGTCTACGGCCGGCCCGAGGACCGGCGGGCGGTGGCGGCGGCGGCGCGCCGGGCCGGGGTCCGGTTCGTGGGCGTCTGGCTGGAACTGCCGGCCGAGCAGGCGGGCGCGCGGGTGTCGGCCCGGACCGGCGATGCCTCCGATGCGACGCGCGAGGTGGTCGAGCACCAGGCCGACACCATCACGGCGCCACACGACTGGCTACGCCTCGACGCCGGTCGGCCTGTGCCGGACCTCGTCTCGGCGGTGCTCGCCGCGGTTGCCGGCAGTTGATTTGGCTCAATGCCGGGGCGGCCGTCCCGGAGCCTACTGTTGAAGACGCCGGGCGGAGCGCCCACGTCGAACAGTGGAGGTTCCGCAATGAAGAGAATCCTGGTTCCGTTGCTCGGTGACGAAGGCGACCGGCCAGCCCTGGATCTGGCCGCAGCGCTCGCGCGGCGCCGCGGGGCGCACATCGACGCCATGCTGTTCAGCCGCGACGCCACCGACATGATCCCGCTGGTCGGCGAGGGGTTCAACGCGGCGATGATCGACAGCATCGTTCAGGCTGCCGAGGCCCAGGCCAGCGAGCGCGCGACCGCGGCGCGTGCAACCTATGCCAGCTGGCGCGAGGCGGCCGGGGTGTCCGAGGACGCCGCCGGCAGCCGACCGTCCGCGACCTTCTCGACCGTGACCGGCCACCTGCCTTATGCGGTCGCGCTGCCGGCTCGGGCGGCCGATCTCGTGGTGTTCTCCCGAGGCAAGGGTGACAGCAGTCAGGAGCGCAGCGGGTTGATCGAGATCGCCATGCTGGAGTCCGGCCGTCCGGTCCTCCTGGCCGCTTCCGACGGCGGCGGCGAGGTCGGCCGGCGCGTCCTGGTCGGCTGGAACGGATCGGCCGAGGCGGCCCGGGCGGTTGCGATGACGATGCCCCTGCTGTCCACTGCCGACGCCGTCACCGTGCTGGTGGTCGACGACGGCGACGTGACCGTGACACCGGACGATCTCGTGCGTACGCTGACCCTGTGGGGCATTGCCGCATCGGGAAGGACGGTCAAGGTTTCCAAGGAGGGCGTGGCGTCGACGCTCGAGGCCGAGGCCGCGGCCGATGGCGCCGACATGGTCCTTCTCGGGGCGTACAGCCACAGCCGGGTGCGCGAATTCGTCATGGGCGGTGTCACCGACGACGCGCTCGCGGGTTCATCCATCGCGATGCTGCTCGCCCGCTGAGTTGGCAGGAGGAACACAGGAATGCCGTTGAAGACCATCCGTCTGGAACTCGCGCGCAACGCCGAGTTCCCCGAGGGGAGCGCGGCGCGCGGGTACGAGTTCCGGGCGCCCCTGACCGCGGACGGGACGCTTGACCACGAGAACTGGCGGGACCTGCGCGAGAAATGCACGGTGCGCCGGTTCTGGAACGGCGAGCCCGACGAGTCAGGGCTGCTCGTGCACACCCGTGGGCAGCGCTGGCTGTTCCACTACGACCACCCCGGCGAGGACGACGATCACGACGACCCGATCTTTCGCTTCGACCGGCACCATTTCGTCGAAGGCGAGTACGTTTCGATCACCGAGCACGACGGCGAACTGCGGACCTTCCGGGTGGTGAGCGTCCGCTGACCGGCCCCGCCGGCGGCGACGGGCCAGAGCCTTTCGCTGCCGCGCCGGCTCGGCTATCGTCCGCGCCATGTCTGAAGACGGCAAACTTCTGCTCCTCACCGGCGCCAGCCGGGGGATCGGGCATTCGACCGTAGCGCTGTTCCTGGAACGGGGCTGGCGCGTGCTCAGTTGCTCGCGCGACACCCCGCCGCCGGAGTGCCGGATGGACCATGCCCGGGTCCACCACATCGCCGCGGACCTGGCCGACCCGGCCAGTCTCGACCGCTTCGTCGAGGAGGCCAACCGGTGGCTCGGCGGCCGGCCGCTGCACGCGCTGGTCAACAATGCCGGCTGGTCGCCCAAGACACCCTACAAGGAGCGGCTGGGCGTCCTGAACGGCGACCTGGATGCCTGGCGGCAGGTGTTCGAGCTGAACTTCTTCGCGCCGCTGAAGCTGGCGCGCGGCTTCGGCGCCGCCCTGCACCGCGGGCGCGGCGCGATCGTCAACGTCACTTCGATCGCCGGTCACGCCATCCACCCGTTCGCCGGCTCGGCCTATTCGACCTCGAAGGCGGCGCTGTCGGCCCTGACGCGCGAGATGGCGAACGAGTTCGCCGAGCTCGAGGTCCGGGTGAACGCGGTGGCGCCGGGCGAGATCGAGACCGCCATGCTGTCGCCCGAGACCGAGGTTCTGATTCCGCGCATCCCGTTGCACCGGCTGGGCAAGCCGCAGGACGTCGCCTCGACCATCTACTATCTTTGTTCCGACGACAGTGCCTACGTCACCGGAACCGAGATCTTCGTCACCGGTGGCCAGCACCTGCTCTGAGGAGAGGCGAATGCGGATTTGCGTGGTGGTTTGCGGCCGGGTCGCGGAGCCTCTGGCCGATGTGATGCCGCCCTATCTCGAGAGCTTTCGGGCGCTGCTGGCGCCGCAGCTACCGGAGGCGGCCTTCGCCGGCTGCTCGGCGATCGACGGGGAGTTCCCGCGCTCGGTCGACGACCACGACGTCTACATCTTCTCCGGCAGCCCGCACGGCGTGTACGAGGACCTGCCCTGGATCCGCGAGTCGGAGGCCTTCGTGCGGCGCGCGGCGGCCGCCGGCAAGGTGCTGATCGGCGGCTGCTTCGGCCACCAGCTGATCGCCCAGGCGCTGGGCGGCGAGGTGCGGAAGTCGGAGCGCGGCTGGGGCATGGGCGTGCACCGCCACGCCCTGACCGGGCGCGAGGCCTGGATGCGCGGCGGCCCCGATGCGGTCAACGTGCTGGTCAGCCACCAGGACCAGGTGATCCGACCACCTGAAGGGGCGGTGGTGCTGGCGTCCAGCGAGTTCTGCCCGAACGCCATGCTGCGGATTGGCGACCGGATCCTGACCATGCAGGGCCATCCGGAGATGAACGTCCCGACGGTCGACCGCATCCTGGACATGCGGCGCGACAAGGTCGGCGAGGCGGTGTTCTCCGAAGGCAAGGGGTCGCTCGGCCGGGCCCTCGACCACGAGGCGATGGCCGGCTGGCTGGCCGGCTTCATCCGGGTCGCCCTGGCGGCGGCGCCGGACCTCAGCGCAGAGCTTCGGGCCGGAGCCGCATGACGAGCGGGTTGAAGGCGGCCCAGTTCAGGTATTTCGCCGAGCCCGCCTCCGAGACCGTCCAGAGCCGGCCGTCGGCGTCGAGGCCCAGGTCCTCGGTCCCGACCGGTGCGGCAAATTCCGCGAGCACGTCGCCGGTGGCCGGGTCGAGCCGGTAGAGCCTGCCGAACTGGCTGGACGAGGCCGATACCCACAGGGCGCCGTCCGGTCCGGCCGCGGCGCCCTGGGAGCGGGCGGGGGTCGGGATCTCCCGTGCGATGGCGTCCGGGCCGAGCCCGGCGACCTGGTCGGCGGCGTCGATCGTGTCCAGGGTCACGAACCGCAGAGCGGCGCCGGCCGTGCGCTTGTACTCGCCGACCCACAGGCCGTCCGCGGTCCCGGCGGCGAACGAGCCGCGCAGCGGGAACCGCAGAGAGACCCGTCGCAGGACGCCGCGGTCGTGGCGCTGCGGGTCGAACAGGGCGTCGGCGTCGAGCTCGATCAGCGCCCAGGTGTCGGTCAGGAACAGCCGCCCGCCGGCCACCGCCATGCCGCCGGCGTGGCTGCAGGCGGCCGGTATCTCGGCAGTCCCGGTGTGGGTGCCGGTGGCGGCGTCGAAGCGGTGGATGCGGCAGTCCTGCGGGCCCGCCCGGTCCTCACGGTAGGCGGCCACCAGGACGCTGCCGCCGAGCACGGTCAGTCCCTGCGGCACGTCGCCGGCATCGAGGTCCGGCAGCCAGATCCGCAGGTCCACCGCGTCGGCGTTCGGACCCTCGGTCAGGTCCCGCCCGCTGGCATAGGACGGCGGGGACCCGAGGACCGGCTCCGCAGCCCGCGTGGCGCTGGCCGGTGCCGCCAGCAGGACGCCGGCTGCGGCGATCGCCCGTACGGCCCGAATCGTCGGTCGCATGATCAGTTGGAGATGAGATCCCGGCACCAGGCGATACGCCGATCGACCTGGTCGATCTCCAGGTCCAGCCAGGCGGCCAGCAGGCCGGCGCCCCGGTCGGCGCGGTCCCGGAGGTCCGTAAGGCGCGCCTTCTCGCCGGCATACATCATCTCGAGCGCCGCCAGCTGTTCCTCGCGATCCTCGTCCGACAGCAGGTCGATGAACCGCAGCTTCAGCGCCAGCACCAGCTTGTTCAGGTCGGAGACCCCGGGGCGCATGGTCGAGGTGAGGTATTCGGTGAGCGCCGTCCGGCCGGAGTCGGTCAGGCGCAGGACCGCGTTGTCCTCCATCCCGCGGCCGTCGACCGGCTCGATCAGGCCTTCGAAGCGCAGCAGCTCGATCGAGGTTCCCAGCAGGTCGAGGGAGGGGCCGACGATCCGGGTCGCGAACTCGCGCACCTCGCGCGCCAGGTCGCCATAGGGACGGTCACCTTCGGCCAGCAGCCCGAGAGCGGCGAGGCGGATGGCTTCCTTCGGAACCAGGGAATTGTCGCGGTACATGTCGGCCTCCGGGCGTCGTGCCCACCCAAAAGGTGAGGCCTCGGAGGCCTCTTGTCCAGGGTGTCCGCCGCCTCAGTAGGTGACGCCGCGCAGCCGCTCGTTGCGCCGCCGCAGCAACTCGATGGTCGCCAGCAGCACGGTCGACAGGCAGATCAGCAGCGTCGCCACGGCCAGGATGGTCGGGCTGATCTGCTCGCGGATGCCGGCCCACATCTGGCGCGGAATCGTGCGCTGCTCGAAGCCGGCCATGAACAGCACCACCACCACCTCGTCGAACGAGGTGACGAAGGCGAACAGCGCGCCGGAGATCACCCCCGGCAGGATCAGCGGCATGATCACCTTGAAGAAGGTGGTGACCGAATCGGCGCCCAGGCTGTTCGAGGCCCGGATCAGGTTCCTGTCGAATCCGACCAGAGTGGCGGTGACCGTGATCACCACGAACGGCGTGCCCAGCGCCGCATGCGCCAGGATCACCCCGGCAAAGGTGTGGGTCAGTGCATAGTCGCTGCCGAACGGGGCCGAGTAGAAAAAGAACATCGCCGCCGCCGAGATGATCAGCGGCACGATCATCGGCGAGATCAGCACCGCCATCAGCATCCGCTTGAACGGCAGTTCGGCTCGCGACAGGCCGAGTGCGGCGACGGTCCCGAAGGCGGTGGCCAGGATGGTGGCCGCGAAGCCGATGATGAAGCTGTTCTTGATCGAGTGCAGCCACTGCTCGTTGTTGACGATGTCCGCGTACCAGCGCAGCGAGAAGGCGCTCGGCTTCAGGGCCAGCATCTCGGGCGTGAAGGTGAAGTAGGGCTCGGCGTTGAACGACAGCGGGATGATCACCAGGATCGGCGCGATCAGGAAGAAGAAGATCGCCGCGCAGATGATCCGGTAGGCGTAGTACCAGATGCGCTCGACCGGGCCCGCATAGCTTGGAACAGCCATCGTCGCTTCCTCACCCGAGCTTCATGTTGTCGATGCCGACGATGCGGTCGTACAGCCAGTACAGGGCCAGCACGCCGGCGAGCAGGATCGTGCCGAGCGCGGCCGCGAGGCCCCAGTTCAGCGACTTCTGCATGTGGTAGGCGATGAAGTTCGAGATCAGCTGGCCGTCCTGGCCGCCGACCAGAGCGGGCGTGATGTAGTAGCCGATCGCCAGGATGAACACGAGAATCGAGCCGGCGCCGACGCCGGGCACGGTCTGCGGCATGTAGACCCGGACGAAGGCGACGACGGGATTGGCGCCGAGCGAGCGGGCGGCCCGCAGATAGCTCGGCGAGATCGTCTTCATGACCGAGTACAGCGGCAGCACCATGAACGGCATCAGGATGTGGGTCATCGCGATGACCGTGCCGGTCATGTTGTAGATCATGGTGATCCGGTTGTCGTCGCTGATGACGCCGAGCCAGACCAGGGTGTCGTTGATCACGCCGTTGGTCTGCAGCAGCACGATCCAGGACGTCGTCCGGACCAGCAGCGAGGTCCAGAACGGCAGCAGCACCAGGATCAGCAGCAGGTTGCCCTTGCCGGCCGGCAGGACCGCCAGCAGGTGGGCGATCGGGTAGGACAGGATCAGGCAGCAGAGCGTGACGCCGAGCGAGACGTAGATGGTCTTCAGGAACAGCTGGACGTAGATCTGCTTCCATTCCGGCTGCATGACCACGTTGCCGTTCTCGTCGTAGGTCCGGTCGACGGCGTTCAGGTAGTAGCTGAACGTGGTCGGCGGCGACAGCAGCTGGATGACCTTCCAGGTCGACGTCTCGCCCCAGTCCTTGTCGATGGCGATCAGAGCTTCCTTGTAGGGGGCGCTCTTGACGCGGTCGATCCGGCGCTGGGTCTTGTTGAACAGGGATCGGAACCCGCTGTCCTCGAAGTTCAGGCGGCCTGCCATGCGGCCGATGTCCCGGCGCTTGCCCTCGTCGGCCAGTTCCTTCGCCAGGGCCGCGAACACCGCCTCCGGCGGCAGGTCGGTGCCGTCCCACTCCGCCAGCAGTGCGGCGGTCTCGGGGATGGCCGCCTGGACCTCTGGATTCGACACGCTGCGCGCCAGCATGTCCACGATGGGGATGATGAAGGTGACGAGGATGAAGACCACGAGCGGCGCTACCAGCATCAGCGCGCGCATCTTGCTGCGGCGGGTTGCCCGGGCCAGCGCCTGCTTGAGCGGCGTCCCGTCGGCGGTGGTCAGGATCGGCCCGGCCGTCTCGGTCAATTGCGCCATCGCCTGCCCTTGGCTCCCGATCACCTGAAAATGGACGAATGAAAGAGGTCGTCAATCCAACAAGGGTGGGGCGGAGCGCCGCCGGCACTCCGCCCCGGATCGATCAGCTGGCGAGCCAGGCGTTGAAGCGCTCGTTCAGCTCGTCGCCGTAGTCGGCCCAGAACTCGAAATCGTTCTGCAGCGGGTTCTTGAAGTTACCCGGAGCCGTCGGCATGTGCGGCTGCATTTCCGGCAGGACCTTCGGGAACGACGACTTGCGGACGGGACCGTAGGAGATCCACTTGGCCTGGTCGGCGAGGCGCTGGGTGTCGGTGGAGAACTTGATGAACTCCCACGCCCGAGCCTTGTTCTTCGCGCCGCGCGGGATCGCCCACAGGTCGAGATCCCAGACCTGGCCGTCCCAGACGATCTCGAACGGCTTCTTCTCGTTGGCGATCGCGTTGAACAGGCGGCCGTTGTAGGCGGTGGTCATGACGACTTCGCCGTCGGCCAGGAGCTGCGGCGGCTGCGCGCCGGCCTCCCACCAGATCGTGTCGTTCTTGATGGTCGCCAGCTTGGCGAACGCACGCTCGACACCCTTCGGGGTCGCCAGGGTCTCGTAGACCTTGTCCGCCGGCACGCCGTCGGCCATCAGCGCGAACTCGAGGTTGGCCTTCGGGGTCTTGCGCATGCCGCGCTTTCCCGGGAACTTCTTCAGGTCGAAGAAGTCGGCGATGGTCGTCGGGCCTTCCTTGAACTTGGTCTTGTCGTAGGCATAGACGGTCGACCACACGATGGTGGCGACGGAGCACTCGTGCACGGCGCCCTGGATGAAGTCCTGGGCCGCAGGAGTGCCGTCGTCGCCCTTCGGCAGGTCGGCGGTGTCGAGCACCTCGAGAATGCCCTCGTCGCAGCCGCGGACCGCGTCCGACAACTCGACGTCGACCAGGTCCCAGGTGACGTTGCCGGCCTCGACCTGCGCCCGGATCTCGGCGAGACCGCCGTTGTAGTCTTCGGAATTCAAGGTGTCGCCGGTCTTCGCCATCCACGGCTTGTGATAGGCCTCGAGCTGGCTCTTGGTGTAGGCGCCGCCCCACGACACGATCGTCAACGTCTCGGCCGACGCCGCCCCGGCGAAGCCGAACGCGGCCATGCCGATGGCCGCGACCCCCGCGCTCTTCAGCAGATGTCTCATTGTTGTCAGTCTCCCTGATCTATGCCGGCACCGCCGGCGATTCCCCCTGTAGGCGGCTCCCGGGCGTCGATTGGGGGATGCGACGGTCCCGGGGCCCTCGACAGATCGCGCGATACCCGCTTCGGCGCACGCGACCTTCGTTCAAGTGAATCAGGCGTCGAGCGCCCGACAGTCCTCCATGGCCCAGCCGACGCGGACTTCCGCGCCTCGGGCCAGAGCCGCGTGCCCGTGCGCGTTGGGCACCTTGACGATGAACTCGTCGTCGCCGCAGGTGCTGACCCGCGCGCGAATGTGGTCGCCGAGATAGATCAGCTCCTCGACCTTCGCGTCGAAGATGTTCGGCAAGGTTCCGTCTTCCGGGTTCAGCGTGACCCGCTCGGGGCGCAGCGAGAGCGTGGTGTCGGAGCCGCGGCCGGCGTGGTTGACGCTGACCGCCCGGATGACACGGCCGTCGACCCGGACGGCGCAATGGGTGCCGTCGTCCTCCTCGACCTTGCCGAGCAGCCGGTTGTTCTCGCCGATGAACTGGGCGACGAAGGCGTTCTCGGGCCGCTCGTAAAGGTCCGCCGGCGTCGCCAGCTGCTGGACACGGCCGTCGTTGAACACGGCGATCCGGTCCGACATCGTGAGGGCTTCGGACTGGTCGTGGGTGACGTACACCACGGTCGTCCCGAGCCGCTCGTGAATGTGCTTGATCTCGTACTGCATCTGCTCGCGCAGATTCTTGTCGAGCGCGCCCAGCGGCTCGTCCATCAGCACCAGGTCGGGCTCGAACACCAGGGCCCGGGCCAGGGCCACGCGCTGCTGCTGCCCCCCCGAGAGCTGTCCGGGCCGCCGGCCGCCGAAGGCCCCCAGCTCGACCATGTCCAGGGCGCGTTGCACCTTGGTCTCGATTTCCGCCTTCGAGAGCTTTCGCACCTCGAGCGGGAACGCCAGATTCTCGGCCACCGTCATGTGCGGAAACAAGGCGTAGTTCTGGAACACCATGCCGATGCCGCGCTTGTGCGGAGGCACGTTGTTCAGTTCCTTGTTGCCCAGCATGATCCGACCCTCGGTCGGCGTCTCGAAGCCGGCGAGCATCATCAGGCAGGTGGTCTTGCCGGACCCGGAAGGTCCGAGCATCGTAACGAATTCACCCGCTTCGATGTCTAGGTTGAGATCCTTAACGACGAGTATCACACCGTCGTAGGTTTTCTGGACCTCCGAGAATTGGACGAACGGCGTCTTATTCTCCGCCATAGTCCCCCATACCATCCTCTGTCGACGGCTCCGCGCTCCCTGTCGCTGGCCGTCCTCGTTCGGTGGAGTATTTCCCCACCCCCGTTTGCGCGAAGCCTAGATCAACCCCGCCACTGGTGTAAACCCACGGTTTTTGCGGCGCACAACAAGGGTGACACCGTCGCTGCATGGCCTTTGCGCTGAATGCGACACGCCGTCGTCGCGTTTCGGCACGGGCCCGGCGGCGATTTCGTCACTCTGTCCCCGAGCGGCCGGAGGCCGCGCCAGCGCATGCGTCGAGGGGACGGGACATGAAGGATACGGCTCGGGTCGTGGTGATCGGCGGCGGCGTCGTCGGCGTGAGCGCCCTGTACCACCTGGCCAAGCGCGGCTGGTCCGACGTGGTGCTGCTGGAGCGCACCGAGCTGACCGCCGGCTCGACCTGGCACGCCGCCGGCCTGCTGCCGCTGTTCAACATGAGCTACTCGGTCGGCCAGCTCCACCAGTACTCGGTCGAGCTTTACAAGAAACTTGAAGCGGAAACCGGCCAGGACGTCAGCTTCCACGGTGTCGGCAATTTGCGGCTGGCCACCAACCGCGACCGGATGGACGAGTACCGGAACTACCAGTGTACCGCCGAGACCATCGGCGTGGAGTGCCACCTGATCGGGGTCGACGAGATCCGCCGGCTGTGGCCGCTGATCAACGACGAGGGCCTGGTCGGCGCGCTCTGGCACCCGACCGACGGCCACATCGCGCCGGTCGATGTCACCATGGCGATGGCCAGGGGCGCCCGCAACCATGGCGGGACGATCTACCAGCACACCGAGGTGACCGGCATCGAGCGCGACAACAACGAGTGGGCCGTGCACACCACCAAGGGCTCGATCCGGTGCGAGCACGTGGTGTCCGCCACCGGCAACTACGCGCGCCAGACCGCGCTGATGGTCGGGCTGCAGATCCCGGCGATTCCGGTCGAGCACCAGTACATCGTCACCGACGTCGATCCGACCCTGAAGGCCTATCGCGAGGCCGGCAATCCGGAGCTGCCGGTGCTGCGCGAATCCGACAGCCAGTACTATTTCCGCGAGGAGCGGATGGGCTGGATTCTCGGACCGTACGAGCGGCACGCCCCGGCCTGCTTCGTGGACGGCGTTCCGTCGACCTTCGAGAAGGATCTGTTCCCGGGCGACCTCGAGCGCCTGATGCCGCATGTCGAGGCCTGCCTGAACCGGGTCCCGTCGTTCGAGAGCGCCGGCATCAAGGATATCGTCAACGGCCCGATCTCCTATACCCCCGACGGCAACCCGATGGTCGGCCCGGCGTTCGGGCTGCCGAACTTCTGGCTGTCCGAGGGCCACAGCTTCGGCGTGACCGCGGCCGGGGGAGCGGGCTGGCAGCTCGCCAACTGGATCGTCGACGGCGAGCCGTCGGTCGACATGATCGGCGTCGACCCGCGCCGCTTCGGCGTGGTCTCCAAGCACTTCGCCAGGATCAAGAACGAGGAGGCGTACGAGCACGTCTTCTTCAACCATTTCCCGATGGAGGAGCGGCCGGCCGGCCGCCCGGCCAAGACGACCCCGGCCTACGACCGCCTGGACAAGGCGGGGGCGGTCTGGGGCGCGCGCTTCGGCTGGGAGCGCCCGAACTGGTTCGCGCCAGCCGGGATCGAGCGTGCCGACGTCTACTCGTTCCGCCGCTCGAACTGGTTCGAGCATGTCGGCAACGAGGTCCGGACCATGCGCGAGCGGGTCGGGGTGATCGAACTGTCGTCCTTCGCGAAATACGAGGTCGAGGGACCCGGTGCGCGCGGGTGGCTGGACCGGATGGTCGCGAACGCGATTCCCAAGGGCGTCGGCCGCATGAGCCTGAGCCACGCGCTCAACCCGTCCGGCTCGATCCGGTCCGAGTTCACCATCACCCGCATGGCCGACGGCCCGTGGGGCGAGCGCTTCTACCTGGTCGGTCCCGGCGCCGGCCACGACTACGACTGGGACTTCCTGCAGAAGACCCTGCCGCGCGACGGCTCGGTGTATCTGAAGGACGTCACCACCCAGTACGGCGTGCTGGTGCTGGCCGGGCCGGGCTCGCGCAGGGTGCTGGAGAAGCTGGCCGATGCCGACGTCACCAACGAGGCGTTCAAGTGGCTGACCATGCAGGAGATCCCGGTCGGCTACTGCCCGAACGTCCGGGCGCTGCGGGTGAACTTCGTCGGCTCGCTGGGCTGGGAGCTGCACCATCCGATCGAGTACCAGGCGCATCTGTACGACGCGCTGATGGCGGCCGGCCGGGAGTACGACATCGGGCTGGTCGGCATGCGGGCGATGGACTCGATGCGCCTGGAGAAGAGCTACCGGCTGTGGGGCACCGACCTGAATGCCGAGAACTCGGTCCTGGAAGCCGGGCTGGGCCGCTTCGTCAGGTTGAACAAGGGCGAGTTCACCGGGCGCGAGGCGCTGGTCCGCCAGCAGGCCGACGGCGTGCCGAACACCTACTGCACGATCGAGATCGACGCGGACGACGCCGACAGCTTCGGCAACGAGCCGGTGTTCATGGACGACCAGGTGGTCGGCCGCGGCACTGCCGGCGGCTTCGGCCATCACGTCGGGAAGTCGCTGATGCTGGGCTACGTGAAGACCGAATTCGCCGAGATCGGCCGCGAATGCCAGGTCCGGCTGATGGGCGAGCTGCGCCCGGCCCGGATCGTGCCGGAAAGCCCCTACGACCCGGACAACGAGGCGCTCAGGGGGTAGCTTCTCCTCTTTCGTACCCGAGGGCTGACGCTCCAGAGTCAGGCATGGTTTGGCTTGGCGGCGTTGCGGTGGCGACAACGCCGCCCTACAAGGAGTTGGGTGCCAGCTTGGTCGGCGGTGGGAGCCAACCCTCATGCGCGTTCGCTTCCACTTTGGGAGACGCGTGGGCCGGGCTGCGCGTGTTCAAAGTGAGGCATCGGTGTCGGCTGGCCCTGCATATTTTGAACTCATGCGCCATTACGAGGCGTGTCTGAACCGCCACGGAGACTCGAATCGTGGCGTCGACTGGCCCGACTGGAAGGATGCCGAGACCCGCTACACAGTCATGCTCGACCTGCTGGCGGAAAAGCGAGAGGGTGCGTCGCTGTTGGATGTCGGCTGCGGGGCCGGGCACCTGCTGGAGCACATTCGGCGCCACGACCATCGGATCGACTACAGCGGGCTCGATATCTCGCCGGCCTTCATCGATCTCTGCCGGCGCAAATTTCCGGAGCATCGCTTCGAGTGTCTCGACCTGCTGGTGGACGACCGGCTCGGCGAGACTTTCGACTATGTCGTTATGAACGGTGTGTTCACCGAACGTGTAGGCATGACGGAAGATGAGATGTGGGATTTCTTCACCCGGATGGTCGAACGCGCATTCGATCGCTGTCGGATCGGGGCGGCATTCAACGTGATGTCGAAACATGTGGACTGGGAGCGTGAGGACCTGTTCCACGTTCCTTATGATCGCATGGCGGAATTCGTGGGGCGGTTGTCGCGGCACTATCGGTTCCGTGCCGACTACGGGCTCTACGAGTTCACGACCTACGTCTTCCGTACACCCAACGTTGTCTGAACCGAAGCACACTCGGAGTATTTCGCCCGATGGCCAGGGACCTCGTCGTACAGTTCATCTCGCATGCCTGCCTGAAGATCACGGGCGAGTTCGGCACCCTCGTGTGCGATCCCTGGATGCTCAACCACCCGGTGTTCAACATGTCGACCTGGAAGTTTCCGGCGGCGGTGGTTCCCCCGGAAGAGGTTGTCCGAGAGGTCGACTATCTGTTCATCACGCACACCCACGAGGACCATTTTCATATCCCCTCGCTCGACTACTTCTCGAGGGATGTGAACATCCTGCTGCCCAGCTATTCCAACAACGCCCGGTTGCGCGCCCATTCGTCCGAGCGGGCGCTGCGGGAGATGGGCTTCTACAACATCCGTCGGCTGGATCCTTGGCAGACCTTCCTTCTCGGCGGCAATACGCCGCTGGTCTACGTCCCGTCGGCGGATACGCGCTGGCACGACTGGGAGAACGCCGGTTTTGTGATCGAGCATCACGACTGCGTCCTCTTGAACATGAACGACAACCTCACCGACGTGCCGATGTGCCGCAGGATCGCTGCGCGCTGGCCTCGGGTCGACATCGCGTTCATCCAGTCGCTGGGCGTCACGATGTTCCCCGGCTGCTTCCGGATGAGCGAGGCAGAAATGCGTGCCGCGGCGGCGGAGCGGCAGGTCGGCATGGCCGATCAGCGGCGGATGCTGGATTGGGTCAAGCCGAAGCGTATCGTGCCGTTCGCGGGCGACTTCTGCTGGCTGGACGATGCCCATTTCCACAAGAACTGGGCCAACCGCGGGACGCCAAGGCTGTTCGAGGACATGCTGGCGCGGGAGTATGCTGACCGGGCGCCGGAGTTGATCACGATGTCGCCATCGGACACCTGGTCCCCTGGCACCGGTCACGACAAGCGGCACCCGCCGATCGACTGGGGCAACTACCTCGACGAGATCCGCCGGGTCGGCGCGGTGATGGGGCCGCGGGTCGAGGCGATCCGAGCCTACCTGCACTCGGCGCCGCGCCGGGATCTGGAAGCTCGGACGAGAACGCTGACGGAGCGGGTCGAACGCTACATCGTCCGGGACTCGATCGACTTCCGTGCACGGTTCCGGATCTCGGTCGAAGGCGAGACCTCGTTCTCGTTCTGCCTGGTCGCCAACCCCGATGACGGTTTCCGGATCGTCTGGGGCGACGACGATCCGGTCGATCAGATCCTGCACGTCTCGGAGCCGGTTTGGGCGGCGATCGTGGACGGTCGGATCCGTTGGTCCCTCCTGCAGTGGGTCGCCGAGGCGGAGCAGCCGGTTCCCTATCGCCCGGAAATGGGCCGGTTCTTCTTCTGGCTGGAATACTACGTCGAGGACCTCAACCCGCCGGCGCCCCAGATTCACCTTGGCGGCAAGATGCATCCCGACCGGCAGATCGGCGTCGATCCGAGGAAGGGCGTGTTCGAGATCGACAACGAGTGGGATCTGGCTTGGCTGAAGGGCGATTGATCCGATGGGTGTTTGCCGGCGGAAAGCCGCAGGGGATCCGCGTGCTGCAGCATGCGATCGAATGCGGCTGGCCACCGGATCTGATCGTCTGGCCGCCTGAACTGCCGGCTGCCGATTTGGCGGCGCTGAGAGGACTTGCGGACAGCGCCGAGATCCCGACCGCGTCGTCATCGACATTGGAGGAGCGGATCGAGGAACTGGCGAGGTTCGATCTGCTGCTGACCTGCCGGTTCGGCCTGCTCAAGCCGGCGGTGTTCGAGGCGCCCCGGCTCGGGGCGATCAACGTCCATTCGTCGCTGCTGCCGCTCTACCGCGGGGTCCACCCGGTGGCCTGGGCCCTTGTCCGCGGCGAGCAGATCACCGGGGTGACGGTGCACCGGATCGACGCCAATGTTGATACCGGCCCGATACTGGCCAGCATCGAGGTGCCGGTCGCTTCCGATGACGACATCTGGACCCTCACGGCCAAACTGGACGCTGCCTCGGCGGTCGCGGTCGCCGAGGTGATGGAGGAGGCGCACCGTACCGGCCGCCTGCCGCCCGGCCGCCCGCAGACCGGCGTGTCTTCGCGGGCGCCTCGCCGGCGGCCCGAAGACGGCCGTGTCGACTGGTCGAGGTCTGCGCGTGGCGTCTACGACCTTTGCCGCGCCCTGCGGCCGCCTCTACCACCACCCTTCGCATTCCTCGGGCGAGATCGGACTGTTCGGTTCCTGGATTTCCGGCCGCCGGTCGCGAGCCGTCAGGACGCTCCCGCCGGTACGGTTGTCGCAACGATCGATGGCGGCTGGTACGCGATCGCATGTGTGGACGGCGTGATCGAACTGCGGACGGACATCGAACTCGCGCCGGGGACGCTCCTGTCATGAGCGGGACGGGCGTCAGCATCGTATCCATCGACCAACCGGCCCGATGGGCGCAGATTGTGGCTGGAATCGGTGGCCCTGGCCTGGCGCCGCAATACGCCCGGGGGCTCTCGCTGTCCGGGGCATCGCCGATGCTGGTCGAGGTCCGCCATCCTGACTCCCGCATGGTGTTCTGTGCGGTCGAACGGGAGTGGGAAGGCACCGTCGATGTCGTGACGGGATATGGGCTTACGGGAGCATGGATGTCTGACCCGGACCCCGGACTGTTCGAGACCTGGCGCTGCTGCGCCGCCGCCCAGGGGTATGTTGCCGGCTATCTGCAACTGGCGCCGGGGCTCGCGGAGGCGATGCCGGATATCGAGGCTCCCGCCCACAACGAGATGTTCGTGGCGAGCCTGGGGCAGGGGGCGCCGTCGACGAGTTCCCGAAACCTGCGCGACAAGATCGACGCCGCCCTGGCCCAGGGGGCGGAATTGCGCCACGACCAGCGGGATCTCGTGTCGGCGCTGGTGGCATTGTATCCGGCGACGATGGCCCGGGTCGGTGCTCCGGCAATGTTCTCCGCCGGAACCCTCGAGACCTGGGCGACGATGCCGGGCGCCATGCTGGTCGGGGCGGCCATCGACGGGCAGATCGAAGCAGTGTCCCTGTTCCTGGTGCATGCCGGCGTTGCCGAGTATCACCTCAACGCCTCGACGGAAGCGGGACGGGGGCTGGCCGCGCTCCTCCTGGAGAACGCCTTCGCCCGATTGCCGGAACTAGGCGCGGTGACGCTCAACCTCGGTGGCGGCATCCAGCGCGATGACGGGCTGGCGGTCTTCAAGAGGCGCTTCGGGGGGCGCAGGTTCCCGTTGTGCGGAGTCCGCCAAGTCTACGACGGGCCGACCTTCGCGGCGCTGTGCGCGCGGGCCGGAGTTCCGCAGGATTTCGGGCGGTTCCCGCCGTACAGGTTCGGGCCGAGCCGAGCCGAGCGACAGGGAAGCGGGCCGTGACCTCCATCGCCGTGATGCAGCCCTACTTCATGCCGTATCTCGGCTACTATCGGCTGCTGCATCAGGCCGACGTCTTCGTGGCCTTCGACTGCGTGCAGTTTCCACGGCGGGGCTGGGTCCATCGAAACCGCCTGCACGGCGGGAACGGTGAACTCGCTTGGCTGACGCTGCCGATCCGGCCGGGGCACCGCAGCATCGCGATCGACGAGCTCGTATTCGACCACCGGGCGGAGACATGGTGGGACGCCGCGGCCCGGCGGTTCCCCGCCTTGCGGTCGCCGGGGGCCTCGGCGGCCATGTCCCTGGCCGGCGGGTTTCGGCCGGGTGACCGCGTGGCGGACTACCTCGTGGACCAGCTGACGCGAATGCGGGATCTGCTCGGTCTCCAGGCACGGGTCGTCCGGTCCCGTGACTTCGGCCTGCCGGCGGAGATGCGTGGCGAGGCGCGGATCATCGAGATCTGTCGACGCCTCGACGCGGACCGCTACCTGAACGCCCCCAACGGCAGGGAGCTCTACGACCCGACCCGGTTCGCGGCCGCTGGGATCGAGCTGTCGTTCCTCCCCGACTGGTCCGGCTCCTACGCGAGCACGCTCGAGCGGACCGCCGTTGAGCCCGTTTCGGCGCTGCAGGACGAGCTGGCAATCAATTCGGGACGTTGCGGCGCAGGTGACGTTTGACGGCGTTGGCAACCCGGTCGATGTCGTCGAGCGACAGCGTGACCGACATCGGCAGGCCGAGCGTATGCGCCGCGGCCCGGCGGGCGGCGGGTATGTCCGTCGTCTCGGCGTGCCGGAACGCCGGATGATCCGGACAGGCGGCCGGCCACCAGCGCAGCGTCTCGATGCCGGCGGCGGACATAGCCCTTTGCAGAGAATCGGCATCGGTCGCCGCCGAGGACACGACGCAGGTCGCCGAAGCGAAGGAGCCGAAGTCCGGCTGGAACTGCACGTCGCCGGACAGAGCGGCCCGATATCGCTCGGCGCGCTCGATGTATTGCTGCCGCCGCGTCGGCCATTGGTCGATCGCGGCGAGGCCAACGGCGCAGGCATACTCGCTCAGCTTGCCGTTCATACCGACCACTGATGCAAGCCGGGAGCCACGCAGCCCGAAATTGGCGAGGCCTTGGATCGCCTCGATGTGGTGGGCGTCCGTGCTGAAAATAGCACCGCCTTCGCCGATCCCCAGGGCCTTGGTCGCATGCAGGCTGATCACCGAGGGTGTCCTGCCGACCGTCAGCGAGTCGAAGGCGGCAGCGGCGTCGATGACTGCAGGAATACCGGTGCGGGACGTGAAGTCGTCCCATGCCGCAGTCGGCAGCGGTGCACCGAAGGGTGCCACCGGCATCACCGCCGCCACGCGGCCCGGCGTGCCAGCGAGCGAGCGCTCGGCAATCTCCGGCGTAAGCGCCCAGGTGTCCGGGTCAATGTCGACGAACCAGGGAGTCAGGCCGGCGGCCGCCGCCGCCATCGGTGATGCCGGAAAGGTCCATGCCGGAAGCATGCAGTAGCCGTCGGACGCACCGGAGGCTCGCAGCGACAAGGTCAGACCAATGGTGGCGTTACCCACCAGTGCCACTTGGCCTGTGGAAAGGCCCCGTTGCTCGCCGAGCCGCGCGGCAAATCGATCATAGAGTGGGCCATAGTTGGAGTACCACCGGGTCGCGTCGATCTCCGCGATGTACGGCGCAATGTCGGCTTGTGTCGGCAGCAGTGGCCGGCAGACGGGGAGAAGGCCCGATGTCATGCGGCGGACGAACGTCGGGGTGCGCCGTTGGGAGCGGCATCCGATCGACCGAATCGAAGGACTGTGGGCATGCTTCCTCGTCGACAGATCGCCGGGTGTCGAGATCGATTCCTATAGCGATATCCCGCTTCTACTGCCAGCCCGTTCCAGCCTGGGTACCATCGTCTCGGTCGAACCAGTCGCGGGGACCGGCGGCGGCATCAAGCAGCTCGTCGTACATCTCGTCCATGCGGAAGTGCCGCTCGGCGTAGGCGCGGGCAGCTTCGCTCAATTCGTCCAATTTCGTGTCTCGCGCGGCAGCTGCCTCCAGGCGCTCGTCGAGCTCGTCCAGGCTGTTGTCGAGGACAACGACACCCGCGTTCTCCAGGCGTTCAAGATTGTTGTTTGGGCTGTGCAGAACGACCGCACCGCGCCGCATCGCGTTCGGAACGCGCTCGCTGACTGAGCCGGTCATGCCGTTCGGATTGGTCGTGACCAGGCAGGCGGTCTCCTTCAGCGTATTCAGGAAGTTCGGGAAGCTCGCGACCGGTGCCAGGACGCAGTCCGGGTGGCGGGACCGTAGGGGCGGAAATTCGGTCGCGATTATCCGTGATGGGTATCGCGAGACGCGGTCAAGCACCGCCTGGCGCGCACGATGGTTGGCGAACCGCGAGAGCAGCTCCAGCGCGGTCCGTCCCGCCCGGCTCCGAAGGTCGAACTGGATGCCTAGCGTCTCGATGGTCTGTTCCATCGCCCGCCACACCGGCAGCCGTGGATTGCTCGCCAGCAGTTCCGCGGCTGCTTCGATCGATTCGAGCGGCATCGGGAACTGCCTGAAACCATGCCGCCATGCCGCGCGAAAAGTCTCCGGATCGGTATAACTGCCGACAAACAGGATCGGAATCCGCCGGCGTGACGCCCTGAGCCACGTCGCTTCGTCGCCCAGGTCGAAGTCGTGATACATCGGCCGCCCCGGGAGCAACCGGGCGCCGGAGACGTTGATGGCCTCGGCATACGGCAGCGAGTCATGGTCGTGGACGATGGCTATCTTCCGCTCGAACGCGGCTTGGTGGAACCCGAACGATCCCTCATAGAATGGGGGATTGCCGGCAAAGGTGATGAAGATCTTCCCGATCGCCCGGGCGTATTCCGGTGTGCCCTCCGCGGGCAGTGGCCAGAACGGCGCCTGACTGCGCTCCGTTATGACGAAAGCGTAGTCGTCCGACGACACCAGGGAGCGGAATTCAACGGCATTTCGTGGATCGGCGACCGTGACCTTCCGGCCGGCTTTGGCAAGCGCGCGATACGAGCAATCATAGTGAACCTCGTGGAGCCGGTGCGGATCGAGCCTGGATTCCAGTGTCGGCAGCACCAGGAGCGCGCCGCCGCTTGCTTGCTGCGGGGAATGCTCGCTCATCTGCCCGCCCGTTGCCTGGCGACCGGCGCTCATGCGGTGAAACGCACCTCGGACACGTCGATTTCGGTGCCGCCCTGTTCTGCCTTGATCCGTAGATAGGAGTGACCCGGGATGCGACGTTCGATGTCTCTGGCTTCCATCGGGGAGCCAAATCGGTCGCGGTACAGATCACGTGCGAACTCGAACAACTTCCTGTCGGCTCCCGAGCGGGCCTCGAATTCGGCGTCGAACCGGTGGTCCAGGCGCTGCTTGTTGATGGTGTACTGGAAGCTCGGATAAATAATGCCATCGACTTCCAGCATCGACGCCAGCAGTGCCATGAACTCGTCAAGCTGCTCCTGGAATCCAAATAGCTGAACATGGGTTTCGAGCTGCCGTTTGGCGTCCGAAGCTGGGTCTCCCTCGGGACCTTCGGCGCCTGTAAGCAGGTGAACCGCCCAGTTCGCCTGAACCCAGGTAAGATCTTCGACGATCATATCCGCTGGTCGCTTCTGGAGACGGGCAATCATCGCCACCAGGCTGCGCAGGCGCTGCACCGGATCGCGCAGTACGGTCATATAGCAGGTGTCGGACCGGGTTAGCCCTTCTACCGGACGGTCATGTCCCATCACGATCTGGGAGGCCGAGAGATCCGGCGATACACCGTTTTTCCTTCGAGCCTCGTTGGCAGAGGTCAGGCCGTGCATGGCGGCGTAGCCTTCCAGCACGTAGCGCAACGTGGTGCCGCCGCATTTCGGAACATGCAGGAAATGTACACGACGATCACCACGCGCGAGATCAAGCCGCGGCGCACGGTTCACCACCTTAGGCTTTCGAACAATATACATTGGCGAAATCAATCAGTTTCGGCCAGAAGTACCGGGACGGTCGCCTTCGTCAAGTGGCAAGGAATGTCACCGGCGCGAACAGGCGGTCAGGCAGTGGTGTTTCACAGCATCCCCGGCAGCGCGTGCACGTCCGCTACCACGACGTCGGCCAGCGGCGCCAGCACCGTGGCGGGCGACGTCCCCGTCAGCACCCCGACCACCCGGCCGCAGCCGGCGGCCCGTCCGGCGGCCAGGTCGGCCGGCGAGTCGCCGACCATCGCCACCTGCCCGGGGGCCAGGCCCATGGCCGCGCAGAATGCCAGGATCATGCCCGGGCCCGGCTTGGCCCCGTGTCCGGAATCGTAGCCGGCGACGAAGTCTACACGCTCGGCGAGGCCGAGCCGGGTGACCGTCGCGTGCGCCGCCTGGGCGGAGTCGTTGGTCGCGACGCCCAGCCGCAGGCCGTCGCCGCGCAGCCGGTCGAACAGCCCGGGCAGGTCGCCGACCGGCGCCAGCAGCTCCAGCGCCCGGCGCTCCCAGAACTCGTCCAGCCAGGGGATCAGTCCGTCCAGGGCCGGCAGTTCCGGGCTCAGCGCATGCCATTCGGCGGCGATCACGTCGACCGTCGCGGACGCCAGCAGCGTACCCGGCAGCACCCGGCCGGTCGCCGGGTCGAGGCCGGTGGCGTGCAGCCAGGTCGCGGCCAGCTCCGGCCGGCCGAGCTGCCCGGCCAGCGCCTCGGCGCTCTCGACATAGGCCGGCGTCCAGGTCTCCTCGAAATGAATGAGCGTGCCGTCCTTGTCGAACACGATCCCGCGGATTCCGGCAGTCATGCGTCGCGTTCCCCGGCCATTTCGCCATTCCGCCGCCGCAGCAGGCCGTCGTAGAGTTCGGCCTCGCCGACCACGCCCAGCACCGCCCCGTCGGGGCCCAGTACCGGGAACGGGCCACCGCGCTCGCGCGCCAGCGACACCAGTTCGCGCATCGGCGTGTCCGGCCCGACGGCGCGCCCGCGGTCGAGGTCCTCGCCGTCGCGCGCGGGGCGCATCAGCGAGACCGCGCACAGCACGTTCAGCGGGTTCACGTTGGCGACGAAGGCGCGGACGTAGTCGTTGGCCGGCCGGGTGACGATCTCCTCGGGCCGGCCGTACTGCACGATCCGGCCGCCCTCCATGATCGCGATGTGAGTGCCGATCTTCAGGGCCTCGTCCAGGTCGTGGCTGACGAACACGATGGTCTTCTTCAGGGCGCGCTGAAGCTCCATCAGCTCGTCCTGCAGGTGCTCGCGGATCAGCGGGTCGAGGGCCGAGAACGGCTCGTCCATCAGCAGGATGTCGGCGTCGGTGGCGAGCGCCCGGGCCAGGCCGACCCGCTGCTGCATGCCGCCGGACAGCTCGTGCGGCTTCTTGTCGGCCCACTGGTCGAGCCGGACCAGGGCCAGCTTCTCGTCCACCAGGCGGTCCCGCTCGGCCCGCGGCAGGCCGCGCAGCTCGAGGCCCAGACCGACATTCTCGCGGATCGTGCGCCACGGCATCAGCGCGAACTGCTGGAACACCATGGCGATGCGGTCGGTGCGCAGCCGGCGCAGGGTGGCGGCGTCGCAGCTCGCCACGTCGACCTGGCCGCCCCGGTCGGCGATCAGCACCCGGCCGCGGCTGACCCTGTTCAGGCCGTTCACGCAGCGCAGCAGGGACGACTTGCCGGAACCGGACAGACCCATCAGCACGCAGATCTCGCCCTCGTCGATGCACAGGGTGGCGTCGCGCACGCCGACCACTGCGCCGGTCTCCTCCAGCACCCGGTTGCGGTCGGCGCCCTGGTCGATCAGGCCGAGCGCCGCCTTCTGGGTGGCCGGGGTGCCGAACACCACGTCGACATGCTCGAAGACGATGGCGTCCATGGTCAGTGCCCGCCCACCATCTCGGTGAGCCCCCCCATCTCAGTGTCCCCCGCCGGAGGGCGGCTCGGACTGTCGCATGATCCGGTCCATCAGGATCGCCACGATCACGATGGCCAGCCCGGCCTCGAAGCCCTGGGCGATGTTCACGGTGTTGAGCGCCCGCACTACCGGCTTGCCCAGGCCGTTGGCGCCGACCAGGGCGGCGATCACCACCATCGACAGCGACAGCATGATGCACTGGGTCACGCCGGCCATGATGGTCGGCATGGCGTGCGGCAGCTCGACCTTCAGCAGCAGCTGCCGGCGGGTGGCCCCGAACGCCTCGCCGGCCTCGATCAGCGGCTTCGGCACGTTGCGCACGCCCAGCTCGGTCAGCCGGATCGGGGCGGGGATCGCGAACACCACGGTCGAGATCAGCCCCGGCACCACGCCGAGGCCGAACAGCATCAGGGTCGGGATCAGGTAGACGAAGGTCGGGATGGTCTGCATCAGGTCGAGCACCGGCCGGATCGCCGAGTAGAACCATCTGTTGTGGGCGGCGTAGATGCCGACCGGCACCCCCAGGATCACGCACACCAGGGTGGCGGAGAGCACCAGCGCCAGGGTTTCGACCGTCGCCTCCCAGTAACCGAGGTTCAGGATCAGCAGCAGGCCGGCGACCACCAGCGCCACCAGCCCGCGCGACCGGTGCAGCCACCAGGCCAGCGCCGCGATCAGCGCGATCAGCAGCACCGGCGGCACCGCCGACAGCAGCCAGATCACACCCTCGATGGCCCAGCCGAGGCCGTCCGAGAACGCCCGGAACTGGGCGTAGAAGTTGTCGGTCAGCCACTCGACGAAGGTCTTGACGCCGCGGCCGAGGGTCAGCTTGTTGTCCTCGACGAAGGCGGAGATCGGGTCCATGTCAGCCGCCACCCCCAAAGCCGTCATCCCGAACCGGGCCGCCGAAGGCGGAATGGAGCCGGGACCCACCGGCCGCCGCGATGCCGGACGTCACCGGCGCCCGTCGCACCGTTGGTCCCGGATCGGCCGCGCCAGCGCGCGTCCGTCCGGGATGACGACGGGTAGGGGGGCGGCTCCTCACTGACCGGCCCGCCTCAGAGGCCGAGTTCCTTCTTCAGCGCGGCCTTGGCGTCGCCGCCCTTGCGGGTGGTCACGCCGTCGAGCCAGGCCATCGCCAGGTCGGGATGCGCCTTCAGGTACTTCTCGGCGGCCTTCTCCGGCTTCATGCCGTCGTCCAGGATCAGGCCCATGACGGCGTTCTCCATCTCCAGCGTGAATTTCAGGTTCGCCAGGAACCTGCCGAGGTTCGGGCACTCCTTGGTCAGGCCGGCCCGCACGTTGGTGTAGACCGTGGCGCCGCCGTAGTCCGGGCCGAAGTAGTCGTCGCCGCCGGCCAGGTAGGCGAGCTCGAAGTTGGCGTTCATCGGGTGCGGCGCCCAGCCCAGGAACACGATCCATTCCTTGGCGCGCACCGCCCGGGCCACCTGGCTCAGCATGCCCTGCTCGGAGGATTCGACGACCTCCCAGCCCTTCAGGCCGAAGGCGTCCTTGTCGATCATGTCCTGGATCAGCCGGTTGCCGTCGTTGCCCGGCTCGATGCCGTACAGCTTGCCGCCGAACTTGTCCTTGTGGCCGGCGAGGTCGGCGAAGTTCTTGACCCCGGCGGCGGCGACATAGGCCGGCACCGCCAGCGTGTATTTCGCGCCCTCCAGGTTGGCCCGCAGGCTCTCGACCGAGCCGTCGTCGGTGTAGGGCTTCAGGTCGGCGGCCATCGACGGCATCCAGTTGCCGAGGAACACGTCGACGTCCTTGTTCTTCAGGCTGGCATAGGTGACCGGCACTGAGAGGATCTGGGTCTCGGGATCGTAGTCGAGCGCGTCCAGCACCACCGAGGCGGCGGCCGTCGTCGCGGTTATGTCGGTCCAGCCCACGTCCGAGAAGGTCACGTCCTCGCAGGACTCCGGGTCGGCGGCCAGGGTCGGGCCGGCGGCGAGAAGGGCGGTCGCCAGGACCGCCGCGCCGAGCGAACTGCGCATGATTGAAACCCCCTGTCTGTCGTTCTGGTTAAGGACCAGCATGCCAATTGATGCTGGAAAGGCAAGGCGGGCGTTCCCGTCAGCGTCGGATCAGGTCGCGTCCGCGACCGGTGCGGGCCTGCCAGCCGGCGCGCTCGAGTTCCGGGTCGACATGCTCCTCCTCGGGATGGCCGACGCAGAGATAGGCGGTGAAGCGCCAGTCTTCGGGCACCGCCAGGTCGCGGGCCAGCCGGTCGGGATCCAGGATCGACACCCAGCCGACCCCGATGCCGGCGGCCCGGGCGGCCAGCCACAGGGTGTGGACCGCCATCACCGTCGAGTGCTCCAGGGTCTGCGGCATGGTGCGGCGGCCGAGGCCGTGGCCCTGGGCGGTGCCGGTGTCGGTGAACACCGCCAGTTGCACCGGCGCGTGGTCCAGCCCCGCCAGCTTGAGCTTGGCGTAGAGGTGCCGGCGCTCGCCCGGCTGGGCGGCCAGGGCGTCGGCGTTGGCGGCCTCGAAGTTGGCGCGCACCGCGGTTCGGGCCGCCGGCGTCTCGACCAGCACGAACCGCCAGGGCTGGCTGTTGCCGACCGACGGCGCCAGGTCGGCGAGATCCAGCAGCCGGCCGAGCAGCGCCGGATCGAGCGGGTCGGTGCGGAACCGCCGCACGTCCCGGCGCCAGCGCAGCAGCCGCTCGAGCCCGTCGCGGAAGCCGTCGTCGAAGCGGGGCAGGGGCTCGGGGTCGGTCAATCCTGTCGTCCGTCGGTTGGTCGCCGGGAGCGGCACTGTGCCCGCATCATCGGCGAACCGGAACCGCCGGCCTTTCCCGGATGCGTCGCGGACGGTAGAACGGCCGTCATGACGACACTCGAAACCATCCCGCTGTGGATCGACGGCGGCCCGGCCGATGCCCGGTCCGGCCGCCGCTTCGCCACCGACAATCCCGCCACCGGCAAGCGGCTCGCCGAGGTGCAGGAGGCCGGCCTCGAGGACGTCGACGCCGCGGTCGCCGCGGCCAAGGCCGCGTTCCCGGCCTGGTCGCGGATGACCGGCGCCGAGCGCGGCCGGATCCTGCACAGGGCGGCGCAGATCCTGCGGTCGCGCAACGACGCGATCGCGCGGCTGGAAGTGCTGGACACCGGCAAGCCGATCAGCGAGGCGCTGGCGGTCGACGTGGCGTCCGGCGCCGACTGCCTGGAATTCTTCGCCGGCGTGGCCCCGGCGATCGCCGGCGAGCATATCGATTTGGGTGGCGGCGGCGGGGGCAGTGCCGGCGGGGGCGGCGCCTTCGCCTACACCCGGCGCGAGCCGCTGGGCGTGTGCGCCGGTATCGGCGCCTGGAACTACCCGATCCAGATCGCCTGCTGGAAGGCGGCGCCGGCGCTGGCCTGCGGCAACACCATGGTGTTCAAGCCGTCCGAGGCCACGCCGGTGACCGCGATCGAGCTGGCCAGGGCGCTGGCCGAGGCCGGCGCCCCGCCGGGGGTGTTCAACATCGTGCAGGGTGCCGCCGAGACCGGCGCGGCGCTGGTCGGGCATCCGGACGTGGCCAAGGTGTCGCTGACCGGCTCGGTGCCGACCGGCAAGCGGGCGATGGCCGCCGCCGCCGCCACCCTCAAGCACGTCACCATGGAGCTCGGCGGCAAGTCGCCGCTGCTGGTGTTCGAGGACGCCCACATCGACAACGCGGTGTCGGCGGCGCTGAACGCCAATTTCTACACCCAGGGCGAGATCTGCTCGAACGGCACCCGGGTGTTCCTGCACCGCCGGATCCGCGACGCCTTCGTCGACGCCATGATGCCGCGCATCCAGCGCATGCGGATCGGCGACCCGATGGACCCGGCGACCACCATCGGGGCATTGATCTCGCGACAGCACATGGAGAAGGTGCTGGGCTTCGTCGACAGCGGGCTGAAACAGGGGGCGAAGCTGCTGTGCGGCGGTGCCCGGGTGACCGACGGCGCCTGCGCCGACGGCTGGTTCGTGGCGCCGACGGTGTTCGAGGCGCCGGACGACTCCCTGTCCATCGTGCGCGAGGAGATCTTCGGGCCGGTGATGACCCTGCTGGTGTTCGACGACGAGGACGAGGCGGTGGCGCGCGCCAACGCCACGCCGTTCGGCCTGGCGGCCGGGCTGTTCACCCGCGACCTGGCGCGCGCCCACCGGGTGGCGGCGCGGCTGGAGGCCGGGACGGTGTGGGTCAACGACTACAACCTGACGCCGATCGAGATGCCGTTCGGCGGCGTCAAGCAGTCGGGCCTCGGCCGCGAGAACGGTCTTGCGGCGATCGAGCACTACACCCAGCGCAAGTCGGTGTTCGTGCAGCTCGGCGACGTGGCGACGGCATTCACGTAGTCGGCCGGGGCGCCCGTCGCTTCGTGGATCCCGGAGCCGCCCGCTACGCGGACTCTCCGGGATGACGAGGTAAATGACCCGACACTCCATTCCGTCATCCCGGAGAAGCCGCGTGAGCGGCTGGCTCCGGGACCCACCCGCTGCTCCGTCACCTGTCGCTGGCCTCAGCCGCCCGCCCGGGCGGCGCGCTTGCGCTTCAGTTCCTCCCACTCGGCCATGACCTGGGCCTTGCGGGCCTCGAAGGCGGCGGCGTTGCGGGCGTCGATGATCGCGCGCTGCTTGCGCAGGAACTCGGCGTTGGCGGCGCGCGCCGCCTTGATCATCCGGTACTGCTCGGCGCGCCTGACCCGGTCGCGCGACATCTCGGCGCGCCGGGTGTCGGCGGCGACCGCTTCCGGGGTGACCGGGACGGCCGAGCCGGCGGCCACGGTCACCAGGTTGGTGCGCTGGCCGTACCACAGGTCGTAGACCCGGCCCTGGTAGGCGTCGCCGCGCTGGTCGTCGCGCGAATGGTAGTAGGCGACGGCATCCTTCCAGGTGCCGACCTCGTCCTTCAGGCCGCGCAGGAAGGCGGCGGCGTAGTTGGCGTTGGTCCCGGGGTCGAACGCCTCGTTCAGGTTGTCGAAGGCGTCGGCGTGGTAGTGCAGGTTAACCTGCATGCAGCCGACGTCGATGTTCTTCACGCCGCGCGCCTGCAGCTTCATGACCTCGGCGATCGCCGCCGCCTTGCTCGGCAGGTATCGCCCGCGGCCCTCGGCCATCACCGTCCACGGCCAGGCAAAGCTTGCCCGGTGCGCCCGGTCCCAGCGCCCGGTCTCGGCCAGCGAGATCGCGCCCAGCAGGTGCGGTGCGAGCTGCTGGCTGCGCTCGGCGGCACGCGTCGCCTCGATGCACAGGGTGTGCCCCTCCAGCGTGGCCGGCGCGCTGCGGTGGGTCGGCGCCGACAGCGCCACGGTGGCGCCGACGGCCATTCCCATGGCGGTCAGGGCGATCAGCACCAGGATGCGGGTCAGAACTCGAACGGTCATGCGTCACCTCCGCCCGAAGGAGAAGCAACCGTCGTGCCAATTCCGGAAATGCGCTGCCGGTCAGTCGGCGTCGCCCCAGGGACGGCGCGGATCGAAGCCGCCGATCACCGCGATCAGCCGGCGCATGTCGGCGGCGACCCGGGCGAAGCCGGGGGTGCGCTGGAACCGCCGCTCGTTCATGTAGAGGCCGCGCTTCAGCTCGATCTGCAGCGCGTGGACGCCGGATTCCGGCCGGCCGTAATGCCGGGTCACGAAGCCGCCGGCATAGGGGGCGTTGCGGTGCACCCGGTAGCCCTGGCGCGCCATCACCCGCTCGCAGCGCTGCACCAGCACGGTCGAGCAGGAGCCGCCGTGGCAGTCGCCCAGCACCACGTCGGCGACCGGATGGGCGCGGCCGTCGGCGCCGAGGGCGAGCACGTTCGACGGCATCGAATGGGCGTCGATCAGGATGCAGTAGCCGAACCGGTCGAGGGTGGCCTCGATGGTCTCGGCGAGCGCGGCGTGGAACGGCCGCCAGCAGGTCTCGATGCGGCTCAGCGCGTCGGCGAAGCTGAGCTTGCCGCGGTACACCGGGGCGGCGTTCGAGACCACCCGCGCGATCGTGCCGAGGCCGGCGGCGATCCGGGCGTTCTGGGTGGTGACGTAGTCCGGCAGCGGGTCGTCGAACATCGCCGGGTCGAGCTCGAAGGCCTCGCGGTTGGCGTCGACGTAGACCCGCGGGAACTCGGCCTTCACCAGCGGCGCGCCCAGCTCGGGGGCCGACGCGAACAGCTCGTCGACGAAGGTGTCCTCGCTGGAGCGCAGGGTCAGCTGGTCGAGCCCGGTGCGCGACAGCAGGTCCTGGGGATAGCGCTGGCCGCTGTGCGGCGACGACACCACCACCGGCAGGGTCTGGCGCGGCGGCCGGAGCACCGTCACCGGCATGTCGAAGGCCGGGGTGGCGACCGCCGGGGTCCCGACGGCCGGGTTGGACGCAGGCGATCGGGTGGCCGACGGGGTCCCGCGGCCGGTCCAGGGGGCGGGCGGCGGCGGCACGGACGGCCCCGGGTCGTGGAGGCCGCCGGCGGTCTCTCGCCCAGGGTCGAGAACCTCGTCCATGGCTTCTGACTTAGAGCAATCCCGCCGCCCTGTCACCGGTTCCCGTCGCGCTCCCGGCGCACCCCGGACCGGTGCCGGCGCCGGGTGGATTTTCCGCGCGGGGCGGAGCGACACGGGCTTGCATTGCGCCGCGGAGGGCATTATGAGGAGCGTCCTTGCGGCGCCGCATTCCCCTCCGGGGGCTTCCCGATCGGCGCCGTCGGCGGGCGCGTAGCTCAGCGGGAGAGCACTACGTTGACATCGTAGGGGTCACAGGTTCAATCCCTGTCGCGCCCACCATTCAAATCCGACAGTCAGCCACCGGCGGCTTGCCGGTCGAGCCGGGACGGCAGCTTCAGGGCGCCGTGCCGTCGCCCTTCGGCGCGCACAGCAGGGCGGCGGCACCGGTCAGCGGCAGCACGGCGGCCAGCGCGAAGGCGACCTGGTAGGAGTCGGTCGCGGTCACCACCGCGCCGAACGCGATCGGGCCGGCCACGTAGCCGATGAAGGTCAGGAAGGTCGAGCCGGCGGTCGCCTGGCCGACCAGGCCGTCGGGCGCGCGCGCCGCGATCTCGCCGAGATATACCCCGTTCCAGCTCGCCGAGGCGAAGCCGGAGCAGCCGGCCAGCACCACGATCAGCCAGGTCGGCCAGGCCTCGGTCACGCCGGCGACGACCCCGGTCACCAGCGCCGAGGCGACCGCCAGCACCAGCAGGGTGGCGCGCGCCGAGCCGACGCTGTCGGCGATCCAGCCGACCGCGACCCGCGCCACCACGCCGACCACCTGCATGACCGCGAAGGCGAGCCCGGCCAGCGCCAGCGACAGGCCGAGGCCGGTCGCCAGGAAGGTGACGAAGAACGCGAACAGGCAGCCCTGGGCGATCGCGAAGCAGAACCCGGCATAGGTGGTGGCGAGCAGGACGCGGCTGGCGGCCACGGCGGCGAACGGCCGCGCCAGGCTGCGCGGGCGCAACGCGTTCGACAGCCGCAGCGGATGATGCCGGTCGCGGTCGGCGTCGATCGCCGGGCGGACCGGCTGCACCAGCGCGACCGAGGCGAGGGCCGCGGCGGCGGCCGCGACGCAGGCGGTTCGCCAGTCGCCGACCAGCAGCAGCACCGGGACGAACACGCCGGCGATCGCCCCGCCCAGCGGCACGCCCGACTGCTTGATCGAGAACACCAGGGAGCGGCGGTCGGCCGGCGCGTGGCGGTTCAGCATGTCGCTGCCGGCGGGCGGCGACGGGCCGTAGCCGACGCCGATCAGGAAGGCTGCGAGCACCAGCGCCTCCCAGCTTCCGGCCAGGGCGGCGAGCAGGCCGACGGTGCCGATCACCCCGCCCAGCTGCAGGGTCCGCACCGGGCCGAGGCGGGGCAGCAGGTCGCCGCCGACCACGAGATACGCCATGGTCCCGAACGACCCGACCGCCGCCAGGATGCCGATGTCCTGCGGCGCCACCCCGGCGGCGTCGGTCAGCACCGGTCCCATCACCGGGAACAGCCGGGTCAGGAAGGCGCTGGACGTCTGCATCAGCAGGGCGGCGCCCAGCGCGGTCATCCAGAGCGGCAGGCGTCTCATGGGGTCACCCGCCGCCACGACAGTCCGGCGCCGTCCGGAAGGGGATCTGCATGGCCCTGTCCTACAGCAGCGCGGCGAGCTGCGGATAGCGTCCGACCACCTGGGCGTAGCCGTCGCGCACCTCCGAGCCGTCGCCGCGCCGTCGCTCCGGCGGCAGGGCGTCGACCGCCTCGAAGATCCGGTGCTTGACGAAGAACCGCCAATGCACCGGCAGCCCGGCCAGCAGCTCGGTGAGGGCGGCGTAGTTGCCGGCGGTCCACACCGCCTCATAGGCCGTGCGCTCGGGCCCGAAGTCGAAGAACCCGCCTTCGGCCCGACCGGCCGCCAGCCTGGCGCGCAGCACCGCGGTCGCGGCCGCTTCGACCGTCCCGCCGGCGATGACGACACCGTAGTCGCGCTCCGCCGAGCCCGCCGACACCATGTGCCGCTTCACGTCGGTCAGCACCGCCTCGGGGTCGCGCTCCAGCGGGTCGCCCCAGCCGCCGGCGCCGCCGGAGCCGATATGGACCACGTCGCCGGGTCCGATCTTCAGGATGTCGGTGTTGCCGAGATTCTCCTCGCGGTCGGTACCGGGGTTCAGCAGGAAGCGCGACTGCGATCCCGCCCGGCCGCCCAGCATGCCCCAGGAAGTGAAGCGGCTGCGGTCGCGGTTGCGCGCGGTGATCCGGGTGTTCGGCGCCTGGGCCTCGAACCGCAGCTCGGTGGCCATGCCGCCGCGATGCTTGCCGGGGCCGCCGGAATCCCGGGCCAGCCCGTAGCGCAGGATCTTGATCGGCACCTCGGCCTCGTTGATCTCGACCGGGGTGTTCTTCAGGAAGGACGAGTTGGCGCCCGACCCCTCGGTGCCGTCCTCGCGCGGGTTGCCGCCGGCGCCGCCGGTGATCGGGTCGATCGAGGCGACCACCCGGCGGCCGGTCCGGTTGTCGATGGTGTTGACGTTCATGATCGGCCCGCCGCTTGCCGGGCCGGCCGGCAGCCGGTCCTGCGCCGCCTGGCTGAACGCGCCGATGATCACGCCCTGCAGGCGCTGGACCGACAGGGTGCGCAGCCCGACCGCCGCCGGGAACCGCGGGTTCACGATTGTGCCGTCCGGCATGATGCAGGTGCATACCCGGCACACCCCGGAGTTCAGGAACAGCCGCGGGTTCAGCGAATACAGCACGTAGACCAGGCCGACCATCATCAGGGCGTGGCGTTCGGCGCCGCCGGTCGGCATGTTCACCGAGCCCTCGATCTGCGGGTCGCTGCCGGTGAAGTCGAAGGTGCAGCCGTCGCCGTGGATGTCGAGGGTGAGCGCGATCCGGCACGGGTAGCCGCCGGCCACGTCCTCGTCCAGGTAGTCGGCGAAGAAATAGCGGCCGTCCGGCAACTCGCGCACGATGTCGCGGGCCTGCGCCTCGGCATAGTCCAGCAGCCCCGCGATCCCCTCCCGGAAGGTCTCGACGCCGAATTTCGCGATCATCTCGTGGACCCGGCGCTCGCCGGTGTTCACCGAGGCGATCTGGGCCTTCAGGTCGCCCCAGTTCTGCTCGGGCATGCGGACGTTGGCGAGGAGGACATTCAGGATCTCCTGGTTGATCTCGCCCCGGCGGACGATCTTGGTCGGCGGGATCCGGATGCCCTCCTGGTGCACCTCGGACAGGGTGCGCGACAGGCTGGCCGGCACCGCGCCGCCGACGTCGGTGTTGTGGATGTGGCCGACCACGAAGCAGACGATCTCGCCGTCGTGGAACACCGGCTTCCAGATGTGCATGTCGGGCGAGTGGGTGCAGACGTACCCGCTGTACGGGTCGTTCGTCATCCCGATGTCGCCCTCGTCGTAGTGGTCGATCGCCTTGATGACGTTCCCGTAGTTCAGGCCGACGAACCAGGTCGCGCCGAGCTCGGTCGGGGTGGCGAAGGTCAGCCCCTCCGGCGTCGTCAGGCCGGTGGTGAAGTCCTCGGTCTCCTTCACGAAGGTCGAGTGCGCGGTGCGGTACAGGGTGAAGGCCATGCTCTCGGCGGCGGCCCGGCAGTGGTTCTTCAGGATCTCCAGGGTGACGGGATCGATCGCCATGGCTCAGCCCTCCGCCGTCAGGATCAGGTTGCCGTAGGAATCGACCTCGGCGACGAAGCCGCCGAGCACGCAGGTGGTGCAGTCGTCCTGCAGGACCACCGCCGGCCCGGCAAAGCGTTGCCCGGCCCGCAGCTCGGCGCGGCGGTACAGGGCGGCCTCGTGGTGCCGCCCGTCGTAGTAGACCGGCATCCGGTCGAGCGGCTCGGGCGGCTCGGCCGCGGCCTCGATCTCGGCGACCTGCGGCTTCGGCGACGAGCCGGCCACCACCAGCCGCTGGTTGATCACCTGGATCGGGGCCTCGGGGTCGGCGTGCTCGTAGAGCTGCTCGTGTGCGCGGTGGAACGCCTCGGCCATGGCCGCGACGTCGCCGGTCTCGATCCAGTCGTGCTCCAGCAGCGTCTCGATCTCGAAGGACTGGCCACGGTAGCGCATGTCGGCGGAGTAGATGTAGCGGGCCTCGCCAGTGAAGCCCTGCTGCTCGCGCAGCCAGTGGGTGGCGCGCCCGGCCAACTCGCGGAAGGTCTCGCGCAGCGCCGCGGCGGCGGCCGGCTCCAGGTCGGCGAACACGGTCCTGATGAAGTCGTTCTTCACGTCGGCGATCAGGCCGCCGAAGGCGCTGAGCACGCCCGGCGTCAGCGGCACGACCAGCCGCTTCATGCCGAGTTCGCGGGCCAGGAAGCAGGCGGTCATCGGGCCGGCGCCGCCGAACGCCAGCAGCGAGAAGTCGCGGGGGTCGACGCCGTAGCGCGACACCAGCTTGCTGATCTCCAGATACATGCCGGAGATCGCGATCCTGATGATCGACTCGGCGGTCTCGCGAACGCTCTTGCCGAGCGGCCCGGCGACCGTGGCGATCGCCTTCTCGGCCAGCGACGCGTCCATCCGCACCGCGCTGTAGCCGAGCTCGGCGGCGCCGAGGAAGCCGCAGACCACGAAGGCGTCGGTGATGGTCGGCCGCTCGCCGCCGCGGCCGTAGCAGGCCGGGCCCGGCACCGAGCCGGCGCTCTCCGGCCCGACCTTCAGCACCCCCAGCCGGTCGACCCAGGCGATCGAGCCGCCGCCCTCGCCGATCGAGGTGACCGAGACGGTCGGGACGTAGATCGGGAACTCGCCGATCATCTCGCCGACGCCGTATTGCGGCTCGCCATCCATGATGACGGCGACGTCGGCGCTGGTGCCGCCGACGTCGAAGCTCATGGTATTGCGCGAGCCGGTCAGGCGGGCGACGTGGCTGGCCCCGATCACCCCGGACGCGGTGCCGGACAGCAGCATCTGCACGCATTCGGTCTTGCCGAGCTCGGCGCTCATCACCCCGCCGTTCGACTTGGTGATCATCGGCTCGGCCGGCACCCCGGCTTCCGCCAGGGCCTTCTGCAGGGAGTCCAGGTAGCGGGCGACCCGCGGCTGGACATAGCCGGCCACCACCGAGGTGACCGTCCGCTCGTACTCGCGGATCACCGGCCAGACCCGGCTCGAGCAGATCACCGCGAGGTCGGGCGCCTCGCGGTTCAGGATCTCGCGGACCCGGTCTTCGTTGCCGGGCGTGCGATAGGCGTGCAGCAGGGCGACCACGACCGCCTCGCCGCCGGCCGCCCGGATGCCGTCGAGAGCCCGCAGGACGCTGGCCTCGTCGACCTCGCGCTCGACGGTGCCGTCGGCCAGCACCCGCTCGGCCACGCCGAACACCTTCTCGCGCGGGACCAGCGGGGCCGGCCGCCGGGAGAACAGGTCGTAGGGGTCCGGCATCTTAAGGCGCGCCACCTCGAGCACGTCCTCGAACTCGGCGGTGGTGATCAGGCAGAGGTTGACACCGCGGCGCTGGATGACGGTGTTCACGCCGACCGTGGTGCCGTGGGTGAAATACGACACCGCCCCGGCCGAGACGCCGTATCGGCGCTGCAGCTCGGCCAGGCCGTCGAGCATCTCGGCGCCCGGCCGATCGGGCGTCGACAGCACCTTGAGGGTCTGCAGTTCGCGGGTCCGCTCGTCGAAGACGCAGAAATCGGTGAACGTGCCGCCGATGTCGACGCCGATCCGATAGCCCATGTTCAACCCTCTCTGCGCCGGGCGGCGCCGGCCTGGTTAAGCGACCCGATCTGTTCGGCGATGCTGGCTTGAACGGCTCCGAACCCACCCGGCGAGGACCGCCGGACCACCGTCCCCTCAGGCGTTGTCCTTGCAGTACCGAGCCACGTCGGCATGGGTCGCGAACCACACGCCGGAATGCGAGCGGATGTAGCGGATCAGCTCGTCGAGGATGCGGATCCGCGAGCGGTGGCCGCTGATGTGCGGGTGCATGGTCAGCAGGAACAGGCCGCCCTCCTCATGGGCGCCGTCGAACTCCGCCTTGAAGATCTCCAGCACCGCGGACGGCGGGGTGTAGGGGCGCAGGGCCGAGAACCGGTCCATGTTGAAATACACCGCGTCGTCGCGGATCCATTCGACCGGCAATTCCACGACGCCGGTCGGCTCGCCGTCCTCCAGCAGCTCGTAGGGCTCGTCGTCGGCCATCAGCGACGAGTCGTAGAGCAGCCCCATCTCCCGGGTGATCGCCAGGGTGTGCTGGCTGAAGTCCCAGGACGGCGTGCGGATCCCGACCGGGCGGGTGCCGGTGATCTTCTCCAGCGTGTCGGCGGCCCGCATCTGAAGCTCGCGCTCGTCGGCCGGCGGCAGGCTGCTGTTCAGCTCGTGGATCCAGCTGTGGATGCCGATCTCGTGGCCCTCGCCGACCAGGGCCCGCTGCTCGTCCGGATGCAGCATGGCGACCACGGCCGGGACGAAGAAGGTCGCCGGGACGCCGTAGCGCGAGAGGATCGCGCGGATCCGCGGGATCGCGGCCCGTGCGCCGTACTGTCCCTGGGACAGCTTGCCGGGCGAAGTGTCCCCCCAGCGCAGCGTGCTGGTCTCGTGGTCGGAGTCGAAGGAGATCGCCACCGCGACCCGGTTGCCGTCCTTCCAATGCTTCGGCTTCAGGGAGCGACCGGCACGCACCTTGTCGACGACCCGCCGCCAGCGCGCCTCTTCCCACTGCCACGGATGGTCTTCGGAGGCGGACTCGGGGGTCGACATCGGGCGCGTTCCTCGATGCGTTGCGAACCTCCCATTCTCGCCTCTTATCGCCCCCGAGGTCTATCGGCGCGGCGGGCCTGCCGCGTCGGCACGGGCCGTGCCCTGCCCGCAAGGCCCTTCAGCCGGTCGATCGCGTGAAGTGATGCGGGTGTCGATATGACATTCGACGAGAGCGGAGTGCCAGAGCCTCGTACGCCTCCATAAATTGTAATTTATTGAATATTTTTCTAGCGTCAACGGCACAGTGCGATGCAATCTATGCGATGAAAATCATGTTGTTGGGGAGGAAGGAATGCATGACTCATTCTTGAGCCGGACAGTCTCGAAGACGCTCAAGCTGTGCGGCGTGGCGGCGATGCTGTCGCTGCCGGTTTCCGAGGCTCGGGCGAGTTGCGGTCCTGGGGACAGTGTCTATCTGGGGTCGGTCTGCGTGACGGCGATCAGCTTCTGCCCGCGCGGGTACATGTCGATGTCCGGCCAGATCGTGGCGATCTCGGAGAACAACGCGCTGTTCTCGCTGCTCGGCTGCACCTGGGGCGGAGACTGCCGGTCGACCTTCGGGATACCGGACATGCGCGGCCGGTCGCCGGTCGGCCAGGGGACCGGCCCGGGGCTGACCCCTTATGAACTGGGGCAGTATCGCGGGGCGGAGACCCACACCCTGACCGAGGCCGAACTGGCCGAGCACAGCCACACGGCCACGTTCACCCCGCTCGGTGCGAGCGACGTGTCGGTCACGGCCTTCGACGGCAATGGTGCGGCGCCGACGCCCAGCGCGGAGAACAGTTTTCTGCAGACGATCGGCGAGAATCCGTTCGCGCCCAATGCCACGGCAAATCTCTACGGCACCGGCACCGGGAACCCGGTCACGCTGTCCGGCGTCGAGGTGACGGGCGGCGGCGGGACCGTGACGGTCGGGAATACCGGCACGTCGAGGCCGTTCTCGATCGTGAGCCCGGTGACGGCGCTCACCTACTGCATCGCAACCGAGGGCATCTATCCGCCGCGCAGCTGAGGGGAACCGGAACGGATGAGGCGGCCATGCCAGCGCACGGCCGCCTCATTCGTTGCCGACTCGACGCGGGGGATGCCGGATTTCATCAGCCGAGCATACCTTTGAAGGAATATCGTCAAATTTTGTCACAAATTAACAATTGACGGTTTCCGGAGATAGCAAGCAAGCTCTCGTTGATTGGGTTCGAGTGATTTGAGTGGTTCGGGTGATTGTGTTTTGGATATTAGATTATACTTATTATACATACAGCATAATATATACAATCTATAGATGGTTCGTGCGCTGATTCGCGGTTGCCGGACCCGCGAGCGCGTATCGGCACTCCGGCGCGGTCGCGTGAAGGGGGATATGGGGGAAGGCTGATACTAGATGCGCGAAAAACATCTGCGTAATCCCCGCGGACAGGTGGTGTGCCGCGAGGTTGTCGTCGTCGACTCGGAAGTGGCCGACGCCGACATTCTCCTCCGGTCGCTCGGTTTGGCGACTACCGTTGTACTGCTGCGCCGCGGCATTGAGCCGCTAGGGCAGATTGCCGCTGCGCTGGGCGGTGCGACCGGCGTTCGCCGCCTGCACGTGCTGTCGCATGGCGCACCGGGCTGCCTGCGGCTGGCCGGCCGGGACATCGATCGTCACGCGCTGCTTGCGCACCCGTCGATCCTGGCCGCGATGCGCGGCGCGCTCGCCGGCGGCGGCGAGATGATTCTCTACGGATGCTCCGTGGCGGCCGGGGCCTCCGGGGCGCGGCTCGTCGCCGGGCTGACGGCGGTGCTGGGCGTTTCCGTCATCGCCTCCGACGTACCGGTCGGTAATCCGGCGCTCGGCGGCAGTTGGGCGGCCTTTGCCGATGCCGGGTGCGCGTTCGATGCGGCCGGCCGCGCGGCGTATCCCGGGCTGCTGGCGTCGGGCACGATCGCCTTCGAGGACGCGTCGAGCGCCACCAGCGTGACATCGACGAACAACGGCGTGACGCTGACGGTCAGCATCGATGCGAACACGGTCACCGGCGGCGATCGCGTCATCGACGTCGCGGCCGGCGGCGGCTTCGCGGGGACGGCGGGCAATTTCCTGCTGCTCAACAGCGATCAGATCACGTCCGCCACGACGATGACCTTCAGCTTCAACCAGGCTGTCGGACTCACGTCGTTCCGGTTCGTCGAGGTCAGCAACCGGGACTCCGGCACCTACACCTTCACACCGGACTCCGGTACGGCGATTTCGTTCTCGGCCGTCGACCTGGCCGCGAACACCGGAACCACGGTCGCTTCCGGGAGCGGCCTTGGCACCCTGACCCAGATCAGCACCTGGACCAGCGTCAACAGCTTCACCGTCACCTATTCCGGCGGCACCGCCAACTGGTCGCCCGGCTTCGACACCTTCGTGTTCGCCGACGCCACCCCGACCGCCGCTACCTCCACGGCGGCCGGATTCAACACTACCAACGGCACCAACCTCACCCCGGCCCTGACCTTCAGCGGCGCCGACGAGACGCTGACGATCGCCGACGCCACCCACATGACCGGCTCGACGGCGAACGGCGGTGGCGGCACCGACACGATCATCGCCCCCGACGGTGCCGACTTCGGCAACCTCAACACGCTGACGGGCTTCGAGACCTTGACGCTGGCGGCGAACGCCACCGTCTCGATGAGCGAGTTCCAGTACGAGATCTTCACGACGATCAACGGCAACACCGGCACCGAGGCGATCACGCTGACGACGGTGAACGGTGACGGCATCGTCACCGGCAGTGCCAACATCGAGACCTACAACCTGAACGGCGCCTATACCTTCACGATCGGGACAGCCGGGCAGAACGTGACCGGCAGCGACGGCGCCAACCAGACGGTGCAGTCGAGCGCCTCGATCGACACCCTGAGCGGCACGCTGAACGGCGGCGCCGGCGGATCCGACACCCTGGTGCTGGACACCGGCGACAACATCGCCGGCGCCACGGTCAGCAACTTCGAGAACCTGACGCTGGAGAGCGGCGCGTCGGTCACCATGACGGTGGCGCAGCACGACGCGTTCACCGGCACGGTGACGGCGGCCGGCACCGAGCAGATCACCTTCTCGGCGACCGGCGGCGACACGACGACCACCGGCAACTCGGCGGTCGAGACCTATGTGCTCGGCACCGGCGGCATCAGCTTCACCTTGGGCGCGGCGGCCCAGAACCTGACCGGCAGCAGCGGCGCCGACACGGTGAACGTCGGCACCTTCACGGCCACCGGCACCCTGAACGGCAACGGCGACACCGACACCCTGCAGATGGGCGCCGGCAGCAGCATCGCAGGCGCCACGGTCTCGAATTTCGAGAACCTGACACTGACGAGCGGCGCCTCGGTGACGATGACCGCCGGCCAGGTGTCGCAGTTCGTCGGGAACACCATCACGGCGGCCGGCACCGAGACCATCAACGTCACCGGCGACGGCGCCTTCACGACGCTGGCCAATGTCGAGACCTTCTCGGTCGGCGACGACAGCACCAATGCGCGGACCGTCACGGTCGCCAACGCCACGAACGGCGTCAGCGCGACCTCGACCTCCGACGCGGTCACCTTCAGCGTCAGCCAGAACGTCACCTACACCGGCACGCTGACCGGCGAGGCCACGACCGGCGACACCCTGTCGCTGGCCAACAATGCCAACATCGCCGGCGGCACCATCGCCGCCATCGGCACGGTCGACGTCGTCAGCGGCGCCACGGTGACGATGACCGAGGCGCAGCACGACGCGTTCACGACCATCAGCGGCACCGGCACCAACAAGATCGTCATCTCGTCGACCACCGACGGGCTGACCGGCGACGCCGACATCGAGATCTACCAGCTCTCGACGGCCAACAGCTTCACCCTGGGCGCGGCCGGCCAAAGCGTCACCGGGTCGACCGGCAACGACACCATCAACGTCGGCACGCTGTCGCCGACCGGGACCCTGAGCGGCGGCACCGGCACCGACATTCTGTCGGTCGGCGACGGCGCCAACATCGCCGGCGCCACGATCAGCAGCTTCGAGACCCTGTCGCTGGCCAGCGGCGCGTCGGTGACGATGACGGAGGCGCAGCACGACGCGTTCTCCTCCATTACCGGGGCCGGCACCGAGACGATCACGCTCTCCGCCGCCACCAACGGTTTCCAGACCGCCTCGGCGATCGAGAACTACGTCCTCGGGGTGGCCAACGCCTGCACCGTGGTCGGGGGCGCGCAGAACATCACCGGCTCGACCGGCAACGACACCATCACCTTCCAGGGCCTGACCTACACCGGCACGCTGTCGGGCGGGACCGGCACCGACACGATCCAGATGACCACCGGGTCGAACATCGCCGGTGCCACCATCTCGGGGGTCGAGAACCTGACCCTGGCCGGCAATGCGTCGGTCACCATGACCTTGACGCAGCTGGCGGGCTTCACCGGGACGATCACGGCCGCCGGCACCGAGACCGTGACCCTGTCGGGCGACGGCAACTTCTCGACGGTCGCGAACCTCGAGAGCTACATCGTCGGCGACGACAGCACCAACGCGCGCACGATCACCATCACCAACGCCGGCCACAGCGCCAGCGCGACTTCGGCGACCGACGCGGTGACCTTCGATACCGGCGCGCTGACCCTGACCGGCACGCTGACCGGCGAGGGCACGGTCAACGACACCCTGTCGATCGGCAACACCGCCAACATCTCCGGCGCCACCGTCAGCGGCATCGAGAACCTGACCCTGGCGACCGGCGGCTCGTTCACCATGACGGCGGCCCAGCTCGCCGGCTTCACCGGCACGGTGACGGCCGCCGGCACCGAGACCGTCACCCTGACCAGCACCGGCGACGTCTCGGCCGCCAGCCTCGCCGCCATCGAGACCATCGCCACCGCGGCCGACGCCTCGGCGCAGACGATCACGCTGACCGCCGCCCAGGCGGCGGGCAAGACCCTGACCGCCGGCGACGCCGGCTCCGACCACTTCGTGGTGACCGGCTCGGCCGGCGCCCAGGCGATCACCGGCAGCGCCGGTGCCGACACGCTGAGCGGCGGCGCGGGTGCCGATACCATCGCCGGCGGCGCCGGGGTGGACAGTCTCGTAGGCGGAGCCGATACCGACCAGTTCACCGGCAGCGTCAGCGACCTGAACGGCGACACCATCGCCGACCTGGCGGTGGGCGAGACCATCCTGCTGACCGGCGTGACCGGGCTCAGCACCGCGAATGTCCGGTTCAACGGCACCAACCTGGAGATCGACACCAACGCGACGACCTTCGCGTCGCCGGAAGTGACGATCGGCACCGTCAGCAACCTCAGCAGCACGCTGAACATCGCCTCGGTCGCCGATTCCGGTGCCAACACCCTGATCACCCTGGGCAGCGCCAGCGTCTCGGCGACCACCAACGCCGCCGGGTTCAACACCACCAACGGCACCAACCTGACGCCGGCGTCCACCTTCGGGGCGACCGACGACACGCTGACCGTTGCCAGTTCCGCCCACATCACCGGCACCTCGGTGGCGAACGGCGGCGCCGGTACCGACACCATCATCCTGGCCGACGGCAGCGACCTGACGACGGCCGGGTTCGCGTTCAGCAACTTCGAGACCCTGACCCTGGCGTCGAACGCGACCGCGACGATGTCGGAGAGCCAGCACGACGGCTTCACGACGATCAACGGCAACACCGGCACCGAGGTCATCACGCTGACCACGCTGAACGGCGACGGCAACGTCACCGGCGACGCCGACATCGAGACCTACAATCTGAACGGCGCCTACACCTTCACGCTCGGGGCGGCCGGCCAGAACGTTACCGGCAGCGACGGCGCCGACCAGACGGTGCAGTCCTCGTCGTCGATCGACACCCTGACCGGCACCCTGAACGGCGGCACCGGCGGGTCGGACACCCTGGTGCTGGACACCGGCGACAACATCGCCGGTGCCACGGTCAGCAACTTCGAGAACCTGACGCTGGAGAGCGGCGCCTCGGTCACCATGACGGCGGCGCAGCTGAACGGGTTCACCGGCACCACCACCGCGGCCGGCACCGAGACGGTGACGCTCACCACGACGGGATCGATTGCCGGCGGCAGTGTCGGCGCCATCGAAACCATCGCCACCGCGGCCGACGCCGGCGCCCAGACCATCACCATGACGGCGGCCCAGGCGGCCGGGAAGACCCTGACCGCCGGCGACAGCGGCCAGGACCACTTCGCGATCACCGGCTCGGCCGGCAGCCAGGCGGTCACCGGCAGCGCCGGCGCCGACACCATCGACGGCGGCGCCGATGCCGATACGGTGATCGGCGGCAACGGCGACGACGTGGTGTCCGGCGGGGCCGGCGCCGACGTGGTGTCGGGCGGATCCGGGCTCGACACCCTGGCGGGCGGCGCCGGCAGCGACACCTTCAGCGGCTCCGCGTCGGACTTCAACGGCGACACGATCTCCGACTTCGCGGTCGGCGACTCCATCGTGGTCGTCGGGGCCGACCTGACCAACCTGAACGGTACGGCGGCCAGCGCATCGATCGACATCAGCGGCGCTGTCGCGACCACGCTGACCGGGATCACCTCCGCCAGCGGGACCTTCAGCGCGGCCCTCTCCGGCGGCAATACCACCATCACGCTGGTGGCGCCGCCCAGCAGCGGTGGCGGAGACAGCGGTGGCGGTGGTGGCGGCACCCTGGTCGTCAACGACACCTCGAACACCAACACCACCGGCGGCGCCCGCACGATCACCAACAACGGCACCACGCCGGGCAGTGCGGCGATCGTCGAGAACACCGGCAACAACGGCAACATCGTCACGGCGTCCCTGCCGCCGGCGGTCAGCATCAGCTCCGAGGGGCCGGCCACCGCCCAGTCCGGCCAGAGCGCGATCGATACCCTGATCACCGCGATCCAGACCCGCGGCTCGACCGGTGAGCCCGGCCTCGTCGGCAACGCCCAGACCTTCCTGAACAACCTGGCGACGACCTCCACGCTGGATGTCCGCACGATCATCCCGACCCAAACCTCCGGGATCACCACCGACGACCCGATCGTGATCATCGGCACCACCGGGGGCAGCCAGTCGGAGGCCTTCGTGATCGACATGCGGTCGATCAGCGGCAAGACCCTGCAGCTCGACAACATCGAGTTCGCCTCGATCATCGGCAACGCCACGGTGACCGGCGGGTCGGGCGACAACTACGCGACCGGCGACGACAACGCGCAGTTCATCTCGCTGGGCGAGGGCAACGACACCCTGTACGGCGGCGACGGCGCCGACACCATCGGTTCGGGCGGCGGCAACGACAGCCTGTTCGGCGACGGCGGCACCGACACCGTGCTCGGCGGCACCGGTGCCGACTCGCTGTGGGGCGGCACCGAGGCCGACGTGGTCTACGGCAACCAGCAGGACGACCTGCTGTACGGCAACCAGCAGGACGACACCCTGTATGGCGGCCAGGATGCCGACACGGTGTATGGCGGCCAGGACTCGGACCTGCTGTACGGCAACCTCGCCGACGACTTCCTGTACGGGAACCTCGCCGCCGACACCCTGTTCGGCGGCCAGGGCAACGACGCGCTGTTCGGCGGCCAGGACAACGACCTGCTGATCGGCGGCCTCGGCAACGACACGCTGTACGGCAACCTGGGCAACGACACGATATCCGGCGGCGACGGCGCCGACCTGATCGTCATGGAGAAAAGCAACGGGGTCGACGTGGTGGCCGACTTCGACGGCGCGTCCGGCGACCGGGTGCAGATCACGGCCAACGCCAACGGCACGTCGATCGACACCTTCGCCGAACTGCAGGCGGCGGCAACGACCGACGCCGGCGGCAACGTCGAGATCGCCCTTGGGGGCGGCAATACGCTCACGCTGAACGGGGTCACCGCCAGCGACCTGCAGTCGGGCTGGTTCCTGTTTGCCTAGCGCCGACCGTCCCGGCCGGCGAACAGCGACCGGTAGAAGTCGTAGCCGGCCATCAGGACCACCACGACGATCACGGCGATCAGGTCGGGGTGCGGCACGAAGCCGATCAGGATCGCCATGAAGCCGATCAGCAGTGCCAGGGCGCTGAGGCCGATGGTCCTGTCGAGCATGTTGCCTCCCTTGCTCTCCCGCGTTCCCCGGTCACGCCGGGGCGGACAGAAATCCCGTCAGCCAGGCCGCGGTTCGCAGCAGCCGGCCGTCGTCACCGTGGCGGCCGACCAGTTGCACGCCGATCGGCAGGCCGTCTTCCGACTGCAGCAGCGGCACGGCGACGGCCGGCAGGCCGCAGAATGTCCACAGGCCGTTGAAGGCCGGGTTGCCCGTCGACTCCAGGCCGGCCGGCGCCGGTCCCGGGGCGGCCGGGGTGACGATCGCGTCGTAGCGGCCGAACACCGCCTCCAGCCCGGCATTGAGCACGCCCGGCCAGTCGCGCGCGGCGAGATAGTCATGCGCCAGGATCCGGCGACCTTCGTCGATCGCGTCGCATAGGGCCGGGCTCAGCCGGTCCCGCGCGTGCCGGTCGTAGCGATGATACGACTTCGCCATCTCGGCCAGCTGGACCAGTTCGCACAGCCGGCCGGCCTCGGCGAACGGCGCCGACAGATCGACCTCGTCGCAGGCCTCGCCGAGCGCGTCGCGCAGCTCGGCGAAACCGTCGCGGGTGACGTCGTCGGCGGTGTCCCAGGCCGGCTGACGGACGAAGGCGAGGGTCGGGCGGACCGGCGGTACGGCGCCGGCGCAGGGCACCAGGCCGGGGGCCGGCGCCAGCCGGGTGGCCGGGTCGGCGGCGTCGTGCCCGAACAGGCAGTCGGCCAGCAGCGCGGCACCCGCGAGGTCGCCGGCGAACACGCCCACGGTGTCGAGCGTCGGCGCCTGGGCCAAGATCCCCGACCGCGGGATCGCCCCGAAGCTGGGCTTGAAGCCGACGACGCCGCAGTACGAGGCCGGCCGGATCACCGAGCCGACGGTCTGGGTGCCGATCGCCAGCGGGACCTGCCGGTCGGCCACGGCGGCGGCCGATCCGGACGACGATCCGCCGGGCGTTCGCGACGGGTCGTGCGGGTTGCGGGTGGCGCCGGGATGGCGGAACGCCAGCTCGGTGGTGACGGTCTTGCCGAGGACGATCGCGCCGGCCTGCCGGAGCCGGCGCACCACGAAGGCGTCGGCGTCGGGCACTCGGCCGGCGTCGACGACGGTGCCGTTCTCGGTCGCCATGCCGGCGGTGTCGATGATGTCCTTGAGCCCGACCGGCAGGCCGTGCAGCGGACCGACGGGGCGTCCCCGGGCGCGGTGGTCGTCGAGCGCCCGGGCCTGGCGCCGCGCATAGTCGGCGTCGAGCCGGGCCCACGCGCCGACCTCGGTATCGCGCCGGGCGATCCGGTCCAGGCAGGCGTCGACCAGCTCGGCGGCGCGCAGGGCACCGCCGGCCAGTCGGTCGCGCAGCGCGACCGTCTCGAGCCCGAGGATCGGGTCGGCCGGCGGGTCAGCGGCCATAGATCATGCCCGGCAGCCACAGGGCGATCTGCGGCTGGAGGTACAGCACCGCCATGGCGACGAACACCATGGCCAGGAACGGCATGCAGCCCTTGAAGATCTGGATCAGCTGCACGTGCGGCGGGGCGATGCCCTTGAGGTAGTAGGCCGACATCGCCATCGGCGGGGTCAGGAACGAGGTCTGCAGGTTGAGCGCGACCAGGATCCCGAAGAACAGCGGGTCGATCCCGAAATGCGGCAGCAGCGGCAGGAAGATCGGCACGAAGATGATGATGATCTCCGACCATTCCAGCGGCCAGCCGAGCAGGAAGATGATCAGCTGGGCCATGATCAGGAACTGCAGCGGCGTGAGGTCGAGGCCGGTCACGAAGGTGTTGATGACCTGCTCGCCGCCCAGATAGGAGAACACCGAGGAGAAGGTCCAGGACCCGACGAACAGCCAGCAGACCATGGCGGTGGTGCGCACCGTGAGATAGACCGACTCGCGCAGCCGGCCCCAGGTCAGCGCCCGGTACGACACCGCCAGCACCAGCCCGCCGAGCGCGCCGATCGAGGCCGCCTCGGTCGGGGTGGCCAGCCCGAACAGGATGGCGCCGAGCACCGCCAGGATCAGCACCGCCAGCGGGAAGAACGAGGTCAGCAGCATGACCGTCAGCTGGCCGACCGGCAGGTCGGGCACCTCTTCGCGGGTCGGCTTCGGCGCGACTGAGGGCTGCACCATGGCGCGCCCGACGACGTAGACCAGGTAGAGGCCGGACAGCAGCAGGCCCGGGAACAGGGCACCGGCGTAGAGCTGGACGATCGAGACGCCGGACGAGGCGGCGTAGACGATCAGCATGATCGACGGTGGGATCAGGATCCCGAGGGTCCCGCCGGCGCAGATGATGCCGGACGCGAAGCTGTTGTCGTAGCGGGCCTTCAGCATGGCCGGCAGGGCCAGCAGCCCCATCAGCGTGACCACCGCCCCGACGATGCCGGTGGCGGTGGCGAACAGCGTGCAGGTGATCAGGGCCGCCACCGCCATCGAGCCGGGGATCCGCCGCGCCGCGATGTTCAGGGTGGTGAACAGCCGCGAGACGATGTTGGCGCGCTCGACCACATAGCCCATGAACAGGAACAGCGGCACCGCCGTCAGGACCTCGTTGGTCATCACCGAATAGGTCTGGTTGATGAACAGGTCGAAGATCCGGTTGTTGAAGAAGCCGTCGATCCAGGTCTCGAACTGGGTCCAGCCGTCGGCGCCGCCCTCGACCGCCCGGTTGTAGGCGCGCCACATCCGCGGGGCGTCGAAATAGGCGAAGTAGCCGAAGCTGATGCCCATCGCCATCAGGGTGAAGGCGATCGGGAAGCCCAGGAAGATCACCAGGATGAAGATGCCCAGCATGAACAGGGCGACTTGCGGATCGGTCATGGCCGCCTGCCGTCCCGGCCGCCGCCGGTGTCGGAGGGTCGGACGATGTCGATCGTCTCGGAGCCGTGCTCCAGCACGTCGCGGACCGACCGCTGGGTCAGCAGAACCTCGGTCTCCTCGACGTCGTCGGTGGCGTGCAGCCATTCGCCGGTCCGGATGCACAGCAGGCAGCGCATGACCTGGGCGATGCCCTGGATCAGCAGCAGCAGCCCGGCGACCACGATCACCGACTTCAGCTGGAACACCGGGATCCCGGCCGGGCTGTTGACGCTGACCTCCAGGTAGCGCCACGAGCGGGCGGCATATTTCCAGCCGGCCAGGACCAGTGCCAGCACCCCGGGGAAGAAGAACAGGAAGTACAGGATCAGCTCGACCCGGGCCTGGGTGCGGGGCGACCACAGCCGGTAGATGAAGTCGCCGCGGACATGGCCGCCGCGCGACAGGGTGTAGGCCCCGCCCATCATGAACAGGGTGCCGTACATGATGAACGAGACGTCGAGCGACCAGGAGGTCGGGGCGTTCAGCACGTAGCGCACGAACACCTCGTAGGCCACGCCGAAGGTCATCACCAGGATCGTCCAGGCGAATGCCTTGCCGAACCAGGCGGACAGCCGGTCGGCGAACATTATGCAGCGGATCATCGCGCTCTCACGACTGTGGGGCCGGCGGGCGACCGCCCCGGCGTCGAACCGGACGCCGGGGCGGCTCGTCGCTTGCGCCGTGCCCTACAGCTTCAGCTTGCCCGGGAAGTAGTGCTCGTAGGCCAGCGCGTAGTCGGGCGCGTTCATGAGCTCGTAGAACACCACCCGCTCGACCCAGGCGCGCTGGCTGTCGAGCACCTTCTTCATGTAGGCGTCCTTCTCGAGCTCCGGGATCAGCTCGTCCCAGGCCTTCAGCTCGGCGTCGAGGATCGCCTTCGAGGTGCGGTGGACCTTGACCCCGTGCTGGGTCTGCAGCTTGACCAGGTCGGACGAGTACTGGTCGAGCGCCAGCGCCGTGTTGGAGGTGCTGACCGCCTCGACGCCGTATCGCAGGATCGCCTGCAGGTCCTTCGGCAGGTCGTCGTAGAAGTCCTTGTTGAACAGGAACTCGAACGACTCGCTGGCCTGGTGGTAGGACGACAGCATGTAGTTCTTGGCGACGTCCTGGGCCCCGAACCGCATGTCCGAGGACGGGTTGTTGAACTCGAAGGCGTCGATCACCCCGCGTTCCATCGCCGGCACGATCTCGCCGCCCGGCAACTGCGCCACGCTCATCCCGAGGCGCTGCATCAGGTCGGCGGCGAGGCCGACGGTGCGGTACTTGAAGCCCTCCAGGTCGGACACCTTGGTGACCGGCTGCTTGAACCAGCCGAACGGCTGGGCCGGCATCGGGAAGCCGTAGAAGCCGTAGACCTTGAGGCCGAGGATGTCCTGGGTCAGCTCGCGGTACAGCTCCTCGCCGCCGCCGGCGTAGAACCACGCCAGCATGGTGTTGGCGCTGCCGCCGAACACCGGCCCGGTGCCGAACAGCGAGGCCGCCTTGTGCTTGCCGTACCAGTACACCGGCACGGTGTGGGCGGCGTCGAGCACGCCGTCGTTGACCGCATCCAGCACCTGGAAGGCCCCGACGACGGCGCCCGACGGCAGTAGGTCGACCTTGAGGCGCCCGCCGGACATGGCTTCGACCCGCTCGACATACTGCCGGGCGAAATCCATCCAGATGTCGGACGCCGGCCAGGACGTCTGCATCTTCACCACGACCGGGCTCTGCGCGATCGCCGGGGCGGCGAGCGCCCCCGCGGCCGAAGCCCCGGCCACCAGGGCGCTGCCCTTCAGCAGCTTGCGGCGCGACAGGGAATGGTTCTCGGTGATCATGTTCACGGCACTCCTCCCCTTGCGTTGTCGGCCCGATCCGGGCCCGCCTTTCACAGGCTTGTTGTCGAGGAGAGGCACTGCGCAGCCGCATGGCGGCGCGACCCGGCGGCCTCTCCGGGCAACCTACAGGGGTGACGCGGGGCGGACATTTCGCCGGATCGCAGAAAGATCCGCCGCGAAGTATGCACGTCACCCGATGTATACAATGTCACAAGAGCAACGCGCGGCCAACTCACGCTTGCTTGCTTCAACCTAAGGACTAGTCCAGGGCTGCCAGCAGGAAGGTGTTCGCGGTGCTCTCCAGCCGGAACGGCGTGTCGACCAGGTCGTGCTCGACGGTGCGCAGGCCGGCGTCCGCGCCGAAGGTCCCGACCATGCCCGCCAGGCCGGCGTCGACCACCGTCTGCCCGTCGCGGCCGTGCTTGGACAGCACGAAGCCGAAGTCGACGTCGGGCCCGATCACGTCCTCGTAGGCGTCGCCGCCGGAGGAGGCCATCTCCGGAATCTCGATGGTCTCGTTGACGCCGTCCAGCACCACGTTCCAGGCGCAACCCTTCACGCCGTAGCCGCCCTGGGCCTTGTTGCGCCGGTCGAACTGCACGATGGCATCGTGGAAGGCCGCCAGCAGCAGGGTCCGGGCCCGGCCGTCCGGCTCCGGCGTCGAGAACACGATCTCGTCGCCGAGGGTCTTCCAGACCCGGTAGACGGGTACTCCGGCCTCGTCGTCGAAGCGTAGCGCGATCCGCCCGACGAAGATCAGCGGGAAGGCCTCGAACAGCTCGCGGAACAGCGGCAGCCAGGACTCATGCCGCCGCATGTAGGCGGTCTTCAGCTGCTTGGAGCGCACCATGTCGACCGACATGAACATCACGCTGGACGGATCGGCGGCACGGTCGTTCATGGCGCGATCTTTCCACCCGCGCTGGGGATTGTCACGCCCGGGGGCCCCTCCGGCACGGCCTACGCTGCCGCGCCTCCGAACGCGAAGCCGCGGCCGGGGGCGGCGGCGAACAGGGACTGGGTGTATTCGTGCCGCGGCGACCCGAAGACCTCGCTCGCGATGCCGTACTCCACGACCTTGCCGCGGTGCATGACGGCGACGGTGTCGCAGACCTGCGCCGCCACCCGCAGGTCGTGGGTGATGAACAGCATGGCGAGGTCGAGGCGCTGTCGGATGTCGTCCAGCAGGTCGAGCACCTGGGCCTGGACCGATACGTCGAGGGCGGAGACCGCCTCGTCGGCGATCAGCAGGTCCGGTCCCATCGCCAGCGCCCGGGCGATGCAGATGCGCTGGCGCTGGCCGCCGGAGAACTGGTGCGGGTAGCGGTCGAGGGCGCTGGGATCGAGGCGCACCAGGGTCATGAGTTCCTGCGCCCGGGCCAGGGCCTCGGCCTGCGAGGTGCCGTAGTTCATCGGCCCCTCGACGATCGAGGCGCCGACCGTCCGCCGCGGGTTCAGCGACCGGTAGGGATCCTGGAACACGATCTGCACCCGCCGGCGCAGCTGGCGCAGGCGTCCCGGCGACGCCCGGGCGATGTCGTCGCCGTCGAGATAGACATGGCCGTCGGTCGGGTCGATCAGCCGGGCGATGCAGCGCGCCACCGTCGACTTGCCGGAGCCGGACTCGCCGACGATGCCCAGGGTCTCGCCCCGGCGGATCTCGATAGAGACGCTGTCGGCGGCATGCACGGCGCGGGCCTTCTGGAAGAAGCCGCCGCCGGCATAGGTCTTCGACAGCCCGTCGGTGGCCAGCACCACCACGGCGGCCGGATCGCGCGGCCGCTGGCGCGGCGTGAAGCTGGGCACCGCCCCGATCAGCATCTTGGTGTAGGGGTGGCTCGGCCGGCGCAGCACCTCGTCGGCGGTGCCTTCCTCGACCACCTTGCCCCACTGCATCACCGCGACCCGGTCGGCGATGTCGGCGACCACCCCGAAGTCGTGGGTGATGAACAGCACCGCGGTGTCGTGGGTCTGCTGGATCTCCTTGATGAGCTTGAGGATCTGCGCCTGGGTGGTGACGTCCAGGGCGGTCGTCGGCTCGTCGGCGATCAGCAGCACCGGCTCCAGCACCAGGGCCATGGCGATCATGATGCGCTGGCGCTGGCCGCCCGACAGCTGGTGCGGATAGGAGGCGGCCATGCGCGGCGGGTCGGGCAGGTGGACCTGCTCCAGGATCGCCAGGATCCGGCGCTGGCGCTCCTCCGGCCCGTGGTCGGTATGGGTGGTCAGCACCTCCTCGATCTGGGCGCCGCAGGTCATGGTCGGGTTCAGCGCGGTCATCGGCTCCTGGAAGATCATCGACATCCGGGCGCCGCGCAGCTCGCGCATCCGTGCCTCGTCGACCTGCAGCAGGTCCTCGCCCTCGAGCCGGATGGCGCCGCCGGCCGGCCCCATGTCGCGGCTCGGCAGCAGGCCCATCACCGAGAACGCGCTGACCGACTTGCCGGAGCCGGACTCGCCGACCAGGCAGACGATCTCGCGGCGGTGCACCTTGATCGAGACGTTCTCGATCGCATGCGCCCGGTCGGCGCCCTTCGGCAGCCTGATGGTCAGGTCGTCGATTTCCAGGACCGGCCGGTCCGACGCGGTATCCGCCACCCCAATCACTCCCACCCGGCCCCTCTCAGAAACGCTTCGCCATGCGCGGATCGAGCGTGTCGCGCAATCCGTCGCCGAGCAGGTTCACCGCCAGGATGGTCAGCGCCAGGAACACCCCCGGGAACAGGATGTTGTGCGGGAACACCTGAAACAGCACCCGGCCCTCGGCCATGATGTTACCCCAGGTCGGGGTCTCCGGCGGGATGACGATGCCGAGGAAGCTCAGCAGCGCCTCCAGCAGGATCGCCGAGGCGCACACATAGGTGCCCTGGACCAGCAGCGGCGCGATGGTGTTCGGCAGCACGTGGCGGTACAGGATCGGCACCAGCGGGGTGCCGACCGAGATCGCCGCCTCGACATAGGGCTCCTCGCGGATCGACAGCACGATCGAGCGGACCAGCCGGACCACGCGCGGGATCTCCGGCACCGTGATGGCGATGATGACCGTCGCCAGCCCGGCGCCCCACAGCGAGACGAGGCCAATGGCCAGCAGGATGCCCGGGATCGACATCAGCCCGTCCATCACCCGCATGACGATGCCGTCGAGCCAGCGGACATAGCCGGACAGCAGCCCGATGACCAGTCCGACGGCGATCGAGATCGCCGCGACGACGATGCCGACGATCAGCGAGATGCGGGCGCCGTAGATCACCCGGCTGTACAGGTCGCGGCCGAGCGAGTCGGTGCCCATGCGGTGCACGAACGCGACGTCCTGGCCGGACGGCAGGGTCAGCGTGCGCTCGGTGCCCGGCAGCTTGTTGCGCCAGACCGGGTCGATCGAAGCCGGGTCGATGGTGCCGAGAGTGGGGGCCAGGAGGCCCAGCACCACCATGAACAGCAGCACCACCGTGCCGAACACCACGCTGGGGTTGCCGGCGAGCTGCCGGACCATGCCCGGGCGCTCGGCGGCGGCGGCGGCCTGGGCGGCGGAATCGACGAGGTCGGGCGTGGCCATCGCTCAGGCTCTCAATACCGGATGCGCGGGTCGAGCAGGGTGTAGGACAGGTCGATCAACAGGTTGATCAGCACGTAGACGAAGGAGAACACCAGGATCACCGCCTGGATGGTCGGGTAGTCGCGGCCGAGCACCGCGTCGACCGTCAGGCGGCCGAGGCCGGGAATGTTGTACACGCTCTCGGTCACCACCACGCCGCCGATCAGCAGGGCGATGCCGATGCCGATGATGGTGACGATCGGGACCGCGGCGTTGCGCAGCGCGTGCTTGACCAGCACCGCGCGGTTGGTCAGGCCCTTGGCCCGGGCGGTGCGGATGTAGTCCTCGCCCAGCACGTCGATCACGCTGGCCCTGGTGATGCGGGCGATCAGCGCGATGTAGATCACGCTGAGCGTCAGGCTGGGCAGGATCAGGCGGTGCAGGAACGGCCACAGCCCGGCCGAGATCGACTTGTAGCCCTGCACCGGGAACCATTTCAGCTCGACCGCGAACACGTAGATCAGCAGGTAGCCGAGCACGAAGACCGGGATCGAGAAGCCGGCGACCGAGAAGCCCATCACCGCCCGGTCGATCCAGCCGCCCTGGCGGTAGGCCGCGATCACCCCGAGCGGGACCGCCACCAGCAGGGTGACGATCATGGTGGAGGCGGCGAGCGCCAGGGTCGGCTCGACGCGCTGCAGGATCAGCTCCGTCACCTTCTTCTTGAAGAAGAACGATTCCCCGAGGTCGCCCTGCAGCAGCTTGCCGGCCCAGATCGCGAGCTGGGTCGGCAGCGGGTCGTTCAGGCCGAGGCGCTCGCGGATCTCCTCGATCTGGATCGGCGTGGCATTGTCGCCGGCGATGATCGCCGCCGGGTCGCCGGGTGTGAGCCGCAGCATCAGGAACACGAAGAGCGCCACCATCACCAGGACGGGGATGGTGGCCAACAGACGTCGCGCGACGAAGGCGATCATGCGCGGTCTTCCCCTCGGATGTCCGTTGTTGCTCTACGTGTCCCGATGCGGCGATCGATCAGCCGTCCTTCCTGGAGATGTTCCAGAAGAACGGGGCGGGGCCGTTCAGCATGCCCTCGACCTTGTCCTTGCGGATGGCGGTCGGCTGGTACCACTGCCCGACATGGGCGTGGGTGCCGATCTCCATGGCGCGGACCTGGATCTGCTTGGCCAGGTCCTTCTGCTTCGCCTCGTCGGTCTCGGTGGCGAAGGCGTTGCGCAGCTTCTCCATCTCCGCGTCGCAGGGCCAGCCGAACCAGGCCTTGTCGCAGCCGGTGTTGTAGCCGGCCGCCGAGATCGGGTTCAGGATGTCGGCCGCCACCCAGGAGGTCAGGAAGGCGTTCCAGCCGCCTTCCGACGGCTTCTCCTTCTTGGCCCGGCGCGACACCAGGGTCTGCCAGTCCATCGACTGCATGTCGACGGTGAAGCCGCCCTTCTTCAGCAGGTCGGCCGCCACCGGCGCCAGGTTGGTCAGCACCGCCAGGTCGGTCGAGTGCATCAGGACCACCGGGGTGCCGTCATAGCCGGCCTCCTTCAGCAGCGCCTTCGACTTCTCGAAGTCCGACTTCAGCAGCTTGTCGCCGCCCTCGGTGAAGGCGAACGGCGTGTCGCAGACGAACATCGCCGGGCAGACCTTGTAGTACTCGGGGTTGCCGATGACCGCCTGCAGGAACGGCTCCTGGCTCAGAGCCGCGAGGGCGGCCTGGCGGACCTTCTGGTTGTCGAACGGCGGGTGCAGCCAGTTCATGCGGAACATGTACTGGTTGCCGAGCGGGTTGGTGTTCAGCAGGGCGACGTCGTCCGAGCCCTGCAGGATCGGCAGCAGGTCGTGCGGCGGTGCCTCGAGGACATCGATCTCGCCGGCGACCAGCGCGTTGACCGCGGTCTGGTGGTCCGGCATCGAGATCCACTCGACCCGGTCGACCTTGGCGACCTTGCCGCCGGCGGCCCAACTGCCCGGCTCGCTGCGCGGCTTGTAGTCGGCGAACTTGGTGTAGACGGTCTTGTCGCCCGGCTTCCACTCGTCCTTCGAGAACACGAACGGGCCGGAGCCGATGTATTCGGAGATCTGCTCGGTGCCCGGGGTCTCGGCGACCCGCTTCGGCATCATGAACGGCACGTTGGAGCTCGGCTTGGCCAGTGACAGCAGCACCAGGCCGTAGGGCTCCTTGAGCTGCATGGTGAAGGTCTTGGCGTCGACCGCCTTCATCTCGGCGACGAAGGACATCAGCTTCTGGCCCATGGAGTCCTTGGAACCCCAGCGCTTGATCGAGGCGATGCAGTCCTCGGCCGTCACCGGCGCGCCGTCATGCCATTTCAGGCCGTCGCGCAGGGTGAAGGTGTAGGTCAGCTTGTCGTCGCTGACCTTCCAGCTGTCGACCATCTGCGGCGTCACGTTCAGCTTCTCGTCCATCGCGAAAAGCGTGTCGTAGATCATGTAGCCGTGGTTGCGGGTGATGTAGGCCGTCGTCCAGATCGGATCGACGATCTTCAGGTCCGAATGCATCACCACGCGCAGCGTGGTCTCGGCTGCTGCCGGCGTCGCGGACATCAGTCCCGCGATCATCGGCACCGCCGCCGCCGCCGCCAGCAGGCTGCGTGCGAACGAGCGTCCCCAGGTCATGAGCCCCTCCATTGTTAAGGAGTTGTGGAGGGGGGAGCGTAGAGGAGTTTTCGCCCGCCGGTCCAGGGGGCGTTCGCAGATGCGGAAGGAGCGCCCGCTCAGGCTGCCGCCACCCCGCCGCCCCGCCGCACCGCCAGCGGATTGACCCCGTGCTGGCGCTGAAACGCCCGGGCCAGGGCCTCGGAGCTGCCGTAGCCGTAGCGCCGCGCCACCGCCTGCACCCGGTGACCGCGGTCCAGGTCCTGGCGGGCCAGGGTCATGCGCCAGCGCCTGAGATACGCCATCGGGGTCTCGCCGACCCGGGCCCGGAAGGCGTCGGCGAACCGGCTGAGCGACATGCCGGCGACCACGGCCAGGTCGCCGTTCGACCACGCCCGGCCGGGATCCTCGTGGAGCGCGACGATGGCCCGGCTGAGCCGCGGGTCCGAGAGGCCGGCGACCAGCCCCGGCGCGGTGGCGCCGCGCTCGATCTCGGCGCGCAGCAGGCGGACCACCAGGACCTCGGCCAGCCGGCTCAGCACCACGCCGGAGCCGCAGCGCGCCGCCCGCGCCTCGGCCAGCAGGAAACGCACCAGGGCGGCGGTGTCGTCGTCGGTGTCGTCGGCGGCGACCGGCAGGCTCACCGACGCCGGCAGCGCGGCGACCAGCGGGTTGCTGTCGCCGCCCCAGCTCGCGCTCGCCTCGACGAGCACGGCTTCGCCCGGCCGCCCGTCGGGCCCGGGGCCACGCAGGCCAAGGGCGATGCGGGTCGGCGCACCGGTCACGGCATCGCCCAGGATGCGCAGGTTGCCGGTGCCCGGCTCGGCGTCGGACACCCGCATCTCGAAGCGCGCGATCAGGGCGGACAGGCGGTCGTAACGGATCATCGGGGGTTGTGATCGGTTAATCGGGAGCTTTCCGACTACAACATCTGCTACCACAGGGACGATGATTTTCGCCACCGGAAGGATGACCCGATGCTGATTCCCCGCCAGAGAACCCCGGACCTGACCGTCAAGACCCTGTCGAGGGGCATTTTCGACCTCGCCGGCCAGACCTCCGAACGCGGCACGGTGGTGTGCTTCTACCGTGGGCTGCACTGCCCGATCTGTGCCAACTACCTGACCGAACTGGAGAAACTCACCCCGGAATTTGCCGCGCGCGGGGTCGACACCATCGCCGTCAGCACCGACGGCGAGGACCGAGCCCAGGCGATGGCCGAGAAGATCGAGGCCAAGGCCCTGCGCATCGGCTACGGCCTGCCGCTTGCCATGGCCAGGGAATGGGGGCTGTACATCTCGGCCTCGCGCGGCACCACCTCGATCGGCATCGAGGAGCCGGCGCTGTTCTCCGAGCCCGGCTTGTTCATGGTGACGCAGGAATGCTCCCTTTACTACGGCTCGGTCCAGACCATGCCGTTCGTGCGTCCGCATTTTTCGGAGCTGCTCAAGGCCCTCGACTTCGCGATCGCCAAGGACTATCCGGCCCGCGGCGAGTACACCGGGCCGGTTTGAGGGTTCGGCAGGCAGTCCGGCGTCCCGGCCTCCGACGAAAGGCGGCGTCAGGGACCCGGTTGCCCGAAGATCGGGGCGTCGTACCGACGTATCATCGCGTCTTCGGTGACCAGGAGCAGGTCGTTCAACCGCGCTTGCGCGACCAGCATGCGGTCGAACGGGTCGTTGTGATGGCGGGGCAGGGCTCCCGCTGCGACAGCATGTGCGACCGAGATGGGCAAGGCCTCCAGTCCCATCCTGTCGAGTAGTTCGGCAAGCTCCGCCAGCGGGAATACGATCCGGCCCAGGGCATGCTTGATCGAGAGCTCCCAGGCGCTGGCTGCGCTGACCAGCACGTCGTTGCCCGGTGCCGTGAGCGCTTCGCGGACGGCCGGGCTCAATCGGTCGGGGGTGGACATCGCCCAGATCAGGATGTGCGTATCGAGCAACAGCCTCATCCGGCCAGCGTGCCGAACGCATCGGCCACGTCGTCCGGAAGCGGAGCGTCGAAATCCTCTGAGACTTGGACACGGCCCCGTAGCAGGCCGAGTGGGCGCCGTTCGGTTCGCCGCGAGATCGGCACGAGCCTGGCCAGCGGCCGGCCGGCCTTCGCGATGACGATTTCCTCCCCCGCGGCGGCACGATCCACGAGCTGCGAGAGATGCGTCTTGGCCTCGTAGAGATTGACCGTCTTCATTCGGTGAGAATGCGCCTGCGGCCCTTGTTGGTCAAGTTTGGTCTACTGAAATTCGGGGGGACATCCCCCTGAACCGACTCTCGGCCACCAGCGCGCCCAGGGCGGCGATGTCGGATGCGGTCGCCCGGTCGTCGTCCAGCGGCGCGACCCGCTCGCGCACGGCGGTCAGGATGCCGACCGTGCCGGGCGCCAGCGCGATGCTGCCCCGCAGGTCGCAGGCCTGGGCGGCGACCATCAACTCGATGCCGGCCAGCAGCCGCAGCCGGGCGACGATCCCACGGGTCTGCTCGACGGTCGGCACGGTCAGCGCCGCCACGTCCTCGACCCCGTCGGCGACCGGCAGCACCCAGGCCGGCATCGGGGTGGCGGCGTGCTGGATCTCGGCGGTCAGGGCCGCCACCGTCTTCTGCACCGGCGCGAAGCCGCTGCGGCCGTCCGGGCGGGGGGTCAGGAAACGTGGCAGGCCGCTGTCCTGCTCGGACATCAGCTTCCAGATCCGCATGCCGACCGTCGCCGCCGCGCGCGAAAGCGCCAGGTTCAGTCCGGCGAAGGCGAGCGCCAGGTGGGTGGCGTCGAAGTTGGCGGTCTTCAGGATGCCGCCGTCGGGGCCGCCGTCGGGGCCGTCGCCGGGGGCCACCGCCGGGTTGTCGTCGGCGGTGTTGAGCTCCAGCTCGACCGCCGCGGTCGCCGTTTGCAGCGCCGCCGCTGCGGCGCCGTAGACCGGGCCGACGCAGCGGAAGCTCAGGGGATCCTGCAGCCGGCGGGCGGTGCCGGGCCGGTCCAGGTCGCCGCCGGCGAGCAGGGCGAGGATGGCGCTGGACACCGCCGCCTGTCCCGGGGCCGGACGCAGCGCAACCGCTTCCGGCCGCAGCGGCGCCACGCCGGCGCGGAACCCCTCGAAGGACAGTGCCGCCGCCGCCACCAGCCCGCCGAGCGCGTCGACCGCATCGACGACGGCGAGCGCCCCGAGCCCGGCCGAGACCGCGTTCGACGACACCAGTGCCAGCCCGTCCTTGCCGGCCAGCACCGGCGGCGCGATGCCGGCCCTGGCCAGCGCCTCGCCGCCCGGCAGGGTCGCGTCGCCGACCCGGGCCTCGCCGGCCGCCGCCAGCACCGAGGCCAGGTGCGCGAGCGGCGCCAGGTCGGCCTCGCCGAGCGAGCCGGTCATCGGCACCACCGGGTAGACCCCGCGGCAGAGCAGGGCCAGCAGCGCCTCGGCGGTGGCCGGCGACACCCCGGACCGACCGACCGCGAACCCGGCCAGCCGTGCCGCCATCATCGCCCGCACCTCGTCGTCGGCGGCGATTCGCCCGACCCCGACGGCGCGGCCCAGGATCACCCGGCGCTGGCGGTCGGCATCGTCGGCCGCGACCGCGGTGTCGGCGACCGCGCCGAGCCCGGTAGTGACGCCGTAGATCGCCGCGCCGGTCGCGGCCTGCGCCAGAAGGGTGGCGTGGCTGGCGGCGATGCGCCGGCGGGCGGCGTCGGACAGCGCGACCTCCGCTCGGCTGCGGGCGATGCTGGCCATGTCGGCGGCGGTCAGCTTGCCGTCGCCGATGACGACGGTCGCCGTCACACGGGCCTCCGGCGCCGGCCGGAGAGTCGGGTCTGGGCGGACGCGTGCCGGATGTCGATGCCAGGCGGCCTCATGCGATCGGGCCCAGGCCGTGGCGGCGGCGCGCCGTCAGGCATTCCTCGTCGCCCGGCTGGCAGGCCCGGCACACCGCCGGCCGGTGCGCGTAGATCCCGCAGGCGGTCCCGACCCCGACCTCGCCGTCGAGCGCGGCACAGCGGCCGCGGACCCAGCCCATGCCGCTGCCGTCGCCGTCCAGCAGGTAGCGGGGGATCGCGGCGATCTCGTCGTCGCTCTCGACGGTGAAGCGCGGCCAGTCGCGCGAATAGGCGCAGCAGGCGCCGCAGGACTGGCAGGGCGAGATCTCGGGCGGAGCAGGCAATCCGGTCCTCCGGGGGACGATGTCGACTGCGGCGGCGGCGTTCGCGGCGACACTACCGCCGCTCCGTCGGGCTTCCCAGTGAAACCCCGGCCCCGATGCGCCCTGCTACCCGGCCACCGGCTACCCGGCCACCGGCTACCCGGCCGCCGGCGGCCCGTCGACGCCGGTCAGCCAGTTTCGGGCATCGCCGATATCGGTGAAACAGCGTCTCTCGGTGCCGGTCGAGGACGAGGCGACCTCGACCCAGAGTGCCAGGATGGTCCGGTTGACATCGTCGCGGTACACCAGGGCGACCCGGCGGCTGGTATTCATTCTATGATCAATCTGGTGCTGCCACATCGACCGCATGGCGGACAGGGTCATCTCGTCGAAGCTCGCTTCGCGAAAATCCCAGAGGATGCCTACCCGCCCCGAATGCCGGTCATCGTCGCTGATCTGGTTCAGGACCGTGAGGACGGCCTCCTGGGTCACGCGCCCGACGAGGGCGATCTGCGTGTACTTGCCCGGCTCGATGAACTCGATGTCGTATCGCGGGGTCATGTCGCGGTCATTGTTGACCGGTGCCCCGACCCCCGTCTTGTGGAAATTCATCCGATGGAGCGTGCCAGGGGTCGCGCGAGTCCCCCTCGCAGCCGCCGCCTAGCCTTCCGGCCCGGCGACGCCCTTGCGCAACCCCTTGATCTGGCCGCGGCGGGTCTTGCCCTCAAGGCGGCGCTTCTTCTCGGCCCGGCTGGGGCGGGTCGGCACCCGGAACTTCGGCCGGATCGCCGCCTCGCGGATCATCCCGGCGAGCCGTTCCACCGCGTCCTCGCGGTTGGCGAGCTGGGTGCGGTGCCGGTTGGCGGTGATCACGATCTCCCCGTCCTTGGTCAGCTTCGACCCGGCGATCCGCTCCAGCCGGGCCTTCACGTGTGAGGGCAGCGACGGCGACCCGCGCACGTCGAAGCGCAGCTGGACCGCCGTCGAGACCTTGTTCACGTTCTGCCCACCCGGGCCGCCGGCCCGGATGAAGGTCAGCTCGACTTCTTCGTCCGGGATGCTGCAGATGCCATCGATCTCGATCATGGCGCATCATAGCGGGGCACGGTTGCCGGATCGACGGCGCATAAGATATGCGCGGCGGCGGACCACAGGGCGCGCTATCAACCGTGCCGACCCTCTCCGGACGAGCGAACCATGGACTTCAGCCCCTTCGACACCCGCCACTACCCGACCCTGCCGGTCGCCGAGGGCTACGACGAGTGGGCCGCCAGCTACGAGACCACGGTGTTCGACCTGCTGGACATCCGGCTGTTCGAGCGGCTGGAGTCGGTCGACTGGGCGGCCTGCCGGTGCGCCGCCGACCTGGCCTGCGGCACCGGCCGCACCGGCGCCTGGCTGAAGCGCGCCGGGGTCGCCCGGGTCGACGGCATCGACCTGACGCCGGCGATGCTGGAGAGGGCCCGGGCCCGGGGCGCGCATGATCGGCTGGCGCAGGGCGACCTGGCCGCCACCGGCTTCGAGTCCGGCGCCTACGACCTGGCGACCGCCTGCCTGGTCGACGAGCACCTGGCCGACCTGCGCCCGCTATACCGCGAGGCGTTCCGGCTGCTGGCGCCCGGCGGTCGGTTCGTGCTGGTCGGCTACCACCCGCACTTCCTGATGCTGGGCATCGCCACGCATTTCGACCGGGCGCCGGGCGAGCCGGTGGCGATCGAGAGCCATGTCCACCTGACCAGCGACCATGTCGCGGCCGCCCACGCCGCCGGCTTCCGGCTGCAGGAGATGGCGGAGAACCTGGTCGACGACGACTGGGCGGCGGTGAAGCCGAAATGGCACGCCCGGTACCGCCACCACCCGGCCAGCTTCGCGCTGGTCTGGCAGGTCCCGGCCTGAGCGGTTGTCGCGCTGGACGCCGGCCGGGTTCGCCGCGAAGATCGCGCCGCCATCACCTGCCGCGAGGCCGTGCCGTGCTGACCCTGTACTACACTCCGCAGACCTGCGCGCTCGCCTCCCATATCTGCCTCGAGGAGGCCGGCGCCGAGTACCGCGCCGAGCGCATCGACTTCGCGAAGGAGGAGCAGAAGGCCCCGGCCTACCTGGCGGTCAACCCGAAGGGCCGGGTGCCGGCGCTGGTGACGCCGTCCGGCGTGCTGACCGAGACCCCGGCGCTGCTGCTCTACATCGCGCAACTGTTCCCGGCCGCCCGGCTGGCGCCGCTCGACGACCCGTTCGCGCTGGCCCGGGTACAGGCGTTCAACAGCTACCTGTGCTCGACCCTGCACGTCTCGCACGCCCACCGCATGCGCGGCCACCGCTGGGCCGACGACCCGGCGGCGATCGAGGCGATGAAGCGCAAGGTGCCGGAGACCGTGGCGGCCGGCTTCGACTACGTCGAGCGCCACGCCTTCGCCGGCCCCTACGTCATGGGCGAGGCCTACACCATCGCCGACCCCTACCTGTTCACCCTGGCGCGGTGGATGGAGGGCGACGGGGTCGACCCGGCGCAATTCCCGAAGGTCGCGGCCCACCGCGCGATGATGCAGGAGCGGCCGGCAGTGCAGGCGGCGCTGGCGGTGCAACTGGCGAAGCCCTGAGAACCGGGGCCGGCCCGACCGGCTTCTTGGTTCTTCCGACGCCGGCATGGTCCGGTCGGTCGGTGCGGCCATTCGCGCAAGGGTCCGTGCGCTCGTCGCCCGCTGCCGACACTGATGCCCGGGGCCCGACTGCAAGGGGCCGAGACGGGCTTTCGCACCGCCGACCACTTCGGGGTAGTAAGGATTTTCATATATTCCGTCGGCAACCTCGTTGTAAACGCACGAACTATTGTAAAGCGTCAAGACGAAATATGCATTTTTATTTCATATATTTTTGAGAAGTGTTTAGAAAATACAAATATAAATAGGCAATTCCATAAATATACGGTATTAATAGTTTAGAAACTACTTCAGAGAAAACGCAATGCGAAGCAATCTGGCCAATGAGCTCACGGATATGATCCCGACGCTCCGGCGTTTTGCGCATTCGCTGGCGCGCAACGCCGCCGATTCCGCCGACCTTCTTCAGGACACCCTGGAGCGGGCGCTCGGCCGCTCCCACCAGTTCGAGGAAGGCTCCAACCTGAAGGCCTGGGTCTTCACGATCATGCGGAACCGGTTCTACACGAACTGCCGCCGCCAACGGCGCGTACGCCAACATGCCGTGGAGAGCCTTGCCAGCATCGCCCCCGGTGACCGCACCGCCATCGGCGGACAGATGTCCCGGATCGAGAGCTGCGAATTCGCCCTCGCCTTCGACAAGCTGACGGCCGATGAGCGCTCCTTGCTGATCATGGCGACCGTCGACGAGATGCCCTACGAGACCATCGCGGGCCTGCTCGAGGTCGAGACCGGGACGGTAAAGTCCCGCGTCTCGCGGGTCCGGGCCAAGCTGCGCCGGATCCAGGAGAGCAAGAGCGATGTCGCCCTGGCATGCGCCGGGCGTGTTCCGGCCCCGGCATTCATCCGCCATGGTCGGATGCTCCAGCCCGCCGCCCACTGCTGATCCAGCCGCCGCCGGCTGCCGCCGGTCGTGCTTCTCGCTTCCGAAGGGCCGTGCCGGGTGGCGAATACCGGGCTACAGCGCCATCTCGGCGTCGCTGCGGACCACCTGCACGACCAGTCGCTTGGCTTCCTCGTCCTCGATGCCGATCGCCGCGGCGACGTACATGGCGGCTGCGACCGTCCCCTCCATATGCGCCTTCAGCTTGGAGCCGCCGCGCTCGAGGGTCTCCTCGGCGGTCTCCAGGTAGGTGTCGCGGATCAGGTCGAGGGTGATCTGGTCGAGGCTGGCCATGGCATCTCTCGCGGCCCGGGTGATGCCATGATGATCGGCGATTCGGGTGAACGAATTCCTAAGCCGGGGGCGGATTTCAGCCGCCCGGCCAGGTGTCGCTGAGGCGATAGCCCTGCGGCCACGGGTCGTCGGGATCGACCATCAGCTGGCGGGTGCCGGAGATCCAGGCGCGGCCCTCGATCGACGGCGTGACCCAGGTCCGCCCGGCCCGCCGCTCGACCGCCTCGATGCGGCCGTCGAAGCGGGAGTCGATCAGCGAGGTGGCGACGAAGGGCTGGCCGACCGCCAGCAGGCTGCGGGCATGCAGCACCGCCATGCGGGCCGAGCAGCCGGTGCCGGTCGGCGACCGGTCGATCTTGCCGGGGCGGATCACCACGGCGTTCTTTCCGGTGAAGCCGTCGCCCAGCGGCTCGACCGGCCCGGCCACCTGGCAGAACGAATAGTGGGTCCATTCCGGCAGGTCCGGGTGGCTGAACGGCAGCTGTTCGGTGGCGGCGGCGGTGATGCGGGTGCCGACCGTCGCGATGTCCCGCGCCTCGTCCGGGGTCAGCGCGAAGCCGAGGTCGCCGGCCGGCACGATCACGAAGCTGTCGCCGCCGAACGCGGTGTCGACCGTCAAGGTGCCGAGTCCGGCCACCTCCAGGGTGGCGTCCAGCCGGTCGGCGAAGGACGGGATGTTGCGGATCCGCACGCGCTCGACCTTGCCGCCGCGGCAGGTCGCGGTCGCCTCGACCAGCCCGCCGGGCGCCTCCAGCAGCAACCGGGTGACCGGCTCGGTGATCGCCACGATGCCGGTCTCCAGCAGCACGGTCGCCACGCACAGGCTGTTCGAGCCGGACATCGGCGGGGTATCGGCCGGCTCCATGATGATGAAGCCCATGGCGGCGCGCGGGTCCCGGGGCGGCACCAGCAGGTTGACGTGCCGGAACACGCCGCCGCGCGGCTCGTTCAGCACCAGGTTCCGCAGGGCCCCGTCGCGGGCAATGAAGCGCGACTGCTCCCACAGGGTGGCGCCGGGCGGCGGCGCCACGCCGCCGACGATCACGTCGCCGACCTCGCCCTCGGCGTGGCACTCGACGATGTGAATCAGGGTGTTGCTGCGCATGGTCCCCTCCGCTTCCGCAGCCCGACGATGCCCCGCCGCCGGGCCCGGCGCGACGGATTTCTGCCGGAGGGCCGTTGACAGGGGAGGGAACCGGGGAGATCGGCCGGAGGTTTCCGGCCCGCACTTCGCAGGAGGCTGTCCATGCGCCCCATCAGACTCGGCCTGGCCGCCGCGGCGGCCGTCATGCTCGCCGTCGCCCCGGTCGCGACCGCCTATGCCGACCCGCCGCCCTGGGCGCCGGCCCATGGCTGGCGTGCCAAGCACGACAAGCACCGCCACAAGAGGCGAGAGGAGGTGCATGTCTATCACCACTACGACCAGCCGGACCGCTACCGGCAGCCGGTGATCGTCCAGCAGGGGCCGTCCTTCGGCTGCGACCGCTCGCTGCTGACCGGCAACAAGACCCTGCTGGCGCAGATCCTCGGCGGGGCCGGCGGCGCCGTCGCCGGGGCGCAGTTCGGCCAGGGCTCCGGCAAGCTGGCGGCGACCGCCGGCGGCGCGCTGCTGGGCGTGCTGCTCGGCACCGAGGTCGGCGGCTCGCTGGATGCGGCCGACGCCGCCTGCGCCCGGTACAGCGTGGTGCCGACCCGGACCTACCAGGCCTCCGGCACCTACTGCCGCGAATACACGACCCGCGCCCGGGTCGGCGGCCGCACCCAGGAGGCCTACGGCACCGCCTGCCGGCAGCCCGACGGCAGCTGGCGGATCGTCCGCCAGTAGATCGTTGGCACGCGGCTTGCTTCAGTCTTTGCAGGACTAGACGCCTCACCCAGGAGGGAGCGATGCGATACCTGCCGAAGTTCTCCGACGACTACGCCGCCGCGTCCGACGACCTGTCGGTGACTGCGGTGCTGGCGGGCGATCTCGACGAACTGCTCGACGCCTATGGCGACGACTGGTCGCTGGAGGATGCCGACGAGATCGACCTGCCCGGCAGCCTGGCGCACTGACCGGCGCTCACCGCCCGGCTGCGCGGTCGGCCCGGACGACGGCGCCGACCCAGCGCAGCACCGGCGCCAGCTCGTCACGCCACAGGCGCCAGTCGTGGTCGCCGTCGTGGACCCGCAGCTCGGCGGCGTGGCCGGCCCGGCGCGCGGCCTGGAAGAATCGCAGGGTGCCGCGCCACAGGCCGAAGGAGTCGTGGTCGCCGGTCATCAGGTAGAAGTCGCTCGGCCGGCCGGTCGCCGGCTGCCCGATGGCGGCCAGGGCGGCGAACACGTTGCGGCCGTTGAACGCCACCGGATCGAGCGGCTCGCCGAACGCGCCCGCGAAGAACTCGATCTGGAAGTCCGGGAACGCCCCGGCATCCTCCACATCCTCGAAGATCGCCGGGCTCAGCGCCGCCGCCGCCCGGAACCGGTCGGCATGCCGCACACCCAGGCGCAGCGCGCCGTATCCCCCCATCGACAGTCCGGCGGCGAACCGGCCGGACCTCTGCGCCTCGGTCGGATAGGCGGCGTCGACGGCGGCCGGCAGGTCGACGGCGATCGCCCGGCCCCAGTTCCCGTAGCGTTCGGAATCGACGTACCAGGAATTGCCGACGCCGGGCATGACGATCAGCAGCGGGACGGCATCGGGCTCGGCGAACACCGCGTCGGCGGTGGCGACCACCCCGGCGTTCGACCAGTCCTGCTCGCCGCCGCCATAGCCGTGCAGCAGATACAGGACGGGCATCGGACCGTCGGCGGCGGCCGGCCGGTACACCAGGGCCGGGATGTCCCGGCCGAGCGCCGGGCTGGCGAAGCCGCGACGCTCGAGCGTGCCGGCCCCGGAGCGGGACGGCGAGGCCCCGGCCACCAGGGCGCCGACGGCGAGGCAGGCCAGGACTGTCCTGACGGTCATTCGGCGGGGGCGACCCCGGCCTGTTGGTAGCGGGCCGCGGCGCGCTCCCGCTCGGCCGCCCGCCGGGCGGCATGCTCGGCCTCGCGCTTCCGCCAGGGCTGGTGCTTCAGCAGGGTGCACCAGTAGGCGAAGCCGATCAGGATCGCGATGCCGGCCAGATGCACCAGGGCCAGCGTCGCGACCGACCGCCCGAGTTCGTCCAGCACCATGCCGCCGACCCGGGCCAGCCCCATCGACAGCAGGAAGATCGGCAGGGAGTTGCGGCCGACCGTCACGATCGGCCGGGCCCAGGCTTCCAGCAGGCGATGCTCGCGGCCCTTGACCAGGGCGACCGCCAGATAGGCCAGGGCCAGGAAGTGGGCGTAGCGCAGCAGGCCGAAGTCGGTCTTCTCCTGCCAGAACCAGATGCTCTCCCGCAGGTCGCGCAGCACCTCGAAATGCTGCGCCGTGCCCCAATGCGCCACCGGCAGCGACAGCACGACGAAGCCACCGGCCAGCCACAGCAGCGGCCGCGAGATCGCCGGCGCCGCGATCCAGCCCATCGATAGCCCGAACCCGGTGAAGAACAGCAGCTGCCACGCCAGCGGGTTGAAGAACCACTCGCGGTCGGAGAACGGCTCCGCCGGCAGGCCCCAGCCATACAGCGAATTGGCGGCGTACAGCGCGGCGCTGAAGGTGATGCCGGCCCAGGGGTGGATGCGCGACAGCGCCACGATCACCGGGATCAGCACCAGCGCGCCGATATACATCGGCAGGATGTCGAAGTAGTTCGGCACGTAGGTCAGCGTGAACAGGCCGACCAGGCCTTCGGCAGGGTTCGCCAGGAACCAGCCGAGGTTCAGCTGCTCGATATAGTCGCCGTCGAGCGCCATGCTGCCGGCGGTCACCAGGGCGGCGATGAAGAAGAACATCGCGACGTGCGCGACATAGATCTGCCAGACCCGGTAGCCGATCCGGGTGGTGCCGTAGCCGAATCCGGCCTTGGCGAAGGTGCCGCCGAACGCGATCGCGGCGGCGAAGCCGGAGCAGAACACGAACATCTCGGTCGCGTCCGACCAGCCGAAACGGGCCGGGATGTATTCGTTCCACGGATTGTTCGGAACGTGCGCGATGAAGATGATGAGCATCGCGACGCCCCGGAAAAAGTCGAGCCGCGGATCGCGTACCCGAGGTCCGCCCAGGCCGGGGCCGCCCAAGCTGGGGCCGCTCGTCGTCATGGTGAATTCCTCGCCTGAACCGGTGCCATCCCGGACAACCTAAGAGATCGGCGGTGTCGCTGGCCAATCAACACCGATCAAGCCTTCTGACGGGAACGTGAGGGCTGAATCGGGCGAATTTCCGGTCGGGGCAGGCGGCCTGGATCATATCGGCTCACGACTCTGTCATGCCGTTTCGGCGTATCTGGATTCACCCCCGGCAAGCGCACATATTCCGGCAGCGGACGGAGTACTCGATCTCCGCCCGTAACGCCTCGAGGGGATGTCAGGCATGTCCAGTACCGATCTGTCGGCACCGATCGCCGACGGTACGACGGCGGACCGGGCGCGCGTCATGGCGCGCCGGCGGCTGGTGTTCTTCACCCTGGTTTCGCTCACCTGCCTCGGCCTGTTCGGGTGGATGACGCGGCTGGTCGGGGCCGACGGGATCGACCTGTTCGACGTACTGGTCCTGGCGCTGTACGGCGGCACTCTCCCGTGGGTTGTGATCGGCCTGTGGAACGCGGTGATCGGCGTGGCGCTGATCTACCTGAAGCGCGACTGGCTGCGCGCGGTGGTGCCGCTGGCCGGCCTGGACGACGCGGACTCGCCGATCGTCACGCGCACCGCGATCGTCATGCCGGTCTTCAACGAGGACCCGGAGCGGGTGTTCAAGCACCTGCGCGCCATCGAGGCGTCGCTGGAGCGGACCGGGCAGGCCGATGCCTTCGAGTTCTTCCTGCTGTCCGACAGCCGGATCCCGGAGATCTTCGAGGAGGAGGAGCGGCGGTTCGAGACCTGGCGGCGCACCTCGGCGCATCCCGAGCGCCTGCATTACCGCCGCCGGCTCGACAACGTCCGCCAGAAGGTGGGGAACCTGGAATCCTTCTGCGACCGCTGGGGCCACCGGTTCGCCCATATGCTGGTGCTGGACGCGGACAGCCTGATGTCGGGCGAGGCGATCGTCCGGCTGGTCCGGCTGATGCAGCGCAACCCCCGGCTCGGCATCCTGCAGACCCTGGTGGTCGGCCTGCCGGCGGCCAGCCCGTTCGCCCGCATGTTCCAGTTCGGCATGCGCCACGGCATGCGCTCCTACACCACCGGCAGCGCCTGGTGGCAGGGCGACAGCGGGCCGTACTGGGGGCACAACGCGATCCTGCGGCTGGCGCCGTTCATCCGGCACTGCCGGCTGCCGCGGCTGCCCGGCCGGCCGCCGCTGGGCGGCGAGATCCTCAGCCACGACCAGGTCGAGGCGGCGCTGATGCGGGCTGCCGGCTACGACGTGCGGGTGCTGCCGATCGAGGGCGGCTCCTACGAGGAGAACCCGCCGACCCTGCCGGACTTCATCAAGCGCGACCTGCGCTGGTGCCAGGGCAACATGCAGTATGTCCGGCTGATCGGCTGGAAGGTCTGGCGGCCGCTCGGCCGGCTGCAGCTCGCCCTGGCGATCCTGATGTACCTGTCGCCGGTGATGTGGATGGGCTTCCTGTTCGCCGGCCTGCTGCGCACCATGGCGACGGCGCTGTTCCCGGGCACCGATTTCGCCTTCATGCCGGCGGTCTGGGAGCGGGTGGCGTCGGGCGAGGGCGTGGCGCTGTTCGGCACCATGATGACGATCATCTTCGCGCCCAAGATCTTCGGCGTGATCGACGTCATGCTGTCGGCCGCGAAGCGCCGGCGCTACGGCGGCGCGCTCCGGACCCTGGCCGGCACCGCCGTCGAGATGACCTTCGGGGCGCTGCTGGCGCCGATCGTGGCGGTCGCGCAGACGGTGTTCGTGATCGGCCTGATGTTCGGCAAGAAGGTCGCCTGGAACGTCCAGGCCCGCGACCTGAAGACCGTGGCCTGGAGCCGGGCGGTGCGCGGGCTGTGGCTGCAGACGCTGTGCGGCGTGCTGTTCGGCGCGGCGCTGTGGGCCTGGGCGCCGGGCGCGCTGCCCTGGGCGATCCCATTGCTGGCCGCTTGGATCCTGGCGGTGCCGTTCGCGGTCCTGACCTCGAGCGCGCGCCTCGGCCGGCTGCTGCGCCATGTCGGCCTGTGCGCGGTGCCCGAGGAGATCGAGCCGACCGCCGAGGTCGCCGAGGTGATGGCGCCGACGCCGCTGCCGGTGCTGGCCGGCGGGGCGGCCCTGGCGCCGACCATGACTCTCGGGCACGCTGTGCCGTCGAGCCCGGACAGCTGAGTTCGACTTTGGCCAAGACCGGCTGCCGGCGATCCACCCCGCCTTTTTGTCGTCATTCCGGCCGTAGCGACGACGTCGCGAAGAGCCGGAACCCAGCCGCCGCTTCGGCCTTGCCGCTGCCATCGCGGCGACCGGCGCATGGCGGACGGTGGGTTCCGGATCGGCCGCGCCGGGGCGGCGCGGCCGTCCGGAATGACGACCAGGGGGAGATGGACAGCCCGGTTCTCGCCGGCGCGACGAGTACTCCGCAATCCACAGGCTGCTCAGGCGCCCACCGGCCGGCTTGACGCCGGGCCGTCCTCGGCGTTCTGTCGCGCATGGCCTGGCGGTACTGGGAACATCTGACGACGACCGAGCTCGCCGACGGGGCGTGCCGCGACGCCGTGGCCGTGCTGCCGGTCGCCGCGGTCGAGCAGCACGGCCCGCATCTGCCGCTGGGCACCGACGCGATCCTGACCGACGGGGTGCTGGACGCCGCCCTCGGCCGGCTGCCGGAGGCGGTCGACGTGCTGCGACTGCCGACCCAGCGGGTCGGGCTGAGCCCCGAGCATGCGAGCTTCCCGGGCACCCTGACGTTGGACGCCGAGACCGTGATCGCGCAATGGGCGGCGATCGGGCGGTCGGTGGCGCGCGCCGGGATCCGCCGGCTGGTCCTGCTGAACGGCCATGGTGGCCAGACAGCGCCGGTCGACCTGGTGGCCCTGCGGCTGCGCTCCGAAACCGGCATGACGGTCGCCCGGGTGACCTATTTCGACCTGATCGGCGACGACCCGGCGGTCGACGCGCGCGAGCGCGCCTTCGGCTGGCATGGCGGCCTGGTCGAGACCGCGCTGGTGCTGGCGATCCAGCCGGGGCTGGTGCGCCGCGACCGGCTCGGCGACTTCCGCTCGGCGGCCGAGGACGTGGCGGCGAATCATCGCGAACTGCGGGTCGAGGGGCCGGCCGGGCTCGGCTGGCTGGCCGGGGACCTGAGCCCGTCCGGTGCCACCGGCAACGCCGCCGCCGCCACCGAGGCGATCGGCCGGCGGCTGCTCGACGGCATCGCCGGCCGGCTGGCGACCGTGCTCGCCGAACTGCACGGCTACGCGGGTATCGCCCGGTGAGCGACGCCTGGGCGGCGATCCGGGAGGCCATGGCGACGGCCCGGGCGGTCCGGCACGGTGCGGAGTCCCGTGCGGCCCTGGACGCGGCGCTGGCCGGTTTGCGCGACCGCGACGACCTGCCGCCGGCCGGCCCGGCGCTGCTGGACCTGGTCGAGCGTGCCGCCGCCGGCCCGGTGGTCGTCGCCCAGCTCGGCCAGACCCTGGACGGCCGGATCGCCACGGCTACCGGCCACTCGCACTATGTGAACGGGCCCGAGGCCCTGGACCACCTGCACCGCCTGCGCGCGCTGGTGGACGCGGTGGCGGTCGGCGCCGGCACCGCGGTCGACGACGACCCGTCGCTGACCACCCGTCGGGTAGCAGGCCCGAACCCGGTGCGCGTGCTGCTCGATCCGAACGGCCGGGTGCCGGGCGACCGCCGGCTGTTCCGCGACGGCGCGGCGCCGACCCTGACCGTCGGCCCGGCGCGGGCCGGGGCCGGGAGCCTGGAGCTGCCGGGCGGCGACAGCTCGCCGGCGGCGATCCTGGCGGCGCTGGCGGCCCGTCGGCTCGACGTGGTGCTGGTGGAAGGCGGTGCCGGGACGGTCTCGCGCTTCCTGGAGGCCGGCCGCATCGACCGCCTGCACCTGCTGGTCGCGCCGACCCTGCTCGGCTCCGGCCGTCCCGGGATCGTGCTGCCGGAGGCGGCGACCATGGACGGCGCCCGCCGGTTCGAAGCCCGGCGCTATGCGCTGGGCGAAGACACCCTGTTCGACCTCACCCCGGCGGCCTGATCAGTCCGGCAGCAGCAGCTGGTCGAGGTGGCCGACCGTCAGCCGGGCCGCCCGGCCGATCGACCGGTCGCGCCAGGCGGCGATCCCGCCTGCCTCGCCCGGCGACAGCTCGATTGCCGCCGCGGCCCAGCCTTCGACCAGCGCCGCCCGCATCGCGTCGTCGCCGGGCCCGATCGCCCAGTCGCTGGTCGCCTGGACCAGCCGGCCGCCACACAGGCGGGCCAGCGTCGGTCCGGCATCGGGGCCGAGGGCCGGCCCGAACCCCTTGTCGGAGCGCTGGTGCCGGTTGACCAGTTCCAGCACGCGGCTGTCGAGCGGATCGGCGGGCCACCAGGCGGTCCGGCCGTCATAGGTCAGGACCACCAGCAGGGCGGCGCCGATCGCCTCGACACGCGCGACCAGCCGCTGCAGCCACTCGGCCGAGACCAGGTCGATCAGGGCGGAGGCGGTGACCAGGTCGGTGCCGTCGGGCAGGGCGGCCTCCAACTCGGCGGCGAGGTCGGCCCGGCGGACCGCGACCGCCGGGTCGTTGCGGGCGGCGGCGGCCAGCAGCGCGCCGTCGGCGTCGACCAGGGTCCAGGCCTGCGCCGCCGGCAGCCGTGGCGCGAGGTGCCGGCGGTTGTTGCCGGACCCGGCGCCCAGGTCGACCACCGCCAGCGGCCTGCCGGTCGCCAGCGTTCGGGTGGCGGCCCAGGTGGCCAGCCTGTCTTCGAGCGCGCGCGATCGGGCGGCGGCGTCGAAGCCGGCCCTGAGGATCAGCCAGGTCTCCGAGAAGCTCACAGGCCCTCCGTCACGGCGGCGGTGAAGTCGCGGGCGGTGTCCGACCAGCGCCGCAGGGTGGCGGCGGCCGCGACCGCCCCGGCGGCCAGCCGGCGGTACTCGGCCCGGTCGTCCAGCAGCCGGGCCAGGGCGGCGGCCAGGGCGTCGGCGTCGCCCGCCGGGACCAGCACGCCGGCGCCCTCGGGCACGGCCTCGGGGATCGCCCCGGCATCGGTGCCGATCACCGGCAGGCCCCAGCGCACCGCCTCGACATAGGCGATGCCCCAGCCCTCGTGCCGGCTCGGCAGCACGAACAGGTCGGCGGCGCGCCAGAACCGGTCGAGCTCGGCGTGCCGGACCGCGCCGTGCAGCGTGATCCGGTCGCCGAGGCCGAGCGCGGCGATGCGGGCCTCGACGGTCCGGGCGTAGGCCGGATGCCGGGCGTCGCCGACCAGGTCCAGGGTCCAGGCGCGATCGGACAGGCGGGACAATGCCTCGACCAGCAGGTCCTGGCCCTTGCGCGGGATCAGGGTGGCGACGGTCAGCAGCCGCAACGCCGCGCCCGGCGCCGGCGGGGCGCGGAACGACAGGTCGACCGGCCCGTCGACTCCCGGCGGCACGGCGACGACCCGAACCGGATCGACGCCGAGTTCGGCGAGCCGCCGGGCGGTGGTCCGGCTGGTTGTGACGATGCGCCGGGCCAGCCGCAGGGCGTCGACCTCGTCGCGCAGCCAGCGCGTCCGGGTCGCCGCGTCCAGCCCGGTCTCGTCGCCGAGCGGATGGTGCACCAGGGCGACCGGGGTCAGCCGACCGGCATGCGGCCGGACCACCTCGACCAGCGGCGCATAGGCCAGGCCGTCGACCACCAGGACGGCGCCGTCCGGAACCCCGGCGAGTGCGGCGGCCGCCCGCGCCAGGGTATCGGGGTCGGTTTCCGGGAACGGGCCGTCGACCCGCAGCACGCCGCCGAGCCGCCCGGCCCCGGCCAGGCCGCGGACCGCGTGACGGTCGTAGACGAAGCCGCCGGTCGGCGTCTCCGGATCGCCCGGGACCAGGAAGAAGACCGGCGCCGCCACGCCTGCGCCTAGACCGGGCCGACGTAGCCGGCGGAGGCGACGTGGGACTCGTTCAGCACCACCTCGATCTCGGCGAGTTCGCCGCCCGGGCGGCCCAGCAGGCCGGCGCGCGCACCGGCGGCCAGTTTGTCGAACACCGCCTTGGCCAGGAACTCGGTGGTGGTGTTGATGCCGGCGAACTCCGGCAGCTCGTCCAGGTTCTTGTAGGCCCAGGGGCCGAGGATGTCCTTGAGCGCCTGGTGGGCGGCGCCGATGTCGATCACCACCCCGTTCGGGTCCAGTTCGCGCGACCGGAAGGTCACGTCGACCACGTAGGTGGCGCCGTGCAGCCCCTGGGCCGGGCCGAACAGCTCGCCGCGGAACGAGTGGGCGATCATGACGTGGTCGCGGACGGTGACGCTGAACATCGGTGGCCTATCCTTCGGCGGCGGGAAAGCGGACCCGATGACATAGGGCGGCGAGCCGGCCCTCGGCAAGCGCCGCCATGGTCTCGGGCAGGTCGGCGAACCGGCTCTCGCCGTCGACCAGCGCGTCGAGCGCCGGGTCGCACAGCAGTTCCAGGGCCTTGGCCATCCGCCGGGCATGGCTCCAGCGGCTGCGCTGGGCGGTCGCGACCGATCCCACCTGGCTGGACCGGATGGTCAGCCGCCGGGAATGGAAGGCCTCGCCGAGTGGCAGGGTGACCGGGGTCGAGCCGTACCAGCTCATCTCCAGGACCGTTGCCTCGAAACCCGCGATGCCGAGCGCCGTCACCAGCCCGTCCGGATGGCCGCTGGCGTGCAGGACCATGTCGAAGTCGGCACCGGCCGGCGGCGCCTCGGCGAAGGCGAGGCCGAGCGCCTCCGCCGGAACCCGCTTCGCCGGATCGAGGTCCAGGGCCAGCACCTCGGCGCCGGCAACCCGCGCGGCCAGTCGGGCGGCCAGCAGCCCGACCACCCCGAGCCCGATCACGCAGACCCGGTCGCCGGGCCGGATGGCGGCGTCCCAGACCGCGTTCAGGGCGGTCTCCATGTTGGCGGCCATCACGGCGCGCCCGGGCGGCAGGGCATCGGGCAGGGTGGTGACGGCGGAGACCGGCACCACGTAGCGGTCCTGGTGCGGGTGCAGGCAGAATACCGCCCGCCCGGCCAGCCCGTCCGGGCCTTCCAGCACCCGTCCGACCGAGCAGTAGCCGTATTTCACCGGCCCCGGGAACTCGCCGGCCTGGAACGGGCAGCGCATGGCGTCGCGCTGGCTGTCCGGCACCCGGCCGGAAAACACCAGGGTCTCGGTGCCGCGGCTGATGCCGGTGAACAGGGTCTCGACCAGCACCTCGCCGGCCCTGCGGGCGGGCAACTCCTCGCGGCGCAGCTCCGCCCGTCCAGGGCGGGCCAGCCAGAACGCGGTCGCGGTGTCGTCGGTCGCCATCGCGGCCTCCCTGGGGCGTCGATCTGCCCCTTGCCGGGACCTTCCGGAGACGGCGGTCGCGGGCTAGGGTCGCGCCGCACCATAGCGGAGTTCGGCATGGCGGACGAGCAGCGGCGCGGGCCCTGGACCATCCGGGCCAGCCGGCAGGTCTACGACAACCCCTGGATCCGGGTGACCGAGCACGACGTGCTGCGGCCCGGCGGCAATCCCGGCATCTACGGCGTGTGCGACATGAAGGGGATCGCCGTCGGCGCGGTGCCGATCGACGCCGACGGCTCGACCTGGCTGGTCGGCCAGCACCGGTTCCCGCGCGACTATTATTCCTGGGAGCTGCCGGAGGGCGGCGGCGACCCGGCGCTGCCGCCGGTGGAGTCGGCGCGCCGCGAGCTGCGCGAGGAGACCGGGCTGGCGGCGGCGCACTGGCATGAGTTCCTGCGGACCGACTTCTCGAACGCGGTCACCGACGAGATCGGCTTCGGATTCCTGGCCTGGGGCCTGCAGCCCGGCACCGCCGACCCGGACGACGGCGAGATGCTTGAGATCCGGCGCCTGCCGTTCGCCGAGGCGCTGGAGATGGTCCTCGACGGCACCATCCGCGATGCCTTCAGCCAGATGATGCTGCTGAAGGTCGACGCGCTGGGCCGGCGCGGCCGGCTGCCGCCGGCGGTCGCCGTCCTGCTGGGCTACGCGACTTAGGCGTCACCGCCGAGTCGGCGGTCCCGGCCGTGCCCTCGGGGCGACGGCGTCCGGGGCGATCTGCTCGCGCCCGGACATCACCCGGGTGCCGTGATCGTAGAACCCGGCGATGGTGTTCAGCAGCTTGCCGCAGGTCGCGAGCTGGGCGTCGAAGTCGAGGATCTGCGCGCTCGGGTCGGTGAACAGCTCGCGCCGCAAGTTCACGAAGGCCGCGGTCCATTCCCGCGCCAGCCCGGTGACCTCGTAGCTGGTCTCGCGCGCCGAGGTCCGGCCGGCCTTGCGGATCAGTTCGGCGCGCAGCAGCTTCTTCAGGCTGTACTGGATGTTGGCGATATCGTCGCGGTTGGCGAAGCGGGCGATGTCGGCGACCGACAGCGGCCGGCTGGCCGCCAGGATCTGCTGCAGCACCACGTTGTCCTGGCCGGAGATCCCGCGCATCCGGCCCTCGCGGCCCAGCAGCGCGCCATAGAACCGGTAGAACGCCTCGGCCGCGCAGATCAGGCCCTGCTCGAACTGGGTGACCGCGAACTCCCGGGGGTTGCCGGCCAGGTGCCGGGCGACCTTGCCGCCGGGGTCCGGGGCCGTTCGGCCCTGCTTGTCGTCGTCGGTCATGGCGATCCGGCCCGCTCCGATGTGGCCTGCCCTTTGGCAAAGGTTCCGGGCATCCGCAACGATTGACACATTCGTGCGTGCCGGTAAATTACTCAGTAAATTATCAGGTTGGTCGCGCATGAACCAGCAGGCCAGACCCTCCGGCCGCACGCGATGGAATGGTGCGGGTGCCGGGCCGTCGCCGTTCCGGGCAGGCGCCGCGATCACCGCCGAGACCGTCAAGGCGCGTGCGAAGGCGCTGGGCGCCGATCTGGTGGGCATCGCCTCGGCCCGGACCCTGAACGCCTTCCCACCGGACCCGCGCTGGCCGCAGACGCCCGATCGCATCTCGCCCTACGTCAAGAGCTGCATCGTCATCGTCCAGCACATCCCGGCCGGCGCGTTCCGCTGCAAGACCAACATCCCGGTCCAGTACATGGACATGCTGGTGCTGCGGAAGATGGACAAGGTGGCCTACCGGATCGCCGAGGAACTGGAGGCGGCCGGCCACCCGACCTTCGCGGTGCCGGCGCAGGAGACCGAGTGGTCGTACAAGCGGGCCAGCTACGGCCGGCTGTCGACCCGCCATCTCGGCGTCGAGGCCGGGCTCGGCACCCTCGGCCTCGAGGTCAACATCCTGACCCCGGAATACGGGCCGCGCCTGTACCTGACCGGTATCCTGACCGAACTGGAGCTGGAGCCCGACGCGCCGATGACCGAGCAGGTCTGCATCGGCGAGTCCTGCAGCCGCTGCCTGCATTCCTGCCCGGGCGACGCGGTCCTGCATTTCGGGATCGACAAGCGGGCCTGCGCCGAGCACGCCCAGGAGTTCGGCTTCGGCCAGATCATGAAGTTCCTGGGCCAGGTGTTCGACGCCCAGGAGGCCGGGGCGACGACCGACGAGCTGGCGGCAATGGCCCGGTCGCGCGACCTGTTCGGGTTCTGGCAGGGGCTGCTGCGGGTGGTCGGGTCGTTCGGCGACTGCCCGCGCTGCCTGGCGGTCTGCCCGGTCGGCGACGACTACCACGCGCATCTGGCCGAGCATCAGAAGGCGATCCCCGAGAAGACCCCGGAGAAGGTGACCCTGGCCAAGGCGTTCCAGCAGGCCCGGCGCCAGGGCGACCCGGTCGCCGGGCTGGACGACTGGAACGTCCGCTGGGTCGGGCCGGAAGGATACAAGGGTATCGTCGCCCGCCAGGTGCAGGCCTTCAAGCAGCGCCAGCGCGAGCGCGCCGCAGCGGCCGAGCGGGACGGCGATGACTGAGTTCGACCTCGGCCGGATGACCCGGCGGTGCTTCGAGCGACCGGCGGCCTTCTCCCTCGCCGTCATTCCGGACCGGGTCGCCATCGGCGGCACGGGTCCGGAACCCAGCCGCCTCCAAAATGGTGGACGGTGCCTGTCGCACCGTGGGTTCCGGCTCGTCCGCGCCGACGCGCGGCGGTCCGGAATGACGGCAGAGGAGAAAGCCCGGCCGTGGTCGGCGCAAGCCGCGTCGCGCGGCCGTTCGGGACGTTGAACAGGGGAGTGTCGCGATGGTCGGGATCTTCCGGCAGCCGGTGACCGCGGACGACATCAAGGCGCGGGCCCGCGAACTCGGCGCAGATCTCGTGGGGATCGCCGACGGCGAGGCGATGGACCGGCACCCGCCGGACCCGGCCGACCCGCGCCGGCCGAGCGACGTGACCGACCTGGACGCCGGCCGGGTGATCGTGCTGGCCAAGCGGCTGAGCAACGGGGTCGCGCGGATCCCGCACTGGGGCGACCGCACCAAGTTCTACAACGACGAACTCGCGCTCTCGACCCTCGAGGAGGTCTCGCTCGAGCTGGTGTTCTGGCTCGAGGAGCTGGGTTATCCGGCGGTGATCGTCCCGCCGACCCATGTCGACCCGTGGCGCTACGACGACGACCCGGCGCAGCACCAGTCGACCCTTCTGTCGCTGCCGCACGCCGCGGTCGAGGCCGGGCTCGGCACCCTCGGGCTGAACCGCCAGCTGCTGACCCCGGAATTCGGGCCGCGGGTGATCCTGACCGCCGTCATGTGCTCGGTCGACGTCGAGCCGGACCGGCCGCGGGCCGATGCGCTGTGTCTCGGCCCGTCCTGCGGGCGCTGCCTGTCGGCCTGCCCGGCCGACGCGGTGCGGCACTGGGACCGCGACTGGGAGGCCTGCGACACCCACCGCTCGCCCTACGGCTTCGCCAAGCTGACCGAGCACATCGCGACGGTCATGGAGGCGCCGACCGCCCAGGCCAAGAAGGACCTGCTGCGCACCGAGACCTTCTTCAATCTGTGGCAGAGCATCCTGCGCGGCTCCGGCGTGATCACCGGCTGCCGGCGCTGCGCCGACGTCTGTCCGGTCGGCGACGACTATGCCGGCATGCTGCGGGACGCGCTCGACGTCATCGCCGAGGACGACGAGGCCAAGCGCCTGCGGCTGGCCGACATGGTGCGGGCCGAGGCCGACGGGGCACTGCCCGCCGGCTACGACGCCCAGCGCCGCTGGATCGGCGAGCTGAGCGCGGCCGGCGGGGTGGTCTCGTGACCGGTGCGGGGCAGGTGGCCGACCTGCGGCTGCCGAGGACGCGGGCCGACATCGCCGCGATCCAGGCCGCGCGCAAGCCGGAGGCGGTGCGCCGGGCCATGCGCTCGGCGTTCTTCAGGGGCCGGCTCGACCACCTGGACCTCGATCGCCTGGACCGGCCCGAGGAATGGGCCAGGGTTCCGATCCTCGACAAGGACATGCTGCGCGAGCTGTCCGACGCCGAGTTCTACGACGGCTTCTGCGTGACGCCGGACGACGGCGACGCGGTGTCGGAGTTCTGGCGCTCGGGCGGGACCACCGGACGGCCGCTGTTCTATCCGCGCACCCATCGCGACCTGGGGGCCGCCATGACCGGCTTCTCGCGGGTGTTCGCCTGCGCGGGGACGCCGCCGGCGGCGCGTGCCCACTGCTCGTTCCCGCTCGGCATCCATCCGGTCGGGCAGATGACGGTACGGGCTGCCGAGCGGCTGGGCATGTCGATGCTGATGGCCGGCGCCGGCACCACCACCCCGTCGCTGCTGCAGCTCGAACTGATCGAGCGCCTGATGCCCAGCGTGTGGATCGGCATGTCGAGCTACGGCCTGCACCTGGCCAACCTGGCCGACCAGCAGGGCCGGGACCTGGCGGCAGGGCCGGTCGACCTGATGATCTGCTCGGCCGAGCCGCTGTCGGCCGCCAAGCGCGAGAAGCTGGGCCGGCTCTGGGGGGCCAAGGTCCGCGACACCTTCGGCATGACCGAGGCCGGCATGATGGCGGCCGAGGACGGGGTGGTCGACGGCTTCCGGGTCTGGTCGGACCTGTTCCACGTCGAGGTCGTCGACCCCGGCACCCGCGAGCCGGTGCCCGACGGCACGGTCGGCGCCCTGGTCGTCACCCCGCTGTTCACCAACAACTGCACGCCGTTCCTGCGCTGGCTGTCCGGCGACCTGGTGACCATGCACCGCGAGGTCGACGGCGACGGCCCGTTCTCGGTGTTCCCGGTGGTCAGGCACGCGCACCGCACCAGCGGCTTCTTCAAGATCCGCGGCATCAACATCAGCCACGGCGAGTTCGAGGACTTCGTGTTCCGCGACGCCACGGTGAACGACTTCAAGTGCGAGGCGGTGACCGTCGGCGACCTGGACGTGCTGCGGGTGTTCGTGGAGCTGAAGCGCGATGTCGAACCGGCCCCCGCGCTGAAGCGCATCGCCGCCGACATCAAGCGGGTGTTCGAGTTGACCCCGGAGGTCGAGCTGCTGCCGGCCGGCACGCTCGCCAAGGAGTTCGAGGCCGCGATCAAGGCCCCGCGCATCGTCGACCGGCGCGGCTGAGGCTACTTTACCTTCATCCGCCTGGCCGGGTCGGCGCCGCCGAGTTCGTAGGTGATCCGCCGCAGGTACTCGATCAGTTCCTTGCGGTCCTTGTAGCGCTCGAGATTGGCGTAGGGCAGCACCTCGCCGATCCGGATCGGCACGTCGCTGCCGATGCGCCGGGCGATCTCCTTGAACAGCAGGGATTCCCGGGCGGTCTGGCTGAGGTTGCTGGCGATCTGGAACAGCCGGCTGTTCTGGCCTTCGAAGAACACCGGCACCACGTTGGCGCGGGCCTGCACGATCAGCTTGGAGGTGAACGGCTTCCAGTCCGGGTCGTAGGCGCGCCCGAACGGCGGCGTCGCGGTCGAAACCGTGCCGCCGGGGAACACCACCACCGCCCCGCCCTCGTTCAGCTCCTGCAGGGCCTGGCGCCGCGAGTCCAGGTTGGTCGCCAGCGCCGCCCGGGTCTCGGCGAAGTCGATCGGCAGCAGGAACGGCTGCACCTCGGGTGCGCGGAACAGCACCGAGTTGGTCAGCACCTTGAAGCGGGTCCGGATCTGCGAGGTCAGGTAGCTGATGATGATGCCGTCCAGCACCCCGAACGGATGGTTGGCGACAATCACCAGCGGGCCGTCCTTCGGCACCGCGTCCCAGCGTGCCCGGTCGTAGACCAGGTTGAGCTGCAGCTTGCGGACCGCGGCACTCCAGAAGTCCTCGTCCGGGACCGGGTTCAGCCGGTGCTCGAGATACAGCCGCTTCAGCTTGGGCTGACCGGTCAGCCGCTCGACCAGCTGGATCACCGCGCGTTTCAGCAGCGTGTGCTCGCCGGTGGCGTAGGAGAAGTGCGGCAGGTCGGCCGGTACGGCCCGGTTCGACCCGGTCAGACGCTTGAACAGTGCCGATGTTCGGCCAGCGGCCATCTCTTGCCCTCGTCAACGGCGTTTTGCCGTCCGTTCCCCGTCGGAATGCTCGCGCCTGACCGCCATCGGGTCAAGGCGCGGCGGTCAGGTCTCGGCCCACATCCGCAGCAGGTTCAGGCGGGCCTTCTCGACCCGCCGGATGCTCTCGCCGTCGGCGTTCTCGCGCACCAGCCGGTCCATCACCTCGGCCAGGTCCTCGATGATCTCGCGGCGGGCCGGATCGCGCACCATGCTCTCCATCCAGGTGACGATCGCCAGCCGGCGGCCGCGGGTCACCGGGTTGACGCGGTGCACGTAGTGGGTCGGGTACAGCACGGCGTCGCCGGCCGGGCGCTTGTAGACCTGCTCGCCGAAGGCGGTCTTCAGCACCAGCTCACCGCCTTCGTAGGCGCCCGGCTCGTTCAGGAATATGGTGATCGACAGGTCGGTCCGCATGCCCGGATACGGGCCCATCAGGGCGGCGTCGACGTGCTCGCCGTAGCGGTTGCCCTCGACGTAGGACGCGAAGATCGGCGACAGGATGCGGCGCGGCAGGGCGGTGATCGCCACCTTGTCGTTCTGCCGCAGCACGCCGAGCACCAGCTGCGCCAGCTCCCGGTACTCCGGGCTCTGCGGCGAGACCTGGGTGTTCTTCTTGATGGTCTCGCCGAGCGGGCCGCCGCTCATGCTGCCGTCGACGAACTGCGCGCCGAACAGCCGCTTGGCGATCGTCTGCACCTGGTCCTTCGACAGCAGCCCCTCGATGACCGCGACCATCGCTTCCTCCCTGGCTCGGCACCCGTGGTTCCGGCCGGGGTCGCCCGGCCGGCGCGGAACCTAGCAGACCACGGAACCCCGGGCGACGGTTCAGCGTTGTCGGCATGAATGGCACGCCGATTGCTTATCTGATCCCGAGAGACGGTGTGGCGGAATCGGCTGCCGCGCCGGCGAGACCAGGGAGACGCAGATGTCGCTTGCCGCAGCGTTGAAGAAGGGCCAGGCCGCCATGGACACCCTCGGAAGCTGGGATCCGTTCCAGGAGCCGGCCGGTGAGAGTGCGGCGCCGGCCAAGCTCCCGGCGGCACGCCCGGCCCGGCCGGTCCGCGCTTCCGCGGGCTCGGACCGTGCGGTCCCGGCCAACGTCAACGCGGCCGCCGAGCGCGCCGCGTCGGGCTCCCAGGGGCGGCCCCAGGGCCAGCTTCGCGCGGTCCCCGACATGGACGAACTCGCCGACTTCGACCGCCCGACCGCCCGTCCCGCCCAGGCACGCGCTGCCCAGGCCCGTGCCGCGGCGCCGTCCGGCAAGCCTGCCGCCCGCCCGGCCGCTTCCCAGAAGTCGCGCGGCAAGGCCTCCTGGCTGCATGACGGCCTGCCGCAGCACGGCCGGGTAAACGCTGCCCAGTACATCCGCGAGCTGGAACGCTTCGCCGCCGAGGAATCGCGCCGCGCCGTCGCCGATACGGTGATGGACGTGAACCCCGGCGAGATCGAGGGCGTGGCCAAGTTGGCCGCCCGCATCAAGGGGCGCTACCTCGCCAAGCTGCTCGACCTCGGCAATCCGACGAAGGGCACCATACAGGACACAGAGGTCCGCGAGCTGACCCGCTACCGCGAGACCTACGAAGAGCTCGCCCGTGGCCTCGACATGCTCAAGGTCGCGATCGAGGCCGGGGACGTTGGTGTCTCCGGCATGGTCCGCCGCTGAGTATCGCGCCGGACCTTTTTCATTCCCCCCCAACTTCGAGGGCCGCTTCCGGGCGGCCCTTTTTTTCACCGGAGGCCGGCTGGTTGATCCGGCCATAACGGCCGGGTCGCCGTCGCCGCGGCGTGAGCCGGCCGTTGCCTTGGCGCCCGCACCGGAAACGCGCGCCGGCCGCCGGACGGTGGACTGATCCGTCGCAAGGAGGCCGGGCGTGTCGGGCACTGCCGGCCCGCTCGACGAGAAACATGGCGGGTTCCCCGGAACGCTGACCGGCACGGCCGTTACGGATCGCAGGGTGGGCCATGTCGGGTGCGACAGCTTGCCCGCGCGGGACGGAAGACGTGGGCCGGCGGCCGCGTTCCCCGGTTCCGCTGGTTGCGGTGGGTCCAAAAGAAAGCGGCCGCTCCCGGAGGAGCGGCCGAAGTGTTGCTCTGGAGGAAACCCCGCCCCGGAGGAGGCGGGCAGGCGAAACCGGTCAGTGGAGCGCCAGCTGGCGCGGCGCGGTGTGGCCCAGGAAGGCGCGGGCCGCGTGCTTGTGGTGGTCGTGGACGCTCTCGAGGTAGATGCGGGCCTGGTGCAGGTCGGCGACCGGACGGCCGTCGTCCATGCGCTCCAGCAGGCAGGTGAAGCCGATCTCGCGCAGGCCCTCATAGGCCTCCTCGGTCATGTCCGGGATGTTGGCCTCGAACTGGTCGGCGAAGACCTTGGCGAAGTGGCCCATGATCTCGCGCCGGAACCGCCAGGGTTGCGCCATCAGCTTGACCGCCCATTCGTCGACCGCGTCGCGGATGACCCGCGGCAGCTGGTCGAACAGCTGGCAGCCGGACGCCGCCTCGTCGTCGGCGAGCGGTGCGTTCTGGTTGGCGGGCGCGAATTCGATCGGCCCGGCGGCGCGGCCGCACAGGCTGGCCGGCGAGCGGGTCGGCACGCTCGGCACCGGGCCCTCGACGACGGCCGGCCAGTCGTTCGAGGCGTCGACGGCGGCGGCGTCCTCGGTGGTGCGCGGATCGTAGTCGGACATTCGGTCGCTCCCGGTATTGCTGTTCGTTCGCGGCGAACGTCGCAATCGGCGGGCCATCGACGGGAAGGCCGAAATTTTGTGGAAAGTCAGGTGGTTACGGAAACGATCTCGGATCCGACGGCAGTTCTTGCCGGGACGGCCCCGGCAAGCCCTGCCGCACCGCGGTCGGCGGTAGGCAGAGGGGGTGTCGGACGGGTAGCATCCACGCCGAAAGCCCTCCGGAACCGGGACTGCGCCGGCCGGACAAGAAAAAAGGGCCGCCTGACGGCGGCCCGAGTTAAGGGAGGAAACGCCCAAGAAGTGAAGCAGCACGTTGGGCAGTCGTGCTGCACTGCAAAATCTGGTCTCCCGCCCTGCGTATGGCAAGTACAAAATTTGTGTGCGGGCGCAAAAAAGTTCCTGGATGGTCGGAAGCGAGCTTGATGTGACTGATTTGCAACAACGGCGGAGCCCCGATCCAGGTGTTCTAAAGGCCCTGTCCGAGCGCCGGAACGGGCCCGGGATCCGGCGGATTTCTGCGCATCTCGCCCTGCTGGTGCCGACCGGCGCGGCGATCCTCGCGGCCCCGGGCGCCTGGTGGCTGCTGGCGGCGGTGGCGCACGGGATCGTCCTGATGTTCCTGTTCGCGCCCCTGCACGAGAGTGTGCACCGCACAGCGTTCCGCAGCGGCTGGCTGAACAGGCTCGTCGGGGACCTGGCCGGACTCGTCCTGGTGCTGCCGCCGCGCTGGTTCGCCGCCTTCCACTTCGCCCATCACCGCTTCACCCAGGATCCCGACCGCGATCCCGAACTGGCCTCTCCCAAGCCGACCACCCTGGCCGGCTATGCCTGGATCGTCTCGGGCGTCGAGTACTGGCACCGGACGATCCGGGGCCTGCTGCGCCGCGCCGTCGGAATCGCCCCGGACGGCTTTCTGGACGACCGGCTGCGGGCCCGCGCGATCGCCGAGGCGCGGGTCTACCTCGCCATCTATGCGGCCCTGGCGGCCGGATCGCTGGCGCTCGGCAGCGACCTCGTGCTCAGGCTTTGGGTGGTGCCGGCCCTGCTCGGCCAGCCTTTCCTGCGGCTGTATCTGCTGAGCGAGCACTGGGGCTGCCCGACGGTGAAGGACTACTGGGCGAACACCCGGTCGACGGTCTCGCTGGCGCCGGTGCGCTGGCTCGCCTGGAACATGCCGAACCACGCCGAGCACCACGCAAATCCGGCGATCCCGTTCCACGCCCTGCCGGCCTATGCGGCGCTGATGAAGGGCGCGCGGGTACACGAGGCCCGTGGCTACGCGCCGTTCCACGCCGGCCGGATCGCCGACGTCGCGGCCGGGCGGGCGGGGCCGGTGTAGCACTGGCGCCCGTCGCTCCGTGGGTTCCGGCTCGGCCGCGCAGAGGGCGGCGCGTCCGTCCGGAATGACGACAAGGGCGGGGCCATTCCCATTCCTTGTCGTCATTCCGGACGGGACGGTCCGCGAAAGCGGTCCGGATCGAGCCGGAACCCACGGAACGACGGGCTTCGGATCCGCGGCTATCCGATCCGCGTCGCCGCCAGCCGGTCCTCGTCGAGGGCGACGCCCAGGCCGGACTCGCCGGGCAGCACCAGCACCCCGTCCCGCGGGGCGGCGATCGGCTTCAGGCCGCCGACCCCTCCGGTCAGGGCGGCGTTGGGGCCGGATTCCCGTCGCGGATTCCCGTCAACGCTGAATGCGACCTCCGACGGAGTGTCTGCGCGTGAAACTGTTCCCGCGATGCCGCACTGTCCTGCGGTCGCGATCCGGAGACCGGCCATGCTCGAGGCGTTCACCCACGACCCGTCCCCGTCGATGAGTTTCGGGATCGACCGGCTGTCCCGGCTGTCCGAGGACGTGGTCGCGCTCGCCGGGCCGGCAGCACGGGTGCTGATCGTCACCGATCCCGGGCTGATGGCCACCGGGCTGCCCGAGGCCGTCGCCGCCGGGCTGCGCGCCGCCGGCCACCGGGTCGAGCTGTTCGCGGAGGTCCGCAGCGACCCGACCGCCGCGTCGATCGATGCCGCCGCGTCGCGGGCCCGGGCGATCGAGGCCAACCTGATCGTCGGCCTCGGCGGCGGCTCGCCGCTCGACGTCGCCAAGCTGGCGGCCTGCGTGGCGGTCGCCGAGGCGCCGGCCGAGGCCTATGCGGTGATGGGCCGCCCGCTCCCTGACAAGCCGATCCGCAAGATCCTGATCCCGACCACCTCGGGGACCGGGGCCGAGATGACCCGCACCTCGGTCTACGGCACCGCCGACGACCGCAAGGTCTGGGCCTGGGGGCCGACCCTGAAGGCCGACCTGTCGATCCTCGACCCGGTGGTCACCCGCGGCCTGCCGGGGCCGATGACCGCGGCCACCGGGCTCGACGCCCTGGTGCACGCCATCGAGGCCTGTACCCACCGCCGCAGCACGCCGGTGGTCGAGGGCATGGCGCTGCAGGCGATCCGGCTGGTCGCCGGCAACCTGGAGCGGGTGGTGGCCGAGCCCGGTGATCTGGAGGCGCGCGGGCGGATGGCGCTCGGCTCGGCCCTGGCCGGGGTGGCGATCGACGCCTGCGGCACCGGCATCGCCCATGCCTTCGGCCACGCGCTCGGGACGCTCGCCCATGTCCATCATGGCCGGGCCGTGACCCTGGCGATGCGGGTGGCGCTGCCCTGGGCCTGCGTCGCCCGTCCCGACCTGTACGCGCCGGTCGCGCTCGCCCTCGGCGTCGACCCGCGCGGCACCGCCGGCGATCTGGAACTGGCGATGGCCGGGGCGGCCCGCTTCGAGGCCCTGCTGCGGTCGGTCGGCCTGCCGGTCTCGCTTGCCGGCGACGGCCTGGGCGAGGCCGACGTCGCCCGGCTGGTCACGGTGACGGTGGCCCCGGAAAACCGGCCGATGGTCGACTCCAACGCGGTCCGGCCAACCGACGAGGACCTGGTGACCCTGGCCCGGGCGATCCTGACCGCCGCGTAGGACGGCGGGGCGTGTCAAAGTCGTGAGACGGTGACAAATCTGGGCTCCCGGGAACGAACCCGAGGCTCGAGAGGTCGTTGGCTGCAGGAGACAACTGCGCGGATGCGACCATGTCCTTCCGGACCGATGGCTACCCGGACCAGGCTGACCCCGGAGTCGACCGCGCGCTGCGCGTGTTGTCGTTCGCCGGGCTTGCGATCCTCCTGTTCCTGGGCGGGGCGCTGATCGCGATAGTGGACGTCTTCCCGTCGCAACTGCTGAAGGACGCCTACAGCGGCGGCGTGGCGCTCTACAGCCGCTGGACCCAGTACCAGGACGTGACTCGGACCGACCTGTGGCAGCCGGCGCGGACCGACGCGCGCGGCGTGACCGTCAACCAGGCCGGCCGGATCCAGCCCGGCTACACCCTGTACAGCTCCGGCCACGAGGCGGCGGCGTTCCTGATGGCCGCTGACGGCACCGTGGTCCACGCCTGGCGGCGGCCCTACAGCTCGGTCTGGACATCGCAGTCGCCGGTGCGCGACCCGCTGCCGGACCGCAACGTCTACTTCCGGAAGGTCGAGGCGTTTCCGAACGGCGATCTCCTTGCGCTCTACGAGGGCGCCGGCGACACGCCCTACGGCTACGGCATGGTCATGCTGGATCGCGAGTCCGGGATCAGGTGGCGCTACTTCGGACACGCCCACCACGACTTCGACATCGACCGCGACGGCCGGATCTATGTGCTGACCCAGGAGAGCCGCAGCAAGCCGATGGCCCGCATGGATCACCTCGCTAAGACCCGGCTGGACGACTTCCTCGACATCCTGTCGCCGGACGGCGTGCCGCTGCGGCGGGTGTCGCTGCTGGAGGCGCTGGCGCGCTCCCGGTTCGAGCACCTGATCTACACGGTACCGGCCCCGTCGGTCGGCGATCCGCTGCACACCAACACGCTCAAGGTCCTGACGCCCGAGATGGCCGCCGCGCTGCCCGGCACCGCACCCGGCCAGGTGCTGCTGTCGTTCCGCGACATCGGCGCGGTCGCGGTGCTCGACCTCGAGCGCGAGGAGATCGTGTGGGCCCTGCGGGGGCCGTGGTACGGGCAGCACGATCCCGACCTGCTGCCGAACGGCAACCTGCTGGTGTTCGACAACCTCGGCGCATTCCGCAACCCCGGCGGCCGCACGCGCGTCATCGAGGTCGACCCGCGCAGCGGTGCGGTCATGTGGCGCTACCAGGGGACCGCCGAGCGGCCGCTGGAGAGCGAGATCCGCGGCGACCAGCAGCGCCTGGCGAACGGCAACACCCTGATCAACGAATCCAGCGGCGGCCGGATACTGGAGGTCACGCCGGCCGGCGAGGTGGTCTGGGAATACGTCAATCCGGAGCGGACCGGGGACCGCGACCAGTGGATCCCGATCGTCGCGTCCGCGCGCCGGCTGCGCCCTGAATTCGAGATGCCCGGTTCGCCCTGAGCGCCCGGCTGCTGCGGGTGGGATCACGCAACGGAGGTATGACCATGAGGATCCGAAACATCGTTCCGTTCGTCGTCGCCGTTCTGGCAGCCGGCCTGCCGTCGGTGGCGCACGCCTATGTCGGGCCGGGCGCCGGACTCAGCCTGGCGGCCGCCTTCTGGGCGATCCTGGTGGCGGTCGGCACGATCGTCGGCTTCACCCTGCTGTGGCCGATACGCCGGTTGCTGCGCCGGCGCGGTGCGCGTGCCTCGCAGCGTACCCAGGCCGGGGCCGACGGCCGCTCGGCCGCCGACGGCGAGGCCCGGTCGTGACCGCCGGGCTGCTGGATCTGCCCGCACCGCTGTTCGGCGCGGTCGAGGAGGTGCTGGCCGGCCATGTCCCGCCGCTGTGGCGGCTGGGGTTGTGGGCGGCGCTGGCCGCGCTCGTCTCGATCGAGCTGTACCGGATGCTGTCGCCGCAGCGCCGGATCGCCGCCGCGGCGGCCGATCTGCGCCGGGCCCAGGGCGCCCTGGCGTCGTTCGACGGCGAGTTCCGCGACGCCCTGCCGCTGATGCGGCGAACGATGGCGGCGGCGGGACGTCGTCTGGCGATGGTGTTTCCGGCCTCGATCGCGGCCGCCCTGCCGATCCTGGCGCTGCTGGTCTGGCTGGACGGCGCGTATGGCGCAAGGCTGCCGGACCCCGGTCAGCCGGTAGCGGTCAAGGCGGAACCGGCCGGCCTGGAAGCCCGCTGGGTCGATGCCGCCGGCGGCCGCGACGGCGCGGTGGTGGTGACCGACGGGCCGCGCGAGGTCGCCCGGGCGGCGGTGCAGGCGCCGGTGACCAGCATCCACAAATGGCGATGGTGGAACCTGCTGGTCGGCAACCCCGCCGGATACCTGCCGCCGGCGGCACCGGTCGAGCGGGTCGATATCGACCTGCCGCGCAACGAGCTGGTCGGGGTCGGGCCGCCGTGGATGCGCGGGTGGGAGGTGCCGTTCCTGCTGCTGTTCACGGTGTTCGCTCTGGTCGCCAGGCGGGCGCGGAGGGTGGTGTGACCGTGCCGACCGAACGAGCGCCCGACGATCGGTTCCGCGTGCCCGGCTGGCTCGACGTTCTGGGCTACATGGTCGAGCACTGGCCGGAGACCTGGCGGCGCCTTGGCGATGCCGAGACCCGGCGGATCCGCGACCGGCTCGCGGGGTCGGCGATCCGGCAGCCGGTCTACGTCACCGGGCTGGCGCGGGCCGGCAGCACGGTGCTGCTGGAACTGCTGTCGCAGCACCCGGACGTGGCGACCCACCGCTACCGCGACTTCCCGATGCTGCACGTCCCGTGGACCTGGAATCGGTTCGTGGACGCCGCGGTGACCGAGGACAGCGAACCGCGCGAACGGGCCCACGGCGACGGCATCGCGGTGACGCCGGAGAGCCCGGAGGCGTTCGAGGAGATCATCTGGATGTCGTTCTTCCCCGACATCCACGAGCCCGGCGTCCCCAACGTGCTCGAGCGCATCGTCGAGCACCCGGAGTTCGAGGCGTTCTACCGCGACCACATCCGCAAGCTGCTGCTGCTGCGCGGCGGCACGCGGTATCTCGCGAAGGGCAACTACAACGTCACCCGCCTGGGCTACCTGTGCCGGATGTTCCCGGATGCCCGGATCGTCCTGCCGATCCGCGACCCGGTCGCGCATGTCGCCTCGCTGATGCGCCAGCACGACCTGTTCCGGCGGGTCGGTCGGCGCAACCCGCGGGCCCGGCGGCACATGCGCCGGGCCGGCCACTTCGAGTTCGGCCTCGACCTGCGGCCGATCAACACCGGCGATTCCGGGGCGACGCAGCGCATTCGGCGGCTGTGGGCCTCGGGGGCGGATGTCGAGGCCTGGGCTCGCTACTGGGCGATGGTCTACGGCTACGTCGCAGACCTCCTGGAGCGCGACACGGCGGTGCGCGACGGCACGCTGCTGGTCCGGTTCGAGGATCTCTGCCGGGCGCCGGCCGATACCATGCGCCGGATCCAGGGGCACGCGGCGCTGCCCGGCGAGCGGCTGCCGGCCCTGGCGGAGGAACGGATCCGCGAGCCGTCATATTATCGCCCGCCGTTCGGGGAGCCGGCGATCCGGCTGATTCGCGAGCATACCGGGCCGGTCGCGGCGCGCTTCGGCTACTAGGGCAGTCGATCCCGCAGTGCCGCGATCAGATGCCCCAGCGCCGGCACGCTGTCCACCAGGTGGTCGGCCCCGGCGCTCGCGAGGGCGGCGCGTCCGTTGTAACCCCAGTCGACGCCGATTGCGATTACCCCGGCGGCCCGGGCCATCTCCATGTCGAACACCGAGTCGCCGATCATCACGGTGGCCTCCGGGCCGTGGCCGGTCTCGGCCATGGCGTTGCGGATCAGCGTCGGGTCCGGCTTGCCGGGGCCGGATTCGGCGGTCTGCAGGGTTCGGAACAGGCCCGACCAGCCGGTCTGCGCGAGCATGTGGTCGACGCCCGCGCGCCGCTTGCCGGTGGCGATGCCGAGGGTGAACCCGGCCTCGGCGACGCCGGCCAGCAGCGCGTCGACCCCGTCATAGGGCGACTCGGCGGCTGCCTGTTCGCCCCGCATGGCCTGGACCTGCTCGACGTAGCGCCGGGCGATCGCCCGGCGCTCCGCCTCCGGACGCTCGGGAAACAGCCGGTCCATCATCCGTTCCGGCAGCAGGCCGATGGTCGCCAGGAAGGCGGCGTCGCCGGGATGCGGCGGCTCGCCGGTCGCGAAGGTCCGGCGCGCCGACTCCACGATGGCGGCCCGGCTGTCGATCAGCGTGCCGTCGACGTCGAATACCAGCAGCACGGGCCGGCGCCTCAGGCGTGCGGGTTGGCGTTGGCGGCGAAGTCGGCGCGCTGCGGCTTGACCACGCAGAACCGATGGCCGCTGGGGGCCTCCAGCACCACCCAGCCCTTGATCCGGGCGACCTCGGTGGCGCCCAGGCCGACCAGCCGCTCGACCTCGGCGTCGATGTCGTCGCTCTCGATGTCGAGATGCACGCGGCTGTCGTGGTCGACCTTCTGCAGGATGATCTTCACCTCGCCACCGGGGCCGGCCAGGCTCACATAGCGGTCGTCCGGGTCCGGCTCGCCCGGGGCCACGTCGTAGCCGAGGGCGCCGGTCCAGAACGCCGTGGCCTCGGCCAAGTCCTCGGTCCGGCAGTCGATGACCAGCGCCCCCAGGCGGCTCTTGTGCATGTCTGCGTCCTCCGGTTGATCGGCCGGCAGTATGGCGCCGGCCGCGCGCCGGCGAAACCGGGGTCGGCGGGGTCAGGCGAGTTCGGGGTAGCCGAGCCGCTCCGCCGCCCGGCGCATCTCCGGCATGACCGCGTAGGCGGCGTCGTCGACCGGCGACAGGCCGGCGATCAGCAGCGTCTCGCGAGCGGCGGCGGCGTCCGGATCGGCGGCGGCGCGCAGCAGGGCGGCGGCGATCCGCGCGCGGGTGCCCGCGTCGATACCGCGGCGGACGGCATAGGGCAGGGCCGGCGCTGCCGGGCTCCAGCCGAGCACCCGGATTCCCCGGATTTCCTCCGGGGCGTGCCGGGAGATCAGGGCGAAGGTAGCGGCGTCGATCGCCGCGATGTCTGCGTCCCCGGTCCGGACGGCGGCGAGGCTGCGGCGGTGCGCGCCGGCCCAGACGACCTCGGAGAAGAACCGGCCGTCCGCCGCCAGCGGGGCGACGGCGGAGCGCAGCACGTTGCAGCCGGACTGCGAATCCGGGCCGTTGGCCGCGGCGCGGCGTCCCCGCAGGCCGGCGAGATCGCCGGCCGGGTCGTCGTCGCGGACCAGGAAGGCGCTGCTGTAGCGGCCGGGACCGCAGCCCTCGGCGTCATAGCTGGGCACCGCGACCGCGGTCAGCGTGTCGGCGAAGCCATGGGTCAGCGGGTAGCCGCAGGTCTGGGTCAGCAGCAGCGCCGGATCGCGCCAGACCTCGTGATAGGGCCGCGACCGGTCGAGCGACTCGGGGACCCCGGCCACGCCCTCGGCCCGCAGGGCGCGGGCGATCGCCGCCCACCAGGCGTCGGTGGCGGCCCGCAGTTCCGGCAGGTCGTACATGCCGAGGGCGACGACCCCGGTTGCGGTACCGGTCATTGCTCGGCTCCTTCCAACTCCGCGATCTGCCGGCGCACGAAGCCCGGCACCTCGTGGGCCTGGATCACCGCCCGGCGGATCAGGTCGTCGAAGCGCCGGGTCAGCACCCGGATATGCTCGGTCGTGGTGAACACCAGGTACATGTTCCCGACATAGAGGGCGGCCCGCTTCGGGCCGAAGATCGTCACCGGCACCGCGTATTCGTGCCGGCCGTCATACAGATACCATCGCATGCTCGGATACAGCTCGTCCGTCAGGTCGGCGATGTGGACCAACTGGCGGATCCGGACCTCGCGCGGCAGGTCCTCCCAGATGCCCTGGCCGAGCACGAAGCCGCGCAGCATCTGGATCGAGGTGCAGATCTCGATGTCGGTCTCCGGCTGGCGGGCGTAGTCCAGCCGGTCCATCGAGCGCCGCATCGCCTGCTCGGCGCTCAGCCCCTGGGCCTCCCGGTACTCGTGCTCGACCACCTCGTTGGTCTTCAGCGGGTCGGGCAGGTTGGTCGGCACCAGGCGGATCTTGTAGCCGGACGACTCGGTGTACCAGCGTCGCAGGTTCTCGTCCTCCGGCGCCCGGCGGCGCGGCGAGATCTCGGGCGCGCGCTCCAGGATGTCGGCGCCGAGCTGGTTGCCCTCGGTCAGCCCGAGCAACCAGTCCAGGCTGACCTGCAGCGCCACCGCCATGGCGGCGACGGTGTCGGCGCGCGGCAGCCGCACGCTCTCCGGCGACAGGATCTGCGACAGGGTCGAGCGGTCGACGCCGATCCGGCGGGCCAGGCCGGCGCGGGTGGTCCCGGCCCGGTCCATGGCCTGCTCCAGCCGCTCCCGGAACAGCTGGACCGTGAAGCGCTTGTCGGTGGGCCCGGCAGTCGAGGTCATGATCCCCTCTGTTGCGTTTAGTCACCGCATAGGATGATTGGTCACCATAGTAAACGCAAGTTGTGCGTAGGCGCGTTGCCACCACGCCGGCGTGACGACTAGCGTCGACGGCATGTCACATCAACGTGAAGCGACCCGGTTCGACGCGCCATCGGCGGCCACGGTGCCGGTGGCGGACCATTTCTCCGGCGTCCCCGGCGTCGCCGCGACTGCCGCCGTGCCGATGGCGCCGCGCCTGGCGGCGCGGGTGGAATGGCGGACCGTGGCGCTGGCGGCCGGGATCTACGGCGGCTGGCTGGCAGCGGTGCTGGCCGGCGGTCTGGAACTGGTGCCGGTTTGGGCCTGGGCGCCGCTGGCGGCGTGGTGCGTCGCCTGGCAGGCCTCGCTCCAGCACGAGGTGCTGCACGGCCATCCGACGCCGAACGCCGCCCTGAACCGCTGGATCGCCGGCCCGCCGCTGGCGCTGTGGCTGCCTTACGAGCGCTACCGGGCGACCCACCTTCAGCACCATGTCGACGAGCGCCTGACCGATCCGCTGGACGACCCGGAGAGCTTCTACGTCACCGCCGATGCGTGGGACCGCGCCGGCCCGCTGCACCGGGCCATGCTGTACGCCCTCAACACGCTCGCCGGGCGGCTGCTGCTCGGACCGCCCTGGGTGGTCGCGCGCTTCCTGCTGACCGAGGCCCGGGGGATTCGCCGCGGAGACCGGGCGCTGCGGCGCGCCTGGGGCCGGCACCTGCTGCAGGCGGCGGCCGTCGTCGCGCTGCTGCAGGGCCTGCTCGGGCTGCCGGTGTGGCTCTACGTCCTGGCCGTGGCGTGGCCGGGGACCGCGCTGATGCTGCTGCGGTCGTTCGCGGAGCACCGGACGGCCGGGGATCCCGCGCACCGCTCGGCGATCGTCGAGAGCCGCGGACCGCTGGCCTGGCTGTTCCTGTCCAACAACCTGCACGCGCTGCATCACGAGCGGCCGGGCCTGCCGTGGTTCGTGCTGGCGAAGATCTACGACGCCAATCGCGACGCGGTTCTGACCCGCAACGGCGGCTATCGGCTGGACGGCTACCGCGAGGTCGCGCGACGCTGGCTGCTGACGCCACGCGATCATCCGCGGCATCCGGGCTGGACCGACTGAGAGCCGGCCTGTCCGCAACCGCCCGACCGGCAATCACGACTCCCGTCCGCGCAGGGCCGGGGCCAACCGAACAGGGGAATGACCATGACCGAAGCGCTGCCGTCCTCGATCGGATACATGGTGGTGGGGGCCGGCGTGCACGGCCTGTCGACCGCCTGGCACCTGGCGATGGAGCTCGAGGCGACCGGCCGCGGCTCCGGCCGCGACGTGATCGTGGTCGACAAGACCGCGCCCGGCGCCGGCGCCTCGGGCATCGCCTGCGGCTGCGTGCGCAACATGTACATGACCGAGCCGCTGCACGCGATCCTGCGGCACTCGGTCGACGTCTGGATGGCCGACCCGGTGCGCTTCGGCTTCCAGCAGGTCGGCTACATCTCGGCCGGCGAGGGCAACCAGCTGCCCGACTACGAGAAGATGGTCGCCCACCACAACGCCGTCGGCTACCGCTCCGACCTGTATGTCGGCAAGGAGGCCCGCGCCTTCCTCAAGAAGCTGTGGCCGGACTTCAAGACCGACGGCATCGACGTCTGCCACTTCGAGCAGCCGAGCGGCTATGCCGGCACCCGGCAGGCGATTTCCGGGCTCGCCGAGAAGTGCCGCGAGCGCGGGGTGCGGATCTACGCCGGCGTCGAGGTGACCGGCTACGACACCGCCAACGGCCGGGTCACCAGGGTGCTGACCCCGGAAGGCGCTGTGGCGGCCGACGTGATCGTCTGGGGCCTGGGCGCCTGGACGCCCAAGCACTGGGAGATGCTCGGCCGCGGCGACCGCATCGCCTGCACCTATCCGGACGGCAACACCGTCGAGAAGGACATGTGGACCTACTGGCGGCTGCTGGAGGGCGAGGTCTACACCGACGGGCCGTATCGGACTGCCGACGACCGCGACCCGCCGGTGCTGCACGTCGAGCTGATGAACACCCCGGTGATCGACCCGCGCACCGGCAAGGAGCTGGACGACCACCTCTACGTCTACTGGAAGAACGGCGCCGAGCGCATGGACGCGCCCGGCATCCAGGGCGGCACCATCCCGGTGAAGATCGGGCCGCGGGCGGCGGTCGAGCCCTACGGCCATGCCAGCGACGAGTACCAGGCGGAAGCCAGGTTCGCCGACTACATGACGGCGTCGATGGGCCAGCTCATGGGCCGGTTCGAGGGCAACCGCGGAAAGTTCCGCGACCGCCGCAACGGCGGCATCGGGGCGTTCACGCCCGACAACGTGCCGATCTTCGACTGGGTCGCGGACAACGTCTACATGGTCGCGGACTCCAATCACGGCTTCAAGATGCTCGGAGTCGGCAAGCTGCTGGCCCGCCAGCTGGTGCGCGGCGAGACCGTCGGCGAACTGGCGCCGTTCTCGTTGTCCCGCTTCGCCGGGGGCGCGACCTTCGGCGCCTCCAACAGCCATTGCCCCTGGGTCTGACCGGCATCCCGGGGCCAACGGACGTCGTTCTGGCCGCGCACTGAATCAGGGAACCGAAGAGCGCTCGCCACGGTTGTTGCAGGAGGGCCCGCCCGGATCGCCGGTCGGGCCCTCGCCGTTTGGGAAAGGCAAAAACAGTCGAGCCGTTGTCGGCCCGGAACTGTGGAAAATACGGATGAGTTGCCCACCCCGGGCGCGCTACCGTTAACCGAATTTTCGGCATATGCTGGTATTTAGACTTGCATAGCACTGGCGACGAGGAGGTTAGATCCGTCACATGGCCCAAGCGAAAGCCGAGAACCGGCGTGATGACCCGAACTACCAGATCACGAACAACAACCCGATCGACGTGCATGTCGGCCGCCGCGTGCGCCTGCGCCGCACGCTTCTGGGCATGAGCCAGGAGCAACTTGGCGATGCCCTGAACATCACTTTCCAGCAGGTCCAGAAGTACGAGCGCGGCAGCAACCGCATCAGCGCTTCCCGGCTCTGGGACATCGGCCAGATTCTCGACGTGCCGGTCAGCTTCTTCTTCGACGACATGTCGGACGACACCGCCGCGCATTCGCCGCGCCGGATGAAGGCCGGCGGCGTGAAGGACGAGTACGAGGAGAACCCGACGGACCCGATGGCCCGCCGCGAGACCCTCGAGCTGGTGCGCGCCTACTACTCGATCAAGAACCCGAACCTGCGCAAGCGCATCACCGAGATGGTGAAGTCGGTTGCGACGGCGATTCCCGAAGAGGTCTGATCCTCTTCGCACTCGCACGCGAAACGGGCGCGCCGCATTCTGCGGCGCGCCCTTTGCTTTTCCGGGATCGATCTCGGGGCCGCTTCGGCCGGTATCGCGTCAGGCGAGGATGTCGACCGTCTGGCCGCGATTCGGGTCGATCGACGGTGCCGGGCCGCTGGACGTCGCCGCGGCGGCGCCCCCCGCGATCTCGGCCGCACCCTGGAGCAGCTGCGAGAACCCGGCCCCGAGCGTGCGAACCTGCTCGTTCTGCGCCTTTACGCCGGCGACGCTGAGCCCGGCAACGCCGCTGCTGATTCCGTCGATGGCCATCATATTTCTCCGTGCCTTGCTTGGGCGCCGGTGAGCTTATCCGGGACAGGTGAACAAGGTGTTAAGACGCCTCGCGGCAGAGTGTCGGCGATCGTCCAACTGCGACCAATCTGATCTGGAAAGGTACCATAATAATACGACCAAACGTATCGAGGGGCGGATGGCCACCCTATACGGAACATCGGGTGACGACATGATCGCCGACTTCGTCTCGGGGACCGATCAGATCGACACGGATGCCAGCTTTGCGGATCAGGCCGCGCTGGAGGCGGCGGCGACCGATGTCGGTTCGGACGTGCAGATCGCGCTGGGTGGTGGGCAGATCCTGACCCTCCAGGGCGTCGTTACCGCGGGTCTGTCCTATACGGACTTCTTCTGACCCGAGGCCGGGCACAAGCGTTGGGGCGGGCCGCAACCTGCGACCCGCCCCGACTGATCGTGGTTGACCGGACTCCCGTCGCGGCCCGCCGGAACCGGCACTGCCGCGCCGGTCCTAGACCATGAGGTATTCCAGCTTGGTGTGCTTCGTCGCAAGGGCTGCCAGGCGCGGGCGGATCGGCTTCACGCATTGGAGCTCAACCTCCATCTCGCGCACGTTGTTCCGTTCGCGGTGGATGATGTTCGAGAATTCGGAATCCGGAACGCCCTCGAAGCGTCGCTTGTCCAGGCTGAGGCGAATCCGGGTCGTCATCCAGTCACCCCGGTATTTGTAGTCGTTCTTAGAGTACACCGGCTGCTCGAAGTAGGTGAAGCTTCGGAAGAAGTACAATCGGACGTGGGTCGGATCTTCCCAGGCATTGTCACTCGAGCCATAGGGGACGCGCACGATCAGGGTGCAGCCGGGCTTTGCCACCCGGTGGAGCTCCTCCATGATGAAGAGCGGCTTATCGAGATGCTCCAGCACGTGGGACATCAGCATCTCGTCGAAGGTGTTGTCGGCGAACGGCAGTCCCTGCGGAGCCAGCAGGTCCGCGACGACATTGGTTCCGTCGGCCTGTTCGAGATCGAGATTGACCCAGCCGTCGATCGACCGGCCGCCGGCGCCAACGTTCATCTTGTTCATGGATGCACCCCCGCATCGATCTCGTCACGACTTTGCTGGAAGCGGGCGGCTGAGATCGGAGGCCTGCGAAAGGCTCCCGCCGCGCCGCGCCAGCGCCTGATAGTATATGTAGTTTCGCATCTTGGTCAGGAACGGATCGATCCTCAGGGAGTTTCCGCGCAGCAGGTACTGGTCACGGTACATGTGCCGGTCGTTGAGGTAGGTGTACCGGTCGCTGCGCTGGACCACGCGGTATTCGCCATAGTGATAGAATACGCTCTCGTACTCCTGCTCGGACGGCCGCATTTCCGCGGACCAGTTGTCGTCGCCGAGGTCGATCTGCTCGAACCGGGCGTTTCCCCAGAAATAGTGCCTGGTCTGGTAGCGCAGGAGAAACTCGCAGATCAGCAGGAAGTCGTCGGTCTCCACCTTGCCATCCTCGGGGCGGGCAGACAGGGCGTGCTGCGCGTCGACGAGAAACGAGGGAAGCATGCCCATTCTCATGAAGAGCGCATGGCGGAGGCCGATCATGCCGCGATAGCCGAAGGAATGGACGTCGTTTGGCGCGCGCCGCAACCGGTCGAGCGCGATTGCCGCGGCATCCGGGCGTGCCAGCTGGCAGTCGCAGTCCAGCAGTTGCAGAAATCTTCCGGTGGCAAAGGACGCGGCGGCATTGATCGCAGCCGCCTTGCTGAAATGCTCAGCGGCGGTCTCCCGCACGACGACGTTGGGATATGATCCGAGGCGGCTTCGAAGGTACGAGGCGGTGCCCTGCCGGTCGGCGTACACGGAGAAGACGAACTGGACACCGTCGGCGATGGCCGGCAGATAGCTCGCGATCACCGCGGACAGATCCGCCAGTCGGTTCCCGGTGGGGACCAGTATCGTCAGGCCGTCCGCCGCCGTGTCCGCGACCGCATCGGCGGGGTCGCGAAGATTGCCGAGATGTGGGATCGGATGCGCGAAGCGCCCGGTCCGGTGGATATACAGCGCGCGGACTTCCTGGATGTAGATGTCGAGGTCGCCGCCGAGCCGGGTATTCAGGCGGTCGTGCTGCTCCGCGTCCTCGTATGGCGGGGTATATTCCTCGCCGGTCAAGGCTGCGAGGAAGGCGGATTTCCTCGCCATTTCCCACGAGGTACCCGAGGCGCCGAACCGGATCAGGTCGCGGACTCTGTCCTGGCGGGAGGGGGTCGGGCGGATGATTGCGCGATAGACGTCGCCGATCCCCGGAGCGTTGGAAATGGCCAGCCTCGACAGGGTCGCAAGCCGTTGATCCCGGTCGTGCGGCGACATCGAGTAGCACAGGCCGTTCCAGACGCTGCTCGCGGGGGCCAGAACGGCGGCCCGGCGGGCGCTCCGAAAGGCGTGATCATCCCGGCCCTGGTCCTTGTCGAGTTCGGCTTGGGCGCCCCACAACTCGGGGAGCGCCGGACCGTGCAGCTTCAGATACCTGGCGAGGTGCTGGCGTGCCTCGTCGGCCTGCCCGGCCTGCCGGAGGGTTCTGACCAGCAGGACCGCGGACTCGACCGTCGCGAGTTCGACGCCGAGGTGAGTTCTGACGACTCGGGCCGCCGACGCCGCGTCGAACTGCGAGGCGACTTCCAGGTAGAGCGCCCAGTGCTTCTGGTTCTTGGGCGTCAACGTCACTGCGGCGCGCGCGGCCCGAACCGACGATTCATGCCTGAGCAGAGCGTTCTCGGATATCGAAAGGGACCAGTAGCTCGACGCTACCGTCGGATCCATGATCAGTGCCGATCGGGCTTGTCGACGCGCCCAGTACGGGTTGCCGATCGCACTCGCGATCTCGGCAATGATGTGTCGAAACCGGGTGTTACGGAGATCCAGCAGGATCGCTCGTTCGAATTGCCTTTCCAGGCCTGTCTTGTTGTTGCTCGCTTGAGATTGGAGCAAGGATAGGAACAGCCACAAGAGCGAAATCTCCGGTGACGTGAGTACCGCGCCTTTCTGAAATCGAATCGCGTCTGTTAAATTGCCGCGATTTGCATAGTACTGGCCAACAGCCGAAAAAATGCGACGTTGATCGGGTATTTGAAGAACACGCAGGCGTCGGAGAAGTGTAGGGTATCGGTTCTGGTCGTGCGGTTTCATTGTAAATGCGAGGAGTGCATTGGCAGTGCCGTTGGCCGGCGAAAAAAGCAATATTCGTTGAAGGAAATTTATGGCGTCTTGTAACTTTCCGGCGGATACGGCCGCTTCAGCCTGCTGAAACATTTGTGTTAAATTGAGCATCACATAGTCACTGTGATCAGGGAGCCGCGAATTGCGTAATCCCGACACGATATCAGAGATTGGTTGTGGTGAGACACCCGAAGTTCGCACAGCTCCGGCGCGGTCGGTGCCGCGCCCGGACATCCCACCGAACCGGTTGCGCAACCCGCAACCGACTCTCCGACATCAGCCGCCCGCGGTGCTCTCCGCCGGCGCGCCGCCGCCGGTGGGCGTCCCGTCGCTGTCGACCGCGAAGAACACCGGCAGCACCGCCTGCAGCTCCTCCAGCGGGATGTGGCAGGCGATCTGGTGGGTGTCGCTGTCGACCAGGACCGGCGGCCGCGTGGTCTCGCAGATCTTGCCGATCTTGCGGTGGCAGCGGGTGTGGAACGGGCAGCCGACCGGCGGGTTCACGACGCTCGGCAGGTTGCCCTCCAGCACGATCTTGCGCTTGTCGATCGTGGTGTCGGCGATCGGCACCGCCGACAGCAGGGCCTCGGTGTAGGGGTGGTAGGGCGGCGAGAACACCTCCTCGGTCGTGCCCTGCTCCATGATCTGCCCGAGATACATCACCACGATGCGGTCGGCGAGGTAGCGGACCACCGACAGGTCGTGGCTGATGAACAGCAGGGTGGTGCCGTGCTCGCGCTGGATCTCCATCAGCAGCTCGGTGACGGCGGCCTGCACCGACACGTCGAGGGCGGAGACCGGCTCGTCGGCGATCACCATGGCCGGGTTGCCGGCGAACGCCCGGGCCACGCCGACCCGCTGCTTCTGGCCGCCCGAGAGCTGGCGCGGCCGGCGGTGATAGAAGTCGCGCGGCAGCTTGACCATGTCGAGCAGCCGCATCACCCGGTCGTGGACCTTGTCGGCGTCGGACTCGACCCCGAACTTGCGGATCACCCGGCTGATCTGGCCGCCGACCGTCATCGACGGGTTCAGGGTGTCGTTCGGGTTCTGGAACACCATCTGCATCGACGCCACCTGCTCGCGCGGGCGTTGCTGCACCTCGGTGCTCTCGATCTCGTCGCCGTTGAAGGTGATGGTGCCCTCGGTCGCGGTCTCCAGGCCCATCAGCACCTTCGCGAAGGTCGACTTGCCGCAACCCGACTCGCCGACGATCGCCACCACCTCGGCCTTGCGGGCGTCGAACGACAGGGTCTCGTTGGCCTTGACGTATTTCACGCCCTCGCCGGACAGCATCGCCTTCACCGAGCGGTCGTGCAGCTCGTAGTATTTCCGCATGCCGTCGACCACCAGGACCAGTTCGCCGGGCTCGATCGGCTCGTTGACCTGGCCGGTGCCGAGCGGGGCGTCCCAGTCGATTTCCTCGAAGCGGGCACAGCGGGTCTGGTGCGGGTTCGCCGCGCCCGACACGTCGCGCATCGCCACCGCCTGCGGCGCGCAGACGCCTTCCCTGAAGTAATCGCAGCGCGGCCCGAAATTGCACCCCTCGGGGCGCTGGTGCGGCAGCGGCAGCTGGCCCGGGATGGCGACCAGCGGCCGGTCGTTCTTGTTGGCGCTCGGCAGCGGGATCGCACCGAACAGGCCGCGGGTGTAGGGGTGGCGCATCCGGGTGAAGACGTCGGCGATGGTGCCGGTCTCGACCGCCTCGCCGGAATACATCACGCAGATCCGGTCGCAGGTCTCGCGCACCAGCCCGAGATTGTGGCTGATGAACAGCTGGGCGGTCCCGAACTTCTGCGCGATCTCGGCGATCAGCTCGATGATGCCGGCCTCGACGGTCACGTCGAGCGCGGTGGTCGGCTCGTCCAGCAGCAGCAGGGCCGGCTTCGACAGCAGCGCCATGGCGATCACCACGCGCTGCTGCTGGCCGCCGGAGATCTGGTGCGGATAGGCGGCCATCACCCGGTCGGGGTCGGGCAGCTTGACGTCGGCCAGCATCTGCCGGGACCGCTCGTAGGCCTCCTGCTCGGACACCCCCTCGTGGATCAGCGGCACTTCCATGAGCTGGGCGCCGATGGTGAGCGACGGGTTCAGCGCGGCCATCGGCTCCTGGTAGATCATCGCCACCTCGGAACCGCGCATCTTCCGCAGTTCCTCGTCGGACAGGTGGGTGATGTCGCGGCCCTTGAACTTGATGCTGCCGCCGACGATCCCGCCGTTCGAGCCGAGGTAGCGCATGATCGCCATCGCGACCGTGGACTTACCGCAACCCGACTCGCCGACCAGGCCGATGCTCTCGCCCTCGTAGACCGTCAGGTTGAAGTCGGCGACCGCCGGGATCTCGCCGGCGCGGGTGAAGTAGGAGATGCAGAGATTCTCGATCTCCAGGACCGGCGTGCGGGCATCGTCCGTCATCGCTTCCTCTCAGTCCTTGATGGAGATCTCGCGCAACCCGTCGGCCAGCAGGTTCAGGCCGAGGACCAGCGACGAGATGGCGAGGCAGGGGTAGACGATCATGTGCGGGAAGGCCGGGGCCAGGGCGCGGTTCTCGTTGACCATGCCGCCCCAGTCGGGATCCGGCGGCGGCAGGCCGAGGCCGAGGAAGCCGAGGGTCCCGATGGTGATGGTCACGTAGCCGAGGCGCAGGCAGGCGTCGACGATCAGCGGCCCGCGGGCGTTCGGCAGGATCTCCACCAGCATGATGTAGACCGGGTGCTCGCCGCGGGTCTGGGCGGCGGCCACGTAGTCGCGGTTGCGCAGGTCGAGGGTCAGGCCGCGCACGATGCGCATGATCCCCGGCGCCGAGGCGAAGATGATCGCCAGCACGATGTTCAGGCCGGAGGCGCCGTAGGTCGAGATGACGATCACGTAGAGCACGAAGATCGGGAACGACAGCACGATGTCCGAGACCCGCGACAGCACGGCGTCCCACCAGCCCCGGAAATAACCGGCCGCCAGCCCCATGGCGATGCCGACGACGTAGGCGGCGGCGGTCGCGATCGGACCGTAGATCAGCACCCGGCGGCCGCCGTAGATGATCCGCGAGAGGATGTCGCGGCCGATCTTGTCGGTGCCCAGCCAGAAGGTGTGGCCGGTCGTCGGGTCGACCGCCCCCGGCCGCTGGAACGGCAGGATGGTGGCGTTCGGATCGAACGGCGCCAGCAGCGGCGCGAAGATCGCCGCCAGCGCCCAGGCCAGGACGATGCCGGCGCCGACCATGCCGACCGGGCTCTCGCGCAGCAGGGCGAGGCTCCTGGCGAACCGGACCAGCCCGGACTGGCGCGGGGGCAGCGGGATCGCAGCCTCGGTGCTTGCGGCCATCGCGCTCTCCTCAGCTGAACCGGATGCGCGGGTTCAGGTACATGTACCCGATGTCCGCGATGGTCTGGGTGCCGACGGCGACCAGGACCGCCACCATGGTGCAGGCCTCGATGACGAAGATGTCCTTGTTCAGGGCGGCTTCCAGCAGCAGCGACCCGAAGCCCTTGTAGGCGAACAGGTACTCGATGACGATCACGCCCGAGAGCAGCCAGTTGATCTGCAGCATGATCACCGTGAACGGCGCGATCAGCGCGTTGCGCAGCGCGTGCTTCATGATGACCTGGCGCTGCGGCACGCCCTTGAGGACGGCGGTGCGGATGTAGTGGGTCTGCATCACCTCGGCCATCGAGGCGCGGGTCATCCGGGTGATGTAGCCGAAGCCGTACATGACCAGCGCCGCGACCGGCAGCACCATCTGGGCCAGGTCGAAGCCGCCGATCATGTTGCTGACGCCGGGCAGCCAGCCGAGCCACAGCACGAAGATGCCGACCAGGAAGACGCCCGAGGCGAACTCGGGGATCGAGGTGGTGGCGATCGAGAACACCGAGATCGTGCGATCCTGGGGCGAGCCTTCCTTCATGCCGGCGAGCACGCCGAGCAGCAGGGCCAGCGGCACCATCACCAGCAGCACGCCGAGGCCGAGCAGGGCGGTATTGCCGAGCCGTGGCAGCAGGATCTCCGCGACCGGGACCTTGAACCGCGTCGACATGCCGAAGTCGCCGGTCAGGAAGTCGCCGAGCCAGCGCAGGTAGCGGAGCAGGACCGGGTCGAGGTAGCCGTTGGCCTCCATCCAGAGCCGGCGCTGCTCGTCGTTGGAGTAGGGGCCGAGAACCTTCTGGGCGACGTTGCCCGGATCGAGCTCGAGCACCAGGAACACGAGGGCGGACACCACCAGCATGGTGAACGCCAGGTAACCCAGTCGCTTGGCCAGGAAAATCAGCATCGCTCGGTTCGCCTCCCGCACCCCGCCTCCGGCCGGTCCGGCCGCAGGGGACGCCCCCCGGTGGCGCGCCCCTCAGGCACGCAATCGCATGTCCCGCGACCGGCGGGCGATGCCGAGGCACCGCCCGCCGACGCTTCGGAGGGTCAGGCGTCGAGCCAGACCTTGTGCCACTGGTGGTACAGGGTCGGATGGGTGACGTAGCCGTGGACCTTGTCGGTGGCGGCCGAGAACACCGACCGCCAGATCGGCTGCACCATGACCGCGTCGTCCTGGAGGATCTTCTCGACCTTCTCCATGGCGGCCTTGCGCTTGGTGACGTCGAGGATCGCACTCGCCTCGTCCAGCGCCTTGTCGAACGCCGGGTTGGCGTAGCTCGCCTCGTTCCAGGGCACGCCCGAGCGATAGGCGAGGTTCAGCACCATCACGCCGAGCGGACGGTGGGTCCACGACGTCATGCCGAACGGCGTCGTGGTCCAGATGCCCCAGTAGGTGGCGGCCGGTACCGGGTTGAGCTCGAGGTTGATGCCGGCCGGGGCGCACTGCTCCTTGAAGGCCTGCATCGCCGCCAGTTCCCAGGCGCCGGAGGTCTGGCCGAAGTCGATCTTCAGCGTGATGCCGTCCTTGTAGCCGGCCTCGGCGAGCAGCTTCTTGGCTGCCGCCGGGTCGTATTTCGGCATCGGCAGCTTGAAGTACTCGGGATGGATCGGCGACACGTGGTGGTGCTCGGCCGGCTGCCCGCGTCCCCGATAGGCGATCTTCAGGATCTCCGGGGTGTCCATGCAGAGCTGGACGGCCTTGCGGACCTTGATGTCGTCGAACGGCTTCTCGGTGACCTTCATGCGGCCGATGGCCGTCTGGGCGGTCGCCGCCTCGTAGACCTTCACGCCCGGCAGCGCGTCGTAGACGTCGAGCTGGCTGACGTCGACCTCGTAGATGCCGTCGACCTGGCCCGACGCGATCGCCGCGATCTGGGCCGACGCATCCTCGCCGAGATCGATGTAGTGGATCTCGTCCAGGAACACCTCGCCGCCCCAGTACGGGTCCTTGCGCTTCCGCAGGATCGCCTGGCTGCCGACCGTGAACTCGGCGAGTTCGTAGGGGCCGGTGCCGATCGGGTTCTTCGACAGGTTGGCGCCCATCTCCCCGAACTTCCGGTGCACGATGGCGGTCGGGTAGTTGTAGAGGTTCTCCGGGATCGACAGCACCGGCGAGTTCAGGTGCAGGCGCACGGTGTGGCTGTCGACCTTCTCGACGGCGCCCTTGGTCATGACCTTGGACATGACGGCCTTGCCGTCCTTGTCCTTCTTGCCGGTGTCGACTTCCTCGACCATGGCGGCGAACAGCCCGACGTTCGAGGAGCCGGTCTTCGGGTCGAGCCAGCGGGTGAAGTTGTAGACCACGTCGTCGGCGTTGAACTCGTCGCCGTTGTTCCACTTCACGCCCTTGCGGAGCTTCAGCTCCCAGGTCTTCAGATCTTCCGACGCCGACCAGCTCTCCGCGAGATACGGCCGGGTGACGTTGTCCGGGCCGGTGATCGTCAGGTATTCGAGGACGTGGCGGGCGACGTTCGACTTCTCGGTCCAGTCGAAGGTCGCCGGGTCGGTCATCTCCTGGACCTTCATGGCGAACTTGAAGGTGCCGCCGGGCTTGCCCTGGGCCCGGGCCGGGGCGGTCATGCCCTGGCCGAGGATCGAGCCGCTCATGGCGTAGGCGGCCCCCGCCGACACGCCGAGCAGCGTGATCGTCCGCAGGAACTCCCGGCGATCGACTTCGCCCCGGCGAAGCTGCTCTTTCAGCTCAGGTATGTAGGGGTGGTTGGCCCCCGACTTGCGCTTGTCCATGGTCTGCTCCCGTCTCCCGTTCGTTGTCGTTGTCCGCGCGGCACGAGCCCCGGGAATCCCTCTCCCAGGCGGCCCCGACAGTACCGAGATGATGGCCCAGACGCATTTTTATCGATCTTGCTTTGCGTCAACAGTCGACCCCGGCGTCGTCCCCCGCGCCGTCCGCGGAGCGACGAACACATCGCGAATCCGCCGCTGCCTGCCGGCGAAATCATTGGACGGCCATCGGGAGATGTCAATTTGTTATGGTAAATGGTCAATGCACCACGGCGTGAGGGGGCGCCGCCGGTGCCGAAGGTCCATTGCCGCGGGCACTCGATCTCCGCTTTCATGTCCTGTCTGCAACGGGGAAATCTGGCGATGACCGCCTGTGGATATCTGTGGGGCGTGCCGGCGCCGACGCGGCTGGCGCCGGTGGCGGTTCCGGCCGTCGTCGAGTGGTGCCGGTCGCGCCGCCTGCGGCGCCCGATGCTGGTCGGCGGGCGTTCCCTGACCGCGACGCCGCACGGGCTCGGGATCGTGCACGGGCTGGAGGCCGAGGGTCTGGCCGTCTGGGCCTTCGACCGTGCCGCCAGCCCCTCCCTGGTGGCGGTCGCCGACGCGGTGGCGGGCTACAGCTTCGAGAACTGCGATTGCGTGATCGCGATCGGCGGGGGCGTCGCGATGGAGGTGGCCAGGGCCGCGGCCCTGATGACCGCGCAGCGCAGCCCGTATCGCGAGCTTGCCGCCGAGCCCGGCGCCGAGGGCAAGCCGGTCGACGCCTCGGGCATTCCGGCGCTGCTGGCCGTGCCGGCGACCCCGGCCGCGGCGCTCGCCGTCGGCGCGGCGGCCTGGATCGCCGACGACGCCGGGATCGCGCGTCCGATCCGCCATCCGGCGCTGCGCCCCGGCGAGGCGATCCTGGCCGCCGACCTGATCGCCGCGGTGCCGTCGGCCGTCGGGGAGCGGTCGGCGGCCCTGGCCGCGCTGATCGCGGCCGACGCCGGCGTGCCGGATCCGGAACTGGCCGGACTGCTCGCTGACGCCGCGGCGGCCGCCGACCCGATGCGGGCCGCCCTGGGCCTGGCCGCGGCGGTCGAGGGTGCCGGCGGTCCGCGCCGCCGCATCGCCCTGACGGCGGCGGTCGCGTCCGGTGCCGACTTCGCGGCGACCATGGCGGCCCTGGCGGCGCCGGCATCGTGGCTCGACGGCGTGCGAGCGCGGCTCGGGCCGCCGCCCGGTGACGCGCCGCCGCCCGACGCCCGGATGGTGCGCGCCGCCCGCAGCGCCTGCGGGCCGGAGGACGCCGCCGACCTGGACGGCGTGGCGGCGGCGGCGGGGCTGGACGGGACGGACGCCCCGCGCCGGCGCGGCCGCCAGGGGCGGGTGGCATGAGCCCGGGAGTGGAGATCCGGCCGGTGCGGCAGGGCGACCTCGAGGCGCTGGTGCCGCTCAACAACGCCGCCGTTCCGGCGGTCAACGCCCTGCGGCGCCAGGACTTCGAGCGGTTCGCGGCCTTGGTGCCGTATTTCCGGGTCGCGGTCCTCGGCGACGCGGCGGTCGGCATGATGATCGCGCTCGGACCCGGGGTCGACTACGACAGCCCGAACTACCGCTGGTTCGAGCGGCGCTATGACGGCTTCCTGTATGTCGACCGCATCGTCGTCGACCCGGCGGCGCGCTCGGCCGGCATCGGCGCCCAGCTGTACGCGGATCTGGCGGCGGCGGCGCGCGACGGCGGGGTGCCGCGGCTGGCCTGCGAGGTCAACTTGCGGCCGGCCAACGACCGGTCGCTGCGGTTCCACGAGCGGCTCGGCTTCCGCGGCGTCGGCACCCAGGACACCGAGAACGGCAGCAAGACCGTTCAGCTGATGATCCGGGAGTTGGACGAGACATGACGGACAGCCTGCCCGCGGAGGTGCTGGCAGCGGTCGGCCGGATGGGCCTGCTGCTGCCGGGCGAGGTCCCGGCGGCCGAGGCGCTGTCCGGCGGCGTCGCGTCTGACATCTGGCGGGTCGACGCGGCGCGCGGGCCGTTCTGCGTGAAGCGGGCCCTGGCCAAGCTCAAGGTCGCCGCCGACTGGCGGGCGCCGGTCGAGCGCAATGTCTACGAGGTGGCGTGGTTCCGGGTCGCCGGCTCGATCGTGCCGGAGGCGGTGCCGGCGATCCTCGGCCACGACCCGGCATCCGGGCTGTTCGCGATGGAATGGCTGGAGCCGTCCCGTCACCGGCTCTGGAAGGCCGACCTGGCGGCCGGCGTGGTCGACCCGGCCGTCGCCTGGGCTGTCGGCGACCGGCTCGGGCGGATCCATGCCGGCAGCGCCGCCCGGCAGGAGCTTGCCGCCGAGTTCGAAACCGACGCGATCTTCCACGCGATCCGCCTGGAGCCCTATCTGGAGGCTGCGGCCCGGGCGCACCCGGACCGGGTCGAAGCGCTGGCGGCCCTGGTGTCCCGCACCGCCTCGACCCGGCTGTGCCTGGTGCATGGCGACGTCAGCCCGAAGAACATCCAGGTCGGGCCGCACGGGCCGATCCTGCTGGACGCCGAGTGCGCCTGGTGGGGCGATCCGGCCTTCGACGTGGCGTTCTGCCTGAACCACCTGCTGCTGAAGACCCTGTGGGTGCCGCGCGCCGCAGCCGACCTGCTGCTGTCCTTCGGGGCGCTGTGGGAGGGCTACCGGGCGCGGGTCGACTGGGAGTCGCCGGCCGCGCTCGAGACGCGGATCGCGACGCTGCTGCCCGGGCTGTTCCTCGCCCGGGTGGACGGCAAGTCGCCGGTCGAGTACCTGACCGGGGAGGGTGAGCGCGCGCGGGTGCGCGCCCGGGCCCGGGCCTGGCTGGCGCGTCCTGTGTCCGGCCTCGACGAGCTGCGCAGCGACTGGAGCAGGGAGATCGGCGGGTGAGCGACCGGATCGAGCGTGTGATCGGGCGGCGGGTCTGGGACAGCCGGGGCCGACCGACCGTCGAGGTCGAGATCCGCTGCGCCGGCGGGGCGAGCGGGCGGGCGATCGCGCCGGCGGGCGCCTCGACCGGCTCGGCCGAGGCCCTGGACAAGCGCGACGGCGGCCCGGCCTTCGGCGGCCGCGACGTGCGCGATGCGGTCGCCGCCGTCAACGGGCCGATCGCCGCGACCCTGGCCGGCCGGGCGGCGTCCGAGCAGGAGGCCCTGGACCGGGCCCTGATCGCGCTGGACGGCAGCCCGGACAAGTCGCGGCTCGGCGGCAACGCCCTGGTCGCGACCTCGATGGCGCTGGCGCACGCCGCGGCGGCGGCGCAGGGCGTCCCGCTGTGGCGCTACCTGGCGGCCGGCGGCACGCCGGGCCCGCTGCCGCTGCCGGAGATCCAGATCCTCGGCGGCGGCGCCCATGCGGCGCGCCGGGTCGACGTGCAGGACTTCATGGTGATCGCGGTCGGCGCGCCGGACTATCCGACGGCACTGGACTGGACCGCCGAGGTGTACCGCGCCGCCGGCGAACTGCTGGCCGAGGCCGGGCGCCTGCAGGGCGTGGCCGACGAGGGCGGCTGGTGGCCGGCGTTCGACGGCAACGAGGACGCCCTCGACCTGCTGCTGCGGGCGATCGAGCGGTCCGGCCGGATCCCGGGCGACGAGGTCGCCATCGCCCTCGACATCGCCGCCAGCGACTTCGGCCGGGGCGGCCGCTACCGGCTGGCGCGCGACGGCCGCGAGGTCGATTCCGACGGCCTGTCCGAGATGCTTCTGGGCTGGCTCGACCGCTATCCGATCGTCTCGATCGAGGACCCGCTGGCCGAGGACGACCTGGCCGGTGTGTCGGCTTTCGCCAAGGCGGCGCCGGTCGGAGTGCAGATCGTCGGCGACGATCTTGTTACCACCAGTGCCGAGCGGATCGCCGTGGCGGCGGCGGCCGGCGCCGGCAACACCGCCCTGATCAAGCCGAACCAGATCGGCACCCTGACGGAGACCGCGGCGGCGCTGGCCGCAGCCCGCGAGGCCGGCTGGGGGGCGATCGTCTCGGCCCGGTCCGGCGAGACCGAGGACACGACCATCGTGCACCTCGCGGTCGGCTGGGCGATCCCGCAGCTCAAGGTCGGGTCGTTCGCCCGGTCCGAGCGGATGGCGAAGTGGAACGAAGGCCTGCGGCTGGCCGAGCAACTGCCGAGCGGGACCGCGCTGCCGGAGCGGTCGCGCTATCCCTGGGGCCGGCGCTAGAGGACGAGGGCTGCGGGCGCATGAAGGTCATCTACCACTACGACGTCGGCCCCTGGCTGGCCGACCGGCTGGCGGCGCTGGCGGCCGAGCACGGGCTGGAGATCGTCGCCTGCGCCGAGAGCGACGACGACCGGTTCGCCGGCCTGCTGGCGGATGCCGACGTGCTGCTGCACAACCTGCGCCCGGTGACCGACGCGCACATGGCGGCGGCCCCGAAGCTGAAACTGGTCCAGAAGCTCGGCGTCGGGGTCAACACCATCGACCTGCAGGCCGCCGCGCGCCGCGGCGTCGCGGTCTGCAACATGCCGGGTTCGAACAGCCGGGCGGTGATGGAGATGACCCTGCTGCTGATGCTGGCCTGCCTGCGCCGGCTGCCGGTGTTCGACGCCCGCACCCGCCGCGGCGAGGGTTGGGGCTGGCCGCGCGAGATGCAGGATACCCTGGGCGAGCTGGCCGGGCGGACCGTCGGCCTCGCCGGCTATGGCTCGGTGCCCCGGCTGCTGGCGCCGGTGCTGGAGGCGATGGGGGCGCGGGTGATCTACTGCTGCCGCAGCCCGAAGGACGACGCAACTGGCACCTGGGTCGACAAGCCGACCCTGCTGGCGGAGTCGGACATCCTGTCGCTGCACATGCCGCTGACCGACGACACCCGGCACTGGCTGGGCCGCGACGAGCTCGCCGCCCTGAAGCCCGGGGCGATCGTCGTCAACACCGCCCGCGGCGGCCTGGTCGACGAGGATGCCCTGGTCGCGGCGCTGACGTCGGGCCGCCTGATGGGGGCCGGGCTGGACGTGTTCGCCGAGGAGCCGACGCCGCGCGACAACCCGCTGCTGGCACTCGACCGGGTGGTCGCCGCCCCGCATGTGGCGTTCTTCACCCTCGGCACCCTGGAACGCGGGCTGGCGGTGGCGATCGACAACATTCTCCGGCTGCGCGACGGGCGCGAGCTGGTGCACCGGGTGGCCTGAAGCCGGCGCCCATCATGAAAACGGGACCGACATGCTGATCAAGGATCTTCCGACCCCGCACCTGCTGCTGGACCGCCGCAAGATGGAGCGCAACCTGTCGCGCATGCGCGACAGGGCCGCCGAGCTCGGGGTCCGGCTGCGGCCGCACGGCAAGACCGCGAAATCGGCCGAGGTGGTCCGTCGCGCGGTCGGCGACGGCCCGCTGGCGGTCACGGTCTCGACCCTGCGCGAGGCCCGCTACTTCGCCGACGAGGGCATCCGCGACATCGTCCACGCCGTCTGCATCGCGCCGAACCGCCTGGCCGAGGCGGCCGGCCTGCTGCGCGAGGGCGTCGACCTGGCGATCACCACCGACAGCCCGGCGGTGGCGGCCGAGATCGTCCGCGCCGGCGGCGAGCTCGGGGTTCGGTTCGCGGTCATGCTGGAGGTCGACGTCGGCGAGCACCGCGGCGGTGCCGCGCCGGAGTCGGACGAGCTGCTGGCGGCCGCACGGATCCTGCACGACGGCGCCATGGAGGTGCGCGGCGTGCTGGCCCATGCCGGCCACACCTACGGCTGCACCGAGCCGGAGGCGGTGGCGGACATCGCCGAGGCCGAGCGGGCCGGCGCGGTGGCCGCCGCCGGGCGGATCCGCGCCGCCGGCATCCCGTGCCGCGAGGTCAGCGTCGGCTCGACCCCGGGCGCGCTGTTCGCCCGCCATTTGGAGGGCGTCACCGAGTTCCGGCCCGGCGTCTACATGTTCATGGACCTGTTCCAGGCCGGGGTCGGCTGCTGCGGGCTCGACGACGTCGCGCTGACGGTGCTGTCGACGGTGATCAACCACCGCCCGGCCCAGGGCACCGCCCACATCGACGCCGGCGCCTTGGCGCTGTCGAAGGATCGTTCGACCGCGACCCAGCCGCACGACCGCGGCTTCGGCCTGGTGACCGACGTCCACGGCCTGCCGCATCCCGGGCTGACCGTCGAGGCCGTCCACCAGGAGCACGGCCGGCTGGCCGGGCCCGGCGGCGTGCCGTTCACGGTGATGCCGATCGGCTCGCGGGTCCGGGTGCTGCCGAACCACGTCTGCATGACCGCGGCCATGTACGAGCGCTATGCCGTCGTCGACGGTACCGAACTGGGCGACGACCAGCCGGTCGAGACGTTCTGGGATCGCGTGAACGGCTGGTAGGGATCGGGCCGGCCTGCTACCGCGAGGTGGCCTGGGCCAGCTGCTGCTCGGTGACCTGGGCGCCGTCGAGATCGGCCCCCTTGAGATGGGCCCGGGTCAGCCGGGCACCGGACAGGTTGGCGCCCTTCAGGTTGGCGCCGGTCAAGCGGGCGCCGGTCAGGTCCACGTCCACCAAGATGGTACCGGACAGGTTCGCCACCCACAGCCGGCCGGTCGGCTGACCGTCGGCGCCCTTCAGCTCGACCGAGGTCAGGTCGACGCCGGCGAGCCGGGCGCCGGTCAGGTCGGCGCCGGCCAGGTTCACCCCGGCGAGCTCGGCATCGCGCAGGTCGGCGCCGCTCAGCCGGGCGCCGGACAGGTCGGACATCACCAGGCTGGTGCGCCGCATGACCGCGCCGGCCAGGATCGCCTCCCGCAGGTCGGCGCCCGACAGGTTGACGTCGGAGATGTCGATGTTGCTGAGGTCGGTCTTGGCGAGTTGTGCCCGCGAGCCGCCGCGCCCCTGTTCGCGGATCCAGACCGCGTGCTCGCGCAGGATGTCGCGCATCGACCGCGACAGACCGCGGCCGTCGCCGGCGCTGAGGTTGGCGCCGGCGAGGTCGGCCGACGACAGGTCGACATTCTCCAGCACGGCGCCGTGCAGGTCCGACTTCTGGAACTGGGTCCGGTGGATCAGTGCGCCGGTCAGGTTCGCGCCGGCCAGGTTGGCCCCGATTATGCGCGCGCTCGACAGGTTGGCGCCCGACAGGTCGGCGCCCTGCAGGTTGGCGCCCTCCAGGTTGACACCCGACAGGTTGGCGCCGCACAGCAGCGTCTTCTCCAGGGTGGCGCCGATCATGCTGGAATGCGACAGGTCGGTGCCTGACAGGTTGGCGCCGCCCATGTCGGCCTCGTCCATGTCCGACTGGCCGATGTTGGAGCGGATGATCGTCGCCGGCGCGGCCGGATTGCCGCTGATCAGCGCGCCGCCGCGCAGATCGGCCTCCTTCAGGTTCGCGCCGGCGAGGTTGGCGCCGCGCATGAAGGCGCCCCGCAGATCGGCCCGGATCAGCAGCGCCCGGTTGAGATCGGCGCCGTCGAGGTTGGCGCAGAACATGTCCGCGAACGACAGATCGGCGCCGGACAGGATGGCCCGCGCCATATAGGCGCCGGACAGCTTCGCGGACTGCAGGTTGATCTGCGCCAGGTTGAAATCCGCGAGATTGCAGCCGGACAGGTCGGCCCGAGTGCCGCCGGATTTCCGCTGCAGCCACCGTTCGTGGCTGGCGATGATATCGAGGATCTGCTCGGGGGTCATCGACATCAGAGCACGTCAGTTCCAGCCGTCGACAACGACCCGGTAGATCTTGGCGGGCCGGGGTTCGTCGGCGTAGTAGTGCTCGTCGATCCGTAGCGACAGGGACAACTCCTCGCAGTAGTTCCGTAGCCGCTCGAATCCATTGGTCTTCTGAATGTCGTTCAGCGTGATCCCCTGGTCGCCGGCATTGGTGGTCTTGAGCGGTTCACCGGAATCGTCGGTGAGATAGTAGATCACGAATCCGCCACCGGTCGGACCAACCTTTGCATCGGCATAGCGCGCCACGTCGTCCGCGACTCGCGTCATCAGGCGCTCCAACTGGTCGCTGATCGTGGCAAGCATGCGTCCGCGCGCTTCTTTGGTGGGTGCTGGCAATCCCGTATACATCAAAAGCGGTTTCGCGACCCGAGCATGCCGCTCGGGGTGGATGGCCTTGTCATAGCGTTACCGGCAAAAGGTTAAAAGGATGTTTCGCGACAATCTGCCGAATTGGCGTAGTTCGATTGCCGCTCGGAAAGCCGGGGCCGGGAACGCCCCGGGGCCGCTCAGGCGGTCGCCGCCTCGTTGTTGACCGCCGAGTCGAGCTGCTCGACGTCGACGATGGCGTCGGTGAAGTTGCAGCCGGTGATATCGGCGCCGGTCAGGTCGGCGCCGGTCAGGTCGCAATGCGACAGGTTGGCGCCGCGCAGGTTGGCACCCTTCAGCTTGGCGTCGTTCAGCTTGGCGCCCGACAGGTTGGCGGGCCACAGCCGGCCGGTCGGGCGGCCCTTGCTGTCCTTGAGGTTGACAGGCCCGATGATCGACTTCTCCAGGTTGGCGCCGGTCAGGTTGGCGCCCGACAGGTTGATGCCCTCCAGCATCGACTTCGCGAGGTTGCAGCCTTCGAGGTTGCACTTGGCCAGGTCGGACATGACCAGCAGCACCTCGGCCAGGTTGGCGCCGGACAGGTTGGAGCCGTGCAGGTCGGCGCCGGACAGGTTCACGCCGGGGATGTCGATGAAGGTCAGGTCGGTATTGACCAGCACCGCCCGATGGCCGAGGCGTCCGTCCTCACGGATCCAGACATAGTGGTTGTTCAGGGTGTCGCGGATGTCGGCCGGCAGCGAATCCTCGCTGCGGACCATGTTCGCGCCGGTCAGGTTGGCCGACGCCATGTCGCAGCCGTCGATGTTCGCGCCCGCGAGGTTGGCGTGCTTGAACACCGTGTTGTCGATCACCGCGTTCTTCAGGTTGACGTCCTGCAGGTTGGCGCCGGTGAAATCGGTGTCGGCCAGGATGCAGTTCGAGAGGTCGGCGCCCTCCAGGTTGGCGTTTCGCAGGTTGACGCTGGACAGGTTGGCGCCGGTCAGGGTGGCGCCCGCCAGGTTGGCGTTGGCCATGGCCGAGTTCGAGAGGTCGGCGCCGCGCTCGTTGCGGGTCGGCGCCTCGCGGCTGCCGTCCTCGCCCTCCGAGCCGAACATCAGCGTCCCGCCGCGGAAGTCGGCGCCGCGCAGGTTGGCGCCGTTGAAGTTCACGTTGCGGATGTTGGCGCCGCGCAGGTCGGCGTTCTCGAAGTTGGCGCCCTTGGCGTCGGCCCCGTCCATGACGGCGCAGAACATGTCGGTGTGACTGAGGTCGGTACGGATCAGAATGGCCCGCGACAGGTCGGCGCCGGACATCTTGGCGCCGCGCAGGCGCGCACCCTCGAGCGAGAACCCCGCGAGGTTCTGCCGCGCCAGGTTGGCGCGCACGCCGCCGCGGCCCTTCTGAAGCCACGACTCATGCTCTTGTAGAACGCTCACAAACTGCTGCGGCGTCATGCCGGCGCCCCCGAGATCCCTTGCCGAACCGGTTCAGGCTTCCCCAACCCTGTCGCATGAAACGTTAACATATTCTATCACGCAGGTGCGACCGGGTGCGCGCCCGCTGACTGTCGAACCCATGCAGGGACCGTGCCGGATGGCGGTCCGGCCGGGTCACTCGGCCGGCGCCTTGCCCTCGGCGACGGTCCCGCCGACCGATTGCGCCCGGGAACTGGCCGAGCGTCCCTCGATGGCGGCCATGAACAGCGACAGCATCGGCGGTATCAGCCCGAGGGTCAGGAGCGCCGACAGCGAAAGCCCGCCGACGACGACCGATCCCAGGCCGCGATACAGCTCCGAGCCGGCGCCCGGCATCAGCACCAGCGGCATCATCCCGAGCACGCTGGTCAGGGTCGACATGAAGATCGGCCGGATCCGGTTGCTGGTGGCTTCCAGGATCGCCTCCGCCGGGGTCAGTCCTTCCTTGCGCAGGTGGTAGAGAGTCTGGTCGACCAGCAGGATGGCGTTGTTGACCACGGTCCCGATCAGGATGACGAAGCCGAGCAGCGTCAGCATGTCGAGGTTCTGCTGGTACAGCCGGTTCAGCAGCCACAGCCCGATCACCCCGCCGGCGGTCGCCAGCGGCACCGAGAACACGATGATCAGCGGGTAGAAGAAGCTCTCGAACAGCACCGCCATGACCAGGTAGACGATGACCAGGGCCAGCGCGAGATCCAGGACCATGTGGTTCCAGGTCTCGGTCAGCTTGTCCGCGGTGCCGGACATCAGCAGCTTGGTGCCCGGCGGCAGGCCCTCGGCGCGCAGCGGCTCGATCACTTCCGACGTCAGGATCTCCATCGCCTGCTCGAGCGGCATCGCCGGCGGCGGGCTGATCTGCAGCGTGATGGTGCGGGCCCGCTCGCGATGGCGGATCTCGGTCGGCCCGGCGGTCTCGAACACGCTGGCGAGCGACCCGACCGGCACGATCGTCCCGGAAGCGGTCACCACCGGCAGGTCGCGGATGCCCTGGGTCTGGCCGATCTGCTTGACCGGGCCGCGCAGGGTCAGGTCGATGCGTTCCCCGCCGACCGTGATCTCGGCCACCCGCATGCCGTCGTTGAAGGCGTCGACGGTCTGGCCGAGTTCGACCGCGCTGATGCCGTTGTCGGCCAGCCGGATACGGTCGGGGACCACCCGGATCTCCGGGGCGCCCAGTGTCAGGCCCGGCTGCGGCCGCATCTGGGTGCCCTGGTCGCGCGGCATGGCCGTCGAGACCTTGCGGGCGGCCCGGCCGGCGACCTCGACGATCTGCTCCAGGCTGCCGCCGGCGATGTCCAGGTCGATGGCCCTGGCGCCGCCGATGCCGCGGCCGAACAGCGAGGTCTGCTGGAAGAAGCCGAGGGTGCCGGGCTCGCGGAACGCGGCGTCCCGCATCGGCTTGATGAGGTCGGCGGCGCGCCCCGGGTCGACGGCCGCCGCCCCGATGATGGCGTTGGCCCGGAACGCCGCGAAGAAGAACTGCTCGATCTTCGGCTGACCGTCGGCGGTGGTCGGGGTCGGGTCGCCGTCCTCGGCCCACAGTGCGCGGGTCGCATCCTCGATGCGGCCGGCGATCTCGGTCATGGTGCCGAGGTTGTAGCCGGCCGGCGGCTGCACCCAGCCGATCACCAGGTTCCGATTGCCGTTCGGCAGGTAGTCGATCTTCGGCAACATCACCCAGGTGACCAGCGAGGTGGCCGCGGTGAGGCCGACGATCATGCCGATCGCGGCCGACCGGCGGCCGATCGCCAGCCGGGTCAGCGCCAGCGCGCCGGCCTTGAAGGCGTCGGCGCCGGCGTCGATCAGCGGCACCCGCAGCGCTCTCGTCGAATTCGGGTTCTTGCCGAGCAGCCGGCCGGCCAGCGCCGGAATCACCGTGACCGACACCAGCAGCGACAGCAGCACGGCGACGGAGATCGCAACCGCGATGTCCCGGAACAGCTGGCCGACCTCCAGCTTCATGATCAGGATCGGCAGGAACACCATGACCGTGGTCAAGGCCGAGACCAGCACCGCGCCCCAGACCTGGCTGGCGCCCCGGTAGGCGGCGTCGCGGGCGCTGTGGCCGCTCTGGCGCAGCCGGAAGATATTCTCCAGCACCACGATGGCGGCATCCACCACCATGCCGACGGCGAAGGCAATGCCGGCCAGCGAGATCACGTTGATCGAGCGGCCGAGCGCGGCCATGGCGACGAATGAGCCGATCACCGACACCGGGATCGCCAGCGACACCACCAGCGTCGCCTGCCACGACCGCAGGAAGATGAACAGCACTGTCGCCGCCAGGGCGCCGCCGATGTAGATGTTGCTGGTGACGAGGTCGATCGCGGAATTGATGTAGGTGGTCTCGTCGTAGACCTGCTGAAGGATCAGGTTCTGCGCCGGCAGGTAGTCCCGCTGCAGGTCGGCGATGGCATCGCGCACGCCCTGCATGGTCTCGATGACGTTGGCACCGGTCTCGCGGTACATCGGCATGCCGATCGCCGGCACGCCGAAGCGGCGGATGTTGGACACCGCCTCCTTGTAGTCGAACACCACCTCGGCGACGTCGCCGACGGTGACGCGCGCCACCCGGCCGGTGAGCGGGTCGGTATCGGTGCGCAACACCACGTCGCGGACGATGGTTGGGCTCTCCAGGTCGCCCTCGGTCCGCACCGTGTAGCGACGCTTGCCTTCCTCGACGGCGCCGCCGGAGATCGACGCGTTGGCCTGGCGCAGCGCCGCCACGACCTGCGGGACGGTGATCTGGAACTGGGCGAGCCGTTCCGGGATCACCACCACCTGCATCTCGCGCTCGCTGCCGCCGTAGATGTTCATGCGGGCGATGCCGGGCACGCGCTCGATGCGGTCCTTGATGACGTCCTCGACGAAGTCGTAATAGGTGCCGATCCGGCGCTCGTTGCCCGGTCCCGGCATCAGCACCATCCAGGCGATGGCGTTGTCGTCCGACCCGGCGGTGTCGAGGATCGGTTCCTCGGCCTCGTCGGGATAGTCGCCGACCCGGTCCAGGCGGTTCGCCACCAGCAGCAGCGCCTTGTCCATGTCGGTGCCGATCTGGAACTCCAGCTCGATCGAGGCGCGCCCGACCTCCGACCGGCTGCTCATCTTGCGCAGGCCCTCGAGGCCGCGCAGCTCGTCCTCCTGGCGGTTGACGATCTCGCGCTCGACCTCGGCCGGCGCCGCGCCGGCCCAGTCCGTACGCACGCTGATCACCGGCTGATTGACGTCGGGGGCCAGCTGAATCGGGATGCTGAGCAGCGCCACATAGCCGAACAGAATCACCATGAGCACGGTGGAGATCACCGCGATCGGGCGTTCGATGGAGGCGCGGATCAGGTCCATGGTCTGCCCTTCACGGTCTCATGACTGTGGTTGCACGGCCTGGCCGGAGCGCAGGTTCTCGTTGCCGCGCACCACCACCACGTCGCCGGCGGCCAGCCCCTGCAGTACCTCGTAGCGGCTGCCGAGGCTCTCGCCGAGCTGGACGCTCTTGGCCACCGCCTTGCCGTCGACCACCACGAATACCGACTGCCGGTCGCCGCTGCGCACGATGGCGTCCTTCGACACCGTCAGGACGTTGCGGGCGCCGCCTACCGGGATGTGCAGGGTCGTCGTCTGGTTGGCGGCGATGGCATAGGCGATCGGGTCGGCCTGGATCACGAAGCGCACCGCCCGGGTACGGGTTCGGGGATTCTCCTCGGGGACGATGGCACGTACCGCGGCGAAGACATGGCCGCCATTCGCCACCTCCGCCTCCACGGCCGTTCCCGCAGGCAGGGCCGAAAGCCGGTCCGCCGGCACGTCGGCCTCGATCTCGATCTCGGCATCGTTCAACAGGGTGACCACCGGGTCGCCGATCCGGACATAGGCGCCGGCGGAGGTGTGCTTCACGGTGACGACGCCGTCATAGGGTGCGCGGACACTGGCATCGGCGACGGCGATCTCGGCGAGGTTGAGCTGGGCGGCCGCGGCCGCCAGGTCGGCTTCGGCGCGCACCAGCGACGCCTGGGCGATCTCGACGTCGCGCTGGGCGTCGTCGGCGAGATCCCTGCGGAACGCGGTCGAACCCTTCAGGCGGTCCTGCCGGTCCAGGGTCTGGCGGGCCTTGGCGGCGGTGGCACGATCGCGCGCGACCGCCGCCTTCGCCGCCCGGACCGCGGCGTCGCGCAGCTCGCGTTCGCTCTCCAGCCGGTCATGGGACAGCATCGCCAGCACGTCGCCCCGCTTGACCCGATCGCCGACCTGCACCGCCACACTGGCCACACGCTCGGCGACGCGCGCCGCCACGGGGCCGTTCTGGCGCGCCACCAGGCGACCGAGGACGTCGATGGTCTGGCTCATCGGCTCTTCGTGCACGGTATCGACGCCGACGGCCTGCTTGCGCTCCTGGCCGGGGGCCGATTGGGCGAAAGCCGGGGCGATCGTCGCGGCGAGGCCGACCAGGACGAGGGCGGTGCGGAGGCAGGGGAACATTCGGCGCATCCTGTCGAACACCAACGGGGTCCGGGCACGCGACCGGACCAAGGCTTATATCAACGAATCCTCGCACCTGCGAAGACCGAACCTATTGGCATACGCCTATCCAACGCGGCCGGATGTCAAACCAGTCGCAGCATCAGCAGTGCCAGCCCGGCCGCCAGCAGAGCCAGCCGCTTCCAGGAGAACAGGGCGGCGCCGTCGCCGCCGGCCAGTGCAGCGGCCACCAGCCACAGGGCGGCGCCGATCCGCAGGAACGCCACGCCCGCTTCGAAGGGCTGGCCAAGCGGGTCGAGGATCGCCGGCTGCACCACGAAGGCGATCGGCACCAGGTACAGGCCGAGGCCGAGCCGCAGCGCCCGCCCGGCGACCGCCAGCCAGGGCGCGTCGGCCATGCCGGCGGCGATGAACACGGTGCCGCACACCGGTGGCGTGATGGTCGACAGCAGGGCGTACCAGAACACGAACAGATGGGTGACCAGCGGCGGCAGGCCGAGCTCGATCAGCGCCGGCCCGGCGACCGCGACGCAGATCACGTAGGCCGCCGTGGTCGGCACCTCCATGCCGAGGATCAGGCAGGCGAGGGCCGTCAGCGCCAGCGCCGCCCACAGCTGGCCGCCGGACAGCGCCAGCATCGCCGAGGTGACCTTCACGCCCAGGCCGGTCTGGTTCAGCACCCCGACGATCAGCCCGGCGCACACGATGATCGCGGCGATCCCGGCGGTCTGGCGGCCCGCGTCCACCGCCGCCTTCGCGACCCGGTCGAGGAAGGCGCGCGGGACCGGGCGCAGCCGCTCGTCGACCGCCAGCAGGGCGACGGCGGTGACGATGGCGGCGCCGGCCGCCGACTGCGGCGTGCGACCGGTGCCGAACAGCACCGCCAGCAGCACCCCGAAGGGCAGCACGAAGAACGGCAGCAGCGCCAGCACCGCCCGCCCGGACGGCCGCTCCGATGCCGGCATCGGCGCCAGCCCGGCGCGCGCGGCCTGGCGGTCGACGCCGATCCAGCAGGCCACGAAGAACAGGATCGCCGGCAGGGTCGCGGCGATCACGATGTCGGTGTAGGGGCGGGTCAGCAGCTCGGCCATGACGAAGGCGCCGGCGCCCATCAGCGGCGGCATGATCTGCCCGCCGGTCGAGGCCACCGCCTCGACCGCGGCCGCCAGGCTGGCGGGATAACCGAGCCGCTTCATGGTCGGCAGGGTGATGGCGCCGGTCGAGGCGACGTTGGCCGAGGCCGAGCCGCTGATCGAACCGAACAGCGCCGAGGCGATCACCGCCACCTTGGCGGCGCCGGCCCGCAGCCCGCCGGCGCTCCACACCGCGATCGCCATGAAGGCGCGGCCGGCCTCGCCGCTGCCGACCACCGAGCCGAGCAGCACGAACACCGCCACCACGTCGACCGAGATGCCGGTCAGCGGCCCCCACAGGCCGCCCTCGGCGATGGTCAGGGTGCCGAGGAAGCTGGCGAGCGGAAACCCCGGGTGGCCGAACCGGCCGGGCAGCAGATCGCCGAACACGCCGTAGGCGAGGGCGACCACCGCGACCGCCGGCAGGATCCACTTGATCGCCCGCCGCCCCATCTCCAGCACCACCAGGATCAGGGTGAGCGACAGGGCGATCTGCAGCGGGCCCTCGAGGTAGCCGTACTGGTCGACCAGGCTGTCGCGGTCCAGCGCGATCCACAGGCAGCCGGCCGCCCCCAGCGCCGCCGCCAGCCAGCCGCCCCAGCGGGCCAGCCGCCCGGACGCCGGCGCGAACACGAAGATCCAGGGCAGGGCCAGCAGCAGGTGCAGCGGGCGGGTGACCAGGTTCGGCAGCAGGCCGGCCGACATCAGGTAGAGGTGATAGCCGGCGCCGAGCAGGCCCCAAAGCACCGCGACCCGCCGGACCAGGGGATGGTCCAGCGGGTCGAGGGCCGTGGGAAGGCGATCCGGCGCGGCGGCGCCGCGCTGGTTGCCGGCGGTCACTTCAGGGCGTCGGGCACGGCAACGCCGGCCTCGGCGTAATACTTCGCGGCGCCCGGGTGCAGCTTGGCCCCGAGATTGGCCAGCATCGCGGTGTTCACGCCGCCCCACCACGGGTTGCTCTTGGTCATGCCGTCCTTGCCGGTCCAGAACGCCTTGGTGAGCTTGTAGGCGGTGTCGTCGTCCATCGAGGCGACGGTGTAGGCGTTGACCGGCAGCGAGATGGTGGTGACGTCGGTGTCGACGCCGGGATAGGTGCCGGCCGGGATCACCAGCCTGTCGCCCTTGACCTTCTCCAGGTCGGCGGCACTCAGGCTCAGCAGCCGGACGGCGGTGCCGGCGGCAGCCTCGGTGACGTTCGGTGCCGGGTAGGAGCCGGCGGTCGCGAACCCGGCGACCTGGTTGTTCTTCAGCGCCGGCACCGCGGCGTTCAGTTCGACGTCGACGAACGACACCTTGTCGTCGATGCCCAGCGCCGTGAACACGTCGTGGGTCTTGCGCTCGCCGAAGCTGCCCTTGCCGCCGGCGATGAAGCTCTTGCCGGCGAGGTCGGCGAAGCCCTGGACGCCGGAGTCGGCGCGCACCACCCAGTGCATGGTCAGCGACGGGATCGGGAACAGGCCACGCACCACGTCGTAGCCGGTCTCGCCCTCGAACGGCTTCTTGCCGGCCATGGCGTTGCCGACCAGCGACGGCGGCGAGGTGAACACGTAGCCGCCGGTCCGGCGCGAGGCCTCCTTGACGTTCTGCACCGAGCCCTGGCTCTCCTCGACGGTGACGTCCAGCCCGGCGGCGGCCTTCGCGACCTCGGAGAGCTGCACGGCCATCACGTAGTAGGACGAGCCGGACTTGGCGGCCTTCAGGGTGACGCGGCCGTCGGCAGCGGCCGGGCCGGCCGCCGACAGGGTGAGTGCGGCGGCGGCCAGGGCCGCCGTCAGGGTCTTCTTCATGCTGGTTTCCTCCCACCGATCGCGCTGGCCGGGATGCGGCTGCCTGCGCGGTTGGCGGCAGGGGAGCACCGGTGCAATTGGCCGTCAAGCGGGCGTGGCGGGTGGTCCGGCGGGATGCCGCGGATTCTGGAACCCGGCCGCCCCCGGGGCCGCGGGGGCGAGCGGTCGCGCCGGCTGCCGCGGATTCCGGAAAGGTTGTTCTTCGGGTATCCTTTGCAGTGATGTAGGGAGGCTCGGGGAATACCCCGGTCGACGGGCGGACGGAGGATGAGGGTGACGGCAAGGGCCGAAGCACGAATGTTCTCCGGTTCGGCGACGATCCCGGGTTTTCGCCGGCCGGCCCCGATGTCGGTGTCGCCTCCTCCCCCACGTCGTCATTCCGGAGCGGCGCGCGCCAGCGGGACGCATCCGGAACCCACGAAGCGACCTACGGTGTTCACACATCTCGAAATGGCGTGCGGTTTCATGCAGTTCGTGACGCCCGTCATTTCGTGGTTCCCGGAGCCGGCTGCTCGCGCAGCCTCTCCGGGATGACGACAGGGGGGTGGGATCTCGCAGTGAAATCGGCCGAATTCCGCCAAACTTCCGTCATTCCGGAGGGGACGCGTGAGCGTCCGGCTCCGGAACCCACCAGCCGCCGAGAAATGTGTGAACACCGTAGGTCGCACCGTGGGTTCCGGCTCGCCCGCGCCGGCGCGCGGGCGTCCGGAATGACGACAAAGGGGGGGATGATGGACGACCGGGACAGCAAGGAATTCTCACGGCATGGCTCAACTGCCGCATGGCAGTGGTAGCCTCGCTGCCAATTCTGGCCAAAGTCGAACTCAGAGCGTGTGAACCTATCCCAGCGCGGTCTGCGCCGCTCAGGCACCCGCTCCCGCCAGGGCGTGGACGCGGATGTCGCCGGCGCCGTGCCGGGCCAGGATGTCGCGTGCCCTGGCTTCCTCGGACGGATCGCGCAGCCTGACCCAGAGCAGGATCCCGCCGCGTTCGAGCTGCCGGCGCAGGAACGCCTCGTGCTGCTTGTCGAGGGCGCCGGTGACCCCTTCCGCCAGCGCCACCGCGCCGCCGCCGGCGACGGCGGCCCCGACGATCGCCGTCAGGGCGGCACCGCCGGTCAGGATGGTCGCGCCCGAGGCGGCGAACGCGGCGATCACGCCCGCCATGCCGGCGGCCAGAGTCCGGGTCTGCCGCATGTCCGGCCCGGTGGTCACCGCCCCGGTGTCCGTGTCCGGTTCGCCGGCCAGCTTTTTCGGGTCGTCGACGTCGCCGGCCTGCGGGATCAGGTGGTGCTGCGCCAGCACGCTCAGTTCGGAACGGTCCCAGCCGGCGCTGGTGATCCCGGCGATCGCCGCCTCCAGCGCCTCCGGCGAGGGCATGGTGCCGACGATTTCGAGGTTCGATCGGTCGGTTCCGGTCATTTTCGTCGCCTTTCGGGATTGGCTTCGAGAACGGGCGGAGGGGCTCCGTTGCTAGAGCTTCGACTTCATCGCGATCTCGCGCCGGCGGCGCGAGGCGGGATTGGGCCGGTCGAGCGGCTCATGCGCCGCGCGGCCGTCGACATACAGCGTCGGGCCTTCGGCGTAGGTGTTCAGCACGCCCTGTTCGGCTGTGGGGGCGCGAACCGCTGTGACGACCAGCCGTCGCCGCATGACCTCGTCGGCGACCGGCGGAACCGCGGCCGGCAGCGGCAGTGGCTCGCTGTCCGCTCCCGCGCGGTCGGCCTCGTCGAACGACAGGATGCCGACCAGCAGGTGGGCCCGGTCGACCACGCAGAAATGACTGATCTCCGTGCGGGCGGCGATCGCCGCCCCGAGGACCAGCGGGTCGTCGACATACAGGAACGGCACGGTCGAGCGCATGCCGTCGAGCACGGTGCGGCCTCCGGTTCCGGCCTCGGCGTCGAGCAGCCTCAGCGACAGCACCCCGACGATGGCGTCGCCGTCGACCACCGGCGCGAACGGCATGCCTGCCGCGTGCATGCGCGCCAGCGCCTCGGCCATGGCGTTGTCCGGATGCACGATGACGTCCGGCGGCCAGGTCACATGGTCGCCCGCCAGCGGGCCGGCAGGGTCCGGGGGGCCGGGAATGCCCGTCATCGCCGGTGCTCCTACCGCCGGGACAGGGCGGACTGCAGGCCGGCGGCGCCCGAGGCGGTCACGGTACGGCCGATCAGGATGTCCCTGGTCGTGGTCCCCGCGCCGTAGTAGGCGGCGTTCTTCTCCGGATTCGGGCGGATCAGCGTGCCGTCGAGCGCGCCGCCGCCGAACAGGCCCTTCGAGCGCGAGAACGCGACCATGTCGGCCTTGTCGAGCGAGCCGACCGAGCTGGCGCTCGCCCCGCCGCCGACCTCGCCGACCGAGATGCTGGCGTCGGCGCCGACCTTGAACTGGTCGGTCAGCAACGCGTTCACGCCCTTCTCGGTCATGATGGCGATCAGCACGCGCTTGGACTCGGCACCGACCTGCAGCCCGATGCTGCCGCCGGCCATCGAGTAGAACGCCGGCGCGCTCCAGCCGCCGTCCATGGTCCGGGTCAGCATGACGCCGTCGCCGAACTCGCCGCCGACGATGAAGCCGGCCTTCAGCAGCTGCGGGACGATCAGGACCGCCTTGGCCTTCTGCATGTACGGGGCGAAGTCGCCGTAGCGCTCCTCGGCCTTCAGCTCGGTCACGACGGCCGCGGCCCGGTCGACCAGCGCCTGCGGCGTCTCCGCCTCCTGCGCGATGCTGCCGCCGACCGGCAGCAGGCTTCCGGCCATCAGGGCCAGGGCCCCGAGAACGAAGGTGGATCGACGCATGACATGGCCTCTCGGTTCGAATTGCTTGACGGGAAACGCCTGGATCGGGCGCCGGGTTGCCTCCCGGACCGCAGGCGCCGTGCACGCAGCCGAGCACGGCCTGAAGGGACCGGCCAGATCAATGACCCGGCCGGGCGGGTCCGGGCTATACCTCGGTCTCCGCCATCGAACACAGCAGCGTCCACTGCTCGTCGGTGACCGGCACCACCGACAGCCGCGACTGGCGGACCAGCGCGAAGCCCTCGAGCCGCGGCTCGGCCTTGATGTCGGCCAGGGTCACCGGCCTGTTCACCGGCTTGACCGCCTTGATGGTCACCATCCCGAAGCGGCCGGATTCGTCGGTCGGGTCCGGGTGGTAGGTCTCGATCACCTCGACGATGCCGACGATCCGCTTCTCGTCGACCGAGTGATAGAAGAAGCCGCGGTCGCCGACGACCATGGCCTTCATGTTGTTGGCCGCCTGGTGGTTGCGGACCCCGTTCCAGCCCTCGCCCGCCGCGCCCTTGGCCAGCTGGTCGTCCCACGACCACGCCCCGGGCTCGGACTTGAACAGCCAATACGCCATCGCCCGCCTCCCGTTCAGCCGGCCACGGCCGGGTTGAAGAACGCCTTGCGCCAGCGGGTGATCCGCACGCTCTCGAACAGGCCGGCCTTGGCGAACGGGTCGTCGTCGGCGAACGCCCGGGCCGCCGCGGCGTCCGGCGCGTCGATGATCAGCACCGAGCCGAGCATGGCCTCGCCGTCCTCGCCGAGCTGGGCGCCGCCGACCAGGATCCGGTCCTCGCGGGCCTTCAGGTACTCGATATGCGCCGGGCGATGCGCCATCCGCAGGTCCATCGAGTCCGGCTTGTCGATACAGTAGATGGCGTAGAGCATCGCTCTCTCCATGGTCGCGCTTCCGTCGCGCCGAACGCTAGCCGATCGTATGCCGCGGCGAAAGCGCCGGCGCCGCTCCGGCCGTTTCGGTGTCAGGCGGTCCCGCAGGTTCTGGTGACAGCGCATTTAATTCACGACTGGCGGGGCGGTTCTGGTGACAGTGCATTTAATTTACGACTGACGGGCAGTTCGAGGCGAGCATGGTGGCTCGGCGGTCTGGCCCAGTGGCCGGCAGATAAATGCACTGTCACCGAAATATGTTTTAAAATACGGTGAAAGTGCACTCGGCGGTGTCAATTTTGAAGTGCAACGTTCTGTGGCGTGGTCTGATCATCGGCGACTAGTTTTCGGAAGACCTCGTTTGGGGTGAGGAAGTCGAGGATTTTCCGGGGTCTGTCGTTGAGGCGCTCGGCAATGTCATTGAGG
>NZ_JAVJSE010000015.1:0-2294 GCF_040219615.1 Thalassobaculum sp.
ATCGAGAAGACCCTCGAACCGCATCTGTCGTACCCCTTGCAGCACTCCGGCCCGGTTCATCTGCGCCCCCTCTTTGGAGCGATTCAAAAACCGGACACTTCACGCGCTACAAAATCCGGACAGATCGTGAGTCAGCTACAGGGCCGCCGAACCGAGTTGACAGGGTGCGCGGCCCTGAGTAGGTTCCGCGCTCTTCGCGATTCCGGAGACTTTCGATGCGTGTGGCAAACTCGTTGAAGACGCTGAAGAAGCGGCACAAAGACTGCCGCATCATCCGCCGCAAGGGGCGCGTCTTCGTGATCAACAAGACCAACCCGCGTTTCAAGGCGCGCCAGGGCTGATCGCGGCGTCGGGTCGGCGTCGGCAAGACGTCGCCCTGCACCTTTGATCGGTTTCAGCGGGCCCGTGGGACAGGCGGCCGGCGCCAGCGCCGTGCCGCCTTTCGTGTGTCGGGCACCCGCCGGACCACCACGCGCACAGCGCTGTGGCTTGAATTGCCCGGGTGCTCAGGCAAGGTAGGCCCGTTCAGTCGCCGCGAGCGGGGAGATCGCCGATGAAGATGCCGGAGCCGGACCGGGCGGTCCTGGAGCGGCGCGACGAGATCGTCGCGGCCCTGCGCGCCATCGTCCCGGGCGAGGGCGTCATCGCCGACGACCGCGAGATGCGGCCCTACGAGTCGGACGGCCTGACCGCGTACCGCCAGCTGCCGATGGTGGTGGTGCTGCCGGAGACCACCGCCCAGGTCGCCGCGATCCTGAAGTACTGCCACGCCCACGGCGTCAAGGTGGTGCCGCGCGGGGCCGGAACCTCGCTGTCCGGCGGCGCCCTGCCGCTGGCCGACGGCGTGCTGCTGGGGCTCGGCAAGTTCAACCGCATCCTCGACGTCGACTACGCCAACCGCGCGGTGACCGCGCAGCCGGGGGTGACCAACCTGGGCATCACCCACGCCGTGCAGGATCGCGGCTTCTACTACGCGCCCGACCCGTCCTCGCAGATCGCCTGCTCGATCGGCGGCAACATCGCCGAGAACTCGGGCGGCGTGCACTGCCTGAAATACGGCCTGACCACCAACAACGTGCTCGGCGTCGAGATGGTCACGATCGAGGGCGAGGTCCTGCGGATCGGCGGCAAGCACCTGGATTCCGACGGCTACGACGTGCTCGGCCTGCTGACCGGATCCGAGGGCCTGCTGGCGGTGGTCACCGAGGTCACCGTGCGGATCCTGCGCAAGCCGGCGACCGCGCGCGCCGTGCTGGTCGGCTTCGGCACCAGCGAGCAGGCCGGGAGCTGCGTCGCCGCCATCATCGGCGCCGGCATCGTGCCGGGCGGCATGGAGATGATGGACAACCCCGCGATCAACGCCGCCGAGGACTTCGTGCACGCCGGCTATCCGCGGGACGCCGGCGCCCTGCTGATCGTCGAGCTGGACGGCCCCGAGGTCGAGGTCGACTTCCTGATCGACCGGGTGCGCGCGATCGCCGAGGCCAACGGCGCCACCTCGCTGCGGGTGTCGGAGTCCGAGGACGAGCGCAACGCCTTCTGGGCCGGCCGCAAGGCGGCGTTCCCGGCGGTCGGCCGGATCTCGCCGGACTACATGTGCATGGACGGCACCATCCCGCGCCGGCAGCTGCCGGAGATCCTGTCGCGCATGGCCCGGATGAGCGAGAAGCACGGGCTGCGGGTCGCCAACGTGTTCCACGCCGGCGACGGCAACCTGCACCCGCTGATCCTGTTCGACGCCAACCGGCCGGGCGAGCTGGAGCGCGCCGAGGCGTTCGGCGCCGACATCCTGCTGGCCTGCGTCGAGCTCGGCGGCGTGCTGACCGGCGAGCACGGCGTCGGGGTCGAGAAGCGCGACCTGATGGGCTCGATGTTCAGCGAGATCGACCTGGCGCAGCAGCAGCGCGTGAAATGCGCCTGGGACCCCAAGGGCCTGCTGAACCCCGGCAAGGTGTTCCCGACCCTGCACCGCTGCGCCGAGCTCGGCCGCATGCACGTCCAGCGCGGCCAGCTGCCGTTCCCCGACCTGCCGCGGTTCTGACCATGGCGCGGCACATTTCCACCACTCGTCATTCCGGACCGGGCCGCCCTGGGCGGCACGGAGCCGGAACCCACCCGCCGCTCCGTCGCCCGTCGCACCGTCTTCGGGATTTACACATTTCTCGGCGGCGGGTGGGTTCCGGAGCCGGACGCTCGCGCGTCCCCTCCGGAATGACGAAGGTGGGCAGGATTTGGCCGGCTTCCCTCCCGGATCCACCCCTCACTTCGTCATCCCGGAGGGGCTGCGCGAGCAG
>NZ_JAVJSE010000016.1:0-109015 GCF_040219615.1 Thalassobaculum sp.
CGATCCGTCGACCATCAGATCTACCGACAACGCAACCTCGTCGAACGCTTCTTCAACCGACTCAAACACTTCCGGGCCATCGCAACCCGATATCACAAGCTCGCCAGAAACTTCCTCGCCGCCATCGCACTCGCATCCGCCCGACTCTGGATCAGGCAATATGAGCCCACGACCTAGGCGAGCCTGCGACCCCCCGGCCGGCTCGAGACCATCGCTACCGCCCCCGGTCCCGCGGATGCGCCGATCGGTGCACGTCGAGCAGCCGGGCGGCGTCGACCTCGGTGTAGCGCTGGGTCGTCGACAGCGAGGCGTGGCCGAGCAGCTCCTGGATGGCGCGCAGGTCGCCGCCGCCGGCCAGCAGGTGGGTGGCGAAGGAGTGCCGGAGCGCGTGCGGCGTGGCGGTCTCGGGCAGGCCGAGCCAGCCGCGCAGGGTCTGGATCGCCTGCTGCACCCGCCGGGCGCCGAGCCGGCCGCCGCGCACGCCGACGAACAACGGGTCGCCGGGGCCGAGCCGGTACGGGCATAGCGTCAGGTAGTCGTCGACGGCGCGCCGCACCACCGGCAGCACCGGCAGCATCCGTGCCTTGCCGCCCTTGCCGGTGATGGTGATCGTGTCGCCGAGCGGCAGCGCCCTGCGGTCGAGCGCCAGAGCCTCGCCGACCCGCAGCCCGCAGCCGTACAGCAGTGCCAGAACCGCCGCGTCGCGCGCCGCCACCCAGGGCTCGTCCGACAGCTCGCCGACGCTCTCCAGGGCGTCCATCGCCTCGTCGACGGTCAGCGCCTTCGGCACCGAGCGCGGCACCCGCGGGCCGCGCACCGCGCCGACCGCGGCGTTGGCGGCCAGGCCGCGGCGCTCCAGGAACCGGAAGAACCCGCGCACGGTGGACAGCGCCCGCGCGGTCGAGCTCTTCTCCAGCCCGTCCAGCGCCCGGCGCGCCAGCCAGGCCCGGAGGTCGGCGGGCGTGAGCGCCGCCAGCGCCGGCAACGACACCGAGTCGCCGAGATGCCCGGCCAGGAAGCCGAGGAAGCCGCCGAGGTCGCGGCCGTAGGCGGAAAGCGTGTGGGGCGAGACCCGCTTCTCGGAAGTCAGCCATTGCCGCCAGTCGGCGATGGCGGCGGACAGGCGCGCGTCGACCGGCCCAGTGCCGTTATCGGGCGCGGGGTCGAGGGGGTCGCTCAGCCGGGCAGGTGCAGCCACTGCCGGATCATGATCTCGAGCGCCCGGGCCAGGAAGCCGAGCAGTTCGGTGCCCTGGCCGGCGACGAAGCCGTCGGGCTTGCGGGAACCCAGGGCCAGCAGGCCGACCGGCGCCTGGGTCGAGGCCCGCAGCCGGGTCAGCGCCTGGCTGCGGACCAGGCCGGCGGCGGCCCCGAACAGCCGCGGGTCGCCGTTGATGTTGCCGGTCAGCAGGACGTCGCGGCCGCGCCCCAGCATGCTGTCGACCGCGCCCTCGGGCAGCGCCCGGATGCCGGCGGCATAGGCCTTCGGGATCGGCACGTCGCCGGCCTCGACGCCGATGGTCACGGCGTCGACGTCGAGCTGGATCGCCAGGTCGCCGGTGACCGTGTGGATCATGCTCTCGAAGGACGGCGCCCGCAGGATCGACAGTACTGAATCATGCACCCGCGACTGGATCGACTGGTTGGCCCGCGCGGTGGTGACCAGGTAGTCCTGGGCGGCCTGCAGCTTCTCGTTCTCGGTCTTCAGGCGCTGCACCATGGCGTGCTGGAAGTCGACCACGTTGCCGGCGCTGCGGCGCGGCGGCGTCAGGATCTCCAGCAGGCCCGGGTTGTCGACCAGGAAGTCCGGGTGGCGCTTCAGGTAGTCGACGATGCGGTCGGCCGTCAGCTCCTTCAGGTCGCCCGGCGGGCGGCCGCTGCCCTTCGCGCTCTTGGCCGGGACCTTGTCCGTCATGCGGCGTCGGTCTCCGGCCCCTGATCGGACTGGCCCAGGATCGACTGACCGGTCTTCGCCCAGTCGGCCAGGAACGCCTCCAGGCCCTTGTCGGTGAGCGGGTGCTTGTACATCTGGCGCAGCACCGCCGGCGGCAGGGTCGAGACGTCGGCGCCCAGCTTGGCGGCCTCGATCACGTGCTGCGGGCCGCGGATCGACGCGACCAGCACCGCGGTCCGGAAGTCGTAGGCGGCGTAGATCTCGACGATCTCGGCGATCAGGTCCATGCCGACCGCGCCGATGTCGTCGAGCCGGCCGACGAAGGGCGAGATGTAGGCGGCGCCGGCCTTGGCCGCCAGCAGCGCCTGGGCCGCCGAGAAGCACAGGGTGACGTTGACCGGCGTGCCGGCGTCGGACAGCACCTTGCAGGTCTTCAGGCCGTCGACCGTCAGCGGCACCTTGACCGCGATGTTCTTGGCGATCGAGGCGAGGTAGCGGCCCTCGCGCAGCATGGTGGCGTGGTCGGTCGCGGTCACCTCGGCCGAGACCGGGCCTGGAACCACGTCGCAGATCTCGGCGATCACGTCGGCCATCGGCCGGCCGGACTTGGCGATCAGCGACGGATTGGTGGTCACGCCGTCGACCAGCCCCGTGCTTGCCAGGTCGCGGATCTCCGCCACGTCGGCGGTGTCGATGAAGAACTTCATGGCCGGTTGGTCCCCACTCGTGGAAGGCCGGAGCCCTACGCGAATCGATTTGTCGAGTCTACCCCATCGCCAAGAAACCGGCCAGCCGAGCGGCCGGTCGCGCGTCGTCCGGCACACCCGCGTTGTAGGGGCGGCGATCGGGCGGCAGACTCGCGCCCCGAATCCGGTTACCGAATCCGGTGCCCGAAGCCGGCCGGCGGTGGCCGCCGCCGAATCGCCGCCAGGGCCTGCCATAGCCCGGGGCATGCAAGGAGAGTTTCGCCGCTTGGACGACCTGTTCGCCCTCGACGCGCCGTTCGAGAGGGTCAGCGTGCTGCTGCCGCTGCCGCTCGACGCGGCCTACGACTACAAGGCCGACCCGGCCTGGGGGCTGGGCCGCGGCGCCGTGGTCGAGGTGCCGCTCGGCAAGCGCCGGCTGATCGGCGTGGTGCTCGGCCCCGGCGGCGACGACGTGCCGGACGAGCGGCTGCGCGGCGTGCTGCGGGCCTACGACGTGCCGCCGCTGCCGGCCGCGGTACTCGACCTGGTCGACTGGGTGGCGAGCTGGACCCTGGCGCCGCGCGGCTCGGTGCTGCGGATGGCGGTCAGCTCGCCGGGCGCGCTCGAGCCGCCGCCGGCGTCCCATGTCCTGACGGCGGTGCCGCAGGCGGCATGGCCCGAGGGGACCCGGATGACGCCGGCGCGGCGGCGGGCGCTGGCGGCGCTCGACGGCCCGGCGCTGGAGCCGAAGGACCTGGCACGCGAGGCGGCGATCGGCCCGGCGGTCATCAAGTCGATGCTGGAGTCCGGGCTGCTGGAGCGCCACGCCCTGACGCCGTCGCCGCCGTTCCAGCCGCCGGATCCAGACCGGGCCGGGCACGCCCTGACCGGCGAGCAGGCCGACGCGGCGGCGGCGCTGCGCCGGTCGGTGGCGGACCGGGCGTTCTCGGTCACCGCCCTCGACGGGGTCACCGGCTCCGGCAAGACCGAGGTGTATTTCGAGGCGATCGCCGCGGCGCTGTCGGCCGGCCGGCAGGCCCTGGTGCTGCTGCCCGAGATCGCGCTGTCGGCACAGTGGCTGGAGCGCTTCGCCGACCGCTTCGGCACCGCCCCGGCGGTCTGGCACTCGGAGCTCAAGCCGAAAGTCCGGCGCGAGACCTGGCGGGCGGTCGCCGAGGGCACCGCTCGGGTGCTGGTGGGCGCCCGCTCGGCGCTGTTCCTGCCGTTCGCCGAGCTCGGCCTGATCGTCGTCGACGAGGAGCACGAGCCTGCCTACAAGCAGGAGGACGGGGTCGCCTACCAGGCCCGCGACATGGCGGTGGTGCGGGCCCGGCTGGAGGGCGTTCCGGTTGCCCTGGTGTCGGCCACGCCCAGCCTGGAGACCCTGGAGAACGTGCGCGGCGGCCGCTACCGCGCGCTGCACCTGGCGGCCCGGCCGGGCGTCGCCGAGCTGCCGACGGTCGAGCTGATCGACCTGCGCCGCGACCGCCCGGAGCGCGGCCGCTTCCTGGCCCCCGCCCTGGTGCGGGCGGTCGAGCGTACGCTGGCCGACGGCGAGCAGGTGCTGCTGTTCCTGAACCGCCGCGGCTATGCCCCGCTGACCCTGTGCCGCGGCTGCGGGCACCGGCTGGAATGCCCGAACTGCACGGCCTGGCTGGTCGAGCATCGGCTGCTGGGCCGGCTGCAATGCCATCACTGCGGCTTTTCCGGGCGTATGCCGCGGGTCTGCCCGTCCTGCGAGGCCGAGGACAGCTTCGTGGCCAGCGGCCCCGGGGTCGAGCGGCTGGCCGAGGAGGTGCTGAGCCGGTTCCCGGAGGCGCGCTTCCAGATCGCGTCGTCGGACACCATCCTCGGGCCTGAGCAGGCCGGCGAGTTCGTGCGTGCCGTCAACGCCCGCGAGATCGACGTGATCGTCGGCACCCAGATCGTCGCCAAGGGCCACCACTTCCCGTGGCTGACCCTGGTCGGCGTGGTCGATGCCGACCTCGGCCTGGCCGGCGGCGACCTGCGGGCCGGCGAGCGCACCTACCAGATGCTGCACCAGGTCGCCGGCCGCGCCGGCCGGGCCGAGCGGCCGGGCCGGGTGCTGCTGCAGACCCATGTGCCGGAGAACCCGGTGATGGCGGCGCTGGCGGCCGGCGACCGCGACCGGTTCCTGGAATACGAGGCCGAGCAGCGCCGGGCCGCGGGCATGCCGCCATTCGGGCGGCTGGCCGGGCTGGTGGTGTCGGCGCCGGACCCGGAGCGCGCCGACGCCGCCGCCCGCGCGATCGCCCGCGCCGCCCCGCGGCTCGAGGGGGTGACGGTGCTCGGCCCGGCCCCCGCCCCGCTCGCCCTGCTGCGCGGCCGGCACCGCCGCCGGCTGCTGGTGAAGGCCCGCAAGGAGATCAACCTGCAGCGCGTGCTGCGCGACTGGCTGACGCCGATCAGGCTGGAGAACGCGGTCCGGCTGGCGATCGACGTCGACCCGTACAGCTTCATGTAGAGTCGGGCGATGTCCGATCCGCTGCTTCGCCCGCTGGTTCCCGCCGACCTGGACGAGACCGTCGCCATGCAGTGCCGGGCGATGGCCGAGCTCGGGCGCACCCACTACGACGCCACGCAAATCGCCCTGCTGCTGGCGGCGACGCGGGAGCCGGACTATCCCGAGGCGCTGCTCGGCAACGACGTCTGGCTGGCGGTCGGCCCGGGCGGGGCAATCCTCGGCTCGGCCGGCTGGGGTGCGGTCTTCGGCTCGCAGCCGCCGACCGGCAGGATCCGCAAGGTGTTCGTGGAGCCGGGCCTGGCCGGCCGCGGATTCGGCCGGCGCCTGGTCGAGGCCGCCGAGGCCCGGGCCGGGGCCGCCGGCTGCCGCGATTTCGTGGTGCGCGCCAACCTGAACGCCGTGCCGTTCTACCAGCGCCTCGGCTATCGGGTGACCGGCCCGGGGACGATGACGGTCGCCGGCTGCGACGTACCGATGACGATGATGGAAAAACCGGCGGAAACCGTCGGTTAGCAGCGCGATGGCTGTCGCGTGACTTGCTGTGCCGTGTCCGCTTGCAGCCCCCGGACCCGTGTGCTAGTTAGGCGCCGCGCCGCGGGGGGAGGCCTCTCCGGGAGGCCTTTGCGCGGCGGCTTCACCAACCACGCGGCCTGTCGGCGTGGTCCCGTCATCCGGACGGGATTTCAGTCGGCACCGATCGAGACGAAGGGGCGTTTCCTCGTGGCATCGGAAACCCAAGGGCTTGCCGCTCGATACGCGTTGGCGCTCTACGAGCTGGCCGACGAGGGCAAGGTTCTGGATGACGTCGCTTCGGACCTGTCCGCGCTGCGGCAGCTTCTGAACGAGAGTCCGGACTTCGTGCGCCTGATCCGGTCGCCGGTGCTTACCCGGAACGACCAGAGCAGGGGCATCCTCGCCGTTGCGAACAAGGCGGGGGCGAATCCGCTCACCGCCAAGTTCCTCGGCGTGCTCGCGGCCAACCGCCGGCTGTTCGCGATTCCGCGGATGATCGACGCCTATCTGTCCGAGCTGGCCCGCCGTCGCGGCGAGGTCGCCGCGCAGGTCACCTCGGCGGTGTCGCTGTCCGACGAGCAGGTCGCCTCGGTCACCGAGGCGCTGCGCAAGGTGGTGGGCCAGAAGGTCACCGTTGATCTCACCGTCGATCCGTCGCTGATCGGCGGCCTTATCGTGCGCGTCGGCTCGCGCATGATCGACAGTTCGCTCCGTACCAAGCTGCAGCGCCTGCAGCTCGCCATGAAAGGGATTGGCTGATGGACATCCGTGCCGCTGAAATTTCCGGCATCCTCAAGGAGCAGATCGCCAATTTCGGGGCCGAGGCGGAAGTCGCCGAGGTCGGGCAGGTGCTCTCGGTCGGTGACGGTATCGCGCGCGTCTACGGGCTGGACCAGGTCCAGGCCGGCGAGATGGTCGAGTTTCCGGGTGGTATCCGCGGCATGGCGCTGAACCTCGAGACCGACAACGTCGGTATCGTGATCTTCGGCGACGATCGCAACATCAAGGAAGGCGACACCGTCAAGCGGACCGGCGCCATCGTCGACGCGCCCGTCGGCAAGGGCCTGCTCGGCCGCGTGGTCGACGGCCTCGGCAACCCGATCGACGGCAAGGGGCCGCTGAAGGACGTCGAGCGCAAGCGCGTCGAGGTCAAGGCGCCGGGCATCATGCCGCGCAAGTCGGTGCACGAGCCGATGCAGACCGGCCTGAAGGCGATCGACAGCCTGATCCCGGTCGGCCGCGGCCAGCGCGAGCTGATCATCGGCGACCGCCAGACCGGCAAGACCGCCATCGCCGTCGACACCTTCATCAACCAGAAGGCCGTCAACGACGCGGCCGGCGACGACGACAGCAAGAAGCTGTTCTGCATCTACGTCGCGATCGGCCAGAAGCGCTCGACGGTCGCCCAGATCGTCAAGACCCTCGAAGACTACGGCGCGATGGAGTACTCGATCGTGGTCGCCGCCACCGCCTCCGAGCCGGCGCCGCTGCAGTTCCTGGCGCCGTATACCGGTTGCGCGATGGGCGAGTACTTCCGCGACAACGGCATGCACGCGGTCATCGTGTACGACGACCTTTCGAAGCAGGCCGTGTCCTACCGCCAGATGTCGCTGCTGCTGCGCCGCCCGCCGGGGCGCGAGGCCTATCCGGGCGACGTGTTCTACGTGCACTCGCGCCTGCTCGAGCGCGCCGCCAAGATGAACGACGCCAACGGCGCCGGCTCGCTGACCGCGCTGCCGGTCATCGAGACCCAGGCCGGTGACGTGTCGGCCTACATCCCGACCAACGTGATCTCGATCACCGACGGCCAGATCTTCCTCGAGACCGACCTGTTCTATCGCGGTATCCGGCCGGCGGTGAACGTCGGCCTGTCGGTCAGCCGGGTCGGCTCGGCCGCCCAGATCAAGGCCATGAAGCAGGTTGCCGGCAGCATCAAGCTGGAGCTCGCGCAGTATCGCGAGATGGCCGCCTTCGCTCAGTTCGCCTCGGACCTCGACGCCGCCACCCAGCGCCTGCTGGCCCGCGGCGCGCGTCTGACCGAGCTGTTGAAGCAGCCGCAGTTCAGCCCGATGACGGTCGAGGAGCAGGTGATTTCGATCTTCGCCGGCGTGCGCGGCTATCTCGACAAGATCGCGATCGCCGACATCGGCCGCTTCGAGAGCCAGGTTATCGCCGACATCAAGGCGAAGGCACCCGGCATCCTCGACGCGATCCGCACCGAGAAGGCGCTGTCGGACGACACCCAGGGCAAGCTGAAGGAGTTCATGGACTCCTTCGCCAAGACCTTCGCCTGATCCAGGGGCGCGTCCTCCGGGGCGCGCCCGACACCGGGACCCGCTGACCGGCGGCCCGGCGACACAACGCGAACGGTGCGGCAGCGGACGGTACGATGGCCAACCTCAAGGACCTGAAGATCCGGATCAAAAGCGTCAAGTCGACGCAGAAGATCACCTCGGCCATGAAGATGGTCGCGGCCGCCAAGCTGCGCCGGGCGCAGGAGGCGGCCGAGGCCGCGCGGCCCTACGCCCAGCGCATGGACCGGATGATCGCGTCGCTCGGCGCCAAGGTGGGCAGTTCCGGCGGGCCGAAGCTGATCGCCGGAACCGGCAAGGACGACGTGCATATGATCGTCGTCGCGACCGCCGACCGCGGCCTGTGCGGCGGCTTCAACTCATCGATCGTGCGCGCCGCCCGGCGCCGCATCACCGAGCTGGAGAAGTCCGGCAAGACCGTCCGGATCATGACCGTCGGCCGCAAGGCCCGCGACCAGCTGCGCCGAACGCATGCGTCGCAGATCGTCAAGTCGCTGGAGAACATCGCCCGAACGGTGGTCGGCTTCGAGACCGCCAACGACATCGCCCGCGAGCTGATCCACGGCTTCGATGCCGGCGAGTTCGACGTCTGCACGATCTTCTTCAACCGCTTCAAGTCGGCGATGAGCCAGATCGTCACCGCCCAGCAGCTGATCCCGGCCAGCATCCCGGAGGCCGAGGAGGATCAGGGTGACGAGCTGAAGGCGCTGTACGAGTACGAGCCCGACGAGGAAGGCATCCTCGCGGCCCTGCTGCCGCGCAACGTCGCCACCCAGATCTATGCCGCGCTCCTGGAGAATGCGGCCAGCGAGCACGGCGCGCGGATGACGGCGATGGACAGCGCCACGCGCAATGCCGGCGACATGATCGACCGACTGACGATGACCTACAACCGGACCCGTCAGGCGGTGATCACCAAGGAGCTTATCGAGATCATTTCGGGCGCAGAGGCGCTCTGAGGCCGACCACCCTCCGCCTCCCCCGCCCAACCGAGGAGCCTAGAGCATGGCGAACAACGCTACCGGCAAGATTACCCAGGTCATTGGCGCCGTCGTCGACGTGAAGTTCGAGGGCGAGCTGCCGCCGATCCTGAACGCGTTGCACACCAAGATCGGCGACAACCTCCTGGTGCTGGAAGTGGCGCAGCACCTGGGCGAGAGCACGGTGCGCACGATCGCCATGGACTCCACCGAGGGCGCCGTCCGCGGCCAGTCGGTCGAGGACACCGGTGCCCCGATCACCGTGCCGGTCGGCCCCGAGACTCTCGGCCGCATCCTGAACGTAATCGGCCAGCCGGCCGACGAGCGGCCGCCGGTCGAGAGCAAGATGCACTACCCGATCCACCGCCCGGCGCCGGAGTATGTCGACCAGTCGACCGAGGCCGAGATCCTGATCACCGGCATCAAGGTCATCGACCTGCTGGCGCCCTACGCCAAGGGCGGCAAGATCGGCCTGTTCGGCGGCGCCGGCGTCGGCAAGACCGTGCTGATCATGGAACTGATCAACAACGTCGCGAAGGCGCATGGCGGCTACTCGGTGTTCGCCGGCGTCGGCGAGCGGACCCGCGAGGGCAACGACCTCTATCACGAGATGGTCGAGTCGGGCGTCATCGTGCCGGACGGCCCGGGCTCGAAGGCCGCGCTGGTCTACGGCCAGATGAACGAGCCGCCGGGGGCCCGCGCCCGCGTCGGCCTGACCGGTCTGACCCTGGCCGAGTACTTCCGCGACGAGGAAGGCCAGGACGTGCTGTTCTTCGTCGACAACATCTTCCGCTTCACCCAGGCGGGCTCCGAGGTGTCGGCACTGCTCGGGCGCATCCCGTCGGCGGTGGGCTACCAGCCGACCCTGGCGACCGACATGGGCGCCCTGCAGGAGCGGATCACCACCACCAAGAAGGGCTCGATCACCTCGGTGCAGGCGATCTACGTGCCGGCCGACGACCTGACCGACCCGGCGCCGGCCACGTCGTTCTCGCACCTCGACGCCACCACGGTGCTGAACCGGCAGATCGCCGAGCTCGGCATCTACCCGGCGGTCGACCCGCTCGACTCGACCTCGCGCATGCTCGACCCGCGGGTCATCGGCGACGAGCACTACAACGTCGCCCGCCGCGTCCAGGAAGTGCTGCAGCAGTACAAGTCGCTGCAGGACATCATCGCCATCCTGGGCATGGACGAGCTCTCGGAAGAGGACCGTCTGACGGTCGCGCGGGCCCGCAAGATCCAGCGCTTCCTGTCGCAGCCGTTCCACGTCGCCGAGGTGTTCACGGGCAGCCCGGGCAAGCTGGTCGCGCTCGAGGACACCATCAAGGGCTTCAAGGCCATCGTCGACGGCGAGTACGACGACCTGCCGGAGGCCGCGTTCTACATGGTCGGCGGCATCGACGAGGTCATCGAGAAGGCCCGCAAGATGGCGGCCGAGGCCGCCTGATCGGGCTGGATCGCGAAGCGTCGGCAAAGAGGTAGGGATCGATGGCTGAGACCACCCAGTTCGAGCTCGTGTCTCCGGAGAGGCTGGTCCTCTCCCGTGACGTCGAGATGGTCGTCGTCCCCGGCAGCGAGGGGTACTTCGGTGTGCTGCCGCGGCACGCGCCGATGATCTCGACGTTGTCGGCCGGCGTGATCGACATCTACGAGGGCGGCCAGGTGGTCGACCGGATCTTCGTCGCCGGCGGCTTCGCCGAGGTGACCGAGACCCGCTGCACGGTGCTGGCCGAGGAAGCGACGCTACTCTCCGAGGTCAACGTGGCGGAGACCGAGAAGACCCTCGCGGGCGATCGCGACGTCCTCAAGGATACCAGCGACGCGATCGAGCGCGGCAAGCTCGAGGAGCGTATCCGCACCCTCGAGGCGCTGCTGGCGGCGACCCGGCGCGCCGCTTAGAGCGACCGGCTCCGGCCGTCCCGCGATACCCCAGACACCCCGAGCGGCCGTCCGTTGGACGGCCGTTTGGCGTCTTGTCATACTCCTTCCCGATTCGCGGCCGCGTCGGAGGGAGTCGCTAGGGTGCATTGGCTGGGCCGCTCGGTCCTGATCCTGCTGGCGATCGTCGCCGTGCTGGCACCGGCCATCTGGATTGGCCGGGACGTCGTGCCGCCACGGGTGGTGCGCTGGGCGGTCAACTACGCCGCCGGCGCCGAGGTGATCGACGACCTGGCCTTCCGCATCGACGGGCTGTCGACCGGCCATGTCGAGCTGACCGACCTGCGCGTCAACGCCGATGCCGCCCTGACGGCCGAGCGTGTCCGTCTGGCCTTCGACCCGCGCGAACTGCTGGGCGGCCGGTTGCGGACGGTGACGGTGGTCGCGCCCGAGCTCCGCGCGACGGTCGGCCCGGCCGGCGGTGTCGGCCTCGGCAGCCTGGACGCGGTGGTGGCGGCCTTCGGTTCGCAACCCGACGGGACGCCCCACGGGCCAGCCGACGGACCGGCGGCCCTGCGGCAGATTGAGATCCGGGACGCGACCGTTCGGCTGGCCGGCGCCGCCACCGGGCGGCTGCGCCTCGACGGCATCCTCGCACCCGCGCCGACCGGCCTGGCCGCGACTCTGGCCTGGCGGCTCGACGCCGCGACCGACGGCACCGGCGCGCCCCAGACCTCGATCCTGCCGCCCGGCCTGGCGGTCGCCGCCGAAGGCCGCCTCGCGCTCGACCTGGACGCTGCCGCCACACGGGTGAACCTGGGTATCGGCGACGGTCGGCTGCAGCGCGGGACCCTGGCGGTCGACGGCCTGGGCGGCACCGTCGTCCTGGCCCTGCCGAGCGCCGGATCGCCGGTGCTGAGCGCCGCACTGACGGCGGTCCGGGCGGTCGCCGGCGAGGTCGCCCTGGCGGATCCGTCCCTGCGTCTGCGCTACGATCCGGACGGGCTCTCCGCCACCGCCCGGCTGGGGGACGGTCCGGAACCCGGCGTCGTGGCGGCGGCGACCGCCGATGCGGCAGGCCCGGACGGCCGCCGGCCGTTCCGGATCGAGCTGCGGGCCGACCTGGCGCGCATCGACGCGATCCTGGCGGCCTGGACCGACCGGCCGCCGATGGCGTGGCGTGGTACGGCCACCGCCGAGATCGGGGGCGCGCTCTCGCTCGACGACCCGACGCCGGCGGCTATGTGGTCCGGTGCGGTGGCATCGGGCGGGGTGACGGTGACGCTGGACGATGGGGCGTTGCCGCCGGGCTACGGCCGCGTTCGCGGCACCGCGCGCCTGGCACTGGCACTCGCCGCCGGACGGCTGTCGGTCGAGACCGTCGAGCCGCTGACCGTCGAGACCGAGCCGGCCAGCCCGCCGGTCGACGAACTGCTCGCCTCGCCTGTCGAGATCACCCTCGGCACCGTCGACACTCCGTTCAGACTGCTGCTGGAGGAGCCGTTCGGCGCGGCCCGGCTGGAGGTCGCGGGACCGGCGGCGGCGCTGTCGGAGGACGGTGCGCGCGGCGCGGTCGAGGGCAGTGCCGCGTTCCGACTCGGGCCCGCCGGCTGGGAGCTGGAGCGGCTGGTCCGGGCGGCGGTGCAGGTCGCCGGCGTGACCCGGGCCGGCGTCGTGCTACGGCATCTCGATGCGGTGGTCGAGGACCTGACGGTCGGGCCGACGGGGCCTGCCGGCCGGTTCGACATGACCGTCCGTGCCAGCGCGCCGGACCGCGGGATGTCAGGGATGACCGCCGCCGTCTCGGGTCGGATCGAGCCCGGCGACGGCGGCGTGGACGTCGTACTGGCGTCGCCGGGCCTGCTGAGCGTCGACCGGCTGGCGCCAGCCGCCCCGCTGGCGCCGATCGAGGGATTGACGGCGCGCATCGCGGCCACCCGAAATCCGATCGCGACGGTTCCGGCGGACGGCGGTCCGCTCGTGCTGCGGCTGCCCCTCGATCTCCCGGCGCTTGCCCTGGCGTCGGCCGAGCCGGGGCGGTGGCGGATCGATCTCGCGCCGATGCGGGTCGACGTCGACGCTACCCTGGCGCCCGAGGCGGCAGGGCGGCTGCGGATCAGGCTGGCGAACGCGGCGGCCGGGATCGCACCGGCCGGCGTGAGACTGGAGGGTCTGGCCGCCGACCTGCGCATGGCGCTGGCGCCGAACGGCGCGCGCCTGGAACGGGTCGACCTGCGGGCCCGCAAGCTGGCCGACCAGGCGCGTCTGGCGCGCTTCGTGCCGCTCTCGCTCGAGGGCCTGGTGCGTGGCGCGGCGACCGCCAGGAATCCGGACCGGCTTGCGTTCCGGGTGACCCTGCGCGGCGGCGACGGCGCCTTCGTTCTGGATGCCGACGGCCATCACGCGCCGTCCACCGGCCGCGGCGAGGCGGCACTGACCCTGTTCCCGATCCGGTTCGTGCCGGGCGGGCTGCAGCCGGCCGACCTGTCGCCGGCGGCGGCCGCGATGTTCCGCAGCGCGTCGGGGGAAATATCGCTCGCCGGCCGGGTGCGCTGGCCGGGCGAGGCGGTGCCGCCGGACGACCCGTTGACCCTGACCCTGAAGGATCTGGGTTTCACCGGGTCGGTCGGGACGGTGACCGGGCTGGGCGGGTCGGTGGCGCTGACCCAGGTCGACCCGCCGGCCACGCCGCCGGGCCAGGAGCTGACGGCGACTGCGGTCGACATCGGCATCCCGATCGTCGCCCCGCGGGTACGGTTCCGCCTCGAGCCGGAGCGCATCCTGCGCCTGGAGAGCGTCGAGGCCCGGTTCGCCGACGGCCGGGTCAGCGCCGAGGACGTGGCGGTGCCGCTGGACGGCGGCCGGGCCGTTCCGGTGGTGCTGACGGTCGAGAAGGTCGATGCCGCCCGGCTGGCCGAGGTCATCGACCTGGAAGGACTGAGCGCGACCGGAACCCTGTCCGGATGGCTGCCGCTGCTGTGGGACCCGCGGTCCGGTCTGGCGGTCCGGCAGGCGCGGCTGACCGCCGGAACCGGCGGTGGGCAGCTGCGTTACCGACCCAAGGACGGCGCCCCCGGATTGCAGGATTCCGGCGAGCAGGTTAGCCTTCTCCTCGAGGCGATCAGGAATTTCGAATACGAGTCCTTCGAGGTCGAGGCCGACGGCCGCCCCGGAGAACCGTTCGACGTAAAACTCAGGTTGCGCGGTGCCAATCCGGACCTCTATGACGGCTACCCGATCGCCCTCAACGTCACCCTCGAGGGGGCGCTCGACCAGCTGTTCGGCAATCTCCGCCGCAGCCTGGGGCTTACCGACGTCATCCGCCGGCGCCTGGAGGCGTCGAGCGGTGGCTAGCGGCCGCCTGCTGCCCCTGGTCCTCGGAGCGTCCCTGGCCCTCGCGGCCTGCACGCCGCGCATTGCGCTGGAGGCGCCGAAGGAGCCGATCACGATCAATCTGAACATCAAGATCGAACAGGAGGTCCGGATCAAGGTCGAGCGGGACCTCGAAGAGCTGTTCAAGAGCGACAAGAAGATCTTCTGAGGAGAGGGTGATGCGGTTCGGGCGACGAACACTGGTCGCGGCGCTGACCGCGCTGTCCGCGGCCGCCGCTTTCGGCCCGGTTCCGGCGCTGGCGCTCGACCTCGATGCCGCGAAGGCCAAGGGCTGGATCGGCGAGCGTCGCGACGGCTATATCGGCCTGGTCGACGCGGCGGCTCCGGCCGAGGCGGCGGCGCTGGTCGCGCAGGTGAATGCCGAACGCCGCGACGCCTACGAGAGCGTGGCCAAGCAGAACGGCGTGCCGCGCGAGCAGGTCGAGGCGCTGGCCGGGCAGAAGCTGATCGGCCGCGCGGCCGCCGGGACCTTCGTCATGGACGCCGCCGGGCGCTGGATCCGGAAGTAGCGACGGATCGCCGGCTGCGCGCCGGCGCCGGCCTTCAGTCCGACTTCTCCGGCGGCCGGTCGTCGTCTTCGTTGTTCATCTGAACGAAGCGGGTGTGCGGCCGGCGCTTGCGGCCTTCCTCGACGCGCGTCTGCAGCTCGGAGTCGAGACGGTCGTTTTCCCAGCTGTGCATCTGGCTGACCATCCGGACCCGGGCCTGCTCGTAGCGCGAGCCCGACTTGACCTGTTCGTGGTCCGGGAACAGCTCGCGGACCGGAATTCGCGGGGCGTACCCGGAGATGCGATGGATGGCGCGCTCGACGGCGCGGCTGCCGCCGATGGCGTCGCGGGCGACATAGGCATCGCGCCAGACCGAGATCATGTCGTCCCAGCCGTCGAGCCCGTAGGCGATGTCGCGCCGCAGCCGCTCGAGCCGGTCGATGGCCGCCAGGTTCTGGTCGAACAGGTCGGCCAGCTTGCCCATCAGCTCGTTGAGCTGGCTGAGCCGCTCGTTGACGTAGCCGATGCACTCGTCGGCGGCTTCGACGATCAGCTCCACCTGGCGGTCCAGCTCCTCGCGAACCTGACTGCGGTAAGCGGTGACCTCGGACCGGAAGTTCAGCAGCCGGGTGTGCTGAAGGTACAGGAAGCCGTTGCTCTTCTCCTCGCCCTTGGCGGTGACGTTGCCGAACGGCGTGATCATGCCGACCAGCGGGTCGAGGTAGCTCTTGGCGTCGCTCACGGTGCACTTGCCGCGCTCGGCTGCGAAGATCATCACCCGCTCGATCAGCAGGTCGAGGTCGATGCGGGTGCGGCCGGAGTCGCCGCCCATCAGGTCCATGAGCGTCCGCGTGTTGGTGCGGGCCATCAGCTGGTCGCCTTTGGCGATCCCGCATTCGCGCGTCAGCTGGGCGATGAACGAAAGCCGGACCATGGCCTTGTCCTCGGCGTCGCGCTGGGCCGCCCGCTGCGCCGCCTCCTGGATGGCCGGGTCGCCGCTCAGCGCGGCGTCGGCTTTCAGGCAGATGTCGCGGATGTTGACGGGGTCGAGGTCGCGGACCGTGACAGTGCGGAGAACCTGCTCGTGCACCCGCTGGTCCCGCAGATCCAGGCTGGCGAGCTGGGTGACCTGTTCCCACGGCACCACGACCAGTTCGCCGCGCCGGGCGCCCGAGTAGTTCGGGATCACCGCTTCAAGCAGCCGATCCTCACCATGGAAATACTCGCGCACCCGCGCATGCGCCAAGTCCTTCTGGTGGAACGGGACGGCGGTTCCCCTGCGCTCGAAAGTCTGAGGCAGATTGATGCCGCGCATTCGCGTCCCCCAACTGATTTCACAGGAGTTTACGCTGGTATGACGGGATTAGGAACGCTCGGCTTGACTGGTGCCTGCGGCGCGTTGGCGGACAGCCGGGCCGAGCTCCTCGATCACCGCCGCGTAGATCGCCTTCTTGAACGGCACGATCAGCGAGGTCAGCTCGTCGATGCCCACCCAGCGCCAGGCGTCGAACTCCGGATGTGCGGTGTCGAGCCGGATGTCCTGATCGGTCCCGGTGAAACGGCAGGCGAACCATTTCTGACGCTGGCCGCGCCAGCGACCGCCCCACAGCTTACCGACCAGATGGCCCGGCAGATCGTAGGTGAGCCAGCCGGCGGTGCCGGCCTCGATCACCGCGGCGGCGGTACCGATCTCCTCCTCGAGTTCGCGCAGGGCGGCGGCCTCCGGCGCCTCGCCGTCGTCGATCCCGCCCTGGGGCATTTGCCAGGCGTCCGGCGTGTCGATACGGCGCCCGACGAACACCCGGCCGCGGGCGTCGAACAGCATGATGCCGACACAGGGCCGGTACGGTAGCGAGTCCGGGGCGGTCAATTGGCTTTCCTCAAGGCGGCCGGACGTCAGCGCAGCCGCTGGCGGTCGGCGATCGCGGACACCGGCGCCAGCGCCAGGCCCTTGGCCTCCAGCGTGCCGGCCCAGCGCATCAACCGGTCGAGCGTGACCGGCAGCGGGCGCGCGATGCCGACCGCGTAGCGCTGCTGGCGGGCAATCGACTCCAGCCCGGCGAGCGCCCGGTCGACCGCATCGATCGACGGGGTGGAATCGATGAAGGCGTTGTTGAAGGCGCGCGGCAGCTGGATCGACGAGGCCAGCTCGGTGGCGATGCTGCGCGAGGTCGCCCGGCTGTCGACGAACATCAGCCCGCGCTGCTTGAGACCCTGCAGGATCGGCATCAGCGCGTCCTCGACGGTGCTGAACTGCGAGCCCATCCAGGTCGCCACGCCGACATAGCCGGGTGCCCGGCCGAGCACCCATTCCAGGCGGTTGAGGTTGTCGACCAGCGACAGCGAGGTCAGCAGGGTCGACGGCCCGGGATCGTCGCGCGGAAAGTCCAGCGGCTCCATCGGCAGGTCGATCAGGGTCTCGTGTCCGGCGCGCCTCGCCTTGGCCATCAGCGACTCGATGTTTCGGGCGTAAGGCGAGAAGCTCAGGCTGATGGCGCCAGGCAGGCCGGTGATCGCGTGGTCGGTCAGCTCCTTGCTGAGGCCCAGCCCGACCACCACGACGGCCACGCGCGGCCGGGTGTCGTCCAGGTTGAACGGGCGTCCGTAGGTCGACCAGGGCTGCCGGCCGTCCGGTCCGACCATCGGCAGCTTGATGTCGTTCTTGGTCTCCAGCAGGGTCGGGTCGACCGCTGCCAGCCGGACCCCGTCCGCCGGCGGCGGCTCCTCGGCCGCCGGCATCGCGCCCGGTGTCCCGTGCCCGGCGTCGGGTCCGCCGGGACCCGGCTCGGGCTTGCCGTGCGGATCGGCGGCGGCACGGCCGTCGGCCGGCTTCGCGGGCATGGCGCTGGCGGAACTGTTCGGCGTCGGCGCCTCGCCGTCGGCCAGGATCGGCACCGTGAGCTGCGGGCGTTGCAGGGCCCGCCGTGCCTCGGTCGTCTCGGCATTCACCAGGATCCAGCCGATCAGGGCACCGGTGCCGCCGATCACCAGGACCGCCAGCGCAGCGGTGGCGGCGGCCACGGCGATGCCTTTCAGGCGAGAGCCGTTCCCGGCGTCGCCGGCCGGCTCGGCTGCCGCTGACGGCGCCGCCATCGCGTCGTCGAGCGGGTCCACCCCGTCCGGGTCGCCGGTATTCGGGCGCCTGTTCAGGAAGGGAAGCCGTATCTTGGGCAGCTTCACGGTCGGCTTCGATGCCTCAATTCACGCGACGTTGGTAGAGGTGGATGCCGCGCAGCAGGTCGATGGCCCGGGCCAACTGGTAGTCCTCGATCTCACCCGGCTTGTCGGTGTCGGGGCCGACGGTCGAATCGACCTTGTCCTCCGCCGGACTGGCGGCGCCGGACTTGGGCGCCCCGGCGGCGCCGTCAGGGTTGGTGAGCGCGCCGCGCAGGTCGGCCTCGCGGCGGCCGCGCTGCTGGGCGATCTTCTCGATCTTGGCGGGCTCGACCAGGATGTCCGGGGTGATGCCCTTGGCCTGGATCGAGCTGCCCGACGGCGTGTAGTAGCGCGCCGTGGTCAGCCGCATCGCCCCGTAGCCCTGCAGCGGGATGATGGTCTGTACCGAGCCCTTTCCGAAGGACTGGGTGCCCAGCACGATGGCCCGGCGATGGTCCTGCAGGGCGCCGGCGACGATCTCCGACGCTGAGGCCGAGCCGCCGTTGATCAGCACCACGAGCGGGGCGCCGCCGGTGACGTCGCCCGGCTCCGCGTTGGCGCGGCTGGAGTTCTCCTCGCCGCGGCCGCGGGTCGAGACGATCTCGCCGCGCTCAAGGAACGCATCGGAGACCGAGATCGCCTGGTCCAGCAGGCCGCCGGGGTTGTTGCGCAGGTCGATGACATAGCCGTGCAGCCGGTCGCCGAGCTCGCCCTTGATGGCGGCGACGGCGTCCTGCAGTCCGCCGGTCGCCTGCTCGTTGAAGGTGGTGATCCGGATGTAGCCGATGTCGCCGATGGCGCGGTGCCGGACCGACCGGATGGTGATGATCGCGCGCTCGAGCTTGACGTCGAACGGCTCGGCCTCGCCGCGCCGGATGGTCAGGGTGATCTCGGAGCCGACCTTGCCGCGCATCTTCTCGACCGCCTCGGACAGGGTCAGGCCCAGCACCTGCTCGCCGTCGAGATGACTCACCAGGTCGCCCGGCTGCAGCCCGGCCCTGGCCGCCGGCGTGTCGTCGATCGGCGACACCACCTTGACCAGCCCGCCTTCCATGGTGACCTCGATGCCGAGGCCGCCGAACTCGCCGCGGGTCTGCACCTGCATGTCGCGGTAGTTCTTGGCGTTCAGGAAGGACGAATGCGGGTCGAGCGAGGCGAGCATGCCGTTGATCGCCGCTTCGAACAGCTTCTCCTCGCTGACCTCCTCGACGTAGTTGGCGCGCACGCGCTCGAACACCGCGCCGAAAAGGTTGAGCTGCCGGTAGGTCTCCGACGAGTTGGTCTGGGCGTCGAGATGGCCGGCGCCGGCCACGGCGAGTCCGCCGAGCAGCGTGACGACGGCGGCCGTGGCGCCGAGGCGGCGGACCAAAGGCCGGCGAAGCAACGGGAGGCGGGTCTCTGGGGTGGTCATCCTTTGGCCTTTCCGGTCAGTCCCGCGAACCACGGTAACGGGTCAATCGGGTCACCATTGTGGCGAAGCTCCACATACAGCTCGGGACTTTCGCCGCCGCCCACGCCGGACGGTCGCGCCCGCATTGTACCGACCGGTTCGCCGGCGAGCACGCGCTGGCCGACCTGCAGTCCGATGCGGCCAAGCCCTGCGAGCAGCGTATGATATCCCTCGCCGTGTTCAATGATCAAAATGAGCCCGAACCCCTCGAAGTCGCCCGCATAGATTACGCTGCCGTCATACGGCGCGACCACCGTGGCACGGTCGCGGCCGGCGATCACGATGCCGCGATTCCGCAGACCTTCCGGGTCGCGCTGTCCGAAACGGCGCACCATGGTGCCGGCGATCGGCCGAATCAGGCGGCCCTTGGCGGTGGTGATCGGCGGCGCCGCCGGTAACATGGCGAGCAGCGGGCCGGCGGCGGGGCCGGTCGCGCCGGCGGCAGGCCGCTCGGGCCGGGCGGTCGGCAAGGGGATGCCGGCACCCTGGGTCGCCACCGGTGCTTCGTCCGCCGGCAGCGGGGCCGCCGGAGCCGCTGCTTCGGGTGCCGCTGACTCGGGGGGCGGCGGCCGGACCAGTGATGCCAGCCGCTGCTGCTCGGACCGCTCCTGGGCCCGCTGAGCCTCCAGGCCCGCCAGCAGCTCGCGCAGTGACCGCGCGGAATCCGAAAGCATCTGCAGCCGTTCGGCGGTGCCGGCAGACCGGGTCTCGGTGGTCGCCAGCAGCCGGGCCTTGTCGTCGGCGAGCGTCGCCAGTCGCTGGCGCTCGCGCTCGAGCTGGGCGCTGGCGGCGTCCAGCCGGGCGTGCTGGTCGCGGATGCTGGCGTCGACCTCCGCCAGCGACGCCAGCTCGGCCTTCAGGCGCTCGGCCTCGGCGTTGATGCGCGGGATCGCGGCTTCCAGCAGGATTCCGGTGCGGACCGTCTCGAGCGGCGGACGGCGCATCAGCAGCAGCATCTCGGGCGGCCGGCGCGCCAGCCGCTGCAGGGCGCCGATCAGCTGGCCGAGCTCGATCTGCCGGGTCGCCAGGATGGCGCGCTTCTCGCCGGCCTCGTGACGCAGCACCGCCAGCGTGGCCTCGACCTCGCCGACCGTCTCCTCGGTCCGCTGCTGGCGGGTGGCGGCCTCGGCCATGTCGGCACGCAGGCGTTCGACCTCGCGGCCGAGTTCGCGGGCCAGCCGGTCCAGCCGCTCCTTGCTCGACCGGCCGCCGGCCAGATCCTGCTCGATGCGCTTGAGTTCCTGGGCGGCCCGGTCGGGATCCGCCGGCTGCCGGTCGCCGGCGGTCTGCGCCCGCAGCGGCCGGCCGTCGGTCAGCCCGAGCGCGACGCCGCCACATGCGAGCGCCAGCAGCAGGACCGGCGCCGCGCGGCTCACGGCGCTACTGGGCGGCGTGGTGTTCGTGCGCCGCCACATCGGCGGTCACCAGCATCGGCGTGCCGGTCATCGCCGCCGGAGGGGTGATGCCCATGAGCGTCAGCAGGGTCGGCGCCACGTCGGCCAGCTTGCCGGTGCGCAGCCCGATCACCTCGGATGGCGCGCCGACCAGCACGGTCGGGACCAGGTTGGTGGTGTGGGCGGTGTGCGGGCCGCCGGTCTCCGGGTCGACCATGATCTCGCAGTTGCCGTGGTCGGCGGTCAGGAACATGGCGCCGCCGACCGCCTCGATCGCCTCGGCGACCCGGCCGACGCAGGCATCGACGGTCTCGACCGCCTTGATGGCCGCCGGCAGGCTGCCGGTGTGGCCGACCATGTCCGGGTTCGCGAAGTTGGCGACGATCAGGTCGTAGGTGCCGGACCGGATCGCCGCGACCAGCCTGTCGCAGACCTCCGGCGCCGACATCTCCGGCTGCAGGTCGTAGGTCCTGACCTTCGGCGACGGCACCATGATCCGGTCCTCGCCGTCGAACACCTCCTCGCGCCCGCCGTTCAGGAAGAAGGTGACGTGCGGGTACTTCTCGGTCTCGGCGATGCGCAGCTGACGCTTGCCGGCCCGGGCGACCACCTCGCCGAGGGTGTCGGCCAGATCCTGCGGCGGGAATATCGCGAGCATCCGTGCGGCCAGCGCCGACGAGTACGCCACCATGCCGGCGGCGACCGCCAGCTGCGGCACCCGCGGGCGGGCGAAACCGTCGAACTCCGGGTCGAGCAGGGCGGTCAGGATCTCGCGCGCCCGGTCGGCCCGGAAGTTGGCCATGACGATGCCGTCGCCGTCGCGGATCGCGGCACCCTCGCCGATCACCGTCGGGCTGACGAACTCGTCGGTCTCGTCGCGGGCATAGGCGGCCTCGACCGCCGCCACCGCGTCGTCGGCCCGGTGCCCGGCCTCGGCCAGGGCCAGCGCCCGCCAGGCCGCCTCCACCCGTTCCCAGCGCTTGTCGCGGTCCATGGCATAGAACCGGCCGGTGACGCTGGCGATCCGGGCGGCGCCGTCCAGGTCCTTCACGAAGGAGGCGAGCTGCCCGGCGGCGCTCTTCGGCGGGCAGTCGCGGCCGTCGGTGAAGACATGCACCACCACCGGCACGCCGCGGGCGGCGATGACCTTGGCCAGGGCCGCGATCTGGCGCTGGTGGCTGTGGACGCCGCCGGTCGAGACCAGCCCCATCAGGTGGCAGGTGCCGCCGCTCGCCTGCAGCGCGTCGGCGATGCGGCCGATCGCCGGCTGGCGCTCCAGCTCGCCGTCGGCGATCGCCTTGTCGATGCGCGGCAGGTCCTGGAACACCACCCGGCCGGCTCCGAGGTTCATGTGCCCGACCTCGGAATTGCCCATCTGGCCCTTCGGCAGGCCGACATGCTCCTCGGACGCGTTCATCGTCCCGGCCGGCCAGCTCTCGCGCAGCCGGTTGAAGTTCGGTGTCTCGGCGAGCGCCACGGCGTTGTTCACCGTGTCGGCACGCTCGCCCCAGCCGTCCATGATGCACAGCACTACGGGGCGGGGGGGCTTCGGTGTCGCGGTCATGGCGGCGTTATACAGCAGCGGATCGGAGGCGTCACGGGCGCCGCCGGCCGGACATGTCGTTCGCCGTCGCCGACGAGCCGGCGCCGCTTCCGACGAAACCGACCTCGATCTCGGAGCGCGAATTGTGACGGCGCGCTGCCGGTGATATGCCGGGAGACCGATCTCGACCGGAGCCGCCGTCGGCTTCGGTGGAGCGCCTGGGGTGAATCGGGGCAGTGCGTATGGATGATGCGAACACCGGTCCGAGCCTGCCGGTCGCGATGACCGACGACATCGTCGATTCGTCCCGCGATGCGATCATCACCATCGATCCGAAGGGGCGGCTGACGTCGTTCAATCCCGGGGCGGAGGCGATCTTCGGGCTGCGGGCGTCGGAGACCGTCGGGAAGACCGTGGCCGAGGTCTTCCTTCCGATCCAGGAACTGGACGTCTTCACCGACTGCGTGCTGGAAGCGGTCCGGAACCCGGACCGGGAGCATACCGCCAACATCAGCCTCGACGGCGAGAACGGCCGCCTCCACCTCAGCGTCCGCGCCGTGCTGCTGCGCCACAAGGGCACCGGCGACCGGGTCGGCGTCCTGGTGATGATCTCCGACGAGAGCGAGCGGGTCGAGAGCCTGGCGCAGGCGGCGGAGCGGGAACGAGAGCGCGCGGCGACCGGCCGGTTCATCGTCGCCATCCTGACGATCTTCAGCGTGTTCACGCTGCTTCTGGAGCCGATGCAGAAGCTGGCGCAGGCCCGGTTCTTCGACCTCGGCCCGGTGATGGCGCTCCTGACCCTGGTGGTCATCGCCTTCCTGATCAACCGGTGGATCTCGCCGTCGTCCGAGACCATCGGCCTCGATCTCCGGCCGCGGCGCCGGCACCTGGTCGAGGCGGTCGCCTGGTCGGTCGCGTTCTGCGTCGCGATGACCCTGGCCAAATACGCCTTCCTCGCCCTCGACTCCGCCGGACCGCCCGAGCCGCTGTTCAGCTTCTACGTCCTGGACGACGGCACCAGGGTGGACAGCGTCGGGCTCTACGCGCTCGGGCTGTCGGTCTACCTGGTGTCGGTGCCGTTTCAGCAGTTCGCCGTGCGCTGCGCCATCCAGGCACCGCTGCAGAGCTTCCTGACCGGAGTCGTCGGCCCAGCCGGCTGGATAGCGAATGTGACAGCGACGCTGCTGTTCGCCGTGCTGCATGCTCATCTCAACCCGGTGGTCTCGCTCGCGGTGATCCTGCCGTCGTTGCTCTGGGGGTGGCTGTTCATGCGTTCCGGCAGCGTCGTCACGCCGATCGTCTCCCACGCCATCATCGGCGTGTACGCGATCTTCGTCCTCGGGGTGTTCGCCGGGTTGGATCAGGTTTGAACGCGCCGACACCGACCGAAGGCGAAGCAGCAGCATGAGCGACAGCCGGCGGCCGAGAGTTCTGATCGTCAACGCCTATGTCGATCCCTGGCGCTCGGCGGCGCCCATGCGCCTGTTCATTCCGCGCGCGATGGCACCCTACTACCTCGCCGGGCGGTTCTGTCGCGACCGCACCGACGTCCGGGTCCATGACGAGGTCAATCACGGTGCCCTGCTGGACCCGCGCCTCTTCGAGTGGCCGGATCTCGTCGTGCTCTCCGGCCTGACCGCCGCCTTCGACCGGGCTCGTCAGCTCGCGGCCTGTTTCCGCCACGCCCGCCCCGGTGTCGCGATCGCCATCGGCGGCCCGATCGCCCGGGCGTTGCCCGGACTGTGCGCGACCGTCTTCGACTACGTCTGCCAGGGCGACGTCGAGAGTCTCGACGACCTGATCGACGATGCGCTCGGGGCGGGCCGTCGCGCCGAGGACCCCGGGCCGCGGTTCGACCTGGTCGGATGGTCCTACGGCCTGGGGTTCGTCGAGACCACCAGGAACTGCAACTTCAGCTGCGCCTTCTGCTCGCTGACCGGCGAGAAACGGCCCTACCGGAGCTATTCCTCCGACGAGATCTCCCGCCAGTTCAGGGCCATGGGGCGGGTCCAGATGCTCATGGTGCTGGACAACAACCTCTACGGCAGCAACCGCGCCGACTTCGAGCGTCGGGTCGACCTCATTGGCGCGCATTGGCGCCGCGGCGACTTCCGGGGATGGGGCGCGCTGGTGACCGGCGACTTCTTCAAGAACCCGGACAACCTTGCCCGGGTCGCGGCGAACGGCTGCAAGGCCCTGTTCTCCGGTGTCGAATCCCTCGACCCCGTGGTGCTGAAGAGCTTCAACAAGCGCCAGAGCCTGTCGTCCGACCCCGCCACCCTGGCCCGGCTGTGCGCCGAGCACGGCGTGCTCTTCGACTACGGCATGATGCTGGACTTCGGCCAGCAGACGGTGGCCGAGGTCGACGGCCAGATCGACACGCTGCTCGCCAGCACGGACACGCCGCTGCCGGCCCTGCTGTCGCTGACCATCCCGATTCTCGGCACGCCCTATTTCGACGAGGCAGCCAGGGCGGGCCGCCTCATGCCGAACCTCCGGCTGAGCGACCTCGACGGCCAGAAGCTCGTGGAGTGGCCGAAAGAACCGCTCGAGCGGGTCGTGCCCTATGTGGCCGACCTGCTGCGGTTCCGCGGCCGCAAGACGGCCCTGCTCCGCCATGCGGTGCGCCATGCCTGGTCCCGCAGGTCGTCGTTCGACGTCACGCAGTCGATGATCAGCCTGCTCGGCCCCCTGGTGCGGTATGGCGGCAGCCTGAGGATCGGCAGCATCCGCCAGATGCGCCAGAGCTGGCGGGAGCCGCGGCGGACCTACTGTGCGATGTCCAATCCGCCGAGCGTCGCCTACCGTCCGCCCCGGCACCTGCCTGAGCGGTTCGCCCGGGACTTCGAGCCGCTATACGTCACGGACGGTGCCGGGCGGCTGACGGAAGAGCTTCAAGCAGCGACGGCGGGGAACCGATGATGGGCAATGGGAAAGAGGGTCCGTCCGGCGGCCGGCCGGCAAGCCTCCCTGGGCTGGACCGCTGGACGCGCGCCGCGTTCGGCATGCTGGATGGCCTCGCGGTCGGGCGGCTGACGGTGGTCCTGGCCGACGGCCGCGAGGTAGCGTTCGACAGCCCGGCGCCCGGACCCGACGCGGTGCTCCGCCTGCACGATCCCGGCGTGACCAGGCGCTTCATTCTGGGCGGGCACCTGGCATTTGCCGAAGCATACATGGACGGGGCGGTGGACAGCCCGGACCCGGTGGCCGTGGTCGAGCTGTTCGAGCGCAACAAACACGCGTTCAATCAGGGCAACCCGGACGGCCTGGTTCGCATCCTGGTCCGCCGCGTGCTGCATTGGCTCAACACCAATACCCGTCGCGGCAGCCGCCGCAACGTCGCCCGTCACTACGACCTGGGAAACGCCTTCTACGCGCAGTGGCTGGATCCCTCCATGACCTATTCCGGGGCCGTGTTCGAGGGCACCCAGCAGGACCTGGAGTCGGCGCAGGCCGCCAAGAACCGCCGGATCGCCGAGAAGCTCCGGCTACGGCCGGGTCAGCGGCTGCTGGAGATCGGCTGCGGGTGGGGTGGGTTCGCCGTCTATGCGGCCCGGGAGTTCGGCGTCGAGGTGCTGGGTATCACCCTGTCGCGGGAGCAGCATGCATACGCCGTGAAGCGGGCGCGCCGTGCCGGGGTCTCGGACCGGGTGCGCTTCGAGATCCGCGACTACCGCGACCTCGACGGCCGGTTCGACGCGATCGCGGCGATCGAGATGTTCGAGGCGGTCGGAGAGGCGTACTGGACCGGGTTCTTCGCGCGGCTCCACGACCGCCTGGTCGCCGGCGGCCGCGCGGCCCTGCAGGTCATCACCATCAGCGAAGACGGCTTCGCGGACTACCGGGCGAACCCGGACTTCATCCAGCGCTACATCTTTCCCGGCGGCATGCTGCCGACCCGGGAGCACCTGCATGCGCTCGGCCAGGCGCAGGGCCTGCGCGTCGACGCCGAGGAGGCGTTCGGTCCGGACTACGCGCGCACGCTCGCGGGGTGGCGGGCCCGGTTCCTGGCGAACTGGCCGGCGATCGAGCGCCAGGGCTTCGACACGCGGTTCCGTCGGATGTGGGACTACTATCTGGCCTATTGCGAGGGCGGCTTCCGGGGTGGCTGCATCGACGTCCGCCAGATCGCCTATGTACGGCCGTAGCGCGGCGGCGCGGCACGTCAGGCAACCAGGGGCGCCCGGTCGGCCTTGTGAGCCGCCTGGGCCGCCAGGGCGTTGTCGAGGAACTGCCGCGCGCACGACGCCCAACTGAACTCCAGCGCCCGCCGGCGGCAGCGCTCCGGCGGTATCCGAAGGGCGTCCAAGGCGGCTTGGCGAAGATCCCCGGAGAGAACGCCGGCCCCGCTGTCGCCGATCACGTCGCGCGGCCCCATGACCGGAAACGCGGCGACCGGGACGCCGCAGGACAGCGCCTCCAGCAGGACCAGGCCGAAGGTGTCGGTCAGCGACGGAAACACGAACACGTCGGCGCTGGCACAGTGCCTCGCCAGGTCTTCGCCGGATTTGTGGCCGGTGAAGTGAACCGCCGGATAGTCCCGCCGGAGGCTCGCCAACTGCGGGCCGTCCCCGACCACGACCTTCGATCCGGGCAGCTCCAGGTCCAGGAAGGCCTTGAGGTTCTTCTCGACCGAGACACGACCGACGTTGATGAAGATCGGGCGCGGCAGGTTGTCCGGCAGGACGGAGCCGTCGATCGGCCGGAACAGGTCGGCATGCACGCCGCGCGACCACGACATCAGGTTGCGGAAACCCCGCTCGTCGAGGTCCTGCCTGAGCGATCCGGTGGCGACCATGCATCCGGCGCCGGCGTTGTGGAACCGCCGGAGCCACGCATAGGACCAGCCGACCGGAACCGGCCAGCGCGCCGCCAGGTACTCCGGAAAGCGCGTGTGGTAGCTGGTCGTGAACGGCATTCCGACCCGGCGTGCCGCGGCGGCGACCAGCAGCCCGAGCGGGCCCTCGGTGGCGATGTGCAGATGCTCGCAGTCGAATTCCGCCATCCGCCTCTGCACGGCTCCCCGGTATGTCAGAGACAGCCGGATCTCCGGGTATGTCGGGCAGGGGACGGTCGGAAACGCCTGCGGGGACAGGACCTCGACGCGGACCCCCATCGCGCGCAACTCGCCGGCGGTGCATTCCAGCGAACGGACGACGCCGTTGACCTGCGGCCGCCAGGCATCGGTAACGAGGAGAATGGACGTCATGGCGTTGTCGCACCGTGGGAGTCTCCGTGGCCGACGATGATACCGGACCGCCGCACCGTCTGGGGCGCAACCTGCCATTTCCGACACCCGCTGGCCGCGAAGCGTTCGGCGGACCGGCCGACGGCGGCCGCCCGAGCCTTGCTTCGGGCGTGAGACGGCTCTCCGCGAGCAATTGAAACAACAGGCGATCACAGGCTGAAACAGACGCGCCGTAGAACCCCGGTCGTCCCGGACGGGGACAGGCAAGTAACGGGGGTTGCGATGTCACTCTATGACGAGGTCGGCGGGGCCGCCGCGATCGACGCCGCGGTCGACGGGTTCTACGGCAAGGTGCTGGCGGATCCGCTGCTGTCGCCGCTGTTCGCCTCGATGGACATGACGGCGATGCGGCGCAAGCAGAAGATGTTCTTCGCTGCGGTGTTCAAGGGCGAGGCCAATGGCGCCGACGGCTACATGCGCAGCGCCCACAAGCGGCTGGTCGACGACGGCCTGATCGGCGACGCGCATTTCGACGCCGTCGCCCTGCACCTGCAGGCCACGCTCGAGGATCTGAGCGTGCCTGGCCATCTGGTCCGGCAGATCATGACCGCGGCGGCGGGTCTCCGGAACGCGGTGCTGAACCGCTGAGGTTGAGCGGAAACGCTCGGGCGTGATATTTTTCGCTCATGATCACCTCCGAGCAGATCCGTGCCGCCCGCGCCCTTCTCCGCCTCGGCCAGGGCGAGCTGGCGCGGCGCGCGCGCACCTCGACCGCCACGATCAGGCGGCTGGAGGCGGCCGGCGGCACGCACCGGGTCGGTGAGGACACGGTCTCGGCCGTCCGGTCGGAACTCGAGAAGGCGGGTGCCGAGTTCATCGCCGACGGAGTCCGCCGCCGGCCACTCAAGCCGGACCAGGAGGTCAAGCGCCGCAGACTGCTCGCGATTGCCGAGCAGAGCGCTGCGATGCTAACCGGCCGACCGATATTCTCCGACGAGGACCTGTACGACGAGAATGGCCTGCCGAAGTGATCGCCATCGACACATCGGCGATCGTTGCGATCCTGCGGCTCGAACCCGAGGCCGCGAGCTTCGTCGATGCCGTGTCGGAATCGGATCGATGCCTAGTCTCCGCGGTCTCGTCCCTGGAGGCGGCGATGGTCCTGGCGCGATCGATCGGTGACCCCGCAGCCTGGGAGCCCCTGGACGAGATGCTCGCCTCACCAGGTATGGAGGTCGTTCCCTTCGACGCCGCCCAGGTGGCGCGGGCGAGGGAGGCCTTCCTGCGCTACGGCAAAGGCCGGCACCCGGCTGGCCTGAACTTCGGCGACTGCGCCGCCTATGCGCTGGCCGCCACTCGCGGCGTGCCCTTGCTGTTCAAGGGAGACGATTTCGCGAAGACCGACCTCGCCCCGGTTCTGTAGCGGCGAACGCCTGCGACCCGCCCGCCACCCGCCACTGCCCCTGCAGGGCGAGTGCGGCGGCGTGGATCAGGCCGGCGGCGCGCATCCGTTCCGCCTCGGCGAGGCCGCGGTCGAGCGCGGCGGCGACTTCGTCTCCGGACAAGTTGCCGACCGCCAGCACCACCGGGCGGTCGCCGAGATCGCTGTCCGGATCCTCGTCGCCGGCCGGACCGCGCCGGACCGCCGGATGGCCGGGCAGGTCGACGGCGTTGCCGATCAGGGTGGCCGCCGCATCGGCGGCGGCGGCGGTGGCGGCCAGCACGGTCACCGCGTCGGCGATGCCGAGCGAGAACGAGCGGCCGCCGCGGCCGCTGGTGGCCGCCCCGCGCACCGGGTCGTCGAAGCCGATCGTCACGGTGCCGGCCAGCGCCGGGGCGATCAGGTCTGGCACCAGCCCGAGCTCGAAGCGGGTGTCGGGCGTGAGGTGGAAGGCGATGTCGCCGCCGTCGTTGACCCACGCCCGGTCCAGGGCCGGGGACCCGGCCGCCATCGCGGCGAGCACATGGTCGGCGACCGCGCCGGCGACCGCCGCCATCGGGGTGACGAAGGTGGCGCGGTGCGGGTGAACGGCGGCGACCATGCGGCGGGCGATCGGGCCGCGAACCGGCGCCGGCATGTCGCCCGCCGGCGCGCGCAGCAGCGGCAACTCGGCGACCAGGGCGGCCAGCAGTCCTTCGAAGGCCCCGGACGCGGCGGCGTAGGCGGCCCGCACGGCCTCCAGCGGCCCGTCGGCGCCGATCACCAGGTCGATCGGACCCTCCTGCAGGTGCAGGCGGCCGTCGGACAGGATCGCGGCGAGGCCGGTCAAAGGCGGCGGCCGGCCCTTCGTGGCCCGCCGCTGCGCGACGGGCACCTCAGGGCGATAGAGGTTAACTCACTGAAAATGCTCTTCCTCTGTCGCCCTGAGGTGCCCCGCGTGAGCGGGGCCGCGAAGGGCCGGTTGGGGTTTTGCCTCACCGTCGAACCGGGGGGTCGTAGGGCCATGGGTTGTCGGCCCGGCCGGGCTCGCGGCGCAGCTCCGGGTGCTCGGCCAGCACCGCGTCGAGCTCGCGGATCGAAGCCATGTGGCCGCCCAGCGCGGCGTAGGCGTCGCGCGGCAGGGTGAACTCGATGGGGGCCACCAGCGCCGGGGTCGGGACGTAGCCGAAGGCGTTCGCCGGCAGCCGCGTCACGTCGACCATCAGGGTGATACCGCCGCCCGGCCAGACATAGGCGGGCGCGCCGCCGCAGGTGACCCGGGTGATCATGTTCTGCACCGAGCGGGTCAGCCGCACCGGGTTCTCGGTCACCCCGGCCCGCAGGCTGCCGCCGGCACCGCCCATGAACAGCACCGTGCACAGCGCCGGCTCGCAGTTCTCGCCGATCCGGTCGACCACCACCTTCAGGGGGGCGGGCATCGCCAGCGGCACGAACTTCAGGTTCTCGTCGAGCTCGAAATACGCCGAGTCCTCGCCGGTGGTGGAGACCATCAGCACCCGCTCGCCCGGCCAGGCGGTCTTCGGGTCGACCTTCTCGATGATCGCCAACGGGTCGGTGACGTCGGTGCCGCCCCAGCCGGCGCCCGGCTCGGCGACCTGGAAATAGCGGCCGGGGGTGGACTTGCGGCCGCGCACCCGGATGCCGCCGGGCCGCATGTCCAGGAACCGGCCGGCCTGGTGCTCGCTCAGCACCCCGGTGATGTGGTCGTCGACCACGATCACCTCGTCGGCATGGCCGAGCCACTGTTTCGCGAAGATGCCGATGGTGGCCGATCCGCAGCCGACCCGCATGCGTTCCTCGCGCTCGCCGTCGACCACCGGCGGCCGCCCGGCCTGCACCGTGACGGTCGAGCCGCCGTCGATCGCCAGGTCCACCGCCTCGCCGTTGCACAGCGCCAGCAGGGCGGCGCAGGTCACCGTGCCCTCGCGCTTGGAGCCGCCGACCAGATGGCGAACGCCGCCGAGCGACAGCATCTGCGAGCCGTATTCGGCGGTGGTGACGTGGCCGACCGGCTCGCCGTCGACCCGCACCGCCGCCTGCTCGGGGCCGAGATGGCGGTCGGTGTCGATCTTCACCTTGACGCCGCAGTAGCTGAAGATGCCCTCGGTCACCACGGTGACGGTGTCGACGCCCTGCCATTCGGCCGCGACGATGAACGGGGCCGGCTTGTAGTCCGGGTAGGTGGTTCCGGAGCCGATGCCGGTCACGAACACCGGCGAAGCAGGAACCGGGGCCTCGGCCACGACCTTGCCGTCCCAGTCGGGCGCGGCTTCCAGGAACGGCACGACCTCGCCGTCGCGCGCCACTGCGCGCTCGGTGACCACCAGCGGGTCGAGGCGGACCAGCGTGCCGTCGTGGTTGGCGTAGCGGTCGCAGGCGCCGGCCTTGCCCCTGCGGATCCGGCACAGCACCGGGCAGGCGTCGCAGCGCACGATGTCGCCGGCGGTGTCGGGGGCGACCGCAGTCTCACTCATTCGGCGATCCTCCCGGTCGTTTCATTCTCTTCTGACGTCATCCCGGACGGACGCGCCTGCGCGCGGCCGATCCGGGACCCACGTGGCGACGGGCAGTCATCGCCGGAAAGCGTGAGTCCGCGGGTGGGTCCCGGGTCCGCTCCGCCTCCGGCGGCGCGGCCCGGGATGACGTTGGGGGAGAGAGGCGCCGACTTGCCGCGCGCCCGGATCGCCGCCCGCACCCGGTGCGGCAGCGCCGGCACCCGGGTGATGTCGATGCCGGCGGCGTGCCGGATGGCGCCCAGCACGGCCGGGGCGGTCGGCACCAGCGCCGGCTCGCCGATGCCCTTGGCGCCGTAGGGCCCGAGCGGCTCGGCGTCCTCGACCAGGATGCAGGTGATCTCCGGCATGTCGCCGACCGTCGGGATCAGGTAGTCGTGCAGGTTCTCGGTGCGCCCCGGCAGGTACTCCTCCATCAGCGCCAGCCCCAGGCCCTGGGCGATGCCGCCGTGGATCTGGCCCTCGACCAGGGTCGGATTGACCGCCCGGCCGACGTCGTGGGCGGCGACCATCTTCAGCACCCGGGTGGTGCCGACCTCGAGGTCGACCGCGACCAGCGCGATCTGCGCGGCGAAGGCGTAGGTGGCGTAGGGGGTGCCCTGGCCGTCGGCGTCCAGCGGCTCGGTCGGCGGGTCGAAGGTGCCGGTGCCGGCCAGCACGTCGCCCTCGGCGTCGACCGGCATGCCGGCCAGCTCGATGACGCGCTCGCGGCCGTCGTGGCGGACCAGCACCCGGCCGTCGGCGAACGCCAGCTCGGCATCGTCGCCGGCATTGGCCAGCCGCAGCAGCTGGGTGCGCAGGTCGCGGCCGGCCAGCTCGGACGCCTTGCCGGACACGAAGGTCTGGCGCGACGCCGAGGTCTTGCCGGCGTCGGCGGTGCGGTCGGTGTCGCCGCACACCTGGGCGATCCGGGCCAGCGGCGCGCCCAGGGCGTCGGCGGCGATCTGCGCCATGATGGTGTAGCTGCCCTGGCCGATGTCGACGGCGCCGTTGTACAGCACCAGCGACCCGTCGGACCTGAGGCCGAGCCGCATCACCGACGGGTTCGACATCGAGGTGTTGCCGCAGCCGTACCACATGCAGCCGATGCCGGCGCCGAGCCGCAGCGGGCCGCCCTTGGCGTTTGCCGTCGCGCACTCGTCGAGGTAGCCGCGCCAGTGCGGGCGCAGCGCCTCCAGGCAGGCGGCGAGGCCGACCGAGGCCCGGATGATCTGGCCGGTGGCCGTCGGGTCGCCGGCGCGCAGGGCGTTGCTCAGCCGGAACTCCAGCCGGTCGAGGCCCAGCCGGTCGGCCATGCGGTCCATCAGCGCCTCGCCGGCGATCGCCGCCTGCGGCACCCCGAAGCCGCGGAACGCGCCGGCCGGCGGGCCGTCGGTGTAGACCGCGGCACTGGTCGCCAGCACCGCCGGCACCCGGTACGGTCCCGGCGCGTGCACCGGCACCCGGCCGGCCACCGTCGGCCCCCAGGAGGCATAGGCGCCGGTATCGAAGTCGCCGTCGAAGCGGTAGCCGAGGATGCGCCCGGTCCGGTCGGCGGCGAGTGCGGCCCGCATGCGCGCCGGATGGCGCTTGGTGGACGAGGCGAGGCTCTCCGGCCGGTGCCACAGCGCCGCCACCGGGCGGCCGAGCTTCCAGGCGGCGACCGCCAGCGGCAGCTGCACCGACTGGTCGAGCTTGCCGCCGAACCCGCCGCCGACCGCCGACGGCAGGATCCGAACCCGCTCCGGCGCGATGCCCAGCACATGGGCGACCTCGTCGCGGTCCATGTAGGGGGTCTGGGTGGTGACCCGGATCTCGATCCGCCGGCTGCCGTCCGGCCCGTCCACCGGCCGGGCCCAGCCGGCCTCCGGCTCGATGTAGGCGTGCTCGACGAACGGTGTCTCGAAGGCATCCTCGACGACCACATCGGCATCGGCGAAGGCGGCCTCGACGTCGCCGCTGGAGACCCGGCCGCGGATCAGCACGTTGCCGGGCGAGGCGTCGTGCAACTGTGGCGCGCCGTCGGCCAGCGCCGCCTCGATGCCGACCACCGCGTCGCGCGGCGTCCACTCGACCGGGAAGGACGCGAGGTCGAGCGCCTCGAACGACGCACGGTCCGCGACCATGACCGCCGCCACCGCCTCGCCGCGGTAGCGCACGAAACGCTCGGCGAACACCGGCTGGTCCTTGAGCGTCGGGTAGATACCGAAGCTGTTGTGGCCCGGAACATCGGCGGCGGTCAGCACCGTCACCACCCCCGGCGTGGCGGCCGCCCAGCCGGCGACGTCGCCGAGCGCGAAGTCCGCGAGCGCGTGCGGCGAGCGCAGCATCTTGAGCCACAGGGTGCCGGCGGGGTGCGCGTCGTCGGCGTAGGATTCGGTGCCGTCGAGCTTGCCGATCCCGTCCAGCCGCGCGACCCGGGCGCCGACGGCGGCGCCGGCATCGGGCATCGCCGGGTCCGGGGCGTCGGTGGCGACGTCCAGCACTGCCTCGACGATCTTCTGGTAGCCGGTGCAGCGGCACAGCACGCCGCCCAGCGCGTCCAGCGCCTGCTGCCGGCTCGGCCGCAGTTCGCGCGCCAGCAGGTCGGCCGCCGCCATCAGCATGCCGGGGGTGCAGATCCCGCACTGCGCGGCGCCGTGGCGGTGGAAGGCGCGCTGCAGCGCCGACAGCCGGCCGTCCGGCCCGGCCAGTCCCTCGACCGTCACCACCGTCGCGCCGTCGGCCTGGGCGACCGGCACCAGGCAGGCACAGGTCTGGGCGCCGTCCAGCAGCACCGTGCAGGCGCCGCAGTCGCCGGCGTCGCAACCGACCTTGGTGCCGGTCAGACCGAGGTCGTCGCGCAGCACCCGGGCCAGCCGGCGCCCCGGGTCGACCGTCACCGACCGCTGCGTCCCGTTCACGGTCAGCGTGATCGTCGCGCTCATCACCGTTCCCTCACGCCGCCGCCAGCTCGGACAGGCAGCGCCGGACCAGCACGCCGGCGGCCTCGCGCCGGTAGCCGGCATCGGCCCGCACGTCGTCGATCGGCTGCAGCCCGGCCAGATGCGCCGCGCCGACCGTGCCCGCGGCATCCCGTGCCGCCAGGCCCAGCAGCGCCGCCTCCAATTCGCGCAGCCGCACGGCCGCCGCCGAGCAGGCGCCGACCGCCAGCCGCACGGCCGCGATCGTCCCGTCCTGCGCGACGGTCATGGTCCCGGCCACCATCACGATCGAGATCACCAGATAGCGTCGCGCGCCGAGCTTCAGGAACCGGCTGCGGCCGTCCAGCGCCGTCGCCGGGATCCGGATCGCGGTCAGCAGCTCGTCCGGCCGCCGGTCGGTCCGGCGGTTGCCGAGCACGAACCGGTCGAGCGGCAGCCGGCGGACGCCGTCGAGCGACGCCAGCTCGACCTCGGCGTCGAGCGACAGCAGGGCCGGCACGCCGTCGGCCGCCGGCGAGGCGTTGCACAGGTTGCCGCCGACCGTGCCGCGGTTCTGGATCTGCACGCCGCCGACCTCGCGTGCCGCGGCCTTCAGGCCGTCGCAGGCCGGCGGCAGCGCGGCGGCGACGACCTGGCTCCAGGTGGCGGTCGCGCCGATCACCAGGGCGCCGTCAGGGTCGCGGCGGATGCCGGCCAGCTCCGGCAGGGCGGTGATGTCGAGGATCGCCTCGTCGGGGGTGTGGGTGACACGCGCCGGAAAATGGTCGGTGCCGCCGGCCAGCACCGTACAGGGCCGCTCCCGCAGGGCCGTCAGGGCGTCCTCGAGACGTCCCGGTCGCGTATAGGAACCCAATGTCGCCGTCTCCGGCCGTTGCCCCGTTCGACGCAGCCCGGCCATGCGGGCCTGCGTCAGTTCGTTCGTGTGCATATGAGTGTGGACACACGCCCGTGATGGGTCAAGCCGGCACACTGGATTTGCCGGCTGGCCGATGCAAGTCTGTATCCATGGAGGGACGTTCCGGCATCGGTCGGCTGGTCGGGTCCGTCTTGCTGGCCCTGGCCGGCGGGGCGTTTCCGGACTCGGCGCGAGCCGAGGTTCCGGTCGATCTCGAACTGATCCTGGCGATCGACTCGTCGGACAGCGTCGACGGCCGCGAATACGCCCTGCAGGTCGGCGGTCTGGCCGACGCGTTCCGGGATCCCACGGTGCACCAGGCGATCGGCGACGGGCCGCTCGGGTCAATCGCGGTGGCGGTCGTCGAATGGTCCGGCCGCTACCAGCAGATCGTCCAGATCCCATGGACCCGGCTCGACGGCGCGGCCGCCGCGGTCGCCTTCGCCGAGCAGATCGACCGCCTGCGGCGGGCCTTCGACGAGGGCGTGACGTCGATCTCCGGCGCCCTCGACTTCGCGGCCGAGCAGTTCGCCGGCAACGGGTTCGTGGCGGCCCGCCGGGTCATCGACATCTCCTCGGACGGCGTGCAGAACCAGGGGCGCCGCATCGACCTAGCGCGCGAGGCGACCCTGGCGCGCGACGTCACGATCAACGCGCTGGTGATTCTCAACGAGATGCCCGACCTGGAGGAGTATTTCAGCGAGCGGGTGATCGGCGGGTTCGGCGCCTTCGTGATCGTCGCCAACGACTACCCGGACTATCCGGAGGCGATCCGCCGCAAGCTGCTGCGCGAGATCGGCCAGACGCCGGTGAGCCTGCTGGACCGCGAAGGCGGGCAACTGGCCGTGCTGCCGGCCGTCGGAGGCGTGGCGGCGCCATGAGAGAGCGCCGCGGGGACGGCCGGGGTCCGACGGCGCGCCGTCGCCTGATACATGGCGCGGTCGCGTGGCTGGCGGCGGCCGCGGTCGCCGTCGCGGCCGACCGGGCGGCCGCACTGGACCTGTCGGTCGACATGACGCTGGTGCTGGCCGTCGATACCTCGGCCAGCGTCGATGCCGAGGAATACGCCCTGCAGCGCGGCGGGCTCGCCGCCGCTTTCCGGGACCGCGAGGTCGCCGAGGCGATCGCCGCCGGGCCGCTCAAGCGGATCGCGGTGTCGGTGATCGAGTGGGCCGGCGCCGCCCAGCAGGTCCAGGTGGTCGCCTGGACCCTGGTCGACGGGCCCGGCGGTGCGCTGGCGCTGGCCGACCGCATCGACAGCCTGGAGCGGGCGATCCCGACCGGCGCCACCTCGATCGCCGGGGCGCTGGCGTTCGGCACGGCGCTGCTGCGCACCGCTCCCTACGAGACCGCCCGCCGGGTCATCGACCTGTCCGGCGACGGCCGCAACAACCAGGGCCAGGACGTCGAGGACGTGCGCCGGGTGGTCGTGGCCCAGGGGGTGACGATCAACGGGCTGGCGATCCTCAACGAGCACCCGACCCTGGACTACTACTTCCGCGACCGGGTGGTCGGCGGCACCGGGGCGTTCGTCGAGGTCGCGCATGACTACAACGCCTATGTCGGTGCCATCCGGCGCAAGCTGATCCGGGAGATCCGCAGCCTGACGGTGAGCGGGCGCGACCCCGACCCCGACCGGTCTCCCACGCCCGCCACACGCTTGCCTGAAAGCCGGGTTCGACTGGCGGCCGCCCCGCCAACCGCCCGCTGAACCGTCATGCGCCTGCTGCTCCTCGCCCTGGCCGCCGCCGCCGGATGGTCCGCCGAGATCCGGGCGGAGCCGGTCGATCTCGAACTGGTGCTGGCGGTCGATTCCTCGGCCAGCGTCGACTACATCGAGTTCAACCTGCAGCTCGAGGGGCTGGCCTATGCGTTCCGCGACCCGGACCTGATCGCGGCGATCGGCAACGGCCGCCACGGCGCCGTCGCGGTCGTGCTGATGGAGTGGGCCAGCACCGGCCGGAACGAGATCGTGCTGCCCTGGACGCGGATCCGCGATGCCGCCGACGCCGCCGCCTTCGCCGACCGGATCGACCGCTCGCCGCGGCAGATCCAGACCGGGGCGACCTCGATCTCGTCGGCCATCCGGTTCGCCAACGCGCTGTTCGACGACAACGGCTACGAGGGGACGCGCCGCACCATCGACGTGTCCGGCGACGGCTACAACAACCAGGGCGAGGCGCTGTCCAGCGCCCGTGCCGAGGTGATCGCGTCGGGAACCACCATCAACGCCCTGGCGATCGAGAACCAGGTCCTGGGCCTCGGCGACTATTTCGAGGACCAGCTGATCGGCGGCCTCGGCGCCTTCGTCATCCGCGCCGACAGCTACCGTGACTATCTCGGCAAGATTCGCCGCAAGCTGCTGCGCGAGATCCAGGCGCCGCCGATGTCGTGAGCGCCGTCTCAGCGCGTGAACACTTCCTCCCAGCGGCACGGCAGCGGCTGGCCTTTCGCGAGCAGCTGGCGTGCCCGGTTGCGCTCGGCCTCGTCGAGGTCGGACCACAATTCGGTCGCGTCGCTCTTGGCGTCCGCCGCCCCCTGGGTCTCGGCGACCCGGAGCCACGCGTAGGACAGGCCGCGGTCTTCGGGCCGGCCGGACACGCCCTCGGCCAGCCGGCGCAGCACCCGGACCCCGTCGACGACGTCGCCGGAGTAGATCTGGGCGAGCTTCTGCGAGGCCGGCGCGTATCCCTGCGCGGAGGAGCGGCACAACCACTCGACCGCGGCCCGGGTGTCGTACAGGCCCTGCTGGTCGCCGAGCGAGCAGCACTGCGCCTCGCCGACCTTGTACTGCGCCTTCGGATCGCCCGCGCGCGCGGCCGGAAGGTTCCGGTCGTAGACCACCTGGTCCTTGGTGACGTTCGCGCCCTCCATCGCCACGCCGGCGCATCCGGCAAGAGCCGGCAGCGCCAGCAAAGCGACGATTCGAACGACGGCGATGGTGTTCATGACATTCCCCCAGGTTTCTACGGCGGGGGCGGTCGCCGCGCTTTCGGCATCGAGCCCCCACCGCCGCATCTTAATGCGGTCGCACCCGGCCGTGCATCCCGCCGGTCAGGCAACTGTCGAATTTGCGAGTCGCAGGGCTGCGCGCGCCCCGTTCCGGCCGGATCGCGGATTCACGATTCCATCACGGCCGATGAAACATTTTGCCGGCAGCGGGGTTCTACCGGTGGGGCGATCGGATCGAGCGATGCGGAGGATTGACATGCAGCGCGACGGCACAGGACCAGAACCCGGCGTCGGCCCGGTCCGGGCGGGCGACCCGCAAGGCCCCGCCCATGGCGACCGGCAGGCGACCTGTGGGCCGGAGACCGGCGGGAACGCCTCGGACGGCCGGGCACCCGGTTTCAGCCCCGCCTGGGCGCTGCTGGCGGCCTCGGAGCCCGTTCAATACGCGCCGGTGCTGGGGATCATGCGTCCGACGCTCAAGGCCAGCGTGCCCGTGCCGGAGGCGCTACCGGCCGAGGCCGGCATCGCAGGGACCGGTGACGATCCGGGGGCGGTCCGGCGGCCGATCCTGCGAGCCGACGAACCGGTGCGAGGCTCCCCGCGTCCGGCCGAATCCGGGCGCCCGACGGCCGGTCGGCCGGTGCTGCTCGGCGCCGTGGCGGTGCTGGCGATTGCGGCGGCCGGCGGATATCTCGCCCTCGCCATGAACCGGGATGGCGGCGGGCCGGCCATCGCCGCCGACGGCGCCTCGGCCCCGGACCTGCCTCCGGCCGCCGGCGACGCCGTCGCCCCGCGGACACCGGTGGCCCCGGCCGTGCCCGCCCCGGTCGCGGCGGCTGATGTCCCGTCGCCGCCGGACGTCGTGGCCCGCCAGGCGCCCCCGGTCCCGGTGGAACGGCCCGCCGGGATCGCGGCGGCGACCGCGGAGTCCGGCGCCGCGCCGACGCCGCAGGACGGTCGCGCGATGATCCGCAGCGCGCAGCGCGCCCTGGCCGACGCCGGCCTCGATCCGGGGCCGGCCGACGGGCTGATGGGGCCGAAGACCCGGGCGGCGGTGATGGCCTATCAGCGCCGGATCGGTGTCGAGGCCGACGGCGAGATCGACGCCGCGCTGCTGCAGCGGCTGGCGGCGGCGGAGCGGCCCTCGGACCGGGACATTCCGCCCGCCAGGCTGCCTGCGCCGGCACCCGTCAGGGTCACGGCCGCGCCGGACCCGGCACCGGGGTCCGATCGTTCCGCCAGGCTCGGCGGCATCGACAGCCTGCTCTCGACGTTCCACCGCGTGTTCGGCGTCCCGGACGGCACCCCGGCGGGCCGTGAGGCGATCGCCGACGCCGGCGGCACCGACGGCGTCCGCCGCTGAGTCTCCGGCATCGCCGTGCCCGCGGGGCCGCGTCGGCAATCCGAGACGGCACGGTCGAATGAAACAAATCCCGCCGGGATCCGGTCCTGGAAATGGGACGCGACCGATCCGGACCACCTGCGTCGCGGGTGATGTCCGGGCCGGGCGCGTCGCCGCACCACTAGACCGACCGGATCGGAGGGGAGAATGCGCAGCGGCGGCAATGCGGCAAGGCAGGCAGATGATTCCCGGATGGGCGACCTCCGGATGGGCGGCCTCCGGGCCGACGGCCCGCAGGGCCCAATCCCCGCGGCGCGGTCGGGGCCGATCGCGCCGGCCGAGTTCGAGCCGAACTGGTCGATGCTCGTGGAGTTCCCGGAGCATCGGGTCCGGGACCGGCATCCCGCCGGCGCAGGCCGGGGGCTCGAGGGGTCGGAAGCCCGGCACGCGTCCCCCGGCCCCGTATCCCCCGATCAAGTTCCTCCCGATCCCGCTGCGCCCGACCTCGGGGCCGATCAGCCGGGTCGCTCGGCCGGCCGGCGTCCGTCGTTCCTGCTGGCGACGATGATCTTCGCGGCCTCGGCGGCGGCCGGCGGCTATCTCGCGATGCGGGCCGACCCGGCGAACCCGCCGCCGCCCGCCGCGGTACCCGGGGAGCCGATGCCGGCCGCGCCGCCCGCGTCGGGTCCCGCCTCCGGGCAGGACGCGCCGGACGACGGGCCGGTCGTGGCGCCCGTGCGGGCAATGCCGCCGGTGGACGGATCCGAGGCACCGGCGCCGCCGGATGACCCGCGGCCCGGCGCCGCACCGTCCGACCCCCTGGTCGCGCGGGCGCAGCGCGGCCTGTCGGCCGCCGGCTTCGCGCCGGGCCCGGTCGACGGTGTCATCGGTCCGCAGACCCGGGACGCGGTGCGGAGCTTCCAGCGCCGTATCGGGGTGGCGGTTGACGGCGAAATCGACGCGGCACTGCTCCGGCGGCTCGGCGGGTTCAGGCCGCCTGCCGCCCCGGCCACGGCAGGCCCCCCGTCGCCCGGTCCGGCCCGGATCGCCGACGGCTCGGCCGGCCGCCCGTCCTACCGGATCCCCGGCAGCGGCCGCACGATCGTGCTGTGGGGCGGCAAGAGGGTGTTCGACGCCCCGGAGGAGCGGCCGATCGCCGATCCCGGGAGCGGGGGTCTGCTACGCTAGCGCCGGTCAGCGCGCCTGCTCCAGGGTGGGGGCGCTGTCGGCCACGGTGGTGCGGTGCATGTCGCGCTGCTTGGTGTGGTCGTAGCGCCGGGCCCGGTGCATGACCACGCGGTTGTCCCACATCACCAGGTCGTGCGGCCGCCAGCGGTGGGCGTAGACGAACTCGCGCTGGGTGGCGTGCTCGGTCAGGTCCTTCAGGAACATCCGGGCCTCCGGCACCGGCCAGCCGCGGATCGCCCCGGCATGGGACGCGACATACAGGTTCAGCCGGCCAGTGCGCGGGTGCCGGCGGACCAGGCGCTGCGGCACCGGCTGCCACTTGGCGCGCTCCTCGTCGGTGAACTGGTCGAAGCCGAGCGAGCCGCGCGAGTACAGCTGGCTGTGCTCGGCCACCAGGTCCAGGCATTCCGCCTGGGTCTTCGGGTCGAGCGCGTCCCAGGCGGCCCGCATGTCGGCGAACTCGGTGTTGCCGCCCTCCTCCGGGATTACCCGGGCCGACAGCAGCGAGTATTTCGACGGAGTCGGCTTGAACGAGCTGTCGGTGTGCCAGAGCATGTTGCCGAGGCCGAACAGCCGGCGCCGGTCGTCGCGCGGCAGCACCTTGCCGTTCCTGTCCAGGTTCGAGATGTCGTTGATGTCCATCGACAGCCGCCGGTCGGCCTGCTGCGCGATGTCGCCGGTGGCGGTCTCCATCGGCCCGAAATTCGTCGAGAACGCGTATTGCTGGTCGTCGTCGATGCGCTGGTCCGGCAGCACCAGGACGGCGTAGCGGTCCATCGCGTCCTCGATTTCGGCAGCCAGCTCGGGCGACACCCCGGCGGCGATGTCGAGCCCGGTGACCTCGGCCACGAAGTCGTCGCGGCGGGGATTGATCGGCCGGATCGTGAGAGCCATGGCGTTTCATCCTATGAGATATCGTTGACGGCTTTTGCCCGACGATAGCGCGGCCCCGCCCGGGTTCGCCAGCCCGCGTCGCCGCGCCACCGTTCCCGTGCCGCCGTCCCGTGCCGCCGTCCCGTTCGGCCGTCCTCGGGCTTGTGCGCCACCCCCCGCTTCGCGCTACCCTGCACCGACTTTTGAAACGGGAGTTCATGGAATGCCCGACGCGGATGTCGACGTGGCGATCGTCGGGGCCGGGTTCGCCGGCCTGTACATGCTGCACCGGCTGCGCGGCATGGGCTTCCGGGCGCAGGTGCTGGAGGCCGGCAGCGGTGTCGGCGGCACCTGGTACTGGAACCGCTATCCCGGCGCGCGCTGCGACGTCGAGAGCATCCAGTACTCCTACCAGTTCGACGACGACCTGCAGCAGGAATGGGAGTGGAGCGAGCGCTATGCCACCCAGCCGGAACTGCTGCGCTATGCCGAGCACGTCGCCGACCGCTTCGACCTGCGCCGCGACATCCGCTTCGACACCCGGGTCGCCGCGGCGACGTTCGACGAGGCCGGCCGGCGCTGGGTGCTGGAAACCGAGGCCGGCGACCGGGTGACCGGCACCTGGTGCGTGATGGCGACCGGCTGCCTGTCGTCGTTCAACACCCCCGATTTCCCGGGCCGCGACAGCTTCGACGGCGCCACCTATCACACCGGCCGCTGGCCGCACGAAGGCGTCGACTTCAGCGGCCGCCGGGTGGCGGTGATCGGCACCGGGTCGTCGGCGATCCAGTCGATCCCGATCATCGCGGAGCAGGCCGAACACCTGACGGTGTTCCAGCGCACCGCCAACTACACGATCCCGGCCCACAACACTCCGCTCGACCCCGAGGCGGTGCGCCGGGTCAAGGCGGACTACCCGGCGCTGCGCGCCTGGGGCAAGCGGATGGTGAACGGCATCGCCTTCCACCCCAACCCGAAGCCGGCCGGCGAGGCCACGGCCGAGGAACGCCGCGATGTCTACGAGCGGCGCTGGGCCGAGGGCGGGCTGACCTTCATGGCCGCGTTCGGCGACCTGATGCTGGACGACGAGGCGAACGCCACCGCCGCCGACTTCGTGCGCGGCAAGATCCGCGAGATCGTGACGGATCCCGAGACCGCGGGGAAGCTCTGCCCGACCAACATCATCGGCTGCAAACGGCTATGCGTCGATACCGGCTACTACGCCACCTACAACCGGCCGAACGTCACCCTGGTCGACATCTCGGAGGCTCCGATCGAGGCGATCACCCCGGCGGGCGTGAAGGCACAGGGCGTCGAGCACGCGGTCGACGCCATCGTGTTCGCCACCGGCTTCGACGCCATGACCGGGGCCCTGACCCGGATCGACATCCGCGGGGCCGGCGGCGTTCGCCTGCGCGACAAGTGGCGGGACGGCCCGCGCAGCTATCTCGGGCTGGCGGTCGCCGGCTTCCCGAACCTGTTCACGGTGACCGGCCCGGGCAGCCCGTCGGTGCTGACCAACATGCTGCCGTCCATCGAGCAGCACGTGGAGTGGATCTCCGACTGCTTCCGTTACCTTCGCGGCCGCGGCATCGACCGGATCGAGGCGACCGTGACCGCCGAGGACGACTGGGTGGCGCACAACGCCGAGGTCGCCGGCAACACCCTGCGCTCGACCTGTAGCTCCTGGTATGTCGGCGCCAACGTGCCCGGCAAGCCCAGGGTGTTCATGCCCTATATCGGCGGCTTCCCGGCCTATGTGGAACGCTGCGACGCGATCGCCGCCAAGGGCTACGAGGGGTTCGCGCTCGGGGCGTAGTGCGTCCGTCGCTCCGTGGGTTCCGGCTCGGCCGCACCGGGGCGGTGCGTCCGTCCGGAATGACGACAGTAGGGGCGGCTCGTTGTTTCTTCGTCATTCCGGACCGGACCGCGGCAGGCGGGACGGAGCCGGAACCCACCGGCGCGACCGCCTTCTACCGCGCGACCTTGTGCTCCATGCGGCTGAGCAGGCGGACGCAGGGCCACAGCAGGGCCAGGTAGATCCCCGCCGCCAGCACGATCGGCGACGGGTTGTAGGTCAGCGAGCGCGCCATGTCGGCCGAGTACAGCAGCTCCGGCATCGCCACCACGCTGGCGATCGAGGTCAGCTTGACCACCTCGACGGTGTTCGAGATCAGGTCCGGCAGCACGTTGCGCACCGCCTGCGGCACGATCACCCAGGCCAGGGTCTGGAAGCCGTTCAGCCCGGTCGAGCGCGCCGCCTCCCACTGGCCGCGGCCGATGCTCTCGATGCCGGCCCGGTAGATCTCGCCGTAGTAGGAGCTGGTGTTCAGCAGGAAGGCGATGCACACCGCCACGAACGGGCTCGGGCGGATGCCGGCGAACGGCAGCCCGGCATAGATGAAGATCAGCAGCACCAGCGGCGGCACCGCCCGGAAGAAGTCGATCAGCGCGAAGGCCGGCCAGCGCACCGCCCGCCACCGGCTGCGGCAGACCAGGGCGACCGCCAGTCCGCCGACCAGGCCGAGCGGGATCACCGCCAGGCACAGCAGCAGGGTCATGCCGAGGCCGCGCAGCAGCAGCGGCAGCGCCTGGCGCATGATCTCGAGGTTCAGGAACTGGTCGACGAAGAGCTCCATCGCCGCCCCCTACGCCCTTCCCCAGGCGAATCGGGTCTCTAGCCAGCGCCCGACCGCCACCACCGGGACGAACAGCAGCACGTAGGCCACCGAGCCGATCAGCAGCGGCGTGGCGTTGCCCGAGAAGCTCTGGGCGGTCTGCGCCTGCATCAGGATCTCCGGCACCCCGATCACGGCGCCGAGCGCGGTGTTCTTGGTGATCGCGATGGTCCGGTTGGTCAGCGGCGGCACGGTCATCCGGATCGCCTGCGGCAGGATCACCCAGGTCAGGGTCTGCAGGAAGCTCAGCCCGGTGCTGCGCGCCGCCTCCCACTGGCCCTTGCGGATCGACAGGATGCCGGACCAGAAGATCTCCTCGGCGAAGGCCGCCAGCACCAGCGACAGCACCAGCCACAGCACGGTGAAGCCGGACAGGCTGAGACCGACATTCGGCAGCCCGAAATAGGCGATCAGGATCACCACCAGCGGCGGCAGCGAGCGGAACACGTCGACGAACAGCACGATCAGCGCGTTGAGGGCGCGGATCCGGAAACTGCGGATCGTCGCCAGGGCCAGGCCGCCGAGGATGCCGGTGACCACCACGGCGGCGGCGACCTCGATCGTCACCACCATGCCCGACAGGATGTCCGGCAGGTACTTGTCGATCACGCGCTGGTTCAGGAAGGCGTCGACGAACCGGTCCATGGGCCCGGCCTCAGGCCGCGACGTCGGCGAGGAATGCGCGGGTCCGGTCGTGCCGGGGGGCGCCGAAGATCTGCTCCGGCGGGCCCTGCTCGACGATCAGGCCGTCGTCCATGAACACCACCCGGTCGGCGGCGTCGCGCGCGAACCGCATCTCGTGGCTGACCACCACCATGGTCATGCCGGCGTCGCGCAGCTCGCGCATCGCCGCCAGCACGCTGCCGACCAGCTCCGGGTCGAGAGCCGAGGTCGGCTCGTCGAACAGCATGATCTTCGGTTCGAGCGCGACCGCCCGGGCGATCGCCGCGCGCTGCTGCTGGCCGCCCGAAAGCTGGGCAGGGTAGGCGTCGACCTTGTCGGCCAGGCCGACCCGGGCCAGCGCCGCCTCGCCGATCTCGCGGGCCTCGGTCCGGCTCTTCCCCAGCGCCATGCGCAGCGCCAGGGTGACGTTCCCCAGCACGGTCATGTGCGGGTACAGGTTGAAGGACTGGAACACCATGCCGATGCGCCGGCGCATGGCGTTGATGTCGGTCCCGGGGTCCAGCAGCTCGACCCCGTCGACCCGGATCGAGCCCTCGTCGGGCTCCTCAAGCCGGTTGCAGCAGCGCAGCAGGGTGCTCTTGCCGGAGCCGGACGGCCCGATCACGAACACCAGCTCCTGCGGCCGGACCGTCAGGTCGATGCCGCGCAGCACCTGGAGCGCGCCGAAGCTCTTCTTGAGGCCTGCGACGTCGAGCATCGCCACGGAATCGGGCGCCATAGGACCTCCTCGTGCCGGATCGGGACGGGGCGGGAAGGACGGCGCCGGGGACCGGCGCCGTCGCGCATTGCCGCGATCAGCCGCAGTTCGGCTTGTGCTCGGTCGGATCGTAGCCGGGCATTCCGGGTACGCCGTAGCCCGGGAACACCGTGACCGCCGCCGAGCCCGGCGCCGGCTTGGTACCGAACCACTTCTCGTGCATGGCGGCCATGGTGCCGTCGAGCTTCATGCACTCGATGGCGTTCTCGATCAGCTTGCGCATCTCCGGGTCGTCCTTGCGGGCCGGCGCCGCCCAGACCAGGCCGGTGGAGTGCAGGTAGGACAGCTTGATGCGCGGGTTCTTCTTCACCGCCCAGGCCGAGACGGTGTTGCCGGCGACGTTGGCATGGGCCCGGCCGGCGATGAGGGCCTGGATCGCGTCCGTGTTGGTGCCGAAACTCTCGATCTTCCAGCCGATCTTGTCGGTCAGCCCGCGCGCCCAGCTCTCGTAGACGGAGCCGCGGTTGACGGCGACCGTCTTGTCCTTGAGGTCGGCCAGCGCCTTGATGTCCGGCGTGTCCTTCAGGATCACGAACTGGTAGTCGGTGTTCAGGTAGCCTTCGGTGAACAGCAGGTTCTCGGCGCGTTCCTTGGTCACCGTCGTCGGCGCGGCAATGAAGTCGTAGGTGCCGGCCTGCAGGCCCGGCAACAAGCCCGAGAACTGGGTGGCGTCGATCACGATGCCGCGTCCGGTGCGGTCACCGATCTCGTTGGCGAGATCGATGTTGAAGCCTTCCACGCCGCCGCTGAGCGTCGGCATGGCGTGTGGCGCGAACGTGCCGTCGACCCCGGTCTTGAGGGCCGCGGCCTGCGCGGCGGTCGACAGAAGGATGAGCGCGAACGCTCCGGCGAGATTCTTCATGATGGATCCCCCACAAGAAAACATGCTGTGAACCTCCCTGGGAGCCTGGCGACGCGTTGAGCCGCGTTCTGGAAGGTTGCCCGGGTCGGCGGCCGCCGGCCCGCGAGAAGACGAAGGCTGGCACGATTCTGCCGCGGCGTCCAAGGACACTCGGAGCGGCCCCCGTCAGGCCGCCCGTTGCGGGCCGGCCGTCCCGTCGGCGACCACCACCCGGTTCCGCCCCTGCAGCTTGGCTTCGTACAGCGCGGCGTCGACCCGCCGCAGCCAGTCCTCCGCCGCCTCTCCGGCCTCGACCTCGCCGACCCCGATGCTGACCGTCACCGGGCCGACCAGGCCGAACACATGGGTGGCGATGCCCTGCCGGATCTTCTCGGCCATCACCGCGGCCTGCAGAAGGCCGGTGCCGGGCACCAGCACCATGAACTCCTCGCCGCCCCACCGGCACAGCACGTCGGAGCGGCGGATGCCGGCGCCGACCTGCCGGGCGACCTCGCGCAGAACGGCGTCGCCGGCGTGGTGGCCGAGCTCGTCGTTGACCCGCTTGAAGTGATCGGCGTCGAGCGCCAGCAGCGACAGCGGCGTGCCGTAGCGTTGGGCCCGGGCGACCTCGGCCTCCAGGGTGTCCTCGAAGTGCCGGCGGTTCCACAGCCCGGTCAGGCTGTCGGTGCGGGCCAGCACCTCGATGTCGTGGCGGGCGGCGTGCAGCTCCGACTCGACGCGTTCGTTGGTCAGCAGCACCAGGCCGTAGGCGGCGACGATGTCGGCGACGATCGCCAGGATCAGGGCCAGGCGCACGTTGTCGCTGTCCAGCGGCGCCTCGATCGGCCCGGGCTGCAGCGCGCGCCAGGCGTGGTGCAGCTCGCTGACGCTGAGCAGCACCATGATCGCGCTGAGCAGCCAGAACGCCGGGCTGCGCCGGGCGCTGGCCAGCCGCAGCGGCTCGAAGGCGCAGCGCAGCTGCAGGAGCGCGCGTGTCACCGAGTACACCACGAGACGGCTGTCGATGTCGGGCTCGACGAAGCAGAACCAGATCTGGAACAGCAGGGCGACCGCGACCAGGCCGTAGTTCGTCCAGACCGGGGCGCGGGAGCGATGGAGGCCGTGGAACCGGGCGAGGCCGTCGAACAGCAGCGCCGGCGCCGTCAGCAGCAGCACGTTGGTCAGGAAGATCAGGGTCGCCGAAGGGTCCGGCCCGCGCAGCGCGAACACCATGACACCGAGGGTCACGGCGATCTGCCAGCCGAGCCATTCCCGGAAGCCGCCATATACCCGCTGGGATACGTAGACCAGCGCCATGACGCCGGTCACCGACAGGAAGACCAGGGAGCCGACGAAGGCCAGGGTACGGACGTCGAGGCTCTCGATCATCGGGGTATCGCGAGCGGCCGTGCGGCCGCCAGCAGGGCGTCGCAGTCGAGATGGAGTTCCAGGTGGTCGGCCAGCCGGTCGAGCACCAGGTCGACCGAGGCGTCGAAGCGCAGCGTCGGGTCGCCGTCGCCGCCGAGGGTCCGCAGATAGGCCCGCCGGAAGCCGTCGGCGGCGAACAGGCCGTGCAGGTAGCATCCGGCGATCCGGCCGTCGGCGGTGGCGGCACCCTCGGCCCGGCCGTCGGCCAGCGTCAGGACCGGCCGGGCGCGGTCCGGGCCGTCGGTGCGGCCGATATGGATCTCGTAGCCCTCGACGGCCTCGCCGGTGGCGAGGTGGCGGGCGCCGGTGCGGGTCAGGGTCTTGTCGGCGGTCAGCACGGTGTCGACGTCGAGCAGGCCGAGGCCGGCGGCCACGCCCGGCGGGCCCTCGATGCCGTCGGGGTCGCGCACGCTGCGGCCGAGCATCTGGTAGCCGCCGCACAGGCCGAGCACCCGGCCGCCGCGCCGCACGTGACCGGCGATGTCGACGTCCCAGCCCTGGGCGCGCAGGAAGGCGAGGTCGCCGATCGTCGACTTGGAACCGGGCAGCAGCACCAGGTCGGCGTCGCCGGGCAGCGCCTCGCCGGGACCGACCAGCCGCAGGTCGACCGCCGGCTCGGCGCGCAGCGGGTCCAGGTCGTCGAAGTTGGCGATGCGCGACAGCCGCGGGACCGCAACCACGATCCCCGCACCCGGCCGGTTGCGGGCCGCCGGCCGCTCCAGCGCGACCGCGTCCTCGGCCGGCAGGCGGGCGGCGTCCGGGAACCACGGCACCACACCGAACCCGGTCCAGCCGGTGCGCTCGGCGATGGCGCGCAGCCCGTCGTCGAACAGGCTGGGGTCGCCGCGGAACCGGTTGATCAGGAATCCGGCGACCCGGGCCCGGTCGGCCGGGTCGAGCACGGCATGGGTGCCGACCAGGGCGGCGATCACGCCGCCGCGGTCGATGTCGCCGACCAGCACCACCGGTACCCCGGCGGCCCCGGCGAAGCCCATGTTGGCGATGTCGCCGGCCCGCAGGTTGATCTCGGCCGGGCTGCCGGCGCCCTCGACCAGCAGCAGGTCGGCGCCGTCCGCCAGCCGGGCCGCGCTCTCCAGCACGGCCGACAGCAGCCGCGGCTTCAGGGCCTGGAACTCGCGGGCGCGGGCGTGGCCGACCCGCCGGCCGTGCACCACCACCTGGGCGCCGGTGTCGGTCTCCGGCTTCAGCAGCACCGGGTTCAGGTCGACGACCGGCTCGATGCCGGCAGCCCGGGCCTGCAGGGCCTGGGCGCGGCCGATCTCGCCGCCGTCGGCGGTGACCGCCGCGTTGTTCGACATGTTCTGCGGCTTGAACGGCCGGACCCGCAGGCCGCGGCGGGCGAACAGCCGGCACAGCCCGGCGACGATCAGCGACTTGCCGACGTCGGATCCGGTCCCCTGGAACATGAGCGCGCGTGCCGTCATGGACGGGGATTAGCGCAGTACCGGCCCGGAGGGAACGGCTTGCGTGGGTTCGTCGGCGGTTACTCCATCGGCGGTCGATAAGTCGTTCGGGTAATTCGCCATTCCCAGGTGGGTTCGCCGCGATCGCGGCGGCCGGTGACCGCGATCCGCAGCCAGCGGTCATGGGACAGGGCGGCGCCGACCCACAGTTCGTTCCAGGCGTCGAACACCGCCGGGGCCAGGGCGGGCCGCTCCCGCATCAGCCGCCAGCCGGCCTGCCGGACGATCCAGGCTTCGCCGTCGGCGACCGCCACGGCATCGTCGCCCTGGGCCCGGGCCAGCCGGACCAGGAATGCGGCGAAACCGGCGGCGCCGGGCGCGACGCCGCCGAGCCGGTCGGCCATGGCGTCGAAGCAGTGCATCCCGACCTGGCGCGCGGCGATTCCCGCAACATGGCCGCCCAGGGCCGGGCCCAGGGCCGCGACCGTCTCGGGCAGGATCGAGGTGACGTATTCCATCGCGTAGTTGCGGGACACCCTGCGCAGCCGCGCCTCGGGCCAGCCATCGTCGGACAGTTGCGGGGCGGCGGCCGGATCGAAGGGCGGGCATTGCTCGCCCGGCGAGAACTGCAGGCGCTCTTCCGGGGCCAGGTCGTGCTCCCACTCCCTGTAGTAGCCCTCCAGGCCCGGCTGGCCGTCGACGGTCTGCCCGGTGCACACGAATCCGAGCCGCGGGTTGCCGAGCACCACGCCGTTGTTGGCGTGCCAGCCCAGCAGCATGGCGCGCGAGACCTCGCTCGGGATGCCGCAGACCGCGGTGCCCGACCAGATCCAGCGCGGCGGCGGATAGCGCACCCAGGCCTTGCGGTCGCTCTCACGGACGTATTCGACCTTCACGCCGCCGACCTGGTTGGACAGGTAGTGGTACTGGGCGCATGCGACCGCGTGGGGCGGGCGGTCGAGGCCGAGCTTGGCGAGGCCCGGCAGGAACCGCGCGAGCTGCTGGCGGCGGAAGGTGCGGAACACCACCTCGGCCGCCGGCCCGGCGCCGGCCCGGGTGACCAGCGCCAGGATCAAGCCCGTCAGGTAGCTGTGATACAGCGTCTCGACGGCGGCGTAGCCGGCGACGTCGTCGGGCTGACTTGGGCTGGTCGAGGTCATGCCGATCAGTAGCATTTTCGACGCCCGAAAGCAGGAGGGCCGGTGTCGGGGCGACTGCATCCGACTAGGATGGGCCTCGCTGACCCATGCGTCGGGCATCCGGCGAGACCCTCGATCCAGGAGACCACCATGAGCGACCGGACCGATGCGGCGCCGACCTCCGAGGCGCCGACCCACGAGGCGCCGTACCGGGGCCTGCGGGTGCTCGATCTCGGGCAGGGCGTGGCGTCGCCCTATTGCGGTCAGCTGCTCGCGGTGTACGGCGCCGAGGTGGTCAAGCTGGAGCCGCCCGAGGGCGACTGGTCGCGGCGCCTCGGCACCACCTATGGCGGCCACTCGGCGCTGTCGGCGGTGTTCAACCGCGGCAAGCGCAGCCTGTGCCTCGACCTGAAGCAGGCCGCCGGGCAGCGGATCGCGCGCGACCTCGCCCTGCGGGCCGACGTGCTGATCGAGGGATTCCGCCCGGGTGTCGCCGCCCGGCTCGGGCTCGGCTACGACGACCTGGCGGCCGAGAATCCGGGCCTGGTGTACGTGTCGGTCAGCGGCTTCGGGCAGACCGGCCCCTATGCCGGGCGGCCGGGCTCGGACTCGGTCGGCCAGGCGTTCTCCGGGCTGGTGTCGCTGAACGTCGGCGCCGACGGCATCCCGCACCGGGTCGGGGCGACCATCACCGACGTCTCGACCGGGCTGTACGCCTTCCAGGCGGTCGCGACGGCGCTGTTCGCGCGCGCCGCGGTCGGCCGCGGGCGGTGGATCGACGTCAGCCTGATGCAGTCGACGGCGGCCCTGCTGGGGCACAAGCTGGCCGAGCACGTGCTGGAGGGCGGCCGGCCGCGCGCGCTCAACGTGCCGGCCGGGTCGTACCCGACCGGCGACGGCTGGATCATGGTGACCTTGGTGAACGAGGCGCAGTACCGGAGCCTGTGCCGCGTCGTCGGGCGCCCGGACCTGGCCGAGGACCCGCGCTTCGCCGACTTCGCACGACGCGCCGACGTGGCCGACCAGCTGATGCCGCAGATCGCCGAGGCGCTGCGCGGCGACACCACCGCCGCCTGGCTCGGCCGCCTGCACGCCGCCGACGTCATCGCCGAGCGCATCCTCGATCCGGGCGAGTGGGCCCGGGACCCGCATGTGGTGGCGGCACGCGGGGTGGTCGAGGTGGCGACCGCCGGCGTCGGGGTGGTCCAGGCCCCGCGCACCCCTGGCGCGCCGCTGGCCTGCGACGCCGCCCTGTCCGCGGCCCCGGCGGTCGGGCAGGACAGCCGCGCCGTGCTCCGGGAGGCCGGCTTCGGCGAGAACGAGATCGACGGGCTGGTGGCCGCCGGGACGGTGCGCGAACCGGCCGCGGCGTAGGCGCCGGCTAGGACAGCCTGCGCAGGTCGGCGCGCAGGGTATCCGGGTCGGAGCCGGTGATCAGGGCCTCGACCTTCGCGTGCTCGCTTTCCCAGATCGGGTAGGCCTGGGACAGCAGATCGGTTCCGGCGGCGGTCAGGGTCAGCCGGCGGCTGCGCCGGTCGGTCTCGTCGACCTCGACCCGGACCAGACCGCGCCGCTCGAGCGGCTTCAGCGCGGCTGTGAGGGTCGTGCGATCCATCGCCAGGATCTCGGAGACCTCGCCGATACGCGGCGCCCCGATCCGGTGCAGCGCCATCATCAGCGAGAACTGGCCGTTGGTCAGCCCGAGCGGCCGGAACGCCGTGTCGAACCGGCGTGCCAGCGCCCGTGCCGCCCGCTGCACGTGCAGGCAGAGGCACGCGGCCCGGACCCGGGGCGTCACGCAGAGATCGAGAACGTCACTCTTTGACATGGCGTATTACTGTTGATATCAACTAATTTGTCAAGCAATCCTGCGCAAACCGGGAACCGGAGGAGCGACAGCATGGGCGGAGCCACAGGAACCATCGAGCCCGAACGGGAAGTCCTGGGCATGCTGTCGGCCTGGGCGGCCGAAGCGTCCGCCGGCGACCTCGACGCCCTCATGGCCCATTACGTGCCCGACATCGTGTCCTACGACGCGATCTACGCGCTGCAGTTCCGGGGAACGGAGGCCTACCGGGCGCACTGGCAGGGGTGCCTGTCGGCATGCGAGTCGATGCGGTTCGAGATCCACGATCCGCGGGTCGCGGTGTCCGGCGACGTGGCCTTCGCGCATTATCTCGCGTTCTGCGGCGGCACCGGCCACGACGGCAGCGAGCACACCGGCTGGATGCGGGCAACCGCCGGCTGCCGGAAGATCGACGGGCGCTGGATGATCGTGCACGAGCATTTCTCGGCGCCGTTCGATCCGATCAGCGGCAAGGCACTGTTCGACCTGCAACCCTAGGCCGTCCGCGCTACTCGACCTTGGCCTGGGCGCGATCCTCGCGCCAGCTGGCCAGGGTCTCGCGGGCCATCGTCAGCAGCCTGCGCTCGCGCCCGGTGTCGATCGAGATCGATGCGGTCATGCCGGCGCGGAGCGGCGGGTTGCCTTCGGCCGGCTCCAGGTCGATCCGGACCGGGACGCGCTGCACCACCTTGACCCAGTTGCCGGAAGCGTTCTGCGGCGGCAGCACCGCGAACTCGGCCCCGGTCGCCGGGGCGATCGAGGTCACCCGCGCCCGCCACTTGGCGTCCGGGTAGGCGTCCACGGCGACCTCGACGGACTGGCCCTCGCGCACATGGGTCAGTTCGGTTTCCTTGAGGTTGGCGACTACCCAGGTCTCGTCGATCTCGATCAGCCCGAACGCCGGCTCGCCCTCCTCAAGCCACTCCCCGGGCTCCAGGTGCAGCTGCGTGACGATGCCGTCGGCCGGCGCGCGCACGTTGGTGTAGCCGAGTCGCAGCTCGGCCATGTTGCGCTCGGCCAGCGCTTCCAAAAAGCGCGGGTGCAGCTCGGCCGCCCGCTCCGGATCGCCGCCCAGCTCGGCCAGAACCTTGCGGATCTTTTCGCGCAGTGCCCGCACCTGCTGCCGGGCCGCGGCCACTTCGAATTCGGCCTCGTCCAGCTTGGCGGCGGTGCCGGCCCCGGTCTTGGCCAGGGAGCGCTGGCGCTGGGCCTCGCGCTCGAAGTAGCGCACGGTGGCCACGCCCTCGTCGATCTCGGCCTCGATCTGGCGGAACTCGGCGCGCATCGCGTCGATGGCGTTGCGAACCGACGAGATCTTGGCGTCGGCGATCTGCAACTGCAGCCAGTACGGATCCGGGTCCAGCCGGAACAGAAGGTCGCCGGCCTCGACCCGCTTGTCGTTGCGAACCATGACCTCGGTCACGCGGCCGTCGATGTCGGTCGAGATCGCGATCACATGCGCCTTCACATAGGCGTTCTCGGTGGTGATGTAGCGTCCGGTGAACGCGTACCAGGCGGTCCCGGCGGCGATCATCAGCAACGGCACCAGCACCAGCAGGAGCACCCGGCGAAAGCGCCGGCCGCGCCCACGCCGCGCCCGGGTCTGCGAAGCGGCATCGAGCTCGGACTGCTGGGCCGCCTCGGCCCGATCAGTCATCCGCCGCCTCGCGCTGGGTCTCCGGCGCCGGCCCGCGCAGTTCGTCGAAGGCGTGCAGGTTGGCCTTGATCTGCAACAGGGTGTCCACGAACGTCTCGTAGCGCTCGCGTTCGATGCCCTTGCTGGCATCGTTTCGGATATCCGCGGCGATCGCGCGCAGCGACCGCATCAGCCCCTGCACCCTGTCGGTCAGGTAGACGCGCTTGATCCGGCGGTCCAGCCTGTCGGGACGCCGTTCGATCCACTCCTTCTCCTCGAGCCGGTCGAGCAGACGGCCCAGCGTCGCCTTCTCGAGATCCATGAACGCGGCCAGCTCGGACTGGGTGACGCCTTCCTTGGCATAGAGCGCGGTCAGCACCCACCACTGCGATCGGGTCAGGCCGAGCTCGCGGCCACGCCGATCGAACGCGACGCGCATCAGTCGTGCGACGTCGTGGATCAAGAATCCGAAGTTGCGATGCAGATCGGAACGTTCCATCACGCAATGTTAGTTGGCATGCCAACTGTTGCCAACAGAAAGGTCGCCTCGTCGTATCACCATATCGCTTTGCGGCCGGGGGACCCGCCGGCCGGCCTACAGGGCTGCGGCGTCGTCGTCGCGCAAGGCGTCCTCGAGCGACATCTGCCGGCGCTGGTCGGAGACCGAACGGCCGGTCAGCCCGGGGAAGGTGAGCGTGACGACCGTACCCTGGCCGGGGACGCTCGAGACGTGCAGTTCGCCGTCATGCTCGCGGACCAGCGCCCGGCTGAGCGCGAGCCCCAGGCCGGCGCCCTCGGTCGGGCGCGACGCGCCGACGTCGACACGTTCGAACGGCCGGAAGACGCGCTCGAGATCGACGCTCGACATGCCGATTCCCGTGTCCGTTATTCGGACGGTGACGGCCCGGTCGGGACCGGTCTCGGTCTCCACCCTTACGAGGCCGCCGCGTTCGGTGAACTTGACGGCATTGGTCAGCAGGTTGAGCAGGATCTGCCGGAACCGGACGCGGTCCCCGAGAATGCGCGGGTCGGCGGCGTTGTCGGCGACGCACTGAAGGTCGATGCCGGCGTCGACGGCCCGGCCGTTGACCAGCCGGCAGCATCCCTCGACCTGCTCGACCACGTCGAGCGGCTCGCGCCGCAGGGACAGCTTGCCGGCCTCGACCCGCGAGAGGTCCAGGACGTCGTCGATCAGGGCGAGAAGATGGTCGCCGCTGGCCCTGATGTCGGCGGCGTAGTCGCGGTACTTGTCGTGGCCGATGGGCCCGTACAGCTGTCGGGCCATGACTTCGGAGAACCCGATGATGGCGTTCAGCGGGGTGCGCAGCTCGTGGCTCATGGCAGCCAGGAACATCGACTTCGAGCGATCTGCCGTCAGGGCGGCATCGCGCGCCCGCGACAGCTCCTCGGAGGTGGTCTTCAGCCGGGCATTCTGACGGCCGAGCAGGGCAAGGGCGTCGGAGGTCTCCTGGAGCGCCCGGTCGCGCTCGCGCAGCGCCGCCTGCAGATGGTCGAGCGCCTGCCGCAGCGCGCGCAGCGCCACCCGGTCGATGACCAGATGCAGGCCGGCCGCAACCAGCGCGGCGAACCCGAACACCAGGGCGGTCTCGATCAGGATCGCACGCAGGCTGACGGCGACCACCACCTCGCCGAGTCGGGTGCCGTCCAGCATCACCGACGCGCGCGACCGCAGCACCGGGCGGGCCACCGGCGCAGTCGGGGTCATCAGGACGCCGCCTTCCGGACCGAGCAGGGTTCGTTCCACCTGGATGCCCATGGTCGGCGTCAGGTCGAGCACCGGGAGCAGATCCTTTGGGGCCTGGCGCCAGCCCGCGCCGGCCGTCGTTGCGTGGTCGGCGACCCGTTGTGCGGTCACCGCCGCGTCCAGCACGGCGTGCTCGTGGAGGGCGCGGATGCCGGCGAGGGCGAACAGGGCCGGGATCGAGAACAGGACGACGGTGGTGACGACCAGGGTCAACCGGCGCAAGGTTCGCCGCACCACCGCGATGTCGGTGGCCGGCGTAGATCCCGAGAGGCCCGGTCGAGCCTCCGACTGCGAGCGTTCGGCCGGCGGTAGTTCGGTCGTCATGACATGCCTCGCCCGGCGGAGCTTCGACTACTCCTAGCATCAGATCGATTAACCGGTCGTTAAGCTACCGGCCGGAGGGCGGTCCCGACGGCGGTCCCGACGGCGGGCCGCGCGGGCCGGGATGAAGCCCCGGAACGGCACCCGTTCCCGCCGGGCGGTGACGGCAGCGGCTTGAAAGCGCTAGACTTCGGCACAAGCTCTGGGGCACGGACGCGTCGCGGCTCGATCGAGGGTTGCGTGGCGAGGAGGAAATCCGATGGCCGAAGCCGAAGCCCAATGGCCGCGCCGCGTCGCGGCGAAGGTCGATCCGATCTGGGACGGCGTGCGGGTCGACGCCGAAGCGACCGCCCGCGAGGAGCCGGCCCTGGCCAGCTTCCTGCACGCGACCGTGCTGGCGCACGAGACCCTCGAGGACTCGCTCGGTTACCACCTGTCGCAGAAGCTCGGGTCGGAATCGATCACCGGGCTGTCACTGCGGCAGACCATCGACCGGGCGGTCCACGGCGAGCCCGATGTCGGGCAGCAGGTGCGGGCCGACCTGTCGGCGGTGTTCGACCGCGATCCGGCCTGCACGAGCTATCTCGAGCCGTTCCTGTATTTCAAGGGGTTCCAGGCGCTGCAGGCGCATCGGGTGGCGCACTGGCTGTGGGCCAACAACCGGCGGGCGATGGCGCTGTACCTGCAGTCGCGCACGTCGGAGGTGTACGGCGTCGATATCCACCCGGCCGCCCGGATCGGCCGCGGCATCATGATCGACCATGCCACCAGCGTGGTGGTCGGCGAGACCGCGGTGATCGAGGACGAGGTCTCGCTGCTGCACGGCGTGACGCTCGGCGGCACCGGCAAGGAGACCGGCGACCGGCACCCGAAGGTGCGGCGCGGGGCGCTGATCGGCGCCAATTCGACGATCCTCGGAAACATCGAGATCGGCCAGTGCTCCCGGGTCGGGGCCGGCAGCGTGGTGCTGCGCGACGTGCCGCCGAACACCACCGTCGCCGGGGTGCCGGCCAAGGTGGTCGGGGCGGCCGGCTGCGATCGTCCGGCATTGTCGATGGACCAGCGGTTCTGGGAAGACCCGCGGGTCTGAGACCGCCGATCCCGGAAGCAGCCGACAGCCCGTCTTTGCCTTTGTCGGACGTCCGCCCGATACTGCCGGGACGCGATCCCTTGATGGCGGATGGAGGGCGGGAGCATGACCGGGCGGCTGCGGACGACGGATGGCGAGGCTCCTGTGGCGGGTTCGCCGCCGGAGGCGATCTGGCAGGCGAGCGGCGAGGTGCTGCACCAGCACGCCTCCAAGGTCGGGCTGATCACGCATCTGCTGGCGACCGCGCTTGGCCATGACGAGGCCGTGGCGGCCGCCTTCGCCTATGCCGGCACCATGCATGACGTCGGGCGCACCGCCATGGCGGACGACCTGTTCGCGAAGGTCGAGGACCTGACCGAGGCCGAGGTCGGCGAGATCCGACGGCACACCGGCCACGGCGGGATGCTGCTCGAGGAGGCCGGCTACGATCCGGACGGCCTCGTCGTCCAGGCGGCCCTGCACCACCACGAGCGCTTCGACGGCACCGGATACCCGACCGGTCTGGCGGGCGAGGCGATCCCGCTGGTCGCGCGGATCGTCGCGGTCGCCGACGTTTACGATGCCCTGCGGGCGGCGCGCCCTTACAAGCCGGCGTTCGATCACGAGGCGGCCTGCCGGATCATCCTCGATGGCGACGGGCGTTGCCGGCCGGACCACTTCGACCCGGCGGTGCTGGCGGCCTTCCGCGACAGCGCCGAGGCGATCCGCCGGCTGTGGGACCCGGCGACGTAGCCGGCTCCCGGCGGTCGGCGCTACTTCGCCGACGCCGGATGGTACTGGTACAGCCAGGTCTCGGTCAGCACGGTATCGCCGCTGCGCAGATAGCAGCGCATGTCGACCGGTTGCGATCCGTCCGTCGTCAGGTCGAACTGGGCCCGCCAGTGGCCCGGCACGTCGTTCGGCACCGCCTCGGTGAACACGTAGGAGAACGCGCCGCGCGACGCCGTCAGCACCGCCTCCGGCAGGGTGCCGAACGGCAGGTCGGCGAGCGGCCCGCCGAGGAACTCGACCATGAACTTGCGCACGTTCTGCGGACGCGGCTGGCCGGGCTGGCCGCCGTTGCCGAGGCGGGTGGCCACGCACCGCCCGAGCCCGCTCGGGTACGGCTCGTCGGCCAGCCAGTGCAGGCGATAGGCGAGCTCGACGTGCTGGCCGGCGCCGTGCGGCGCGTCCGGCACCCACATGGCGCAGATGTTGTCGTGGATCTCGTCGTCGGTCGGGATCTCGATCAGCTGCACCACGCCGCGTCCCCAGTCGCCGCGGGGCTCGATCCAGGCGGTCGGCCGCTTCTCGTACTTCACGCCGTCCAGGTAGTGGTCGAAGTTGCGGTCGCGCTGCGACAGCCCGAAGCCGCGCGGGCCGGCGTCCACGAAGCTCGAGATCGTCACCTGCGGCGGGTTGTTGAGCGGTCGCCAGATCCGCTCGCCGGACCCGGTCCACATCGCCAGGCCGTCGGAGTCGTGCACCTCCGGCCGCCAGTCCACCATCGTCGACTTGGCGGTCTCGGAAAACCAGTACATCGAGGTCAGCGGCGCCAGGCCCAACCGCTCGATCGTACGACGCGGATGGACGCTGGCCTCGATGTCCATCACCACGCCGGCGGTGCGATGCAGCAGGAAGCGGTAGGCGCCGGCGACCGACGGCCCGCTCAGCAGGGCATAGACCGTGACCGGGGCGTCGGCGTCGGCCGCCGGCTCGAACCAGTAGGAGACGAAGTCCGGAAACTCCTCGGGGCCGGGCGCACCGGGCGCCAGCGCGATGCCGCGGGCCGACAGCCCGACCTGGCCGAGCTCGCCGACGCCGCGGAAATACGACGCCCCCAGGAAGGTCGCCCAGGGTTCGACCTTGTCCAGGTCGCCCTTCGACAGCGGGTCGTGCACCCAGAACCCGGCGAAGGCCGACGGTTCCTGGCCGAGCGCCGCCGCCACATGGCCCTCGCCGACGGTGAAGTAGGTCGGGTCGTACAGCACCTCGCGGGCGGTGCCGCCGTCGATCGCGTGCATGCGCACGGTCTTCGGGAAGAACGTCCCGACATGCTGGAACGAGATCGGGTAGGCGCCCTCGCGGTACAGCGAGAACTCCTTGCGGTAGCGCAGCTTGCCGTGGGCGTCGTAGTCGATCTTCGCGACGATCGCCGGCTCGGGCCGCGGCGGCGTCTCGTAGGGCCGGGTCGCCAGCTCCCGGGCGTGGGTCTTCAGCCAGTCGTAGGAGAACGGCTCGGCCGGGCCGAACTTCAGCCCGGTCGCGGCCGCGGCCGAACCGCTGCCGCCGATTGCCCGGGCGGTGCCGGCAGCGAGCAGGATCTGCAGGAAGGAGCGACGATCGAAGGCTGCCATGACTGGGTCCGTTTGATTGCGCATCGGGCCGCCGGTCGGCCGGCGGCTGCGCAACGCATCGCGCGAGAAGGGGTTCCCCTCGCGGCCGGCCCGACGGCGCGCGAGGGGGAAGCCGTTACCAGCTGCCGGTGTTGGCCATCGAGGCCCAGGGCTCGGCCGCGTCCTTGGCGGCGCCGTTCTGCAGCAGCTCGATGGAGATGCCGTCCGGCGACTTCACGAAAGCCATGTAGCCGTCGCGCGGCGGCCGGTTGATCGTGACGCCGTTGTCCTGGAGCTTCTGGCAGGTCGCGTAGATGTCGTCGACCCGGAACGCCAGGTGGCCCCAGGCCCGGCCGGTCCCGTAGTCCTCCGGGTCCCAGTTGTAGGTCAGCTCCAGCAGCGGCGCCTTCTTGTCGGAGGCGGCATCGGCCTCGTCCGCCGGGGCGGCCAGGAAGATGTTGGTGAAGCGTCCCTTCTCGCTGTCGTAGCGGCGGATCTCCTTCATGCCGAGCAGGTCGCAGTAGAACCGCAGGCTGGCGTCGACGTCGCTGATCCGGACCATGGTGTGAAGATACTGCATGGGCATCGGGCGTCCTCCGTTGGGCGGGCTGGGCGAAGTGAAGGCCGATACATAGCGCGGAGCGGGCCGGAGTCGATAGGGCGGTTCGGCACGGCACCGTGTCCGCCGTCCGCGAAGGATCGTCGGCGGCCAGGGCCGGGATTGCGGTCCTGCGTCAGTCGCCGCCCGGCGCCGCCATCGCGGCCAGGGCGCGGTCGCCGTCGCCTGCCTTGTCCTGCCAGCGCGCGACCAGGTAGCGGCGCAGGCCGAACAGCGCCATCAGCGGCACGCCGATCGACATCAGGGTGCTGCCGGCATGGGCGAGCGACCACGGCACCGCGGCGCCGGCCACGGCCAGCAGCAGCAGCGAATAGCCACGGCGAGCGCCGGTCGGCAGCCCGGCGATGCCGACGAAGCCGCGGGGCGCGAACAGGGTGAGGGCCGCGCCGACCGCCAGGATCGCCACCAGCACCCCGGTCTGCGCGGTGTCGACCAGGGTGCCCGCCAGCGCCGGTTGCCCGGCGTGGAACAGCCCGACGACCAGCGGCGTGATCACGAGCATGTGGAGGTTGATGCCGAGCAGGATCGGGTCGAAGGGCGTCCGCCGCAGCCGCAGTGCCAACAGCACGGCGGCGGCCAGCCCGCAGCCGGTCCAGCCGGCGGCCTCGAGGCCGACCAGGTCGCCGCGCCACAGCGCCAGGAACGTCACGGACGGCAGGGATTCCAGGATACCGGTCACCCATTCGCGCTGCTGCGAGCCGGTCATGGCGTTCCCTCCCAGCACTCGCCGGCGACCCAGCGTCCCGACCGGATACCCGAAATGGTAGCGGATCCGGTGCGGCTGCTCCAGCATCGATGCCGGCGCGCCGGGCGCCCGTCAGCCGGGCCGCACGCCCTCGGCCAGCATGGTCATGCCGGGGATCATCGGCTCGACCGACACCTCCTCGAAGCCGGTGCCGCGCAGCTCCTCGGCCAGCCAGGCGTCGTCGAGCGACCGGGCCTCCGGCGTGAACGCGGTATGCTGGAGCTGCCAGAGGGCGGCGAGCTTCGGGCCGGTACGGTCGGCCGACACGATGAAGTCGTGGATCAGCAGCCGGCCGCCCGGCGCCAAGTGGTCGAAGGCACGGGACAGCAGGCCCTCGTGCTCGTCGCCCGGCACCCCGGAGAACAGATAGGACATCAGGATCGCGTCCTGCCCGGTCGGCCAGTCGGTCCGGAGCGCGTCGCCCGGCACATAGGCGATGCGGTCGCGCAGCCCGGCCTTCGCCACATAGGCCTCGCCGATGACCGCGACGTTCGGGAAGTCCACGACGGTCGCCTTCAGGTCGGGGAACGCCTGGCAGAGCGTGATCGCGAAGGCGCCGGTGCCGCCGCCGACGTCGAGCAGCCGCTTGCCGCCCGACAGGTCGAGGCGGCGCGCCAGGCCACGGGCCGGGCCCAGGGATCCGGCGTGCTGGCTGCGCGAGTACAGCCGCGCCTCCTCCGGGTCGGAGAACCAATCGGCGTAGGAGCCGGTGGCGTCGTCCGGCAGCTTGTTGGCGAGCGCCAGCTCGATCTGGTCGAGCAGGCCGTACATCTGGCGGTCGACCTGCAGGCGCAGGTAGTCGCCGAAGTCGTGCCTGGCGCCCTTGACCAGGAAGGCCTCGGCCGCCGGCGAGTTGGCGAACCGGCCGTCCTCGGCCGCCACCACGCCGAGGGCGGCGAGCGCGGTCAGCAGGGTGCGCGCCCGCTCCGGGTGCAGGCCGGTCGCCACGGCGGCCTCCTCCGCCGTCATCGGGCCGTCCGCGAGCTGCGTGAAGACGCCGTGGTGCAGCGCCGCGAACAAGGCCTTCGAGCCCATGAATCCGAATGCGACGTCGGAGATCTCTTCGGCCTTGGTCAGCAGCGTCATCCGTCTGTCCTCATTTGTCGTGATCGCGACACAACTTATTCGAATTCGACACGTAATGCCAAACCGGACTGATTTTGGGCGACAGGGCCTGGACTTATTCCGGATCGCGATCGCCGCTCGGATGCTGCGCTGCGGCAAAAAATCCGCCGCTGCCGGTCACGCGGTCGCGAGTGTCGCGAGATCGTCCGGCGTGCCAGACTGCGGGGGCGTCTCCACGACCCAACCGGCACGGCCATCGCGATGCAGTCCGACCGTTCGCCTTCGAATTCGCCCGACGCTATCCCGGGCAGAGCGATCCCGCGCCGGGCCGTCCTGGCCGGCGGCGGCGCCGGCGCCCTGCTGGCGGCGGCCGGCCTGCCGGCCCGGGCCGAGCCGCGCGGGTTCCGGCTGCGGGTCGCACCGGCCACCGCGCAGCTGGTTCCGGCGCCGCACCCGGCGACCGCCGTCTGGGCCTTCAACGGCAGCGTTCCGGGCCCCGAGATCCGGGTCCGCCAGGGCGAGCGGCTGCGGATCGCGGTCGAGAACGCGCTGGCCGAGGCCACCACCGTGCACTGGCACGGGATGCGGGTGCCGAACGCCATGGACGGGGTGCCGGACCTGACCCAGCGGCCGATCGGGCCGGGCGAGACCTTCGTCTACGAGTTCGACGCGCTGGATGCCGGGACCTTCTGGTACCACCCGCACCAGCGCGGCTCCGAGCAGGTCGACCGCGGGCTGTCGGGCGCGCTGATCGTCGAGGAGGCCGAGCCGCCGGCGGTCGACCGGGACGTAACCTGGGTGCTGGACGACTGGCGGCTGCTGGCCGACGCCTCGATCAGCCCGGATTTCGACAACATGCACGACGCCGCCATGATGGGCCGCATCGGCAATTCGGTGACGGTCAACGGCGTGGTGCCGGAGAGCTTCGCGGTGCGGGCCGGCGAGCGCATTCGGCTGCGGCTGATCAACGCCGCCAACGCCCGGATCTTCGGCTTGGAGTTCGAGGGCCACGCGCCGCGGATCGTCGCGATCGACGGCCAGCCGGTCGAGCCGCACGCCCCGGCGGGCGGCCGGGTGGTGCTCGGCCCGGCGATGCGCGCCGACCTGGTGATCGACATGACCGGCGCCCCCGGCGCCCGGTTCCGGGTGATCGACTCGTTCTACCAGCGCGGCGCCTACCGGCTGCTGGAACTGGCCTATGGCGACGCGCCGCTGCGCGAGCGGGTGCCCGAGGCCGAACTGCGGCTGCCGCCGAATCCGCTGGCCGAGCCCGACGTCGCGGCCGCCGAGCGCCACAGCGTCGCCTTCGCCGGCGGCGGCATGGCCGGCATGATGGGCGGCGGCATGATGGGGCGCGGCCCCATGGGTGGGATGATGGGCGGCATGATGGGACGGGGTATGCAGCATGCCGGGATCTGGACGATCAACGGGGTCGCCGCTACCGGCCATGTCATGGCGCCGATGCTGACCCTGGCCGAGGGCCGCAGCCATGTGCTGGCGATGACCAACGACAGCGCTTTCCACCACCCGATCCACCTGCACGGCCACTCGTTCCGGGTGCTGAGCCGCAACGGGGTGCCGACCCGCCGCCGCGAGTGGCAGGACACCGTGCTGATGAACCCGCGCGAGCGCGTCGACATCGCCCTGGTGGCCGACAATCCCGGCGACTGGATGTTCCACTGCCACATCCTGGAGCACCAGGCGGCCGGCATGATGGGCGTGATCCGGGTGGCGCCCGGGACCACCAGGACCTGAGCGATACCGTCGCCGTCCGGGCCGGACTCGGGCAATCCGACTCAGGAAATCCCGCTCAGGCGATCCGACTCAGGCGATCGGGGTCTTGCTGCTGCAGTGTCCGTCGCGGGCCGGCTCGATGCTCTGGCCGCCGCCGGACGGCGGCCGCGGGATCGGCGTGGACGCCGCGCCTGGGGCCGATGGGGTGCCGGCGGCCGGCGGCGCCTGGACGCCGGTCTGCGGGGATTGCTGGGCCACGGCCGGCGCCGCTGCCGCCACCATCGTCAGGAGTCCGAGAACGACGGCGAACCGGGAAGCCCGCGGGGCCTGGCGCCCCGGGATGCACGCTGAGACGAAGACCATTCCGCCCTCCATTCCTCAAGAGCGAGCAGGTGTCGGGAATTCTAGCGTTGCGTATAGACTAGGTTCCGGTCCGGACACCGGTCAAGCCGAAGCCGGCCGGGCCGAAACCGAGACAGTCCCGAGGGACGGGGGAGAACGGAATGACCGCAACCGCGGAAGACCTGCTGGCGCGCCTGGCGAAGCTCGAGACCGGGCTGGTGAGCGACGTCATGGACGAGGCCGGGCTGCCGAACCACGCGCTGTCGTCGGCGCTGGCGCCGCTGGCCGCCGGCACCCGGTTCGCGGGAGTCGCGGTCTGCGCCCGCGGCGAGGCGGCGGTGTCCGGCGGGCATGCCCGACCGGCACTGCCGGGGCCGGCGCTGGAGGCCGCGATGTCCCCCGGCAGCGTGCTGGTGATCGACAGCGGCGGGTTCAGCCGCGGCGCCCTGCTGGGCGGCTTCGTCGCCTACAGCCTGCAGCGCGCCGGCTGCGTGGCGATCGTGACCGACGGCCCGGTGCGCGACGCCGACGAGATCCGCGGCCTGCGGCTGCCGGTGGTGTCGGGCGGCGTGACCCCGGTCAACGGCTCGCGGCGCTGGAAATGGACCGACATCGGCGTGCCGGTGACCCTGCCGGGCCAGGAGGGCCGGCCGGTCGCGATCGCGCCCGGCGACTACCTGCTGGCGGACGGCGACGGCGTGGTGGTGATCCCGGCGGCGGTGGCCGAAACGGTGATCGCCGACTCCGAGGAACTGGCCCGCATCGAGAAGAGCATCGGCGCTGGCCTGCGCGCCGGCGGCACCCGGGCCGAAGTGTTCAAGGCCAACCCGCGCTTCGACCACGTGCGGCCGGCGACCGGGAAGAGGTGAGCGCGCGCCGGCTCACGGCGCCCGTTCGGGTATCGCGGCCGGTGTCGCCCGCATCCGGCTGCCGACCACGGTTGCCAGCGCGACGGCGATCAGCGCCGCCGCCACGGCGAAGGTGATCCGCATGCCGTCCGCGACCGCTGCGGGACCGGCCGCGGCCACGTCGCCGACCACGGCGGCGAACACCGCGCCCATCGCGGACGCGCCGGTGATCAGCCCGAGGTTGCGCGACAGGTTGAGCATGCCCGAGACCAGCCCGCGGCGGTCCGGCGGCAGGTCGGCCATGACCGTGGTGTTGTTGGCGGCCTGGAACATGGCGTAGCCGGCCGTCATGACGACGATCGGGCCGGCATAGCCGGGGATGCCCAGGGTCGCCGGCAGGATCGCGATGGCAGCGGCGCCGACAGCGATCCCGGCGAGCCCGAGGACGGTCATGCGTCGGCCGCCCAGGCGGTCGACGAGCCGGCCTGCCGGGATGCCGGTCAGGGCCGATACGATGGGACCCACCGAGACCACCAGGCCGACCATGGCGGCCTCCAGCCCGAGCGTTCGGGACAGGTAGAACGGCCCGACCACCAGGGTCGCCATCATCACCGTCGAGACCAGCGCGCTGCTGGCCAGGCCAGCGGCCAGGGTCGGGTCGCGGAGCATCGCCAGGCGGACCAGCGGTGCGGCGGCCCGGCGCTCGGCGAGCACGAACAGCCCGGCCCCGACGGCGGCGGCCGCCAGCAGCACGGCGTTCGCCGGCCCGAAGCCGCCGCGTCCCTGGGTCATGGCCAGGGCATAGGCCGCCAGGGTCAGCGCCAGCAGCAGGGTCCCCAGCCTGTCGAACCCGGCCCGGGCCGGCCGGGGCGCCGGACGATCGGCCGGCAGGTGGCGATGGGCCAGCAGCAGGGCCAGGACACCCAGCGGAACGCCGGCCAGGAAGATCGCCGGCCACCCCGCCGCCGCGATCAGGAGGCCGCCGAGCGACGGGCCGAGGGCCGTGCCGACCGCCGACATGGTCCCGAGCAGGCCCATGGCACTGCCGGTTCTCTCCTTCGGCACCGCCTCGCCGACCAGCGCCATGGAGAGCGCCATCATGACCGCCGCGCCCAGGCCCTGGGCCACCCGGGCGGCGATCAGCAGTCCCAGGGTCGGCGCCGCTCCGCACAGCGCCGAAGCCACCGTGAACACGGCGATTCCGGCCAGCAGCAGCCGACGGCGGCCGACGATGTCGCCCAGCCGGCCGGCGCCGACGATCGAGGTCGTGACCGCCAGCAGATAGCCGATGACCACCCACTGGACGCCTTGGAAGCCGGCCTCGAACGCCTGCGCCAGTGTCGGCAGGCCGACATTGGCGACGCTGATGCCGAGCGAGGGCAGCAGCATCGACAGCGACAGGGCGGCGAGCGCCTGGCGGGCGGACGGCGCGCGCGCCGTGCCGTCGGCGGCACCCGCGTCGGGTTCTGCAGTGACCGGTTTGACCATGGCTTCCATCTCCTGACGGCCCCGGGAATGGAGCCGTCCAGGATCTAGGCGGACCGACGGCATGGCGGAACACGCAGCACTTGCATCCAAATGATGCACATGACGCCATGCCAGAACCGCGGACCGTGCTATGATCGGCCCATGGCGGTCCCCGACCTGAACCTGCTGGTCACCCTGGATGTGCTGCTCGCCGAGGGCAGCGTCGCGCGCGCCGCCGGGCGGCTGGGGCTCAGCCCCTCGGCCATGAGCCGGGCGCTGGCGCGGCTGCGCGAGACCACCGGCGACCCGCTGCTGGTGCGGGCCGGTCGTGGCCTTGTGCCGACGCCGCGGGCGCTGGAGCTACGCGAGCGGGTCGGCCGGATCGTGCAGGACGCGCAGACGGCGCTGCGCCCGCAGGAGAACCTGGACCCCGGGCGGTTGGCGCGCAGCTTCACCCTGCGGGTCCGGGACGGCTTCGTGGAGAATTTCGGGCCGGAACTGATCGCCTGGATCGGCGAGCGGGCGCCCGGCGTGCGGCTGCGCTTCGTGCCGAAGACCGACAAGGACAGTGCGGCGCTGCGCGACGGGACGGTCGACCTGGAGACCGGCGTGGTCGAAGGAACGGCCGGCCCGGAGCTGCGGGCGCAGGCCCTGTTCCGGGACCGGTTCGTCGGCGTCGTGCGCGCCGGGCACCCGCTGGCCCGGGGCGAGATCACGCCGGCACGATACGCGTCCGGCCGGCACGTCCTGGTGTCCCGCCGCGGGCGCGACCGGGGGGCGATCGACGATGCCTTGGAGGCGTTCGGGCTGCGGCGCGACGTCGCCACCGTGGTCGGCGACTTCGGGACGGGCCTGGCCCTGGCGCGCTCATCGGACCTGATCGCCGCCGTCCCGGAACGGCAGACCGGCAGGCTGCGCGCCGGCCTGCACAGCTTCAAGCTGCCGGTCGATCTGCCGGGGATCACGGTCGCGCTGCTGTGGCACCCGCGGATGGACGCGGACCCGGCGCATCGCTGGCTGCGCGGCTGCGTTCGCGAGGTCTGCCTGTCCACCGCAGGCCCGGGTGACACCGTTCGGTGAGTGAAAGCTGTCGAGAAGTTGGTGCGGGCGGTCGGACTCGAACCGACACTCTGTCACCAGAACAGGATTTTGAGTCCAGCGCGTCTACCAATTCCGCCACGCCCGCAGCCTCCCACTCCTACTACGGTGGCGCGCCGGATTCGACCGGAAATTTTGAGCTGTGGGCTCGCTCAGTGCAGGAAGGCCAGCAGCACGTAGCGGGTGCCGCGGGTCACCGGCCGGGCCTCGTGCAGCAGCGAGCAGGAGAACACCACCGCCTCGCCGGCCGCCGGGCGGTAGCCGACCTCGCCGTATTCCGGGAACACCAGGTGGCCGCCGTCGTAGTCGCCGGTGTTCAGGTTCAGGGTGACCGCGAACCGCCGGGTGCGGCCGGCGCTGGCGGTGTTGTCGCGGTGCGGCCGGAAATGCCCGCCCTCCTCGGCCTCGTAGCGCACGATCTTGAACAGCTCGTGGCGCTGGATCGGCGAGTGGGTGGCCCGCGCGATCTCCGGGATCACCCGGCGCGAGAAGATATGGCGGATCTCGGCCTCGAGCGGCGAGCCCTCCGGCACCACGTGGTCGCGCCGGACCTTGACCTCGTCGTCCGACAGCAGCACCGACTCGCCCTTGACCTGCTGCAGGAAGCCGGACGGCGCGTTGCCCTTGCGGTCGTGCACCTGGATCAGCCAGCGGCACCATTCCGGCGACAGCACGTTCGGGATCACCATCACCGGGGCCTGGACCGGCGGCCCCTCCCGGAACCGCTCGGGCGGCAGCCGGTCGCGCACCAGGGCGAGGCAGGTTTCGGCATGCCCGGCCGGCCCATCGCCCGGGGCATCGTCCAGCGGCAGCACGGCGGCCAGCCGCGAGGCGCGGTCGAACACCACGGTCGTCGGCTTCTCCAGGTGGAGGTTGTGGGCCAGTGCCCCCGCCGGGTCGGCCAGTGCGGTGAGGCCGTCGGACGGTGACCCGGCGACCGCCTCCGGGCCGCCGTGGCGCACCAGATACAGGTCGGCCCCGGCGTCCGCGAACTCGCCGGCCCGGGCCGCCAGCGCCGCCGCCACCGGCGCGGGATCGGCCGGCCCGACCGCGACGTGCACGACCGCGGTGCGGCCGGCCATGCGGGTGATCGGCTTGGTCCTGCCGTCGGCGCTGCGCAGCTCGACGACCGGGGCGAGGTCGCCGACGTCGAACCAGGGATGGAGGGGCGGCTTCTGCATGGCGCGCATCTTGGCGGCGCCGGGCGGGCTCGGCAACGGCCCGGTGGCGTCGCCACGGATCGCCGCGACGGAATGTCCGGCCGGCGGCGTTCAGGGTTGCACGGGGACGGCGAAGCAGGAGAGGCGACATGTCCATCCTTTCGCGTTCTTTCGCAATCCGGGCGCTGGCCGTGCTGGCGGTGACCGCCGGCCTCGCCGCCGCGGCACCGGTCCGGGCCGAGGGACCGGGGATCACCCTCACCGACGGCGGCCGCCACGGCCACGACGGCCGTCGCGGCGATCGCGGCTGGGACCGCGACCGCGGCGGTCACCGCCGACACTGGCGGGACGACGACCGGCACCGCGGCCGGCACTGGCGCCACGGGCCGCCGCCCCGCGTGCATCACCACTACGCGCCGCCCCGGCACTCGCCCTACCGACATTGCCGGGTCGAATGGAACTTCTGGTACGGCGGATACGTGAGGATCTGCGTCTAGCGTCGGATGAAACCGGGGGCGCGGCCGGCTGGCGCTTGCGGCCCCCGGGCGGCGCTGCTATCCGGGGCGGGTCCGCCATCCGCCCCGGGATCCCCACATGCTGCGGCCGTTCTACGACTGGACCCTGCGGGTCGCCGGCGACAAGCGGGCCGACTGGTGGCTGGCGCTGGTGGCGTTCGTCGAGAGCTCGGTGTTCCCGATCCCGCCGGACGTGATGCTGGTCCCGATGATCCTGGCCGACCGCCGCCGGGCCTGGCGGGTCGCAACCATCGCGACGGCGGCCTCGGTGGCGGGCGGCGTGGCGGGCTACGCCATCGGCAGCCTGTTCTTCGAGGCGCTCGGCCAGCCGATCCTCGACCTGTACGGCTATGCCGACAAGTTCGCCAGCTTCGCCGGGCGCTACAACGAGTGGGGTGCGTGGATCGTGTTCGGCGCCGGGGTGACGCCGTTCCCCTACAAGGTCATCACCATCGCCAGCGGGGTGACCCGGCTGGACCTGGTGGTGTTCATGGTCGCCTCGGTGCTGGCCCGCGGCATCCGGTTCTTCGCGGTCGCCGCCCTGCTGTGGTGGTTCGGCCCGCCGATCCGCCGCTTCCTGGACCGTTATCTCGGGCCGGTGACGGTGGTGTTCTTCGTGCTGTTGATCGGCGGCTTCGTCGCCCTCAAATATCTGGCCTGACCGATGAGGCGATCCATGCCCCCTTCTGTTCCCTGGACCGGGCTGGCCCTGGCGGCCGCGTCGGCGGCGGCGCTGGGGCTGGCGTTCACCGGGCAGTACGGCTTCGACCTGCAGCCCTGCGTGCTGTGCGTCTGGCAGCGCTGGCCGCATGGCGCCGCGATCCTGCTCGGGCTGGCGGCCTGGGCGCTGCGCGGCCGGCCGGCGGCCGCGACCGCGGCGCTGCTGCTGGCGGTGGTGGCGGAGCTGGCGACCGGCGGGGTAGGGGTGTTCCATGTCGGGGTCGAGCAGGGCTGGTGGCAGGGCACCGCGGAATGCGGCTCGACCACGGCCGCCAACGATCTGGCGGCGCTGAAGGCGCAGATCATGAACCAGCCGATCGTCCGCTGCGACGAGGTGGCCTTCGCGGTATTCGGCCTCTCCATGGCAGGATGGAACGCGCTGCTGGCGGCGGGACTGGCCGGGCTCGGCATCGGCGCCGTCATCGAGGATCGCAGGCAGGCCAAGGAGGACGCGGCATGACCGACACGACCGGGAACCGCAGGCGTGCCGGCCGGATGCCGGGCGAGCTGTCGCACGACGCCCTGATCGACCGGATCCTGCGGGTCGACCATGCCGGCGAGTTCGGCGCCCAGCGGATCTACGAGGGCCAGCTGGCGGTGCTCGGCAAACACCCCAGCGCCAAGACCATCCGCCACATGAAGGAGCAGGAGGACCGCCACCTGGCGGCCTTCGAGCGGCTGATCCGCGAGCGCCGGGCGCGGCCGACGGTGCTGCACCCGCTGTGGCACGTCGCCGGTTTCGCGCTCGGCGCCGGCACCGCCCTGATGGGCGAGAAGGCGGCGATGGCCTGCACGATCGCCGTCGAGGAGGTGATCGACGACCACTACCGCCGGCAGGCCGAGTCGCTCGGGCCGGACGAGGCCGAACTGAAGGCGACCATCGAGGAATTCCGCGCCGAGGAGGCCGAGCACGCCGAGATCGGCCGCGAGCACGGCGGCGAGGACACCGTGGGCTACCCGGTGATGCGGGCGGCGATCCGGGCCGGCTCGCGGATGGCGATCTGGCTGAGCGAGCGGTTCTGAGGGTTCGGCGGTGGCCGGGCAGGGGATGCTGATCGTCCTGAGCGGCCTGCCCGGCACCGGCAAGACCACCCTGGCCCGCGAACTGGCGCGGCGGCTGGACGCCGTGCATCTGCGCATCGACAGCATCGAGACCGCCTTGGCGCGGTCGGTCCTGCGCATCCGATCCGCGGAGGATGCCGGTTACGTGGTTGCCTATGCCGTGGCCGAGGACAATCTGCGTCTCGGCCACGCGGCCATCGCCGACTCCGTCAACCCGATCGAACTTACACGCAGCGCATGGCGGGACGTGGCGGCGCGTGCCGGGTGCGACGTCGTCGAGGTCGAGGTGGTGTGCCCGGACACGGCCGAGCACCGCCGCCGGGTCGAGGAGCGGACGGCTGACATCGAAGGGCAGCGGGTGCCGAGTTGGGCGGACGTCACGGCCCGACACTATGAGCCGTGGACCGTAGACCGCGTGGTGGTCGACACCGCGGCTGACACCGTCGACGATTGCGCGAGTGACGTCCTGGAGCGGTTGAGGAATTCGAACGGGCGATAGTCCTGACGGGATCTATCTACCGGCCCGCTGCCGCACCCCCATCCACCATGCCGAGCCCACCGCCAGCACCAGCAGTGCCAGCGCGACCGGGTGCTCGAGCAGCCTGGCCGGGTCGCCGCCGGTGATGCTGAGGCTTTGGCTGAGCGACAGCTCGAAGCGGGGGCCCAGGAAGAACGCGATGACGAACACCACCACCGAATACCCGGTGGCGGTCATAGCCAAGCCGATGCCGGCGAACACCAGCATCACCCAGACCCCGATCAGGTCGCCGGTCGAGAGATACACCCCGACGGTGCACAGCAGCAGGGCGGCCGGGAACACCACCGATTCCGGCGCCGCCACCACTCGCGCCCACAGCCTGAGGCCGAGCTGGCCCATCCAGAGGTTCACGAAGTTGGCCATCAGCATGGCGCCGAACAGGCCGTAGATCAGCCGGCCCTGGCTCTCGAACAGCAGCGGGCCGGGCTGGATGCCCTGGATCATCAGGGCGCTGATCACCAGGGCGGCGCCGATGCTGCCGGGGATGCCGAGGCTGAGCAGCGGGATCAGGTTGGCGCCGACCACGGCGGAATTGGCGCTCTCGGTGGCGGCGATGCCGTGCAGGTTGCCCTTCCCGAAGCTCTCCGGCTCGGACGACGCCTGGCGGGCCGAGGCGTAGCTCATGAACGCCGCCGCGGTCGAGCCGATGCCCGGCATCGCGCCCAGCACCGTGCCGATGACGGCGCCGCGCAGCATGGTGGCGCGGCAGCCCCAGTATTCGGCCCAGGACACCCGCGCGTCGGCCGGGTCCTGGGCGTCCGGGATCGCCACCGCCGGCCGGGCGGCGCCGCGCATGGCGGCCAGCCGGCGCAGGATCTCGGCGACCGCCAGGGTGCCGATCGCCACCGGCGCCAGCGGCAGGCCGTCGTAGAGCGCGAACTGACCGAAGATCAGCCGCGGCGTGCCGTGCTCCGGGTCCAGGCCGACGGTGGCGCACAGCAGGCCGAAGGCGGCGGCGGCCAGCCCCCTGGTCATCGACTCGCCGACCAGCCCGGCGATCACCGAGAACGCGAACAGGATCAGGCAGAACACCTCGACCGGGCCCATGTACAGCGCCACCGCGGCCAGCGGCGCCGACACCGTGATCAGCACGATGTCGCTGAAGGTGTCGCCGGTGACCGAGGCGTACAGCGCCATCTTGGTGGCCTTCAGCGGCTTGCCCCGCTGCGCCAGCGGGAAGCCGTCGAGCGCGGTGGCGGCCGCGTCCGGGGTGCCCGGGGTGTTGATCAGCACCGCCGGGATGGCGCCGCCGAACAGCCCGCCCTTGTTGACCCCCATCAGGAAGGAGATGGTGGCCAGCGGGCTCATCACGAAGGTGAAGGGCACGGCGATCGCCATGGCCATGACCGGGCCGATGCCGGGCACGGCGCCGACGAACTGCCCGACCGCGACACCGGCGACCACGTACAGCAGATTGACCAGGGTCAGGGCGTCGCCGAGGCCGGCGAGAACGGTGTCGAAGTCGGGCATCGCGTCAGCCCGGCAGGCCGCGGCCGAGCAGGCCGGCCACCACGACCCAGACCGCCGCCGGCACAGCGCCGGCGCCGACCGCCAGCCACAGCGGCCGGCGCTCGCCCAGCCAAAGCATCAGCACCAGCACCATGACCGGCGCCACCCACACGAAGCCGAGCCGGCCCATGGCCCAGACCGCGGCGGCGGTGTAGCCGAGATACAGCAGGGCGCGGGCGGTCGCGCGCCGGTCCGGGCCGCCGCCGCCACGGCCGGTCGCCGCCTGCATCAGGCCGAGCAGCAGCAGGGCGGCGGCCGCCAGGCTCGGCAGGGTCTCCGGCCGCACCCAGCCGTAGTCGACCGCCTCGACCTGGTCCGGGATGACGAACAGCAGCAGCGCGAGGCCGAGGCCGGCGACCGCAAGGCCGGACAGTCGATCGAGGGTCATGCCGGTCTCCCGAAGGTTTGCAGCGGTCGCAGCCGACCCTTCGCGGCCCCGCCGTCGCGGGGCACCCCGGGGCGATAGGGAAACTCTGTCGCCCTGAGGTGCGAGCGCAGCGAGCCGCGAAGGGCCGGGTTGGGCGCCCCCGCTACTGGCCGAACAGCACCGTCACGCTGCCGATGCCGTCCTGCATCATTTTTGCGGTTCCGTCGGGTCCCCGGTTGTCGACGTCGGCGTGGAAGGCGTTGGCGACCAGCTTGCGCACGGTGTCGGAGGTGATCGCGGCATCCAGCGCGCCGGCCAGCGCCGCTTTGGCGTCGGCCGGCAGACCGGCCGGGGCGGCGAAGTAGAACCACGGGTCGACCGCCAGGTCGTAGCCCTGCTCGCGCAGGGTCCGGGTGTCGGGCGCGTAGGCGTGCCGGTCGCCGGTGGCGCTGGCCAGCATCTTCAGGGCGCCGGTCTTCAGGTACTCGATATGCGCGCCGGCCGCGAAGGACGCCACCACATGCCCGCCCAGCAGGTTCTGGATCATCTCGGCCGAGCTCTTCGAGGAAACCGGGCGGATGCCGGCGTCGTCCTGCTTGTTGACGGCGCGCAGGATCAGCTCCTGCGGCTTGGCGTCGAAGGCGACCGGCGCGCCGCCGTTGGCCTTGGACCAGGCGACCAGCCCGGCGAGGTCGTCGAACGGCGCGTCGGCCCGGGCGACGATCGCCACCTGGGCGCGGGTGACGGTGGCCAGGTAGTCGAAGCTGTCGAGCTTGAACGGCAGCTTGTCGCCGCGCAGCACCAGGTTGATCAGCACCGGCATGCTGACCCCCATGCCGACGGTCAGGCCGTCGGGCGCGGCGGCGCCGACCCCGGTGAACATCGCCACCCCGCCGCCGCCGGGCTTGTTCTCGGCGATCACGTCCCAGCCGGTCTGCTTCTCCATCTCGGCGGCGATCGCGCGCCCCATGGTGTCGGTCTCGCCGCCCGGGCCGAAACCGATCTCCAGCTTGACCGGACCCGAGGGCTTCCAGTCGGCCTGGGCGGGCAGCGCCGCCGAAAGCGCTGCCGTCAGTGCGAAAGTCAGTGCTGCCAGTCTCATGTCCTGCTCCCCTGTCCCGGCGCCGGGTTGCCCGGAGCGGTCTCCGGCCGGTCGCCCGATTTCTGGTCGTCGATACGGATGGCGGCGGCGCGCGCGACCGTGCGGGCACCGTCCAGGAAGCCTGCGAGCACGGCCGGTGCCAGGCAGCCGTCCAGCAGCGCCTTGCGGTCGGCCATGGTGGGGGCGATCCGCCGGTACAGGTCCAGGCCGTCCGGCGTCAGTTCGAAGTGCCGGACCCGCCGGTCGTCGCCGGCCTGCTCGGCCCGCACCAGCCCGCGCCGCTGCATCGCCGCCAGGGTGCGGCTGACCTGGGCCTGCGCCATGGCGACCTCGGCCACCAGGTCCTTCTGCGGCATCCGGCCGTGGATCCGCAGCATCAGCAGGATGCGCCACTCGACGATCGACGAGCCGCGGGCCTCCAGCGCCGTGCCCATCTGGGCCTTCAGCGCCCGGAACAGCCGCTCGACCGCGACATGCACCAGGCTGGCGGCGTCCGGAATGTCGTCGAGCCGCAGGGGATCGGCCCTGTTCATCGCATCACGCAATCGACCCCCGACCGTCCATGGCAAGGCATTGTATATCAAGTTATATATTTATCGTCGTACCCCTGCAATCGCGGGTTGGTCCGAACCGGCGATCGTTGTTCGAAAACATCCACATGAATTGGATCCGTGCAGATCGATTGTCATCGAGACAAAGAATCAATTGCCCGCGTAGAGCGTCGGATATATCCGCCGGTCGGACATGACGGCCACGGACAACGACCATGACTGCAATTCCGCCGCAGAGGCACCTGTTCGATATTCCGGAAGATGTCGTGTATTTGAACTGCGCGTACAACTCGCCGATGCTTCGGTTGTCCGCGGATCGGCTGGCGGAGGGCGCGTACCGCAAATGCCATCCCTGGAACCGCTCGCCGGCGAGCTTCTTCGACGAAGCCGAGGACTTCCGCGCGGCCGTCGCCGGGACGCTCGGCGCCCCGGCGGATTGCGTCGCCATCGTGCCGTCGGCGAGCTACGGCCTGTCGGCGGCGGCGCGGGCCCTGGAACCGCACGTGCCGGACGGCCGCGAGATCCTGCTCGTGGAGAACGCGTTTCCGAGCAACGTCTTTCCCTGGCTCCGTCTCGCCGAGGCCACCGGCGGCCGGGTCGTGACCGTGCCGACCCCGCCGGACCTCGACTGGACCGTGGCGGTCCTGGACCGGATCGGCGTGCGCACGGCGGTCGTCGCCCTCGCGCAGTGCCACTGGACCAACGGCGCGTGGTTCGATCTCGAGCGGATCTCCGACGCGGCACGGGCCGTCGGGGCGGTGCTGGCGCTCGACGCGACGCAGTCGCTCGGCGCGGTGCCGCTCGACTTCGATCGCATCCGCCCGGATTTCTGCGTGGCGGCGGGCTACAAATGGCTGCTTTGCCCGTATGGCCTCAGCCTCATGTATGTGGACCCGAGGTGGCACGACGCCCGGCCCCTGGAGGAATCCTGGCTGGCACGGACCGGTGCCGAGGACTTCGCGGCCCTGGCGAACTACTCGCATACCTACCAGGCCGGCGCGCGCCGCTTCGACGTCGGCCAGAAATCCGTGCCGACGCTGCTGCCGGGCGGTATCGCGGCACTGCGGCAGCTCGGCGACTGGGGCGTGGCGGCGGTGGCGGAGAGCCTGCGGGGGATCAACCGGTCGATCGTCGAGGCGATGTCGGGGTTTCCCCTGGCACCGCTGCCCGAGGCCGTGCGGGCGCCGCATCTGCTCGGTTTCACCGCCGAGGCGAGGCTGCCCGACGACCTGCTGGCACGGCTGGCATCCGAGAAGGTGTATGTCAGCCGCCGCGGAGCGTCCCTGCGGTTCGCGCCGCACTTGCATGTGACGCCGAACGACCTCGACCGCCTGCGGACGGCGATGTCGAAGGTGCTCTGAGCCTGCGGGGCGTCAGAACGCCGGCAGCGTTGCCACCGCCGGGCGGCCGGCGTCGTCGTCCTGGTCCAGCTCGATGTCCCAGTACAGGTAGTCGCGCCAGCTCTCGTGCAGGTAGTTCGGCGGGAAGCCGCGGCCGGCGTCCTGCAGGTCGTAGGCGGTCGGCTGGCGCGGGCTGTATTGCGGGATCATGCCGATGTCGCGCGGCATGCGGTTGCCCTTGCGCAGGTTGCAGGCGCCGCAGGCGGTGACCACGTTCTCCCAGCTCGTGCGGCCGCCGCGCGAGCGCGGCACCACGTGGTCGAAGGTCAGGTCCTGGGTCGGGAACCGGTGGCCGCAGTACTGGCAGGCGAAGCGGTCGCGCAGGAACACGTTGAAGCGGGTGAAGGCCGGCCGGCGCGACTGGTGGACATACTCCTTGAGCGCGATCACGCTCGGCAGCTTCATCTCGAAGCTGGGGCTGCGCACCACCGTCTCGTAGTTCGAGACGATGTTCACCCGGTCCAGGAACACCGCCTTGACGGCGTCCTGCCAGGACCAGAGCGAGAGCGGGAAATACGACAGCGGCCGGAAGTCGGCGTTGAGGACAAGCGCAGGAGCGTTGTCCGGCCCCGTCACCGCGTCGTCTCCCGGGTCGGGAGTTGCGCGCGGTGATCGCGGCCGCGATGCCCGGGGCTAGGGCGACTCGTCGAGTGTTGCGGCCGGTGCCGCCACAACATCTTGACTGTCAGCTCCTCGTTCATGGCGTCGATCGCTTCCGTAGCGGGAGTTTTCGATGCGGTCGTGACGTCTGTATAACTACATGTTGTTACAGTTTTATGCGTGCCGCAAGGCCTCGTGCAGGCCTGCTCCAGTCATACAGAAAGCACGTGCTTGAGGAAACCCAGGCCGAGCCGCAGGCCGTCCTGGTCGATGCCGTGGGCGAGGCCGGGGCGGGCGAAGGTCTCCACCGGGATTCCGGCCGAGGACAGCACCTGCTCGGCCGCCGCCATCGCCTGGAACGGCACGATCTGGTCGTCGGTGCCGTGCACCAGCATCACCGGCGGCCTGGCGGTCGCCTCGGCGGCCAGGGTCGCGGCCCCCATCAGCGCCCCGGAATAGCCCAGCACCCCGGCCACCGGCGCCGGCCGTCGGGGCGCGGTGTAGAGCGCGGTCATGGTGCCCTGGCTGAACCCGACCAGTGCCAGCCGGTCCGGGCCGAGGCCGTGGCGTTCCAGCTCGCGATCGACGAAGGCGTTGACGATCGGGGCGGCGGACTGCACCCCGGCCAGCATCGTCTCCGGCCGGCGATCCTGCAGGCTGAACCACTGGTAGCCGTAGGGGGCCATGTCGCAGGGTTCCGGCCCGTTCGGCGCCACGAAGGCGACGCCCGGCAGCAGCGGCGCCCACATCGGCGCGATGCCGATCAGGTCGTTGCCGTCGGCGCCGACGCCGTGCAGCATCACCACCAGTGCCGTGGTCTCGCCGCCGTCATGGGGGCCGAAGCGCGGGCCGTCGAGTTCGATCATCCTGGTCTTCCCCTGCCTTCGAGTCGCCGGACGGTACCCGGCGCGCCTGTCTCTGTCATCATGCCGCCATGCCCGACCGCTCCGAGACCGTCGTCAGCCGCTTCGCCCCCAGCCCGACCGGGCTGCTGCATCTCGGCCACGCCTACTCGGCGATGCTGGCATACGACGCCGCGCACGCCGCCGGCGGCCGCTTCGTCCTGCGCATCGAGGACATCGACAGCGGGCGCTGCCGCGCCGAATTCGTCGACGCCCTCGAGCAGGATCTGGCCTGGCTGGGCCTCGACTGGGAGCGGCCGGTGCGCCGGCAGTCCGAACACATGGACGACTACCGGGCGGCGCTCGACCGGCTGCAGGCGATGGACCTGCTGTACCCCTGCTTCCTCAGCCGCAGGGAACTCGACGCCGCGCTGTCGGCACCGCATTTCCGGGCGATGCGCGGGCCCGAGGGGCCGGCCGTGGTCGACGCCGACCGGCTGCTGCCGGCAGCCGAGCGGGCGGCCCGGATGGCGGCGGGCGAGCCCTATGCGCTGCGCCTGCGCATGGCGGCGGCGCTCGCGCTGGCCGGACCGCTGACCTGGCAGGACGAGGGCCACGGGACGCAGGCGGCCGACCCGGCGGCGTTCGGCGACGTGGTGCTGGCCCGCAAGGACATCCCGACCAGCTATCACCTGGCGGTCACCGTCGACGACGCGCTGCAGGGGATCACCCTGGTGGTGCGCGGCGAGGACCTGTTCCAGGCCACCCATGTGCACCGGCTGCTGCAGGCGCTGCTCGGCCTGCCGACCCCGCGCTATCGCCACCACCGGCTGCTGACCGATTCCGAGGGCCGACGCTACGCCAAGCGCGACCGGGCGCTGACCCTGCGGGCCCTGCGCGAGGCCGGCCGCACGCCGGCCGATGTGCGGGCGATAGTGGGGCTTTGACCTACGCCCGTCGCGTCGTGGGTTCCGGATGAGCCGCGCTGCTGCGCGTCTCTCCGGAATGACGAAGAGGAAAACAGGCGGCGTTGGTCGCGCTCCACCACCCAGTCGTCATTCCGGACGAGCGCGCTATTGCGCGATCGAGCCGGAACCCACGAGGCGACGGGCGCCGGCAGCTTAGCCCTTGGCCTGGACGAAGCGGAAGCGGTCGTTGCGCATCTCGATGGCGGTCAGCACACCGGTGAATACCGCGCCGGTGTCCAGGTTGATGCGGTGCCTGGCCACCGTCGGGCGCTCGAACGGCTCCTCCGGGGAGTGGCCGTGCACCACCACCACCTCGAACGGCCAGGGCTCGGCCGGGTGCAGGAACGGGTCGCGGATCCAGGTCAGGACCTCCTCGGGCTGGTCCTCCAGCGGCCGCCGCGGGTCGAGGCCGGCATGTACGAACACATAGTCGCCGATGCGCCGCGACCCGCGCATGCCTCGCACCGCGTCCTGCACGAACTGCGGCACGGCGGCGCGCAGGGCCGGCGCCAGGCCCTGGAACGGGGTCAGGGGCGGTACCTTGAGCGCGCGCCAGGTCGGCTGCCCGCCGTTGGCGGCCCACAGTTCGGCCATTTCGACGGTCAGGGTGTCCTCGAAGGCGGCCTTCAGCCAGGCGTCGTGGTTGCCGAGCAGCAGCACGTCCTCGACCGGCATGCGGTCGCCGAGATAGGCCGACAGCCCGCCGGCGGCGAGGCCCAGGGTCTCGAACGACCGGTCGCCGCGGTCGATCAGGTCGCCCAGGAAGATGCAGGTGGCATGCGCCACGCCCGGCACCCGGGCATCCTCGGCGAGGGCGGCCAGCAGCGGGTCCAGCAGGTCGGCCCGGCCGTGGACGTCGCCGATCGCGCAGATCAGGTGGTCGGTGTGCAGCGGCTTGGGGGCGTGCGTCCACTCCCCGCGTTCGATCGTCACCATGGGTTCACGAGACCGCAGATCGCCGGTCGGTGCAAGGGATGGCGTTCACCCCCGAACCGGCCGGCGTCAGAACCGGTAGCCGACGCTGAAGGCGCCGAACAGGCTCGGGCCTTCCTGGCCATCGAATTCCTTGGTGCGCATCACCTGGACGTAGGACACCCGCATGTCGCCGAAGGTCACGACCACGCCCGCCGACAGGTCGGCGACCAGCAGTTCCTTGTCGACGCTGGGGCTGTCCCGGAAGGTGTTGCCGTCGAGGAAGATGTTGCGGGCCACCGCCCGGCCTTCGGCCCCGGCGAACAGGTACCAGCCGAACTCGTCGTCCGGCGCGCGCGCGGCGAAATACTCCGATCCCGGGGTGTGCGGCTGCAGGCGCGGCGGCCCGTAGTCGTATTGCGGCGGCTCGCCGAACCGCAGGGTGAAACCGGCGGCCGCGTGGGTGAACACGTTGCCGAGCGCCAGCCCGACATGCGGCGAGACGTCGCCCCGCAGGTCGCCCACGATCGGCTCCGACGGCACTACCCAGCGCCGCTCGAGGTTGAGCAGCACCGCCGGCTCGTCGTGCAGTTGGTGGTCCCAGCCCTGCGGCTCGGGCGAGTTGACGATCTCGTGGACGAATTTCTGGGCCTCCTCGCCGAGCGCCGACGGGCCGACCACGCCGAGCGAGAGCTGGACGCTGGTCTGGGTCCGGTTGCCGTCGCCGGTGGCGAGGTCGTTGAGCACGCCGATGGTGCCGTACAGCCAGCCGGCATAGGGCTGGTCGTCGGGATCCGGGTCGCTCACGGTGATGTCCGACGGCGTGTACATGTTCTGACCGAGCCCGACGGTCCAGCGCACCGTGCCGATGGTGCCGATCAGCGGCCGGGCGGCGTCGACCACGGCCTCCGGGACGGCGCCGACCGGACTGGTCCGGTTCAGCCGGATGCCGTTGGTGAAGTATCGGTCGGTGTTGTTGGTCAGGTCGTTCTCGAGGGTCAGCGTCCACACCGGCCGCTCGTCCTCGGGCGGCTGGGCGGTGCCGGTGCCCTCCGCCAGCGCGGGCCAGGACAGGCCGGTGGCCAGCGCGGGGAGAACGAGCCTTGTGATGCGCTGCAGCATACCGCCACTATGGCTCACGGCCGAGGCTGCCGCCATCCGAGTCTTGGGCCGGGGCCGCGCGAACGCCGATCCCGGAAGGCTTGACCCGGCCGCCGGGTTGTGGCTCAAATCCGAACCATGATGTTCGGAACCTGGACGCTCGGCCTTCGACTTACGGACCCGGCTCTCTGACGAGAGACCGGGATCTATCCGTTCGCCGTCCGCGTCCAACCCAAAGGTTCCCAGGCCGATGACTGTCGGCAAACCTTCCATACCCGCCCCCGCTAGCTGTCGCGTTCCACGTGGCGTGGAACGCGTCGACACGGCTCCGGTTCCGGGCGATCGGACGGCTTCTGCACGCCGCACCCCCAAATTCGCACGACGACGCGCGCCCGCCGGCTGAGGCGCAGGGCGCGCCACAGGAGACCGTCATGAACGTCCAACCCATTCACAAGTACCGATCCTACGCGCCGGTCGGCCTGAACGACCGGTCCTGGCCGGACAAGGTGATCGACCACGCGCCGATCTGGTGCTCGGTCGACCTGCGCGACGGCAATCAGGCGCTGGTCGACCCGATGGACGGCCCGCGCAAGCGCCGGATGTTCGACACCCTCGTCAAGATGGGCTTCAAGCAGATCGAGGTCGGCTTCCCGTCGGCCTCCGACACCGACTTCAACTTCGTGCGCGAGCTGATCGAGCAGAAGCTGATCCCCGACGACGTCACGATCCAGGTGCTGACCCAGGCCCGCGAGCACCTGGTCGACCGCACCTTCGAGAGCGTCCAGGGCGCGAAGAACGTCATCATCCACCTGTACAACTCGACCTCCGAGCTGCAGCGCCGCGTGGTGTTCCAGCAGGACCAGGCCGGGGTGAAGCAGATCGCCGTCGAGGGCGCCGAGATGGTGAAGGCGCGGCTCGACCGCCTGAAGGGCAGCAACGTCCAGCTGCAGTACTCGCCGGAGAGCTTCACCGGCACCGAGCTCGACTACGCGCTGGAGGTGTGCGAGGCGGTGATGGACGTCTGGTGCCCGGTCACCGACAACAAGATCATCATCAACCTGCCGTCGACCGTCGAGATGTCGACCCCGAACATCTACGCCGACCAGATCGAGTGGATGCACCGGCGGTTCACGCGGCGCGACCGCGTGGTGCTGTCGGTGCACCCGCACAACGACCGTGGCACCGGGGTGGCCGCCGCCGAGCTGGCGGTGATGGCCGGCGCCGACCGGATCGAGGGCACGCTGTTCGGCAACGGCGAGCGCACCGGCAACGTCGACATCGTCACCCTGGGCCTGAACCTGATGACCCAGGGGGTCGACCCGAAGCTCGACTTCTCCGACATCAACGGCCTGATGGAGACCGCCGAGTACTGCACCCAGCTGCCGATCCACCCGCGCCATCCCTATGCGGGCGAGCTGGTGCACACCGCGTTCTCCGGCTCGCACCAGGACGCCATCAACAAGGGCATGAAGGCGATCCAGGCCTCGAACTCGGGGCTCTGGGAGGTTCCGTACCTGCCGATCGACCCGCACGACATCGGCCGCAGCTACGAGGCGGTGATCCGGGTCAACTCGCAGTCGGGCAAGGGCGGCATCGCCTACATCCTGGAGACCGACCACCACATCCGGCTGCCGAAGGAATGGCAGGCGCAGTTCAGCCAGGTGATCCAGCGGCTGACCGACGCGACCTCGCAGGAGATCTCCAGCCAGGAGATCTGGAACGCCTTCGACAAGGAATACGTGGCGCAGCCGGACGGCCGCTTCGAGCTGGTCTCGTTCGAGGACAGCCGGGTGCCGGGCTCCAACCAGGTGATCCGGGTGACCGCCGAGGTGAAGTGCGACGGCGAGGTCCGGACCATCCAGGCCGAGGGCAACGGCCCGGTCAACGCGTTCTCCAAGGCGATGCGCGAGGCCTTCGGGCTGAAGTTCCGGTTCAAGGACTATGCCGAGCACACCCGCTCGGTCGGGTCCGACGCCGAGGCGGTCGCCTATATCGAGCTCAAGACTCCCGACGAGAGCGGCAAGAGCGTGTTCGGCGTCGGAATCGCCACCGACATCACGCTCGCGCCGATCAAGGGCGTGGTCAGCGCCTGCAACCGTCTGTAGGCGGCGCCCGGCCGGCTGGACGGCGGTATTGTTCCCGGCGGACGCGGATCATCACGACACCGTGTCCGCCGGGCCGCATTATCGCCCCTGGTCGAACGGTCGCGACGACACCATTTATCCGACATGCCCGGACCGACGTGGCGGCGCATCCTGCCCCGCGCCGCACGGTTCCTAGACTCCTCTCGGCGGTTCGGGACGCCGGTAGAGGCGCGAGCCTCTTCCGCCGCGACCGGGCCGATCCGCTCCATGCCCCCGGAGTTCGGATCGGCCCACCGCGGCCTCTCAGCCGGGAAGCCCGGCGCTCCCGCCATGACTACGCGTCACTTCGCCTCCAGGAACGCCAGCACCGCGGCGTCGAACAGCGCTTCCTGCTCGATGTTCGAGAGGTGGGCGGCGGCCGGCAGGATCGTGAGGTGCGCGCCGGCGATGCATTCCTGGATCTCGCGCGCCTTCTCCGGCGTGGTGCTGGGGTCGTCGGCGCCGACCACGATCAGGGTCGGGGCGGTGATCGCCTTGATGCTCTCGCGCTGGTCCATGCCCTGGATCGCCCGGCAGCAGCCGACGAAGCCGGCGACCGGGGTGTTCAGGATCATCGCCCGGATCTTGGCGACCGCCAGCGGGTCCTTTTCCCGGAACGGCCTGGTGAACCAGCGTTCGATGGTGGCGTCGACGACGCCGGCCATGCCCTGGGTCTCGGCCAGCTGGATGCGGCCCTCCCAGAGGTCGCCCGGGCCCATGTAGCTGGCGGTGTCGCACAGCACCAGCCGGTCGACCCGCTCCGGGTGCAGGGTGGCGAGCCGCTGGCCGACCATCCCGCCCTTCGACAGGCCGCAGAAATGCGTGCGGGCGATGCCCAGGTGATCGAGCAGCCCGACGGCGTCGGCGGTCAGCGTGTCGATGCTGTAGGCCCCGGCCGGGGCGGCCGACTGGCCGTGACCGCGGCTGTCGTAGCGCACCACGCGGAAGTGCCGGTTGAACGCCTCCATCTGCGGGTCCCACATGTGCAGGTTCGAGGCCAGCGAGTTCGACAGCAGCAGCGTCGGCCCCTCCTGCTTGCCGGAAATCTCGTAGTACAGGTTGATTCCGTTGACGGATGCGTGCGGCATGCTTTCCTCCCGAGTCCGGTTCGGCGGCATTCGAGCGCACCGTGGCGGCCACGGCAATAGCGCCACTCGACACGTCGCCGCGGCTCGGCTCGAATTGCCGGCGTCCCGCAGGGGCGGACCCAGCCCGAGGAGAACGCGCGAATGGCGCCCGACCCGTTGCCTGCCGAGGCCCTGTACCGCCGAACCGACCTCGCGGGGCTCGATTTCCGGAGCACCGCCGACCTCGACGACGTCGAGACCCTGGTCGGCCAGGACCGCGCGCTCGACGCCGTGCGGTTCGCCGCCCGCATGCGGTCGCGCGGCTACAACCTGTTCGTGATGGGGGCCAAGGGCTCCGGCAAGCACGCGGCGGTCCGCAACTACCTCAACGAGCGGGCGGCGGCGCTGCCGTCGCCGGACGACTGGGTCTACGTCAACGACTTCGACGACGCCCACCGGCCGCGCTGCCTGCGGCTGCCGCCGGGCGGGGGCCCGGCCTTCGCGCGCCGCCTGGAGGGCCTGGTCAAGGACCTGCGCGACACCGTGCCCGGGCTATTCGAGGCCGAGGACTACCGCCTGAAGCGCGAGGCCATCGAGAAGCGGTTCGCCGAGCGCTCGGAGGCGCGCTTCAAGGAGGTCGCCGAGGAGGCGACCAAGCGCGACCTGGCGCTGGTCCGCACCCAGCAGGGCCTGGTGGTCGCGCCGGTCGAGGACGGCAAGCCGATGCCCCCGGAGAAGTTCCAGGCGTTGCCGGCGGAGCGGCGGTCCGTCCTGCAGGCGGCGATCGAGGAGGTGCAGGGGCATCTGCGCGCCGCCCTCCACACGGCGCCGATCCTGGAGCGCGAGCGCCAGGCGGCGGTGCGCGCGCTCGACCGCGAGGAGGCCGGCGCGCTGGTCGACCTTGAACTGGCCGAGGCCCGCGACGGCCTCGAGCTTCCGGCGGAGACCGCCGCCTGGCTGGACCGGCTGCGCGACGACCTGATCGACAATGTCTCGGCCTTCGTCCGGCCGGCCGAGGGCGACGAGAACTCCGGCGGCCCGGCGATCTCCGGCCCGCCGGAGGCCCGCTTCCGGCGCTGGGCGGTCAACGTCCTGGTCAGCAACGGCGCAGCGCGCGGCGCGCCGGTGATAACCGAGGACCATCCGACCCTCGGCCGGCTGATCGGCCGGATCGAGCACCGCGCCCAGATGGGGGCGATGCTGACCGACTTCACGCTGATCCGGCCCGGCGCCCTGCACGTCGCCAACGGCGGCTACCTGCTGCTGGACGCCCAGAAGCTGCTGACCAACGCGCATGCCTGGGACGCGCTGAAGCGGGCGCTGTACGCCGAGCGGGTGGTGATCGAGGGGCCGGCGGAATCGGCGGCGACCGCCCTCATGGTGTCGATCCAGCCCTGCCCGATCCCGCTGGCGGTCAAGGTCGTGCTGTTCGGCGACCAGCGCGTGCAGGCGGCGCTGTCGGCAATGGACCCGGACTTCACCGACCTGTTCAAGGTGGCGGCCGACTTCGACGACGTGATGGACCGCGATGCCGCCCACGACCTGCTGTACGCCCGGCTGGTCGCCACCATCCAGCGGCGGTCCGCGCTCCGGCCGTTCGACCGCGGCGCCGTCGAGCGGGTGATCGAGCACTGCTCGCGCCTGGTCTCCGACGCCCGGAAGCTGACCGCCCGGGTCGGGGTGATCGCCGACGTCATGCGCGAGGCCGACTATGTCGGCCGCGACCGCCGCCACAGGGTGATCCGGGCCGAGGACGTCGAGGACGCGCTGGAGGCGCAGCGCTACCGTTCCGACCGGGTCGAGCGCCGGATGCGCGAGCAGATCCTGCGCGAGACCGTGCGGATCGCCTCCGACGGCGAGGCGGTCGGCCAGGTCAACGGCCTGGCGGTGCTGCAGGCCGGCCAGCTGGCCTTCGGCCGGCCGACCCGGATCTCGGCGCGGGTCCGGGTCGGGCGCGGCCGGGTGATCGACATCGAGCGCGAGGTCGAGCTCGGCGGCCCGCTGCACTCCAAGGGCATGCTGATCCTGCAGGGCTACCTGGCCGGCACCTTCGCGCCCGACGTCCCGGTGGCGCTGCAGGCCAGCGTGGTGTTCGAGCAGTCCTACGGGGGCGTGGATGGCGACAGCGCCTCGTCGACCGAGCTCTACGCCCTGCTGTCGGCGCTGTCGCAGCTGCCGATCCGCCAGGGCATCGCGGTCACCGGCTCGGTCGACCAGATGGGCATGGTGCAGGCGATCGGCGGCGTGAACGAGAAGGTCGAGGGCTTCTTCGAGATCTGCAACGCCCGTGGCCTGAGCGGCGGCCAGGGCGTGATGATCCCGCGCGCCAACGTCGAACACCTGATGCTGAAGCCCGAGGTGATCGAGGCCTGCCGGCGCGGCGCCTTCCGGATCTGGCCGATCGACAGCGTCGACGACGGCATCGAGGTGCTGACCGGGGTCGCGGCCGGCGAGCGCGGGCCGGACGGGCTGTTCCCCGAGGGCAGCGTCAACCGACTGGTCGAGGACCGCCTGCTCGGGTTCGCCGAGGCGCGGCGGAAGTATCTGGGGGACGGTGACGAGGCGTGATCCGGCTCTACGGCCGGCAATACGCGTCGACGGGTGCGGCGCCGGCGACCTCCCAGACGGCGCCCTTGGTGATCAGGTATTCGCTGGCCCCGAATTTCGGGGTATCGGGGTTCCAGTCGTAGGTGTAGCCGAGCCGGGTCCACGGCGCGCCGCCGGCGGCGTAGGCCCAGGCGTAGGCGGCGTTGAACCAGGCCAGGTAGTCGTCGACGCCCTTGACCTTGGGCGCCACCGGCAGGCCGTTCGCCATCGGGAAGGCGACGTTGCAGGCGGTGTCGCCGGTCTCCGGGTCGGGGCACGGCCGGAACAGGTCGGTTCGGTCGACCCAGAGCTCGACGAACATGTCGTAGGGGCGGTCCGGGACCAGGCCGAGATGCTCGCGCAGCCGGTCCTTCAGGGCGTCGCCGGCCAGGCCGGTCGCCCGACAGAACTCCCGGATCTGCGGCGCCAGGGTCACCCAGGCATGGACGCCGCCGGTCACGCCGCCCGGCGTGTTCCGGTAATACTTGTCGTAAGACGCCTGCGACATCAGCGAGACGACCTTGATCTGCTTCTTGGCAGCCGGGTCGCGCCATATCAGCTTCGGATTGCCGTCGGAGATTGCGAACAGCCCGTCGTAGACGTTGGCCGCCGACTGGCCGCTGGCGTCGCCGATCGCGGCCTCGAAGGCGACTGCGTCGAGGGTCGGCGGCGCCGGAGTCGGAGCGGTGGTGGTGGCGCAACCGGCAAGCAGCAGCCAGACGGCGGCGACGGCAGGCAGGATCACGGGCTTTATGCGGACGACCCGTCAGGTTTTTTCAACTATAGGAGATATCACTGCTTCGGGGAAAGCCCACTCGGGCGGTCCAGCCTGGCCGGGGCCGCCGCCTGACAGTCCGGCGAACGGGTGTTATGATCAGGTCGCACTACAGGATCTGGGTGACGGTATGGCTGGGAAGTTTTCCGATGATGCGATTCCGCTCTCCGAGTTGAAAGCCGACCCGGATCGGGTCGTCGGCCATGTGCTGGAGACCGGCAGACCGGTTCTCCTGACCTCCGAAGGACATGGGGTCGCGGTCGTTCAGTCGATTGCCGGCTATGAGGAATCCGAGGAAGAGCGAGCCTTCATGCGTGCTGTGGCGCAGGGACTCGCGGATATTGAAGCCGGGCGTCACGTCTCGCTGGCCGAGGCCAAGGCGCGCTTCGGCCTCGAGTAACCGGATGCCCGGGGTCGTCGTCGGCGTCGCCAACTCGGCGATAGCGGACTTGAACGCACTCCGATCCTGATATGTTGAACAAGGGGCTCCCGCAGCAGGTAATCGCCTGATCGCCGAAATCTTCACTCGGGTCGAGGTTCTGCACGATTTTCCGGAGATCGGGAGGATCGTACCCGAGTTCGGCCGACACGGCCTGCGAGAACTGATCCATCCACCGTTCCGTATCGTCTACCGTTGCTCGTCGTCTCAGGTATGGGTGATCCGCGTCTGGCGAAGCGAGCAGCAACTCAAGCTGCCGCCGGACCCGTCCACTCGCTGACCACCGTCTCGAACGCCGGGCGCGGGCGCTCGTTCGGCGGGGTCGTGGGCGTGCCGATGTAGATGAAGCCGATGATCTCGGTGTCCGGGGAATGCCCGAGCGCCTGGCGGACCGCCGGGTGGTAGGACGGCCACTCGGTCAGCCACTGGGCGACGAAGCCGCTGGCATGGGCCGCCACCAGGATGTTCTGGCACAGCGCGCCGCCCGAGAGCTGCTGCTCCATCAGCGGGATCTTCGGGTGGTGCGGGTCGACCCGCGCGGTCACCGCCAGCAGCACCGGCGCGCGCTGCGGCCGCTGGCGCTCCAGTTCGACCTGGCGTGCCTCGGCCTCCGGGTGCTCGGCCGCGAAGACCGTCGCCAGCACATCGCCGAGGGCGGCCTGGCCGGGCTTGTGCAGCACCTGGATGCGCCAGGGGCCGAGCTTGCCGTGGTCGGGCACCCGGATGCCGGCGGCCAGGATCTTCTCCAGGGTGGCGGCGTCCGGCCCCGGCTCGCCCATGTCCTTGGCGACCACCGAGCGGCGGGTCAGAAGCAGATCGAGGGTGTCCATAGGGGGTGATCTCCGTCGGGTTCCGGGCGAACATAGGCATCCGCAGGGCCAAATCAAAGTGCTCTATTGCATGTCGTTCGCAACAATGGGTCCCGCCATGCCCGATACCGTCGTCCTCGCCGTTCATTACCAGAACGAGAACTGCCATCCCGACGGCAAGGTCGGGATCGGCATCGGCGAGGACCGGGCGTGGAGCGAGGCCAGGCTGGCGAGCGCGAAGCGGCTGTTCGCGGCATCCCGCGCCGCCGGGGTGCCGATCGTGCACACCCGGCTGGCCCTGCCGGCGGACATGGCGACGGTGATCGCCAACACGCCGATCCTCCGGCGCTTCGTCGAGATCGGCGCCTGGGTCGAGGGCGGCTGGGGAGCGGAATTCCTCGACGGGCTCGGCCCCGAGGACCGGGAGCCGGTGGTCACCCACACCCGCAACAATGTGTTCCACAACTCGATCCTGGACGAGGTGCTGTTCCCGCTGCGACCGCGTCGGCTGGTGGTGTGCGGGGTATCGACCGCCTACGCCGTCGACCACGCCGTGCGGCACGCCGCCGACCTCGGCTACGAGGTCACGGTGGCGGCCGACGCCTGCTCGACCGCCACGATCCGCCAGCATGAGGCGACCCTGGAGACCCTGAAGCTGCTGGCCCGGATCGCCACCGTCGACGAGATCGTGGCGGAGTTCGCCGCTCTCGGGTAGAATGCCGCCGCCGTCAAAACGACGGCACGACCCGGTCCCGAAGCGGACCCGCCGAAAGAATTTCGGAGACACGCCATGACCCGATCCGCCTCCAGATCCCTGATCCGCCGCGCCGCCATCACCGTTGCCGCGGCCGCTGTCCTGGCCGCGAGCGCTGCCTGCACCCCGGTCGAGGTGGGTATCGGCGCCGCCGCGCTCGCCGGCCCGCAGATGGCGACCGGCCGCAACACCTTCTACTGGACCGACCGGCTGTTCGGGCGGTCCTGCGCCGATGTCAGCTATTTCGACCGGCCGGTGCGCTGCGTCAACGACGGCTGACCGCCTCGGTTTCCCGCGGCGTCTTCGGTCGCTCCATCCTTGACCGGCGATTGTTGTTGTTGACTGACGGCAATAAATTTACGTAAAACGTAAATATGAACGCGACATCTCATGCCGAGAAAGACGCGCGCTCCCGGCTGATGCGGCTGGCCGGGCTGCTGCGCTGGATGCTGCTGGCGGTGGCGGCGGCGATCCCGGCGGCGGCGCTGCTGATCGCCGTCCTGGCGCCGCAATGGGTGCTGCAGCGCGCCGGGCTGGCCGGGCTGCCGCTCGACCTCGCGGCCGGCGACCCGTGGCGGCTGCGCGCCGCGATCGCGGTCGGCGCGGTGCCGTCGCTGGTGCTGATCTGGGGGCTGGCGCGGCTGTCGACGCTGTTCCGCCGGGTCGCCGAGGGCGAGGTGTTCTCGGAGCCGGGGGCCCGGGCCCTGCGCGATTTCGCGGTCGCGGTGCTGGCGCATGCCGCGCTGGCGCCGCCGGCGCATACCGCGGTGGTGCTGGTGCTGACCCTGGCCAACCCGCCGGGGCAGCGGCAGCTGGCGATCGCGCTCGGCTCCGACGACGTCGCCGGGGTGGTGATCGGCCTGGTGTTCCTGGCGGTCGCCTGGATCCTGCGCGAGGGCCGGCGGATCGCCGACGAAAACGCCCTGATGATCTGACCGATGCGGATCGTGGTGCGGCTGGACGTCATGCTGGCGCGGCGGAAGATGCGCTCCAAGGAACTGGCGGAACGGGTCGGGATCAGCGAGACCAACCTGTCGCTGCTGAAGTCGGGCAAGGTGAAGGGCATCCGCTTCGCCACCCTGGAGCGGCTGTGCGAGGCCCTGGACTGCCGGCCCGGCGACCTGCTGGACGTCGAGCCGGGCGAAGGGAGCGAGACATGAGACGGATGCTCGCGGCGGCGGCGCTGCTGGCGGCGGCCGGGCTGCTGCCGGCCGGCTGCGGGTCGATCGACTGGCGCGCCACGGTGGCCGACCTCGCCGGCAGCGCCTGCCGTGGTATCGGCAACTGCACCGTCGCGTGCGGCGACGGCTCGACCCTGGACGGCCGGCCGACCGGCGCCCGCTGCCCCCGCTGATCGGCCCGCGCTAGTCGCCCGGGCCGTTCAGCCGGTCCAGACCGAACCGCATCGCGAAGGCCAGGAAGCAGCAGCCGGCCACCACCGCGCACATCGCCAGCGGCGTGCCGTCGTGCAGCAGGCCGACCAGCAGGCTGGAGAGCGCGCCGAGGCCGAACCGGACCGCGCCGAACAGCGCCGAGGCGGCGCCGGCGCTGGCCGGGAACGCCCCCATCAGCCGGGCCGTGCAGTTCGCCGCCACCGGCGCCTGGATGCCGACCACCACCAGCAGCGGCGCCGCCACCAGCCACAGCCCGCCGATCCCGGTCAGTCCGGCGAACAGCAGCACCGCCCCGCCGGCGGCACCGGCGGCGATCGACAGCCGGGTGATGCGGCGCAGCCCGAGCCGCTCCAGGTAGCGGGCGTTCAGCGCGGAGGCGATGACCAGAGCGACCACGTTGATGCCGAACAGCGCCCCGTACCACTGCGGCGGGACCCCGAAGAACTCGATGTATACGAACGGCGTGCCGGTGATGTAGGCGAACATCGCGGCACTGTTGAAGCTGCCCGACGCCAGGTCGGCCAGCGCCCGCCGGCTGACCAGGATGCGGCCGTAGGCGGCGAACGCGCCCAGCAGCCGGATGCCGATCCGGGCCGAAGGCGGCAGCGACTCCGGCAGCAGGGTCAGGCTGGCCAGCAGCCCGGCCGCGCCGAACGCGGCCAGCACGTAGAAGATCGCCCGCCAGTCGGCGACCAGCAGGATCTGCCCGCCGACCGTCGGCGCGGCCAGCGGGGCGATCGCCATCACCATCGCCATCAGCGACAGCACCCGCGCCGCGCCCTCGGTCGAGAACAGGTCCTTGGCGACCGCCCGCGCCAGGGCCGAGGCGGCACCGCCGCCGACCGCCTGCAGGAAGCGGCCGAGGGTGAGCGTGCCGATGCTGTCGGCGACCGCGCACATCAGCGAGGCCAGCAGGAACAGCGCCAGCCCGGCGGCGATCACCGGCCGCCGGCCGACCCGGTCGGAGATCGGCCCGTACACCAGCATGCCGACCGCGAAGCCGAGCAGGAACACGGTGATGGTCTGCTGAACCTGGGCCGGATGCGCCGCCAGCCCGGCGGCGATGTCCGGCAGGCTGGGGAGGTACATGTCGACCGCCAGCGGGCCGACCATGACCAGCGACCCGAGCAGGACGATCAGCGACCGGCCGGGAGCGGGCGCGGGGGCCGGGGGAGAGGCGGTGGCGGTCATGCGGGCTCCGATCGGCGGGACGTTCCCTGCGTAGCATGGCGATGCCGCGACCGTCGCCGGTGTCGCGCATCGCGATTGCGTCCAAAGGCCGATTCATGTCCTGTTTCGCGGGCAAGGTGGGGGTGTGGAGCAAGCGAAATATGTCACTGAAAGCATCGCTGATCGCCGGCGTCCTGATCGCCGGCTGGAGCCTGACGGCCGCCGCCGAGACCCCGGTCGAGCGCGGCCGCTACCTGGTCGAGTCGATCGCCGGCTGCGGCAACTGTCATTCGCTACAGGACGCCGGCGGCGTGGTTCCGGGCAAGGAGTTCGCCGGCGGCCCGCCGATCAAGGACGCCGCCTTCGACGCCTGGCCGGCCAACATCACCCCGGACAAGGAGACCGGCATCGGGAGCTGGAGCGACGCCGAGATCGTCCGCGCCATCCGCGAGGGCGTCGACCGCGACGGCCGGTTGATGGGGCCGCCGATGCCGTTCTGGCTGTACCGCGACATCGCCGACGACGACGTGAACGCGATGGTCGCCTATCTGCGCACCGTGAAGCCTGTGAAGAACAAGGTCCCCGACAGCGTCTACCGGATTCCGCTGCCGCCGGCCTGGGGCCCGGCGGTCGCCGGCGTCACCGCGCCGCCGCGCACCGACAAGGTGGCCTACGGCGGCTATCTGGCGGGCCCGGTCGGGCACTGCGTCGAGTGCCACACCCCGATGACCGACAAGGGCGGGCTCGACATGACCCGGCTCGGCGCCGGCGCCCGCGAGTTCCACGGGCCGTGGGGCACGTCGATCTCGCGCAACATCACGCCGGCGGCGATGGGCGACTGGAGCGATGCCGAGATCAAGCGGGCGATCACGACCGGGGTCAGCCGCGACGGCACCCGGCTGCTGCCGCCCATGGGCTTCGGCTTCTATGCGAGGATGACCGACGGCGACCTGGACGCGCTGGTCGCCTGGATGCGGTCGCTGCAGCCGGCCGACTGACGGAAGACGGAGACCGATGACCGAAGGGCCCGGCACGAAGACCCTGCTGATCGTGGCGCACGCGCCGTCGCCGAACACCCGGCGGCTGCGCGACGCCGTGGCGGCCGGGGCCGGCGACGCCGGGGCCGACGGGATCGCGGTGCGCGTGGTGGCGCCGCTGGACGCCGGGCCGGACGACGTCCTGGCGGCCAGCGGGGTCGTCCTCGGGACCTCCGAGAACCTCGGCTACATGAGCGGGGCGCTGAAGGACTTCTTCGACCGCACCTACTACCCGGTGCTGGAGAAGACCCAGGGCCTGCCCTACGCCCTGTACATCCGCGCCGGCCACGACGGCACCGGCACCCGCCGCGGGGTCGAGACCATCGTCACCGGCCTCCGCTGGAAGCCGGTGTGCGAGCCGGTGCTGTGCCGCGGCGAGTGGCAGGACGGGTTCGAGGCGAAGTGCCGCGAGCTCGGCACCCTGATGGCCGCCGGGCTCGACGCCGGGGTGTTCTGAGGGCACGGGAAGCGATCCCCTGCAATCTCGCGCCCCGACCCGGCTGTCCGGTCCCGGGGCGCGCCGGCCGGACGATCAGCGGCCGGCCAGCAGCCAGGCCCGGGCGCTGGCCTCTTCGGTGAACACCCGCGCCCGGCCGTCCCTGCCGCCCGGCTTGGTGGCGGCCCAGAGCGCGGCCATGGCGAGATGGCCGGGGATGTCGGCGATGACCGCTGCGGTCGGCAGGCTCGGGTAGCCCATGGCGGCCTTGTGGGCCTGGTAGGCTCTCAGGGCAGCGAGGTCGATCTCGTCGAGGCTGGTGTCCAGGTGCAGGGCGAGGAGGCGCGTCCCGGCGCCGATCCCGGGGGTGGTGAAGACGGCGTCGGCGGCGGCCAGCATCAGTTCTAGGGTCACGTGGCCGCGGTATTCCAGCCGCAGGATATTGTCTCGGTCGTCATAGGCGACGTGAAAACTGCCCCGGGTCGGACCGCCGGGCATCGGGCCTCAGGCCCGCAGCAGCGAGGCCGGATTGAGAGTTACCGGGACCAGCCCGGTCTTCGGGTCGCGCTGGCCGAAGCCGGCGAGCCGTCCCGCGTCCAGCCGGTCGGCGCTCGATTCCAGTCGGCACACATAGAGCAGCCACAACTCGACGGATCTGCCGACGCGCCGGAACGGCAGCCAGATCCGGTCGTGCGTGATGGTGAGGCCGTGCTGGGTCTCCATCACCCGGTTGGTCCAGGCCGGGGCCGCGCGTTCGCCGAGCCGCCGGAAGTGCTCGAGCAGCAATCGCGGGGTGGCGGCGTAGACGCCCTGCGAGACCAGCCGGCCGGTCAGGTCGATGCCGGCCTGTTCGGTAATGCGCGAGCCGACGAGCCGGTAGCGGATGTCGCGGCCGCCGTCGACCACATCGTACAGGCTGATCCAGCCCATCCAGGGCAGCAGCGCGACCGGGTCGACGTCGCTCCAGTCCGGGATCGCGCCGCCGTCGCGCGGCAGGCCGTTCCACCAGTCCAGCAGGGCACGGGCGTCGGCCTTGCCGCAGGCCTCGGCCGGCAGCAGCGGTGCCACCTCGATCCCGTCGACCCGGTCCGGGCCGGCATTCGCTGCGGTCGTCATCGCCAAGCCCTTATCGCTCCACCCTCGGCTCGTCCAGCGTCATAGCACGGTCACATTAAGGTGAACTTAACGATGACAAGGCTCGCGCAGGTAGCAGTCCCGCCGCCGGTGCTACCGATAGCGGCTGCGGGCATACTCTTCCAGGGCCTTCGGCATGATCTGCTGCAGGTTGGCGATCCGCGACCCGGGCGCCGGATGGGTCGAGAGGAACTCCGGCGGGCGCTGGCCGCCGAGAGTCTCGAAATTGCGCCAGAGCTGGACGGCCGCGCGCGGGTCGTATCCGGCCTTGGCCATCAGCATCAGGCCGATGTGGTCGGCTTCGGCCTCCTGTTCGCGGGTGAACGGCAGGATCAGGCCGAGGGTCGACGCCTGGGCGAGGATGTCGGCCATCCCGGGATACTGCGAGCCGATCGCCTGCTGGCCGACCTGCACGATGGCCTGCCGCGAGACCCGTTCGGCACTGTGGCGGGCGATCGCGTGGCCGACCTCGTGGGCCATGACCGCGGCGAGCTGGTCCTTGTTCTCCGCGACCTTGAACAGGCCGGTGTTGACCCCGACCTTGCCGCCGGGCAGGGCGAAGGCGTTCGGCTCCTCGTCCTCCAGCACGGTGAACTCCCAGGCCAGCCCCGGCTGGCCGCTGACGTCGGCGATCCTTCGGCCGATCTCGTTCACCGGTTGGGTATAGCGGGGATCGCCGGAAATTCCCTTCTCGCTCTTGATCTGCCGGTAGGCGTCGACCCCCATCTGCCGGGCCTGGCCCTCCGGCAGCAGGATCAGCTGCTGGCGCCCGGTTACCGGCGCCTCGGCGCAGGCGGCCACGGTCATGGCGACGGCGACGGCCGCGGCGAGGCGGCTGGGCAGGGCGGCAAGTCTCGGCATGGTCGGGATCCTGGGCGTTGCAGGGCGCGGGGCTGCCCTGTCAACGCCGCTGCAGGGTCATGGTTTCAGCCGGCTCAATGGTCGGTCGGGTCGCCCCGGTTCAGCCGGTCCGGCAGCGGCGTGCCGGCCTCGACGAACTCCAGCGAGACCGAGTTCATGCAGAACCGCGCCCCGCTCGGCGGCGGGCCGTCCGGGAACACGTGGCCGAGATGGCTGTCGCAGCGCGCGCAGCGGTTCTCGACACGCACCATGCCGTGGCTGACGTCGCGCAGGTTGGCGACATGGGCCGGGTCGAAAGGCGCGAAGAAGCTCGGCCAGCCGGTCCCGGAGTCGAATTTGTGCTGCGACGAGAACAGCGGCAGCCCGCAGACCCGGCAGACGTAGGTGCCGGTCTTCTTGTTGTCGAGCAGGGTGCCGCAGAACGGCCGCTCGGTGCCGTGATGCAGCAGCACCCGGATCTCCTCGCGGTCCAGGCCGGCGGTCAACTGCTTCATCTCGGCTTCGTCCGGCCGGTGCAGGTCGTAGCCGGCGGCCGAAGTGGCATTCGAGGCGGCGGTGTCGGTCATGGCGGTCTCTCCCGGACGGGGTGTCTCGCGCCCTCAGGCGCCGGTCTTCTCGGCGGCCTTCAGCCGCTGCGGATAGGTCTTGCGCAGCTTCGCCACCTTCGGCGCGGAGACGTGCACGATATAGGGCTGCGACGGGTTCCGGGCCGCGTAGTCGGTGTGATAGTCCTCGGCCTCGTAGAACACGTCTAGCGGCTCGACCGTGGTCACGATCGGCGCGTCGAAGACGTCGGCGGCGTCGAGCTGGGCGATATAGGCCTCGACGACCCGCTTCTCGTCGGCGTTGGCGTAGAACACCGCCGAGCGGTATTGCGGGCCGCGGTCGTTGCCCTGGCGGTTCAGCTGGGTCGGGTCGTGGGCGACCGAGAAGAACACCTTCAGCAGATCGCCGTAGCTGGTCGCGCCCGGGTCGTAGGTGATCGCGATCGCCTCGGCATGGCCGGTGGTGCCGGAGCACACGGTGCGGTAGTCGGCGGTCTCGGCGGTGCCGCCGGCGTAGCCCGGGCGCACGGCGCGGACCCCGGCCAGTTCCTTGAACACCGCCTCGGTGCACCAGAAGCAGCCGCCGGCCAGCACGGCGGTGCGCTCTCCGGTTCCGTCCGCCGGCAGGTCGACGGCGGGGTCGGGGAATGTCGACGGGGTCATGGACTTGCCTCCTGGCAACCAGCGGAACATCGGCGTCTGCCTCCCGGACCGGCGAATGTCGCGGCGGGCCGAAAGGATACGCCCTCGCCGCGCCCGGAACCATGTGGGGCGCGGGCGCCCGCTGTCGAGGGAGCGCACGCAGCCGTGTACCGGTATACCCTCTGATGGATCGCGCCGGTGATCCGGTGTACCGATGGCGTTCGGTGGCCGCGGGGGAAACGATTGGACGAGCATCCGGGGGCGGTCCGGGTCAGGGAGATCCTGGCGGTCGCCCGCAATCAGCAACTTCGCGGGCTGCTGGAGTACTGGCTGGCGATCCATCCGCCCGACCGACTGCCGGCGCGCGGCGACTTCGACCCGGGCGAGGTTCCGGCGGCGCTGCCCTGGCTGGTCCTGACCGAGGTCGAGCGCGACCCGTACCGTTTCCGGGTCCGCCTGATGGGGACGGCCGTGGTCGCCGCCTTCGGCCGCGACTTCACCGGGCGCTACCTGTCGGAGATGCTGACCGACCACGAGATCGACTACAGCTACCTGCACCGGATCGAGGTCGCGGAGACCGGGCTGCCGAACTACCGCTACGGCGACCCGCGCATGGCGTTCAAGCTGGACTTCGGCCCGATCGAACGGATCTACCTGCCGTTCGCCGCGGACGGCGAGACCGTAGACATGATCCTGGGGATGACCCTCTATCTGGCGCGCCGGCCGTGATCGCGGACCGCCGCGTGGTGCCGGCGCCCGGGTCGGACCGGCCTTCCCGCGGTTCCGAAAGCGAGGCGAAATGATCGTCCGGCAGACCATCCTGGGGGTGACCCTGCTGCTCAGCTCGGCCGGCGGGCTGGTGGTGGAGATCGTCGCCGGCCGGCTGATCGCGCCCTATGTCGGCATGTCGCTGTACACCTGGACCGCGATCATCGCCGTGGTCCTGGCCGGGCTGTCGGCCGGGCACTGGATCGGTGGCCGGATGGCGTCGGCCCGGATCGGCGATCTCGGCGCCACCCGGCGGCTGGCGGTTGCCCTGGCACTCGCCAGCGTCAGCAGCTTCGCGACCCTGGGCCTGCTCCGCCTGCTGGCCGGCCCGCTGCTGGGCAGCGGCCTGGGAACGGTGCCGGCGGTCGTCCTGCTCAGTGCGGCGCTGTTCCTGCTGCCGAGCCTGTTCGTCGGGATCGTGGCCCCGATCGTCACCCGCCTGGCGGTCGGGCTGCGGCCGGACGACCCGGGTCCGGTGATCGGCCGCATGTACGCGCTCGGCACGCTCGGCAGCATCGCCGGGACGCTGTCCGCCGGCTACCTGTTCATCGCCTGGATCGGCTCGACCGGGACCATCGTCGCGGTCGCGGCGGTCTATGCCGTGCTGGCGGTCCTGTGCGCCGGCCTTGCCGGCCGCGGCTTCGCCCCGCGGGTCGGCCTCGGGATAGCGGTGCTGCTCGGCGGCGTCGCCGCCTGGAGCCAGGGCACCGGGGCCCTGGTGTCGCCCTGCGACCGGGAGAGCGACTACTTCTGCATCCGCATCGACGATTTCGCGCCGGTCAGCGGCCGGCCGAGCGCCGTGATCGTGCTCGATCACCTGGCACACAGCATCAACGATCGCGACGACCCGACGCTGCTGTTCAACCCGTACATCCATTTCGTCGACGAATATGCCCGCCGCCGCCTGCGGCTCTCCGCCGACCGGCCGCCCGCCGCCTTCTTCATCGGCGGAGGCGGCTACACCCTCCCGCGGGCCTGGGCATCGGAGATGCCGGCGGCCCGGCTGACGGTGGCGGAGATCGACCCTGCGGTCACCGCGGCGGCGCGCGAGCGGCTGTGGGCCGACACCGGGCATCCGGCCCTGGAGATCCGGCACCGCGACGCCCGCATGCTGCTGCAGTCGCTGCCGGTGGAGCCGGCCTTCGACGTGGTGTTCGGCGACGCCTTCCACGACATCTCGGTGCCGGCCCATCTGGTGACCCGGGAGTTCCACGGCGAGGTCGCGCGCCGCCTGACCGATCGCGGGTTCTACGTCGCCAACGTGGTCGACGACGGCCGGCGGCCGCGCTTCGTGGCGGCGCTCGCCCGCACCCTCGGGCAGGACTTCGCCGGCGTCGAGGTCTGGGCCGAGGCCGACGCGCTGGCGGCGGCGCTGCGCGGGGGCGAGCCGCGCCTGACCTACGTGGTGGTCGCCGGCCGCACCGCCGGCGGCCTCGACAGCTTGGCGGCGGTGCGCGGTATCCGGCGGGTCTGGCTGCGGCTGCCGGTCGAGGCGGTGATGGCGGCGGCCGGCGGTCAGGTGCCGGTCCTGACCGACGACTTCGCGCCGGTCGATCGGCTGATGACCACGCTGCTGCTGGCGCCGGCGGATTGACCGCCAGGGCGACGACGGGGCCGTCCGGCAATCATGGCGGGTGCGTACCACGGCGCCAGTGCGATACGCTCCCGCAGCGGTTCGGGCTTCGTACGGGCGAGATGACCAAACATCCCAGCATCGAGAAGGCCGAGGAGATCCTGCCGCTGATCCGGCATCCGGCGTTGCGCGGGCTGCTCGAATACTGGATGTCGATCCATCCCGGGGACCGGATGCCGGGCCGGCAGGACTTCGATCCGCTGGCGGTCCCGCGGGCCCTGCCGAACATGGTCCTGACGGATGTCGAGCGCGAGCCGTTCCGGTTCAGGGTCCGGCTGATGGGAACCGCCGTGGTCAAGGCAATGGGCGACGATTTCACCGGCCGGTACCTGGACGAGGTCTGGCCCGATTCCAGCGACCAGCCGCTGATCGCCCACCGGGTGGAGGTCGCCGGGAGCGGGCTGCCCAACTACCGGCACGGGGTGTCCCCCACGAAGTTCAGGCTGGATTTCCTGCCGGTCGAGCGGATCTTCCTGCCGTTCGCGGCCGATGGCCGTCAGGTCGACATGATCCTCAGCATGATGATCTACATGTCGCGTGCCGACGCGCCGGCCGGCGGGCCGCGATGACCGATCATCCGAGCGTCGCCCGCGCGAACGGGATCCTCGAGATCGCCCGGGCCGCGGAAATGCGGGCGCTGCTGCGCTACTGGCTGTCGGTGCACCCGCGCGATGCGCTGCCGGGCCGGCGCGACTTCGACCCGGCGGCGGTGCCGGGCGCGCTCGCCAACCTGGTGCTGACCGAGGTCGAGCGCGATCCGCTGCGCTTCAGGGTCCGGCTGATGGGGACGGCGGTGGTCCGGGCGTTCGGCAAGGACTTCACCGGGCGGTATCTCGACGAGGCGCTGCCGGGGGTCGTCGACACGGTGATCCACACCGACCGGGTGGCGGTGGTCGAGACCGGCCTGCCGAGCTATCGCCACGGGGCGACGGCGATGCCGATCAAGTTCGACTTCGCGCCGATCGAGCGGGTCTATCTGCCGCTGGCGACCGACGGCGCGACGGTCGACATGATCCTGGCGATGACGCTCTACCTGACCAGGAGCGCGGACCGCAGGCGGTAGCGCCGGCGCTCAGACGAACTTCCGGAAGATCTTCGCCTGGTCGAACAGTTCCTCGAGCGTCCGCATCCGTTCTTTGGTTTCGCTCCAGGTCGCGGTCTGGACGGCGGCGACCAGGGCCTCCACCACGAACAGGGTCACCACCGAGGAGTCCCAGGCCGACGGCGCCTCGATGCGGGCGCGGAAGCTGTGGGTGGCGAGCTTGGCGGCCGGCGAGCCCCACTGGTCGGTGAACAGCACGAGCTTCACGCCGCGCGCCGTGACGGTCTCGGCGAGCCGCAGCACGTCGTGCTCGTAGCGCCGGACGTCGAAGGCGACCAGCACGTCGCCCTCCTTCATGTTCAGCACGTAGTGCGGCCAGGTGTTGGAGTTCGGGGCGATCAGGGTCAGGCCGCTGCGGATCACCTGCATGTGTGTAAAGAAATAGTCGGCGAGCGACCGGGTGATGCGGCCGCCGACCACGTAGACGTCGCGCTTGCGGTCGCGCAGCAGGGCGGCGGCACCGTCGAACTCGTCGATGCCGATCTGCCGCAGGGTCTGCCGCAGGTTCTCGGTCACCGCCTCGGCGAAGCGGTTCAGGATGTGGGTGTCCGGCGCGTTCCCGGCCCAGCGGTCGTGCTTGGCGATCGGGCTGGAGATTGTGGCCTCCAGCTCGCTCCGCAGCGCCGCCTGCAGCTCCGGGAAGCCGCTGAACCCGAGCTTCTTGGCCATCCGCACCACGGTCGGGGTGGAAACGCCCGAGGCCTCGGCCAGCGCGGTGATGCTGCCCAGGCCCGATACCGGGTAGTTGGCCAGGATCGCATTGGCGAGCTGGCGCTCCGCCCGGGTCAGGGACTGGAAGCGGTTGTGGATGCTGTCGGCGACCGTCTGGTCGCGGGGCGGCGGATGGGGGGCCGGGCTCATGGTGGGGAAAATCTCGCTCGCGGGTAGGCGGATTGTCTCAGAATGTCGCTTGACTGTCTGCATCGCTCTGAAATGATAATTTCAGAACCCGAGAGGATGTGTGATGCGTTCCAAGGCCAGCGCAGCGGCCGGCTTTCCACAGGCCGGCGGCTTGCTCCGGACCGACCCGGTCGAACTGGTCAACCCGACCGGTCGCGGCGGCTTCGTGCTGGTCTGCGAGCATGCCGGGAACTTCATCCCCCCGGAGCTGCGCGATCTCGGGCTGGGCCCCGGCCTGACCACCAGCCATATCGCCTGGGATCCGGGCGCCCTGCCGGTCGCCCGCGAGCTGTCGCGAATCCTGGATGCGCCGCTGGTCGCCCAGCGGGTCTCGCGGCTGGTCTACGACTGCAACCGCCCGCCGGAATCCGACAGCGCGATCCCCGAGGTCAGCGAGGTCCACGCGGTGCCCGGCAACCGCGGGCTGTCGCCGGAAGCCCGGCAGGATCGGGTGGACCGGGTCTACGTGCCGTTCCACCAGGCCCTGGCGGCGCATCTCGACGCCCGCCGGGCCGCCGGCGAGGAGCCGGTGGTGGTGACCGTGCATTCCTTCACGCCGGTCTACAAGGGCGTGCGGCGCACGCTCGACGTCGGCATTCTTCATGACATGGACGCCCGCTTCGCGGATGCTGTGTTGCAGCATGCCGGCGCCGAGCCGGGGCTGGCGGTCCGCCGCAACGAGCCCTATGGGCCGGCGGACGGGGTGACGCATACGCTGCAGCGGCATGCGCTGCCGCGCGGACTGGGGAATGTCATGATCGAGGTCCGCAACGACCTGATCCGGAACGGGGCCGGCCAGCGGGCGATGGCCGCGCGGCTGGCCGGTTGGCTGACCGCGGCGCAGGCGGACCTGGCCGGCGGGCCGGCTTCGTCACGACAGACGCCGCGCGTCGGCTGACGGCGGCGGGGACAGGAACGATGCCGAAGGCGATCCAGCTCTACGTACGGTATGTCGAGGCGTTCAACCGCCGGGTCGGCCGGATCGCCATGTACGGGATCTTCGCCCTGGTCGGCATCCTGCTGTGGTCGTCGATCTCCAAGACTTTCTTCCTGCCGTCGCTTTGGACGCTGGAGATGGCCCAGTTCATGATGGTGGCGTACTACATCCTCGGCGGCCCGTACTCGATCCAGCTCGACGCCAACGTGCGCATGGATCTGATCTACGGCAGCTGGTCGCCGCGCACCAAGGCCTGGGTCGACGCCTTCAGCGTGCTGTTCCTGATCTACTTCCTGGGCGTGCTGATGTACGGCGGCGTCAACTCGACCGTCTACTCGCTGGAATACGGCGAGCGCAGCCCGACTGCGTGGCGGCCCTATCTCTGGCCGATCAAGATCGTCATGTGCTTCGGGATCGGCCTGATGATCCTTCAGGCCGTCGCCGAGTTCTTCAAGGACATCGGCCGGATCCGCGGGGAGCAGCTCTGATGTCCTACGAGCTGATCGCCGCCCTGATGTTCTCGACCATGATGCTGATGCTCATGACCGGGCAGCGGGTGTTCGGGGCCATCGGCTTCGTCGGCGCCGCCGCTGCCATGCTGCTGTGGGGCACCGGCGGGTCGGACATCCCGTTCTCGGCGGCCATGAAGCTGATGAAGTGGTACCCGCTGCTGACCCTGCCGATGTTCATCTTCATGGGCTACGTGCTGTCGGAGTCGCGGATCGCCGACGACCTGTACCGCATGTTCCACGTCTGGATGGGCCCGGTGCGGGGCGGCCTGGCGATCGGGACCATCGGCCTGATGGTGCTGATCTCGGCGATGAACGGCCTGTCGGTCGCCGGCATGGCGATCGGCGCCACCATCGCGCTGCCGGAGCTGCTGCGGCGTGGCTACGACAAGATCATGGTCACCGGCGTGATCCAGGCGGGATCCAGCCTCGGCATCCTGGTCCCGCCCTCGGTGGTCCTGGTGCTGTACGCCATGATCGCGCGCCAGCCGGTCGGCCAGCTCTGGCTCGCCGGCGTGGTGCCGGGACTGCTGATGGCCGGGCTGTTCATCGTCTACATCGCGGTGCGCTGCCGCCTGCAGCCCGAGCTCGGTCCGCCGCTGCCGGCCGACGAGCGCGCCATGCCGCTGTCCGAGAAGCTGGCGCTGCTGCGGGCCGGGCTGCTGCCGCTGGCGATCTTCGCGGCCATGATGGTGCCGTTCGTGAACGGCTGGACCTCGCTGGTCGAGAGCTCCGCCATAGGGGCGATGACGGCCTTCCTGGCGGCGGTCGTGAAGCGCCGGATGACCCGCGAGGTGTTCGAGACCTCGGTGCGCCAGACCCTGGCGATCTCCTGCATGTTCATGTGGATCATCCTGGCGGCACTGGGCTTCGGCGCGGTGTTCGATGGGCTGGGCGCGGTCCGCGCCATCGAGAACCTGTTCACCGAGCAGCTCGGGCTGTCGCCCTGGATGATCCTGATCCTGATGCAGCTCAGCTTCATCGTGATGGGCACGTTCCTGGACGACACCGCCATGCTGGTGATCGTCGCCCCGCTCTACGTGCCGCTGGTCGCGGCCCTCGGCTACGACCTGATCTGGTACGGGGTGCTGTACACGATCACCACCCAGATCGCCTACATGACGCCGCCCTTCGGCTACAACCTGTTCCTGATGCGGGCGATGGCGCCGCCGGAGATCGGCATCCGCGACATCTACCGCTCGATCGTCCCGTTCGTGGCGGTGATGGTGCTGGCCCTGGCGCTGGTCATGGTGTTTCCGCAGATCGCCCTGTGGCTGCCGGAAGCCGTCTACGCGAAATAACCGGAGAGAGCCCGGCAACGGGCCGGAAACCAAGAAACAAGGGGACTTCACAATGACGACACGACGCAAGCTTCTGACCACCGGCGCGCTCGCCGGCGCCGCCGCCCTGGCCGCCCCGGCGGTCCACGCCCAGACCAAGATCCGCTGGCGCATGCAGACCTATGCCGGCCCGGCGCTGGCCGAGCACGTGATCAAGCCGGCGATCGAGAGCTTCAACAAGATCGCCGGCGACCGCATGCAGATCGAGCTGTTCTTCGCCGATCAGCTGGTCCCGACCGGCGAGTTGTTCCGCGCCATGCAGCGCGGCACCATCGACGCGGTGCAGTCCGACGACGACTCCATGGCATCGCCGACCGAGGTCACGGTGTTCGGCGGCTACTTCCCGTTCGCCAGCCGCTACAGCCTCGACGTGCCGGTGCTGTTCAACCAGTACGGCCTGAACGAGATCTGGGACGCGGAGTACTCCAAGGTCGGCGTCAAGCACCTGTCGGCCGGCGCCTGGGACCCCTGCCACTTCGCCACCAAGGAGCCGATCCACAGCCTGGCCGACCTGAAGGGCAAGCGGGTGTTCACCTTCCCGACCGCCGGCCGCTTCATGGCGCAGTTCGGCGTGGTGCCGGTCACCCTGCCGTGGGAGGACATCGAGGTCGCGGTGCAGACCGGCGAGCTCGACGGCATCGCCTGGTCGGGCATCACCGAGGACTACACGGTCGGCTGGGCCGACGTGACCGACTACTTCCTGACCAACAACATCTCCGGCGCCTGGGCGGGGTCGTTCTTCGCCAACATGGACCGCTACAACGAGCTCCCGGACGACCTGAAGGAGCTGCTGAAGCTGACCATGGACAGCAGCCACTACTATCGCCAGTGGTGGTACTGGGGCGGCGAGGCGTCGCTGCGGGTCAACGGCACCAAGATGAAGCTGACCACGATCCCCGACGCCGAGTGGGACACGGTCGAGAAGGCGGCCGTCAAGTTCTGGGACGAGATCGCCGCCGAGTCCCCGACCAAGAAGAAGGTCGTGGACATCTTCAAGAAGTACAACGCCGACATGCAGAAGGCCGGCCGGCCGTATCGCTACGGCTGACGGCAGGGCGGCGGGCGTTCGGCGCCCGTCGCTCCGTGGGCCCCGGAGCCGCCCCGGATCAAGTCCGGGGCCCTCCGGGGTGACGACGAGGGGATGAGGCCGGATGGCATTGCCTGGCCGGTCCCCGTCCTTCGTCATTCCGGAGGGGGCGCGCGAGCGCCCGGCTCCGGAAACCACGCGACGCCTCTGCACTGACGAACCCGGGACTGGCGCTTCCCGGCGGACGTGATACAGCGGCGCCGTAACCCACAGGATCGCGACGGACCCCATGGCTGGCAGGATGACACTGGACGAACTCAGGCAGGCCGTGGCGGACGGCGCGATCGACACGGTGGTGGTCGCGCAGGTCGACATGCAGGGCCGGCTGATGGGCAAGCGCATGCAGGCCGAGTACTTCGTCGACAGCGCCTGGGCCGAGGTGCATTCCTGCAACTACCTGCTGGCGACCGACCTGGAGATGACCACGGTCGAGGGCTACAAGTCGACCAGCTGGGAGGCCGGCTACGGCGACTACACCATGCGCCCCGACCTCTCGACCCTGCGCCGGATCCCGTGGCTGGAGGGCACCGCCCTGGTGCTGTGCGACGTGCTCGACCACCACGGCCACGCCGAGGTGCCGCACGCCCCGCGCGCGATCCTCAGGAAGCAGATCGCCCGGCTCGAGGCCATGGGCATGAAGGCCATGATGGCCTCGGAGCTGGAGTTCTTCCTGTTCCGTGACAGCTACGCCGAGGCGCACGCCGCCGGCTACCGGAACCTCGCGACCTTCAGCCACTACAACGCCGACTACCACATCCTCCAGACCACCAAGGAGGAGGACGTGATGCGGGCGATCCGCAAGGGCCTGCAGGGCGCCGACATCCCGGTCGAGAACTCCAAGGGCGAGGCCGACGCCGGGCAGTGCGAGATCAACGTGCGCTACGCCGACGCCCTGACCATGGCCGACCGCCACGCCATCACCAAGAACGCCTGCAAGGAGATCGCCTGGGCCAAGGGCCGATCGATCAGCTTCATGGCGAAGTGGAACTACGCCGCCGCCGGCAACTCCTCGCACGTCCACCAGTCGCTGTGGAGCCTGGACGGAAAGCCGCTGTTCCACGACCCGGCCGCCGAGCACGGCATGTCCGAGACCATGCGGCACTACATGGCCGGGCTGCTGCACAACGCCCGCGACATCACCCTGTTCCTGGCGCCCTACATCAACTCCTACAAGCGCTTCGTGAAGGGCACCTTCGCGCCGACCAAGGCGGTGTGGTCGCTGGACAACCGCACCGCCGGGTTCCGGGTGTGCGGGGCCGGCGGCAAGGGCGTGCGGGTCGAGTGCCGGATCGGCGGCGCCGACCTGAACCCCTACCTGGCGATGGCGGCGATGCTGGCGGCCGGCCTCGACGGTATCGAGAACAGGCGGGCGCTGGAGCCGGCCTTCGTCGGCGACGCCTATGGCGGCACCGGCGTGCCCGAGGTGCCGACCACCCTGCGCGAGGCGATCGCCGCGCTGGACGGCTCGGAGACCATGCGGGCCGCGTTCGGCGGCGACGTGGTCGACCACTACCTGCACGCGGCCAGCTGGGAGCAGTCGGAATACGACCGCCGGGTCACCGACTGGGAAGTCGCGCGCGGGTTCGAACGGGCCTGAGCCCGAGGGAGGACGATGGCATGAGCACGATGATCCGCTGCATTTCGCCGATCGACGGCTCGGTGTTCGCCGAGCGCCCGGCGATGCCGGCCGAGGCCGCCCGCGCCGCCGTCGACGGCGCCCGCCGCCTGCAGAAGGAGTGGGCGGCCCGGCCACTGGCCGAGCGCGTCGCCCTGGTGCGCGCCGGGGTCGAGCGGCTCGGCGCCATGAACGACGAGGTGGTGCCCGAGCTGGCCCGCATGATGGGTCGCCCGGTGCGCTACGGCGGCGAGTTCCGCGGCGTGAACGAGCGCGCCTCCTACATGGCCGATATCGCCGGGACGGCGCTGGCACCGATCGTGGTCGAGGACTCCGATCGCTTCGAGCGCCGCATCCTGCGCGAGCCCCACGGCGTGGTGTTCGTGGTGGCGCCCTGGAACTACCCCTACATGACCGCCATCAACACCGTGGCGCCGGCGCTGATCGCCGGCAACGCGGTGGCGCTGAAGCACGCATCGCAGACCCTGCTGGTCGGCGAGCGCATGGTCCGCGCCTTCGAGGAGGCTGGGCTGCCGAAAGGGCTGTTCGTCAACCTGTTCCTCGACCACGCCACCACCGAGGCGCTGATCGCCGGCCGGGCCTTCGACTTCGTGAACTTCACCGGCTCGGTCGGCGGCGGCCGGGCGATCGAGCGGGCGGCCGCCGGCACCTTCACCGGGCTGGGGCTCGAGCTCGGCGGCAAGGACCCGGGCTACGTCATGGACGACGCCGACGTGGCGGCGGCGGCCGACACCCTGATCGACGGCGCCATGTTCAACTCCGGCCAGTGCTGCTGCGGGATCGAGCGGATCTACGTGGTCGACCGCCTGTACGACGACTTCGTCGCCAAGTCGGTGGCGATCGTCGAGGGCTACCGGCTCGGCAATCCGCTGGACCCGGAGACCACCCTCGGCCCGATGGCCAACAAGCGCTTCGCCGACGAGGCCCGCGCCCAGGTGTCCGAGGCGGTCGCCGCCGGGGCGAGGCCGCTGATCGGCCGGCAGCTGTTCCCGCAGGACGACGGCGGCACCTACCTGATGCCGCAGATCCTGGTCGACGTGACCCACGACATGCGGGTGATGCGCGACGAGACCTTCGCCCCGGTGGTCGGCATCATGAGGGTGTCCGGCGACGACGAGGCCGTCCGGCTGATGAACGACAGCCAGTTCGGCCTGACTGCCTCGCTGTGGACCCGTGACCCGGGCCGCGCGGCGGCGCTCGGTGCCCGCATCGAGACCGGCACCGTGTTCATGAACCGCGCCGACTACCTGGACCCCGGCCTGTGCTGGACCGGCTGCAAGGACACCGGCCGCGGCGGCGCGCTGTCGCCGATCGGCTTCCAGAACCTCACCCGTCCCAAGTCCTACCATCTGAAGAAGGCCTGACGCGCATGTCGTCCCCGACCGCCAACTGGAGCTATCCGACCGCCATCCGCTTCGGGGCCGGCCGGATCAAGGAACTGCCGCAGGCCTGCGCCGCCGCCGGGATCCGGCGGCCGCTGCTGGTGACCGACCGCGGCCTCGCCGGGTTGCCGATCACCGCCGCCACCCTTGACATCCTGGACGCCGCCGGCCTCGGCCGGGCGATGTTCTCGCAAGTCGACCCGAACCCGACCGACGTCAACCTCGCGGCCGGCGTCGCCGCCTTCAAGGCCGGCGGCCATGACGGGGTGATCGCGTTCGGCGGCGGCTCCGGCCTCGACCTCGGCAAGCTGGTGGCGTTCCAGGCGGGCCAGACCCGGCCGGTCTGGGACTTCGAGGACATCGGCGACTGGTGGACCCGGGCCGACGCTTCGAAGATCGCACCGAACGTGGCGGTGCCGACCACCGCCGGCACCGGCTCCGAGGTCGGCCGCGCCGGCGTGCTGACCAACTCAGAGAGCCATGTGAAGAAGGTGATCTTCCACCCGAAGATCCTGCCCTCGGTGGTGATCTGCGATCCCGAGCTGACGGTCGGCATGCCGAAGGCGATCACCGCCGGCACCGGTCTGGACGCCTTCGCGCACTGCCTGGAGGCCTATTGCAGCCCGTTCTATCACCCGATGAGCCAGGGCATCGCGCTCGAGGGCCTGCGGCTGGTCGCCGCCTACCTGCCGCGCGCCTATGCCGACGGCGGCGACCTGGAGGCCCGCGCCCACATGATGAGCGCCGCCGCGATGGGGGCGGTCGCCTTCCAGAAGGGCCTGGGCGCGATCCACGCCCTCTCGCACCCGGTCGGTGCGGTCTACAACACCCATCACGGCACCACCAACGCCGTGGTGATGCCGGCGGTGCTGCGCTTCAACCGCCCGGCGGTCGAGGCCCGGCTGGCGGCGGCGGCGTCCTATCTCGGGGTCGGCAGCAGCTTCGGCGCGTTCTACGACCTGGCGCTCGGGCTGCGGTCCGAGATGAACATCCCGGAGAAGCTGCGCGAGCTCGGGGTCGGCGACAACCGGATCGACGAGCTGGCCGCCATGGCGATCGTCGACCCGACGGCCGGCGGCAACCCGGTCGAGCTGACCCTGGACGCCGCGAAGGAGCTGTTCCGCGAGGTGATCTGAGCAGCCCGTCGCTGCGTCTACGGTGTTCACACATTTCTCGGCGGCTGGTGGGTTCCGGAGCCGGACGCTCACGCGTCCCCTCCGGAATGACGGAAGTTTGGCGGAATTCGGCCGATTTCACCGCGAGATCCCACCCCCCTGTCGTCATCCCGGAG